>DASWZN010000001.1:0-25400 GCA_036404435.1 Bryobacteraceae bacterium
GGATCTGTTCCAGGCTCGTTGCTTCCGAATCGTCCATGCTGATGATCAATACCCAGCATCCCGATCCTCCGCTTCAGGCTCATCTTGTATGAGAATCCAGTGCCCCGCTCAGGCTCATCTTGCATGAGACAAGAGTCCGGGTCGCGGCTGCGCTTTAATGGAACTGAACTGGGAGGTTTCATGCGCATCCTTAAAGGACTCGCCGCTCTCTTATTGTTGGCCGGACTCGTACCCGCCCAGCAGGTCCCTGTAGGCGGCATCGACCGCTCTTATTTCGATCCCACCTGCAAGCCGTGCGAGGACTTCTGGCGTTACGCCGATGGCGGATGGCTCGACAGGAATCCCATCCCGGCCCGCTTTTCATCCTGGGGCACAGGTTCGGTGCTGGTCCAGGAGAACCGGGAGCGCCTGCGCGCCATTCTCGATGCCGCCGCTGGCGACGCCTCCGCCCAGCCCGGCAGCGAGGAGCGCAAGATCGGGGACCTCTACTCGAGCTGCCTGGATACGGATTCCATCGATGCTCGGGGTTTCCGGCCCCTTCAGCCCGATCTCGACCGCGTGGCCGCCATCCGGTCGGCCGCGGACCTGAAGGCCACGCTCCTCGCTTTCGACCGCCCGGGCGGCATCGCTCCGCTCGCCCTCTTCGCGACGCAGGACTACAAGAACTCCAAGGAAACCATCGCCGCGATCTCCGCCGGCGGCCTGTCGTTGCCGGACCGCGACTACTACTTCCAGGACGACGCGCGCTCCAAGACGATCCGGGACGCGTTTCTGAAGCACGCCGCCAAGATACTGGAACTCGCCGGCGACACGCCGGAGGCGGCGGCCGCCGAGGCCGGCACGGTCCTGTCCTTCGAGACGGCGCTGGCTCAGGCGACCCTGACGCGTACCGCGCGCCGCGATCCCTACGCCACGTATCACCGCATGAACCTGGCCGGCATAGCCGAAGCGGCCCCCAACTACGACTGGAAGATGCTACTCCACGAGCTCGACCTTCCCGAGTCCACGCCGTTCAACGTCGCCGAGCCCGAGTTCCTCAAAACGTTCAGCCACCAACTGGACGCCGTCCCTCTGGCGGATTGGAAGACGTGGCTTCGCTGGCGCCTGCTCGATGACGCGGCATCGGACCTCGCCAAGCCATTTCGCGACGAGGATTTCTACTTCACCAAGACCGTCTTGAGCGGCGTCAAGGAACAGCAGCCGCGCTGGGAGATTTGCACCGCCGTCGTCGACCACGAACTGGGCGACGCGCTCGGCCAGCTTTTCGTCCGGAAATACTTCCCGCCCGAGAGCAAGCGGCGGATCGAGGAGCTGGTGGCGAATCTGCGCGCCACGCTCGGCGAATCGCTCGATCAGGCGGACTGGCTCGCGCCCGAGACCCGCAAGAACGCCACCGCCAAGCTCCAGGCCTTCTATGCCAAGATCGGCTACCCCGACCGGTGGCGCGACTACTCCACGGTAACCATCGCCCGCAAGTCCTACTTCGAGAATGTGCGCGCCGCGTCGCTGAACAACCGTCTCTATCGCCTGTCCAAGATAGGTAAGCCGCTCGACCGTAATGACTGGGGGATGACGCCGCCGACGGTCAACGCCTACTACAACCCCACGCGCAACGAGATCGCCTTCCCCGCCGGCATTCTCCAGCCGCCGATGTTCAACCCCGGCGCCGACGACGCGGTCAACTACGGCGCCATCGGGGCCGTGATCGGGCACGAGATGGGCCACGGCTTCGACGACCAGGGCTCGAAGTTCGACGCCGCCGGCAACCTGACCCCCTGGTGGACCGCCGACGACCGCAAGAAGTTCGAGGCGCGGGCCGCCTGCGTGGCCGACCAGTTCGACGGCATCGATGTCGGCGGCGGGCTGCACCACAAGGGCCGGCTGGTGCTCGGAGAAGCGATGGGCGACCTCGGCGGCCTCACGCTCGCCTACCGCGCCTACCATCGCTCCTTAGGCGGGAAGGAGCCGCCCGTGATCGGCGGCTTCACCGGCGATCAGCGCTTCTTCCTGGCTTATGCCCGCGCCTGGGCCACCCAACTCCGTCCCGAAGCGGCGCGCCTGCAGCTCGACACCAACCCGCACCCGCTCCCCAAATACCGCTGCAACGCGACGCTCCAGAACATGCCCGAGTTCCAGAAGGCCTTCGGATGCAAGCTCGGTGACGCGATGGTTCGCCCGGCGGATAAGCAGTGCAGGCTGTGGTAGGGCCTATAATCGACACATGCGCGTGCTCCTGTGGACGCTGGCCGTAGGCCTCGCCGCCGGGCCGCCGGCCACCGTGAGCGACCTGGTGTCGATGCTCACGTGCGCGCTGGCGACGGATCGGGACGACCAGCGAATCGCCCGCTCCGTCGGAACCGCGCACCTTTCCGAGGGCCTGAGCGAGGAGACGATCGCGATGCTCAAGCTAATGGGCATCGGACCCGCCACGCTCCGGGCGCTGGAGGCAATTCGGAAACAGTCCGCCGGCCTTCCAGCGCCCTCGGAGGATCCGATCTCCGCCACTCCGGCTCCCTCCGACACCGAGCAGGCGAGGATGCTGGATGCCATGCGCGGTTGGAGCGGAGCCTACATCGCCGGCCTGCCCGATTTCATGTGCACGCGGACGGTGCGGGAGTTTCGAGGCTTCCGACGAGAAGACTGGCAAGGAGGCTGGCCAATCGCGCTCGCGGACGCCCGGTGGCACCCGGCCGGCTCGTATTCGGGCGAGGCCGGCTACGCCGGCGGCCGCGATTACTACCGCGTCGCACTCGTCGATAACAAGCCGTTTCACGGGTCCATCGAGAGACTCGGGCGGGACGTGCCCTGGGGCGAGTTCGGCGGGCTCATGATAGAGATCCTGGATCCCAGCCGCAAAGCGACCTTCGGGTGGGAGCGTTGGGAAGTGCTCCGCGCGCGCCGCATGGCGGTATTCCGCTACGCCGTTGACCTCCAGCACTCACGCTATTGGCTTCGCACGTCCGCGGCCCGGCCCGTGATGGTCGCTCATAGCGGTTTCATCTATGTCGATCCGCAGACCGGCATCATCGGGCGCTTGATCCTGGTCGGGACCGGACTGTCGCCGGATTCGCCCTTCAAGGCCGTGGCAGACGAGCTGGACTACGGCGATGTGGCCATTGGCGGCGCGAGATTCGTCCTGCCGCGCAGCGCCGTGGCATACCTGCGCGCGCAGCAAGGCGAAACGCGCGAGGAAATCGACTACCGGGACTATCGCAAGTTCCAGAGCGAATCCACCGTCAAGTTCGACGAGCGGTAGCGGCTACCGCCGCCCCCGATAGCTGAACCCCGACTCCACCACCCGCCCTGCGCCGTCCACTAATGCGCTCGCTACGAAGCCCGCGCGCGCAGGCGTGCCGAAGCGCAGGTCGATCGCCTCCACCAGGATGCCGTTCTCGGGCTGCTCCACCTCCGTGAACCGCCAGAAGGGATAGTCGGAGAAATCCAGGAACACGCGGAATGTCTCGGTCTTGCGTGTGGCCGCCGCTGCCGTGCTTTGGCGCTCATCCGGTTCCGGCTTGTAGAAGACTTGCCCCGCCGCGGGATCGAACTCCTCCAGCAGGTTGACGTCCAACACCGAGTAGAACGGCCCGGTCTCCACGATCCCCCTCCATCGAAACGGGTTCAGCGGCCCGGGTTCCGCCGCCACGCGCAGCGGGGCCAGGCCGTCGTAAAGCCGTGCGTCCAGGACCGCCAGCGCCCGCTCGTGCAGCATGTGGCGCCCAGAGCCGTAAAGCACCAGGAAGCACAGCGCGAAGATCGCCCACCCACGGCCGGTCCCCGGCCGGGCGCCGATCTCCGACATCACCAGCCGCGAGAACCACGGCGCCACCGCCGCCAGCAGCAGCACGGCCCAGATCCAGTAGTCCGGCAGGCTCACGATGCTCAGCGCGTACCACTTGCTCGAAAACGGCAGGAACAGGCGGATCCCGTAAGCGTTCATCCAATCGAGCAGAGGATGCGACGCGGCGCCGACGAGCGCCACCGCGTAAGTGAGCTTCCAGTGGAACGGCTTGCGCGCAAACGGCCGCACCACCAGCACCGCCAGGAGCGCCATCAAGGGAATCGTCAGGAACCCGTGCGTGATGTGCCGATGAAAGTGCAGGTAGGAGACCGCGCCCCACGGCGCCGTCACGATGTCGATATCCGGAGCGTTCGCGGCCAGTAGCAGCACCGGCGTCGCATACGCGCTCAGGCGGTTTAACCCCGCGCGGCTCAGCGCCAGCCCGGTCAGTGTATGCGTGAGCGGATCCATGGGATCACGCGCGCTTCGCGTACTCCGGAGGGACCAGCAGCGTCAGCGCTGCGGGCTCCAGTTCGACGCTGGCGGGCAGCCGTCCGGCGTACTCGCCATCCACCTGCACGTAGACGCGCTCGTCCGCCGGCCCGGAAAACCGCACGCTCGTGGCCCGCACGAAGGACATCCCTTTTACATTGGCCGTCCTGCCCGTCACCACCGCAGCCAGATACTTCAAATAATAGCGGAGCGCCGAGTGGCCCTCGAACAGCACCGTCTCGAACTCGGGCTTGGGCAGCGAAACCCGCCGGGCGATCCGCAGATAGCCCGCGTAATTCTGCACCCGGCTCGCCAGCGCGAACGAGCAGGTGAACCTCTCCCCGTTGGCTTCCACCTGGAACTCGTCCAGCCGCCGCAGGAACTGCCGGAACGAGCCGATCCAGTACGCCACCTGCCCCGCTTTGGCCTTCAGCGGCAGGTTCAGCCGATAGACGATGTGCGCGTCGAAACCCACGCCCGCCATCAACAGGAAATACCGCGGTTCGGCTTCCGGCTCGCAACGGAGCACTCCCAGCGGAACCCGCACCGGGACGCACTCCGCGAGCCGCCGGGCAGCTTTGAGCGCGCTCACGCCCAGGCCCAGCTCGCGCGAGAGCACGTTGGCCGTGCCGCCCGGAATCACGGCCAGCGGCACCTCGGTGTGGGCCACGCCGGGAAGCAGCTCGTTCAGCGTTCCGTCTCCGCCCAGCGCCAGGATCAGGTCCGCGCCCTGTTCGATGCGCCGGCGCGCGATCCGTCCGGCCGTGCCCGGCCCTTCGGTTTCGATCACGGAAACCCCGTGTCCGGCGGCGGCCAGCGCCTCCGCCACTTGGCGCGGCAGGCCGCGGCGCCAGCGCATGGCTCCGGCGCTCGGGTTCCAAATCAGGCTGATGCTTCGGTAAGTGGTTATGGCAAGACCCTTCGAAACTGTTCATTATAGTAGACAGCGCATGGCTCACGACGGAAAAATGGTCCCGGGCGACGGTCCCGAGGCCGAAATCGAGTCTCTCCGCGAGACTTTGCGGCGCCACGAGTACCTCTACTACGTCCTCGACCGCCCCGAGATCTCCGACGCCGAGTACGATCGCCTGATGCAGAAGCTGCGCGAGATCGAGGCCGCGCATCGGGAACTGATCACGCCGGATTCGCCCACCCAGCGCGTAGGCGGCAAACCGCGCGAGGGCTTCGTCAAGGTACACCACTCTTCCGCCATGCTCAGCCTCGACAACGTATTCGACGAAGGCGAGCTGCGCGACTTCGACCGCCGCGTGCGCCAGCTTCTGGGCGCCGCGCCCTATCGCTATGTGGCCGAGCTGAAGCTCGACGGCCTCTCCATGGCGGTCCAGTACGACCACGGCGCCTTCCGCCAAGCCGTGACCCGCGGCGACGGGCAGGTGGGTGAGGACGTCACGGAGAACGCCCGCACCATCCGTTCGCTTCCCCTACGCATCGAGACCGATCTCGCCCAGCTCGAAACCCGCGGCGAAGTCATGATGAACCGCAAAGCCTTCGATCGGCTCAACGCCGAAAGGGACCAGCTCGGCCTTTCGCACTTCGCCAACCCGCGCAACGCCGCCGCCGGCTCCATTCGGGTTCTCGAGCCCCAGATCACCGCCGCCCGACGCCTCGAGTACTTCGCCTACTTTCTGTTCGCCGGCGGCCAGCCGTATTGCGACAGCCACTGGGAGTCGCTCGAAGCCCTGGTCAGGTTGGGATTCAAGGTCAACCCCCACCGCCGGCTTTGCGCGGACGCGGAGGAGCTGATCGGTTACTACCGGGAGTGGGAGGTCAAGCGCGATTCGCTGCCCTACGAGATCGATGGCGTCGTGGCCAAGGTCGATTCCGTTACCCAGCAGAACGAGCTGGGCTGGACGGCCAAGGCCCCGCGCTGGGCCATCGCCTTCAAGTACGCCGCGCGCCAGGCCGAGACCGTCGTCGAGAGTATCGATGTCCAGGTGGGCCGCACCGGCGCGCTCACGCCCGTCGCCTGCTTGACGCCGGTCGAAGTGAGCGGCGTGACAGTCTCGCGCGCCACGCTGCACAACGAGGACGAGATCGAGCGCCTGGGCCTGGAGGTCGGCGATTCGGTCCTGATCGAGCGCAGCGGCGACGTCATCCCCAAGGTGGTCCGCGTCACTTCTCACGGGTCCGGCCGCCGGCCGTTCCGCATGCCGGCGCAATGCCCCGTGTGCGGCGGCACGATCGTGCGCGAGGAGGGAGAGGTCGCCAGCCGCTGCATCAACACCGACTGCCCCGCGCGCCTGAAGGAATCCATCCTGCACTTCGCCTCCCGCGGCGTGATGGACATCGACGGTATGGGCGAAGCGCTCGTCAATCAGCTCGTCGACCGCAGCCTGGTGAGGAGCGTGGTCGACATCTACAGCCTGACCGTGGAGCGGTTGCTGGACCTCGAGCGGATGGGCAAGAAGTCGGCCGAAAAGCTGCTCGCCAACGTCGACCGGTCTCGCCAGTTGCCGTTGCCCCGCGTCCTGGCCGCGCTCGGCATCCGTTTTGTAGGCGAGCGCACGGCCCACATCCTGGGCGAGCATTTCGGCAGCCTGGACAGCATCGCCGCGGCCAGCCGCGAGGAGCTCGAAGCCGCCGAGGAAGTGGGCCCCAAAGTCGCGGAGAGCATTTACCAGTTCTTCCGCGAAGAGCGCAATCGCAGGCTGGTTCAAGGGCTCCGCGAGGCCGGCCTGCAGTTCGAGTACCGGCAAAAGCGCAAGAAGGCCGGCCCGCTCGAAGGCCTCACCTTCGTGCTCACCGGCACGCTTCCCAATCTCACCCGCGAAGAAGCGGCCATCCGCATTACCTCAGCGGGAGGCAAGGTGACCGATTCGGTCAGCCGCAAGACCAGCTACGTCGTCGTCGGCGACAAGGCCGGCTCCAAGCTCGACAAAGCCCGCACCCTCGCCGTCAAGGTCATCGACGAGGCGGCCCTGCTGGAGCTGCTCGGCAGCCTGCCGTGATCGAACGGTGCGAGAGGGAGTCCGGCACCGAACCGCGCGCGTAAGCGAGCGGATATCTGCGGCTTGGAGGCAGCCCGCTCTCTCACAGTCGCGGTTCGGTGGTGAGAACGCTGATCGAACGGCCCTGCCTGTTCGCGCTATTCTGAAGTTAAGCCCTGAACCATGCTATTAGCTGACGATATGCTGCAGACGAAGGCTCCGCCGGCGGACGACTTGAACCCTCAGGAGACCGCGGAGTGGCTGGCGGCACTGGACCAGATCCTCGACGAGGCGGGGCCCGACCGCGCGTCCTTCCTGCTGGAGAAGCTGGCCGGCCGCGCGCGGGCCGCCGGCGTCCAGCCGCGCTACGCCGTCAACACGCCTTACATAAATACGATTTCGGTCGAGGAGCAGGAGCCGTTTCCGGGCGACCGCGCCCTGGAGCGCCGCCTCAAGAGCCTGGTCCGCTGGAACGCCCTGGCCATGGTCGTGCGCGCCAACAAGTACGACCCGGGCATCGGCGGGCACATTTCGAGCTACGCCTCGCTGGCGACCCTGGTCGAGGTTGGGTTCAACCACTTCTTCCACGCCTCCTACGGCGCGGAGCCGGGCGATCTGGTCTATCTGCAGGGCCACTCGGCGCCCGGCTACTACGCGCGAGCGTATCTGGAAGGCCGGCTCAACGACGAGCACCTGCGCAATTTCCGGCACGAGCTGCGGGAGCACCCCGGTCTTTCCTCCTATCCGCACCCCTGGCTGATGCCGGATTTCTGGCAGTTCCCCACCGTTTCGATGGGACTGGGCCCCATCAACGCCATTTACCAGGCGCGCTTTATGCGCTACCTCGAGAACCGCGGCCTGCTGGCGCCCAGCCCGCGCAAAGTTTGGGCCTTCCTGGGTGACGGTGAGACGGACGAGCCCGAATCGACCGGCGCCATCCGCATCGCCGCCAACGAGAAGCTCGACAACCTCATCTTCGTCGTCAACTGCAACCTGCAACGGCTGGACGGCCCCGTGCGCGGCAACGGCAAGATGATCCAGGAGCTGGAAGCGATCTTCGCGGGCGCCGGCTGGAACGTCATCAAGGTCATCTGGGGCTCGGATTGGGATGCGCTGCTGGCCCGCGACCAGACCGGATTGCTGGTCAAGCGCATGAACGAGTGCCTGGACGGCGACTACCAGACCTTCGTCGCCCGTGGCGGCGCCTATATCCGCAAGGAGTTCTTCGGCAAGTACCCGGAACTGCTCGACTTGGTGGCCGGCCTGACCGACGACCAGCTCGCCCGGTTGCGCCGCGGCGGCCACGATCCCGAGAAGGTCTACAACGCTTACCGGCGCGCGGTGGAACACAAGGGCGGCCCGACCGTGGTCCTGGCCAAGACCATCAAGGGCTACGGCCTGGGCGAGGCGGGCGAAGGCCGCAACATCACGCACCAGCAGAAGAAGCTGAACGAGCAGGAGATGGAGTACTTCTGTCAGCGCTTCGAGATCCCCATCACGCCGGAGAGTATCCACGAGATCGCGTTCTACCGCCCGCCGGACGACGCCCCGGAAATGCGCTACCTGCACGAGCGGAGGCGCGAGCTGGGCGGATACCTGCCCGAGCGCAAAGCGCGGCGCGTGGAGATCGAAGCCCCGCCGCTCGATTACCTTGCCGAGACGCTGACCGGCTCGCAGGGACGCGAAGTCTCCACCACGATGGCTTTCGTGCGGGCGATGACCCTGCTGCTGCGGCACCCCAAGATCGGCCAGTATGTGGTGCCGATCATTCCGGACGAGGCGCGGACGTTCGGAATGGAATCGCTGTTCCGGCAGATCGGCATCTATGCCAGCCAGGGCCAGCTCTACCACCCGGTGGACCAGGAGATGTTCCTGTACTACCGGGAGATCAAGGACGGGCAGATTCTGGAGGAGGGCATCACCGAGGCGGGAGCGATGGCGTCGTTCACCGCGGCGGGTACCTCCTACAGCAACTTCGGCTTGCCCATGATCCCGCTTTACACCTACTACTCGATGTTCGGGTTGCAGCGCATGGGCGACCTGCTGTGGGCGTTCGGCGATTCCCGCGGCAAGGGATTCGTGGTGGGAGCGACGGCGGGCCGCACCACTCTCAACGGGGAGGGTCTGCAGCACCAGGATGGCCACAGCCATCTCCTGATGAGCGTCCTGCCTACCTGCGTGGCCTACGATCCCGCCTACGCCTACGAGATCGCCGTCATCCTCCAGGACGGCTTGCGGCGCATGTACCAGGAGAACGAAGACATCTTCTACTACCTGACCGTCTACAACGAAAACTATGTCCAGCCGCCCATGCCCGAGGGCGCGGCGGAAGGCATCCTCAAAGGCATCTACCGCTTCCATGCGGCGCAGGGCGGTAAGGCGGCCGTGCAACTTTTCGGCAGCGGCCCCATGCTCAACGAGGCCGTCAAGGCCCAGCAAATCCTGTCCGACAAGTACGAAATCGCCGCGGACGTCTGGAGCGTGACCAGCTACAGCGAGTTGCGGCGTGAGGCACTGGCCATCGATCGCTGGAACCGCCTGCATCCTGCGGAACCGGCGCTGCAGCCTTACATCCGGCAGGTACTCGAAGGGACCCAGGGGCCCATCGTCGCCTCATCGGATTACATGAAGGCGGTTGCGGACCAGATCGCGCCCTGGCTCGACGGGCGCCTCGTGGCGCTGGGGACCGACGGCTTTGGCCGCAGCGAGAATCGGGAACGCCTGCGCGATTTCTTCGAGGTCAGCGCCAAACATATCGCCGCCGCCACGCTGGCGCGGCTGGCCCGCGAGGGTAAGTTCGACGCCGCCCGCGCCGCCCAGGCCCTGGGCGAATTGGGCATCGACCCCGAGATCCCCAACCCGGCCAGACGGTAGAGCAAGCTAACGGCTGACGGCCGAGGCCGGACGGCCTATTCCTGGGCGGGCATCTGCTGTTCGGATTCGTACCAAGCGCTGATTTTCAGGCGGCGGCAGACCCAGCAGAGGTGCTCGGCGGAGTTCGAGGCGCACTCGGCGCCGCACACCACGCACTTGCCCTGTGGCGGCACCTTGTCGGGATGTGCCTCGCGCTTCGCCTGGGCGAGGATCTCGCTCGAAATCACTGCCTCCGACGGCGGGATCCGCTTCTTTCGCATAGGCATCTCTACTTTACACCCAATACACCGCAACCTGCCCGCGCCCTGCAATGTTCTTGGCGCGAATCAGGCCGCAGTCTCATATCTTACGACGGAAGCGGGCTCTAGGGAAGAGGAACACCGCGGACACTTCTGTCCAGGCTTTGTTGCAATCCTCTTTCCAGAGACCACGATCTGCGTCTCGACGATGTGCGTGCAGATTGGGCAGTAGGCCCAACCCTTCGCCTCTCGCCGCGCCGGCGTTGGAATACTCAATACTGCTCTCATCTCCGGACTCCCTTCGCTCATAGAGACGATGAATCGGCCGTCCAGGTTGTAACAATTCGTAAAAAGCCGCTAAACCGTTGCAGGGCGGTCATCGGCGCGGCATCGGCAAGGCGGTCCTGCGGAGCGAGGACCAGCGTCTTGACGCCGGAGTTCAACGGTGCAACTGCCTGGCGGAACCGTTTGAGGAAGATCCGGGCCCTGTAAAGGCCTGGGGAGCCGGCACCGGGCATGATATCCCGCGCCGTCACCGCACCGTCACACCCTTGCCAGTGCGCCTGGAGCGAGGGTAAAGTTGGAGTGCGTATTGTGTATGGCCACAGAGGACGCAGGTACCGAGTTTCGCGCCTGGGGCGTGGAGGGCCACGCCATGCGGGTCGAGTATGCCGTTCTGGCGCTCGAAGAGATCTGCGCGAACGCAGTGGACGGTCTGTTCCGTTTCCGGCACGGCGGGATGGAGGTTGGCGGAGTACTGTTCGGCACGGCCGCCGGCGACCTGGTTCGGATCCTGACCTACCGCCCACTCGAGTGCGAGCATGCCTTCGGGCCCCGGTTCGTCCTTTCGGAGCGCGACCGCACCGCGCTGAAGGAACTGCTTTACGCGCCGCGGCGGGAAGCCGAGTTGCGCGGGCTCGAACCGGTAGGCTGGTACCATTCCCACACTCGTAGCGGAGTCGAGCTCTCGCCCCGCGACCTCGAGATTTACGATTCGTACTTCCCCCAACGGTGGCAGGTGGCCCTGGTCATCAGGCCAGACAATTTCGGGCCTGCCCGCGCCGGGTTCTTCTTCCGCGAACGGGACGGGGCAGTCCATGCAGAGTACAGCTACGAGGAATTCACCAGCCTGGCGCGCCACCACGGGTTGCTCGCGGACCCGAGCGTCGAAGTCCAGCCGCCCGTGGAGCCCGCCGCGCCCGCCCCACCGGAACCCCAGCCCCGGCCGCGCAAGGCGGCGGCCCCGCCCAGGCCCAGCCCCCCCGCCCCGCCGCCGGTCGCGGCGGACGAAGAGGCCGTGGAGGCCCTGGAGATTCCGGCTTTTGCGCGGGCCCAGCCGTGGCACGGGAACAAATGGGTCTGGGCGCTGCTGGCCCTGGCACTGGTCTCCGCCGCGGCGTTCGGCGCGGCGCGTTACTACGTCCAGTCCGCGCCGCAGCCCCCGTTGTCCCTGTGGGTGGCGGACGTGGGCGGCCAATTGCTCATCGAATGGGACCGCAGCGCCAAACCGATCCGTGAAGCCCAGGGCGCCACCCTCGAAATCCAGGACGGGAACCAACGCGTCATCGAGACGCTCGATCGCGACGTGCTCCGCGAGGGCAGCATAGATTACCAGCGCATCGCCGATGTCGTCGACGTTCGCCTGCGAATCAAGCAGCACGACCGCGATGCGCAGGAGCTCATCCGGTTCATCGGCCAGCCGGTCGAGCGAGGGCGCACGCCCGAAGACGCCGCGGCTACCCGTCAGCAGGATGAGCTCAAGACGGAACTCGATGCGCTCAAGGTTCAACTGGAGACCAAAGACGCTCAGATCCGCAGGCTCCGCAGCCGGTTAGCGGATCAGTAACCGAATTCCCGGCGCTACAATCAAACTGTTAGATGGTCCGAACCCTGATTGTTTTCCTGCTGGCGGCGGTGGCGGTTCTTGCGGCGGACTTCCGCCTGTACCTTAAGGACGGCAACTACCACGTTGTGCGCGAGTACCAGGTCCAGGGCGACCGCGTGCGCTTTTACAGCGTCGAACGCAGCGAGTGGGAAGAGGTCCCGGCAAGCCTGGTGGACTTGAAGCGCACCGAGGCCGAAAGACACGAGCGCCAGGAGGCCATCCAAGAAGAGGCGGCCGAGATGGCCGCGGAGGACAAGTACGAGCGCCAGCAGCAGGAGGAGCGCGAGCGCGTCCCGGTCGGACCCGGAGTCTACTTCGTTGAGGGCAACCAGATCAGAACGCTGAAGCAGGGCGAGTCGAAGGCCGTCAGCAAGAAGAGCCGCACGGTCCTGAAGATCCTGTCGCCGATTCCCATGATCTCGGGCAAGACCACGGTCGAGCTGGACGGGGAACACTCCCCCACCGTCATGACCTCCGCGCGCCCCGAGTTCTACTTCCGCCTCGATCACGAAGAGAGCTTCGGTATCGTGAAGATGATGCCCAAGAAGGGCGTGCGCGTGGTGCAGGAGTGGGAGATCGTGCAGGTCTCGAACGAGGTCATCGAGAAGGAACAGGACATCCCGATCTTCCGCAAGCAGGTGGACGACGGTCTGTACCAGATCTGGCCGCAGCAGCCGCTCGAGCCCGGCGAGTACGCGGTCATCGAATACACCCCCGGCGAGCGCAACGTCCAGACCTGGGACTTCGCCTGCCAGCCGGCGCACTGACCGCCCGCCCTCCCGCATCCGAGGTAACCTAGGGGACAGATGCCCGACTTTGTCGATTACTACGAGCTGATGCAGATCAGCCCCAATGCGGAGCTTCCCACCATCCAGCGGGTGTACCGGATGCTGGCCGCACGTTACCATCCCGACAACCCCGAAACCGGAGACACTGACCAGTTCGTTCAATTGCAGAAGGCCTACCAGGTGTTGTCCGACCAGACGGAGAGGACGGCGTACGACGCGGCGCTCTCCCAGCAGAGCGCGCAGCCGATGCCTGTTTTCGAGATGAAGGAGTTCGTGGTCGGCATTGACGCCGAGATGAACCGCCGCCTGGGGGTGCTATGTCTGCTGTACAACCGGCGCAAGTCCAGCCCCGAAAAGCCGGGCCTGTCGATCCTCGACATGGAGGCCAAGATGGCGCTTCCGAGGGAATACCTCGAGTTCACCATCTGGTACCTGAAAGAGAAGGAGCTGGTGAGGCGCGATGAGAGCACGAGCGAAATCCTGATCAGCGCGAAGGGAATCGATTTCGCCGAGCAGAATCTTCCGTCCAGCCGGATCGTCTACAAGCTGTTGAAGCCGGGCAGCGCCGAAGAAGAACGCAAACCCCAGCCGCAAGCAGACTCAGACCCGTTCTGATTCGGGCCGGGGCTCTTTCGCCTTGGCGGCTTGAACCCGCTGCTTCAGAATCCACGCGACCCACTTCTGGACCGTTGCCTGCTTCTGGCGCTTGGTCAGCACCGACCCCGAGTTTTTCATATAGTCCGCTCCGAGCACGAAATGAAGAGCCGTTAGCCAAGATCCTAGTACGAAGAATTGCGGGTGTCAAGCTCTGAAATCGAAACGGCGCGGTCATGCCCCAAAGGTCGGGGGTGCTGAGCGGTTTCCCCTGCAGCTTCGGGCAGTCCCCAATCCCCGATGACGAAGCCTCGAATCGGAGGCTAATACGTCCCCAGCAGCACCCGCAGCACCACGGGCGACGAAGTGAAATTCAGCCCCCAGTCCGTCTGGTCGCCATTCCAGATCCGAATCGGCTTGAAGACGCCATTCTCGTACGTTCCCTCTTCGACCCGCAGGAACTCGCGCTGCTTGCCGGACGAGGCGTCGCTCACCTGGAAGTCGACGCGGCAGAAGAACCCGGTCACCAGAAACTCGTTCTCGCCAAGCTGGGCCACCAAGGCGCGCCCCTCCGGCTGCGGGTTGCCGGGCGGGTTGTTGCCAAAACCAAAAGCAGGGACGCCGTAAGAAACCACGGCCTTCCAAGCGCCGAGGTCGATCGTCTGGATGTGGGTCTTCTCCTCTTCCGCCACCGCGTACAGCTTGCCCTCGAAATTGAGCCGCGCCAGGTCGCGCATCATCGGCCCGGCCAGCTTGTAGTTCAACGCGAACTGCGCCAGCGACTCCTCGTTCACCTTCGGCGCACCGAGCGGAGCGTTCGCGTAACCTGTGTAGTCGATCCCGAACGGCGAGGACCCGATCGTCTGATGCCCGAGGGCGGCGAAGAAATAGCGGGCGTACGCCGGTGAATTGCCGGTCTCGGGCACGAACAGCGCGTTGTCCGGCCGGTGGTAGAGATCCAGAACCTTGAAGTAGCGGGCGCTGTCTGGCAGGTAGATGTCGGGCGCCAGCAGGTCGATGGCCGGTGCTGCCGCCTTCCATATCGCCAGCACGTTGTCCGTGGCGCCGCCGCTCTCGTAGCTTCCCGGGGACGGGTTCAAAGGGTCCCGCAGCGCTACGTTGACGTAAAGCGGCAGCGGGTACTCCTCCTTCCCCGCCGCAGCCACCTGTTGGATGAAGTGAGCCACCGACCAGGCGTGGAAGAACTCCTCGGCGTCGGAGCCGAAGACGTCCTGCCAGCTTGCGTTCCGGCCCGCGTCCTTGTGCAGCGCCGCCAGTAGCTCGGCGGGCACGGGGCCCTCGAACAGCTTCTGCGCCGCGGGCGAATAGTCGCGCACGCTGCCCCACGTTCCGGGTTCGTTCTCCACCTGAACCATGATCACGGTGCGCTCCTGGTCCGCCTCCTTCAGGTGCCGCATGAGCGCCACAAAGGCGCGCGTGTCGGCCTCGACCATGCCCTTGCCATACGGCGATGGAGAATCGACCAGGCGGCCCTTCGCGCCCATCACGCGCGGGTAGCGATCCGGCCCGGTTTTCATCCACAGCGGCATGTAGTGAGAGCTGCCGTTCTTCCAGGTACCGAACCAGAGCAGCACCAGCCGCACGCGATGCTCGCGCGCCTGGCTGAGGAGCGTGTCGACCACCGAGTAGTCGAACGCGCCCGGCTGCGACTCCAACTGCTCCCAGTAGACCGGAATCTCCACCGTGTTCGCCCCTAAGTTCTCGATCGCCGGCCAGACCTTCGGCAGCACGGCGGGCCAGCCGCTCGAGTTATTCACCTGCGCCCCGAGCATCAGGTAGGGCGCGCCATCCACGAACAAGGCGTAGCGTCCATCCTTCTGGACGATGCGCGGGATCGGCTGCGGGCCGGGCTGCTGCGCCTGGAGACCGCCGGGCAGGAGGGCCGCGATGGCGGCCAGGAAGAGATTTCGAATATTGGGCATAGGAGCGCCTTCCCGCCCATGGTAGCCCAACGGAAGGTGTGCGAAGATCGGTCGAGGCTCAACTCATGACGAAACAGTCGGCTCTTCTGCTTGCGGCGCTCGTTGCTGCAGTGCCGTGTCACGGTGGGACGGCGGCGAAGCAGACCATCCTGCTTCACTCCAACTGGGAATTCCGGCAGCGCGGCGGGGACTCCGCCGAATGGCATCCCGCGCAGGTGCCCGGCTGCTTGCACCTCGATCTGCTCCGCAACAAACTCATCCCGGATCCCTTCTACCGCGACAACGAAGCCAAGCTGCAATGGATCGAGAACGCCGACTGGGAATACCGTGGCACGATCCAGGCCAGCGAGGAGTTGCTCAAGCATCGCCACATCGAGCTCGTGTTCGAGGGCCTCGACACTTACTCCGAGGTGTCTCTCAACGGCACCCTGGTGCTGAGGGCCGATAATATGTTCCGCGAGTGGCGCGTCGACGTGAAGCCCTACTTGAAGGCTGGGGCTAACTTGTTGGTGATCTTCTTCCCTTCCCCGATCAAAGCGGCCGCCAAAGTGGCCGCCACCGATAAGTGGCGCGCCAAGACCCACACCGAGGAGAAGACCTACATCCGCAAGGCCGCCTACGAATTCGGCTGGGATTGGGGACCGCGCTTCGTGACCAGCGGCATCTGGCGCCCGGTGAAACTCGAAACGTGGGATGACGCCAGAATCTCCGACCTGCACATCCGCCAGCGCGACGTGACCGCCCAGGTGGCGCACCTCGCCGCCGAGGTCGAAGTCGTCGCGGAGGGCGACCTCTCAGCCGAGGTCAACCTGGAAATCGAGCGCGCGGGCGAGAAGACCGAAGTGGCGCACCAGGCGGAGCTCCACGCCGGCGTGAACCACATCGATCTGCCGCTCGAAATCATGAAGCCGGAGCTGTGGTATCCGGCGGGCTACGGCGCGCAGCCGATCTACGAGTTCCACGCGATTCTGAAGACCGGCGCGTCCGTCGCGGACGAAGCCTCCGCCCGCACGGGCCTGCGCTCCGTCGTCCTGCGCCGCGATCTCGACCAGTGGGGCCGCTCCTTCGAGTTCGTGATCAACGGCGTCCCCGTCTTCGGGAAGGGAGCGGATGTAATTCCATTCGACAGTTTCCCCACGCGGGTCACCACGGAGCAGTACCGCCAGGTGCTCCAATCGGCCGTCGACGCCAACATGAATATGATCCGGCACTGGGGCGGCGGCTACTACGAGACCGATGAGTTCTACGACCTGTGCGACCGGCTCGGCATCATGATCTGGCAGGATTTCATGTTCGGCAACGACTGGCAACCGGGAACCTACCCGTTCAAGCAGAGCATCGCCGCCGAGGCGGAATACCAGGTGCGGCGGCTGCGCAACCACCCCAGCATCGTGATCTGGTGCGGCAACAACGAGACCGAAGCCGCCTTCGCCTGGCGGGGCGGGAACAAGCTCCCCTCCGAGGTCAGCCGCCGCATGTGGGAAGACTACCTCACGGTGTTCAGCGGGATTCTGCCCCGCGTCGTCGAGCGCCTCACGCCCGAGACTCCGTACTGGCCCAGTTCGCCCAGCGCGGACTACGAAGAAATCTCGGCCGACTACCAGTCCGGTGACATGCACGACTGGAGCGTGTGGCACGGCCGGGTTCCTTTCCGCGATTACGAAAAGCACTTCCCGCGGTTCATGACCGAGTACGGCTTCCAGTCGTTCCCTGAGATGCGGACCGTGGAATCGTTCACCGTCCCGGAGGATCGCACCGGCATCACCACGCCGGTGATGCTGGCCCACCAGAAGAACACCGCGGGCAACGCGATCATCCACCAGTACCTGCTGCGCGATTACCCGGAGCCGCGCGACTTCGCCGCGTTCCTTTACGCCAGCCAGGTTTTGCAGGCCGAGGGCATTAAGATCGGTGCCGAGCACCTGCGCCGCAATCGCCCCCGCACGATGGGCTCCATTTACTGGCAACTGAACGACTGCTGGCCGGTGGCCTCCTGGTCGAGCCTCGATTACTACGGCCGCTGGAAGGCACTCCAGTATTACGCCCGGCGGTTCTACAACGACCTGCTCGTCTCGCCGCACGAGGAGAATGGCGCGGTAGCGGTCTATGTGGTCTCGGACCGCACCGCACCGGTCGCGGCCGAGCTTCGCATCCGCCTCATGAGCGTCGACGGCGCGACGCTCAGCGACAAACCGCAGCCCATCCAGGTGACGCCGCTGTCGAGCCGGGTCTACGCGCAGTTCCCCTTCCCCAAGGACGCCGACCCAAGCCGCACCTTCGTCGCAACCGACCTGATTGTTGGAGGCAAGACGGTCTCCAGCAACGTGCTATTCCTTGCGCCCACGAAGGACGTCCGTTTGCCCCAGGCGCCGATCAAGACCGAGCTGAACGGGACCCGCCTGCGGCTCTCCTCGCCGGTGCTGGCTCGCAGCGTGCGGGTCTCCTTCGGCTCGCTCGACGCGACGCCTTCGGACAACTACTTCGATCTCCTCCCCAGCCAGCCGGTCGACATCGCCATCGCCGGCAGCGCAACCGCGGACGAACTGCGCCAGAACCTCAAGGTGATGTCCCTCGTGGACGCCTTCGCCGAATCGAAGTAGCCGTGGGGCGGGCGCTTCCGTCCTTATGCCGCTGCGCGTGCGCGATGCGGCCGCGCCATGCGCCGGTCCCGCCGGGTCGTCCGTCCAACTGTTTCCGCCGTTCGCCGGAATTGCGAGGCGTCGCCGGCCTTCTTGTGCCACCCTGCCAATGGGAGGCACCATGCCCGTTCGTCTTGCGCTGTCACTGGTGGTCATCGGTTGCACCGCCGCCGCGCCGCAGCCATCCCGGGATTTCGTCATACGCAACGTGCGGGTCTTCGATGGCGCGCGCGTGATCGAGGCCGCCACGGTCGTCGTCCGGGACGGGAAGATCGCATCGCTTGGCCAAAGCGCGCCCGCCGGCCTGCCTGTAATCGACGGAACCGGCAAGACGCTTCTGCCGGGCCTCATCGACAGCCACACGCACGCCTTCGGGAACGCGCTGAAGCAAGCGCTTGAATCCGGCGTCACCACCGAGCTCGACATGTTCACCGATTGGCGCTACGCCCGCGAGATCAAGAAGGAGCAGGCGGAAGGCAAAGATACCGACCTGGCCGACTTGCGCTCGGCCGGCACGCTGGCGACCGCCCCCAAGGGCCACGGAACCGAGTACGGCATGGACATCCCGACCATCACCGGGCCCGCCGAAGCGCAGGCTTTCGTCGACGCCCGCATCGCGGAGGGCTCGGACTACATCAAGATCATCTACACGGTCCCGCTGCCGGCTCCCACCGTCAGCAAAGAGACGATGGCGGCGCTCGTTCAGGCGGCCCACAAGCGCGGGAAGATGGCCGTGGTTCACATCAATTCGCGCCAGGGGGCGATGGACGCGATTGGGGCCGGCGCCGACGGCCTAGCGCATCTCTTCACGGACCAGCCGCCGGGCCCGGACTTCGGCCAATTCGTCGCCGGGCACCATGCCTTCGTGATCACGACTCTCACAGTGCTGGAGAGCAGCCCCACCTACGCCAACGCCGAAGAGGCGCTGCGCCAGTTGAAAGCCGCGCACGTGCCGATTCTGGCCGGGACCGATGCGCCCAACGTCGGCGCGCACGGCGCCGCCATGCACCACGAACTGGAGCTGCTGGTGCGGGCCGGGCTGGCGCCGCTTGAGGCGCTGCGCGCGGCGACCTCGACGCCCGCCGCGGCCTTCCATCTCGACGACCGCGGAGTCATCGCAGCCGGGGCTCGCGCGGACCTGCTGCTGGTGACGGGCGATCCCACCGCCGACATCAAGGCGACACGCAACGTCGCGGGCGTTTGGAAAGCGGGCATCGCTCTGGCGCCGCCAACGGAGACAGCGCCGCCGGCGCTCCAAACCGAGAGTATCTCCGATTTCGAGGATGGCACGACGAAGGCAGCGTTCGGGTTCGGCTGGCTCGCCACCGCCGACAAGCTGGCCGGCGGAAAATCCGAAGCCGCGATCAAGGTCGTCGCCGGGGGAGCGAACGGGAGCAAGTACTCGCTGCTCGTGGAAGGCGAAGTCCGGCCGGGCTTCGTTTTTCCCTTCGGAGGCGCGGCGTTCTACCCGGGGCCGAAACCGATGCAGCCGGCCAACCTGTCCGCCGCCGCCTCCATTCGCTTCTGGGCCAAGGGCGACGGCAAGACCTACCACGTGATGGTCTACACGCGAGCGGGCGGGTACATGCCGGGCATGCAGAGTTTCGCCGCCGGGCCGGAATGGACCGAGTACACCTTCCCGCTCTCGGCCTTCAACGGCACCGACGGCCACGACATCACGTCGATAACCTTCGCGGCCGGGCCGCAGCCGCAGAAATTCAGTTTTCAGATCGACGACGTGCGGCTCCCGGCCCGATAGGCCAACTGCGGCCGTCCCCGACGTCCGCTTGCTTCCGCGCGCGGTTCGGTGCTGTCGTCGTCGGCCTGTGGCGCACGCTTCAGCGTGCCGTCGTGGGCTTCAGCCCGCGATTCGGACGGCGCGCTGAAGTTCGCCGCAGCACGCTGAAGCGTACGCCACGGAACAGCTTGTCACCCCACCCGCGCCAGCCGCCGGACGGCAAGGGCCGTAAGCACCACCGTCACGGCTGCGAGCACGGCCACGTGTGCCAGCGGCAAACCCACGTTCGGCGCGCCGATCGCGCGCAGCGCCAACTGGTGCAGGTGAAACGCGGGCGAGAGGCGCTCGATCCACTCCAGGGACTTCGGCATCGGGATCAGGAAGCCCGAAAGGTAGATCATCGGCAGGTACAGCAGGTTCACCAGCGCCGGTGCGGCCTTGGCCGACGCCCACGTCCCGATGAACAGCCCGATCGCGCCGAACGGCGCCGCACCCAGGATGTTGACCGCTGACATGCCCGCGAGTTGCGCGGCCGTCAGCTTCAGATGACCGAGCGGCTCGGCCGCAACCATGGTGACCATGATGATCGCCACGAACAGTATGGACATCGCCAGCTTCGCCAGCAGCGCAGCCGCCGGTGGCATCGGCAGCGCCCGCTTCAGCGCGAACAGGCCGCGCTCGCGCTCCGTCGCTATGGTGATGCCGAAGCCGAACATCCCGGGTCCCATCACCCCGAAGGTGGCGAAGCCCATGAAGAGGAACAGCGCGGCCTTCGGATCCTTGCCGAGCGCATCGCCAAAAAGGAGCACACCAAAGAGCAGGTAGAGCAGCACCGGCAGCCCCAGGAACGGTCCGGCAAACGCCGGCGACCGAAGCAGGCGCAGGCACTCGTACTTCGCCTCCGTCAGGTAAGCGTGCAGCAGCCGGCGGGTGGACATCGTGGCGCCGGGGTCCTCCGGATTCGCGGTCATTTTGTGTCCTCCTGTGTGAGCTCGGTGAAAACTTCTGCCAGTCCGGCGCGCCGGACCTCGAGTTCTTGCAAGTCCTCGTCGGCGGCCAGCAGTTGCCGCACGACGGCCTCGGCGTTGGTCGCGGTAATCTCCAACCGCGGCCCGTCGCGGGTGACGCTGCCCACGCCAGGCCAGGCGCCGACCTGCTCCACCGCCAGCGTCGAAACGCACCGGATGCGCGTGCGGACCACCAGCGCGCGCATCTCGCTCACGCTGCCCGCTGCCAGCACGCGACCTTTGGCCAGAACCACCACCCGATCGGCCAGCGCCTCCGCTTCCTCCAGGTAGTGGGTCGTCAGCACGATGGAACCGCCATCGCCGACCAGTTGGCGGAGCGTTGCCCACATCGCTTCGCGTGCCTGGACGTCGAGCCCCACCGTGGGCTCGTCGAGGAACATCAGTTTCGGGCGCCCGCACACCGCCATGGCGAACTGCACTTGGCGCTTCTGGCCGTTGGACAGCTTCCCGTAATAGCGGCGCGCCAGGGGCGTGAGGTGCGTCATCTCCATCACCACCTCCGGCCGCGCCGGATTCGGGTAGTAACTGGCCACCAGGTCGATCTGCTCGCGCACGCGCAGATCCGGCGCCGGGCTCACCTCCTGCATCATCACGCCAATGCGGCGCCGCGCCTCGACCCGCAGCGGCGACTGGCCATACAGCCGCGCCGTCCCGCGCTCTGGCTGCAGCAGCCCGAGCATCAGGGAAATCGCTGTGGTCTTCCCCGCACCATTCGGGCCGAGGAGCGCCAGCAGTTCTCCCGGCCGCACCTCGAGGTCGAGCCCGTCCAGCGCCACAACAGCTCCGAAGCGCTTGGTGACGCCCTTCAATTCCGCCAGGCAATTGTTGTTCATGGTTGTCCCTCGATCCGTGGCGCAGGTACGTCGAATCCCCAAATGTGGAGAATCAAGCCCGTCGAGCGGCCCTGCGCATCCGTCTGGAACGTCACTTGAATGTCGTCGGTCTCCCGAATGAAGTAGTCCCGCTCGCTTTCCGCGTGAAGGCGGAACTTCGGCGCTGCGGGCAACTGAATCCGCAGGCTATCGCCCTCGCGCGTGACCGTGTAGACCCAATCGGCCGACGGCCGGTACCGCCCTGCATAAACGTCGAAGAGTTTGGGATCGACCGCGACTTCTTTGCGCACCTTCAGGGTCCGCGGTTTGTCCAGCGGCAACGCAGGCCGCAGCACGTGCCGTGCAATGTCGTCCACTCCACCGGCGGCGTTCGAGAGGACCACGACCCCGGTGCGGCTTCTCGGATCGTAAGCCAGGCTGCTCGAAAAACCGAAAGTTCCGCCGCCATGAATGAAGAACTGCTCGTCGCCCTTCCCGATTGCGAACCAGCCCAGCGCCTGGTCGAGCATGTAGAGGCGGTTGGGACGCCTCGTTTCCGGCATGGCCGCCATCGCCCTTGCGAGTGGCGACTTGACCGCGCCTGTGAACGCGGCCAGCAAAGTGAGCAGATCGTTGGCGCTCGATCGCAGCGAGCCTGCGCCGGGCAGTGCGGGCAGGTCCCACATCGGTACGGCCTCCAGGTGATCGCCTTGCCCGGCCGCGAGTCTGGCTTTGAACCGCGGCGGCAGCGCGATCCCCGTGCTCTCCATCCCCAGCGGGCCGGTGATGCGCTTGCGAACGAGCGCCTCGTAATCCATGCCCGCACGGCGCCCCAGCGCCAAGCCTAGCAGCCCGCCGCCGGTATTCGAGTACTCCCATTGCGTTCCAGGCTCGCGCGGCAGCTCGTAGGTGGCAAGGAACTGGTAGAGCTGCTCCACCGTGTACTTCCCGTAAGCCTCCCGGTCTTCGACCGGCGGGAAGTTCGACGGGAAGAACGGCAGCCCGGAGGTATGGGTCGCCAGATCCGCCAGCGTGATCTTCCGCCCCTTCCAATCCGGCGTCTTTGTCCCCGGCGGCAAATACTGCGCCACCGGATCGGCCAGCGTCGCCTCACCGCGCTCCACCATGTCGGCCAGCAGAAGCGACGTGAAGACCTTGGTCACCGAGCCGATCTCGAAAACCGTATCGCCGTCGACCGGACGCGGGTCGCTCTGGTCCAACCGTCCGTAGGCGACAACGCGCCGCGCCTGCGGCGTGATGATCCCGACCACGATACCTACGCTCTTGTGTTGCACGTCGACGCGATCCACCAGGATCTGGCGGATCTCCGCGTCCGTCGCTTGTGCCTTCGCCTGGCTCGCCATCAAAACCACCGCAGCCGCCCCAATGCCGAGTTCGCGTCTCATTTCACCTTCAAGTTTGTGGCCTGGGTGGCTCTTTCGGAAAGTGGATTTTGACCGGAAGGCCGAACCGCGGGACGAACCGTCCAGACAGCTCAGAACGGATTCTCCGCCAGCGCTCGCAGCTTCGCGTTGTACATCCGCCCGGATTGCAGCCGGACTCCGTTCGCGAGCGTGATCGCGTACTCGCCGTGCAGCGCGGGCTGAAGCTCCTTGATGCGCTTGACGTTCACGATCACCGACCGATGGACGCGCACGAACATTTCCGGATCGAGAGACTTCTCCAGCGTGTTCATCGTCACGTGGATCAGGTGGCCCGCGCGCCCGGCGTGCAATTGGACGTAGTTCTCCGCGGCCTCGATCCAATCCACGTCCTCGACGTCCACGAAGACGGTCTTGCCCGCCGATCGCACCGCCAGCCGCTTGAGGTACTGCCGCGGCGAAGCGATGGTCTCCAGAAGAGAGAGGATCTGCCGGCTCGCGTCGTCCACGGGTCGCGAATTCAGCCGGGCTTTCGCCCGCGCCAGCGCCTGCCGGAACCGCTCCTCGGTCACGGGCTTGAGCAGGTAATCGATGGCGTTGATTTCGAACGCCTGAATGGCGTACCGGTCGTGCGCGGTGACGAACACGACCGCGGGCATACGCTCCGCGCCCACCTCCGCGGCCACCGCGAACCCGTCCATCTCGGGCATCTGCACGTCCAGGAAGACGAGATCCGGCCGCGCACTCTGAATCGCCGCCACCGCCTCGCGGCCGTCCTTGGCCTCGTGAATCGCCGCGACTTCGGGGTCCTCGGCCAGCAGCATGCGCAAGCCTTCCCGCGCCAGCGGCTCGTCGTCAACGATCAGAGTCGTCAGCAGCATGGACCTCCATCGCGCTCGTTTCCGAGCCGCCCGGCGCCAGATGGTACGGGACAACCATGACCGCCACCGCCCCGCCCTGTTCGCCGTTTTCGACCGTCAGCCGCGCCGCGTCTCCGTAAAGCCTCTGGAGGCGCGCCCGCGTGTTCGCCAGTCCGATTCCCCGGCCCTCGATCGCGTCAGCAGGCAACCCGGGTCCGTCGTCCTGTACCTTGAGCTCCAGTTCCCCGCCGACGCGCGTGGCGCTGATCCGGAGCCTGCCCGCGGCCGAACTCCGGCCGATGCCATGGCGGATTGCGTTCTCCACGATCGGCTGCAAGCCCATGTGGGGCACCGCCGCGTCCAGTGCCGCGGGATCCACCGCGACCTCTACCTTGAGCCGGTCCTGAAAACGAACCTGCTCAATCGAGAGATAGAGTTCCAGGTATTCGAGCTCGCGCCGCAGCGGCACCTCCTGCGCCTCCACGTCTTCGAGAACGCACCGCAGCAGATCGCTGAGGCGGCCCACCATTTCCTCGGCCTCCCGCCCCTTCTGCTGCCGCACCAGCACCATGATCGCGTTCAGAGTGTTGAACAGGAAATGCGGCTGGAGCTGCATCTTCAGTGCGCTGAGTTGCGCCCGCGCGAGCTCGGTCTTCAGCTCGGAGGCGTCCAGTTCCAGCCTCAGAGCCTGCCGCTCGCGTTCCTGGTACCTGCGGTAATAGCGGAATCCGGCCTGTACGCCCAGGATCGTCCAGTACGTGATCACGCCCTGGTGAAAGCCGATGATCAAGAGGAAGGCCAGGGTTGACCCGAAGTCCTTCATGATCGACGGAAAGATCCTCATTTGAGCCAGAATGGCGCTCTCGACTGCCAGCTGAACGATCGAGACGCCCACGCTGAGCGGCAGGTGGAGCGCGGTCCTGCGCAACCAGTTCTTCCGCGCGAAGGGAAATCGCCGGCCGAGCCAGAGCACGCCGGGGGTCACCAAGGCCCAGATGTAAACCCCCACGAGCCAGGACGTCAGATAGTGCCACCACGGCGTGGGCTCACCCGAGGCGAACTTCTGCATCAGGCTTTGAGTGAAAAAAAAGAGGGCCACCGCGGTCCACGCGGCGAAATACGCAGCGTACCTTCGCAGCCTGCGCCCGAGCGTACTTCTCATCAGACCCGTAGCTTACCTCAAAGCGAGCGTCCACCGGCTCCGCAATTGACGAACCGGCCCAACCGTGTGCCCAACCGGCCCGCCACCTGTGGCGCACGCTCTCAGCGCAATGCCACTCACTTTTCGAAGGCTCGATCTATGCAATACATTCCTTTAGGTTTATGTTTTGTGAATGGACGCATCGGCGATTTTCGAGCTGTACCAACAGTTGGCGCCTGCGGAACTATTTCGCGTG
>DASWZN010000002.1:0-8016 GCA_036404435.1 Bryobacteraceae bacterium
GGAATGGGCTGCCCGGGGCCGCCGTGAACCCTCCCTTCCCGTCGCCCAGCAGCACCGTTACGTTGTTGCTGCCGTCATTTGCGATGGCGAGGTCGAGGTTGCCATCCATGTTGAAGTCCCCCACCGCCACGAAAATCGGACCTGATCCCACCGGGAACGGGCTACCAGGAGCCGCCGTAAACCCGCCCCTTCCGTTGCCCAGCAGCACCGTTACGGTGTTGCTTCCCAGATTTGCGATGGCGAGGTCGAGGTTGCCATCTCGGTTGAAGTCCCCCACTGCCACGGATTCAGGTTCTGTTCCCACCGTCACCGGGCTGCCCGGCGCGGCCGTGAACATCGCGCACGACGTCGGAGTCGGTGTTGGAGTTGGCGTTGGCGTTGGAGTCGGCGTTGGGGTCGGAGTCGGCGTTGGAGTCGGAGTCGGTGTTGGAGTCGGAGTCGCGGTGTAGCCTGGCAGCTTGGTCACGAAAGCGTTCTGGGTTCCCCGGAGTGTCGCCTGGTACGGCGACTGGGTGGGGAAGTTGGTGGAAAAGGTGTACCCCGTGATGTACGCCGAGCCTGCCGCGTCCACCGCGATCCCGCATCCCACGTCATAGCCGCTTCCGCCCAGGTAGGTGGAGTAGACCGCCGCGTTGCCCTCCGGCGTCAGCTTCGTCACAAAAGCGTTCCGAGATCCCCTGAGTGCCGCCTGGTACGGCGACTGGGTGGGGAAGTTGGTGGAAACGGTGTACCCCGTGATGTACGCCGAGCCCGCCGTGTCCACCGCGATCCCGGAGCCCTGATCAGTGCTGCTGCCACCCAGGTAGGTGGAGTAGACCAGCGCGTTGCCCGCCGGCGTCAGCTTCGTCACGAAAGCGTTTTGACCTCCCTTGAGTGTCGCCTGGTACGGCGACTGGGTGGGGAAGTTGGTGGAAAAGGTGTACCCCGTGACGTACGCCGAGCCCGCCGCGTCCACCGCGATACCCTGGCCCTGATCAGTGCTGCTCCCGCCCAGGTAGGTGGAGTAGGCCAGCGCGTTGCCCGCCGGCGTCAGCTTCGTCACGAAAGCGTTGTCAGTTCCCTTGAGTGTCGCCTGGTACGGCGACTGGGTGGGGAAGTTGGTGGCATTGGTCCACCCCGCGACGTACGCCGAGCCTCCCGCGTCCACCGCGATCCCGTAGCTCTGATCCCAGTCGCTGCCACCCAGGTAGGTGGAGTAGACCAGCGCGTTGGCCGCCGGCGTCAACGGCATCAGCTTTGTCACGAAAGCGTTTCCAGTTCCCTTGAGTGTCGCCTGGTACGGCGACCGGGTGGGGAAGTTGATCGATTCGGTGTACCCCGTGACGTAGGCCGCGCCCGCCGCGTCCACCGCGATACCCAGGCCCGCATCCGCCTTGCCTCCACCGAGGTAGGTGGAGTAGACGACGTTGCCCGGCGGTGTCAGCACTGTCACGAAAGCGTTCTGAGTCCCCTTGAGTGTCGCCTGGTACGGCGAGTACGGCGACCGGGTGGGGAAGTTGCGGGAATTGGTGTACCCCGTGACGTAGGCCAAGCCCGCCGTGTCCACCGCGATCCCGCATCCCGCGTCGAAGCCGCTTCCGCCCAGGTAGGTGGAGTAGACCAGCGCGTTGCCCGCCGGCGTCAGCTTCGTCACGAAAGCATTTTGAGTTCCCGTGAGCGCCGCCTGGTACGGCGACTGGGTGGGGAAGTTGGTCGAACCGGTGCTCCCCGTGATGTACGCCGACCCCGCTGCGTCCACCGCGATCCCGGAGCCATAATCAGCGCTGCTGCCACCCAGGTAGGTGGAGTACGCCAGCACCACTGGGTCGATGCGCAACGCCCTCTTCCGGTCGTACCTCGCCAGCTCGAAGCTCACCCGGTTCGGCGCCAGGAGCGCGTACCGCGCCCCCACTTCCACCCGCTTCCCACCGATCTCCTGGTACACCCGCGGCTGCTGCTGCCGCACCTCACCCAGCGACGTCTGCAACACCAGGTCCCCGTCCGCCGCCACTCCCACCGACTCCACTCCCTCGTAGGCCACCTGGATCTGCCTCGGATCCGCCCCCGGCCCCACCACGAAATCGTACTCCAACTGGCGCTGGTTGCCGTGCCATACCAAGTCAATGCCCGGGTACACTCCGTCGTACTGGACGCGCGCGTAGTGTGGCACGTCCGTGCGCCACTTCTTCGGATCGTTGCCGATGAAGTAATTACTGATGCCGGGCAGCTTCTCCAGTCCCACGGTCTGGCGCGGTTTCATGGCGCCTTCCAGCTTCATCCGCACCACCGCCTCCTCGACCTTACCCGGCTCGCGCCGCTCCTGCGGCAACGCTTTGGGATGGCGCCGCTCCGCCCGGCTGAGCACCATGACCGCTTCGGTATCGGTGAAGAAGGCCGTCATCCCACCGCCGCGGGCCAGAAAGCGCACTCGCGCATCGGTCTGCCCCAGGTTGGGCTCGAACGCCAGCGGCAACTTGCCGTAGCCCTCGGCCACCTGGGGCTTGGCGGTAGCCGAGCCAGCCAGGGACCTCAGTCCGGACACGTTGGGCAACAACAGCAGCTTGCCCGGGGCCGGCGTGAACTGGGCGTTCGCGGCGCCCGAGAGCGCCAGCAGCACGCTGATCGCCCGAGGAATCCACAGCAGTCTACGCGTTGTCATCGGATGCTCCTCCCTCAAACAGACATGGAAAGATCTCGCTCTGAGAATCTGTCTCATCGATCTGCCCTTCACTAGGCGGAAGGCGGAAAACAGCGGCGAAAACCGTAACCGGGCTGGTGATATACTTCTAGGCGGATTTTGGACTGGGTCTTGGTGCTATGGCCTCATCCGCGCCGATTACGGATTTGCTGCTGGCCTGGCGCGAGGGGAACCGAGCCGCGCTCGACGAGCTCCTCCCGCTGGTTTACTCTGAGTTGCGCCGCATGGCGCACCGCTACGTTCGCGGCGAGCACCCGGGCGCCACTCTGAACACTTCGGGTCTGGTGAACGAGCTCTACCTTCGCCTGGTCGATTCCAGCCGCGTCCAGTGGCGCGACCGCGCGCATTTCTTCGCCGTCTCGGCGCAGTTGATGCGGCGGATTCTGGTGGATGCGGCCCGGACTCGCCATTCTCACAAGCGCGAAGGAGTTCGCATCCCACTCGAGGACGCTTTGAACTTCTACGAGAAGCGGAGCGGCGACCTGGTAGCCCTGGACGAGGCTCTCAACGCGCTTGCCGCCCGGGATGAGCGGAAGGCCCGCGTCGTCGAGCTGCGCTTCTTCGGCGGTCTGACGGCGCAGGAGACCGCCGAAGTCCTCGACCTTTCGGAGGACACCGTGCTGCGAGACTGGCGGCTGGCCAAGGGCTGGCTGCTGCGCGAGCTGACGAGCCATGCCGGGTGACGCGCGCTGGGAGAAGGTCGAGCAGATCTACAATGCCGCGCTGGAGCGGCCCGAGGCCGAGCGTGCCGCGTTCCTCGGCGAGGCCTGCGGCGGGGATGAGGATTTGCGCCGTGAGCTGGAATCCCTGCTGAGCCACGCGCAGGCCGCCGGAGACTTTCTCGAGTTGCCCGCCCCGGAAGCCTCGGTGCTGGCGGCGGGGCGGCGCATCTCGGCCTACCAAGTCGTCTCGAAGCTGGGCGCCGGGGGGATGGGCGAAGTCTACCTGGCCGAGGACACGCGCCTGGGCCGGCGCGTGGCTCTCAAGGTGCTGCCGCGGGATCTGGCGACTGACCCGGCACTCAAGGCGCGGCTCATTCACGAGGCCCGCGCGGCTTCGGCGCTGAACCACCCCAACATCGTCACGCTCTACGACATCGGCAGCGAGGGCGGGATCGACTTTCTGGTGATGGAATACTTGGCCGGTAAGCCGCTGACTGAGCTGATCCCGCGCAAAGGCATGCCGGTGAAGGAAGCGCTACGGTACGCGGTCCAGATCGCGGACGCGCTGGCTAGCGCGCATGCCGCGGGCATCGTGCACCGCGGCGTGGCGCCGGAGGCGGAGACACGAACCCAACTGACGACGGAAGGCGCCTTGCTCGGCACGGTGGCGTACATGTCGCCCGAGCAGGCCGAGGGCAAGCCGGTGGACGCGCGCTCGGACATTTTCAGCTTCGGCGCGCTGCTGTATGAGATGGTGACGGGGCGGCGGCCCTTCGAGCGCGGCTCGAACCTCTCCACCCTGACCGCGATTGTGAACGAGGAGCCGAAGCCGGTGCGCGAGCTGAGGCCGGACGTCCCGGCGGAGCTGGAACAGATCATCGCGCGCTGCCTGAGGAAGGACCCCGCGCGCCGGTTTCAGCACATCGACGACGTGAAGGTTGAACTCGAGGACTTGCGGCAGGAGACGGGCGCTCCCGCTCCGCCGGAAAAGGCGCCGCGGCGACGGCGGTGGTTGTGGCTCGGCGCAGCCATCGCCGCAGTGCTGGCCCTGGCGCTGGTGTGGTGGTGGCGCGAGCCGCCCGCCGCGGGTGAGCTTCGGGCGGTACCCCTGACGTCGTACCCGGGCAACCAGACTTCCCCAACGTTGTCGCCGGACGGCAACCGGGTGGCGTTCATGTGGAATGGGGGGAGCCAGGACAGCGTTTTCAGCTCCCAGATCTACGTCATCCAGATCGGCGGGGGCCCGCCGGTGCGGATCACGAATCAGGCAGCCTGGCTCTTCGGTCTGGCGTGGTCGCCGGACGACCGGCACATTGCCTTTCTCCGGCAGGTCGAGGGAGATCGGTTCGCCATCATGCTGGTCCCGCCTATCGGCGGGCCGGAGCGCAAGCTCGCGGAAATCTCCACCTTCACTTGGTGGCCACCTTGCGGCCTGTCGTGGACGCCGGACGCCAAATGGCTGGCGTTTTCGGCGCGGAATTCACCGGGGGAGCCTCAGAGCATCTGGGTGGTCTCGGTGGATACCGGCGAGCGGCGCAGATTGACCTCCCCGCGGGTGACGCCCGGCGCAGATGGAGACACGAGTGCGGCCTTTTCTCCGGACGGCCGCACGCTGGCCTTCGCCAGGTGGGAGAACGCAGGAGTTGGCCGTCCTTACGCTCTGAGCCTCTCGGGCGACCTGAAGCCTGAAGGAGAACCGCGAAGGCTCACCGACCGGTCTTATGCCGGCCCAGTTGGGATCGCATGGCTGCCCGATGGCGGGGAAATCGTGTTTGCGGCGGACGAGATGTGGCGGCTGGCCGTCTCCGGGCGGAGCGATCCGGTCCGCCTGCCCTACGCCCCTGAAGGTGCCATGCTTCCCGTTGTAGTGGGGCGCAGGCTCGCCTACCAATGGTACAAGGGGGAGAAGAACCTCTGGCGCCTGGACACCCGCACGGGCGAGCGAACGATGCTGATCGGTTCCGGCGCCGCCCGGCAAAATTGTGATCCGCAATACTCGCCCGACGGCCGCAAAATCGCGTTCCAATCCACCCGTTCCGGGAGCAATGAGATTTGGACCTGCGATGCCGACGGATCGAACTGCCTGCCACTGACGTCGTACGGAGGGCCCCCCGTCGGCACACCGCGCTGGTCGCCCGATGGCCAGTCGATCGCGTTTGACTGCCGGGTGACCGGCCAACCCGCAGTGTACGTGGTCGCCGCAGATGGCGGCACACCCCGCCTGCTGGCCAACGACGCGTACATCCCGAGCTGGTCGCGCGATGGCCGCTGGCTCTACTTCGCTTCCGGCCGCTCCGGCCGCCTGGAGGTGTGGAAGATGCCGGCCGCCGGCGGCCCGGCGACGCAGGTGACCAGGAACGGCGGCGCCGCGGCCTTTGAATCCGCTGACGGCAAATACCTGTACTACGAAAAGAACGGTGACACCGTGGGTTTAGGAGCTGGCGGCGATTCTCTTTATCGCATGCCGGTCGAGGGCGGCCAGGAGGTTGAAGTAGTCCCGCGCCTGCAGCAGTGGTCGAGCTTCGGCGTGACCGCCAAGGGCGTTTACTTCATGCCGGACACACGCACCATCCGCTTCCTGGACCTCGGCAGCGGCAGAGTGAGCACGCTGGCAACGTTGGAGAAGGAGAAAGAGGTAAGGTACGGCGGCCTGTGCGTCTCCCCGGGTGATCGGTTCGTTGTCTGGTCCCAGGACGACCGTTCGACCTCCGAAGTGATGCTGGTCGACAATTTCCGGTGATCCGGGCACGGCGATGACGAGGCCCGAATGGATCTCCTCCCGGCCGTGCGGCCCGATGAAGTTGACGCGATGGCGCCCCCAGCCGGTCTTCCCTGCTAGGCCGACAAGCGACGTGCGCAAGCACTCGCCCAGAAGCGGGCGTTAACGCGACATATCGGTAGCTTACCCTCCACTCAGAAACCGAACGCGTGGCCCGAGGCACAATCCTCTGTCACTGAGTGCGCTGCCTCCAAATGTCCGCGAGTCTCGCATCCGAGGCATTGAAAGCCTGCGTGTCGGTGGCGGGCGCCCGCTTGGCCCCGCGGCCAGCACGTGCGGATTGGATGAGGCCGGGGTGATGACCTTTGGGAGAGCCTGCGAGACAACATTCAGAACTCCAGTCGCGCCTGGAATGCGATCATCCGGGGCGAGCTGTCTCCGCCCAACCCGACGCCCAGAAGCCCTGTCGGCGGTGAAGTCGGATAGCTGAGCGCGCCGAATCCGGTCTGGGTCGAAGGCTTGCCGGGAATCCCCGCGTACACCAGAACCGGGAGGCCGAAATTCGGATGGTTGAACACGTTGAAGAACTGGCCGTCGAGGCGCAGCTTCAGGCGCTCCGTCAGTTGAAACCACCTGGTCAGATACATGTCGCTCCAGAAGAAGTTGGGACCGCGCAGCGCGTTCCGCCCGAGATTCCCGAACTGGCAATTCGCCGCGTTGTCGCCGCCGGCACAGGCTCCGGTGCTGGGATCGACGGACGAAACGAACGCGGCGGGATTGAGCCACTGGATCGTTCCAGGTTGCGTGACGCCGGGGATTGGGTTGTTCTCGTACAGTGGCACGCTCGGAACCACGCTGGCGTATTGTGGGCCGCTGCCCTGAACGATGCCATTTCCGTTTGCTGTATAGGGCGCGCTCAAGACCGAGAACGGCAAGCCGCTATGCCAGAACACGGTGCCAGAGACCTGCCATCCGTTCAGCGCTCGGGCCAGCATGTGGTTCCGGAATTTGACCGGCAGTTGATAGACGTACTGCGCCGTGAAGTTGTGCCGCACGTCGTAGTCGCAGGGGCCGTATTGGCGGCCAAGATCGCCGGGCAGCGGCGAGAGAATGGCTCCGGCGGAGAAGGGAAGGAACCCGCCGTTCGAAACCGTGTCCATGCAGCGGCTCCAGGTGTAGTTGGCCTGGACCTGGAGGCCGTAGCCCAGCCGCTTGTCGGCCGTCAACTGGAGGCCGTTGTAGTGGCTGTTCGCGCCCGTGCTCAACTGCGTCACCGAGCCGAAGCGCGGATCGATCGGCTGCCCGTATGGGAACGGCGCGAAGCAGCCGTTGCAGACCGTCTGGTAGCCGTTCACTTGCGTCTGGTAAGGCTGGTTGACCGCGCGCGTGCCTACATACTGAGCGCGCAGATTGAGTGCGCCGCCGGCTTGTTGCTCCACGCCGAAACTCCACTGCATAAAGTACGGCGCATGGAGCTTGCCATCCGGAACCGCGGTGATCGATATGGGCGGAAGGCAGGCGTTCGGATTCGCCAGAGCCGAGGCGCAGGAGAGCTCGCCTTTTGCGAAGCCGGAGATGAATTGCTGGTTAGCTGCCGCGGTCGCATTGATCGCGCTGTTCGGGACGCCCGGAGCGATCGCCGTTCCACCCACCGTTCCGAGCAACCCGCCCTGGAACGTATTCGAATAGGGAGGATTGGTTCCCACGGTATCGACGACGCTGCCTGGCAGCAAATCGCTGAACAGGCCAAAGCCGCTGCGCAGCACAGTGTGCGGCGCCACCTGCCAGGCGAGGGCGGTTCTCGGCTGCAGGATCCCGAGGGGTGTCGCGGCGAAGACCGTCCCCTGCTGCGTTTGAATCACCTGGTTCAGCGGTTGGTTCACGTCATGGGAGATGGAAGCGAACGACCCGGTGAGGCGCGCCAAGGCGTCATGCGGATTCAGCGGATTCGAATTGTA
>DASWZN010000003.1:0-37002 GCA_036404435.1 Bryobacteraceae bacterium
GAACACCGGATACGCTTCTCGCCTCGTCCCCAGCCCGGTGAGACTTAGTAAATCGCACCGGGCGGTGGGAAGGCAAGTCGCGCGGGCGCGGATACTGGCGCGCTGCCGGGTCCGCTCACTCTTCAATCATGCCCGATACGATGCGGAGAACCGGCAGACCGCGGCCACCAATACCGGGGTTGGCACGACGAACTACACTTATGACGGGGACGGGCGGCGGGTGATGAAGCAGGCGGGAGGCTCGACGACGACCTACGTCTACGATGCGAAGGGGCAACTGGCGGCGGAATACGGGTTCGAGGCCACGCAGCCGCCGTGCGCGACCTGCTATTTGACGGCGGGCACGCTGGGCTCGACGAGGATGGTGACGGACGCCAGCGGGGCGGTGAAGGCGCTGCACGATTTCCTGCCGTTCGGGGAGGAGATCACGGCGGGCCGTAGCGGGTCGAACTACCCCGGCAGCGACGGGATCACGCAGAAGTTTACGGGCAAAGAACGGGATGTGGAGACGGGGCTGGATTGGTTCGGGACCCGTTACCTGTCAAGTGCCCAGGGACGTTTCACCAGCCCCGACAATCCGAAGTTCTCGGAGAGAGCCGATCCTCAGAGCTGGAACCTGTACGGCTACGTCGGGAACAACCCGTTGCCGAGGATTGACCCGCTCGGCCACAACTGGTTCTTTGACGGCGGCACCTGGCAATGGCATCAGGGGGCGGATGTGGACGACAAAGGCAATCCGTGCGCGAGGGGGAGTGAGGGCTGCCACCACAGCGACTATACACATCTCATAGTCTTTCAAGCGACGAGCCAGCGACACGGAACAGCCTTTGGCACGGTGACGCTTTACGGGAACAACGGAGGATTTGTCTCCGGCAACATTCTAGCCAAGGATGACATCGCATTCTCCGGCGGCGCAGACGGAAAGCCGCCGATTCAGTCCGGCAACTTTGAAATCAACTTGAGGAAGCACGGAGGAGTAGGGACTAACCGTGCCCTCTCGCATATGGACGCGTCTCTGGCGGCGTACCATGACGGTATCCAGGATATTGGCACTCATGTGGACATGGGCTATAGCTCGTGGGTCAACATGCAGGAACAATGGGGGCCTATGCGAGCCCACTTAATCCCGCTTCAGGGGCAAGACGACGAAACCTACCTTCACGGCAAGCAGCTCTACTTCGAAATGGGCCTTGACGTGACCCACGGCTGCATTGCGACGCCGGATCACAACGTCCTCGGCAAGATCTTCGAACTGGATCCAAACGGGGTGGGCGAAGGTGCGAAGAACGGGCGTATTGCGGTATCCGCCCAGGGAACGAGGTAGGGCGGCCATGATCCCTGCAATCGTGGTTGCTCTGCTGCTGGCCACGCACGCCGCGCCGCGCTACGCCGCGGGCGGAGGTGAGCCGGAGGTGTATGCATCAATCCCCGCCGAGGAGCGTGCGGGTTTTCGAGCCGCGCTGGAAAAGGTGCTCGAACTCGAAAGGGAAGGTAAATGGGACGAGGTGTACGAGTGGCATGACAAGGAGGAGCCGTTCGGCGGGAAGGCCAATGTCTCCCGAACAACCTTCGTGCGCAAAGTGCGCGGCAACCGCCCCCTCGATTTTGTGGTCACGGGCGTGTACTACATCCCGCCGGAGCGGATTTGGAGCGTGGTGGGATGCGCTCGGTTCTCCCGCATGCCGCCGTTTGTCGGCCGACAGAGCGGCGGTGTCGTTGCCTCCTTCCATGCGAGGCGTACCGTCGACGGGTGGCGATTCGGGGTCCCCCCAAACATCCGTGTGGACATGGACGCCGGGGGTGTGCAGGGGTGCGCGATCACACCGCCTGGTCCAGAGCCGGTCACACACCCAAACTGAATTGTAAGATGACCATCGACAAGGGTTCCCGCGCGGCAACTTTGGCGAGCGGCGGCAAGCCGCCTTCGGCGGCTGGACAGTAGTGACACGCCACCCCGTGGCGGGTGCTGCGGGGAGACCGTGGGTTCCCATATGGGAACCATCTGAAAACAAGAGCTTTCCTCTTTAGCCGCCGTTCCGTCTGCGGGGCGGCTTGCAATGTATGACATACATGCTGTAGCCTGTCGTACATGATCGAAACCGCGCAGCAGAACCAGACCCTATCCCTCCGCATCAGCGAAGCGTTGCGCCAGCGGCTGGAGCAGATCCGCAAGCTCACGGCCTTGCGGAAGGGCGAGAGCGTCTCGACATCGGAGATCGCCAAGCAGCTCCTGGAGACCGCGCGGGAGGACCGCTTCGAGGTGGTTGAGCTGCTGGGGAAGCCGACCGAAGCGCTGCTCGCAATCCGGCGCAAGGGCGAAGCCGGGCAGACGCTCTCGCGGGCCGAGTGGACCACGCTCGCCTACTACGTGCAGCAGGGGGCGGAGGCCTTCACCAGGAATCCGCTCGCGCGCGAAACCTACATCGGAATCCTAAAGGCGTTCGAGGCGGCGCACCAGCTTCGCGCCGGGCCGTCGAGCCGGGACGAATATTATCTCGGCAATCTGCCGGGCGATTGCCGGCCGGAGCGGGCGAAGCCCGCGGAGGCTGCGGAGCTGGTGCGGCAGACAGTGGCGGAAACGGCGCGGTGCATGAGCAATCCGGCGACGAAGTGGACGCCGATGCTGGCGGCCCGGAATCTCTACGTGCTGCTCGATGAGGAGAAGCTGGCCGGGGCCGCGGCGCTGAGCGAAGCGCTGGCGCCCTACTGGGGCGTGCTGTGGCGCGTGGCCGCGCGCGGGCACTACTTCGCCGAGCAGGAGCCGATCCGGGAGATCGGCCGGCGGGAGGAGCTGTACCAGCCCGCGATTCCCGCGCTCACCGAGGGCGGCTACACGCTCTCGTTTGCGCGCGGCGAGGGAAGCGAGCTGTCACTGCTGCTGAGCTTTCCGGGGCCGCGCGGGCCGCTCTATCCGCTGGGGCCGTATCCGATGATCGCCGAGTTCCGGGCCATGGTCGCGGCGCTTGGGCCGAAGACCCGGCCGCCGCAGCGCTGGGACGGCGAGGAGTTCTTCGGCTACGTGACGGAGCGGGAGAAGGAAACCGAGTTCTGGTTCCGCGCGCACGCCAACGGGATCACGTTCGGTTTTTGCGGCGAGGAGTGGAAGGCGGTGCGGGAACTGTTCCGGCGCGCCTGGGAGACGCCGGAGGTGCGGATCGCCTGGGAAGCGCTGGGGCGCGAGTACGGAGAGATGTGATGGTGAAGCCAACGTCTCGGGGCGTACTCCCGTGGCGCCGGTGCACGTGCGGCCCGAAGTGCGGATCGCTCCTTTCCGCTCACTATCGCCCCCTCCCTGCCCTATAATCGTGTTTCATGGTGGTGGACTGGTTCCCGCTCTGGCTCAGTCTCAAGGTCGCGCTGATCGCCACTGCCCTCTCGCTCGTCATGGGGCTGTGGCTGGCCTACCTGCTGGCCCACCGCAGATTCCGGGGGATGGAGGTGCTCGATGCGGCGACGGCGCTGCCGCTGGTGCTGCCGCCCACCGTGCTCGGCTATTACCTGCTGGTGCTGTTCGGACGGCAGGCCGCGCTGGGCCGGCTGTATGAATGGCTGACCGGGTCGCCGCTGGTGTTCACCTGGCAGGCCGCGGTGGTGGCGGCGATGTTTCATGCCGTGCCGCTGCTGGTGATTTTCGCTCGGGCCGCCTTTGAAAGCGTGGACCGGAACTACGAGCGCGCCGCGCGCAACCTGGGCGCCTCAAACTGGCGGGTCTTCTGGAGGGTGACGCTGCCGCTCGCGCGCCGCTCGATCCTGGCGGCGGCGATCCTCGCCTTCGCGCGCTCGCTGGGCGATTTCGGCATCACGATCATGATCGCCGGCAACATTCCGGGCCGCACGCAGACCGTGGCGGTGGCGATCTACGACGCGGTCGAATCCGGCAACGGCGCGCTGGCACGGACGCTGGTGGTGATTGTTTCGGTGGTGGCGGTGGTGATTCTTTCGGTGGCGAACCGGCTGGTGGCCAGGCAGGCGGCCTCTTGATTTCACATGCTGCCTGGGTCGAACGCGGCTGAAGAGAAAGGCCAGAAGAATAATGGCCGCAGATGAACGCCGATGAACGCGGATAAGAAGAGAAATGATTTATCTGCGTCGATCTGCGTTCATCGGCGGCCCATATTGTGTTCCTGAGAGGATCGGGTTAATGCTCGAACTGCGCGTCCGCAAACGGTTCCCGGGCCGGCCGGATTCGGCCCCCTTCTCGCTGGAGGTCGAGTTCCGCGCGGGGGCCGGCGTCACGGTGCTGTTCGGGCCGAGCGGGGCCGGAAAAACGCTGACGCTCGATGCCATCGCGGGCTTCACGGCGCCCGAAGAAGGCCGCATCCTGCTCGACGACGAGATTCTGTTCGACGCCGCCTCCGGCGTGAACCTGCCGGCGCGGGCGCGCCACTGCGGCTACGTTTTCCAGAACTACGCGCTGTTTCCACACATGACGCTGCGGCAGAACCTGGCCTTCGCGGCCGAGCGCCGCCCGCGCCTGGAACGGCACCGCAAGGTGAACGAGATGCTGGAGCACTTCCACCTGACCGATGCCGCGGGCCGGCGCCCGCACGAGCTCTCGGGCGGAGAGAAACAGCGCTGCTCGATCGCGCGCGCACTGATCGGGTCTCCGCGCCTTCTACTGCTCGATGAGCCGGCACACGGCCTGGACGCGCCCCTCCGCGCGGAGTTCTACGGGCTGCTGCGGCAGGTCCGCGCCGAGTTTCCGATCCCCACCGTGTTGGTGACGCACGATCTCGATGAATGCTTCGAGCTGGGGGACGAAATGCTGATCCTGCGCGAGGGGCGGCTGGTGCAAAGCGGTCCGCCGCGCGCCATCGCCGAGCGCCCGGCGAACGTGGAGGTGGCGCGGCTGCTCGGCATCTTCAACCTGCTTCCGGCCGATATCGTGGAACTCAACCCGCAACTCAATCTCAGCCGCCTGCGAGTGGGCGCGTTCGAGCTGGCGGGGCCGTATTTCCCCGGGCGGTTCCGCGGCGACCGGGTGTGGCTGTCGGTCCGTCCCGACCAGCTCACGGCGACGGCCCGAAACGGGGCGCCGGGCGCCAACCAGGTGCCGGCGCAACTGGTGCGCGTCGTCGAGATGCCGCAGTCGGCGCGGCTCGAGTTCGCGGGCGAGATTCGGGTGGAGCTGCCGCGGGCCGAGTACGAAAAGCAGAAGCAAAACAAGGAGTGGCTGGTGGGGTTCCCGCAGCAGGCGCTGAGGGTGCTCTGAACCGCGGAGCGTGGCCTCCGCTCAAGCCACACGCCACCATGGGGGTGGGGGTACTACGCACCTTTTTGCGGTTAGTGCGCTGGCCAAACGAGGGGTAGAGCCTCTATACTAGAAAGCTTGTCACCCGCACCTATTTCAAAACCGCTTCCCGAGCGCCGGGGAGGGCGGAACCTTCTGATGCTCGCCGCAACGGGGCTTGGCACGACGCTAGCGCTTTCCCGTCAAGCGGTTGGGGCTGCGGCGACGATGGCCTGCGAAACGGCCGGGCGACTGCTTGCCGGGCCGCGCCAGGGGAACCGGGCGGCCGGTGATGGGGAGCGCCAGGCTCAACAGGCGCTCGAGGCGTTCATCGACGCGTCTCCGCTGGCGATCTACGCGACGGACTTTGAAGGCCGGGTCACGCGCTGGAACGCGGCTGCGGAGCGGGTTTTCGGCTGGAGCCGGCCGGAGGCGTTGGGCCAGCGGCTGCCGTTTGTCCTCCAGGCCAGAACGGCGGCATCCTCGATCCCCGAAGACAGTCGCGGATGCGATGGGGGCAGAGCGGGGTTGGAGCTGTCCTGCGTCAAGAAGGACGGCGGGACGGTGGAGGTGAAGCTGTGGCGCGCGCCCTTGCAGGACGTCGACGGCGCGCCGAACGGGTGCATCGCCTTCGTCGTGGACGTGACCGAGCAGCGGCAGATGGAGAAGCAGTTGCAGGAGGCGCAGCGGATGGAGGCCGTGGGCCGCCTGGCAGGGGGCGTGGCGCACGATTTCAACAACCTCCTGACCGTAATCACCGGCTACGGCTGCATGCTGCTCGAAGAGCCCCAGGACGGCGCCGCCGTACAGGCCCACGCGGAGGAGATCCTGCGGACGGCGGAACGCGCTTCGGCCTTGACCTGCCAGTTGCTGGAATTCAGCCGGCCGCAGAGCGCGGAGCCCAGAGCGATCGGCATCAACGAGCTGGTTCTGGACATGGACAAGATGCTGCGCCGGGTGATCGGGGAGCACATCGAGTTGGTGGCCGCGCTGAGCCCGGATGCGGGGATGATCCACGCCGACGCCGCCCAGATCGAGCAGGTGATCATGAACCTGGTGGTGAACGCACGCGACGCCGTGCCAGACGGAGGCCGGATCGCGATCGAGACCGCCAGCGAGACGATCGAGGAGGAAGCCGCGCGCGGGGGCTCGCCGACGATCCCCGGCGAGTACGTGGTCCTGTCCGTTCTGGACAACGGCGTGGGGATGGACGAGGAGACCAGGAGCCGTATTTTCGAGCCATTCTTCACCACCAAGGCACAAGGAAAAGGCACCGGGCTGGGCATGGCGACGGTGTACGCGATCGTGAAGCAGTCGCGGGGCGAGATCACCGTAACCAGCGCGCCGGAGCGCGGCACCGCGATCCGAGTCTATCTGCCGAGGGTCCGGCCGGCGGCGCGGGAGCCGGGCGCGGGGCCGGAGGTCAGCTACAGGCAGTGCGGGACCGAAACGGTGCTGTTGGTGGAGGACGAGGACGAAGTGCGCCGGCTGGTTTCGGGCGTGCTGGAACACCACGGCTACACGGTGCTTTCCGCGGCGCTGCCTCAGGAGGCGATCACCCTCTGCACCAGCCACGAGGGAACGATCGACCTGCTTCTCACCGACGCCGTAATGCCGCACATGAGCGGGCGGGCGCTGGCCGAGCAGGCCGGCCGGATGCGCCCCAACTTGAGAGTGCTGTTGATGTCGGGTTATGCGGAAGACGCCCTGGAGGGACGCGGCCTGGCCGGGCCGGGAGGGGCCTTCCTGCGCAAGCCGTTCACTCCCACCGTTCTGACGCGCAAGATCCGGGAAGTTCTGGACGGCGCCTAGCCTCCGCACCGGCCTGACCTTCGCACGGGGCATGGTGATCGCTCTGCTGCCATTTCTCGGTGTGCTGAACTGGATCAATCTCCCGTTTGCCGCGGTGGACTGGTTCTGAGCGTCATCGCGCTGGCAACGGCGAAGGCGGCGACCAAAGGCGTGGCGATCGCGGCCCTGGCGTCGAACGGCGTCGCCGCGGCGATAGGGGCGATCCGGCTGGTGCTGGGAGGCGGGATTCTGTAGCCGTCAGCGCCGGCCGCTGCCAATCGCCGAGGGCTGAGGCCGCGCCTGGGGACTATAATTTGAAGGGGAAGGCTATGGCGATGCACAGGACCGCGATTCTGGCGCTTTGCTTGCCGCTCATGGCGCCGGCGTCCGACAAGGACAAGGGGCCGCCGGTAAGGCAGGCTGGCAACGACAGCGTGGCGATCTCCGCAACCTTGTATCAAGGCAAAGACGCCGTGCGCGAGCTGTTGGGGTCGGACCTGGGCGGCTACTTCATTGTCGTGAAGGTGGAGATGAAGCCCAAGGGCGCCAAGCCGCTGGCGATCGACCGCGACGATTTTCTGCTGCGGAGTTACAACGACGGCCAGAAATGCCAGCCCTACGCGCCCAGCCAGATTGCGGGCCGCGCCGCGCTGGCGGTGGTTCCGGTCGGAGGCGGCGCGGTCAACACCCAGAATGGACCGGTGTTCGGTATTCCCGGCCTGGGCGGCCAAGTCAGCATTGGCAACCCGCCGGGACCGCAGGCGGTCGAAGCCAAGGTCGACGACAACCCCGCGGCCAAGGAGGACCCGATGCTGACTGTCCTCAAAGCGAAGATTCTCCCGGAAAAGAAGGCCTCGGAACCCGTTTCCGGCTTGCTCTACTTCTCGCTCGACGGCAAGCACAAGGCCAAGGACATAGCTCTACAGTACAAGACCCCGAGCGGGCTTCTCACGCTGGAGTTCCGCTAGTTTACGGATTCAATCGTCAGCGTGTCGCCCTCGACGCTGCCGGTGACGGTCACTTTCTCCGCGATCTTGTCGCCGACCTTGTCGGGGTTGGCGACCTTCAAGGTCTTGCCGTCGCTGGTGACGAAGATCGGCGCTACACCGTTCTTAATGCAGTGTTTGGCGCACTCCGCGCCGGAAGCATCGGTGTGCTTGCACTTGCTGCAGGTAAACACGCCGGTCAGGTCCTCGGCGAGAGCGCTCCAGGAAAACAGCGCGAGTCCCAATACGGAAGCGGTCAGCAGTCGTTTCATGATATCTCCCCCTCTGATCTTGCCGCGCTAATGCGGTCAACGCCCAATACTATACGGCAAGAGAATCGGCGAATGCAACTGAGTTGCACCTGCCCGCCCGGCAGACCGCGTTACGATGCAAGAGATGCCCTGGCGCCACGCCCGCCCAGCCGCGGAGCTGTTCACCAAGGCGCTGCTCGTCCCCGCAGCCGTCAATGTGGTCTATCTGGCATTCTTCCCCGGGTACGATTGGCACCTGGAGAGGATTCGTGGGGGAGGCGCTCATGCCTGGTGAATTGGAGAGCGACGCCGCCGCGGTGGCCCGGCATTACGACGATCACGCGCAGGCGGAGGCGGCGCGCCTGGAGCAATACAGCCCGGTCGAATACGCGATCACGCTGCGCTACCTGGCCCGCTTCGTGTCCCAAGGCGCGGCGGTGGCCGAGGCCGGGGTGGGCGTGGGGCACTACTCCGAGTTCCTGGCCCGCCGCGGCTGCCGGCTCGACTTGCTGGATGTTTCGGCGAGTCTTCTGCGGGCTGCCCACGAGCGGCTCGATCGGGCTGGTCTCGCGCCGCAGATTGCAGGCGTTCACCACGCCTCCGCGACCGCCTTGCCGCTGGCCGATGGCGGCCTGGACGCCATCCTGCTGCTGGGCCCGCTGTATCACCTGCGGGAGCCTCGCGAGCGCGAGAGAGCGGTGGAGGAAGCTGCGCGCGTCCTCAAGCCGGGAGGCGTCGTCCTCGCCGCCGGCATCAACCGCATCGCGTTCCTGCGCGACATGTTCCGTTCGCCCGACGCGTTTTCGCAGGCCTTTTTCGGCGACGGCCTCGCGAATGCCGGGCGCGCGTTCGGGCGCGAGCTGAGCCGAGGTGGCTTCATCGCCGAGTATCTCGCCACCGGCAACCTGGACCCGCAACACGCGCCGCCCATCGGCTACGCGCACCTGACCACGGCGGCCGAGTTCCGCGAACTGCTCGCCGCGCGGTTCGAGGAGCTGGCGCTGGTGGGCGTCGAGTCGTTCACCGCGCCGTGGCAGGACCTGTTCCCCTCGAAGCCGCCCGAGGAAGCGGCGGCCTGGCTGGACCTGGTGGAAGCCACGGGCGCGACTCCCGAAGGCCTGGCGTGCTCGGATCACTTCTTGTTTGTGGGGAGAAAGAGGGCGTAACGAACATGGCAAACCGGTTTGGTGCGGATATTCTGATCCAAGCGCAAGATCCGGACGAGGCGGCATTGTTCTACGTCAAACAGCTCGGGTTCGAGATCACGGGCCAGGCGCCGAACATGATCAGCCTCCATGGCGAGCGCATCAACTTATTCATCGAGCGAGGTCCGGCGCTCGGGCCGGTGTTGGAAGTGACCGTCGACAATGTCGAAGAAGCCAAGCTCCGGCTGGTGAAGATAGGCTGCGAGATCGTCAAGGATGAACCGGATTTTCCTAGATGTTACATCAAAGATCCGTTCGGCTTGACTTACAATCTGACGAGCTAAAAGCGGAAAACCAGGCTCTACCGGCTCTGCGCCGCTAATGGGGACAGCCCGCCCCTGACTGGTTTCAACAACGCATTACCTTAGGGGGGCTCTGCGTTTTGCGGAACAACGACTTCAGCGCTTCCGACTGACGGCGCCTCGCGACACGATCAAGCGCAGCCTCCCCGGCCGCGCGCTAGGTGCGGCGCACCTACTTGATCTTGGGGTCGATGGCAAAGTCAAAAACGCTCCAATTCATCACAAAGCCGTATTCACCGGGTTCTGGCGCTTTGACGGTGAAGCGGTACGAGGATTCTCCGTACCTGGATATGTACACGGGTATCGTCCCCACCTGTTGTACGGACCGTTTGCCGAGCCCGCCCTTCGCAGTCGCTACCATAGCCTCGCGGTCTTTCCCCTTCGGCGTGAACGCGTAGAGCGCTATGCTCTCGGGATTCGAACAACTGATCACGAATTCCAGGTCCTTCCCGCTGGTCAGACGGAAGGAGGATGCCATGCCCGGCATCCGGACCGAGGCTTTCACGCCGGTAAGTCCCTTGAGCCCACTCACCACCTGTGCCGCTTCCTTCGGGAGTGGTTTCAAGGTTGGGCCGCTGGAGTCCAGATAATACATCGCTCCAATGGATGTTGGCTGAGAGGTATTCGGCGCCCCAGTATGCGTCGCGAGGTTCCTGCAACCCGCCGGGGACCCGCCGTCGCAAGCCTTTTTGTAGAGCCGGACGGCCTCGGCGACGTCTTTCTGCACGCCCCAGCCGTTAGCGTAAGCCTGGCCGAGGTTGTTGCAGCCGCCTGCGTAGCCGCCGTCACAAGCCCGCTGGTAGAGCTGGAAAGCCTTGGCAGTGTCCGTTGGCACGCCCCGGCCGCTGGCGTACATGACGCCGAGGTTGTGGCAAGACTGGGAATGGCCGCCGTCGCAGGCCTTCTGGTAGAACTGGACCGCCTTGGCGTCGTCTTTCGGCACGCCCCGGCCGCTGCCGTACATGAAGCCGAGGTCGTTGCAGCCCATTACGTCGCCGCCATCGCAAGCCTTCTGCAAGAGAGAGACGGCCTTGGCGTCGTCTTTCGGCACGCTCTCGCCTTTGGCGAACTTCAGGCCGAGCTTGTAGCAACCCTTTGCATCGCCCAAGTCACAGGCCTGCTGGAGAGAATCAGCGGTGTCTTCCTGCGGCGCCCCGAGCAGCGCAGCGGAGACGAGGCCCGACATGAGAAGGACAGCCGCGGCCCGGCGGCGGAGCCGCCGGAACGGCTGGATCGGGTGCACGGCAACGGCCGGGCGAAGAGAATCGCAGTCACTATCCAAGATGGCCACCCGGACTCGTGTTATGGCCTCCAAGCCATCCTCGATTGTAACCTCAACTGGCGCCGCACGGTTGCGGTCTTGTTAAAGAGCTTGTCCCAGAGGCCCGGGTCGCGTCCTACGGGGTCTGGCCGCGCATCTTCATCACCGCCGATTTCGCCGTGTCGCGTGCGGTGAACAGCTCGAGCGAATCGAACTCCTCGTCCGCCACCGGGGTCAACGCCGCATCGGTGTAATGGCGCGCCGCCGGATCGCGTCTCAGCTTCACGGCCAGCGGCCGGTAACGCCAGATCGCCTGCGCCAGCTTGAAATGCTTGTAGAGCAGCCCCATGACATAGCGAGGGTAAAAAACAAATCGGCTCTCGACCGGCAGGTAAGGGCGCCGGTCCTTGCGGTACTTACGTCTGAGATAGCCGCCCTGGTAAGGATGCAGGTTCTCGAGCACGACCGAGCAGTAAGACCAGATCAACTGAGTAAGTACCTTGCCCGGGCCGCTGCCGGTCGCCTCGGCGCGGCGCATCACGGTCTCGAAATGCTCGCGGGAGTAAAAGGCCGCCCACGCGTCGTGGTACGCCTGCTGCCATTGCGCCCTCGACATGCGCGGATGATCCATGGTGACGTGCTCCACGTCGTACCGATTCAGATCCGCATCCATGGCCGCGCCGGCCTTGTAAAGGCGCTGGTGATCCTCGGAGCCGGGCAGAGGGGTCAGGCAAAAGAACTGCAACAGATCGATCGGCAGCTCGCGCTGGACGATCCGAACGTCGCGCGCGATCGACTCCGGCGTATCGTTCGGGAAGCCGAGAATGTAACCCGCGATCACGGTAACGCCGGCATGCTTCCACTCGAGCAGCATCTTCCGGTACTCCGTAATCTTGTTCTGTTTCTTCCGGGCCCCGGTCAGGTTGTCGGGGTCGATGTTCTCAAGCCCGATGAACACCCGCACCACGCCCGCCCGCGCCGCCTTTTGGATAAAGCCGGGCAGCCGGTGGCACATGGTATCGACCTGGATCACGAAGCGGATATCCAGCTTGTCCCTCTGCCGCAGCTCGATCAGGCGGTCGAAGATCTTTTCCCAATCCAGGTTGCGCGAGAAGTTGTCGTCCGTGACGAAGAAGCGCTTGACCCCCTGCGCGACGTTTTGCCGGACGATCCGCTCCACGTCGTCCGCCGACCGCCGCCGCGATTTCCGCCCCTGCACGTTGATGATGGTGCAGAAAGAGCACAGGAACGGGCACCCGCGGCCGGCGTCGAAACTGGTGATGCTGCCGCCGGTTCGCCGGATCTGTGCCGCCGGAAGGATGGGAATGGTCGCGCCTTCCAAAGACGGAAGGTCGTCCATGTAGTTGTACAGGGGCTTGAGCGCGCCGTTCCACGCGTCGCGCAGAACGGCCTCCAGGCGCCCCTCGGCCTCGCCCGCGAAGAGAGAGATGCCGAGATCCATCGCCTCCTTGAGCTCAGGCGGTAGATCCGGCAACATGGCCAGGCAGCCGGAAACGTGAAAACCGCCGATGCAGACTTGTACGCCGGCCGCGCGCAGACGGCGTGCGATATCCATGGCGCGCGGATAGTGGTTCGATTGCACTCCCACCAGCGCGACCAGGCCGCGGCCGCCGGTCCGGGCGATGCGCCGCGCAATCCGCTCCGGCCGGATGCGCGTATTCGTCTCGTCCAAGGCGGTGATGTCGATGAGGACGTCGCCGCCGAGCACGCGGCGCTCCCGGCAGTCCAGAGCCAGGCCGTTCAACACCGCCAGGGTATTTGACGGAAGGGAGGAGCGGACCCACTGGATGACGTAGCCGTCGTCGTCGTAGTGGGACGGCTTGATCAAAACCAGCGAAAAGCGTTTTGGGGATTGCACTGCGGTCACGGCCTCACTCTGCCCTATTCCAACGAGTATAGCCGGTTAGCGCTATGCCGTCAGCCTGGTTCGGACCCGAGAGCGGCGGCGCATTCGCCAGGTTTGGTGGCAACCGCGCCGGCAGGACCTGTTCCCCTGAAAGCCGGCCGAGGAGGCGACAGCATGGCTGAACCTGGTGGAAGCCAGGGGCGCAACGCCGGAGGGGCTGGCGTACTCGGACCACTTCTTGCTAGTTGGGCCGGATGGGGGCGATCTGAGAGGGCGGGGTCGGAATGGGCTTTATCATCTTGCCTCGGTTCGTGAAGAACCGCGACACGTCCTCGCCCCGCTCGGCCGTGCGGGCAATGGACTCGGCCGAAGGGGCCTTCTTAGTCCTGCGAACTGGCTTCATATTGTTTCCAGCCCTCCCGGGTCGAGGCTCCACAGCGTCATAGACTCATAATCTCAGAAGCTGATTCGTCTGCACCCATGGGCACCGCCAAACGTACTCGCCACTGCGATCTATGTATCCGCAGGTCTCGCTGGTTTCAGTCCAACAGATCCCGTCATGGAATCGGAGCCCTAACCTGAACCGTGGGCTGATCACAAATTCGCCCGATGGTTCAATGAACCCGGTCAACGCCTCGCCTGACTTGCCTCTGACCTCGACGGCTGCAAGCCCTCCCGAGAACGGATAAGCACGATCAAACCGGGGCCTAATTACAAGCGACCCAGTCGAGTCGATGTAACCGAATCGGGCGCCGATCTGCACGGCAGCCAGTCCCTCCGTGAATCCGTACGTGAATTCAAAGCGCGGCTCGATGACGATAGCGCCCGTTCGATCAATGAAACCATCTTTGCGGTTCAAGCCGCGAATGGAGGCGAGGCCATTTCTGAACGGGTATGCCCAGGAAACCTCAAACTGCAACGGGATCACGGTGTTCCCCCAAGAGTCGATATAGCCCCACTTGCCGTCCTTCTGAACAGCAGCCAGTCCTTCGCTGAAGTGGTGTCCGGCGTCGTATTTCAGGGGGACTACTTCAGTGCCGACGGAGTCGACGAACCCTGCAAACGAACCGATGTAAACGAGGGCTCGTCCTTCGGAAAAGTGTGCAACCCAGCGATACTTACCCTGCACCACGATGTTTCCATCAACGTCGATGAAGCCGTACTTGCGAGGGGCCACGGTGGCGTAGGCCCGCCCCTCGGAGAACCTCTCGGCGGTGCCAAACTCGCCCGGAAATGCCTGCTCTCCCGAGGCGTCAACGTACCGCCACTTCTTACCAACCACAACGGGTGCGCGTCCCTCCAGGAATTCGAGCCCGAATGAAAAGCGCGGCTCGATCACGGTGTTGCCTTTATCGTCCATGTAGCCGACGCGAGGGCGATGCTGGCCGCCAGCCGAAAAGATTTGGAATAGACTCCGATGGCGATTCGACATGTTCGATTAAGTCTACAGTGTTCAAAACGGCCGTTCGCCGGTTCGACGAGAGGGTCCGCTAGTGCCTTCCTACCCCTCCCGCATCAGGGCCACCGCCAGCAGCAGAATGCGCTTGAGGCCCAGGTCGCGGCCTTCGGGGTTGTACCATTCGGCGGGCGTGTGGGCGCCGCCGCCCTGGCCGCCGACGCCGAGCGAGAGGGCGGGCAGGCCGAGCGAGAGGGGAATGTTGGCGTCGGTCGAAGCGCAGTCGAGGCGGCCGCGGATACCGAGGTGGGCGTCCACGGCGCGCAGAAACTCCAGAATCGGTGCGTCGTCGGGCAGGCGGCCGGCGGGGCGCGAGCCGATCTCCTTCACGCGCGCGGTGAGCTTGGCCCCGGCGGCGCGCTGGTTTTCGAGTTGCAGGGCGCGGTCGACACTTGTGGCGAGCGCGCCGGCCAGCTCGTCGATCCTGGCGCTGTCTTCGGAGCGCAGGTCCACCTTCGCGCGGGCCAGCGCGGGGATCGAGTTCACGCTCGATCCGCCCTCGATGGTCCCGAAGTTGAAAGCGGACCGCGGGCCGTTTCCGTTGGCCGCCGGCGGGAACTGATCGGTGAACCAAGAAATGGCGTGGCTGAGCGCGTGGACCGGGTTGGCGTTGGCGCTATCGCTCCAACTGTGGCCGCCGGCCCCGGTGAACAGGACCTCGAAGCGGCGGCTGGCCAGGGCCTGGTTGGTGATGCGCTCGAGCGAAGGGCCGTCCAGCACCAGCCAGGCGCGGATGCGGGGCGCGAGCGGCGACTGGCCCACCAGGTGCCGCATGCCGCTGAGGTTGCCTTCGCCCTCCTCGCCCACGTTGGCGATCAGCACCAGGCGCGCCGCGGCTTCCTGGATGGAAGGGGCGCTGCGTAGCGCGCGGGCGATTGCGAGCAGAGCCGCCAGGCCGGCGCCGTTATCCGAAACGCCGGGGCCGCGCAGAATGCCCTCGCCATCCACCGCGATCTCGTCCTTGTTGCGTGGCGCGAGCACGGTATCGAGATGGGCGGTCACGGCCACCAGTGGCTCGCCTCCATCGGGCGAGGGCCAGGCGATCAGGTTGCCGGCGCGGTCGATCTCGGCGTCGCAGCCCAGTGCGCGGAACTGCTCGGCCATCCATTCGGCGCGCTTCTGCTCCAGGAACGTGGGGGCCGGGATGCGGCACAGCGCGACGTGCTGCTCGTGAATCCAGAGCTTCTCGCGGGTGAAGAAGGCGAGGCACTCCCGGACGCTGCGCGATTCGGCCAGCGCTCCGATGCCGTTCGGTTTGATCCCGGCGCTCATCTGCTTCCGAGTGTAGCGGAGGCGCTCGGCGGGCGGCGCGATGGGCCCCGGCTGCTGTTGGGCCAAGCCTCGCGCCGGCCCACTACCGCCCCCCGCATCGCGGGGTATACTCGTCGGCAGAGGGACCAGGATGCGACTGCTCGCGAAGTTCAACTTGATTTTCACCCTTGTCTTCGGTGCGGGGCTGGCCGGGGCCGGCTATGTCTCGTACTGGTTTCTGCAACGGAATGCGCGGGAGCAGGTGCTTCAACAGGCGCGCCTGATGATGGAAGCCATGCGCTCCGCCCGCGACTACACGGTCAAGCAGATCCGGCCGTTGCTCCAGGCCGATCAGGCGCGCGACCGGACCTTTCTGCCGCAGACGGTGCCCGCTTTCGCCGCCACCGAGAGCTTCAACTATCTGCGCGTGCGCTATCCCGATTACGAGTACAAAGAGGCGACCCTGAACCCCACCAACCTGCGCGACCGCGCGGTGGATTGGGAAGCCGACGTGATCGAGCAGTTCCGCAATCATGCCGGCCAGGCGGAACTGATTGGCGAGCGCGAGGCGGCCACGGGCCGGTCCTTGTTCCTGGCGCGCCCCATCCGGGCGGACCCGCCCTGCCTGCAATGCCACGACCTGCCGGCGGGGGCGCCCGTCGCTATGATCCGGCTGTACGGCACGGCGAATGGCTTCGGCTGGAAGGCCGGCGAGGTGGTTGGGGCGCAGGTCGTCTCGGCGCCCATGGCCGTTCCCGTTCAAATGGCCGACGCGTCGTTTCGAGTGCTGGTCGTTTATATGGGAGTGGTGTTCGTGGTCGCCCTGATCGTGCTCGATCTGGTCGTGGTTCTTACGATCACGCGGCCGGCGGCGCGGCTATCCGCGATGGCGGACAGGATCAGCCTGGGCGATTTCGCGGTCCCGGAGCTGCCGGTAAGGGGCAAGGACGAAGTCTCCGCGCTGGCCGACTCGTTCAACCGCATGCGCCGCAGCCTGGAACGCGCCATGAAGATGCTGGAGGAGAAGTAGGTGGGACAGGCCTCCGGCCTGTCTCCGGCGCCTGGCGAGTAACCCAGCCTAGCCTTGGAGCGCCTTGATGCATGGTGGCCCATATGAAGACTCTCGTTGTGGCGATCCTCCTCTCGCTGCCGGCCCTCGCGGCAGATCGAACCCCGGTTCCGGCCGTTGTTAAGGCCGCGTGCGGTGCGGATGACGTCGAATTCAGCGTGAAGCTGAATAAGGACGGGCAGCCTGCGTCGCGACCGGAAGCCGGGAAGGCGCTGGTCTACGTCGTGGAGCAGTACGACGCGCCAGGCCTCCAACTTGCCAAGCCGACCGTCAGAGTCGGCCTGGACGGTTCGTGGGTCGGCGCAAACCGCGGCACATCCCATTTGTCCTTCTCCGTCGAACCGGGCGTGCACCATCTTTGCGCGGATTGGCAATCGGCCCAATTGGCCCCCTGGTTCCTTCACTCGCAGGTGGCCCTTACCAACCTCACGGCAGAGGCGGGTCAAACCCTTTACTACAGGGCGCGTGCCGTGTACCAAGGCAGTGGGTCTTGGACCCTGAATCTGGAGGCGGTCAACAGCGATGAAGGGCGGCTGTTGGTCACAACGTCGCGGCTCAGCGCTTATCGTCCCAAGAAGTAGCGCGAGTTCAGGCTAGCGTAGCAAGGCCAAAAAGGCCTTGCGGTCCCGCTCGGAGGGGATCTCGGCGGCGAGCGACTGGTAGAGCTCCTGGATCGTTATGGCGCGGCGCATCTGCTTCGCGACCACGACTGCAGCGATCGGTCCGAGGTGGGCCGCGAGCCTCTGCTTCAACGTCTCGATCACGGCGGGATCCCACGCCGGAGCGCTGCCGGCGGCCGTGGGCGGAGGCACGGGAGTCGTGGTTCCGGTCTGGCAACGCCGCAGGAAACCCTCGCGCGCCGAGGCTTCCGGGATCTGCTCGGCCAGCCGCAGCCGCAGTTGCTCCAGGGTGGAGCAGGTGCGCGCGGTCTTGGTGACCAGGTGCTGCGCGATCGGCCCCAGGGCCGGGCGCAAGTTCGCTTCGAGGCGCGCCAGTTCTCCGGGATCGAATCCCGCCGGGAGCCTCGACGTCACTGTGGCCAAGCTCGGCGTAGCGGTTCCGAACGCCGCCAGCGCGCTCTCGAGATCGAGCGCCGTCTGAAAGCGGTCGTCCGGCGCGCGCGCCATGGCTTTCAGAATGACGGCCGCGAGCGCCGGCGGGACTGCTGGGTTCAGCTCCGAGAGCGGCGCGGGCTCTCCGGCCAGATGCGCGTGCATGATGGCGTACGCGTTCTCGCCCTCGAAGGGCCGCCTTCCGGTGACGGCCTCATACAAGGTGACGCCCAGCGAATAGAGGTCCGACCGCGCATCCGCCGTGCCGCCCTGGACCTGTTCCGGCGACATGTAGGACAGCGACCCGACGGCCATGCCGGCGCCGGTGAGGGTCAGGTTGCCGTCGCCCATGGAGCGGGCGATTCCGAAATCGGTGAGTTTGACCAGGCCGGAGCGCGTGATGAGGATGTTGGGCGGCTTGACGTCGCGGTGGATCACCTTGCGCGCGTGAGCGAACGCGAGGGCCCGCAGCACCTGGCGCGCGCAGTCGACGGCCTCGGCGATCGGGAGCGGGCCGTCGCGGAGCCTGTCATCGAGGCTCGTGCCGTCGATGAACTCCATGATCATCAGAATCCGGTTCCCGACCTGGAGCGCGGTCCGCAGCGCGGCGATATTGGAGTGTTCCAGGCTGGCCAGGAGTTTGATTTCCCGCAAAAAGCGCCCCGCCAGGTCGGGATCCTCCTCGTGGCCGGGGAGGATGACCTTCATGGCCTCGACGCGATCGGAGAGGCGATTCCGGACCTGGAAGACCTTGCCCATCCCGCCCCTGCCCAGAACGCCGACGATCTGGTAATCGCCAACCGTGTCGCCGATCTGGAACTCGGCAAGCATCCCGGTTACAGGTTAGCAAGGAGCGGGGCGGGGGGCAGGCCGAGCGCGCTGGAGCACCGAACCGCGACCATGAGGGAGCGGACGTTCAGCGAGTTCGCAGCGCCTACTGCGCCGCTTCCTCCCGCTCCAGCACCGTCACCGCCGCGGGCGGCACGATGCGCCAGTTGCCCGAGGCGCGCGCGGGAAGACGATGGTGCGTCGAGTAGTACTCGATGATCAGCGTGCGAATGTCGGTGTTGGATTTCCAGAGCACCGTGGCGTTGCGGAACATGCCGTAGCCGCCGCTGCCGCCGGCGCGGTAGTTATTGACCGCGATGCGGAGCTTCTGGTTGGGATCGAGCGGCCGGCCGTGCCAGTTCAGGTTCACGATGCGCTGGCCTTCGGGGCGGGTCAGATCGATCTCGTAGTCCACACCTTCCGCCATGTCGTAGTTGAACCCGGCGGCTTCGTGGCTCACCAGCGGGCCGTGCGAGCAGGCGCGGTCGGGACAGGTGCGGAAAAAGCGCGCCGCGTTCTCGAGAGCGTCCTTGACCATCCGGCCGTCGCCCTGGAGGGTGTAGAGCTCGTTGTCGTAGACGTAAAGCGCCGCGATCTGGCGCACCGTGACGGGGCCCTTCGGAATCGTGACACCGGGGTAGAACAGGGCGGTGAAGGAGACGTCCGCTCCGGTGTTCGCCAATTGCACCGTCTGGATGGCGTCCACCAGCGCCGTGTCCTCGAAACGTGCGATGCGGCCGGTCATATCCACCGGCGACTCCGCTACGGGCGTGTTCAAGAAGCGCTCCGCCAGTTCGTGGTAAGGCCGCGCGATGGACAGGATCTCGGGGTCCGCGACGGTCTCGGGTTTGACGGGGATCAGGCGCGAGGCCTTGTCCACCACGCGCCAGTGGCCCGAGGAATCGTCGAGCGTGAAATCCAGCCGCGCCAGCGACCCGCCCCAGTTCTTCGGCTGGACCAGGAGGACGTCGCCCACGCGATCGCCGGCCAGTTGCTGGTGGGAGTGGCCGAAAACGATGGCGTCAAGGCCGCGGACTTCCTTGGCGATGTCGAGCACCATGTTCTCAGGGGGCTCGGCGCCCGGCGAATGGCGGCGTTCCGGGCGGCCCAGACCGGCGTGCACCGCCGCGATCACCATGTCCGGATGCACGTCCCGGCGCAGCGTGGCGACCTCGCTCTGCGCAACCTGCTGCGCGTCGAGGAACCGGTACCCCTGGTAATGCGCGGGCTCTTCCCATTCCGGGATGGCTGGCGTGGTGAGGCCGATGATCGCCACCTTGACGCCATCCACCGTGCGCACGATGTAGGGATCGAAGGGGCGGGCCAGCGAGCCGGGCTCGACAACCGTGTTGGCCGATAGCCACGGAAAGCCTGCGTCGCGGCGGGCGTGGTCCAGGTTCTTGAGGCCGAAGTTGAAATCGTGGTTGCCCAGCACCAGCGCCGTGTAGCCGAGCTGGTTCATGGCGGCCATCATCGGATCGTGGCGCAGAGCCCGTCCGCGGAACTTGAGGTGCAGCGGCAGGCGGCCGGTGGTGACGTAGGACTGGTAGACCGTCTCGACCGGCGTGCCCTGGATGGTGTCGCCGCAATCGATCAGAAGCGCGTTGGGCGCGTCGCGGCGGGCGGCGCGGACCAGCGTGGCGATCTTGGCGAGGCCGCGGTCTGAGGGTTTGCCCGTGAAGTAATCGACCGGATACAAGTTGCCATGAAGATCCGTGGTGGCCAGCACGGTGACCGTAACCCGCCTGGCCGGGGCCGCGGCAGGGAGCGAAATCAGCGCCAGGGCCGCCCACAGAATGCGCGCCATGCTGCTACTTCGCGGCTGCCGGGACGACGCGGGCGGTCTTGATGTAGTCCAGCTTCGGGAACTTGGCTACGAGGTACTTGTTGCCCTGCGACTGGATCATCTGCTGGTCCGGGCTCTCGCCGTAGCCGCTGTAGAGGCTGTCGACCACTTCCATGCCTTCCACCACCTTGCCGAAGGGCGCGAAGCCCTGGCTGTCGAGCGACGCGTTGTTGCCGAAGTTGATGAAGCACTGGGTGGTGCGCGTGTTCGGCCCCGCCATGGCGTAGGTAATCATTCCGCGCGTGTTGCTCCGGGCCACCTTGTCGTCTTTCAGGTTACGGTTCACCCAGACCGCGCCGACGGCGGGATCGGCAGGGAGTCCGAACTGCACCATGAATCCGCTGAGTACGCGGAAGAACCGCGCGTTGTCGTAGAACTTGTTTTGGACCAGGCGGTAGAAGCGCGCGGCGCCTAGCGGCGCCCAGGCCTTGGTCACCTCGATCGTGAAGTCGCCCTTGCTGGTCTCGAACTTCACACGATAGACGTCGGGCGTAGGAGCCGGTGCCTGCGAGGCTGTCTGTGCGGCGCACGAGAGGGCGGCCGCCGCGAGCATCGCGCTCGCTAAAAAGGGTCTTGAAATGCGCATGGAAGGCATTTTACCAAGTTCAAGCGACTTTCAGCGGCTTGCGTTTGAGGGAACCGGCCATCCGGGCGTATCGGGTATTCAGCACGGAACCGCGACCGTCTCCCGTTTGGCGTCCACCGGGCGCGTCACTTCAGTTTCCCGTCTCGAACGACCTTCACGCTATGGCGGTGCTGTGAGCCGGCTCCTGCCACCAGCCGCACGCCTTGCAGTCCCGGCGGAAGAAAGATGCAAATGAAAACCGGGATAAAGAACATCAGAGCGAGAGGAATGGGAATCGAAATGATGCCCAGCACGATAGCGGCTATGGCTCGATGCCAGCGGCACCGGGAAACGCTGGCCACCTGCAAATCCATCGCCTCGCCACACTTATTGCATCGCACGCCGGAACGCGACTTCCCGCTTGGCGGGCGGGTGAACGATAGCGGTTGAACGGTGTACGTCTCTTTCCAGCTCGCCCTCACTCCGGGTCTGGGGTTCATTCGGTAGTCCGAGGTCCCGATGAAATGCGCGAGCACAACTTGTTCGGAGTGTGTCCGCCTCTTCGCCGGCTGAGGACGGGGAGTCCCGGCAGCCTGGGCAGGTTTGGGCAGGCTGGCCGGCGCCGGAGACGGAAGCTGGCGGACGCCGCAGGCCAGGCAAAAAGCGTCGTCGCTATGCACGCCGCTCCCGCACTGGCTGCAAGAAGGCATGGCCGCCACCGATTGTACACCGGACAGCCTCGGCTTGGCCGGCGAATTAGTCCAGCGGCACCTCGAAGTAGAACAGTTCCTTGCCGCTCGCGGGCTCGCGCAGGCCGGTCAGGTAGAGAGTCGAGCCGCTCTGCCAGGTGGCCCGGAAGTAGAAGAAGCCGCTAGCCGAGTCTTTGGGAGCCAGCATGTGCGCGGCGAAGGCGCGGCCCTCGATCTGCCACTCGCCGAGCGGACTCTTGCTCCTCGAGACGTGTGTCGGAAGTTGCGGGACAGGGCCCGCGTGAACGTTGGGAGCGCTGGGGCCGGAGATGTACTTCACGTCGGCGGCAGGCGTGGCTTCCACCCGATCATGGTCGGGCAGCACGAAAGAGACCTTGAGGCCGTCCAGCGCGATGGTCTGTTTCGAGTCGTTCTGAATCACCACCAGAACCGGCAGGACGCCGTATTTGTAAGGGTTCACCTTCCCGAACGCCGGCTCGGCCTCCGCGTCGGACCGGAGCGCCACCGCCGCCACGGTGACGCCGGAAATGGTCTGGCGGGTCGCAAAGCTCGAGGCCGGACCGGGTTTGAAGGCGGGCCTCTCCTTTTCGCCCGCAAACGCTGCGGCTATACTCAGGAGTACAATCGACGACTTGCGTGTGAGCGTTCTCATCATCTACCGCCTCCTCGAGATCCTGGCGTCTCCCCTCATCGTAGTGTATCTGTTGCTGCGCGGGTTCCGGGACCCGCGATACCTCAAAAGCCTCGGCCAGCGGCTGGGGTTTCTTCCGCGTTCCTACCGGCAGACGGGGCACGCCGCCATCTGGTTGCACGCGGTTTCGGTGGGAGAGGTGCTGGCGGCCGCGGCCCTGGTGCGGGAACTGCGCGCGCGGCTGCCCGAGGCGCCGCTCTTCGTCTCGGCTTCGACGCTGGCCGGGAAGGCCGCGGCCGAGGATAAGCTGGGCGCGCTGGCCGACGGAGTTTTCTACGCCCCCATCGATTACTGCTTGGCGGTGCGCAGAGTGTTGAGGACCATCCGGCCGCGCGTGCTGGTGGTGCTCGAAACCGAGATCTGGCCGAACCTGTATCGCGAGGCCAAGCGCGCCGGGTGCGGCCTGGTCATCGTGAACGGGCGCATCTCGGACCGCGCCATGCCGCGCTACCGGAAGCTGCGCTGGTTCTTCAAGCCGGTGCTCGATCTGGCGGACGCGATCCTGGTGCAGAGCGATTTGAACCGGACTCGCTTTCTGGAACTGGGTGCGCCGGCGGAGAAAGTGCAACTGGCCGGCAATCTGAAGTACGACTTCGATCCGCGGCGGCAGGAACCTCCGGCGGCGATCCTCGAATTCTTCGAGCGCGTGAAGCCGGCGGAGGTGTGGATCGCGGCCAGCACGATGCCGCCCGCAGCGCCCGGCGATCCGGACGAGGACGATGCCGTCATCGCGGCTTTCCGCGAGGTGGCCGAGTCGCATCCGGGCCTACTTCTGGTGCTGGCGCCGCGCAAGCCGGAGCGGTTCGACCGCGCAGCGGAGGCGCTGGCGCTCGCGGGCGTCGCCTTCGTGCGCAGGTCCCAGATGCAGGGCGCGGGCGCGGTGCTGCTTCTGGATTCAATCGGCGAGCTGGGATCGCTGTTCGGCCTGGCCGATGTCGTCTTCATGGGCGGAACGCTGGCGCGGCGCGGCGGCCACAACGTGCTCGAACCGGCGTTCTTCGGCAAACCCGTGATCGTGGGCCCGCACATGGAGAACTTCGCGGAGATCGCGGCGAAATTAGCGGCGGCCGGGGCGCTGGTTCCGATCGCTGGAGCGGCCGAGTTGGCGGGCGCGGTGCGCGGGCTGCTCGAAGACGGTCCGCGGCGGGAACGGATCGGCGCGGCGGCCCGGGCGGCGGCCGAAAGCGAGCGCGGAGCGACGGCGCGGGCCGTCGGCGAAATCCAGCGGGTCTATGCGGCCAGCCTTCCGCGCTACCGAGCGGCGGCGCCGGCCCGGATCGCGCTCGGGCCGCTGGCGGGGCTGTGGCTCGCGGGCGGGGCCATCAAGCGCTGGAGCGGCCGGATGCGACAAAGCCGTCTGGCGACGCCCGTGATCAGCGTCGGCGGTTTGGTGGTGGGCGGCGCGGGCAAGACGCCGCTGGTGCTGTGGCTGGCGCAGCAGCTCAAGGAGCGCGGAATCCAGTCGGCCATCCTGACCCGCGGATACCGGCGGCGCGTCGCGCAACGGCACACTGTGATCGCCCCCGGCGAGCGAGCGCCGGCGGAACTGACCGGCGACGAGGCGCAAATGTACGTACGGGCCGGGATCGGGCCGCTAGGAATCGGCGCGGATCGCGCGGGCGCGGGCCGCCTCATCGAGCAGCGGTTCGGGCCGCAGGTGTTCCTTCTCGACGACGGATTCCAGCATTGGCCTCTGGCGCGGTCGCTCGACATCGTCGTGCTGGATGCGCTCGATCCGTTCGGCGGCGGCGCGGCGATTCCTCTGGGGAGGCTGCGCGAGCCGCTCGCGGCGCTCGCCCGTGCCGGCGCCATCGTCGTGACGCGAACGGCGCCGGGAGAAGACATCGCCGCCATCGAAGCGCGGGTGCGGGAGTATAACGCGAAGGCGCCGGTGTTCGCTTCGCGCGTGACGGTGCGCGGGTGGCGCGACGTGGCGGGCGAAGCCGCATCCTTGCCGCCGCGCGTAGCGGCCTTCTGCGGCCTGGGCAACCCGGATTCGTTCTGGCGCACGCTGCGCGAGCTGGGTGTCGCCCCGCTGTGGCGGCGCGCTTTCCCCGATCATCACCGCTACTCGCATCAGGATCTCGTGAGGACGGCGGCGGAGGCGCGGGCGGCGGGCGCGGAGGCGCTCCTCACCACGGAGAAGGACGTGGCCAACCTGGGCGCGGGCTGGGAGCAGGCGGTCACGCCGCTGGCGGTGCTGTGGCTCGAGATCGGAATCGAAGTGGATCAAGCCGAGGCGTTGATGAGGCTGGTCGAGGCGCCGCTTTCGAGATCGAGCAGGAACTTCTTGCGGTCGAGCCCGCCGCCGTAGCCGCCCAGGCCGCCGCCGGCCGCGATCACGCGATGGCAGGGCACGATGATGGAGACGGGGTTCGCTCCGTTGGCCGCGCCCACCGCGCGCGCCGCGCCCGGCTGGCCCAGTTGCAGAGCAAGCTGGCTGTACGTGCGGGTTTCGCCGTAGGGGATGCCGAGCAGCGCGTTCCAGACCCGAAGCTGGAACGGTGTGCCGCGCAGACCGAGCGGCAACTCAAACGCGCGCCGGGTCCGCGCGAAGTACTCGGCGAGTTGCCGCGCTGCCTCGCGGATCGCCGGGTGGGCATCATCGGGCTCGCCATCCACCGTCGCAGGCCGCTCGAAGAGCACCTGCGCGATGCTCTCCTCCGTGGCCTCGATGTAGAGCGAGAATCCCGGCGCGGCGTCAACGGTGGCCCACGGCATCCTGATACGAGTCTACGGCTTCCGGCGCCGTGTTAGCATGTGAGCAGTTCCACATAGGGGGCGCCGTGACTACCAAGACAGATGCGCCGGGCGCGACAATTCTGGTGCGCATTCTTGTTGGCGCGGTGTTCCTTTCCGAGGGCATCCAGAAGTTCCTCTTTCCGGCGGCCCTGGGCGTGGGGCGGTTCCTCAAGATCGGGATCCCGGTGCCACGGTTCTCGGCGCCCTTCGTGGGTGTGGTCGAAATTGTCTGCGGGACGTGCCTGATTCTCGGCCTTCTAACGCGCCTGTCCGCGATTCCGCTCTTGATCGACATCTCCGTCGCCATCGCCACGACCAAGGTTCCGATGTTGCGGCACCAGGGCTTCTGGTCGGCCGCGCACGAAGCCCGAACCGACTTCTGCATGGCGCTGGGCCTGCTGTTCCTCTTGCTCGTGGGTGCAGGGCCCCTGTCGCTCGACCGGATGTTCGGGCGCCGCTGAGAGTCAATCGCGATGGGCGAGATGCAGAATCACGCCCACGCCGATGCCCACCGGCAGGCTCAATGCCAGGAACCACCGGACCCGGGGGCAGGCCCACGAAGAAGATCGCCATCGAGCCGACAGCGAAAATGAGCCCACCGGCGCCCGAGAAGGACCGGCGAAAGATATTCTGCGGGCGCCGGTTCTTTCGAACAGCGGCTTCATCCCAGCCCGCCTACTCCCCAGCGCCTCGGGACGCTAGCCCTCCCTGCTATAATTGAGATCTATTTAGGATGGTCCGCATATGGCTTCTGGGGCAGCCGTGGAGAAGAAGGTTATCCTGCTGAAACCGCGAGGTTTCTGCGCAGGCGTGGTGAGGGCGATCGATGTCGTCAAAATCGCTCTGGACCTGTATGGTTCGCCGATCTACGTGCGCAAGGAAATTGTGCACAACCGGCACGTCGTCGACCAACTGCGGGAGGCGGGCGCCGTGTTCGTGGAGGAACTGGACGAAGTGCCGGCCGGTGCGCGGGTGATCTTCAGCGCGCACGGAGTCTCTCCCGCCGTGCGCGATCAGGCGCGCGAGCGGCGCCTGCGGGTGATCGACGCCACCTGCCCGCTGGTGACGAAAGTCCACCTGGAGGCGATGCGGTTCGCCAGGGACGGTTACACGATCGTGTTGATCGGCCATCGCGATCACGACGAGGTGATCGGAACGCTCGGCGAAGCGCCCGGCAACACCGTGCTGGTCTCGAACCCGGCCGACGTGGACCGGCTGACCCCGCGCGACCCGGAGAGGATGGCGTATCTGACGCAGACCACGCTGAGCTTGGATGAAACCCGGGATATCGTGGCGCGTCTTAGAGATAGGTTCCCGGCGATTGTTGGCCCGCCGGCGCAGGACATTTGTTATGCCACCGAGAATCGCCAACTGGCCGTAAAGGCAACGGCGCCTCTGTGCGACGTCCTCCTGGTGGTGGGTTCTCAGAACAGTTCGAACTCGAAGCGGCTGGTTGAGGTGGCGAAGAACTCGGGGGTTCCGGCGTACCTGGTCGACGATTCGTCGCAGGTGGATGCGTCCTGGATTGCGAACGCCCAAACGGTCGCGCTGACGGCGGGCGCGTCGGCTCCGGAGAACCTGGTCGAAGACCTGATCGCGTATTTGAAATCGCGCGGTTTCGAACGGTTGGAGGAACTGGACCTAAAGGATGAAGACGTGCGGTTCACCTTGCCGCCGCAACTGGCCCGCGTCACCGGGCAACTGGCTTCTATAACTACGCAATGACCCCTGGCGTTCACATTGCCGAAACGCTCGCGACCCAAGCCGCCGAGGCCTGCCGCCGCGCGGCCGCCCACCTTCTGAGCCTGCAGGATCCGGGCGGCTACTGGCGGGTGGAGCTGACGGCGGATACGACGCTCGAAGCCGACTACATCCTGCTCGAGTTGTGGCTGCATCCGCCCGAGAACGGTGCGTGGAACCCTCCCACGCGGACCAAGATCGACCGGGCCGTGCGCTCCATCCTGGCGCGGCAGCTTCCCGACGGCGGGTTCAATATCTACCCGCAGGGGCCCGCGGACATCAGCGCCACGGTGAAGGCGTACTTCGCGCTGAAGGTGGCGGGCGTGCCGGCGGACGATCCCCGCATGGCCGCGGCCCGGGAGCGCGTGCTGGCCCTGGGCGGCATCCAGCAGGCCAACAGCTACGTCAAGATCAATCTCAGCCTGTTCGGGTTGTATCCGCGGGACGAGTGCCCGTCGGTGCCGCCGGAGATGATCCTGCTGCCGGGCAAATTCCTCTACCGCATGTCCTCCTGGACGCGCGCCATCGTGGTGCCGCTGGCCATCGTTCACTCGCACGCTCCGGCGCGGCCCGCCCCGGCGGGTTTCACGCTCGAGGAGTTGTGGCTGCCGGGAGCGAAGTTCAGCTACCGGCATCACGAGAAACTCCTCAGTTGGCGAAACCTGTTCTTCGTGGGCGACCAACTGGTCAAGTTTTGGGAGCGGCACGGGATTCGGAGCATTCGCCGAAAAGCCATCCGCGAGTGCGAGCGCTGGATGCTCGAGCGCACCCGCTATACCGACGGGCTGGGCGCCATCTACCCGCCCATGATGTACGTCATCATGGCGCTGGACCTGCTGGGCTACCCGCCCGATCATCCCGACCGCGTGGAAGCCGAGAGCCAGTTCGAGCGTCTGATGGTGGATGACGGCCATCGGTTCTTCTTCCAGCCGTGCTTCTCGGTGGTGTGGGATACGGCCATCGCGGCCTTTGCGCTGGGCGAGGCGGCGAACGCGGCGGCCGGCCAGATGCAAGCTACCGCGGACTGGCTGCTGTCCAAAGAGGTGCGGCGCAAGGGCGACTGGTCCGTGATGCGGCCCAACCTCCGGCCCTCGGGCTGGTACTTTGAATACGCCAACGAGTTCTACCCCGACATCGACGACACGGCCATGGTGCTACTCGCGTTGCGCCACGCCAAAGCGAAAAACGCGGCGGCCCAACGGGCCGTGGAAAAGCGCGCACTCGACTGGCTGCTGGGCATGCAATCGAAAGACGGCGGCTGGGCGGCCTTCGACGTCGACAATACCTGGACCGTGCTGGCCGACGTGCCCTTCGCCGATCACAACGCCATGCTCGATCCGACCTGTCCCGACATAACCGGCCGGGTGCTCGAGGCCATCTGCGCGGGCGGTTTGCCGCCCGAACATCCGGCGGTGCGGCGCGGCGTGGCGTACCTCTTCAAGACGCAGGAGGCCGACGGAAGCTGGTATGGCCGCTGGGGCGTGGATTACGTCTACGGCACCTTCCTGGCCCTGCGCGGGCTCCGGGCGGCGGGGGTGAGCGACCGCGAGGCGCCGGTCCTGCGCGCCGGCGAATGGCTGCGCGCCGTGCAGAACGCGGACGGCGGGTGGGGCGAGAGCTGCCACAGTTACCGGGAGAACGCATTCGTTCCCGCGCCGAGCACCGCCTCCCAGACGGCCTGGGCGCTGCTGGGCCTGGCTGCGGGCGGCGACACCGCCAGCCTGAGTGTGCAGAAGGGGATCGAATACCTGGTGCGGACCGAGCGCGCCGATGGCGGCTGGGACGAGCCTCTCGCCACCGGCACGGGATTCCCGGGAGTGTTCTATCTGACCTATCACCTTTACCGGGACGCCTTCCCGCTGCTCGCGCTGGCGGAGTATCTGAAGGCGGGAGGACAAGCTGAAGCTTGTCCTACGCGGCCGCACGTAGGGCATGCTTCAGCTTGCCCAGGCACGCTTTCGGCAGCCTCGAAGGCGGAGACGCAGGGAATGGGGGGGATCGAATGAGATTTCCGCTGTCGATGACGGCTGGTATGGCGGGCTACATCCTGAAGAACAAACTCCGCCCGCCCCGCCAATGGCAACGGAACGCGGCGCCCGCCAACGGAGCCGCCAACCCGTTCCAAATCCTGCACCAGCACCACAACGGCAACGGAACCAGGCACCCCATGATCGAGAAGCGGTTCCCGCTGGTGCTGATGCTCGAGCCGCTGCACGCCTGCAACCTCACCTGCACGGGTTGCGGCCGCATTCGCGAATACGAGACCACGGTCACCAAGCGGCTGTCGCTCGAGCAGTGTCTGAAGGCCGTGGATGAGTGCGGAGCGCCGGTGGTCTCGATCTGCGGCGGCGAGCCGCTGCTCTTCCCGGAGATCGGCGAGCTGGTGCGGCAGACCTCGGCGCGCGGGCGCACCATCTACCTGTGCACCAACGCCATGATGCTGCCCAAGAAGCTGCGCGAATTCAAACCCGACCCGCGCTTCTTCATCAACGTGCACCTGGACGGCCTGGAAGAGACCCACGACCTGTGCGTCGAGCGGAAGGGCGTTTTCAAGCTGGCTATCGAGGCCATCAAAGCGGCCAAGGCGGCGGGATTCAAGGTGTGCACGAACACCACGGTCTACAAACAGACCGAAATGGAAGAGCTCGAGCGGCTGTTCGAGTACCTCGAGCAGTTCGATCTGGATGGGCACATGCTGTCTCCGGGCTACGGCTACTCGGCGGTCAACGACCGGGAGATTTTCCTGACGCGGGAGGACGTCCACGAAAAGTTCCAGTCGATCGACCGGCTGGCGAAACGGTTCAAGCTGAACAGCACCCCGACCTACCTCGACTTCCTCAAGGGCGAACGCGACCTGCCGTGCACGGCGTGGGGCAATCCGACCTACAACATCATGGGCTGGAAAGGCCCCTGCTACCTGATTACCGACGCCCACTACGACACCTTCGAGGAGTTGATGACCGCGACGCCGTGGGAGAGCTACGGCCACGGAAACGACCCGCGCTGCGAGCACTGCATGGTGCACTGCGGGTACGAGCCTTCGGCGGCCCTGGGAATCAACGCCAAACCGGGAGACACGCTGAAGCTGCTGTCATGGGCGATGAAGTGACACTGGTCACCGGGGCGAGCGGGTTCATCGGATGGCACATCGCCCGGAAAGTGGTCGAGCGCGGCTGCCGCGTACGAGTGCTGGTCCGGAAGACCAGTCTGCTGAGAGAACTCGAGGGCGTCGAGGTGGTGACCGGGGACCTGCGCGACGCCGAGTCGTTGCGCCGGGCGGTGGCGGGTTGCGAACGGGTATTCCACGCCGCCGCGGACTACCGGCTGTGGGCGCCCGACCCGAAGGAGATGTTCGAGTCGAACGTGGACGGCACCCGGAACCTGCTGGCGGCGGCGCGCGACGCGGGCCTCGGGCAGGTGGTGTATACGAGTACGGTGGGCTGTATCGGAATCCCCCACGACGGGGAAGGGAACGAGCAAACGCCGGTGGGACTGGACGACATGACGGGCCCTTACAAGCGCTCGAAGTTCCTGGCCGAGCGGGCCGCGATCGAGTTTGCCGCGGGCGGATTGCCCGTGGTCATCGTGAATCCGACGGCGCCCGTGGGGGGCCACGATTTCAAGCCCACGCCGACCGGCAGGATCGTCCTCGACTTTCTGAAGGGTGCGATGCCGGCCTACATCGAAGCCGGGCTGAACCTGGTGGATGTGCGGGACGTGGCCGAAGGCCACCTGCTGGCGGCGGAGCGGGGCAAGCCGGGGGAGCGGTACATCCTGGGCAGCCAGAACCTGACGCTGGCGGACATTTTCGCGCGGCTGGAGCGCGTGAGCGGCGTGAAGGCGCCGGCGTGCCGGATTCCCTATGCGCTGGCGTATGCGGCCGGCGCGGCTTCGACCGGCTGGGCGGCCGTGACCGGACAGGAGCCCCGGGCGCCGCTCGATGCGGTGCGGATGGCGCGCAAGAAGATGTGGGTTTCGCACGCCAAGGCAGCCAACGAATTGGGTTTTTCGCCCGCTCCTCCCGATGAGGCGCTGGCGCGGGCCGTGGCGTGGTTTCGCGCGAGTGGGTATTGTTAGGTGCCGGAGCTGCTGGTGGTCGCCGCCGAGCCGCGGGAGTTGCGCGGGATCGTGCGGCGCTGCCGGGGCGTCCGGAAGCTGAAGTGGCCGGTGTGGTTCGCACGGGTTGGAGATCTGAACGCCAACCGGCTGGTGATGGTGGCGAATGGTCCGGGGCCGGAGTTGGCGGGCAAGGCGGCCGCGATGGCGCTCAAACAGTGCCACCCGGATGCCGTGATCTCGACCGGCTACTGCGGCGCGCTCGATAGGGCCCTGGTCGCGGGTGAATTGTTCGTGGCCGTGAGAGTGGAAGCCGATGGCGCCGTATTCGCCGCGGCCGTTCCGGCGGCGTCTGGACGCGGTTGGAAGACCGGGACTCTGGCGTCTTTCGACCGCGTGATCGGAGTGGCCGAAAAGGTCCGGTTGCGCGAGACCGGCGCCGCGGCCGTGGATATGGAAGCGGGAGCCGTGGCGCTGGCCGCCAAGCGGGCCGGGCTGCGGTTCTATTGCATCCGCGCGGTTTTGGACCGGGCGGAGGAGGAGTTCGATCTGGATTTCAATGCGCTCCGAGGCGCGGATGGGCGGTTCAGCCGCCTGAAGATTTTGAAGGCGGCGCTGACCCGGCCGCTGGTGCGCTTCCCGGAGCTGATGAGAATCGAGAGCCGCGGGCGGAACGCTACGCGCGCTCTGGGAGAGTTCTTTGGCGACTGCGTTTTCTGAGGTTCCGGCGACGATGCGAGCCGCGGTTTACCGCGGGAATAGCTCGATTTGCGTCGAGCGCGTCCCGGTGCCCGAGATCGGGCCGGGAGAGCTCCTGGTGCGCGTCGAGGCCTGCGGCATCTGCCATACGGATTTGAAGAAGGTCGAGCACAACCTGCTCCCGCCTCCCCGCATTTTCGGCCACGAAACCGCCGGCGTGGTGGTGAAGACCGGTGGGGGCGCCACCGGGTTCTCGCCGGGAGACCGCGTGATCGCCTTCCATCACGTGCCATGCGGCGAGTGCTTCTACTGCCGAAGAAAGTTGTACGCGCAGTGCCCGGTCTACAAGAAGGTCGGCGTGACGGCTGGGTTCGAGCCGGCCGGTGGCGGATTCGCCGAGTACGTGCGGGTGATGGACTGGATCGTCCGCCGCGGGGTCGAGAGGTTCGACGGCGGCGTGCCGTTCGTGCGGGCCTGTTTCGTCGAGCCCCTCAATACCTGCCTGAAGGCGGTCATGCGGCTGGAGGCCCAGCCGGACGAAACGGCGCTCATCCTGGGGCAGGGACCCATCGGGCTGCTGTTTACCATGCTGGTACGGCGGACCGGGGCGCGCGTGTTGGCCACTGATGCGATCCCTCGGCGGCGCGAGCTGGCGGCCCGTTTCGGAGCAGAACAGGTTTGGAATCCTAGGGTTACTGATGTGGATAAAGAAGTCAAGAGCCTCACGGACGGGCGCGGAGCCGACCTGGTGATCGTCGCCGCCAGCGTCCCGGGGATCGTCGAGCAGGCCATCCAATCTTCGCGCCCGGGAAGCCGAATTCTTTTGTTTGCCCAAACTTCGCATCAAGAACGTGTAGAATTGTCAGGAGCGGACATTTGCGTCGGCGAAAGGACCCTCTTGGGTTGCTACAGCGCATCTGTGGATTTGCAGAGCGAGTCGGCCCGGTTGGTCTTCAGCGGGGAACTGCCCGTTGAAGACCTGGTGTCCCACCGTCTGCCGCTCGAGCGCATTAGCTTCGGAATCGAACTGGCATTACACCCGGATGAGGAATCGCTGAAGATCATCGTTGAACCACAACAGAGTCGCTGACCGCGATCGGCCCGGCCCAGCGGGCCGGCGTCGACGCGGAGCGGCAGTTCGGGTTCCTGAGGAGAATGGGGACTGTGAATACTGAAATGATGGCTGCCGTTCTCTACGGTAAGGAGCACATACAGGTCGAGCCGGTGGCCGTTCCAGGAATCGGGGAAGGCGACGTACTGGTCCGCGTAAAAGCGGCCCTGACGTGCGGCACCGACGTGAAAGTGTTCCGGCGCGGATACCATGCGCGCATGATCGTTCCCCCGGCGGTCTTCGGCCACGAGTTGGCCGGCGACATCGTCGAAGTAGGAGCGAAGGTCACCAAGTTTCGCGTCGGACAGCGTGTCGTGGCGGCGAATTCGGCGCCCTGCATGCAGTGTTTCTACTGCCGCAAGGGGCTCCAGAACCTGTGTGAGGATCTGCTGTTCAACAACGGGGCGTACGCCGAGTACATTCGCATTCCGGCGCGCATCGTCGAACGCAACATGTACGAGCTTCCCGCCGAGATGAGTTACCAGGATGCTGCGCTGGCCGAGCCGCTGGCGTGCGTGCTGAAGGGCGTGGAAGACAGCGGCCTCCACGCGGGCGACACCGTGGCGGTGATCGGCATGGGGCCCATCGGGCTGATGTTCGTGAGGCTGGCCAAGGCGGCCGGCGCCCGCGTCATCGCCCTGGGCCGGCGGCAGACGCAGCTATCGCGCGCCGAGATGCTGGGCGCCGATGAGTTGATCTCGACCACCGACGTCGAGAGCCCCGTGCGGGCCGTGCAGAGCCTGACCGGCGGGCGCGGCGCGGATGTGGCCATCGAGGCCGTCGGCAAGCCGCAAACCTGGGAGCTGGCCATTCACCTGGTGCGCAAGGCCGGGACGGTCAACTTCTTCGGCGGCTGCCCGAGCGACAGCCGCGTAGCCGTCGATACCGCGCTGCTGCACTACTCCGAGATCTCGTGCCGGGCCAGTTTCCATCACACTCCCGCGCTGATCCAGAAGGCGCTCAGGCTGGTGCGCGACGGCGTCATCACCTCGCGCGACTTCGTGAACCGGCAGGAGCCGCTGGCCAACCTGCTGGAGGTGATGCGGCACCTGATGAGCCACAACGGACACTTGAAGACCGCGATCATTCCCTAACCGCGGTGAGTCCGTGTTCTTACCGCCCCTCGAATTCGTAAAATCGCCGGAAGAGATGGCTCGCGTCTATGCGCCCGTGGAAGCGCGCCGCTACACCCGCTGGCTGGCCACCCACCATTACGAGAACTTTCACGTGGTCACTCTCCTGCTGCCCCGCCGGCTGCGCCAGGATTTCTACAACGTGTACGCATTCTGCCGCTGGGCGGACGACCTCGGCGACGAGATCGGAGACGTCGAGGAGAGCCTGTGGCTCCTGGGATGGTGGGGCGGCGAGCTGGATGCGATGTACGCGGGCGAGGCGCACCATCCGGTCTTTGTGGCGCTGGAGGAAACCGTCGCGCGGCACAACCTGCCGAAAGAGCCCTTCGTCGACCTGATCCGGGCCTTCGTTCAGGACCAGACCGTGACGCGCTACAACGACTGGGACGAACTGTTCGATTACTGCCGTCTTTCGGCCAATCCGGTGGGCCGCCTGGTGCTCCACCTGTGCGGCTACCAGGACCCCGAGCGGCAGGCGCTCTCCGATGCGACCTGCACCGCCCTCCAACTGGCGAACTTCTGGCAGGATATTCCGGAGGACCTGAAGAAGGGGCGCATCTATATTCCCCTCGACGCCATGGAGCGCTACGGCTACACGGAGGAGGACCTCGAAGCGGGGCGCGAGTCGCCCGCCTTCCGCGCCGTCATGCGCGAGATCGTGGGCATCGCGCGCGAGCTCTTCGAGCGGGGACTGCCGCTGTCGGGCATGGTGAGCGGGAGACTGGCGGTCGACATCGACCTGTTCAGCCGCGGCGGCATGTTGGTTCTGGAGAAGATCGAGGCGCAGGACTATAATGTGCTGCGGCGGCGTCCTTCCGTGACCAAGGCCGAGCGCGTCTGGCTGCTGCTCGGAACGCTAGGGCGCCTGGTGTTCCCGAGACAGGAATGACCGGCCTCGAAGCCTCCTACGCAACCTGCCGCCGGATCGCAAAATCGCGGGCGCGCAACTTCTACTACTCCTTCGTGCTGCTGCCCAAGGCGCAACGCAACGCCATCTGCGCCATCTACGCCTTCATGCGCCACTGCGACGACCTGAGCGACGACCCCCAGCCCGGCCCCCGCCTGGGAGAAGCCCCCCGCGAGGCCATCGAGATCTGGCGCCGCGAGATGGACGCCGCGCTCGAGGGCCGCTTCGCGGAAAACCCGTTGTGGCCCGCGTTCCACGATACCGCCCAGCGCTACAACATCCCGCCGGTGTATTTCCACGAGATGATCGAGGGCGTGCTGAGCGACCTCGGCCCGCGCCGCATCCGGACCTTCGACGAGCTGTATCGTTATTGCTACCAGGTGGCGAGCGTGGTCGGGCTCACCGTGATCCATATCTTCGGATTCAAGGGCGCCGAGGCGCTGCCGCTGGCGGAGAAGTGCGGCGTGGCGTTCCAGTTGACCAACATCCTGCGCGACGTGCGCGAGGACGCGGCCCGCGACCGCGTCTACCTGCCGGCGGAGGATCTGGACCGCTTCCGCGTGGACGTGCGCGATCTGGTGGAGGGCAAGCGCACCGACGAGTTCGTCGACCTGATGCAGTTCGAGGCGCGCCGCGCGCGGGCCTACTACACCGAGGCGGAGCCGCTGGTCGACATGGTGGATCCGCACAGCCGGGCGTCGCTCTGGGCGCTGATCGAGATCTACTCGCGGCTGCTGGGGCGCATCGAGAAGACCAACTACGACGTGCTCTCGCACCGCGTCGAGCTTTCGGGTCGGGAGAAGGTGCGGATCATTCTGCGGGCGGCGGTGGGGGGGCGGTAGGATCTCCGCTTTTCTTTCCTGCTCCGCTGGAGCACACCGCGTATAGATACGTGCCAACCACCGCCTGCCAGATCGCGAACGCGCATCGTTCCCGAATGCGCTGTAACGGACCATCGTACGAACTGAAGTCTTCCGCTCTTGTGCCACAAGCCAAAGGGCAGCGCGGCCACCGCTCCTACTATGAGGGCGACAACCAGGAAAGGCGGAGTGAGCAGTCGCCGGTGGCAGATGGAGACGGACAAGGCCAGCCCGAGTCCGCCAATGAGGCCGCCGACGCACACGGCGAACAGGTAGCCCGCCTCGACGCCGAGATTTAAAGCGGACAGATACGCTGCCACCCAGACCCCCACAATGAGAGGGATGACCAGTATCGCCCTTGCCGTTCGCATGAACAGTAGCGCCGACAGCAGGGCGAAGGGGATGGGCAACATCACTAATTCTGCCCAATGGTTGTTCGAATAACCGAACGACGCTGACCACGCACCGCAAATCGCGAACAACACAGCCACACCGAGATACCGTAGCGCATATGCAACGGACTTTGGCTTCATTGGAAATCCCACAGTTCAGCCGCCCATGCGACCCACGTTCCCACGTGGCTAGACCATTCTACCTGCTTTGCCAGGGTGCTCTACTGCTTTGGAGAAGGCGCGGATCTCTTCGCGGGCGGCGGTGGGGGGGCGGTCGGGCGAACGCCTGCGCGCTCAGGGTCTCCACCAGTCTGTGCTTTCCTTGGAGCTATCGGCGTTTATCGGCGTTCATCGGCGGCTAGTGATCCGTCCTGAGAAGTGTCCGCGTAAGCCGACACATAGATATAGGCCGCCGATAAACGCCGATGAACGCCGATAAAACAACAGACTTAGATTTGCTGACCGAGCGCGTACTGGGCGCGGTGTTCGAGGTCTCCAACACGCTTGGCGCAGGATTCCTCGAGAAGGTTTACGAACGTGCATTGCTCCGGGAGTTCGGCCTTCAGGGTATTCGGGCTACTGCCCAGACTTCCTTTGAGGTGACCTACAAGGGCCACTCGGTGGGTGAGTATTTTGCGGACATCCTGGTGGAGGATGAGCTTGTGGTCGAGCTGAAATGTGCGGACCGCCTCGCCGGCGAACACACCGCGCAATGTCTCAACTATCTGCGCGCCTCTGGCCGGACCGTCTGTCTACTGGTCAATTTCCAGAGGCCCAAGGTCGAGTGGAAGCGTATTGTCCACCGGTTTGAGATTCCTGAGCCGGAAAGGGCGGCAACCGCGGCGGGTTAGACGCCGCTTTACCCCTTCACCGACTGCACCGGCGTCTGCGCGAACCGCTTCACGAAATTCGTGTCGAACCGCCCCGCCAGAAAGTCCGGGTCCGCCAGAATCCGCTGGTGCAGCGGAATCGACGTGTAAATCCCCTCCACCACGAACATC
>DASWZN010000004.1:0-49626 GCA_036404435.1 Bryobacteraceae bacterium
GTCTGTTCGGCTTCTTCGTGATGGCGCTGTTGTTCAAGGGCGTGCTGATCAGCGCGGCTGGCCCGGCGCCCAACTACGATATGCAGCGGGTGCTCTCCGCGAAGAATCCGCGCGAAGCTTCCATGATGAGCGGCTGGGTCAACGTGGTGCTGACCTTCCCGCGGTATTTCCTGATCACCGGTCTGACCATCCTGGCGATCGTTTTCTTCAGCGACCAGATCAAAGGCATGGGCACCAAGATGGACTTCGAACTGGTGTTGCCCTACGCGCTGGGAAAGTTCGTCCCGGCCGGCCTGTTGGGATTCCTGATCGCCGGTCTGCTGGCAGCCTACATGTCGAACTTCGCCGCCACGGTGAACGCGGCGCCGCCGTACTTCGTCAACGACATCTACAAGCGCTTCATTAACCCGAATGCCAGCCCGCGAACGTACGTGCGGCTGAGCTATCTGAGCTCCTTCGCGGTGGTGGTGATCGGAACGGCGATCGGCTGGTATGTGGCCTCGGTGAATGACGTGGTGATCTGGATCGTCTCCGGGCTGTGGGGCGGCTACACCGCTTCCAACGTTCTCAAGTGGTACTGGTGGCGCTTCAACGGCTACGGTTACTTCTGGGGGATGGTGGCGGGCATCTCGGCTTCGCTGACGATCCCGGGCATCATGGCCCGGATTCCCGCGCTGCAGGCGTACGCGCAGGCGCGCTCGTTGAACCTGAGCGTCTCGCTGGGATTCGTCGCGGTGTTTCTGATCTCGTTGATCGGGTGTGTGGCCGGCACTCTGCTGACTCGGGCGGAGGACGATGAGGTTCTCAAGGACTTCTATCGCCGCGTGCGGCCGTGGGGTTTCTGGGGTCCGGTGCTGAAGAAGGTCCAGCAGGACGATCCCGGTTTCAAGCCCAACCCGGACTTCTGGCGCGACATGTTCAACGTCGCGGTGGGCATCGTGTGGCAGGTGACGCTGGTGGTGCTGCCCATTTACATCGTGATCCAGGAGTTCAGCCGGGCCGCGATCGCCTTCGCCGTCGTCGCGGTGACCTCGGTGACGCTGAAGTTCACCTGGTACGACCACCTGAAGAAGATGGAGGTGGCGGCTCCGGTGGCGGCGGAAGCGAAGCCGTAAGGGTGTCGGGCGACGCGGCACGGTTTGGGGCGGACCCCCTGGTCCGCGGCCGACGCCCCCGTCGGCCCGGGCGTTCGACCGACGCGCTTGATTCCTCGGCGAGAAGGCGGGTCCAGGGGGACCCGCGCGGACCAGGGGGTCCGCCCCACAATCAGCGCCGGCGGGGCGCGCCGCGGCGCATGGGCCGGCGGCCTTCCGAACGGGGCGGAGGTGAGGGCGCCGCGAAAACCGGCTCCGTCGGAGTCGGCATGTCGGCGGGACAGACCACGACCTGCCGCTGCGGGCCCATTCCCACGCTCTCGCTGCGAACCGCGGTTTCGTTGCGCAGGGCCAGGTGGATGATGCGGCGCTCGCGGCTGTTCATGGGATTGAAGTGGAACGGCATGTGCGAGCGCTTCACTTTCTCGGCCGCCGTAAGGGCGCTGACCCGCAGCTCCTCGATGCGCAACATGCGATAGTCGTTGGCGTCGAAGCACAGCCGGGAGTGCTCTTCGGCGGGCATGCCCAGCACTTCCATGGTGAGCTGCTCGAGGGCCAGCAGCAGCTCCGCCTTGTTCTCGAGGAGAAGATCCACGTCCGGGCCGGAAAACTTCACGACGACATCGGGATTTTCGAAATCCGTGTGGCGCGCTTCGCCGCCCTCGACTTCAAACTTGAGTTTGAAGCCCGCATTGTTGCTGACGGATCGGAGGAATGCGTCGATCCGGGGTCCTATTGAGCTGAGACTGTATTTTCCGTCGCTCACCGTTTGCCCCCGCTGGGCTTCTTGGATTTTGCGGCCGGCGATGGAGGCCCGGAAGCCTCGGCCGGCAGCGGCATCGACTTATTGATGAAGTATTGTTGCGCGATGCCCACTAAGTTACTGGTCAGCCAGTATAGCACCAGCCCGCTCGACATGCCGTAGAACATGAAGCCGAAGATCAGCGGCATGAACTGCATCATCTTCTGCTGGCTCTGCTGGCTCGGATCGGCCACGGGCATCGGCGTCATCTTCTGCATCACCCACTGGGCGACGATCATGGCGATCGGCAGGATGCGGATCGGCGTGCCGCCGATCTGAAAAAGGTGCTCGGGCTGCGAGAGGTCGGTCACCCACAGCCAGCTTGCGCCGCGCATCTCGATCGCCACCTGCAGCACCGTATAGAAGGCGATGAAGATCGGCATCTGGAGGACCATGGGCAGGCATCCACCCATGGGGTTGACGCCGTGCTTCTTATACAGCTCCATGACCTCCTGATTCTGCTCCTGCTTCTTGGGATCGCGCAGGCCGACGTTCTTGTACTTCGCGTTGATGACATCCACGTGCGGCTTGAGCGCTTGCATCTTCTTCATCGACTTCATGCTCGTGAGCCGCAAGGGCAGCAGGACCATGTTGATCAGGATCGTTATCACCACGATGGCCCAGCCGAAGTTGTGGGTCATGTGGTCGTTGATCCAGTTCACCGCCAGGAACAGCGGCTTGGCAAGCCAGCCGAACCAGCGGCCGAAGTCAACTGTCTGCTCGAGGCGCGGATCCACCTTGCGCATCAGATCCAGGTCTTTGGGGCCGGCGAACAGCGTGAATTCGTTGCGGGCCTGGCCGCCGACTTCGGCGCCCACGTGCGGTTGTGGCTCGATCTTGTCCACCTGGTCCGGCACGTTGTCGCTCACGGTGCGGATGGCGAAGCTGGTTTCGCCGCGGGGCAGGAAGACGGCGGTGAAGTAACGGTCCTCGACTCCGGCGAACGAATAGGTTCCGTAGTCGGTCACGGGTCCGTCTTTGGCCGCCTTGGCTGCTTTGGTGACGAGTTTACCCGCGGCGAGGTCGTAGAACAGCGTGAGCCCCTGGTCTACGTGGGCGTGCACGGCCGCGTCGCCGATGCCGCCCCGCCACGCTAGCAGGTTCTCGACGCCCTTACCGCCCTGCGTGACCTCGCTCGAAACCTGCGACAGGTAGCTCGCCTGCTCGAAGCGGAACGACTTGTGAACGGCCACGCTGCCGTCGGAGTAGTCATAGTCGATGCCGAGGCCGTCGGGCGAGGGTTTGGCGGCATAGAGGACCGCGTTCACATCGATTGACGGCTTGGCCTTGGGAAACGCCAGCGAGAAGGGATAGCCCGTCGTTTGCGTCGCCTTTTCGTCGGTGTTGACCAACTCCAGAGGCTCGCCCAGGCTGTCCTTGTACTTCTTGAGCACCCAACTGCGCACCACGCCGCCCTGGTTCGAGAGCACGACGCGATAGACGTTGGTATCGACGATGAAGGTCTCCGGCGCGGCTGCCGCCACGGGCGCCGCGGCCTTGGTGGGCTTCGCCTGCGGCGCCGCGGCCGGCTCCGCCGCCGCCTCCGGCGTGGCCGTGGGCTGGGCTTGTTCGGTGGCCGTCTGCGCGGGCTTGGCTTGCTCCGGCATCACGGCTTTGTAGAAACGGGGGGTGAGGAAGAGGACTGCCCCCATCAACAGGAACGCAAGCATGAGCCGCCACTGCATCTGGGGCTCCTGCTGCGGGTTCAACGGGCCGGGGCTGTTCTTGATGTCCGCCATTTTCCGATTCACCGCACCGGATCGAAGCCGCCTGCGTGGAAGGGGTGGCAACGCAGCAGCCGCCGCAGGCCGAGCCAGACGCCGCGGGCCGCGCCGTAGCGCTTCACCGCCTCGATCATGTATTCCGAGCAGGTGGGGTAGTAGCGGCAGGCCGAGGGCAGCAGACGGGAAATGTACGCCTTGTAGAACCGCAGCAGACCGATCACGAGCCTTTGCACCGGGAAAGCAGCTTCTCGACTTCCCGCTCCAGGCTCTCGAACGGCGCTGTCAGGCACGCCCGGCGAGGATTGATCACGATCTCCCACTGCGGCTCCAGAGAGTGAAATTGCTTCCGCACCGCCTCGCGTATCCGGCGTTTGAGCCGGTTGCGGACCACCGCTCCGCCCAAGGCGCGAGGCACGGTCAAACCGATCTTCGAAGACCCCGGCTCCGGCCGCCTCAGGCAAAACGCCGCGAAATACGGACTGGAAACCCGAAATCCCTGCGCGTAGACCTTCCGGAAATCGGCGGATCGCAGGATCCGGGCACTCTTCGGAAACGATAAAACCCTCTTCGCCGGTTCGATCGGATTAGTCTGCGTTGGCGTTACGAACCGCGCGCTCGTCGCTGACAGTCAGCTTCCAGCGCCCTTTCGCCCTGCGGCGCGAGAGAACGGCCCGCCCATCTTTGGTTTTCATACGCTGGCGGAAGCCGTGCGTCTTGGCCCGGTGGCGATTATTCGGCTGAAATGTGCGTTTTGGCATTGTACGTCCCGACCTGGAAGCGCGACCGCCGCTGCGACCGCACCCTCAACTAAACACAATCTGAGCTTTGAGATCCAGACTTCGCGAAAACCCAGTATAGCAAGGCGGGTAGCGGCGTGGGGCCAGCTTGTGGGGCGGACCCCCGGGTCCGCGGCCGACGCCCCCGTCGACCGGTTTGACTCATCAGCGAGAAGGCGGGTCCGGGGGGACCCGCGCGGACCAGGGGGTCCGCCCCACAAGCATTGTCTACGCCCGGATATGGCGGCGCCACATCTCTCCGAACAGGCGGAAAGCCTCCAGGCGGCGCTGGCCGAGCGCCAGACGCGCGAGAGCGGCGGCGGCCCAGGCGAAGTAGGCCACCGTCACCCAGCGGTGAATGTGGCGGGCGATGAAACCGGCCAGGCCCGGCCCGGGCGGAATCGGGGAGAATCCGAACTGCACTCCCCAGAGGCAGAACAGCGCCGCCGCCTCCCACCAGGTCAGCTCCATGCCGATCAGAAAGACCATGCCGATGAGGGATTGCCCGATGGTCATGAGCAGCTCGAGTTCCTGCTGGCCATCGAGGGGGATCAGGGAGAGCCGGCCGCGGCTGATCGAGTAGACGATGGGCAGCATGGCAGCCAGCAGGGTCCACTGGTTGATGTTGCTGGACACCATGTTCATGAGGGCCATGGAGGCGCGGTCCACCGTGCGCGCCCAGTAGAAGGCCGAGACCTTTTCGGGGAATTCCGAGACCAGCGGCGCCAACCACTGGACGAAGAGGAAGCTGGGCACGCCCAGCAGCGCCGAGATCGCCAGCAGGCTGCCCAGGAACGGCTCGGCCGTGAGATAGATCAGCAGCCCGCCAGCTGCGAAGAACGCGGCGATCAGGAAGATGCGAAGAGGGCGCGGCGACTGGGCCAGCGTGCGCGGAACCAGTTCCAGGTCCTCGATGCCCTCTGCCCCCTCGGCGGGCATCCGCCGCAGCACCGCTAGGTAGGCGATGTAAATGGCGATGAGAACCGCGGCGTCGATCAGGGTCAGCGTGGCCTTCCACCACACAAAGCCCATGTAGACCAGGGGCACGAGCAGGCCCATGACTTCGACGGAGTGATGATCTTCGAGGCGGATGCGCCGCATCGGCTGTCCGTAACGGCGGCGGTGGAAGAAGGCCGCGACGCAGTAAATCATGGGCCAGCCCAGCCCGGTGAGGAGGCGCAGCGCGCCGGTGAGGTTGGCGAGCAGCAGGTCCACGCGCTGCCTCCAGGCGAGGACAAACTCGACGGCGAACTCCGGCAGGGTCTGGAGCCAGGCCAGAATGGCGAGCGCGAAGGCCTGGGCGATGAAGAACTGGGCGGCTTCGGCGGCCCAGGCGATCAGCATCGCGGCCAGCAGGATCGATGGCGCCGCCCACAGCGCGGTGCCCGGAGCGACTCGATCGAGCGGCGCCACGGCCAGCAGGGCCAGGCCGAAAGCGAGTTGTTGGCGGGGCTGGACGCTAGTCGAAGGTGACTTCATGATCCTTGTCGAGCGCGGAGTGCTTCCGGAACTCGGGGCGCGGAGCGGGATAGTCGGTGCGGTAGTGCGCGCCGCGGCTCTCCTGGCGGGCCAGGGCGCAGCGGGCCACGATGGAGATGGCGGTATGAATGCTGCGCAGCTCGAACAGCTCGCGATTGGGGTGGGCGGAGGGTTCGAGCGGAATCCGGCTAAGGCGCTCGCAGGTCTGGGCCAGTTCCTGGCCGGATCGAATGATGCCGCAGCGTTCCCAGGCGATCCGGCGAAGCTCGCGGGCGGCGATCGAGGGGAAGCGCGGCTCGGGAGGCGGCGGCGCATCGAGGAGCGGCGCGGCGGCGAACTCGCGCATGGCGGCGCCGGCGCGCGCGCCGAAAACCACGCCTTCGAGCAGGGAGTTGCTGGCCAGGCGGTTGGCGCCGTGGACACCAGTGCAGGCGCACTCTCCGGCGGCGAACAGGCGCGGCAGGCTGGTGCGGCCCTCGAGATCGGTGCGGATGCCGCCCATGGCGTAATGCGCGGCCGGGTGCACGGGCGCGGGGCATTCGGCCAGGTCGACGCCGTACTGCAAGCAAGTCTCGTAGATGCGCGGGAAGCGCGACATCAGGAAATCGCGCCCCAGGTGGCGGACGTCGAGCAGGACCTCGTCCTCGCCGCGCTGGCGCATCTCGCTCACGATGGCGCGGGCGACCACGTCGCGCGGGGCCAGCCCGGCCAGCGGGTCATAGCGGGACATGAAGCGCTCACCAGCGCCGTTGAGAAGATAGGCGCCCTCGCCGCGCAACGCCTCGGAGAGCAGGAAGGCTGGGGCGCCCGCCACGTGCAGCGCGGTGGGGTGGAACTGTATGAACTCGAGATCGGCGATCCTGGCGCCGGCGCGGTAGGCCGCGGCCACGCCGTCGCCGGTGGCGACGTCGGGGTTGGTGGTGACCAGGTAGAGGCGGCCTAGCCCGCCGGTAGCGATCAGAACCGCGCGCGCGTAGAGGGGAATCCAATGCCGCACGGAGGCGTCGCAGACCGCCACGCCGGCCACCTCACCGTTGCCCGTCACGAGCAGGTCGGTGACGGCGGCGAAGCTGCGGAATTCGATATTAGGGAGGGAGGCGGCCTTGTGGTAGAGCGTGCGCGCGATTTCGTGGCCGGTGGAGTCGCCGTGGGCGTGCAGGATGCGGCGGCGGCTGTGAGCCGCTTCGCGGCCGAAGGCCAGCTTGGAGCCTTCGCGGTCGAACTCCGCACCCCACTCGATCAGCTCCTCGATGACCGCCGGCCCCTGCTCGACCAGCGTGCGGACGGCTTCGGGATCGCACAGACCGTCGCCGGCGGCCAGGGTGTCCTGTTCGTGGAGCTCGACGTCGTCGTCCTCGCCGATGGCGACCGCGATGCCGCCCTGAGCGTACTCGGAAGAGGATTCCTTCAAGCTGTCCTTGGCGACGACGAGCACGGAGCCCGCCTGGGCGAGCTCAATCGCGGCGCGCAACCCCGCCACGCCGGCGCCGACCACTATGAAATCCGCGCTCATTGTCTTCAGTATCCAACAAGACAGGCCGGAGGCCTGTCCTACATCCCCACCTGCGTGCCGTCGATCTTCTGCCCGCTGGTCAGGTGAGAGAAGCGGCGCAGGCGGAACGAAAACAGTGCGGAGAGGGCGCCGGCGAGCCGGACCTTCAGCCCGGCCATGAAGCCGAAGTGCTTGCTCCCATAGGTGGCGGCCCCGAGGGTCCAGTCCGCCGCGAGCAGATCGAGAACGGGTGCGGGCATAGTGTGCTTGAGGCCGTCTTCGGCGTGCCAGATGGCGCGCACATCGGGCGCGAGCAGCGTCTTCTTGCCCGCGCGGCGGATCTGGATGGCGACCTCGGCGTCGGCCCAGGAGTGGGCGTAGCGCTCGTCGATGTGGCGCAGTCCCTTCAGGAAGTAGCCGCGCACGAGCAACGCCGCAAAGCCGGCGAGCTCGACCGGGACCGTCTCGGCGGCGTCCTCCGGAAGAGGCGCGGGTTCGAACTCTCCGGCGGCCGCGACTGCGCGCAGGTCTTTGGGTCTGGGCAGCCTGTACGGAAGCCCGGCGGGCTGGCCGTCCGGTGTGGTGAGGGCGGGGCTGACGGCTACGGCATCGGGCGCCTGGTCCAGACGCGCGGTGAGCGCGGCGACGGTATCGGGGAGGACTTCCGTCTTCGGATTCAGGAACAGGAAGAACTCCGCTTTCGCCGTGCGCATCGCGATGTTCAGCGCCTTTACGAAGCCGAAGTTGCGCGGAAGCCGCAGCGGCGTCACCTTGGGGAAGCTGTCGATGACGGCGAGGCTGTCGTCTTCCGAACCGTTGTCGACCACGATAATTTCGAACGACTCGCGCGCGGCCGATTGGTCGAGCGCGGTCAGGCAGCGCCGCAGCGCCTCGGCCATGTTGTAGGACACGACAAGAACCGAGGTGCGGAGCGGGACGGGGGTCTCTTCCATTGGAAATGCAATGATAGCGCAGGCGGCGCGGCGGCGTGCGCTATCATAGCGATTCATGGCCCAGCGAGTGCTCAGCATCGCGCCGATGCCTCCGGAAAAGTGCGCGTATGCGCTGGCACGCTACAGCCGCTCGCAGGATTCGATCCGCGAGTCGATCGAGTGGGTGCGCACGCACGATTCCGCGAAGTTTCTAGAGCACTTCTACTTTCAGTACGGCCACGCGTCCATCGCCGACCTAGGCCACACGGTGCTGTGCTTCGAGGGCATCTCGGAGTTGGCCGCCACCGAGATCGAAGACGAGCCGCTGTGGGACGGCCAGGCGAAATCCTCGCGCTATCAGGACTTCTCCCGCGCGGGCTTCATCGTTCCGGAAGAGTTCTCGGCCGAAGACGCCGCCAGCTACCAGAGCGCGGCGGCCGGCTTGCTCGCGGCCTACCAGCGGATTCACGGCGCCGTCGCCGAATACCTGCGCGGGCGCCTGCCGCGGCCCGAGGACATGAAGCCCGACGCGTACGAGCGCGCCGTGGCCGCCCGCGCTTTCGACGTGGCGCGCTACCTGCTCTTCTGGGGCGTGCCGACCAACGTCGGCCAGGTGGCCAGCATCCGTACGCTCGAAAAGCAGGTGCGCCGGCTGCGGGCTTCGGAGTTCGCCGAGCTGCGCAGCCTGGGTCTTGAAATCGCGGAAGCGTGCGCGCGTCCGCCCGATTGCGTCTGGAGCCCGGGAGCGCCCGCCGAGCCGCTTTGCCCCACGCTCGCGCGGCACACCGAGCCCGATTCGCACCTGGCCACTTCACGCGCGGACCTGGCGCAATGGGCCGCCGAGAACCTGCCGCTCTCCGCGGACGCCGACCCGCCGCGCGTGGACCTGCTCCGGCCTCAGGATGCCACCGCGGAGGCCGTCGCAACATTGCTCTATCCGGTGACCAGCCGGTCCTTCCGTGAGCTGTACGATTTGGCCGCGGGCTGGAGCGCGGCGCGGCGAGGCGAGGTGATCGACGTAGCGGTCGGTTCCCGCACGCGCCGCGACGAGATGCTGCGCGCCTTTCGAGGCGGGCCCTACGTCTACGACATCGTGATGGACATCGGCGCGTATCGCGATCTGCACCGCCATCGCCGCTGCCGGCAGTACCGCCAGGCCTACTCCGCCCGGCTGGGTTACGAGGCGCCGCAGACGATCCTGGATGCCGGCGTCGAAAGCGATTACCGTGCCGCGATGGAAGACGCGCTGGCGGCCGGGCGCACGCTGCCATCGCCGGGCGCGCAGTACGTGGTCCCCTTCGGCGCGCGCTCGCGGTTCCTGTTCAAAATGGATTTCGCCGAGGCCGAGTACATCTGCCGCCTGCGCAGCGGCGTGAAAGGCCACTTCAGCTATCGGCAAGTCGCCTGGGAGATGAAGCAGGCCATGGAGCGCCTGGAGCCCGAGATGGGCCGTCTGCTCGAAGCCACGCCGCCCTGGGTGGAAGACCCGCTGAAGCGGTGAGTGGCGTGTGCCCGCTTCCACATGTGTGCCCGCTGACACGGGCACACGTCGCCTCTAACTAAGCAAGTCGCGTGATTCCAACAAGTTGCCTCCTGGCCCCCGGTGTGCCTTTCTCCCCGGCGAAAGGAAAAGGCGATGCGGCCGACCAGGAGAGAGTCGAAGGCGATGACGGTGGCGGCGCTGTTGTTGTTGGCGGCCGGCAGGGCGGCGGCGCAGGACAGGCGGATTGTGGTCAGCATTCCCGACTGCAAGCTGGCGCTCGTCGAGAACGGGCAGGTCGTGAAGGTCTACGAAACGGCAGTGGGCGCGCCCGTCAGCCCCAGTCCCACTGGCACGTTCCGGATTGCCACCCGGCTGGCGCATCCCACCTATTTCCACCCCGGTAAGGTTGTCGGGCCCGGCGCGAACAATCCGCTCGGCCCGCGCTGGCTCGGGCTCAGCCTGAAGGGCTTCGGAATTCACGGCACCAACGCACCGCGCTCCATCGGGCACGCCGCTTCGCACGGCTGCATCCGCCTGCGCAACCGCGACATCGTGGACCTGTTCGAGCGGGTCGAAGTCGGCGACGTGGTCGAGCTGCACGGGGAGCGCGATGAGTTGGTGGCGCGGCTGTTCGCGCCGGCGGCCGCGGCCGGAGCCGTGGCCCCCGGCGGAGCCCGCTAGCCCACAGACAAGGAGAACCCCGTATGTTGCTGCTCAAGTATTTGTTCCTGATTTCGGCGGCCGGGATGTTTGCGGCCGCCGTGGCGATTCTGGTCCAAGACTTCCGGCGGGCGGCCGAGCTGCGCTGGCGCCCCGCCGCCAAGCTGGCCGCGGTGGCGTGGCTGCCGCTGCTCATCGGCATCGGCATCGTGATCGTGCCGAGCGGGATGGCGGGTGTCGCGATCAGCCAGCTCTCCGGCGTCGAGGCCGGCACGCTCTATCCGGGCGTTCACGCCGTCTTCCCGTTCTTCGAGCACGTCGAGCTATACGACACGCGCGACCGCGTCTTCACCACGGCCATGACCGCGGAGCCGAAGCAGAAGACCGAGGCTCTGACGGTCCAAACCAAGGAAGGACTTCCGGTCGGCCTCGCGGTCGCGGTGCGCTACCGGCTCGAAGCCCGCAGGCTCGACTACATCCACGCCAACCTGCCGCAGCCGGTGGAGGAGGAACTGGTGCCGCCGGTGGTGGCCAGCGTCTTCCGCGAGATCGTTCCGAACTACACGGTGCGGGAAGTTTTCTCGACCGCGCGCGAGACGGTGCGCAGGCAGGCGGCTGAAGCCATCAAGAAGAAGCTCGGCGCCGACGGGATCGTGGTGAAAGAGGTTATGCTGCGCGACATCCTGCTGCCGCCCGAATACGCCAAGGGGCTGGAAGGTCTGCTGCTGCGCGAGCAGGAGAATGAGCGGCTCTCGGTCGAGGTCGAGATCAAGCAGAAGGAGGTCCGCACGGCCGAGCTCGAAGCCGAGGCCGAGAAGGCGCGCAAGGTGAAAGAAGCGGAGGGCGAAGCCGAGGTGGTGGTGTTGCAGGCCAAAGCGCAGGCCGACGCCATGCAGCACACGCTGCCGCTCAAGGAGAAGCAGATCCAGCAATCGCGCCTGGAAGCCGAGGCGCGCAAGGAAGCCACGGTGATGAACGCCGAAGCGCTGGCGCAAGCCAAGGTGATCGACAGCAAGGCCGAGCTCGAGAAACGCAACCTGATGTCGGAGGCCGAGGGCAACCGCATCCGGGTGACGGCGACGGCGGACGCCGAGCGGATGAAGTCCGAAGCGGCGGTTCTGAAGAACAATCCGCTGCTGATCCAGAAGATCATCGCCGAGCGGCTTTCCGACAAAGTGCAGATCATGATGGTTCCGGCCGACGGCAAGTTCTTCTTCGCCAACGACGTGCTGCGGTCGGCGCCGATGACGATGGCGACCAAGCCGGTCGAGCCGGATGACGACCCGCGGTAATAGGGAACGGGGCAGGCGAAACCGCCTGCCCCACGACCGTATGTTATGATGGCGCGCGAGTGTTGCGGATCGCCTTCCTGGTTCTTATGCTCGCGGTTTCGGCCGCCGCTCAGACGCTCGCCGACTCGGCGCGCGCGCTGGCGCACAAGATCGCCACTGCGCTTACTCCCGGCGAGCTGGTGCAGCTCACGGTCCGCAACGCGTCGTCACTGGCGGCCTCGGACTTCGCGCCGGCGCGCCAGGCGCTCGAGGCCGAGTTGCATTCCCGGGGCGCAGCGACGGAAGGCGCCACCGTCAGCGTGACGCTCTCCGAGAACGGCCTGGGTTACTTGTGGGTGGCCGAGATCCTGCGCGCGGGCAAGCGCGAGGCAGCCATCCTCGAACGCGCGCCGGCGCCGGACGCGCAGGCCGCCGCCGCTTCTCCGCTGCTTGTGAAGAAGCCGCTTTGGGAACAGGAGGCGCGCATTCTCGACATCGCTCCCAGCGAGGGCGGGCTGGCCATCCTCGATCCGTCCGGCATTTCGCTTTACCACCAGGAAGACGGGCGCTGGAACCGGGTCAAGCAGACGCCGGTCGAGTTCCCCAAACCAGAGCCGCGCGATTTGCGCGGGCGGCTGGCGCTGCGCAGCGGCGAGTGGGCCGCGTTCCTGCCCGGCGCCGAGTCCGGCCCGGAATGGCCGCTCGAAATCGGCAACGCAAGAATCTGGGGGTCGCGGAACTACTTCACCGCGCCGAACCTGCCGCCGTTCTTCTCCGCGGCCCGCGCGGGCGATGGCTGGGTACTGGCGGGCATCGACGGCCGCGCGCAGCTCTTCAGCGCGGCCCTCGAACCGCTGTCGGCTTTCGCGGGATGGGGCAGCGACGTGGCGCGCATCGAATTCGGGCGCGGCGGGCTGGTGCTGGCGACCAAGGCGGGCGAATCGGACGAGCCGGATGAGGTGCAGGCCTTCGAGATCGTCGAGCGCCAGGCGGTGGCCGTGGGCGCGCCGGTGGAGTTCCTGGGGCCGGTCATGGAGATGCACGAATGGGCCGACGGCACGGGCTCCGCGGTGGTCATCTCGCGCAACTTGAAAACGGGACGGTATGCGGCGTTCACTCTTACTGTGTCTGGCAGTCGCTAGCCTGGCGGCCCGCGTCGCGGCGGTGGAGCGGCCGCGCTACGGCGGCACGTTGCGGGTCGAGATGCAGGCGGCGGTGCGCGCGCTCGATCCCGCCGAAGCGCCCGAGCGGCTGGCCGGTCTGGTATTCGAGCGTCTGGTGCGCCTGGACGAGCGTGGCCGCCCGCAACCTGCGCTGGCGCTCTCCTGGCAGAGCAGCCCGGGCGGTCGGCGGTGGCAATTCCATTTGCGGCCCGGCGTGAAATTCCACGACGGCTCCGCGCTGACCCCGGCGGCCGTCGTCGCGTCGCTGCCCGCGTCGGCCAACGGATGGACGGTCGGGCCGATCTCCGACGGCATCGTGATCCGCTCCGATCATCCGCTGCCCGGCCTTCTTCCCGAGCTGGCCGCGGTGCGCAACTCGATCGTCTTGCGGGCGCCTGACGGCGCGCCTTCCGGCACAGGGCCCTTCCGGGTCGCGCAGTGGGAGCCCGAACGCCGCGCCGTTTTTACCGCCAACGAGGAGTACTGGGACGGCCGCCCGTTCCTCGATTCGATCACCGTCGAGATGGGCCGCAGTCCGCAGCAGCAGATCCTCGATCTCGAATTGGGGAGAGCGGACCTGGTCGAACTCTCGCCGGGTGACGTCCGGCGCGCTTCGCAGAGCGGCATGAAGCTATGGTCGTCGGCGCCAGTGACACTGTTCGCCATGGTGTTCGATCCCGCGGCGGCCGGGGACGAGCGCTTGCGCGAAGCCTTGGCGCTGTCGATCGACCGCGCCGCGATTCAGAGCGTGCTGCTGCAGAAGCAGGGCGAACCCGCAGGCGGTCTCCTGCCGGAATGGCTGAGCGGATACGCGTTCCTGTTCCGCACGGCGCGGGACACGGCGCGCGCCCGCCAGCTCGCCGCCGCGATTCCGCCCTCCGCCGCGCCGCTCACGCTGGGCTACGACAGCGCGGATCCGCTGGCGCGCAGCATCGCCGAACGCATTGCCGTCAACGCACGCGAAGCCGGCATCCGGCCGCAGGTCTCGCCGCAAGCCGCGAAGCCGGACCTGCGGCTGGTGCGGGCGCGGATACGTTCCCTCGAGCCGCAGGACGCGCTGGCCGGTCTCGCTTCCACGCTCGGTCTGGGCGAACTGGCGGGCCTTTCGGATCCGGCTTCGCCCGAGGCCTGCTACGAAGCTGAGCGCGCGCTGGTCGAGGATTTCCGCGTGATTCCTCTGGTTCACCTGCCGGAAATCTACGCTTCGCGCGCGGCGGTCAGGACCTGGCAGACGCCGGGCCTCTTGAAGAGCGGCGAGTGGCGCCTGGAAGACGTCTGGCTGGCTCCGGAGCGCCCATGAGTTTTCGAACGCGGTTGTTGATCTCGTTCTCGGTCGCGGTCATCCTGACGGCCGGCCTGGTGACGCTGATCGTCTCGTCCGCGACCCGGCGCGCCTTCGAGCAGCGCGACAACCAGCGCACGGCGGCGCTGGTGGCGCTCTTCCGCCGCGAGGTTGCGCGGCGCGGCGACGAAGTGGTTCAGCGAGTCGAAGGGCTGGCGGCCGCCGAGGGTACCCTGCGCATGGCCATAGACCTGAGCCGCACGGATGCCGACGCTGCGCCCTACGTGAACGAGGCGGGCGCGCTGGCCGCCGCTCACGGCCTCGACCTGCTCGAGCTGATCTCCTATGACGGAACGATCGTCTCCTCGGCCGAGTGGCCGGCGCGCTTCGGGTACAAGGCGGAGTGGGTCGCCCAGCCGGTCGATTGGAAATCTCAGGGCGCGTTCTTCGAGGCGGTCGAGCTGCCCGACGAGACGGCGCTGGCGCTGGTTGCGGTGCGGGCCGTCAGCGCCGGCGACAGAAACCTGTACGTGGTCGGCGGCTACCGCCTTGATCGCCAGTTCTTGGCCGCTCTGCCGCTGCCCGCCGGGATGCGCGCCTTGCTCTACCGCAACTTCCCGCCGGCGCAGACGCTCACGGACGCGAACGGTCCGGTAGCCAGTGCCGCCGCGCTCGATGAGCTGATCGGCAATGTGCGCGCGCACCTTCGCGACGCGGCCCAAACCGTGGATTGGCCCGACGGCCCCGAAACGTTGCAGGCCATGCCGCTCCTGGGGCGCGAGAAGAACCTGCTCGGCGTGCTGCTGGTGGGGAGCTCGCGGCGCGATCTGGCCGCGCTCGTGCGCGAAATCCGCCGCACCGGCGCGCTGGCGGCTTTTGCGGGCATCCTGCTGGGGGCGGCGCTGAGTTTCTGGGCCGCCCGCCGCATCACGCTGCCCGTAGAGCGGCTGGCCGCGGGCGCGCGCGAAGTGGCCTCGGGCAATTGGAACGCGCGCGTCGAGATGGCATCGCGCGACGAGATCGGCGAGCTGGCGCGCGCCTTCAACTCCATGACGCTCCAGCTTGTCGAGCAGCGCGACCGCCTGGTGCAGACCGAGCGCGTCGCGGCCTGGCGCGAGCTGGCGCGCCGCCTCGCCCACGAGTTGAAGAACCCGCTGTTCCCGCTGCAGATCACGATCGAGAACCTGCAGCGCGCCAAGGAGCAGGCGCCGGAGCAGTTCGACGAGGTGTTTCGCGAAGGCTCCGAAACGCTTCTGGCCGAGCTGGCGGACCTCAAGAAGATCGTCGGCCGCTTCAGCGACTTTGCGAAGATGCCGCCTCCTCAGCTCGAGCGCGTCGATGTGAACGAGATGGTCCGCCAGACCATGCGCCTCTTCGAAGCGCAGTTCCAGGGTGAGGGCCGCCCGCCCATCGTGGCCCAGATCGACTGCGCGGAAGACGCGGGTTTCGTCGAGGCCGATCCCGAGCAGTTGGGCCGCGCGCTTCAGAACCTGGCGCTCAACGCCATCGACGCCATGCCCACCGGCGGCACGCTGCGAATCCGCACGGCGCGCCGCGACGGCAGGGTCGAGCTCGAAATCTCCGACACCGGCCAGGGGCTCACCAAAGAGGAATGCGAGCGGCTATTCACGCCCTACTACACCACCAAGCAGCACGGCACCGGCCTGGGCCTGGCCATCGTGCAGTCCGTGGTGGCCGACCACAAAGGAAAGATATCGGTCGAGAGCGAGCCGGGCCGCGGCGCCACGTTTCGCATCGAGCTGCCGGAGAAGCCATGAGCCACCTGCTGATCGTGGATGACGACGTGAACACGCTGGCTTCGCTGGCGCGGGCCTTCCGCCTGGCCGGGCACGAGGCTACAGTCTGCGACAACGCCGCGCGGGCCCTGGAGCTGGCCGGCTCGGGGCACTTCGACCTGATCTTCTCCGACGTGGTGATGCCGGGCAAGGACGGCCTGTCTCTGCTCGAGGATCTGCGCGCCGCCGGCATCGCGACGCCGGTGGTGATGATGTCCGGCCAGGCCCACATCGCCATGGCGGTGCGGGCGACTAAACTCGGAGCGGCGGATTTCCTGGAGAAGCCACTCTCGACCGATAAGCTGCTGCTGACGCTCGGCAACGTTCTCAAGCTCACGCGCCTGGAGGAAGAGAACCGCCAACTGCGCGAGCGCGTAGGCAAGCACCATATCGTGTGGGCCAGCGACGCAATGCGGCGCGTGATGGCGCAGGTCGAGCGCGTCGCCGCCAGCGAAACCCGCGTCTGCATCCTGGGCGAGACCGGCACGGGCAAGGAGCTGATCGCGCGCACGCTCCACGAGCGCAGCCCGCGCTCGGGCGGCCCCTTCGTCACGCTCAATTGCGCCGCGGTTCCCGCCGAGCTGATCGAATCCGAATTGTTCGGGCACGAGAAGGGCGCTTTCACGGGCGCGGCCACGCGGCACACGGGCAAGTTCGAGCAGGCGCACCAGGGCACGCTGTTCCTCGACGAGATCGGCGACATGCCGCTGGCCATGCAGGCCAAGCTACTGCGCGTGCTAGAAGAGGGCGAAGTCGAGCGCGTGGGCGGCGACCGCGCCATCGCCGTGGACGTGCGCGTCATCGTGGCCACTCTGCGCGACTTGGACGCGCTGGTCCAGGAGGGCCGCTTCCGCCAGGACCTCTATCACCGCATCTACGTGTTCCCGCTGCTGGTGCCGCCGCTGCGCGAGCGCGCCCAGGACATTCCGCCGCTGGTGGCGCACTTCGCGCGTCAGGTGTCCGACCAGAACGGCTGGAAGGAGAAGCCCTTCACGGCGAAGGCGATCGCCAAGCTCCAAGCCTACGCCTGGCCCGGCAACGTGCGCGAGCTGCGCAACGTGGTGGAGCGGCTGCTGCTGCTCGCGGACGACGAGGTGGACGCCGCCGCCGTCGAGCTGGCCCTCCCCGCGGCGGGCCGCGCCGCGCGCCCGGCCGCCGCGCCCGGCACGGGAACGCTGGCCGCCCGCGTCGAATCCTTCGAGCGCGAGACGGTGCTGGCCGAGCTCGAACGCCACGGCGGCCGCATGAGTGAGACTGCGAAGGCGTTGGGGCTGGAGCGCAGTCACCTGTACAAGAAGTGCCAGCAGTTGGGGATCGATTTGCGGGCGATGCGGAAGGTGGAGTGAAGCTGATGAAGACGCGATGGCTCGTCATTGCGCTGTGCGGCCTGTTCGCTGCGGCGCAAACGCTCGCTCAGCAGGCGGAGTCCGACCGCCACGCAGAAACGAGGAAGCTGCTGAAGCTCGCCGGGGCAGCCGATCAGTTCAAGGTCGCTATGGATGTGATGACCGCGAAGCTCGCGCCAATGATCGCCAGTCAGATACGGGCGGGATTCCAGAAGGACTATCCGGATCTCGATCCGCGCGCATACGATGCGATCGCGGCGGCCGTGCTGGATGAATCCCGAAAGAGTTTCACCGACGAAGCCGTGGTCGACATCGTGATTCCGGTCTTTGAGAAGCACTTCACGCCGGAGGAGATTCGCGAGCTCATCCGGTTCTATGAGTCGCCGATCGGCGCAAAGCTGGCTTCGACACAGCCGGCACTGATGACCGAGGCTGTAGAGGCAGGCGCAAAGCTCAGCCGCGAGGCAACCGCGCGGATGCAATCGCCGGAGTTCAGGCGCAAGGTTTACCTGATCGTCCAGCAGTTTAAATCTTCGAACCCCGAGAAACAAGAGAGCCACCGGCTGGCAGTTCAGGCCGCCTTGGGGATCGTCGATAACGAGCCAATGGCCCTGAATCCCAAGGGCTTTGAGAAGCCCCCATCCGGTCAGGTTCGGATGAGCGGCGCTCTCGCGATGCACCTGCCCGTTCGGCGGCCGGCCTGTCCCGATCCTTCACCGCAGGGGCACCAGGCACGCATACAGGGCATAGTGCGTGTCGAAGCCGTTATCGGCAAGGACGGCCATGTGACCGATGAGAAGCTCATCAGCGGGCATCCTCTGCTCGTTCCCCAAGCCGAGCAGTGCATCAAGCAATGGGTCTTCCGGCCGATGACGCTCAACGGTGAGCCTGTCGAGGTGGTGACGGAATTGGAACTAACGTTCCCCTTGGCGAAGTAACCGAGCACGGCCGTCACGGCGGCCGCATGGGCGAAACGGCGAAGGCGCTGGGCCTGGAGCGCAGCCACCTGTACAAGAAGTGCGTCCTTGCATCGCTCCCTATCATCGTACACGCGGTAGCATGACGATATGGGCCGCTTCTCGCTTAGACTCGCAGCCGGCTTGATCGGTTGTGCCGGTGCGTTGCCGGCGCAGGAGATTTCGCTCTGGCCAAACGGCGCGCCGGGGTTCGAGAGCCGGCGCAACGAGCCCATCGAAGCCAAGGACTACTGGATTCGCAATATCCACAACCCGTCGATCACGGTCTATCTCCCGCCCAAGGAGAAGGCGACCGGCGCCGCGGTGGTGATCTGTCCCGGCGGCGGGCACCGCGAGCTGGTGTTCAAGGCCGAAGGCGAGGAACCGGCCGAATACCTCAACAGTCTGGGCGTCGCCGCCTTCGCGCTCAAATACCGCCTGGCCCGCGAGGAGGGCTCGCCGTACTCCCTTCAGAAGCATCCGCGCGAAGACGCCCAGCGCGCGATGCGGCTGGTGCGCAGCCGCGCCCGGGAGTGGGGTATCGACCCGAACCGTATCGGGCTGATGGGATTCTCCGCCGGCGGCGAAGTGGTTTCGCTGGCGGCGTTCTCTCCGGGCGAAGGAGATCCCAACGCGCCCGATCCCATCGACCGGCTGAGCGCGCGCCCCAATTTCCTGATCATGATCTACCCCGGCCCGCTCGGAATCCCGGACGCGGTTCCGCCCGACGCTCCTCCGGCGTTTCTCCTCGCCGCGAACGAAGATGCCTGCTGCTCCGCCCCCGTCGTGAAGCTGCTGGAGGGGTATCGCGCCGCGAAGGTCCCTGTGGAGGCCCACATCTTCAGCCAGGGCGGCCACGGCTTCAACATGGGCACTCGTTCGCGCCTGGCGACCCTGAAAGGCTGGCCGCAGCGTATGGCCGACTGGCTGGCCGACAACAACCTGCTGAAGCCTCGCGAGTAGAACGCCGTGCCTTCCGGTCGCAACCCTCATCTTCGCGTTCACGCCGTCAACATCTACGTGCGAGATCAGGACCGGAGCTTACGCTTCTACATAGACCAACTCGGTTTCGAGTTGGCCTTTGATGCGCAGCTTCCATACGGCGACCGGTGGGTGGCCGTTGCGCCTCCCGACGGCAGCGCCCTGCTGGCGTTAATCGCGCCGAAGCCCGAATCCCGCGCGTATGAACTCATCGGACGGCCCACAGGGATTGTTTTCGTCACCGACGACGTCCTGGCTAAGTACGCGGAATGGCGCGAACGCGGCGTTGAGTTTCGATATACGCCGCGCCTGAGGCGCATGAAGTACGAGCGCCATTCGGAAGCGCCGCGAGTTTGGGGCGGCGTGTTCACGCATTTTAAGGACCTCGACGGGAACTCGTTCGCGCTGGTCGGGTTCGACGAGGTGACCCGGGAAATCGAAGCGCAGCAGCGCGCGACGGCCGAAAAACTGGAATTGGAACGCCGCGCGGCGCAGGAACTGGAGATCGCCAGACAGGTCCAGGCCAGGCTGTTCCCTCAAACCCTGCCGACCATCGGAACGCTCGAATACGCGGGCACGTGCATCCAGGCTCGCCAGGTTGGGGGCGATTACTTCGATTTCCTGGACCTGGGCGTAGGGCGCTTCGGGCTTGTGACGGGCGATGTCGCCGGAAAAGGAATCGCCGCCGCCCTCCTGATGGCGAACCTTCAGGCAAACGTTCGGATTCAATGTGAAACGGCGCTGGATCGGCCGCAAGACCTCCTGCGATCCGTGAACCACGTGTTTCACAAGAATACGAGCGAGGGCGCCTACGCCACTCTTTTCTTCGGCGAATACGACGACGAACGGCGACGGTTGCGATATACGAGTTGCGGCCATGTTCCCGCTCTCCTACTCCGGAGCGACGGCATGCTGGAACGGCTCGAGTCCACGGCCTGTGTGCTGGGACTGTTCCGCGACTGGGATTGCATGGTCGAGGAACGAAACCTATGCCGAGGCGACATCCTGGCAATCTATACGGATGGAATCACCGAATCATTCAACGGCGCGGGCGAAGAATTCGGGGAAGAGCGCCTGATCGAGTCGTTGCGGCGCCATCGGCATCTGGCGCCGCAGGCAATCATAGCGGCGGTTGTCGACGAGGTCCGGCTGTTCAGCGCTCAGGAACAGCACGACGACATCACGTTGACTGTTGCCAAGTGCCGATGACCGCCGGCCGTTACTGACTCTTGCCGTAAATCGTCGTGTTGGGGTTGTAGTTTCGCCAGTCGAACCAGTAGTCCTTGAGCATGGGAATCCGCTCGAGGCAGGTTCCCTTGGCCGTTCCGGAAGTGGCGCAACCCTGGAAGTTCCACTCGCTTCCGGTGGCGGCGTCCATGAGCAACGCTCCCGGTTTGTTGGCGGCGAGCCGGTAGAACTCGGGTGCGCCGGCCGTGTCAGGGATGCGGTCCCGGAAGGCCCGCACCGATTGGCCGTCCGCGCCCACAACCAGGAGAACGGGCTCCATGCCGACATGGTCCTTGACGAGTTTGTCCTTCACGACCTTGTCGTAGAGGAATGCGCGGCTGGCTTCGGACGCCTGTATGCCCAGAATCAGGTCGCGCGACTTCATGCCGTGCTCCGGAAAGTTTATGACCGTGCGCGCGCGCCTCATCTTCACGTCCCAATCCTTGGGCGAATACTCGGCCGAGAAGGCCTGGACGTCCTTCAGCACGGTGCCGCTTGGTTCCTCGGCCTTCCAGGTCGCGAACAGCAGCTCATCGGATTCAACCAGCGTGAGGCGCTGCCCTTTGAGCGGCCCGGATACGGCCACGCCGCTGATCTGCTGCCAGTAACTCCCCGTCTCCTCGTCGCGCATGAGGAAGTTCTGGTTATTGATGCCGGCCAAGTGGAAGGTCAGCCTCAAGCCGGCTACATCTCTCGTCCACACCAGACCGGTGTGACAGAGCGTTCAATAGGTCGCGACAATCGCTTCTTGTCCCACTACGTCATTCACGACATGATGATAGGAGATACTCCGAATCGGGTACGCCCGGGCGGCGTCTCCGATTTTGACTACGATCACCTTCTCGTCGTCGTCGAGCTTCACCCGATCCGCCGCGGCAAACTCCGGATGGTCCAGGTGGTGGAACATCAACTCGTACACGTTCACGCGCGCCGCGAGCGCCAGGAGGGCGACCAGAGCCGTGCCGGCGACGGCCAGGAGGCGCCAGACGATGCGCGTCTGTACCCGCCAATACCAGACCAGCGCGGCCAGCGCCGCTCCCGTGCATATCACGACGATGGCGGGCCGGAAACGCAAGACCACCAAGGCGACGGCCAATTCCTGCGGCCCCTGCGCGCGGAAGGGCCGGATGACGTAGAGCGGGTACGCAACCGCCAGGAAGGAACCTGTCAGGCACAGCAGCCAAACGAGCGCGAGCCGCCGACGGGTGCGCTTTCCGGAATCCGGGGTCATAGGGAATTGCCTCCTCGATGCGTTTTCACGGACTTTGCAAGTTCTTCGACCGCGTTGTTTGTTCCTTCCACGCGCGCGCGTATCTTCGCGAAGGCGATGTCCCGCGAGGTGGAAACATCGTCCGCGAAGGGCGCAAAGCCGCAGTCATCGGTGGTTCCCAATTGGGAGACGGGCAGAATGTCCGCCGCCAGCAGGACCCGGTCCCGGACCAGATCCACGGTCTCCACCGCTGGCAGAATCGGATCGGTCACGCCGACAAACACCCGCTGATCGGGCCGCAGCAGCCCGCGGACGATGCGCAGCACTCTTTCGGGCTCCCGCTCGCTCGCCAGTTGCACATAGAAGCGCCCGACGCGAAGCCGAAAGAGGGTAGGGAGCAACCCGGCGTAGTCCACATCGGCGCTGTGGGTGGAATCGCGATCTCCTCCGGGACAGGTATGTACGCCGACGCGGAGACGGTGCTCGGGAGAGAGCCTGTCGAGCACCCGATTGTTCAGCGCGACGAAACTCTCGAGGAGCGCTCCGGAAGGATCGAGTTTCAGCGAGAGGCGCGCTTCCGTGAAATCGATCTGCACGCTGTCGGCGCCACGCTCCAGGCATTGGCGGATGTCGTCGGCCGCTTCTTCGACCAAATCCGACAGAAACGACTCGCGCGAATAGCCGGGAATGCCTGCGGAAGGATAAAGCAGGCTCAAGGCGGAGGCCGAGATCACGGCCTGCTTGAGCGGCAGTGAAGTGAGCGGGCGTGCCGCGGCCAGATACTTCGCAGCGTGGACGGCGTACCGGAACGGGCCCGCGGTCAGCCTCGGCAACTGGCGCGTGTGCCCGTCTTCGAAGGGAATCGCGATGCCATCCGGCGCGAGGTTGGCGAGGCCGTCGAGCGGGTACGTAGCAAAGCTGGGCTTGGTCTGCTCGCCGTCGGTGATGACGGGAGAGCCGCTCCGCTCGAAGCGGCGAATGGTGTCGCGCAGAGCTTCCAGCGCGATCGCCTCGAACTCGGCGGCCGAGATCCGCCCGGCTTGCCTCCCGGCGAACGCGCCGATCAGTTCGGGCGTCCGCGGGATACTCCCGATCGGTTCCGTAGGTATGTTCATGACGGCACCCCCAGCCCCTAAGAAATGCTAACCAAAACCAACGCGGGTGGACAATACCCGAAAGCGGTTAGCGGCTTTCAGCTACCGCAGGCGGCGGGCGCTACACTGAAAGGCAGATGAGCAAGGGGCACGCTACCCAAGTGTCGGCACGAGTGCCGACACGGCACGCTGAAGCGTGCGCCACGGGGCTGCGAGCAGCCGTCACTCTGCATGCCGCACGACACTAGCACAAAGCCAGTCGCCACCCTGAGCGGGCTGCCTGTCCAGCCGGTCTATGGACCCGAGGACGTCGCGGATCTGAACCTCGCGGAGACACCCGGCGAGTTCCCGTACACGCGCGGCATCCACCGCGACATGTACCGGGGCCGGCTGTGGACCATGCGCCAGTTCTCCGGCTTCGCCACGCCCGAGGAAACGAACCGCCGTTACCACTATCTCCTCGATCAAGGGCAAACCGGCCTTTCGGTGGCCTTCGACCTGCCCACCCTCATGGGGTTCGACGCCGATCAGGCGGAGTCGCTGGGCGAAGTCGGCAAGTGCGGCGTCTCGATCGGCTCGCTCGAGGACATGGAGGCGCTGTTCCGCGGCATCCCGCTCGAGAAGGTCACCGTCTCGATGACCATCAACTCGCCCGCCGCCATCGTCTGGGCCATGTACCTGGCGGTGGCCGAGCAGCAGGGTGCGGACTGGGGCCGCATCTCGGGCACCATCCAGAACGACATTCTGAAGGAGTACATCGCGCAGAAGGAGTACATCTACCCGCCCCATCCTTCCATGCGCCTGGTCACCGACACCATCGAGTTCGCGAGGCGCCAGGTCCCGCGCTTCAACCCCATCTCGATCAGCGGCTACCACATCCGCGAGGCCGGATCGACCGCCGTTCAGGAACTGGCGTTCACCTTGCGCGATGGCATCGAGTACGCGGAGTGGGCGGTGGCGCGCGGTCTGCCGGTCGACTCTTTCGCCGGGCGCCTCAGCTTCTTTTTCAACGCGCACAACGACTTTTTCGAGGAAATCGCCAAATACCGCGCCGCCCGCCGCATGTGGGCCTATGTCATGCGCGACCGTTTCGGCGCGCGGGACGAGCGCAGCCTGAAGCTGCGCTTCCACACGCAGACGGCGGGGTGCTCGCTCACCTGGCAGCAGCCGTACAACAACGTGGTCCGGACGGCAATTCAGGCCCTTGCCGCGGTGCTGGGCGGAACGCAGTCACTGCACACAAACTCGCTCGACGAAGCCTACGCGCTGCCTTCCGAGCACGCGGTAACGCTGGCGCTGCGCACGCAGCAGGTCATCGCCTATGAGAGCGGCGTCACGGTGGCGCCCGATCCCCTGGGCGGCAGCTTCTTCCTCGAGCGCCTCACCGCCGAGGTGGAAGAGGCAGCCAACGAATACATCCGGCGAATCGACGGGATGGGCGGCATGATTCCGGCCATCGAGGACGGCTTTCCACAGCGCGAGATCGCGCAGGCGAGCTTCGAGTATCAGCAGGCCATCGAATCGGGCGAACGCAAGATCGCCGGTGTGAACGCCTTCACGGTGGAGGACGAACAGCCCATCGAGCTGCTCGCAATCGACGAGAGCGCAGCCGGGCATCAGGTGGAGAAGCTGGCGGCCTTGCGCCGCCGCCGCGACCGGGGTCGGGTGGCGGCCGCGCTGGACGCTCTGCGGCGCGCCGCCGAGGGCGCCGAGAACACGATGCCCTTTATCCTGGAGGCCGTGCGGGCGTATGCCACCGTGGGCGAGATTACGGCCGCCTTGCGGGACGTCTTCGGAACGTACCAGGAAAAGAGTATCCTGTAGAAGAAGCCGTCAGCCGTCGCTAATCGGCGATGGGTGCTATGGACCAGATCCGAGTGTTGGTGGCCAAGCCCGGCCTGGATGGACACGATCGCGGTGCGAAAGTGATCGCCCGTGCGCTCCGGGACGCAGGGATGGAAGTCATCTACACCGGCTTGCGGCAGACTCCGGAGATGATCGTCAACGCGGCGTTGCAGGAGGACGTGCAGGTGATCGGACTTTCGATCCTCTCGGGCGCCCACAACGCGATCGTGCCGCGGGTGATGGAACTACTCCGGGAAAAGAAGATGACGGACGTTGCCGTCATCGTGGGTGGCATCGTTCCCGATGAAGATGCCGGTGAACTGAAGAAGCAGGGAGTGGCGGCGGTGTTTCAGCCGGGCGCGTCGCTCGAGGAGATCGTACGGGTTGTGCGCTCCTCGGTGAAGCAGCCCGCCTGAATCCGGCCGGCCGCTCGACCGCTTCGTAAATCAAAAGACGGATTGTATGAATGACAAACTGAAAATCGCCGTGTTCGTCGATTACGATAACATCGAGATCGGCGTGAAGTCCACGCTGCAGCGCGATCTGGATATCGCGGTGCTTCTCGACTCGTTGAAGGAACGCGGCGAAATCGTGGCCAAGTTCGCATATGCGGATTGGGGCCGGCAGGAAGGCGCGAAGCGCCAGATGGCGGAGAACGCGGTGCAGATGGTGCAGCGCATCCCCTCCCCTCGGGGCGACAAGAACGGCGCCGATATCAACCTCGCGTTGGATGCCTTGGAAATGGCGTTCACGCACGACCACATCAACGCTTTCGCCATCGTCAGCGGCGACAGCGACTTCATCCCTCTGGTGAACAAACTGAAGGAGTACGGCAAGATCATCTTCGTGGTGGGCGGCCGTGCCTTCACCAGCACGATTCTGCAGAAGAACTGCCACGAGTTCATCAGCTTCGAGTCCATGCTGGACGAACTGAAGCCGCATACGCGGCAGCAGGCGCACGCGCCGCAGGCGCAGGCGCATCCGCCGCAACAGCAGCATCCGACGCAACAGGAGCCGTTGCCGCGGACCGAGCAGTTGCCCGGAGAAGTGCTGCAACTCCGGCAGCAAGCGCCGCAGCCGGAGCAGCAGCAACCGCCGCAACCGCAACCGCAGGCGCAGCCGCAACAGGGCTCGCAACGCCAGCAGCACGGGCGGCGGCGCGAGCGGCGGCGTCCCGACCCACTCGACTTGGCGCAGGCCATGCCGCTGGTCGAGCGCGCCTTGCAGGTTCTGGAGCGGCGCGAGGTCACCCCGCAGCTCGGCCTGCTCAAATCCACCATGCTCCAGCTCGATGCAACCTTCAGCGAGAAGGCCTTCGGCGCGGGCACCTTCACGGATTTCGTCGAGAAGCTCAAGGATGCCGGCTACGTCGATGTGAGCGGCGCCGAAGGGCGCTACGTCATCGAGCGCAAAACCGCCGCCCAGCCGGAGGAGCCGGCTTTCAAGGCGGAAGAGTTCCTTCCCATTTTGCGCGACGTGCTGGAGACCAACCGCATCGAGATGGATGGCGGCTGCATGGCTGAGGACCTGGAGGGCTGGGTTCGCGCCGACCACCCCGACTTCGAGCCCAAGAAGTTCGGCTTCCAGGAGTTCGCCGAGATGCTGAACTTCGCCCAGGACAAGCTGCTGGTCCGCGTCGAGCCCGAAGAGGAGCGCGGCCTGCTGGTCTACCTGGGCGCCGAGTTCTATCCGCCCGCGCCGCCCGAAGCGCCGCCGGAACCGGAGAACCCGGAGATCGAAGAGAAGCAGCCCGAGTCCAATCAGACCCCGGCGCTCATGGAGCCGCCCAAGCGGAAGCGGGCGCCACGCCGCGCCACCGGCACTGCTCCCAAGCGCGCCAAGAAGACCGCCGGCCAATCCACGACTCGGCGCCCCCGCAAGAGGACGCCGCCGTCCGAGGGGATGTAGGCGTGGCGGTCGAGCGCATCCGGCCCGCGGGCGTCCCGTCGCCCCGCGGGCCGTATTCGCCCGCCGTTCGCGCCGGCGATTTCATCTATGTGTCCGGCCAGGGACCGGTGGATCCCGCTACCGACAAGTTGTCGTTCGGGGACATCGCTCACGAAACGCGACTGACGCTGGGCAACATCCAGCGCATTCTGGAAGGCTGCGGGGCTTCGCTCGCCGATGTGGTCAAGTGCACCGTGTACCTGGCCGACTACCGTGAGTTCGCCGCCATGAACGCGGTCTACGCGGAGTTCTTCGGAGACGCGAAGCCGGCGCGCACGACGGTGGAGGCCCAAATGGTGATGTCGCCGATGCGAATCGAGATCGACTGCATCGCTTACAAGGCGGACTGACTCCCTGCCGTGTCCAGGGCGGGGGCCGGTGCGGGGGATTCGCAGTCCGGTGGAGGCGCCTTAGGGTGCTGCCGGCGCCCGCGGTGGCGAAGTTCACCACCGCGGCGCCCCGCCCGGAATTGTGGGAGCGCCGCATCTCCCACGCCTCGGTCGCCAGCATGCCTCCCATCGCGACCGGCTTCAGCAGCAGCGCGCGCTTGGTGTCGAACGTGCCGTTGCTGGTCTGCAGCAGCGAGTTAGTCTCCACTCCACCTCGCGACGACGCTACGTCGAGCGGGCTCGCCGCCACTACCGCGGCTACCGATGCCCACCGCAGGCGCCCACCACAGGCGCCGCGATCTCTTCTGCGCCGCTTGCGCCTCCACGGCCTGGCATGGCATGAAGTGACCTGCCAGCAGGACCGCGACCGGACAGACCGCTACCTTTCCTCCGCAACCGCGCATATGTTCCCCTCTTCCCCTGAACCGAACTGCGGCTCGGGCCAAGCCCCCCGCTATGCCCAGAGCGGGGGGCTCGGTGTGCCCCTCCACGCTAGAACAACGAGATGAACCTGCGCTTTGGCTTCGGCACCACGAGCTCGGCGCCCGTTATCTTCGCCGCCAGCCGGGCGTAATGCATGCCCAGAATGCCGCCCGGCTCCGCCAGCCTGCCCTCGGTGTGGGCTTCGTGGAGCGCCGGGTAATCGCTCGCCACGAGGCCGTACGCCGGCAAGCCCACCATTCGCTCCAGGTCGTCCAGAGTCAGATCCGCGTGTTTCTCGACGCGGTTGACAATCAGGCGCAGGTGATCGCGCCGGTAGCCGCCTTCAACCAGCGTCTGCATCAGATGCTTGGCTTTGTAGAGTGCCGGAACGTCGAGCGTGGTGACCAGGAAGCACTCGTCGATCTCTCCCAGCAGGCTCAACGCCACCGGATTCAGGCCGCGGCCGAGGTCGGCGAGGATCCAGTCGTACTGGCTGCGCGTGAACCGCAGCACGTGCCGGAACGGGACCTCTTCGACGGGGCCCGCCGCTCCCCTGGCCGGCGCGGTAATCACCTCCAGACGCGGCACACCGTTCGACACCAGCGCCTTCCAGAAGCAGGAGTCCAGGCGATGCACGTTGGCGACCGCGTCGAGCACCGAATACGGCGAGTCGGTCTTGAGGAGGAATTGGATCATCCCCGCTTCCAGGTCCAGATCCGCCAGCAGGGTCCGCTGCTCGGTCTGCCGCTGGAACTCGCGCGCCAGATGGCAGGCGATGGTCGTCGCGCCGCACCCGCCCTTGACGGAGAGGAACCCTAGCGTCTTGCCGGCGTGCGCCGCCGGGCCTTCCACGCCCCGGTTCACCCAGATCCGCTGGAGCGCTGCCCGCAATCTGCCGTCAAATGGCGGATACAGGTACTCCATCGCGCCCCCGCGCATGGACGCGATGATCAGTGCCGGCTGGGCCACCGAATCCACCACAATGACGGCCGGATTCGAGGCGTGGGACTTGATTGCCCGCAGCGCCTCCTCGGTCCGATCTCCCAGGCCGCCGATCTCGACAATCAGCACGTCCGGCCGCACCAAGTCCACCCGCTCCATCAGCGTGCCCAGGTCGCCAAACTGGGTCTCGTCGATCGGCACGCGAACCAGCATCTCGCGCAGGCAGCAGATCACCTCCTGCCGTAGGTCCGGGTTCGCAATCACGACTCCTGCCACTAGTCCGTTCATAGCCGCGCCCCCTCAGCGCCAGCACCCGCCCGCCCGTTCACAGTCGATTCACCAAGACGATGAGGAACTCATCCCCGGTTATCCGCCGAGCTTACGGCAGCCTCTGAATGAAGCATATGAATGAAGCGTAATGTCGCGGCCGCCTATACGCAAGACGGTAAAAGGTCCGCCGGATCGGTAAACCAAGGTTGACAGTTCTCGTCTTGCAAGCCGGCTTGGTAGTCGCCCTGCAACTGCCCCGGAGGCACGAAACCGCAGTCTGACCGGCCAACCGCCTCTGGGAGCCCTTATAGTCCTAAAGTCAGTACTGTACTATAACCACAGGCGCAAAAGTGGCGTACTAGCAGTACCCATACGTGGGTATTTCTACCCCACAAAGAGGTATTAATAAGCCTTGATGAGTACCCGATGTGGGGGTATACTGCATGCATATACGGGGGGTTCTGCCCTCATGACACGCATCCTACTGTATTCGACCGTCCCGGTCGTCACCAAGGGCTTTGCCGTCCTGCTGTCCGCAGTCCCGGAATTCGAACTGGTGGCCGTGTGTTCGAATGAGCAGCAGCTTTCGAAGGGGATCGCGGCGGCCTCTCCGGACCTGGCGCTAATCGATCTCGATGACGAGACGCCGCTCGACCGCCTCTTCGAGCTGCGGCGTGAGATCGCGGTCCCTGTCAGGATCGTTCTTTGGGTTCAGTCGATCTCGCCGGAACTGGCTTACCAGACGATGAGGCTGGGCGTGCGTGGGATCCTGCGCAAGTCGCTGGGCGGCGACGTCATCGTCAAGTGCCTGCAGAAGGTTTCGGCGGGGGAGTGCTGGTTCGAGGAGGCGCTGACCGCCAGCTTCGCGAGCATCCGGGCGGTCCAGCTGACCCACCGCGAGAGCCAGCTCCTAGACCTCATTTCCCGGGGGTTCAAGAATAAGGAGATCGCCAGCGCGCTTCTCATCGCCGAGCCGACCGTGAAGGTTTATCTCTCACGGCTGTTTCGCAAAGTGGGGGCCAAAGACCGACTGGAACTCGCATTGTATGGGCTGCGGAACGTGATCACAGGCCAAGTCAGCGCGTGGAGCGGGACCCGCTCGGCGCCTGGCGCACAAGCCGTGCGGCTGCCGGCGCTGGTGCCCGAGGACTCCGACCGCCGCCCCCGCGCGCGCCCGCAGCCGCTCGTGATGCGCTCCATCGCCTGAGACCGGCTCCGGCCACCGACAGCCTGCGAGGGGTTCGTGCCAGCCGGCAGGCCCGTTACTTCACCAGCAACTGGACGCTGGTCGTCTGGACCGAACTGGGTCCCACCATGATGTCGAAAGTCCCGGGCTCGACCACCCAGTGCATGTCGCGGTTCAGCATCTGAAGCTCGAGGGGAGTGATCTTGAAGCGCACGGTCTTCTTCTCTCCGGGCTTGAGGGTGACGCGCTCGAAAGCCCGCAGCTCCATCACCGGACGGGTCACCGAGGCCAGGCGCTGGTGTATATACAACTGCGCCACCTCATCCCCCTCGCGGCTGCCGGTGTTGGTGACGTCCACGGAGGCGGTGGTCTGACCGGCGGCGCCGATCTCGGCCGGCTCCAGGTGGAGGTTGTCGAACGCGAACGTGGTGTAGCTCAGGCCCCAGCCGAACGGGTAGAGCGGCTTGCGCCCCACAAACAGGTAGCTGCGGTTCATGGACGGTTTGTGGTTGTAGTAATCGGGGAGCTGGCCGACGGAACGCGGGAACGTGATCGGCAGTTTGCCGCCCGGGTTGACATCGCCGAATAGCACGCGAGCCGCGGCGGTGCCGCCTTCCTGGCCGAGGTACCAGCCTTCCAGAATCGACGGCACGTGCTCTGCGGCGTAATTGATGGAGAGCGGACGGCCATTGATCAGGAACACGACCGTCGGCTTGCCGGTCTCGACAATTGCTTTGATCAACTGATCCTGGTAACCGATCAGATCGAGCGAGTCGCGATCCCCCAGGTGATTCTCCGCCCAGGCCTCGCGGTTGGTGCGCTCGTTCTCGCCCACGACGACGATGGCCACGTCGGCGCCGCGCGCCGCTTCCACCGCCTCCTGGATCCTCTTCAACTGGGACGCGGCATCCGGAAGCTCGACGGGGCCCTGGACCCAGCCGATCCAGCCCTGCTGGCCTTCCGTGATTCGCGACCCCTCGGCATAAACCACGCTAGCCGCCGTGCCCACGCGCTGCCGAATGCCGTCCAGGATGCTGACGCCGTGCATGGGCTCGCGGGCGTAACCGCCGATGTGGACATCGGCCGCATTGGGGCCGATCACGGCGATGGTCTTCAACCGGGTGAGATCGAGCGGCAGCAGGTTGCCTTCGTTCTTCATCAGCACGACAGCCTTCTCAGCCGTCTTCTCGGCCAGCTCGCGGTGCTCGGGCGAGTTGGTGGTGCGCTCGGCATAGTCGGGATCGACGTAGGGGTTCTCGAAAAGCCCCAGGCGAAACTTGGCGGTCAGAATCCGGGAGACCGCGCGGTCGATCTGCCACTCCGGCACTTTGCCCTGCTTCACCTGATCGAGCAGGGTGCGGTACACCGAGCCGTCGCTGAGATCGTAATCGACGCCGGCCGCCAGCGCCTGGCGCGCCGCGTCTGCAAAGTCGGCCGCGACGTGGTGAACCTGCACCAGCATTTGCAGGCCGCCGCCGTCGGAGGTGACAAAGCCTTGGAAGCCCCACTCCTGGCGCAGCACCCTATCGAGCAGCCAGTCGTTGACGTGGGACGGGATGCCGTTGATCTCGTTGTAGGAGGCCATCACGCTGCCCGCGTGCGCCTCGACGATGGCAGCCTGGAAAGCCGCCAGGTACGATTCGCGGACGATCCGCTCGGCGTAGTTGCCGGGGGCCGTGTTGGTGCCGCCCTCCGGCGCTCCGTGCACGGCGAAGTGCTTGGCGGTGGCCATGACGTGATGGCGGTCGATGATGAAGTTGGGGCCCTGCATGCCTTCGATGGCGGCCACGCCGATGCGCGAGCCCAGGTAGGGATCTTCGCCGTAGGTCTCCTCGGTCCTGCCCCAGCGCGGATCGCGCGCCAGGTCCAGCACGGGCGTGAAGGCCCACTCGACGCCGGCGGAAGCCATCTCATCGGCGGCCGCGGTGAAGACGCGCTTAACCAGCGCCGGATCAAAAGTGCTGGCCAGGGCCAGCGCCTGCGGGAAGCTGGTAGCGCCGTTCGACATGAAGCCGTGCAATAGCTCGCCGGCAAACAGGTCCGGGATGCCCAGGCGCGTCTTCTCGACCAGGTACCGCTGCACGGCGTTCCTCAGCACCGCGCCGTCGCGCGGACTGATCTTCGCGGTCGGGTTGAACATCGAGCCCAGCACCTTGCGGGCGCTCTCGGTATCGTACTTGCCCGTGGTGTCGAGGACCTCGCGATTGCCGCGCTGCGGCACCAGTTGGGCGCACTTCTCTTCGAGGGTCATGCGCCCCAGCAGGTCCGCCACCCGCTGCTCGATGGGCAGCTTCGGATTCTTATAGTCCGGCGCCGCATCCTGCGCCGCCGCGGTCCCCGCCAGCAACGCCAGCCCGACGAATATCGTCGCATTCACAAGCCGCACATCTCTCATACACACCTCTCCTCTCGATGAACTACGAGCGTGTTGTCCCTATCGTTCACAGCAGATCCTCGCGCTTCTTCGCTTCGAGCGTTTTCACCAGCTCGGACACGCGCTGGGCGTGGGAGCGTGCAGCCACCAGGAGCGCGTCCGTGGTGTCCACCACGATCAGGTCTTCGACGCCGAGCAGGACCACCAGCTTTCCCTCGGCGTCCACGTAGTTGCGCGCGCTGCTCGCGGACAGCAACTCGGCCGCGCGGGTGGCGTTGCCGGAAGAGTCGTGAGGAAGGAGCTCGTAGACGGCGTTCCAGCTCCCCACGTCGTTCCAGCCGATGTCGTCCGCGGCCAGGCCGGCTACGTTATCGGCCTTCTCCATCACGGCGTAGTCGACCGATATGTTCTCGCAGCGCGGATAGGCGTCTCGAAGCAACGCGGCGAAGCGGCGGCTGCCGAAGGGGGGCAGCGCGGCCAGCAACGTAGCCGTCTTGGGCAGGTGCTTGCGCAGCGCGCCGAGGAACGCGTCCGCGCGCCAGAAGAACATCCCCGAGTTCCAGTAAAAATTCCCGGCTTCGACGTAGCGCTTGGCCGTGGCTTGGTCGGGTTTCTCGTGGAAGTGCACGACGGGCAGCGGCTCCGGCGCGCCGGCCTTCGTCCCGGCGGGGAACTCCAGGTAGCCGTAGCCGGTCTCCGGCCAGCGGGGCGGGATGCCGAGGACCAGCAGGCTGCCGCGCTCGGCCGCGCGGTAGGCGGTGGCGAGCAGGCGCCGGAAGCGGGCGGCCTTCAAGACCACGTGATCGGCGGGAAACACTCCGATGACCGCGTTCGGATCGAGGGAGCCGAGAATGTGGGCCGCCAGGCCGTTGCACGCGGTTGTGTTGCGCCCGGCCGGCTCGGCGACGATCTGCCGCCGCGGCACCTCGGGGAGTTGCCGCGCAATCTCGCGGCGCAGATAGTCGTTGGTGATCACCCACATGCGCTCGGGAGGCAGAAAGCGGCGCAGGCGGTCGAAGGTCTGCTGGATCAGCGTGCGCGAGCCGATGACGTTAAGCACCTGCTTGGCGCTGCTGCGGCGGCTGCGCGGCCAGAATCGGGTGCCCCGGCCGCCGGCCATGATCATCGCGTAGTAATTGGACCGGGCCACGTCTAGCAGGGTACAACGTTCCTGGCCTCCGGCGTAACCTGAGGGTATGACTCTGCGGGAAGCCTGGACCCGGTTCGTCGCCGCGGAAGACTACGAAGCCCACATGGCGGCGATCGGACAGGCGCAGGCGAACGCGTCGCTCGTGGACGAGCTGCTTGCCGCCGCGGCCCCGCCGCCCGGTTCGCGGATACTGATCGCGGGCGCCGGGACCGGCCAGATGTTCGAGCACTGCGCGCCCGAGCTGTTCCGTCCTCACCGGCTGATCTGTTCGGACATCAACCCGGCGTTCCTCGAGAAGCTACGCGAAAGATGCGAGTGCCAGACGGTAGTCGACGATGTAGAGAACTCGCGCCTCGCGCCGGGCTTCTCGCTCATTATTGTGGTGCTGGTGCTCGAGCACGTGGAGTGGCGAAAGGCGCTGGCTTCTCTCGCCGGGCTGCGGCCCGAACACGTGCTGGTCGTCATTCAGCGCAACCCGGAGGGCGTCGTGCCGCAGCGGGAGCGGGTCGGAACGATGCGCCTCTTCGGTAGCGAAGTTCAGGCGAACCTGATCGACGTCTCCGCCCTTATCGGGGAGTTCGAGGGACTCGGCTTCCGTCTGCGGCTCAAGCGCGAACTGGCGGTGGCCGACGGGAAAACGATGGTGGGGATGCTATTCGCGGTCGTTCCTGCCTGAGAGCTTCGACCGGATTGACGTGGGTGGCGGACAGGCCGGAGGCCTGTCCTACCACTCGGTTCGGATGGCCAGTTGAAGCTGGCGGGCGGGAGTGGCGGTGTGGCTGACGACGCCCGACGAATCCACGCCCAGAATGCGGTTGGGCAGCGCGAGATTGGCCCGGTTGAGAAGGTTGTAAGCCTCGACGCGCGTCTGAAGGTGCAGCCGCTCGCCGATCGAGAAGCCCCTGGCCAGGGCCACATCGGCCGTGGCCATCCCGGGCCCGCGGACAGTATCGAAGCCCTCGTTGCCGTACTGGTAGAGCGGCGGCGTCTCGAAGGCGCGGTTCGGATCGGACGGATACAGGCTAGTGTTGAACCAATGCAGGTAGGAGCGCTGGGCGGCGGGCAGCGCGCCGTTCCCGATGGCGTTGGGAAGCCAGAAGCCGCCGTTGTTCAAACCGTTGACCGCCAGTTCGGGCGTAAAAGGGAACCCGCTTTGGGCAACGACCATGGCGCTGGCCTGCCAATTCGCCAGGGCGGTGCGAAGGAAGCGCGAGCCCCCTTTGAACGGCAGATCGTAGACGGCCGATAGCACGAGCCGGTGCGTGACGTCGAAAGAAGAAGCCGAGAGGATGCCTCGCAGATAGTTAATATTCTGCGGACCGTCAGGCCGGCTGGACTGGCCGCTCGAAGGCGCGTTGGAGTCGTCCAGGGCCTTTGAAAACGTGTAAGAGGCCTGGAATTGAACGCCGGAGGCCGATCGCCGTGTGATCTTGACCTGGCCGCCATAGTACGTCGACCCCCCGGCAAAGCTCAGGTAGTCGATGCGGGAGACGTTAGGGGAATACCAGGCCCAGCGGCGGTTGACGAACGGGGTCCAGTCGGGGTCCGGCTGGTTGACGTTGTAACTGGAATACAAGTGCGCTCCCATGCAACCGGTGCCGCCTATCTCCAACACCAGTGCCGGTCTCAAACGCCGCTGCAGGAAGAGGCCCCACTGCTCCGCGTCGGAGGTGAAAGGCCGGGTGTCCACGGCATAGATCGCGCCTCCGGCTGCGTTGAGCGCCGCCGCCGTAGTCAGGGCGACCGGCGACGCCGGGGGCAGGCCATCGGCCAGGCTGGAGCCCACCAGGAGCGAGCCATTGAAGAAATCCTGTTGCGATGCGAAGGGCGGGTTGCGCGCCAGGCTGCCCTGCGCGAGATAGGCGCCGGGATCGAAGTCGGTGCTGTAACCGCCTCTCAGCACCGTGGCCCCGCTGCTCGAAAGGCTGAGCGCGAAACCGATCCGCGGCGCGATGGCGTGCAGGTTGTAAGACCGCCCCGCGTACTCGTTCACGCCCTCCTGGCCGGCGAATTGGTTGAGCGCCGGAGTGAGCCGCAGGAGGTTGAAATTCACCAGCCGGTTATCGGCCTCGGTGACAGGAGGATAGAGCGAGTAGCGGACGCCGGCTTCGATCATCAGCCGCGGCAGGACGCGGACTTCATCCTGAACGAACCCCGCCCACTCCCAGCCCCGCAGATGGAAGGGCTGAACCTGGATGTCGCGCTGCACCTCGGACGGATAGCCGAGCAGCAGGGACGCGATCGAGTTCCCGGTGCCATCGATCCCCGGCTGGTCGGTGTAGTCGGGCGTGAAAGAGAACGTGCCGCGGCTGGACCATTCCGAAGCGGTCCCGTCGGCGTGCCTGCGGACGGACTGGAACCCGAACTTCCAGGCGTGCCGGCCGGTAGTCCAAAGCACGTGATCTTCGAGCTGGTAGCTGGTGGTGCGGATGGCTAGGGGCAGAGTCTCGGCGGCGCCCAGTTGAGCGTATCCGGTGGGCATGACATCTGGCAGACCTGCGGGGCCAAGACCCGGTATGCCCAGCGCGGCGGAGGCGTCCACGGCGCTGTCCAACGGAACCGCATTCAGGTCGAAGCTGGAGACGCCGGCCCGCAGCTCGTTGGTGAGGGTGGGGCGCACGACGAAGGTGTAGGAGACACCGCCGCCCCAGGTGGTCTGGCCGGTGCTGGCGCCGTCGGCGTATTGCGTGCTGTCGCTGCCTGCAAGATCGGGCAGCGAGGAGGGCGATTGGCCGTCCAGCCGTCCGTAGCTGAGGCGCACGGAGAGTGCGCTCCGGGAGCCCACGAGTTTGTCGGAGCGAAGGTCGAACCGGTCGCTGTTGCGGATCAGATCCGGCGTGTACAAGTAGTTATCCGCCGCGCCGGGCAGGTTCGGATCCGGGTAGAGGCCAATCAGGTTGCGCGCCTGCGATGGAATGCGCGAAGGCGGGATCAGATTGCCCGCGAACTGCTGCCGCACGAATACGCCGGGGCTGGTTTGGGCGATCGAGAGGGGATCGTAGACCGGCACGGTCCCGAAGTCGCCCACCTTCTCGGCCGCCGAGGGCACGGTCGAAGTCACCGTGAGACCTTGGCGTTCCCGCAGCAGGTCGGCGTCGATGAAGAAGAACCAATTGCCGCCGTGCACGGGGCCGCCGAGACTGCCTCCGAACTGATTCCGGACGGCGCCCGGCTTGCCGAGATCGTCGAAGAAGTTGCGGGCGTCGAGAGCGGAGTTCCCGAGGGAGTCGAAAGCGGCTCCGTGAAACTGGCTCTGCCCCGGCCGGATGCGGACATCGACGGCTCCCCCGGCGCTGTGGCCCAGCTCGGCCGGGAGGTAGCCCGCGGTCAGCGTCACGCTCTCGATGGCGTCGAGAGGAGGCTCCAGGACGGTGCCCTGAGTCCACATCTCGTTGTTGTCGATCCCATCGATGGTGAAATCGTTGTGCTGGCCGCGCTGGCCGCTGACGTTGAAACTCGAGTTGCCGCGGAACCCATAGGGACCGTAGCCCTCGATGTTCCCGCCCTGCTGTCCGGGCGTGATGCCGGGCGCCGCTCGAACCAGGTCCAGATAGCTGCGGGTCTCCAGAGGGAGCTGGTGCAATCCATCCGAATTGAGAGTCGATCTTCCGGCAGGCAGGGTGATGGGCAGCTTGAGGGCTTCGTTCTCGTGAACGACGGCGTTGAGCCGCGCGATGGCGTCCTCGTCATGGGATCTGGCGGTGACCGCATAGGGGCCCGGAGGTAGGCCGGTGGCTTGGTAGTTGCCGGCCTGGTCGGCTGCGACCTCCAGCCGCAGTCCGCTCTGCTGGTGGATCAGCGTCAGGCTGGCGCGCGGCGCCGGTGCGCCCGCAAAGTCCACCACCGTGCCCGAGATGCTGGCGCCACCCGGCGCCGCCACCGCCCCGCCAGCGGCCAGGATCAGAGCAGCGACACGTAGCCACAACGGGTTGCGCATGGTTCCTCCGCTCGCGAGACTTAGCTGCCGAATTGAATATCATACAACGGCTTTCGGATGGCGACAGGCCGGGTGTCACCGCAGCGAATAGCCGCGGACGAGTCGGCACGTCCGGCTCCAGCGCGTCTTGGTGAAGAAGTGGCGGCCCAGGTCGGCGAGATGCGAGAGGCCGACGATGTTCCCATCGGCCAGTTGGTCGGTGGGGGCATCGTAAGACCACCAGACCAGCAGCGGCTTGCCCACGATGTTCTCCCGAGGAACGAAACCCCAGTAGCGGCTATCGGCCGAATTGTCGCGGTTGTCGCCCATGGCGAAGTACGCGCCCGGGGGAACCACCACCTCGCCGTTCTTCACGTCGCGATCGAGCATCTGCAGGGCCGGCTCGGGAAGCCGCACGTTGGGATCGGCAGGAAAACTGTCGCGATAAGAATCGGTGTATGCCGACTTGTGGACCGCGTAGGGCTCCCGGAGTGGGTTTCCATTGAGGTAGACCGCTTTGTTCGCGATGCGGATGCGGTCGCCCGGCACCCCGATCACGCGCTTGACATAGTTCTGGCGGAGATCGACCGGGTAGCGGAAGACAATAATGTCACCGCGGCGCACCTCGCGATAAGGAAGCAGGTACTTGCTCGCCGCTCCGGTGGGTCCGTAGGCCAGCTTGTCCACCAACAGGTGATCGCCGCGCAGCAGGGTGTCCTCCATGGAGACGGTGGGAATCACGAAGCCCTGCACCAACGTGGTGATCAGGAACAGGAACAGGATCGCCGTGGTGGTCCACTCGGTGATGCTGCTGCGCCTGGGCTCGGTCTGGCTGGGCTCGAGGGCTTTTCCGACTGCGCTGGCGGCTGGCGGCATGGAAGGCGTCTAGCCCGAGTAGCCACGCACCAGCTTGAAGGTGCGGCGCCACCGGGTCTTGGTGAAGAAGTGCTCGAAGACATCGACGAAATGGTCGATGTTGACGGTGGGACCGGTCAGATCTTCGGTGGAAGCGTCGTAAGACCAGTAAATGATGAGCGGCTTGCCGATGATATTCTCGCGGGGAACGAAACCCCAGTAACGGCTGTCCAGCGAGTTGTCCCGGTTGTCACCCATGGCGAAGTAGCAATCGGGCGGCACGACCACCTCGCCATCGACCACGTTGCGCTCGAGCATGTCCAAACCGCGGGGAAGCACCTGCGCGTTCGGCATGGCGGGGAAGTTATCCCGGTAAGGATCGATGAAGTCGGTCTTGTAAATGGTGTATGGCTCGTAAAGCTCTTCGCCGTTGCGGACAACCTGCTTGTTGACCAGCCGGATGCGGTCGCCCGGAATGCCGACGACCCGTTTGACCAAGGTCAGCGTGAGGTCGGCCGGGGAGCGGAAAACGATGATGTCGCCGTGCCGGGGCTCCTGGTAAGGCAGCAAGTGTGCGCTCACGGAGCCCGCCGGAGCGTAGCTGAGTTTGTCTACCAGCAGGTGATCGCCGATGAGCAGTGTGCCTTCCATCGAGCCGCTGGGAATCACGAAGTTCTGCGCCAGGGCGGTGGTGCCGAACAGCAGAAGGATGATGGTCACCACCCACTCGGCAATTCCTCCGCGAGGCTCGTCCGTCCTGGGTTTGGGCGTCTCGCGGGCCCTCTTTGTCACGGCAGTCTTGGCTCGGTGCAAGTCACCATTCTAGCGAACCGGCGGCGGGCGGAGCGGAACGGCTCTAGCCCGAGTAGCCACGCACCAGCTTGAAGGTGCGGCGCCACCGGGTCTTGCTGAAGAAGTGCTCGAGAAGATCGACAAAGTGATCGATACTGATGGTGGGACCGGCCAGGGCTTCGGTGGAAGCGTCGTAAGACCAGTAGATGATGAGCGGCTTGCCGATGATATTCTCGCGGGGAACGAAACCCCAGTAACGGCTGTCCAGCGACAAGTCGCGGTTGTCGCCCATCGCGAAGTAGCAATCGGGCGGAACAACCGCCTCGCCGTTGACCAGGTTGCGATCTAGCATGTCCACGCCGCGGGGAAGCACCTGCATGGTGGCCATGGCAGGGAAGTTGTCCCGGTAGGGATCGATGAAGTCGGTCTTGTAGAAGGTGTACGGCTCGTAAAGCTTCTCGCCGTTGCGGTAGACCTGTTTGTTGACCAGCCGGATGCGGTCGCCCGGCACGCCGATGACCCGCTTGACGAAGGTCTGCTTAATGTCGACCGGGTAGCGGAACACGATGATGTCGCCGTGCTTGGGCTCGCGGTAGGGCAGCAAGTGGGCGCTCACGGCACCGCCGGGAGCATAGCTGAGTTTGTCGACCAGGAGGTGATCGCCGATCAGCAGTGTGTCCTCCATCGAGCCGGTGGGAATCACGAAGGCCTGTACCAGGGTGGTGGTGCCGAACAGCAGGAGGATGATCGTCACCGCCCACTCGGCAATCGCTCCGCGGGGTCCCTCGCTCCTGGGCGTGGGCGTCTGGGGGGTCTGTTCTGTCACGGCGGTCTTGGCTCGATCCAAACGAAACTCCTGAGCGGTTTGGGCTAAGGTTCTATTCTAGCCCGGAGCGGTTCCGTAGCGCACGCTTCAGCGTGCTGCCGTGGGCTTCAGCCCACGGCGAACTGAAGCTCGCCGCGGCACGCTGAAGCGTGCGCCACAAGGCCCTAGCGAACCGGCGGCGAGCGGCGGGCGAAGCGGCGGAGCCGGAACACTTCGATGAGGGAAATCGCGATATCCACCACGCCCAGGCCGCTGACCGCGCCGCGCAGATAGGGGCTCATCCACACGTCGGGCCAGCGGGCCGCCAGATGGGAAAAGTAGTTGCGATCCCAGAGATCGAGCCAGGGCAGAAGAATCAGCAGGACGCCGATTTCAAAGCAGAAGAAAGCATAGAGCACCGCACCCACTTTCTGGTACCAGTGGTAGCCGGGGGGTCCGGCCTGGGTCTCTTCGAGGGGCTCTAGCGCCATACGCGCGCCTCCAGCGGGCAAGCCATGCGGACCGGCTCGAAGCTCAATCGGTGGTGCGGGGTAGGTCCGTGGATGGCGAGCGCGTCCAGGTGCTCCGGCGTGCCGTAGCCTTTGTGCCGGCCCAGACCGTATTGCGGGAAAACCTCGTCCCAGGCGCGCATGGCGGCGTCGCGCGCGGTCTTGGCGAGGATGGACGCGGCCGCGATGGCCTGCGAGCGGGCGTCGCCGTGAATGAGCGGGATCTGCGGCAGCGGCGTATCGAGCCGGACGGCGTCGATGAGGAGCGAATCCGGCGCCGGCGCAAGCCGCTCGATGGCGCGCTTCATCGCCAGCCGCGAAGCCTGGTAGATATTGATACGATCGATCACAAAGGCATCCACGGACGCCACGGCGCAGGCGACGGCCCGCTCGCGAATGAGCTCGGCGAGTTCCTCGCGCCGCGCCGCGTCGAGCAACTTGCTGTCGCGCAGTCCGGCAACGGGACGGTCGGGAGACAGAATCGCCGCGGCGGCGAAGACCGGGCCGAACAGCGAACCGCGCCCGGCCTCATCGGCCCCGGCGACGAGGGCGAAACCTTCGGCGCGCAACTGGCGCTCGAAGGTGGCCCGGCAGCGGAAGTTTCGCTTCGCCCGATCGGCCAAAGTTACTCGCGCTCTTTGAGACGCGCCGCCTTACCCTTCAATCCGCGCAGATAGTAGAGCTTGGCCCGGCGGACTTTGCCGGTTCGCACCACATCGATATGATCGATGACCGGAGCGTTCACTGGGAAAATGCGCTCCACTCCGTGTCCGAAGCTGACCTTTCGAACCGTGATGGTCTCCCCCATCCCGGTGTTGTGACGCGCGATGAGCGTGCCTTCAAAAGCCTGGAGGCGCTCTTTGTCGCCTTCCCTGATCTTCACGTGGACCCGGATGGTGTCCCCCGGCCGAAAGACGGCCATATCCGTGCGCTTCTTACCGTTGATGTATTTCTGCAAGAGCTGACTATTCATGAGTGTCGCGCCCGGCCTGACTGGGTACCGGCTCGGGTTCCTTCCTGTTCTCTGGGCTACTGCGTCTCGCCAAATCGGGACGGAGGCGCTGCATCTTCTCGAACGCCGCTTGGCGGCGCCAGCGCCGAATCTGTTCATGGTGCCCGCTCACCAGCACCTCGGGCACCTTCCAGCCGCGAAACTCCGCCGGACGCGTGTACTGCGGCCAATCGAGGAGGCTGGCCTCCCCTCCATTATCCAACGCGCTGAAGGACTCGTTCAGCGCGGAATTCTCGTTGCCGAGGACACCCGGCAACAGCCGCGCGACCGCATCCACCACCACCGCGGCAGCCAGTTCGCCGCCGCTCAGCACGTAGTCTCCGATGGAGACCTCTTCGTCGGCCAGGCGCTCGGCCACTCGCTCGTCCACTCCCTCGTAGCGGCCGCACAGGAGCAGGATGCCGCCGAGCGAAGCGAACCGCCGCGCCATCCCCTGGTCGAACGGCCGGCCCTGCGCCGAGAGCAGCACCACCTTGCGGTCCGGCGTGCGCTCGGGCCAGATCGACTCGACGGCCGAAAAGACGGGCTCGGGCTTCAGGACCATGCCCTCGCCGCCGCCGAAAGGCCGGTCGTCCACGGTTCTGTGGACATCGGACGTCCAGTTCCGCAGGTCGTGGATGCGGATATCCAGCAGCCCGGTTTCGCGGGCGCGCGCAACCACCCCGTGCTCGAACGGGCCCCGGAAGAACTCGGGGAAGATGGTCAGAACGTCAAAGATCATCCACCGCTCCACGAATGAGGCGGGTCCAGGGGGACCCGCGCGGACCAGGGGTCCGCCCCACTCGCTCACAGATCCTTCAAACCCTCGGGCAGCTCGACAGTCATCCGCCGGCCCGGCACATCGATCTCCACGCAAATCGCCTTCACGAAGGGGATCAGGATCGGCTTCCCCGCGCCGCGCACCTCGATGAGCGGCGGGCCGCCGTGTTCCACCCAATCCACCACCGCGCCGAGGCGCTCCCCGGTCGAGCGCTCCACCACCTCGCAGCCGATCAGATCCGACTGGTAAAACTCTCCGTTCGCCAGCGGGGCGCGCTCGCTGCGGGGCAGGCGAACCTCGGCTCCCTGGAGCGGCTCGGCATCGGAAATCGAGTCGACGCCCCGGAACTTGAAAATCAGGCGTCCCCGATGCTCCCACACCGACTCGAGCCCGATGGGGCGCGCCGCAGTCGCGGCGCCTTCCGGCCCGAAGAGGGTTACTTCCTTAACTCCGTTGAAACGCTCCGCACCGCTGGTCAAGCACTCGGCGGCGAGCTCACCGCGCCGGCCCCAGACGCGGCCCAGCGTGGCCACGGTGACCCACGGTTCTTCGCTTTCGGAACGTTCCGGCGCCAACTACTCCAGGATCTCCAATGTGAACCGGCGGTTCAACTTCATGCCGGCCGCTCCCAGAATGGTGCGGACCGACCGCGCCGTCCGCCCCTGTTTTCCGATCACCTTCCCTAAATCAGTGGGCGCCACTCTCAATTCGAGGACTGTGACCTGTTCTCCCTGGACTTCTCGTACGGCAACCTGATCGGGGATATCGACCAGAGCCTTAGCAATATCCTCTACAAGTTCTTTCATCCCTGACATCCCACTGCCTCCTCATTCGCCTCGATGATAGCACCCCGCTAACAGGGAACGTTGCGTCCGAGACAGAACGTAGGACAGGCCTCCGGCCTGTCGGACAGACCGGAGGCCTGTCCTACGAGGCGACCGGTTCGGGCGCGGGCGCCGGATGTTTCTGAAGCAAGCGGGCCACGGTATCCGACGGCTTGGCGCCGCGGCTCACCCAGTGGGCGATGCGATCGTATTTCAAGTTCACCGTCGCCGGCTGTCTGACGGGGTTGTACTGACCGACAACTTCCAGGGCGCGGCTGTCGCGCGCCCGTTCCTTCTCAATCACCACCAGGCGGTAGGACGGCTTCTTCTTCCCGCCGAATCGCGCCAACCGAATCATCAACATAATCGGGTATACACTCCTGAAATTCTCTCGACCGCTCCCTGTGGGCGCGGCTCGGTCACGGTTACATGCGCTGGCCGAGGATGTCCGGCAACTTCATCTTGCCGAGCTTCCGCGACAGGAACCCGCCCGTGAGGCCCTTCATCATTTTGCGCATCTGCGAGTACTGCTTCAGCAGATTGTTAACTTCCTGTACGGTAGTCCCGCTGCCCTTGGCGATGCGGCGGCGGCGGGAGCCGTTAATAGCCATGTGATGTGCGCGCTCATGAGGCGTCATCGAATCGATGATCGCCACCACGCGCATGATTTCCTTCTCGTCCACTTTGACGTTCTTGAGGTCCTTCAGCATGCCGACCTGGGGCATCATCGAAATAATGGACTCGAGCGGCCCCAGCTTGCGGAGCTGGCGGATCTGATCGCGGAAATCCTCGAGCGTGAACTCGTTCTCGAAGAGCTTCCGCTGCATCTCCTCGGCCTGTTTCTGGTCGATCTGCTCCTGCACCTTCTCGACGATCGAGAGCACGTCGCCCATGCCCAGGATGCGGGAGGCGGCGCGGTCCGGATAGAAGGGCTCGAGGGCGTCGAACTTCTCCCCCACGCCGACGAACTTCAGCGACTGGCCGGTGACGGAGCGGATGGAGAGCGCCGCGCCGCCGCGGGCGTCGCCATCCATCTTGGTGAGGATGACGCCGGTGATGCCGAGGCGCTTGTGGAATTCGTCGGCCGACTTGACCGCGTCCTGGCCGGTCATGGCGTCGGCGACGAACAGGATCTCGGCCGGCGCGACCGCTTCCTTGAGCTGCTGGAGCTCGGTCATGAGATCGTCGTCGATGTGCAGGCGGCCGGCCGTATCCACCAGCACGACGTCGCGGCCGGTATTGGCGGCTTCGCGCCGGGCCGAGCGGGCCAGGTCGACCGGCTTGGTTTCCTCGGGCGTTCCCACGAAAACCGGCAGCTTCACGTCGCGCCCGATGACATTCAACTGCTCGCGCGCGGCGGGCCGGTAGACGTCCACCGAGACCATTAGCGGGTTGTGGCCGTTCTTCGAGAGCCAGCGGGCCAGCTTGCCGGTGGTGGTGGTTTTGCCGGAGCCTTGCAGGCCGACGATGAAGATGACCGAGGGCGGCTCGTTGGCGAAGCGCAGCTTGGACTGGTGGCTGCCGAGGGTCTTTATCAGCTCCTCGTGGACGATCTTGACCACCTGCTGGGTGGGGGAAAGAGCCGTGAGCACCTCTTCTCCCATCGCCTTTTCCCTAATGTTCTCAATCAGTTGCTTGACGACGCGGAAGTGGACGTCGGCCTCCAGCAGGGCTACCCGGATTTCGCGCAGAGCCTGCTCCATGTTGGCGGCGCTGAGCTTGCCTTCGCCGCGCAACGTCTTGAAGACGCGCTGGAGCTTGTCGGATAAGTTCTCAAACATGATCGGGGCCCGAACTGCTGGTTTTCGGCGGGACCGAACACACGACCGCTGGAGCGGTTCCTTCATTATAGGACAGGCGGCAGCGGTTGGGCGTCAGCCCTTCCACGCATCCAAGAGCCGGCGAAGGAGCACGAGCTGGCCTATGTGGTACGAGTTATGGTCGGCAATCAGAAGCGCTTCGCGGAATAGAGTCTGGCCCTGTCCCCAGGGAAAGGGCTTGTCGATCTCGGTGGCGCGCTCGCCTAGAAGGCGCTCGAACGCGGTGAGGTCGCGTCGGAAGGCGGCGATCGATTTCTTCCACTGCGCCTCGTCTTTTGGCGCCCGCGATGCCGGCCAGTAGCCTTCCGGCCATTGTGGGGACGCATAATCCGGCTCCCGGCTGAAGCGCAGGATGTCGTTTTGCGCGATTCGCATGTGTTCCACCAACTCCCACGCCGAGTACGGCAACCCGCGGGGCCGGATACCGGTCTTGTCGAACGGCAGGTTCTTCACGGCGTCGGCAAAGGTCGCGTGCGCGTGCCCGCCGCGAAGAAGTTCCAACAACGTGTCGAGTTGCATTGTGAGCCCAGGATACTATGGCGCGAAATAGCCGTTTATGTCCAGGATCACCTCGGTACGGTTCGTTACATAGATGCTGATGGCGCCGCCGGAGCCGGCGGGGACGTTGGCGGCGTTGGCGACCACCGTGCCATCCGGCGAGTTCAGCGTCGAGACGAACGGCTGCAGAGAGCCGGTCGGCCAAGCCGTCAGGTAGCCCAGCGCAGCGTCGGGGACCACGGTGACGTTGAGCGAATAGGCCGCAGCGCTCGACGGGACGCCGCAGCCGCTGGCCGGGATCGCAAACGAGCGCGTGGCCCCGGCCTCCATCTCCGGTCCACCGAAGGGGCCATCGGGATTGCGCGTGTCCGCCACGCGGCAGGGCAGCACCGGGTAGAAGGTCAGCGCGCCTGAGTTGCCGGACGGGGCGAAGTAGCCGTTGGCGTCCAGGATGAGATCGGTGGGGTTCGTGACGTAGGCCGACGTGGCGCCGTTCGCTCCCGCCGGCACGATGGCCGCGTTCGCTACTACTTCACCGGTCGAGGAATTCAGCGTGGAAACGTTCGGCTGCGCCTGTCCCGCAGGCCAGAGGGTAAGGAAACTCAGTGGCCCGTCCGGGACCACCGTCGCATTCATCGAGTAAGCGGTAGCCGCGTTGGACAGGCTGCAAGGGCTGGAGAGAATCGGAAAGCCGCGGGTCTCGCCGCCGGAGAGCGAGGGGCCGCCCAAGGGGCCGGCTGGATTCCGCGTGTCGGCCACGCGGCAGGGGAGGACGGGATAGAACGAGTCGCCGGCGGTGGAATCGAAGTAGCCGTCGATGTCCAGGACCACATCCGTGGGGTGGGTGACGTAGACGCTGACCGCGCCGTTCTGGCCCGCGGCGACGAGGGCCGCATTCGCCACTACGTTGCCCTCGTACGAGTTCAAGGTGGAGACGACTGGTTGCGTCATGCCGGTGGGCCACAGGGTCAGGTAGCCAAGTGGACCTTGGGGCACTGCGGTCACATTCAGGGAGTACGCCAGCGCCGTAGACGGGACGTTGCACGCGCCCTGGGGAATGGCGAAGGGGCGGACGGAGCCGCTGTCGAGCGCCGGACCGCCGAACGGTCCAGGGGAGGTGCGCGTGTCCGCCACGCGGCAGGGGGGGATCGCGACGAAGCGGCCAGCGAGCGGTGTCAGCAGGTAGGCGCTGAAACCGCCGTTGGCGATAATCTGCCCCGAATCGTTGATGCCGGTGGCCGAGACCCCGAACTGGGGAGGGTTCACGGTCAGGCTGTTGAGATCGTACATCCGGCCGCCGCTGTAGAGAAAGCCCCCCCCTGAAGGGCCGATCGAATAGCCAACGATCTGGCCCTTGCTGTTGATCGCCTGGGCCTGACTGCCGGAGTCGCCAGAGAGGGCGCCGAGGCCCGTCATGGCACCGTTGGTATACAGGAAAGCCTGCGAGTTTCCGGTGGAACGATCGAGCACGTAGCCGACGATCTGGCCGCTGTCGTTGATGGCGGTGGCCACGCTATCGCTATAACCAGGGAGCGTGCCCAGACCGGTCATAACGCCGCCGCTGTACAGGAAGGCCTCATTGGTCCCGGACGCGTTCTCCGCGTAGCCGACGATCTGGCCGCTGCTGTTGATGCCGTTGGCCCAGCTCGACGTGCACCCGGGAAGGTACCCAAGGCCTGCTAGGACGCCGCCGCTGTACAGAAAAGCCTGCCACAAGCCATTCGCCGTGCCCATCTCATCGCCGACGACCTGCCCACTGTCGTTGATCGCGGTGCTGTTCGTCTCGGGGCCCGGCGGACCCGGGGTGCCGACGATTTGGCCAGCGTCGTTGATCGCGGTGGCTGGCCCGCCAAGCACGGTGAGAACTCCACCGCTATACAGGAAGCCTGCGGAGTGCGCTTCAAGGGTGTTAAAAATGTAGGTCCCTACGACCTGGCCGCTGTTGTTGATTCCGTTGGCGGCATAGGAGTCAAAGCCGTTAGCCTCGCCAGTGCCTAGGGCGGTGACGGTGTAGAGGTTTTGAGCCCACATTCCGGTGGCTGTTGCAATCGTCAGAAGGAGCAAGCGTGTGTAGGGTGACATGGTTCCTCCCCTGCCGCCCTCAACTATACTCCGCACCGGCCAGGCGTTCAACTCCCATTTCAGAGGATCAACATGCAGTCTCCGTAGGAATAAAAGCGGTAATTGCTCTCCACGGCGTGGCGGTAAGCGGCGAGGACGAAATCCGTCCCGGCCAGGGCGCAAACCAGCAGCAGCAGGCTCGAGCGGGGCAGGTGGAAGTTCGTCAGCATGGCGCCGGTGGCGCGGAACTCGAAGCCGGGGTAAATGTAGATGTCCGTCTCGCCCCGCTCCTGGCCGCGGGCGGCGCTCTCGATGGTGCGCACGCTGGTTGTCCCCACGGCCACCAGCCGCGAAGCCTCGCGCATTTTGCGCGCATTTTCCGCTGTGATTTCGTAAAACTCGGAGTGCAGGCGGTTGGCTTCGACCTGCGCTTCGCGAATAGGCTGGAAAGTGCCGAGTCCCACGTGCAAGGTGACGCAGGCGATTTCGGCGCCGGACGCGCGGCATTGGTCGAGGATTTCCGCTGTGAAGTGCAGGCCCGCGGTGGGCGCCGCCACCGACCCCGGGTGCGACGCGAAGACGGTCTGATAACGCTCGCGGTCGAGCGGGTCGTCACAGCGGCGAATATAGGGCGGCAGGGGAACGTGGCCGATCTGGTTGAACTTCTCGACCAGGTCCCCCGCGTAGTCGAACCGCAGCGTGCGCTCGCCGAAGGCGCCGCGCGCGACGATCTCGGCTTCGAGACCACCCTCGAAGCGCACCTTCTCGCCGATGTGCATCTTCCGGCCGGGATGGACCAGCGCCTGCCAGATCCGCGGGTCTTCCGCCTCCGGCCGAAGCAGGAAAACCTCGACGGTCCCGGTGAGATTCGTCTGGCGCGCGGGGTTCTTCTTGCCGACCGGCAGCGCGCGCACGCCGGCGCGATGGCCGTAGAGCCGCGACCGAAAGACCTTCGAATCGTTGAGCACCAGGCAGTCGCCGGGCCGCAGGAACGAGGGAAGCTCACGAAACATGCGGTCCTCCCAGCGCCGCTCCTGGCGGTAGAGCACCAACATGCGCGAGGCGGCGCGGTCTTCCAGGGGCCGCTGCGCGATGCGCTCCTCGGGGAGGCGATAATCGAAGTCGGAGAGATTCATGACCGCGGTTTCTACCGCAGGATAGCAATGGCGAAGATTCTGGGCATCGAGAGCTCGTGCGACGAGACGGCGGCGGCGGTGGTGGAGGACGGGACGCGCATCCTTTCCTCGGTGGTCGCGTCGCAGCTCGATACGCACGGCAAATACGGCGGCGTGGTTCCGGAGTTGGCGTCGCGCGAGCACCTGCGCGCCATCGTGCCGGTGGTGCGCGAGGCGCTGGAGCGCGCCGGCACGGATCTGGATGGCCTGGCCGCCGTCGCCGTGACCGCCGGGCCCGGCCTGGTGGGATCGCTGCTGGTCGGGATCACCTACGCCAAGGCGCTCTGCTTTGCGCGCGGGCTGCCGCTGGTGGCGGTGAACCACATCGAAGGCCACATACACGCGGTGATTTCGCAGGCGCGCGGCGGCGGGCGGCCGGTGGAGTACCCGGCGCTGGCGCTGGTGGTGAGCGGCGGGCACACGCACCTGTTCGAGGTTCGCGAGGGCCCTTTGTATCGACTGCTCGGCAAGACGCGCGACGACGCCGCGGGCGAGGCTTTCGACAAGGTCGCCAAGCTACTTGGCTTCGGCTACCCGGGGGGGCCGGTGATCGACGCGCTCGCGCCTCACGGCAATCCGCACGCGGTGAAGTTCACGCTGGCGAAGATGAAAGGCAACACGCTCGATTTCAGTTTCAGCGGGATCAAGACCGCCGTGCTGCGCTGGGTGGAGCAGCGCGGGATGAGCGCGGAGATCGAGGCCCGGCGCGAGATGCTGCGCTCGAATCCGCATCCCACGGTGGAGGAGTGGCTGGCGGTAACGCCGCGGGCGACGCTCGATCTGGCGGCGTCCTTCCAGCGCACCGTGATCGAGGAGCTGCTGCGCCACGCGGTGGCCGCCGCCGAAGGGATCGGCGCTCGCTCGCTCATTGTCTCGGGTGGCGTGGCCTCGAACGCCGGTTTGCGCGCGGCGGCAGAGGAGGCGCGCCTGCCGTGCCCGGTCCACTTCCCGGCGCCGCGGCTCTCGACCGACAACGCCGCCATGATCGCAGCCGCGGCGTTCGTCAAATACGGGCGCGGTGAGTTTGCGGACATGACGCTCGCGGCTTCGGCGAGCCTGACGCTGGCTGGGTAGGACGCTACTCAAGCGGCTCTTGTGGCGCACGCACTCGTGAGTGCCGCGTCGAGACTCATCTCGACGCCCGTGTGTCGGCACGAGTGCCGACACGGCACGCTGAAGCGCAATGCCACTCACTTTTCGAAGGCTCGATCTATGCAATACATTCCTTTAGGTTTATGTTTTGTGAATGGACGCATCGGCGATTTTCGAGCTGTACCAACAGTTGGCGCCTGCGGAACTATTTCG
>DASWZN010000005.1:0-1658 GCA_036404435.1 Bryobacteraceae bacterium
TCGGCATCAATGTTGGCGGGTCGGCATTCCAGGTAGCCGAGCAACGCGTCGCCGACATCTTGTGGGAGCGGCAGCCGCACCTGGTACCGGCCTTTCCCGATCACCTGCAGCGTGCCGCTGTTCCAGTCGATATCGGTGAGAAGCAGACGCGCTACATCTCCGGCGCGCAATCCTAATCGCGCCAACATCAGTATGATTGCCCGGTCGCGAAGCCGCCGAGGATCTGTGCCATCACAGGCGGCCACCAGTCGGTTCACCTCGTCCGCCGAGAGACAACGCGGCAGTCTGGCGAGCCGCCAGTGGGCCACCGCAGGTATCGCGAGTGCGAGATCGCCGCGGAATTCTCCACGGAAGCCGAGGTACCGCAGAAACGCGCGGAGGGAAGTGATCAGCGCCTGCGTGGTTGGCGTCCCACACTGGCTGGCCCGTTCGAGAAGAAAGTCTCGAACGGCTTTGGCACTCCATTGGCCGACATCCTCGCCGAGCGTCAGGAGTAGATCTGTAGCACCGCGGGCGTACTGTCGGAGAGTCGACTCCTTCACGCCGCGATGGGTTCGGAACCAATCGCAGAAGGCGGCGACAAGGGACGGAGTAGGGGCTGGACTCTGAACCGATTCGATCGAGCAAACCCCGCATCCAACGAGGTGACGATGGAAAAGTTTCACCCCGAACTGGGCGTGATAGCTAATCTTTCCGCGCCTGAAAATGGGGCATCGGCAACGCCGAAGATGGCGGCCAAAGGAATCCAGTAGGTCAAGATTGATGTCCTTCAGAACACCGCCTTTCCGCTGAACGAAGCAGCCGAGATGGGCGGCGGCCCGAAGGTAGCGAACCGCGCTTGCCTGGGCGTATCCCTCGCGTTCGAGGTCACCTGCGAACGCATCGATGTGTGGTCCACTGATTCCTCCGCGCAAACGGCGCAGCGTCTTGGGCGCGGAGAAGTACTTCTCTAGCACGGGTTCTCCTTGTTGAGCATTGGCCACGGATGGCCAGCAACAACGTAGCAAGGAGCCCCCCTCAGCTTATGGTGAGTCGCGGTGCACCGAAACCTGCCCGAAAAGCCGGCGCCGCATCGATCCCGTGGACCCCACTTCCCATTAGAAAATACTCCCCATAAGGCAGGAGTTGTAAGAGATGGCCTGATGCCCGCAGCGGACGCATTGATCGCGATGACCGCCGAGTGCGGCGGTGCGGCAGCGCTCGATGGCGCGAAGCACCTTGAGTTGTGCCCACGTCAGCGAACCGTGATAGCGATCGATGAATCTGCTTCCCGCTCTGCGGATGACGTCGGCCACCTCCCAGGGTGGCCGTGTCACGCCTGATAGTTCTCCGGTCGCTTTCGTGAAAAGCTCTGGCCGCCAACCGTGATCTGATCGAGCGGGTTGGGAGCGGCATGCAGGTGACGTTGCGACAGGTGCAAATACACCATGGTGTGTTCCAGGTGTGCGTGCCCCATGAGAAGTTGGATCGTCCGCAGGTCGGTCCCGGCCTCCATCAGGGTTGTCGCGAAACTGTGGCGCATCGTGTGCGCGCCGACTGTTTTCTTGATTCCTGCGCGTTTCGCGGCTTCGCTGCAGATGTACCAGATTGTATGATCCGAAAGCGGCTGCTCTACGCCGCGATGACCGGCGGTACTGGGGAAGAGATAGACCTTGGGG
>DASWZN010000006.1:0-2090 GCA_036404435.1 Bryobacteraceae bacterium
TCGCGCAGAGGGGCCTCCGGCGCCGGACCGAGCGGGTCCCACACGGTGAGCCCAACTCCCACCGGCAGATTCGTTCCCGCGTGACGGCTCAGCACGTGCAGCCGATGGCCGCGCCCAGCCAGCAGCTTCATCAGCCGCCGACCGATGAAACCCGAAGCGCCCGTGATCGCGATCTTCATGGCACCAGATTTCAGTGTAGTGCGCGGCGACTCCGGCAAACAGAGGGCAGGCTCAAGCATGCCCTGCCTCAGCGGAATGCCTCGGTCAACACGAGAGCCGTCTGAGCGTGATCCACGACTGGGTAGACCACGTACCGGCCGTCCGGGGAAACGCTGAAAGTCGAAGTGGACGAGGCGTCGGTGACCGGCAGGCGAACCAGCTCCCGGCTCTTCTTGTTTTGGACATCGTAAAGCCAGAGGGTCGCGGTGTGCTCATCGCGGTCGAATTCCAGGCAGTATATTCCCGCCGCCGCGACCTGAAAAGCCGCCCATCGCGCATCGTGTTCTGGTCCGATCAGGTCTTGTTCGGTGCCGCCCGCGGTGGGGATTCGCCAGATCGATCGCCAGCGGCGGAAATACACGTACTGGCCATCGGGCGATTCTTCGGGTTCGTCGTCGCCCCAGCTATTGGTAACCTTCTTCCGCTCGCGGCCGTCGGCGCGGGACTTCCAGAGCTGGGCCATCGACTGGAAGTAGATCCACTGCCCATCATGCGACAAAGAGATATGGTGGATGTCAGTGGGCAGCGAAATGCGCGTGGGCTGGGTGTGGCCGTCGGCGGCCAATCGGTCAACATCTATTGAGCCGCTGCCGCGGGCAGCGACCAAAATCGTGCGGCCGTCGGGCGACCATATCGGGCGGCCCATCTGGAAGGCCTTGAGATGGGTGATGGGTGCGCGATTGCCACCGTCGGCGTCACCCACCCAGATCTCGTTGTCGCGGATCTGCTCGGAGATGTTAGCGATCCTTTTCCCATCCGGAGACCAGCTCGGCGCATACTCGCGGCCGTCGGAGCGAATCAGGAGGCGGGCGGTCGAGGCCGGATCGGAGGCCGTCAAATCGATCCGCCAGATGGCGTCGAGGGCGGGCGTTTCCGTGAATGCCAGGCGGTGCCCGGACGGCGCGACGGCGGGGAATGCCGGATTTTGGCCGCCTGCCAGCACGTTGCGCGGGCTCCCGCCGGATGCAGTGACGCGCCACAGCTTCTCCTGGTCGACGCGTCTGGCAGCATAGATCACATCCCGGCCATCGGCCGACCAGGCGATGCCGTGGATGGCGGTGTCCTCGAAAGTGAGACGCCGCAGGTTGTTTCCCGACAAATCGGAGAGGAAAATGTCGCCGCCGTCGCCATCGTGCTCGGCCTTTTCGGAAGCCTGCCGCACGAACGCTAGGGTGGCGCCATCGGGCGAAATAGCGGGGGAACTATCGCCGTGCTTGCCGGCGGGCGGCTGGGTGATGCGGCGAGGCTCGCCACCAGTGGCCGGGACGGCGGCGATGAAGGGCGGTTGCGCCTCCGCCCACTGAACGACGTACATCGACTGGCCGTCGCGGGTCCAGCAAGCCGCGGGCTGCGCTGCGGGAGCGGGATCGGGTACCGGAGAGTCGGCCACCTGGCGTGGCTCGCCGCCGCCGGAGGGGACCACCATGTAGCGTGCGCGAGCCTTGTCCACGCGCAGAAACGCGATGCTGGCGCCATCCGGCGACCAGGCCGGACCCAGATCGCTGGCGGGTCCCGAGGTCAACTGCGCCGCGGCGCCGCCGGCTATGGATCGCACCCATATGTGGTAAGGACTGTCCTTGCCAACCCCCCGCGCGCTGAACGCCAACCGCGTTCCATCGGGAGAGAACGCTGGCGCGGCCTCGTAGCCGCCTTCATGTGGCAGTTTCACGCGTTTGGGCTCGGGGGGCGGACCTGAAGCCAGGCGGCTCAAAACGGTCACTCCACCGCCGATGAGGCACAAACCAAGGATCAGCACGACGGCCGGACGGCGGAAAAATGCGGCGGAAGACATAATGTTCGTATTATCGCCCTTCCCCATAAGGACGGCCCTGGAGGCAAGGTATTACGGTCAGGCGGTGCGGGAAGTTACC
>DASWZN010000007.1:0-11482 GCA_036404435.1 Bryobacteraceae bacterium
AGGCTGAAATAGGCGGGAGGGAGGCCGAAGGCGCCCAACCTCTATAGAGTCTGATGTAGAGTGCTACCGCCTCCCCGCCGATGGCTTGTTGGCCGGCTACAAGACCGGCGAAAGTGCTGTCGTTTTAGACTGGCGCTGACACAACAAGGACCCACAGGCTTCAACAGGGACGTGATGCGACCGCGATTGCCGTGCCAGGGGGTTCGCCGGTCAGGGCCGCTTGGCTCAAACACTAGAGGCTGCTGCAACTTGGAAGCGCTGGCTAAGTGCCTACCCGCCGTCAAGGCGTTGCTCGCAGCAAAAGCCAATGTGAACGCCCACATGGAGTGGCAGAGCTACCGGATTAATGTTCGCCGAAACCATACCCCCCTGCTCGATCAGGCGTGGGCTTTTGCGGGTTTCACAGATGGCAAAGGTTTTGGGGCGACGGACCTTTCATGCGCCAGATCGCGCTCCGTCCCTGTGTAACACCTTTGCCTGTCCTCGTCCACAATCTTCACTCGTCCACAATCTTCCTCGTCCTGTTGCCTAGGTTCTGGTATCCTTTTGACGTTTCCCTTTGAAGGAGGTTGTGTGATTCCGTTGACAGTCCGTCGCTTCTCTCAAGTCATACTGGCGTGCGTGTGCATACTAGGATTCCTGCCGGTTGGGTGCGGGCGGTCCGTCGAGTCCCTGATCGCCGACCTCAAAGACCCTGACGTGAACGTGCGAAACAAGGCTGCCGGGATGTTGGGATCCATCAAAGACCCTCGCGCCGTCCCGCTCCTGATCGCCGCCGCCCTCCAAGACCCTGACATGAACGTGCGAAGCAGCGCTGCCGGGATATTGGGGTCCATCAAGGACCCTCGCGCCGTCCCGACCCTGATCGCCGCCCTCCAAGGCCCTGACGTGAACGTCCGAGAGAACGCTGCCGGGGCGCTAGGGAGCATCAAGGATCCCCGCGCCGTCGTGCCCCTAATGGCCGCCTTGAAGGACCCGGACGTGGGGGTCCGACGGAACGCTGCCAAGGCGTTAGGGAACAGCGAGGATCCCCGCGCCGTCGAGCCCTTGATCGCCGCCCTGAAGGACCCGGACCCCGCTGTCCGAAGGGCCGCGATGAAAACGTTGGGAAGGATCGGGATGCCAGTTGCGGATCTCCTGATCGCCGAACTGAAGGACCCGGACTTCGGTGTCAAGAACAGGGCGGAGGGGGCGTTGGAAGGGATCGGGACGCCTGCTGTGGAGCCGCTGATAGCCGCCCTGGAGCACAAGGATCCTAGCGTCCGTATGCGGGCGGCCTGGGCGCTGGGAGACATCAAAGACCTCCGCGCCGTCGAGCCTCTGATTGCCGCCCTAAAGGATCGGGACGATTCGGTTCGATCGCACGCCGCCATGGCGTTGGGGCAGATTCAGGATCCCCGCGCCGTCGTGCCCCTGGTTGCCGCCTTGAAGGACCCGGACCACGGTGTCCGAACGGAAGCGGCCGCAGCGTTGCCTAGGATCGGTGCGTCTGCAGTCGTGCCTTTAATCGCAGCGCTGAGGAACCCGAACGCGGAGGTCCGAAGGGGCGCGTCCGAGGCGTTGGCGACGATTCAGGATCCCAGCGCCGTCGAGCCTCTGATTGCCGCCCTGAGGGATCCGGACGGGGAGGTCCGACAGAACGCTACCGGGGCGTTAGAACCGAGTCACGATCCTCGCGCAGTTATACCCCTGATCGCCGCCCTGAAGGACCCAAACCTCACCGTCCGAGAGAACGCGGCCGCGGCGTTGGGGAAGATTCAGGATCCCCGCGCGGTCAGTGTCCTTCTGGCAGCATGGAGGAAGAGTGACGATGAGGCGATCAGCGGAGCTGCATCGTTCTTCATTGAACGGGGTGAACCGGGATCAGAGGATGTGTTGATCAGGGCGTTAAATGAGACCAACAATTCCAAGATGGCTGTGGCCTTCCTAAACTGCGGGAATTCAAAGTTGGAGCAGGCTGCGCGTAAATGGGCAGACCGGATGGGCGGCTCGATAATAACAACATCATCCGGAGGCGGACGAGCCCGCTGGGGCAGCAACCGGTAAACGCTGGCGCCCGGTTCGATGGACTAGTAGCTCTTCCCTGAGGGCCAGGGCGTTTCTGCCTGTCTTCACTAGCCGACCGTTGTGTCTCACAACCGGTAAGCTTTGGGATGAGAAAGGCTGTCGGTCGCCACAACCGAAATCCGGCCAAGTCCGGGAGGTTATAAGCATGTTAAGCGGGCGGGTTTCGGAGGGGGTGTGGTCGCCTCGCCGGGTGCGATGGGCGCGAAGCGTTGTTCGGCCAGGGCGGGAAAGAGCATGAAGGGTGCACACAGACATGACGGGCGACGCGTCGGCTGCTCGCCGCGGCCGGCCCGCGACTCTGTCGCCTTGAGCTTAAGCCGCCACCTTCCACGTGTACTGATGGTGGAGGCCGCCGACGCGCCGCAGCGAAACCAGTTCCGCACCCCCCGGCTCCGGCTCAATTGCCCGGCCGCTCGGCGTGTCCTTGCCCAGCCCATCGTGGGTGCGGTCCGCGTGGTAGGAGGCCATGTACTCGCGGGCGAGCCGCCGGACGTGCGCTTCGTCCAGCGCGATCACGTGGTCGATACAATCCCGGCGTGCGCTGCCCACCCAGCGTTCCGCGAGGCCGTTTTGCCACGGACTGCGCACGCTCGTTCGCACGGCCTGGATGCCGGAAGACTTCAAGAAGCCGACGACTTCCCGGCTGAACTTGGCATCGCGGTCCAGGATGACGTAGCGGTGACGATCAGAGTCCGGGAACGTCTCTCGAAGCTGCTGAACCACCCACTCGGCGGTCGGGTGCGCGGTCACGTTGAAGTGCAGGATCTTGCGCTTTCTGTGATCGATCGCAAAGAAGCAGCACAGCAGGCGGAAGTGACGGTCGGCACAGTGAAGAAGTCGATCGCGGCAATCGCCTCGCGATGGTTTCTCAGAAAGGCGAGCCAGTTCTTGGCGGCGTCGCCAGGCCGCGGCAGCCTGCGAACCAGGGAGCGCGACACGGTGCGTTCCGAAATGTCGAAGCCCAACTTGAGCAGTTCGCCGTGGATTCTGGGGGCGCCCCAGGAGGGGTTCTCACGCGCCATGCGCCGGACCACGTCGAACACGTCGGCGCCGATCTTGCGCCCGCCGCCACGGGAACGCAGGCGCCAGTAGAGCCGGAAGCCGGCGCGGTGCCAGCCAACCACGGTCTCGGGCTTGACCACGACCAGCGCTTCCATCCAGCGCGGCCAGATCCGCCGCAGCATGATCCAGAACATGCGGTCAGCACTGTTGAGCCGCGACCGCGGATGCCTGCGCTTGAGCACGGCGACTTGCTGGCGCAAGGCGAGAATCTCGAGGCCGAGGTCGTGGCGTGTGCGCAGGAACGCGCGCAGGTAGGCGAAGAGCGTGAGCATGAGATGTTCGCCATTGTAGTCAAAAACGTAGCTGTCGCGAGCACCCAAGTTCAACAGGGTTCCACAGCTCTCAACAAACTCCGGCCAAGTCCTTTGTATGCAAGTAGTTGACAATAGGCCACTTTAAAAAAGGGCAGCTTGCCGTTTGGGGTGCAAGTGATCCACCCAAACATCTCTCTTGTAATCAATCACTTGCAGGGACCGCTTGTTGTATCCTGTGGGAACTTTAGCTACATTTCTTGCTACAATCGCCCTTCGGCTGGCCACGAAGGCCGCTTTCAGGGCGTTTTTCACGCATGGACCGCTTGCATTTGCGGCAGGTGATCCGCAGGCTAGCGCCGGGTGGGCAGTGCGCGGCGCGACAGTGGCACCCCGAGCACGACATGCCCCGGGCGGGCGACCGCTCGACTGCGATGCGGAGTTCCACGCTTCTGAAGCGCTTAATGACGCCGAAAACCACGCCGAGCTATCCGGACACGGTTCTGGAACATACCGAAAACGCGAAGGAACGCTCGCCGATCCAGTTTTGGCGACCCACAGGATCAAATAGTCCTACGCGTCCAGCCTCACGTCGCCCCGTGCCCGTCCGACGCACATCAAGCGGTAGCCCTGGACTCGCAGCGCGGGCTCAAGTCCCTCCTCGACCTCCATCTCTACCTCGCCGTCGAGCACGCGCGTTGCGCAGGTGCCGCACTGCCCGACGCGGCAACTGCAGGGAATATCGATACCGTGACTTTGTGCAATCATGAGCAGCGACTCTGCGGAGGAGCACTCATATTTCCCGCCCGATCTCGCGAATTCCACCGAGCACGTCGAAGCTGCGGGGTATGTCGAAGCTGCCGCGCCGATTGTGAAACGTTCCTGCCGGATTTGTTCGGCGCCAACGCCCAAAGACATCAGGACCTCTTTCACACTCGTCATGAATGCAGTCGGTCCGCAAAGAAAGAACGTCTGATCGCTGATCTGGCCCAACTGCTGCTCGATCAGCGCGCGATTCACGTGGCCGCGTGGGCCACGCCATTCCGCACCAGCCCTGCTCGCGACGATGAAGCAGCGGAATCGCGGCAGCCGTTTCTGCAGGCCGTCAAGGTCTTCCTGGAAGATTACATCGTGCTCGGTGCGGACGCCATAGAACAGCGTGATCTCAGTATTGGCGGCGGCCTCTTCGATGTATCGCAACATCGACATGATGGGCGTGATCCCACTCCCGCCCGCGAACAAGACAATACTCCGGTGCTGCTTTTCATCGAAATAGAATTGCCCGAAGGGTCCGTGTGCCTCCACCTTCAGGCCTGCCTTCGCGTCGCGATTCAGGAACGATGAAACGATGCCCTGCTGCTTTACGGTGATCTCGACATAATCGGTCCGGAGGGGCGCTGACGATATGGAATAGGATCGTGGCAGCTTCTTGCCATTCACCACCCAGTCGAATGTGAGAAACTGCCCAGGCCTCGCTCCCAACGGCTTGCTTCCGGACAGGGGAAACCTCAACGTCACCGTATCTCCGGTTTGCCGCTTGATGCTCGATAGTCTCAGCGACGTTGTGTTCTTGGATGGGCTTTTCCGCAAGCCAATTAGCCTCGACGCCAGCAGGAGCGCTACGATCGCGCCGTAGAGCGCCGGCAAGCGAATGTCGGACTTTACAAGCCAGTAGTAGTGCACCACGCCGGCAATCGCCGTAACATAGACCAAGCGGTGGAGCAGTTGCCAGCGCCTGCCGCCCAAGCGGCGGATCCAGCCTTTGGTGGATGTAACCGCCAGCGGCAGCATCAGCAACAGGGCTAGGAAACCGACCGTGATAAACGACCGCTTCACCACGTCCCGCGTGATCTCGTGCATGTCGAAAGACTTGTCCAACCAGAACCAGGTAAGAAAGTGCAGCGAGCCGTAGAAGAAGGCGAACAGGCCGAGCATACGGCGGAAACGAATCAGATCCGGCAGACGCAGCAGTCTGCGCAACGGTGTCACCGCCAGCGTGAAGACGATGAAGCGGATGGTCCAGTCGCCGGTAAGGTGGGTGATGTACTCAATCGGGTTAGCAGTCAGGTTGTCGTGCCACGCCCGCCAGGCGAGCCAGCTCAGCGGCACCAGGCACACCACGAACACCAGGGCCTTGATCCACCGGTTGCGTAACATGGATTAGAAGTTCTTCTTCAGGTCCATGCCCGCGTACATCTGCGCCACCTGGTCGGCATATCCGTTGAACATCAGCGTGGGGCGGCGCCGCAGTTCGCCCAGGCGGCGCTCGCTCGACTGGCTCCAGCGCGGGTGGTCCACTTGCGGGTTCACATTCGAGTAGAAACCGTACTCGTGGGCGTTGGCGATGTTCCAGGTGTTTCGCGGCTGGCTGCTTACCAGTCTGATTCTTACCAGCGACTTGATGCTTTTGAACCCGTACTTCCAGGGCACCACCACGCGCACCGGCGCGCCGTCCTGCGGCGGCAGCGACTCGCCGTACATACCGACCGACAGCAGCGCCAGCGGGTGCATGGCTTCATCCAGGCGCAGGCCTTCGATGTAGGGCAGCGGGATGCCGGCATGCTTGCCCTCGGGCATCTGCTTGAGGTCGTAGTAGCTCTCGAAGTAAACGAAGTTGGCCTTGGAGGTGGGCTCCACTTGTTTGAGCAGCGCGCTCAGCGAGTAGCCGACCCACGGCACAACAATCGACCACCCCTCCACGCAGCGGTGCCGGTAGATGCGCTCTTCGAGCGGCGCCAGTTTCAGGACTTCTTCCATGCTGAACTTGCGCGGCTTGGCCACGTCGCCTTCCACCGAGACCACCCACGGGCTGGTTTTGAAATTCTTCGCGAGTTGGGCGGGCTGATCCTTGCTGGTGCCGAACTCGTAGAAGTTGTTGTAGGTGGTGACGTCTTTGTAGGAGCTTGGCTTTTCGCCGGTGCTGAGCTGGCTCTTCGCGAGGTTGCCCAGTCTCACTCCGGCCTGCGCGCGCGCCGAGGGCGACAGCAGTTCGCGCGCCCCCAGGAAGGCTGCCGGCACACCCGCCAGAAAGCTGCGCCGGTTGAGGTAGAGGGACTTGGGAGTCACCTCGGAATATTGGATTTCCACAGATTCCTTGATCAGCACCTTGTCATCATCCTATCACGAGGAACTCGACAGAACTCGACTATCGCCTGAAGCGATCACGATCAGCCAGGCACCTCAAACCAACCAGGTGTGCGGTGGATGTCACAGCCCAAGACCTCAGCGCGCGACCACGAGAAAGACGACGCTCGGCAGCGCCTGAAGCGGCTCGGCCTGGAGCCGGCGCTATACTTCCCGCCCGACAAGGAGTGATTCGCGGACGAGAAAGCGCGCTGGGCCAGTTGGCGAAGCCGGTTGAGCGGAGCTTACCGTTTTTTCCCCGAGAGATCGGCTACCGCCGATGGAGCGGCTACGAGTTTCTCTAGCGCGGACAGGCGAGCGCGCATCGGCCTCAGTTCCTCTTCGCCAAGCTTCTCGGCGCAACCCTCCACGATTCGTTTTCCCTGCTCGTAGAGGGCGCGGCGGAACGCCGGCTCCGAACTGGTCCAGGCAATATCGCCGAGCGCGCGCAGCATCCGCAGGCTGACGGCGATATCCGATTTCGAGTACAGACGTATTTGCTCGAAGGCCGATGTCAGCAGCCCCTCGAAACCGATCTGTGGGATACTCACGCGGGCCATGCCGGGAGGATCGTAGAAGACGGTGGCGGGCAACTCCCGGGACGCGAAGCGGATCAGGATGCGGCTCAACTGGTCGACGCAGGTGACCGCCGTGGTCGGATCGTTTACCGCCGGGGAGATAGCCTTCAGCGCGATATCGACGATCTGCAAAACCCCGAACTCGACGTCCTGCTGCAACGTTCGCGACGGGCCCACGTCAAACGCGCCGAGAATCTCGCTTCTGCTTTGGGGAGACAGCCGATCCCCCTTGTAGGCCAGCAGCATCGGCGTGCCCGCGGGGACGAATTGGCCAACTCGCCGGACCGCGCGGATCTTGACGTGATGTAACTTCGCCAGCGCGACCAAACGGCCCGTGTCGATGAACCGGATATAGCCGGACGCGCCGCTCAGCAGAGGCATGTCCCAAGCGCTCAAGTCAACCGGTCCGCTCTCCGGCAAACCCTGGTTTCCGCGCGGCTGCGGCATGACGTCGTCGATCATGGCTTCCGTTTCCGCCGCGATCCGGTCGACGATATGGCTGACGCTGATGGACTGCGAGATGTGATGAATGAAGTAAAGCAACCAGGCCACGCAGGCCAGCGCGAGCAACATCGCTCCGAAAACGGTGAACACGGGCGCGAACGGGTGCGGAAGCGACCGCGCCGTCGGAAGCGCGGCCATGCAGTAGCAGAAGGTGCCCAGGAAAATGCCCAGCGTCCATTGCGTCACGCGGTCTTTGGAGAAACTGACGATGATCCGCGGCGAAAACTGCATGGACGCCAGCGTGAGCGTCATCAACAGGATCGCGAAAACGATCGAGACCACGGTCATGATGGAGGAGGAAATCCCTCCCAGAATGACCTGCGCCACCTGCGGATCGGAGTGGGATGGGAAGAGCGCCACCGGAACGAAGCCGCCCAGGTCCGGAAAGGTCTCTTCCAGCCACGAGAGCACAGCGCCCGCACAACCTAGAGTCAGCGTGATGATCAGCGGGCGGAGCAGAAAGCCGCCGCGCAGGTTGAACATGACATGGCGGAGCCAGAATGGTAGGCGCTTGTTCACGGTACTTGTCTCATTGTAGTTGCACAGCACGAGCCAGACGGAACGCGCATCACAGAGTATTCGGCCTATTGCGCCAGTTTCGCCATCACCAGCGCGAGCGCCTGGTCCGCCGGCGAGGTGGCGGCGCCGCATTCGGCGCGGCGGGCCTGCCAGAGCCGTTCCGCTAGGTCGAGGTTGGCATCGACATCGGCGCCGGGGTTGCGGGCCTTCTTCATCAGCGCGACCAGCGGCTGCGGAGGAGCGGCGCCGGCGCAGCGCTGAGCTTCTGCAAGCGTGAGCTCGATCAGCTTGCGGCTGCGCTGCCGCTGCTCCGCCGGCCCGATGCCGCGGCGCACCGGGTCCAAGGCCAGCACCTGGGCGCACAGCGCGAGTTGGGCGGAGATCTGCGCGTCACCCGGGCCCAGGTGCGAGGCAACCGCGAAGTCCAATTGCGCGGCGCGGTATTTGCCCAGCGCGAACTCGGCCTCGCCGAATCCGGCATAGGCGTCCGCGTCCTCGGGCTGGCGGTGAAGAATGGACCGGAAGACTTCGGCCGCGCGGCTGGGCGCGCCGGCGGCGAGAAACAAGCGCCCGATTCGCATGTGGGTCTCCGTATCGGACGGCGCCTCGTCCTGGAGCGGAAGCAACTCGGCCAGGAGGGCTCTCTTTTCATCCTGCCTGACCAGCAGGTCCACCAGCTCGAACCGCGCCTTGACGCGATTCCCGGCCTCATCGTCTTTCCATTGCCCGTAGATGGCGCGGTGGTAATACGAGATGGCTTCGGGAATTCGCCCGCTTTTGACCAGGAGGCGGGCCATGGTCAGGTTGGGGACGCCGCCGGTCGAATCTCGCTCCAGCAGATCGGTCAGGCTTGATTCGGCCTCGGGAACCCGTCCGGCGGCCAGCAGGGCCTGGGCCAGCGCGAGCTGGTACTCGCGGTCACCGCGGACGTTGGAGACGGCGGTTCTGAGTCTGTCGATGGCCTCGGGCAGCCGGCCGTGCGCCTCCAGCCACCGGCCTTCCTGGAAGAGCCGCCTAGCTTCCGAGCGGCGCGCCGCGTCTTCCGCCTTCGCCAGGAAGGTATCGGCCGCGAAGAGCGCGGCCATCGCCACGAAGATCAGCGCGAATGTTCGCAGGACGGAGGGAGTGCGTGTGTCCATCACCGGCCCGCCTCCCGCTCGCCAACGGCTTTGGCCACGCCCAGCGTCGCCAGGACGTCTGCGAGCGCGACCACGCCGGCGAGCCGCTGCACGTTGGCCCGGCTCACTACGGGGAGCACCTTCTGGCCCGCCGCGCCCATGCGTTCGAGCGCCGTGCCGAGGGTGTGATCCGGATGCAGATGAAGCAGGCCCGTAGCCAGCGGTATCAGGCCTTCGGCCAGGAGATCGGCGAGTATCTTGTCGGCCTCGGCGTTCTCGAGGTCCGCGAGGTGAGCCATGCCAAGGAAGTCTGCGCCTTGGACGATCGGCCAGGCCTCCACTTCGCTCGCGCGCATACGCTGAAGGGCCAGGGGCACGGGCGTGTCCGCCGCAAGTACGTCCGAGGCCGGCCGCATGGCCCGGCTCACTTGCATGCGGCCAGACTCGGAGCGCGATTCCGCGGTCGGCAGGTGGACACCCTCCTGCTGGCCCAGCGCGTCGTAAATAGGCTCTTTCTGAAGCTTGTAGGAAATGAAGAATGCGATCAGGTTGGAGATCATCAGCGGGACGATGATGGTGTAGTCCCGCGTTACCTCGAACACCATGATGACGGAGGTGAGCGGCGTCCGGACGATGCCGGCGAAGACCGTGCCCATCCCGACCAGGGCGTAGGCGCCCGGGCCCGCGGTGTGGCCGGGCAGGAGCGCGTGCGCCACGCTGCCCACCGACCCACCGATCATCGCTCCGATGAACAGGCTCGGCCCGAAGATGCCGCCCGCGTTGCCGGACGCATAGCAGAGCGCGGTGGCCACGATTTTGAGTACCACCAGCAGGGCCACGATCCGGATCACCATGTCGCCGTTGAGGACCTTCTCCACGTAGTCGTAGCCGACGCCCATGACCTCCGGACGGAAGTAACCCATCAGCCCGACGGCCAGACCGCCGGCCACGGGCTGAAACCACACCGTCCACTTGGGCATCCGCATGAAGCGTTGGCGCAGCCCCAGCAGCAACTTGACGAAGCACACCGAGCCGAGGCCGCCCACCACGCCGAGCACGGCGTAGACCCCGAACTCGATGGGGTGAACCAGGTGGTAGGCGGGAACGTGGAACAGAGGCTCGTCGCCGAGCACCAGATGCAGCACCATCCAGGAGGTCGCCGAGCTGATTACCGCCGAGCCGAGCACGGAAGCATGGAAGTCGCCCATGATCTCTTCGAGCGTGAACAGCACGGCCGCGATGGGCGTGTTGAACGCGGCCGCAAGCGCCGCCGCGCAACCCATCGGCACCAACGATTTCACCTGCTCCTTGCCGAGCCCGAGACTGCGGCCGATGACGGAAGCCAGGCCGGCGCCCACCTGCACCGAGGGTCCTTCGCGTCCCAGCGCGATGCCGCTCGCCAGCGACGCCGAACAGCAGAAGAACTTGCCCAGCACGGTTCGAAACGAGATGCGCCCGTCGTCGATGAACAGCGCGAACTTGGTCTGCGGAATTCCGCTGCCGCGCGCGAAGGGGAAGTAGCGGTAGAGCAAGTAGCCGGTCACGAGCGAGCCGAGAGTGGGAACGAAAATGCGGCGCCAGCCCGAGCCGCCCGCCGGATACATGTGCGCCGCCAGGCGGCCGGTGAGCAGGATGAAGGCCACCACCACGAGGCCGACAAGCCCGCCGATCACCAGGCTGAGAGCAAGCGATAAGTTGGTCTCGCTCTGGCGAAATCGATCGAACCACAGCTTCGACCGGGCGGTCAGGGAAGGCGAGGAACCCGAATCCACGTCACCATTATGCGTCGGAAGGCTCTCGGCCCGGGCGCAGCGCTAGCACGGCGATGTCCAGACGAGCCCCTCAGGCTCCGGTTGGGTGCGGACGTTCTCGCCGGGCTCAAATGCCAAAATGCTCCAAGTTCTCTCGCCTACAGCCTGCGAAAACCCAGTGAGCGGTGCCAGTATTGGGACGAACCGATCTGCGGCACGTTCGTCGATCCGAAAGACCGCCAGAATAGGCCTGCAGCATGGCCTGACGGCAATACCACTTTCGAAGGGTGGATCAAGTTTAAGGGCTCCCCGTGGTTCATCTGCTGGGATCAAGACCGGCAGGGCATTCAACTGAATGCAATCAGCTTTGAACTTCGGTCAGTCGCGCCCCGTATTCTGTAAATGAAAATCATCAGCCTGGAGGTTGCCGTGCGCCTGCTGTCCGTCCTCGCCCCGTGTTTCCTGACCAGCGCCTTGTTGTTGGCCCAGGGACAGCCAACTCCAGATGG
>DASWZN010000008.1:0-33977 GCA_036404435.1 Bryobacteraceae bacterium
CCATCTGGAGTTGGCTGTCCCTGGGCCAACAACAAGGCGCTGGTCAGGAAACACGGGGCGAGGACGGACAGCAGGCGCACGGCAACCTCCAGGCTGATGATTTTCATTTACAGAATACGGGGCGCGACTGACCGAAGTTCAGAGCTGATTGCATTGATCTACATCTTCTTCCTTCTCGGCGCCGTCTATCTCCTCGCAACCGCGAACGCCGTGATCGGAGTGTTCAAGGGAAGGGCGGTATCGCAGGACTGTTGGCACCGGCTGGTTCTCTGGTTCGACCTCCACAGCTTCCGCTAAGAAGCGTCGCGTAACTCTCTTAAAGAGCGCAACTTCATAGTCGGCTAATGGGATGGTCCGCCGCCGAGGGTGCGGGCGGGAAGGAGCCGGAAAGCTCAGGGACCCACCACCGGGAATCCAGGCATCTGGTTCCGGTTCTGCCGCCCATCGGTGCTGGTGCGGTAGCAGACCGGTGCTCGGCGGCAAGGGTTCGCTTCCGATAAGGCGCGATAACGCCCCGCAGCGGCCCATGCCACTCCTTCACCGCAGCTGCGGCGCGGTCACCCGTGCCGACAACAACGCCACTCTCCATCTGGTGAATCGGCCCGGTAGCCTGGCCACGGGCTTTTGCGGCCGGCAGGTAGAGCACCGCGCCCGCGCGCTGATCGGAACCTTCCGCATCCTCGACGACCACACCGCGGGACGAGCCCGCCAGCGCATTACTCCCCGCTCTAAGGTGGTTGCCTTCGAGGGTATACTACAGGATTGAGAGGCGAGCGGCCGAGCGCAGGCTGGTTGTCCCTTCGGGAATCTGAAACCTTCAGCATGTTCAGACGACGCTTTGTCGACCAGGTGCAGCGGTTCTTCTTCCCCACACTTGCTCGGAGGGAGCGCTCGGTTGCCTTCCCACAGGAGCCACGGCTCATGCCGGGGCAGACCGCTTACGACTTTGCCGCCTACCTGGCGGAGTGCTACGGTTGTCAACAGCTCTTAGACCTCGAGTGCGAGGGCGTCTCCAGGCTGTCCTGGCTCCGCGCCGAACTGGGCTCGGCCGCTTCCGGCGACCGCCCCGTGGGGCGGCAGTACGCCTTCCAGAAACGCATCCCGCACGATTTTGAGCGAAGCGCGTTCCGTCTTCCGCGCCGGGCCACAGCGAGGAGTTCCCTCTTGGTTTGTGCCGGCGTGCTGGAGCACCTGGTCCATCCCGAGCACCTGCTGGCGACCCTTCGAGGTCTGCTCGAGGATGCACCGGCCGGCGTTCTTACTACCCGGCTTCGTCCTCGCGGCGAGGAAGGCATGAAACCGCCCGCGGACTCTGGCCGGGACCCGGCGGAATTCCGTGACCAGCTCGAAGGCGCCGGCCTGGAGGTGCTCTTTCACGGGCTGGCATCAAGCCACGATGCCGATCGGCAGAAGAACACGATCCTCGCTGTCGTTCGCAAGCCGCGTCCGGCGCCGACCGTGCCGGCCCGGTTTCGGGTGGTCGCCTTCGTGGGTGCGTACAACGAGGAGGACGTCATCGTTCCATTCCTTGAGCACACCATCGCCCAGGGCGTCGACGTCTGCCTGCTGGACAACTGGTCGACGGATCGTACCGCGGATCGGGCCGCGCGTTTCCTCGGCCGGGGTCTGACCGCGATTCTGAAGTTCCCCGCCGGCGGGCCCACTCAGACTCACGAGTTGCGAAGCATGCTGGCCCGAAAAGCCGAATTGGCGGGCCAGACCGAGGCCGATTGGTTCATCCATGTCGATCCCGACGAGATCCGGGAGTCGCCATGGCCCGGCCTCACTCTTCGCGAAGCTCTGTACCGCGTCGACCAGGAAGGGTTCAACGCCGTTAACCACACCTGCGTCGTCTTCCACCCGACCGGGGGTGGTTTTTCCCCCGATCTGCCCCTTCAATCGCAGTTTTCGCATTTCGAGTTTGGCACGCGGTGGGCGCTCGATGTGCAGGTCAAAGCCTGGAAGCGCCAACCTGTGCCGGTCGATTGCGCCAACGACGGAGGGCACTCGGTCCAGTTCCCCGGCCGACGCGTTTACCCATTCAAGTTTCTCCTGCGCCATTACCCGATCCGCTCGCAGGAGCACGGGGAGAGGAAGGTGTTCCGGGAGCGGCTGCCGCGCTTCAGCCCGGCGTTGCGCCAAATCGGGTGGCACGTGCAGTATGATGAGTGCCGTTTGGGGCACTCGTTTGTCCGCAACCCGAACACTCTCCTGCCTTTCGATCCGCGGACGTTTTACGAAGAATACCTTGTGGAGAGGTTGAGCGCAATCGGCACCGCGCGGTGGGGTTCGGGGCGTTAGCCCGCTTCGTCGAGCGGCAGGGCTGTGTTTCGAGCGGCCCTCAAGCATGGCCGTCGTGCCGAGCCGTTGCCCCCGTCGCAGCCGGCGGATCACCTCGGCGGCGTACTTCAGCGCGTCACGAAGGACCTCGATCTCGGATACGAGTTCCCAAGCGTTGAGAGGAGCGCAGACAGCCATAGAAGATTGTGGATTTCTCGGCGGGTTTCTCTCGATGACAGAGGAGGGTATCGGCCGAATGCGCGTTTCTTGCTCGGACATAGGTGCGGACGATTTAGGGGGCTCCTGGGGCCAAGCGGGCGGTGTCCGAGTGGCCGGGTAGCTAATGGGATGGTCCGCCGCCGAGCGTGTGGGCGGAAGAAACTGAAGGCGTCCTTCCGCGGTTGCTCGGGGCTCCGCCCCGAACCCCGCGGTGGTTGCGCCCCTGCGTCCCCCGCTGAAAAACTAAGACCCACTTCCTATGAAGACAAACCAAAAACATCCTTCGCCCTCCCGCTGGTCGGGCCAGGGCATTCCACGTCAGAAAGGAATCGAGGAGAAGAACTTGTCTGAACCGGCAGCGGTAGGGTAAAGGAACTTCATGTCCTGGGTCCGGCTCCGTTGGCCGGTCTTGAGGTGATCACCGAGGCAAGGCCCCTCGGAGTCGTCGGGAATAGGCGCGCGGTAGGGCGGGGGAGTGCGGTCAGCCTCGATTTTTGCCACGATTGTGTAAAGAACCGTGCCTCAACTCCATTACAGTATGTGGCTGGGGCCGTTGCTGATTGCGCTGACCCTATTCGGCATCAGCCGCCTTTTCGGAGCGCAACACCTAGCCGCAATCTATCGCGAGAAATTCCCCGAGACGCCGCGCGAGCGGCTCTTCTGGGGCTCGCTGGGTTTCTTCGTCGCAGTGGCTGTGGTGCGAACGCTGACGTTCCTCATCCACAACCAGATCGGCCCGTTCCACGACATCGAGATGCGTGGCCGCCACATTCATCACCTCGTCTGGGGCATTCTGCTGCTGCTGTTCACCGGGTACGGGTGGATGCTGGAGGCCGGCACGGGCAGCCCCGGCTCACGAACCTGGGCGGGCCGGACCATGTCCATGGCATACGGCGTGGGCGCGGCGCTCACGCTCGACGAGTTCGCCCTCTGGCTCAATCTGCGCGATGTGTATTGGCAGCGCGAAGGTCGCGCCAGCTTCGACGCGCTTTTGCTGTTCGCCGCTGCGCTGGCGATCGCCGCGCTGGGGGGCCCTTTCCTGCACGCGGTGGTGCGCAAATGGCTCCACAAACCCCAGCCCCCGGCGCCGCGGAGTTGACCGTCATGTCGCAGCGGTGGCTCGTTTTTGAGCGGGCTGTTCATGCAGGATCTAAGCACCAGGACTGGTCGTTTGATGCGCTGGTGACGGCGCAGGAATGACGCGGCGTTTGGAACGACTCGAGGCGCGATCCGCGGGCACCGCGGCCGTTCTTCGACTTCACTCCTCCCGCAACGCTCGGATCGGGTCCACTCTCGATGCGGACCGCGCCGGCGCCAGTGCGGCCAACGCCGTGATCAGCAGGAGCGGCAGCGCGATAACGGCGTAGTCCACCAGACCTGCCTGGAACTCGGCGCCCGCCCCCACGGCGGACGTGATCCCGCGGCAAGCGAGGAAGGCCACCGGCAAACCGGCGGCGACCCCGGCAGCGCCGAGGCGCAGCCCCTGCCGCAGCACCATCCACACGACCTTCCGCGGGTCCGCGCCGATCGCGATGCGAATCCCGATCTCGCGCGTTCGGCGGCTGACCGAGTAGGCCACCAGGCCGTACAGTCCCACTACGGCCAGCACCAGTCCTGTCAGCCCCAGTCCCCCCACCATGTCCGTAATCGCGGCGGCGTTCCACACGGCGACGCGCGCGTAGATCTCCCGCATGGTCCTGGCCTCGAAGACCGGCATGTCCGGATCGATCCCGCGGACAACGGCGCTCAACGCCGGAGCGATGATCGCGGCGTCTGGCGCGGACGATTCGGCCACCAGGGTCAGCACCGAACGCGGATGCTGCCCGATCGGCAGGTACACGAAGTCCGCCGGTGCTTCGGCGATCCAGGCATACCTCGACATCCGCGCGATCCCCACGATCTCGACCAGTTTCCCGGCCGCGTCGCCCAGGTGGAATCGCTGGCCCAGCGCATTCCTTCCCGGCCAGTAATGACGGGCCAGGTGCTCGTTCACCACCGCGACCAGGGGCGAGCGCTCTCCGTCCGATTCCAGCAGGCCGCGCCCCCGCAGGATGGGAATGTCCATGGTCTCGAAGTAGCCCTCGCTGACGTAGCTGTTCAAGACGGGGAACGACCGCTCACCGCGCCGCAACGAGTAGCCGGCCGGCACAATGCCGAGGGTTTCCACTCCCGTCATCGGGACCAGCGAAGTAAGGGCCGCTAACCGCACGCCCGGGGCCGAGTGCGTTCTCTCCAGCAGATCCTTATAGAACCGCCGCGTCTGGTCTTCCGAGTAGCGGGCTAGCCGCGGGTCGAAGCTGGCGAGGAAAAGGCGGTCGATGCGGAAACCGGGACCCTGCGCCAATCGATCGTGGAAGCCCTGGACTAGCACCGACGAGACCACCAGCAGCACCATCGAGAGCGCCACTTGCCCCACCACAATGGTGTTGCGGCCCCAGAGGTGTCGCCTGCCTGCGCTGTCGGCATCGGAGGCCTTTAGCGCCGCAACCAGATCCGGGCGCGTAATTCGCAGCGCCGGCGCCAGGCCGAAGAGAAGAGTGCTCAGGACCGAGACCCCGAGCGTGAACAGCAGGACCCGTTGATCGACGGCCATGTCAAGCACGATCGGCAGGTCGGTGGGGAGCTGGGCGCGCCGCCAGAACCCCGCGAATGCGTCGGCAACCAGAATGCCCGCCGCTCCACCTGCTAAGGCCACCAGCAGGTTCTCGAGCAGAAGTTGCCGGACCAAGGCCCAGCGGCCGGCCCCGATGGCCAGCCGCACCGCAATCTCGCGGGAGCGGCCGCGCGCCCGGCTGAGCAGCAGACCCGCCACATTGGCGCAGGCGATCGCCAGAACGCAAAGCGCCAGAACGCCCAGTGCGCTCAACATGGCCGAAACCTCCGGCCACTGCCCGGTTCGAAGCTGAAGCTCGGTTTCGACCACGAGCCGTTCGGCTGCCTCGGGCTGCTTATGCAGCTTCAGTAACTCGGGCGCGATGGCGCCGATGTCGCCTTGCGCCTGCCGCAGGCTGACACCCGGTTTCAGGCGGCCCTTCACGAACAACCAGCCGGCGTCGCGGTTGTGCAGGAGATTCTGCGGCTCCAGGCGCGGCGCCATGGCGAGCGGAATGAACAGCGGCGGCCGGAAGAGCGGGTCGATCCCGGTGAAATGCTCCGGCGCAACGCCAATCACCGTGAAGTCTACCCCGTTAAGCCGGATGTGCGACCCCAGCACCGACCGGCTCGCTCCGAACTGGCTGACCCAGAAGTTGTGGCCCAGCACCACTAGCGCATCGCGCCCCTCAGCTTGATCCTCATCCGGGCGGAACCCCCTTCCCAACGCCGGCTCGACACCGAGCACGCGGAAGAAATTGCCCGAGACGTACAGTCCGAGTTTCATTCGCGGCAGAGCATGCGGAGTGGCGCTGTAGCTCAATTTCGCGAAGGAAGCGGCCACTAAGCCCTCAAAGGTTCGATTGCGGTCGCGCAGGTCGGCGTAGTCCGGGTACGAGACGGTCGTGTTGGAGGTGAACGGAGCCGAGGTGGCCGTATTGATCGAGACAACGCGGTCCGGCCTCAGAACCGGCAGTGGACGCAGCAGCATCGCGTCGGCGAACGTGAACATCGATGAGGTGGCGCCGATGCCGAGCGCCAGGGAGCAGATAGCCACGGTGGCAAAAACGGGGTCCCTACGCAGAATCCGGAGCGAGTGCTTGACGGGTGTCAGCATGGAGCTTCTCTCTCGATATACGAAATTCAGCCGGAAAGATGCAATCCTGACACCAGAATCAGCGCCCTGTCTGCCCAATCGAATCAGCGTTTTGCGGCTCAGGCTTCGGGACCCTGTTCCCCAGTTCTGGGACCGGGCGTCCGCGTATGGGACGACCGCGTCCGCCAATCTCCCTTGGCCTCGACTTGCTCAGGGCCGGGATCTGGGCAACTCGCGGCCATCAGCGGGCGGAGGCTCAGGCGACATTGGCGATGCCACTCGGACGCGTCACGCTGAACCGTACACGCCCGGGCCGCCACGAACCAGACTAATGGCATGGTCCGCCGCCGAGGGTGTGGGCGGAAGTAGCCAGAAGGCTCAGGGGCCCACCACCGGAAATCCGGGCATCTGGTCCCGGCTCTGCCGCCTTTCGGGGCTGGTTCAGTAGCAGACGCTGCGCGGATGCAGGAACTGGCCGCAGCAACAGCCTACCGATAACACGAATTAACGCTCGCATGCAGCCGGCACCGTTCGTGGCGGCACAAGGGTCAGTCAATGGGTTGCCGGGGCAGAGTGAGTGATGTTCCGTCCCGCACCTTTGCGGCCAGATCATTTCCGTTCGCGGCTGCCAAATTGAACCACATATATGCGAGGACGTAATCTTGCGACACCCCTTCGCCGACACCGTTCTTGAGGCCGAGGCTTAACTGTGCTCCGGCGTTCCCCCGATTGGCAGCTCTGCGGAGCCAGCGGGCAGCCTGGGCGTGGTCCTTCGGCACCCCCAGACCCACGGAATACAGGCTGCCGAGGGTGGCACGGACATCAAGGAGAATTCCGAGACGGCTCACTCGCGTCCAGATTAGCTCTTTGACCGCTTTCCGCGCATTGAAGACGTTGGGCATAGCCCGGCGCGGAGCTGGGACGCGCGTCTGCGCTTCGCGCCGGGCCGAAGTAAGTGCTTCCCCGCGGTCTTGTCACCCTGCTGTCGGGCGTGGGCGCCCGATTCGGGCCGGCAAGCCTGCGGTAACATGGGACGGAGCCATGGCTGAGGCAGTGGCGTCATGAGGTTCGTCTTGGTGTTGCTGGCCGCCGGCTGCCTGCGGGCGGCAACCGATCCCAAGACGACGGTTGAGAGTCCTGTCCGCGAGGCGATCCGCCTCGATCCGTCGCGGCCGGACGCCCACTACCGTCTGGGCAGGCTGTGGCACTTTCTGGGCCGCGAGAAGGACGCGGAAGCCGAGTTCGCGAAGGTGAAAGAGCTGGGGAAGGAGCAGCCACAGCCTCCGCTTATCGCGGTGCCCGAACAGAACGGCGAGTTGAAGCCATGAAATGGGTTCCCCCGGCGGTTGCGGCGCTGCTCGGCGCGCTGTGGGCGCTCGCCTCCAGCCAGAACCAGACGGCGCCCATCCACTTTGCTTACCAGCCCATCGATTTCAGGCTCGATAGCTCGGAGACGCCGCAGCGCCACGCACCCGAGACCATGGCCGGTGGGGTGGCCATCTTCGACTACAACAACGACGGCCATCTGGACATCTTTTTCACCAACGGCGCCGACATCCGCACCCTGAAGAAGACCTCTCCTAAGTACTCCGACCGGCTCTTCGAGAACGACGGTAAGGGCCATTTTAAGGACGTCACCGAACAGGCGGGCCTGGCGGGCACCGGCTTCGACAACGGCGTCGCCATTGGAGACTACGACAACGACGGCTACCAGGACATTTTCGTGGGCGGCGTTCACGGCAACCGGCTGTACCACAACAACGGCGACGGCACGTTCACGGACGTTACGCACAAAGCGGGCCTGGACATCCCGGACAGCCAGTATGGCCCCCTGTGGTCGGTCGGTGGCGCCTGGGTGGATGTCAACAATGACGGGCTCCTCGACCTGTTCGTGGTGAACTACCTCGCCTGGGACGTAAACACCGAGCCGGCCTGCGAGGCTGCGCCCGGACAACTCGACTACTGCCATCCCAAGTTCTACAAGGCGACCCCAAACCAGTTGTTCCTGAACAACGGCGACGGGACGTTCCGGGATGTTTCCGCGGAGTCTGGAATCCGCGCCCACCCCGGAAAAGGGATGGGCGCCGGAATCGCGGATTACGACCTGGATGGCTGGATGGATATCTTCGTCACCAACGACAAGCTCCACAACTCGCTTTTCCATAACAAGGGCGGCGGAAAGTTTGAGGAGGTCGCCTTCGAGGCCGGAGTGGCGCTCGCCGAAAGCGGCCAGTTCATTTCCGGGATGGGCGTCGATTTCCGGGACATCGACAACGACGGCTATCCCGACATCGCCTTCGCGGCGCTCGAAAACGAGACCTTTCCGCTGTTTCGCAACCTCGGTAAGGGCGGATTCGCCGATATCACCGAGGCCAGCGGCATGACCCGGCTCAGCACGCCGATGGCGGGTTACTCGCCCACCATTGCCGATTTCGACAACGACGGCTGGAAAGACCTCTTCGTCACGCGCGGGCACGTGCAGTCGCTGGGATACGCGTCTCACGTGCAGGTGGAGCAGCCCAACACCGTATTCCGGAACGTGGGCGGAGCGAAGTTCCAGGCGCTTACCGCCGAAGCGGGGTTGACGGCGCAGCCGCCCAGGCGGCACCGCGGCTCGGCTGTCGGGGACCTGAATGGGGACGGGCGCCTGGACGTCGTGGTTACGGCGTTGAGCGCGCCGGCCGAGGTTTGGATCAACGACACCCCCGCCGCCAATCACTGGATCGAGTTCCAGTTGGAGGGTACCCGAAGCAACCGCGATGGCATCGGAGCCCGGATCAAGCTCGTCGCCGGAGGGGCCGCACAGTACAACCAGGTGTCTTTCGCGGCTGGGTACGCATCTTCGAGCGCCGGGCCCACGCATTTCGGACTGGGTCCCAACAAGTCGGCGGACCTGGTCGAGATCCGCTGGCCTTCGGGGATTCTGCAGCAGCTCAGGAACGTAGCCGCCGACCGCGTGGTCAAGGTCCAGGAGCCGCGCAACTAGCGAGGCCAAGAAAGCGGCCAGCGGCACGCTCAGGACGTCCACTGGCCGGACGCAAGCCCCCGCAGTCGCAACCGGTCGTTAGAGGGGGATTGTTGCTGGAGGCGGAAGAGGCGCTGACATTGTCGTGCTGGGTGTGATGGAGCGTATCGAAGGTCGCTATCGGCAATCCTACTTTAGACGGATTCCTTCGCCCGGTGACGAGTCATAGAATCAACTCCGCTGGCCCACGCGGATTGTTGGGGGTCCGAGCGCGGGGTGCGGGTAGAACCGTACAAAGAGAGCAGAACTGTCGAGGGTAACGCGGGAGCATCGAGATGAGTTATGGTGTGCCCGTCTTTCGAGGCGAGTTCAGGTTTCGAAGCGATTCGAGGTGGGTCTTTCAGACCCTAGGAGGCTCAAGTGACTGATTTGCAAGTGCTTCGTCGGTGCAGTGCCAGATTCTTGTTGGCGGCGATCTTAGCGGCGGCGGTCCTATCCGCTCCTCTCGCCAAAGCGCAAAACGCAAACACGGGGGAGATCAAAGGCTCCGTGACGGATCCGACCGGGGCTATCGTTCCAGGCGCGGACGTCTCGATTAAGAACATGCAGACCGGGGTTGTCACTTCCGCACGAACCAACCAGGCGGGTCTGTACGATGTCCCATTCCTGGCAACGGGGACCTACTCGGTTACATTCTCGAAGCAAGGCTTTCGCAACCATGTCCGCGAAGGCATCGTTCTACGGGTCGAGACGGTGGAGATCAGCGCCGCGCTCGAGGTCGGCACCGCCACGCAGGAGATCGTGGTGAACGTTACGGCGCCGCTCCTGCAGACGGAGACCAGCGACCAGCACGTCGATCTCGACACCCAGGCCGTTATAGCAGCGCCGATTGTGGGCACAGACTGGCGCGCCGAGATGACGCAGCTCATCCCTGGCGTCAACAACGGCGGGGGCAGCGGGCAGGCCTCAGGCCAATCGATCGGAGTCAACGGCACGCAGTCCTACAACGTGAATTTCCTGGTGGACGGCTCGGCCGCAACCGCCCCGCGAGACTACAACAGCAGCAATTACTACATGCCCATCGATGCCATCTCCGAGGTGAGCATCAATTCGAGCAACGCCCCGGCACAGTACGGCAACGGCTTGACTTCGATCAACGTGATCACCAAGAGCGGGACGAACCAGTTTCACGGCAGCGCCTACGAATTTGTTCAGAACACGGCGCTCAACGCCAGAGGCTTCTATAACGCGACGGGATCCAAGGCCATCGAGCACTGGAACAATTACGGCGGCAGCGTCGGCGGACCGGTAAAGAAGAACAAGCTGTTCTTTTTCTTCGCCTATCAGCGCAACCCTTCGTCCACACCCAGCGGAGGACTCTACAGCTACCCGACGGCGGCGATGGAGGCGGGTAATTTCTTCGGCATGACGGGGGCGACAGGCGCGGCGTTCGGCCCCTCGGGGACGCTATCGGGCACGTATGATCCGGTGGCTCTGAAGCTCCAGGCCTATTTCCCCAAAGCAGGCACCGCGGGATGGGTCGCCGGGTGCCCCGGTCCGGCGAATGTGGGGCCGGGGGTGGCCCAGACCTGCCCGTTGACCAATAACTTCGTATTTAACACCACCGCGCCCAACACCGACACCTGGTACACTACCAAGGAAGATTACACCATCAACGACAGACAGAAGCTTTCGTTCAGCCTGAACTACTTCCCCACGCTGTCGTCTTACGTACCGCCGGATCCTCTCTATCCTAGCGACGCCACGGCATACTCCCAGGGCGCGACGGATAACCTGACGGCGCAGATCTCGCATGTCTTTACGATCAGCGCCAATATGATCAACGAATTCCGCATCGGCGGGAGCCGCGAGCTGGACAAGTACAAGCCGCCTTCACTTGGCAAGAACGATCCGGCATCGCTGGGCCTGGAGCCGGCTTACGGGACGAACGCTCCGGCCAACGTGTTTCCCAACGTGACGATCGACCAGGGAGCGGGAGTCGGGGCCATGGCGCTTGGCGCCGGAGACTATAGCCAGGGACTTCCTGGACCGGGGGGCAACGGCAACATCGACGCCGTCCTCGGCGAGGGAGTCTACAACGTCGCCGACGTTGTGACCCTTGTCCGCGGCCGCCACACCATCAAAGTCGGCGGCGAGTATGACAAGATCTACCAGAACTACACCAGTTGGGGCGACATCACTTCGGGACATTTCATCTTCAACGGAGGCGTCACCGGAATCCCGTATGCGGACTTCCTGGCAGGCGACGTTTACGGCTGGTATGTCTACGAATCGGACGCGACCAGCGCGCACATGTGGCAATCGGCAGTCTTCGCCAGCGACGACTTCAAGGTTTCGAAGAACCTGACGTTGAATCTCGGCCTCCGATGGCAGATCCAGTCGGGTTGGGGAGTGAATGGCAACCTGTTCGGCAACTACGATCCGGTCCTGCCCAATCCGGCGAACGGCGGCGCTTACAAGGGCGGGATTCTCTTCGGCGGGCAGGGCGACACCCAGTCCGGCGGGTCGATTAGCAACCTCTCGACAATCCAGGCGGCGAACTACAAGGAATTCGCGCCCCGCGTCGGGCTGGCGTGGGCTCCTCGCGACAACTGGTCGATCCGCGCCAGCTACGGCATTTTCGATGCGCCACGCGATGCGGAGAATTACACCGACAACGCGCTCGGCCTGGGATTCAACCCTCACAACGTTGGCAATGGCGGGTACGTTAACGGGAGTTATGCGTTCAAGCTGGCCGTGGGACCGCCCCCGGGCACGGTCGTGTTTCCGACGGTCTCGACGCTATCGTCGACCATCGACAATTACAGCGGCGTAGCGTACTACCCGTGGCACATGCCGACCGACTACGTGCAAAATCTGCTAGTCAGCGTACAGCGCTCGCTCAAAGGCGATATGATGGCGGAGGCCAGCTACGTGTACACTCACGGCACGAACCTGAACTTCCAGACCGATATCAACCAGGCTCCCGTGGGTAAGTTAGGCTGCACGGGATATAATTGCGGCAACCCCAATCCGATATTCAATACGATCACCGCTCAGACCTACGACGGCTGGTCGAATTTCAACGCGCTGCAACTGCGGCTCCAGAAGAACGTCTCGCACAGCGTGAGCTTCCAGGTCAATTACATGTTCTCGAAGTCGCTCGACACCGGGACCGGGAACGGCCACGGATCGGGCGTCGACATCTACCAGAACGCCTACCTCCCGGCGTTGAATTACGGCCTCTCCAGCTTCAATTCGACGCATAGCCTGGCCGGTCAGATCATCTACGAAGTGCCTTTCGGCAAGGGGCGGCAGTTCGCTCTTCACGGACTCGCCGACCAAGTTGTGGGCGGCTGGCGGATTTCGAGCGTCTTCCAGTGGCGTTCGGGAACCCCCTTCACTCCGGTGATTCAGAATTCCATTGCCGCGGGCATCGATGGCGGGCTCTCTCCCAATCTGGGTCAGGGGAACATGTACCTCTATCCGGAACTGGTGGGCAACCCTACGGTATCGAATCCTTCGATCAGTCACTGGTTCAACCCCGCGGCCTTCGCCAACCCGGCTACGGGGACCTTCGGGAACCTGGGACGCAACACTCTGGTCGGCCCGGGCTTCTCCAACGTGGATATCAGTCTGGGGAAGAGCTTTGTTCTGCCCTGGGAGGGGATCCGGATCGATATCAGGGCCGACGCGTACAACGCGCTCAACCACGTCAACTTCGGCAACCCGGACGCCAACGTAGGCTACACCAGCAGCGGCGCTCTGGCCGATCCCACCGCGGGCACCATAACGGGCCCCGCGGGCGGCAACGCGAACCGGCGCATCATGCAATTAGGCGCTCGCATTACGTTCTGATCCGCGAGCGAAAGGGATGTGACGCCCCCGGGGCGCCTCAGGCTCTGTCCTGGGACGCCTCGCGGGGCCGCGTAGCGCCGAGGCTTGGAGGTGTGCAAGAGATGGGGGGACCGTTTCGCAGTTTGGCTCTCGCGTTGTTCGTAAGCGCGTTGGGAGCCAACGCTCAGTCCGCGGCCACGGCCGCCGCGGGAATTCGAGATCACCTTCAGAAGGCCGCCGCGTACCTCAAAGCGAACGATCCAAACTCTGCGGCCAAGGAATTTCAATCTGTCCTGGCTCTCGATCCGAGGAACTCGGAAGCAAACGCCAACTTGGGCGTGATTGTGTTCTTTCAGCGCGACTATAAGGAGGCCGCGCGATACCTGCGCACCGCCCTGGCCGCGGACGCGTCGCTGGCGAAGACGCAAGCTCTGCTCGGGATTTGCGAGCGCAGGTTGGGGCAGCCCTCGGCCGAGACGGATCTGGCGAAAGCATTTCCCAGGCTCAGAGAGCGAAAGCTCAAGGCCGAGGCCGGATTGGAACTGGCGAATCTTTACTACGAGCAAAGCAACCTGGACGAGGCGGCTGCGGTGATGCGCACCTTGGTGGCTCTCGATCCGGACAACGTCGAGATCCTCTACATGGCGCAGCGGGTGTATTCCGATCTGGCCGACGACACGCTGAACAAACTGGCTATCGTCGCCCCCGGTTCGGCCCGAATGCAGCAAGTGGTGGCCGAGCGCCTGATCAACCAGGCGAACCTGAAGGGTGCCATCGAACACTACAGGAAAGCGCTGGAGATCGATCCGCACCTGCCCGGCGTGCGCTCGGAACTGGCTGAGGCGATCCTGGCGACGGCGCCGGCCGACGCTCAGGCCGAGAGCGAAGCGGAAGAGGAACTCAAGGCGGCGGTCCAGTCCGAGGGCGCGAGCGCACGGACGGAATGCCTGTTTGGAAGGATCGCCTACCGGCGCGACGACCTGAATTCAGCGTTCGCCCACTACAGCCGCGCTCTGGAGATGGATCCGGGGAACACGGAGGCAGCGGTCGCACTTGGGGGGCTATTGGCCGGCAAGGAGAAGTACCAGGAAGCGGCGAAGCTCCTGCGCATGGCCGTCGAAGCCGACCCGCTCAACGACGAGGCCCACTACCGGCTGTCGAGGGTGTGCCGGAAGCTTCAGCTCAAGGAGGAATCGGAGAAGGAATACCGGTTGTCTCTGGAAATCAAGCAGGCGCGCGAGCGTATGGGTGAGCTCTACTGGCAGATGAACAGAAAGCCGCCGGGCGAGAAGGGTGAGAACGCCGATGTTAAACGTTAGCGCCTGCCGTCTCTTTTCGTGCTGGGCCATCCTGTTGCCCGGGGTGTTGTGGGTCACCGCGTGCGGAGGCGGTAGCTCCGCACCCACGCCTACGCCCACACCGACCCCGACGCCGACTTCCACGCCGACTCCAACTCCGACGCCAACGCCCACGCCCACCCCCACCCCCACCCCGACTCCTTCGCCGACCCCCACGAGCCAGCAGCCACCCGAGCCCACCGACATCACGCCGCTCAACGGGGAGACGTACTACATACTGAACCAGGCGAGCGGCCTTCAGGCTGACCTGGGGAGCGGCGCGCCGGTTGTGGACCAGCAGCGGAGTTTCACAAGTCTGAGCCAGCGCTGGGCCTTCACCCGGGTTTCGGCCGGGTTTTGGAGGGTCAGCAACATTCAGAACGGCGCTTGTCTCGATAGCGCGGCCTGCGCGCCGTCGAGCAGTTCGTGCAATGTGGCGGCGAATCCGTGCGCGGCGGTCGACACACAGCAATGGGGGCTAAGCGCGACGAACAACGGCTACTACACGATCTCCAACGAAAGCACCGGCCTTTCACTCGACCTGACGCAGGGCTCCACGACGGCGGACGTGGCCCTGGCCCAGACCGCGCTCGCGGGGAGCGCGACTCAGACTCAGCAGTGGCTGCTCCGTCCGGCCTTCTTGCGGGGTGTGGACAACGCGCTGCTCGAGAAACAGGAAGCGGCCAGGGCCCAGAGCGGCTTGACCTGGTGGAAGGATGCCGGCCAGGCGGCGGACGTGCTTCAGATCTTCAAGAATCACGGCGTCAACATGGTGCGGCTGCGGCCAAGTTCGGCACCGCCTTACCTCAATCCTTCCGCGCCCGGTTGTGTTGGCGACGCGTGCTACGCCGAGACGGACGTGCAGGATCTGGATCTGGCGAAGCGAGCAAAGAACCTGGGCCTCAGCATTGAACTGACGCTCCTGTTCGACGGCGCCTACTCCACGAGTGTCCCGCCGGCGTGGTCCGGTGACACCGGGCTCGCCCAGTTGCAAGCCGATCTCTACGCCTACGTGAAGAGCGAGATCCTGGCGTACCGCCGTGCGGGGGCGATGCCGGACGTGGTGGCGATCGGCAACGAGGTGGACACGGGTTTTCTCGGCCCCATCGGCAGCCCGACGGGAGCGAACTTCGGCGGTTTCGCGGCTCTGGAGACGCAAGGCATTCAGGCCGTCAAGGATGCGGCGGCGGACACTTCGCTGGGCCCGGCGATTCCGCCTCCCCTCACTTGCATCCACATTACACCTGCCTGGGACCTCACACAGTTCTTCACGCTGGCGGACCAGTTCGGCATTCCCTACGACGCGATCTGCCAGAGCTACTACCCTTTCTTTCATGGCCCGCTGACCGATGCGCAGGCAGCCGCTTCCAATCCCAATGGCAAACCGGTCGAGCAAGACGTGCTTAGGAACGCCGCGAATGACATTGGCAAGCCCATTCTGATTCTCGAAGCCGGGGAACACTACGAGAACGGCCTCCAGTCGAACGATCCTTGGTATGCTCCACCAAGCCCCGCGCTTCAGCGTCAGTTTCTGCTGGATCTGGAGGCCGTTCAAAGGGGCCTGCCGAACCAACTGGGTATGGGGATGGCCTACTGGGATCCCGCCGGCGTGAACATACCAAGAGCCGGGGGCGGCTTCCTCAACGGCGATAACCTCCCGGATGCGATCTACATCTGGAATGGCCTGACGCTGTTTGACAATGCGGACGCTTCCGGATCGACAAACGTTGCCGCTTCGAACTACTCCCTGCTTCTTCCGGGCATCGATGCGCTGGGGGGCAAACTCGATTCCACTCTGAGCTATAAGTTCGTCAATGGCAGCAGCGGGCAGATTCTGTCGGTTTTTCAGGCCTCCAGTGCCGCGGGCGCGCAGCTCGACGCGGAGGCGGATGGCGGGAATCCAACTTCTAGCCAGCAATGGCGCATCGTCAGCGACAATGACGGCTACTTCCAGATCGCAAGTCGCAACCCTGGAGCGGGCGGCACTACGAATGTGCTGGATGACTCCGGGGGATCGATGTCGAGCGGAAGCGTCATCGTTCAATCTCCATCCGGCAGCGGCCCGGAACTGGAGTGGAACATCGTTTCGGCCGGCAGCGGTTATTTCGTTCTTGTCAACCGAACGAGCGGACTGGTGTTGGACATGGACGGCGGGGCCGGGGCGCAAGCCGGGTTCGCCGTACAAGAGCCGCAGAGCGGCAACAAGGCTACGCAACAATGGCAGATCGTTCCCGTCTACTAACACACCGTATGAGGAGGCGGTGAAACGGACATGAGAGAAGTCGTGCTCCTTACGGCTGGCCTGAGCCTGGTCCTGAGCCTCGCGAGCGCCGAGGTTACCGTCGATGCCAGCAAGCCTGCCGCCCCTCAGCAGCCGCTGCCTTTCGCCGCCGGCGGGCGCTCTCCGGATGGCCATGTGCTGGCGATAAACAGCCGCTATTTGCTGCTGGATGGCAAGCCCTGGTTCCCGGTGATGGGTGAATTTCATTACTCGCGCTACCCCGCCTCCGATTGGGAGCGGGAGATCCTCAAGATGAAGGCAGGCGGAATCCGGATCGTTTCGACCTACGTCTTCTGGATCCATCACGAAGAGGTGGAGGGGCAGTTCGACTGGTCGGGTCAGCGTGACTTGCGTCGCTTTGTGGACTTGGCCGGCAGGCACGGCATGCTCGTTTGGGTGCGAGTTGGGCCCTGGGATCACGGCGAGGTGCGCAACGGGGGATTGCCCGATTGGCTGCTTCACAAGTCCGCCACGCGCCAGAACGACCCGGTCTATCTGAGGTACGTGGCGCGCTTCTACGCTGAGATCGGCCGGCAGTTGCAGGGGCTTTTCTGGAAGGATGGCGGCCCGATTGTCGGCGTGCAGATCGAAAACGAGTACCATTTGCGCGGGCCGGGAAAGGGCGAGGAGCACATTCTCACCCTGAAGCGCCTGGCCCGGGAAGCGGGTCTTGACGCGCCATTCTACTCCATCACGGGTTGGGACGATGCCGCGGTGCCCAGTCGCGAAGTCATTCCGGTGTTCGGCGGGTATCCGGACGGTTTCTGGTATCGCTCGCTGACCGCGCTATCCCCCAGTCCGAACTACTTCTTCACGCCGGTGCGCTGCGAAGAAAATGTGGGCGCCGACCTCTCTCCGGCGCGGCCCGACATGGATGCCCGGTATGCTTCCTATCCGTTCCTCACGACCGAAATGGCCGGCGGCATGGAGCTCTCCTATCACCGCCGGCCGCTGATGACCGCCGACGACATTGCCGCGCTGGACGTGGTGAAGCTTGGTTCGGGCGTCGTGCTTTATGGCTACTACATGTTCCACGGGGGGACCAATCCGGACGGAAAGGAAACCACCCTGGAGGAATCGCAGATCACCGGATACCCCAACGACCTGCCGTTGAAGACGTATGACTTCCAGGCGCCTCTCGGCGAGTTCGGACAGATGCATGCGTCCTTCCGCGATCTAAAGACGTTCCACCTGTTTCTGGAGGACTTCGGGTCGGCTCTCGCGCCCATGACGGCCTATTTCCCGGAAAAGACGCCGACGGGGACGCTGGATCGCGAAACCCCTCGCGTCGCTGTGCGCGCCGAATCCCGCCGCGCCTTCATCTTCCTCAACAACTATCAGAAAGACCATCCGCTTCCGGAGCGGAAGCAATTTCGCGTGCAACTTAAGCTCGCCACGGGTGCGCTGACGGTACCTCGGCAGCCGGTGGACATCCCGAGCGGCGCCTACACATTCTGGCCCGTGAACCTGCCGCTCGGCGGGGCGACTCTCGAGTACGCCACCGCGCAGCCGCTCTGCAAGCTCGAGGATCCCGATACGGTGGTGTTCTTCGCCTGGCCGGGGATTGCGCCCGAGTTCGCGTTCGCGGAAGCGGAGGGTATGTCGATCGAGGCTCCCGCCGCTACGGTTCGACGCGAGAACGGCCGGGTGTACATCGACGGGTTGGCCCCGGGTCCGGGAGCCGCCATCTGGATCCGAAACACGGATGGCCACCGCACGCAGATCGTGCTGCTCTCGCGCGATGAGGCGCGCAACCTCTGGAAGGCGCCCCTGGCGGGTCGCGAGCGTCTCATCCTTTCCCCCGCGGACGTGTATTTCGAAGCGGACCGCATCCACCTGGGCACCTCCGATCCTGCCTCGCTGACCTTTTCCGTGTTTCCCAAGCTGGATCGAGAAGTACCAGGCTTCCACCGCGCGGGTGAGGACGGAATCTTTGAGCGCTACGCCACCCACGTGGAGCCGGTTCGAGCGGAGCCAATCGTCCGCCAGTTAGCCGAAGCGGGGCAGGCATCCCCGGTCAGGATGGGAAAGGAAGTTGCCATGGCCCCCGCGGAGGCCGACTTCAAGGCGGCCGCGCGCTGGTCGATCGGCGTTCCGGATATCGGCTCAGACGCAGTGGGCGAGGTATTCCTCCGCATCACTTACCAGGGCGACGTGGCCAGGCTCTATGCGGGGAAGCGCCTGATCACCGATGACTTCTACCGCGGAAGTCCCTGGGAGATCGGCCTCCGGAACATTCCTCTCGCCGAGCGGAAACAGGGGCTGGAACTGCAAATCCTGCCATTGCGCCAGGACGCACCGATCTACCTGGCGGCCGGGGTCCGGTCCGCTGCCGCCAGGGAGAGACAGGCCGCCAGGCTGGTTGAGATCAAAGTGATTCCGGAATACCGGGCGTTGGCCGATCTGCGTCCGTGACTCCGGCTTTAGTCCAACCCTCGGCATGGAGTCGTTAGCCGGTGACGAGCTTCCTAATTCCGGTTTCCCGCCGTTCTCCAACGGCCGGGTGGTGGTGCGCGACAGTCAGGGCAAGACCGTAGAGAACCTCACGAAGGCGGACCGGCAACTGACGGCTTTCTCCTCCAACGTGAGAATCCCGCCTGGAAGGTGAGGTGGATACCAGCGCCCCCGATCCCGATCCTACTTTAGACGGATTTCCTTCCGTTCGTCTGGCGATAGGATCTTCTCGTCCATTCCAAGATCGAAGCCCTCAAAGCGTCGCGTTCGGAGCCCACCTTGACCAGGACACGCCAGTCTCTTGCCTTCTTCTTTCTGGTTTTCTCCACGGTGCGGGCGCAGTGGAACGATACCCTGCTCAGACCCTTTGTGATGGACCACCGCGCGGGCGGTTCTTCGCCGGCCGACGTATCGTTCCTGCTCGACGGACCCGCCGGCAAGGACGGCATCATCCGCATCCAGAACGGCCACCTCGCGAAGGCAAACGGCCAGCGAATCCGTTTCTGGGGCGTCCACTTCACCGATTGGAGCCGTGGCTCGGTGGAAATACCGCCAAAAGACGACGCGCCCATGTGGGCCGCCACGCTGGCCCGCTTCGGCGTCAACCTCGTCCGTCTGCATTTCCTCGATCTTGATTCTCCGCGCGGCATTGTCGACGCTACGGTCCGCGACAGCCTTTCTTTCGATCCGCAGCAACTCGATCGGCTGGATTTCGAAGTCGCGGAATTCAAGAAACGCGGAATCTACGTCGATCTCAACCTGAACGTAGGCCGTTCCTACAAAGCCGGGGAGGGAGTGCAGGACTTCTCCAGGATTCGGTGGGCCAAAGGGCTCACGCTTTACGACCCGCGCCTCATCGAGTTGGAAAAGGAATACGCGCGGCGCCTGCTGACGCACGTGAATGCTTATACCGGGACCGCGTATCGGGACGAACCGGCCGTTGCGATTGTGGAAATGCTGAATGAGAACGGCCTGTATGTGGGCTTTCACGCGCCCACGCCCTACTACGACGAGGAACTGACCGCGCTCTATAACGCCTGGCTGAAAAAAAAGTGTACTCGCGATCAACTAACTAAGCTGTACGTTCTCGCGTCCGTTCCGGAGGGCGCTCCCGTGCCGCGATTGAAGTCTCAGGAGGCGGCCGTCGCCCCCAAAGAGCGCTATGAGATCGAGACCGCCTTCTACATGGAGATGGAGAGCAGGTTCTACGAGGACATGAGCGAGTATCTGAAGGGCAAGCTGGGCGTAAAATGCCCCATCATTGGCACCGCCGACCATAGCCACACCAGCAGCCCGTATCCCATGCTGGCTTCTCTTTCCAAGCTCGACGTCGTGGATGGGCACGTCTATTGGGAGCACCCCGAAGATCCTCCGCCCGCGAACACTCCCATGGTCGACGATCCGCTCCATTCCACCGTGGTGCAGCTTTCGCGAACGGCCTTCGCGGGCAAACCCTACACCGTCACCGAAACCAACCACCCGTTTCCCAACGACTGGGCCAGCGAGGGCATTCCGATCATCGCCGCATACGGAGCCTTTCAGGACTGGGACGCCATCGTCACCTACACCTTTGAGCCCAAGCGGGCGCCGGACTGGAAGCCGTATGTCGGCGACCCGTTCGACATCTCGCTCGATCCCGTCCGCATGACCGAGATGGCCGCGGGAGCTCTGTTGTTCCTTCGCGGCGACGTGCGGCCCGCGCGGCAAACCGTGAACCGGACTTACTCCCGGGAAGAGGTGCTCGAAAGCCGCCTGCTGCCGCACTCCGAGCAGCCCTACTTCACACCCGGCTTTCCGCTGGCCCTGCCCCTGGAGCATGCGGTTCGCATCCAGTCGCTGGAAGGCCCGCCGACGGAAACGCTCACCGCAACCGAGGCAAATCCGATCGTCTCCGACACTGGAGAGCTGGCCTGGTACACGTCCCCGGAGAAGGCGGGCCTGGTCACGGTAGATACCGGCCGCACGCAGGCGCTTGTCGGCTTCCTGAAGGCGAACCATAAGGTGACGACGAACCTCTGCGCCGACGTCACGAATAACTTCGCCACCATCGTACTTACTTCGCTGGATGGGCAGCCGCTGGTGCGATCGGACAAGATGCTCCTCACCGCCGGCTCGCGCGTGGCCAACACCGGCATGAAGTTCAACGATGCGCACACCAGGCTATACGACCAGGGCGGTTCGCCTTCGCTCATCGAACCAGTCGCCGGCACGGTGACGCTGCGCAATCTCGAGCAGGCCACGGGCGTGGACGTAGCCCCTCTCGACGGCTCCGGGAAACCCATCGGTGAGACCATACAGGCGAAGAACACAGCCGAGGGATGGGTGTTTCCGATCGGAGTCCCGGTTACCACCTGGTATGTGATTTCCGTCCGCCGTCACTGAGGAGGCTAAACCGTGACCGATAGCGACGATTCGATGACCCGCCGCGGCCTGCTCGGGCGGGCGCTGGGAGCCGCGGTCTTGGTGAGCCGGCTGGATGGTCAGACTGCGCAAGCGCCTCCACGGATTCGGGAATCCTTCGACTTCGGCTGGAGGTTCTTGCGAGGCGATGCGCCCGGCGCGCCGGAGCCGGCGTTTTCGGATGCCTCCTGGCGCAGTCTCGACTTGCCGCACGACTGGAGCATTGAAGGGCCCTTCTCACCGAACGAGTCCAGCGGGGGCGCCGGGGGACATGCCCCAACCGGCATCGGTTGGTACCGCAAGCGGTTCCGGCTGCCGGCGTCGCACAAGGACCGCAGGATCTCCATCGAGTTCGACGGCGTCTACCAGAACAGCGAAGTGTGGATGAACGGGCAATACCTGGGCCAGCGCCCATACGGGTACATAAGCTTCGCCTATGACCTAACCTCGCATCTGAACGCCGGGGGCGATAACGTGATCGCCGTGAAAGTGGATAACTCCCGCCAGCCGAACTCGCGCTGGTATTCCGGCTCGGGCATCTACAGGCACACGTGGTTGACGGTTGTGAATCCGGTCCATATAGCCCATTGGGGAACGTTTGTGACTACGCCGCGGGTTGCACGGGAAGCGGCGACCGTCCATGTCAAGACGCAGGTGCTCAACGGGAGCGCGGCGGTGGCGGCGTGTACGCTGGTCACTTCGGTCGTCGATCGCGAAGGCAACCCGATCGGGACCGCGGCACTATCGCAGGAGATCGGCCCCAACGCCCGGTACGAGTTCGTGCAGCAGATGGCTGTCGACAAACCCCGCCTCTGGAGCGTGTCCGCACCCTGGCTCTACCAAGTCCGCAGCACGGTCCGGGTTGGCGAACAGGTGCTCGACGAATACGAGACGCCTTTCGGTATTCGCGAAGCATTGTTCGACGCCGACCGCGGCTTTCTGCTCAACGGCGAGCACGTCAAGCTGAACGGGGTGTGCCTGCACCACGATGGAGGGTCCGTGGGCGCCGCAGTGCCGGAGCGGGTTTGGGCCCGGCGTCTCGAAATCCTGCGTGAGATGGGCTGTAACGCGATCCGCACGAGCCACAATCCGCCCGCGCCCGAGTTCCTGGACCTCTGCGACCTCATGGGCTTCCTGGTCCTGAACGAGGCGTTCGACGAGTGGAAGGCTGGGAAGGGACAACTGCGCGGCAACGGCTATTCCAGGATTTACGACGAGTGGCACGAGCGCGACGTGACCGATTTCATTCAGCGGGACCGCAACCATCCTTCCGTCGTCCTGTGGAGCTGTGGCAACGAAATCCCCGATCAGATCGGCGAACACGGAGTGGAGATTCTGCGGGAACTGATGGCCATCTTTCACCGGGAAGACCCCACCCGTCCTGTCACGGCCGGCTGCGACCAGATAGCGGCCGAACCCAGGGCGGCGCCCGCGGAGTTTCTCGATCTGCTGGACGTAGTGGGCTACAACTATGCGGACCGTTGGCGGGAACGGCGCGAGCTGTACTACGGCATCGACAAGGCGGCGCATCCAAACTGGCGCATGATCGGCACGGAGAGCACGGGCCTGGGAGGGCCGCGGGGCGAGTATCGCGAACGGTTGCCGTCGGGAGAGCCCGCGGCTGCGGGCCCCCTGGGTGGATGGGGATTGGGCCGCGGCCTCGACACCGAGGAACTGTGGCGATTCGTCCGCACGCACGACTACGTGGCGGGCGATTTCATATGGACCGGCATCGATTACCTCGGCGAAGCGTTCGGGAGGGCGTCCCGGGGAGCCAACGCCGGCGTCATCGATAGTTGCGGTTTCCCTAAGGACGGCTACTACTTCTACCAGAGCCAATGGACCGAGAAGCCGGTGCTGCACCTGTTTCCACACTGGAACTGGAAGGGACGGGAGGGCCAGTTCCTGACGGTGGTCTGCTACACCAATTGCGACAGCGTGGAGCTATTCCTGAACGGGAAATCGATCGGCGTCAAAGGCTACGTCTTCCCGCGATACGGCATGCAGGGACGCTATGGGCAATACGCGCCAGGAGTGTCCGGCGCGGCCCGAACCACTTCGGACCTGCATCTGGCCTGGGATGTGCCCTACGAGCCCGGCACTCTCAGGGCGGTCGGAATGAGGGGCGGAAAGGTGGCCGCGGAAACGGAGATTTCGACGACGAGCGATCCTGCCGCCATCGGCCTTTCCGTGGACCGGGACACCATGCGCGCCGACCGGCGCGACGTCGTCCACGTCACCGCGAAGGTGCTCGACGCCCGAGGGCGCTTGCATCCGGATGCGGACAATGAGATAACGTTCGAGATCCAAGGCGAAGGGAAACTGATCGGGGTTGACAACGGCAATATGGAGGACATGGCTGCCGATTTCAAAGGCAGGATCAGGAAGGCTTTCCACGGGATGTGCCTGGCGATCGTGCAATCCACGGCAACCGCCGGGCAGATTCGCGTGACTGCCACCTCGCCGGAGCTGAAGCCGGCCAGCGCGACGGTCGCGACCAGAGCCTGACCGGCGAGTTTGGGGGTTTGCCGATGCGGGTGGGATTGGCGAAGACGGGAGCGGGTCGCATTCGGACGGGTGACGCTTACTCCGCGGAAGGCGCAACTGCGAGAGTTGGGCTAGAATACGATCAGCAACGCACCGCTATGCGAGGTGTGCCTCGTCTGCCGATATTCGCGTTGGTCCTGGCGAGTGTCCTCGCATTCGCTTGCCAGCTTCGTGGCGCCCCGGCCGGCTACGCCAGGCGCGTCTGGCATGCCGAAGATGGACTGCCTGAAGAGACGGTTCAGGCGTTTGCCCAAACATCCGATCATTTCCTATGGATCGGTACGACCGGCGGACTCGTTCGTTTCGACGGCGCTCAGTTCGTAGTGTTCGACCGGGACAACACGCCCGCGCTCCATGAGAACAGCGTCTTTTGCCTTCTCGCCGCCGCCGACGGCACATTGTGGATCGGAACGGAAGGCGGGGGCGTGGTCAGCTACCGGAACCGCTCGTTCCGCTTGTGGTCGAGAGTGAATGGCCTCACCAACGGCTATATCCGGGCCCTCCGCGAGGATCGTAAAGGCCGAATCTGGATGGGAACGGACGACGGACTGTTTCGCTGGCAGGCCGGCAAGATCGAGCGCGTCGATGGCCGCGACGGCGTGCCGCCGATTGCGGTCCACTCGATCTACCGGGATCGCCAGCAGCGCCTGTGGGTCGGCGGCTATCATTTCTTTTGCATCGACGACGATCGTACGGCTGAGTTCCACTTGCCCGGTGGTCTGACCGACAACGTAAAGTCCATCCTGCAAACGCGCGATGGAACGATTTGGGTGGGCACCGTCACAGGCTTGCAGCGAAGCAACCCGGCGCCGGGGCCGTCCCCTCCCGTTTTTTCGCGCGTCAAAGACATTCACAGCACCGTCAGAACGCTGCTCGAAGACGACGATGGCACACTCTGGATCGGCACCATCGGCGACGGCCTGATCCGCTACTGGGATGGGCATTTCTCCACGCTGTCGGCGGGCACGACACTGCCCAGCAACGCCATTCTGAGTAGCTTCTCGGGATCGGAGCACAACATCTGGATCGGCACCCAGGCCGGGCTGGTTCGGCTCAACAAGACCGCCGCTAGCACCTTCGTCCTTCCCGACTTCGCCGATGCCGACTTTGGAACCATCTTTTCCGATCGCGATGGGACGCTGTGGGTATCCAGCACTCACTTGTTCCACCTCACCGGACGCCACGCCAGGATGCTACACCTTCCCGGTCCTCTTTCGAACGTCCGGATTCGCAATGTGTTCCGCGACAGTTCGGGCACGCTGTGGTTCGGAACCGAAGGTAAAGGCGCATTCCGCTGGGTCCACGGAGCGCCCCGCCCGGTCCCGCTGATTCAGCCCTATGTGCGGGCCTTCGCAGAAGACCACGAAGGAGGCGTTTGGATCGGCACCGATGGCGGCTATTGCCGCTGGCGGCCCGATGGCACACGCTGCTTCGAAGAGCACCAGAGCGTGCGTGCCATCTATACCGACCGGCAGGGCGACGTTTGGGTAGGCAAGGACCGCGGTTTGACCCGGTTGCGCAACGGCGGTGAGGTCTCGGACTCGCCCATCCCGCGCCTGCGCGAAGAGAAAGTGTGGGCGATTCACGAGGACCCCGAGGGAGCATTGTGGTTCGGCACGCGCACCGGCGGCCTGTTCCGCTGGAAGTCAGGCCGACTGACGGTCTACACAACTGCCCAGGGTCTCGCCAATAACAGCATCTACCAGATCCTGGAAGACCGCCATGGCACTTTCTGGCTGAGCGGGCCGAATGGCATTTCGTCGATCGCCCGCCACGATCTCGAACTCACTGCGGCCGATCCCTCCCACCGGCCCGCCGTGAGACTTTACGGCACTTCCGAAGGACTGGAGACCACGCAGATGTATGGTGGCGTCCAGCCGGCGGGCTGTACTACTTCCAGCGGCGAGGTCTGGTTTCCCAGCACCGCCGGTGCGGTCCGGATTGGCGCGGATCCCGAGGACCCCGTATCCGCTCCGCCCGCGGTCCTTTACCGCGTGGAGGCGGATGGCCACGAGGTTGGCGCCGACGGCGATGTCGAATTGCCTCCCGGACAAGGCAAGCTCGAGATCCAATACGGCGCGATCCAGTTCCGGTCGCAGGACCGAGTGCGCTTCCTGTATCAACTGGAAGGATTCGACAGCGGCTGGACCGAAACGCGGGCCCGCCGGGCTGGTTATACCAACATTCCGGCTGGCCGCTACCGCTTTCACCTGCTGGCATTCGATATCGCTCAACCCGGCGCCACTTCCCAGGCTTCGGTTTCCTTTGACTGGCGTCCGCACTTCTACCATGCCTGGTGGTTCTATCTTTTGTGCGTGGCGTGTCTGGCCGGCGCGGCGTGGTCCATGTACCAGGCGCGTATGCGTCAGGCTCAAGCCCGGTTTGAGGCCGTGCTTGGAGAGCGCAACCGTCTGGCCCGCGAGATGCATGACACGCTGATCCAAGGGTGCACCGGCGTTTCGGCGTTGCTCGAGGCGGTCGCCTCGATGTCCCGGGAAGATGCGCCCTCCGCCGGAAATCTGCTCGATTGCGCCCGCGCCCAGATCCGCGCCGTTACGGACGAGGCCCGCGAAGCCGTTTGGAATTTGCATCAAGGCGGCCGTTCCGAAATCAGCCGCCTGGTGGATCAGATGGCGCAGCAGGCTTGTGCCGCTTCGCAAGTGCCCTTGCGGTTCGAGACGTCCGGCAAGCCCGTCGTGCTCGATCCGTTGATCGAGCACGACATCATGATGGTGGCCCGCGAGGCGGTCTGCAATGCCATCCGCCATGCGCATCCCAGCGAGGTCCGGCTCAGAATTGACTTCCACGGCGGCCGAATCAGGATGAGCGTGCTGGACGATGGCTGCGGTTTCGAGCCGGGCGAGGTGGTTCCGCAAACGGGAGGCCATTTTGGGCTCATCGGAATGCGCGAGCGTACCGAACGGCTCGGCGGGCGTTTCGCGGTTCGTAGCGCCCCCGGCAAGGGCACCGAACTGTGCGTGGATGTTCCCGTGTGCTCGCCGACGCACGAGAGGCAGGGAGCACTGGACGGATGAGCGCGGCGCGCAAATTCAGCGTCCTGGTGGTGGAAGATCATCCCATCATGCGGCTGGGAATCGCGTCCATCATTGCGGCGCAGCCCGACATGACCGTTTGCTTCCAGGCGGAGTCCGGAGAAGAGGCCGTGCGGGCGTTTCGCCAGTATCATCCCGATATCACTCTGATGGATCTGCGGCTGCCGGGGATCAGCGGAGTGGAGGCGCTCCGTATTATGCGCCGCGAAGACCCTCATGCTCGTTGCGTCGTCCTAACCACGTACGAGGGCGACGAGGACATTCATCAGGCGCTCGCCGCCGGCGCGGCGGCCTACGTCATCAAGGCCATGTCCTACGAAACCCTGGTGGACGCCCTACGCCGCGTTTACGCGGGAAGCCGTTATCTCCCCCCTCCCGTCGCGCGACGCTTGGCCAATCGTACGCCCAACTCCGATCTGAGCCCACGCGAACGTGAGGTTCTCGCTTTCATGGTTTGCGGAAAGACAAACAAAGGGATCGCCGACGCGCTCGGAATTACAGAGGCGACCGTGAAATGCCACGTCAGCGTGATTTTGCAGCGCTTGAACGTGGCTGATCGGACTCAGGCTGTCGTTGCCGCGCTCCAGCGAGGGCTCGCCCACCTTTGAACCGGCCCGGTTTTGCGCAAACAGTAAGCGCAACGCACCGACCTGACCACCGAACCCGCATTCTTCCGGCGCCCTTCGAGGGCACGCCACCATCGCGCGGTCACTGTGCCAGACCAGGGCGGGCCTGGGTTCAAGGGCACCAAGACCGACGAGCCCCGGGTTCTCAAGCTCGAAGAACGCCGCAAGAAGCAGGACGCCTTCCGCGCCCAGTTCGGCCCGGACTACCAGGCGGACCTGGATCTGGTCTTCGCCAACCCGGACGGCTCGCCCCTGAAGCCGAACTCGATTTCGGCCACGGTCAGCTTGCTGTTCAAGCGCTTCGGAATCCCCAAGCCCAAGGGCGAGTCGCTGCGCCTGCTGCGGCACACCATGGCGAGCCAAATGCTCGCGGGCTCATAGCGACCCGGCAGGGGATCGGCCTCGACTACGCGCGGAAGCGACATGCCCATGAGCCGGTCGGGGAGATCCGGCATCCGTGGGACCTCACAGCACGGCCCCGGCCCGATTTCATGAGGCTGTCGTGGTACGGATTCATCCTGTCCGTAACGGTCTTCGGAGCCTTCCTATCGGTCTGGGTCATCCACTATATGGAGTTCCCGATCCCGACTGGACTACCGGTTCGTCTCCTTCGACCGGGCGTGCAAGGAGTGCCAGTCCCCGACTTGGAGCCGCTCGTCGTGAGGGTTGAAAGGGTGGGCGGCACAGTGTGGCCTCCACCAGACTGGCGGTCCATGTCCCGTGAGCAACTTCGCGCATACCAAGCCAGAAGCCCCGAGCACGTCCTCTATTTCAACTCACGGCGGATTTCGTGGGATCAACGATCCGCCGTCCGCCAGACTGGCCCGTCTACGTTCGGGGCGACGGCGACCTGGAATGGGGACAGGTGCTCCGGGCGATTGACATCATTCGCGGGAAGCGGGCGCGGGTGGTTTTGCTTACCGACTGAGGAAAGTCGGAGTGATCTCGGATTGGAGGCCGCGTTGAGGGACGAGACAGCGCACCCCATCCGCTGCCTTCCAGCGCGTGGTCTCCCGTGGTCTCCAAACGCCCGTAAGTTGTTGAGGAATTGGTAGCGCTAACGGGAATCGAACCCGCTCGCCGCCAGTATAGTACGGTTCAGTTGAGTGCGAGTGGTTGCGTTTCGGTCCAGTCGCGCACTTTGGTAGTGGGGTCATAGGACCCCACTACCCGCACTTTGCATCGACGCTGTCTTTTCTCTAATATCGGAAGCGTGAGTGGCTCGACCATCGTCGTGGCGGGAGCTACCGGAAGTCTCGGCGGACGCATCGTGAAAGCTCTGGTCGAACGGGGTGCCAGCGTAAAAGCGCTTGTTCGCCACGGCACCGCGCGGCACAAGCTTGCGCGACTGCACGAGCTCGGCGTAACGATTGCCAGTGTCGACTTGGGCAGCGCTTCCGAAGTGACACTGGCATGCTCGGGTGGGTCCTGCGTGGTGTCCGCGCTGCAGGGATTGCGGGACGTGATCGTAGAGGCACAAACGGTTCTGCTCGACGCTGCGATCAAGGCCGACGTGCCACGTTTCATTCCGTCCGACTACTCGATCGATTTCACCAAGTTCCCACTCGGAGAGAATCGCAATCTCGATCTGCGCCGAGACTTCCACCAGCGCCTCGATGAGACTTCGATTTCATCGACCACGATTTTCAACGGTGCGTTTGCAGATATGCTCACCGGTCAGATGCCGCTCATTCTCTTCAAACTGAAGCGAGTCCTCTATTGGGGCGACGCGGACCAGCGCATGGACTTCACGACAATGGACGACACGGCCGCATTCACGGCGAGCGCGGCTCTTGATCCGTCCACCCCTCGCTTCCTGCGAATTGCCGGCGATCAACTCAGCGCCCGGGAACTGACGGCGGTCGTAAGCGAGGTGACCGGAAAGGAGTTTCGCCTGTTCCGCGCGGGAGGTCTGGGAATGCTCGGCACGCTTATCAAGGTCGCGCGCACGGTCGCTCCCGGAGAGAAGGAACTTTACCCGGCATGGCAGGGCATGCAATACATGCGTAACATGTTCGACGGCCGGGCAAAGCTGGAGCCGCTCGACAACGATCGCTATCCCGGTATTCGTTGGACGACTGCGCGGGATGTGCTCTCAGCGCGTCAAGGCGGCTAGCAGGGAGGAGAAGAATGATGAGGAAAAGCGCAACCACATTCGCGATCTTCGCGTCCCTGATTTCCGTTCCCGTGGTGCTGGCCCAAGACCAAGCACAACCTCAGAAGGCGCCGGGACAGTTCTCCCCCCGTCAGCCCCGGGGCATTTACGCCGTTGTCCTGGCCTTCGACCATCGTCCCTACACCGCCACCATTGGTAATCCCGCGATCTCGGGACTGTTTCTGTACTTCGACTGGGCCACCTTGGAGCCCACGAAAGGCCAATTCGATTTCAGTTTACTGGAAGAGGCCTTTCAGATCGCAGACGCGAAGCACAAGACCATTCAACTCGCTCTGCTTCCCGGTTTCTCCACGCCGCGTTGGCTGCTGGATGAACTCCCCTCCTGCGATGACTGGTTGGCTTCAGGCGGGAGCACAGGCTCTGCACCACCTCACTGCGGAAAGGCCACGTTCGGGCTTCCCGAAGGCGAGGCCCGTAAGGGCGAGATGCATGAGCTGCCGTTGCCATGGAACCCCGTGTACAAGAGGCACTGGCACGCGTTTCTACTCGAGTTTGCGAGGAGGTTCGGCCAACGCGAGGCCTTTGTGTCCATCGCCGTCGCGGGTCCCACGTCGCAGTCCGAAGAGATCATTATGCCTCACAACGGACCTGGCGAGACGGAGAAGTGGGCGCGACTCTTGGAAGCGTTCTTCGGCGACCCGTTGTACCATCGGTCGAACAAGGCGTTTGTCGAGGAGTGGAAGGCGGCGATCGACGATTACGGACGAATCTTCAGCGATGTCACTCTCGCGCTGACGCGCGCGGCGGGTCTTCCCTTCAATCCGACTGGGCGTGGGGAGCACGAGGCTTCCACCTTGGAGATCGCGGCCTATTTTGCGAGCAGGCCGCTGGGCCCAAACGCAAAGGCGACGCAGAACAACGGGATAACGGCGGCTCACCCACTGACTATGAGGCCGGTTAAAGAGATGTCGGCGGACACGATGCGCAATCCACGAGTCCTCGCGGGAGGAGAGTTCGCCACCGGGTTTGCGCGAGACCCGGCGCGGGAAGGATGCCTGACCGACGACAAGTCTTCGGCCGCCTGCCAGAGCGTCAGTCCCGAGCAGGCGCTCGCCAACGTGCTGGCAGTCTTCTTCGCCGGCACGCCCTACGGACATTTCTATGGCTCGCGGGACGGCACGGCTCCCGTCCACTACCTGCAAATCTATCAGGGAGACATTCTGTACGCCAACGGACACCCTGCGGTTCAGGCTATGCTCCTTGAGGCCAGCAAGCGGCTCCTGTCTGCGCACTGAGGCTGGGTTGGATCGGGGCTTGGCGCGCCGCGGAGGGGGCGCCGCATTCGATTTGCGATCCGAACAACCCAGATTAACCGCCCCTGCAAACTGATCTGGTTAGGCGTGCGGCAGACGACCACCGAGAACGCTACGGTCGTGAACGAGCAGCGCGCCCACGGGTTGACGTGCGATCGTGCCTGCCTCAGCCTTTGTCGGTGGAACTGACCACATGGCGCAGTACGCCGCGCCGCCGGTGCGACGCGGGCCGAGCAGGATTCAGTGTGGGACGCGAGATTCTTGGGCGGCTAGACGCGAGCTTTGCGCAGCCGGGCCGCGCACATCGCACACAAGGTCAAGATGACGGTGATCAAGAGGCACCATAGTGTTGGGCCGGCGGTGCGCAGCAGGTGAAGACCGAACCCAATACGATACTCCGACCAAAAGTGCGCGTCGTCGCGCAGCATCACCACGGTGACGAAGTTGAGGCCCAGCGCCTGCAGGGCGAATCCGACGCTCGCCCACCAGCGGTGCCGGAAGGGTCGCGAAGGCAGCAAGCCAAGGTCGATTCGACGGCCGAGCCACCACCACCAGAAAACAGCCACCGGGAGGAGCAGCGGACATCTGGCGGGAGCAGCTTGAAGATCGAACTGAGAGAACACGGGGAGGCAAAGAATGTAGGCTGGCGTGTTCATGGCCACGAATGCTATCCAAGAGGCTTCGTACACGGCCAGACTGGTGGGCCGATGTCCGACGCCGTCATACCCATCGCTGCGATCACGTGATCGTTATACAAGTCCCCGATCATCAGCAGGCCGCTGACGCATCCGAAAACCAATGGCAGGGCCACGCGATAGCGCCAGCGATGCATGCCTGTATAGACACCAATAGCCATCTGACGGTTCCTTCGGGTATCTGAAAACGGAAGGGTGGCCGCCCTCGCCGGCTTAGGCGAAAGCGGCGGCCCGCAATGCCTGAGGTGCCGCCAGAGTTATTTATTCTAAATGGCGGAGAGAGAGGGATTCGCTAGCTCGTACTTGTTGAAGATACGTGTTTTCAATATTATACAACTTGCTCAACTGTAGGCGATTTGCTCATTTTGCACATTTCGCCACCACAGCGCCTACAGGAAAACCCCACGGAGACCGACCCCGCCACGCTCTTCCAGGCGATCTGCTTCCGGCGCTGGCGAGGACCGAGGCGGATCTTGCCAGCATGAGCCAAAATGCCCCGCCGCACAGGATCGCTCACAATCGCTCCGCACCCGCCTGTTGGACCCACGGCATCCCCTGAAACCCGGAAGCGCAAACTCGGCCAGGAGTCCCATCAGAATCTTGCCTGGGAGTCACACTGCAAGTTCTCCCCCGCCCGAAGTGAACCCCCGCCCGGTTTATAAACCCAAATCGGGGGAGTCCTCATTTGAGATTTTACTGTGCCCACTTCTCCAAGCAACTCGATCCACGACTCCCCGAATCTCGCACCACAATCCCCCAGGAGCCTCACAGCGACCTCCCAGATCGCACCGTGCCATCCGAGCGGGACCTGGGCATCCCCAACTGCCTCGCCCCTCCTACAGCGCTCCTACTCGGCTTTTTCGCTGGCCTTGAGCTTCGCCGCCGCCACGTCCTCGTCCATTTTCTGAAGTCGATCTTGGCACTCGGGGCAGATCAACAGATGCTCTTCGAGGGTGGTTGCACTGGCCGACTCCGAAAACGTCTGCGTGGCGTACTGTTCGAGATCGTCGTCGCTAATGTGGTCCACGGGAAACCAGGGTAGCCCATTTCTCGGGTCTCGGCAGATGACGGCATCTCCGTCCCTGGATAATGGCTGTATGGCGATTGCCAGTCCAACCCGGCACGATTTTGTTCGCCGGGGCCAACGACTCGAACACTTCACCATCGCCTACAACAGCGCCGAAGGTCTGGTGTCCATTGTCGCTGGAATCCTTGCCGGGTCGGTTTCGCTCGTCGGTTTTGGACTGGACAGCGCCATCGAAGTTGCTTCCGGTACTGCGTTGCTCTGGCGGCTCCATCACGATCTTGACCATTCCCGAAGAGAGCAGGTCGAACGGACCACTTTGCGGATCGTCGGCGGCTGCTTCGTGGCGCTGGCGCTGTACATCGCTTACGAATCCGGCTCCACGTTGATCGGCCACAAAACACCGGAGCGCAGCATCCCCGGCATCATCGTCGCAGCCGTTTCGGTCGTGGTGATGCCGCTGTTGGCCCGAGCGAAACGTAGGGTTGCTGCCGGAATCCGAAGCGGAGCCATGACCGCCGATTCCAGACAGGCCGATTTTTGCACCTACCTGTCAGCGATTCTTCTAGGCGGTTTGCTGTTGAATGCGCTGCTCGGCTGGTGGTGGGCCGATCCGGCGGCGGGATTGGTGATGGTGCCGATCATTGCGAGAGAAGGCGTGGAGTCCTTGAGGGGCAGAGCGTGTGGCTGCGGGGATGAATGCCGTTGAACGCACCACTCACCGACCAACATGCGAAGACCTGTTGCGCCGATACCAGTTGCCGCCCCACGTCGTCTGCATCCGCTTCTCGAAATCTGGCGGGTGCATCTCCGACAGCCGTTCCAGAGAACCCGTCCGTTCGCACCAGCGCACGAGATCGGCAAACTCCTTCACGTCGGAAAGAGTTCTGCCAACTGCCGTGAAGCCTCTGTAGAAACCGGGTGTCTCGATTTCCGATTGCGCCGTCCACCGAAAACCGCCCTTGTCGTTGTTGCGTCTGGTTGTGAACCGTTTGACGAGCCCTCGGTGGTCACCTCAAAACCGGCCATGCGTGGTCACTTCAAAACCGGCCACTCCCATCACCCAGGACTGAGTAGTTTTACCATGCCAGTTGCGCCCAGACAAGCACTAATTTCAGTTGCGACCGAATGCCTCGCCGGTT
>DASWZN010000009.1:0-2277 GCA_036404435.1 Bryobacteraceae bacterium
GTGCTCGTTTCAATCCACGCGCCCCGCGCGGGGCGCGACTAGCAGTCTCGAAGGCAATGCCCTGTGCGACTTTGTTTCAATCCACGCGCCCCGCGCGGGGCGCGACTGTCTTGCCTTAACTTACACAATCGGCAAGTCCAGTTCCCATCGTAGCGCGGACCCGCCCGCTGTTCCTCCGGCCACGCGACATGCCGACCCGTCGCCCTTCGCCAACCTCAAGCCAGATCGGCGTTTGCGATTCGCGCGGACATCGCTCGACTCTTCTGTCCGCTTGGGGTCCGCGCTTCATACAATCAGCGGGCCTTCCGGGTCGTACGACGGCTTAGCGCCCACCTGCTCCACCCGCCCTTTCCAGTTTTCCCCGAGGAAGTAGAAGCGCAAGCGGTCCTGCGCAGTTACGATCTCGGCGACCAACTGGGCACGGAAGACGACCCAGTTGGCCATGTCGATCCAGCATTCAAACACCGATTTTTGCACCCGCTGCCCATGGTTCTCGCACACACGCGCAACTCGGCGCAGACGGCGCCTGCCCTGCGCCGACTCTGTATTCACATCGTACGCCACCACCACCAGCATCATACAGTCACTTCCACAGGAAACTCGGATACGCCTCCAGGTCGCCGCGTAGGTGCCGTGCCAGCAGCGTCGCCTGTACGAACGGAATCATCCCGAACGGCACGCGCTCCTCGATGAACGGATGGACAATCTCCTCCTGTTTCCGCTTCTGATACGCCACCAGCACCTCCTTGCGCGTGGCATCGTCCATCGTCACGCCGCCCGACTCCAGATGGCGGAATCCATCTGCCGACACCTGCCGCCGGTTGATGAGGGTCAATACCAGGCGGTCGGCAACCACCGGTCGCAGATCCTCCACCAGGTCGAGAGCGAGACTGGGCCGGCCGGGGCGCTCGGCGTGAAGATAGCCTACCGCCGGATCGAGGCCCACCGTCTCGAGCGCCGCCGCCACATCGTGCGTGAGTAACGTGTACACGAATGACAGCAGCGCGTTCACGTTATCGAGGGGCGGACGGCGGGAGCGGCCGCGAAAGTAGAAGCTTTCTTTGTCGCCCACGATGAGGTGGTCGAACACCGAAAAATAGTCGCGGGCGGCCTCGCCTTCGTGCCCGCGCAATTCCGCCACCGGTTGCGAAGGCTTCAATCCGTTCGCCAGGTGCGCTAGGCGGCGCGCGGACGATTCGAGCGCCGCGGCAGCATTCTCGGACGCGCTTTCGCGGGCGCCCCGCTGCAGCACGGCGCGGCAATTGGCGACCTTGGCGAGCACGATCGAATATACGATCGACGACGCCCGCTCGGGCAGGTCGGCACAGTGATATTGCCGGCGCCGCAGCAGCACGTTGCCCGAGACCGGCCCCTCGACCCGCGCCAGGAACCGGCCATGCTCCGTCAGAAACGCCAATTTGACGCCGCTCTCTGCGCACAAGCCGAGCAGAAACGGGCTGCACGAGACCTGCCCGAAACAGACGATGCTCGAAAGGGTCTTGATCGGCACGCGCAGCTTGCTTTCCTTTTCCACGCGGACATCGACGCTCTCGCCATCGCGTGCCAGATAGGCTCCTTGCGTGGTGACGTAGAGCGTATTCAAAAGGGGACGCACCGTTCAATCCTCCATCGCCCGCGCGAGATAGGCGCGGACGTCTTTGCGGCGGTCCAAAACCTTCGGGCAGCAGACGGTCTTGAGCGAACAACTCTCGCAGGCGGGCGTGTAGACAGGCGCGGGTGTCTGCCGCACGCGGTATAGCTCGTGTATGCGGAGGCAAAGGGCCTCGGTCTGCGCTCGAAGCTGGGGCGAGACGGGCACCGCGTGGCGGCGGCGCGGAGTGGCGTAGAAGAGCGCGGCCTCCGGCACCGCCGCGCCCAACATTTCTTCCAGGCACAGGGCCTGGGCGCAGACCTGCACCAGGTCGCAGATTTTCCTTTTCGGCTTCCCCCGCTTGTACTCGACCGGGCAGGGGCGCCAACGGCCGGCGCGATCTTCGAGCACGGCGCCCGCGCCATCTCCGGGTTCCAGGGCGTGGAACTCCACCACGTCGGCCTGCCCGGAGATGCCGAGGCGCAAACTATGTAGCGGCAGCGCGCGCACCGTCACCAGCGTGCCGCGGGTCTCGGTGGCGGAATCATGCGCGCGCTCGTGGAGAATGTGCCCCTCGGCGGTGAGCGGGTTCTCCTCCCACTGTTGCTCTAGATGAATGAGTGCCCACTGCCGCTCGCAGAACGCCATGTGCTGGAGCCCCGAGAGCGGCAGCAGGTCGTCTTCGG
>DASWZN010000010.1:0-56318 GCA_036404435.1 Bryobacteraceae bacterium
GCCCGGATCTGTTCCAGGCTCGTTGCTTCCGAATCGTCCATGCTGATGATCAATACCCAGCATCCCGATCCTCCGCTTCAGGCTCATCTTGTATGAGAATCCAGTGCCCCGCTCAGGCTCATCTTGCATGAGACAAGAGTCTTTCCCCGTCTTTGTTACCAGCCTTGCTATTCTGTGAGGTCGTCGAAGGTGTGCGGATATGCAACGTTGGTATCGTTCACTGCCCGGGGGCTTCAGCCGCGCTGAATACGCCCTCCTCGATCCTGTCGCAAAAACCGATTGGCAGGTCTATGTCTTGGATCTTGGAGACGTCGAAGGTATTATGAACGCGCACGACCTCCGCCTCAATCGGGAGCAGCTTACGGATCGGTTGTTTGAACTGTGGCGCAACCGGTGGATCGAGTGCCTGATCGACGGCGAGGTGGTGGACCCGTCGCTTCCCGTCTTGGAGGAGCAATTCGCGCGGGAGGGACACTGGCCTCTCGATTCCAGACCCCTCTTTTACCGGCTTGGCGCCATCGGCGGTGCGGTATGGGAGTCTCTGACCGTGCTCGACTGGGCGAAATACGTGTCCAGAACCCTGCACGACCACCCAGGGGACCGGTGGCAGACACTGGCTTGCTCGGACCGTGACCTGTTGAAGTTGGCCTTTACGGCAGACCAGCTTGGGGTCGGTCGCGGGATGCGGGTCCTGCCCGGAACGGAAAGGTGGAGCGAGACGCAGGCCTGGAGGCCCACATACTGGAGGACTCTGCCAGTCGTAGGGTACCAAGTGAAATACTCGTATGAGCGGAAGAGCCGCGGGCCTCTTTCTGAGGAGGAGTGGGTTCTGTGGGAGAAGATCAGGCGCGAACTCCCCGAGCGCACGCACTGGCGCAAGAGCTTCGAAGAGGTGTGTGCCGAGCGTTTCTTGGATTCGGGAAGAGGCTAGGTTCCTCATGGAATTGTCCAAATGCCGCCGGGCACACGGCGGGCGGCCACTGTGGAGGGCAGTCTGGCCCTGGGCCGCCGGCTGGACGGTGGTGATGCTGTCCGTAGCGGCTGTGCATGCCCAGGGGCCCGTCCCTTGGCCGAAAGCGCGTGCATGTACATACCGTGAAGGAGCAAACTGTGCGAGCTGATTATCCACCTCTGCCTGGGGGCTTCGGTAGAGCCGAGTGCGCCCTTCTGGAGCCTGTCGTAAAAACCGATTGGCATGTCTATCTCTTGGATGCCGAAAACGCCGGGGATATCATGAATGCGCCCGACCACGGCCTCCATCGGGCGCAGCTTACGGATCGTCTGTTTGAACTCTGGCACAACGATTGGATCGAGTGCCTGATCGACGACCAAGTGGTGGCCCCGTCGCTCTCCATCTTGAAGGAGCAGTTCGCGCGCGAGGGAGACTGGCCTCCCGATTCCAGGCCCCTCTTTTACCGGCTTGGCGCCATCGGCGGTGCGGTATGGGAGTCTCTGACCGTGCTCGACTGGGCGAAATTCGTGTCCAGAACATTGAACTACCCGCCGGGTGGTCAGAGGTGGCAGACACTAGCTTCGCCGGATCTCGACGTGTTGAAGCTGGTCTTTACGGCGGACCGGCTCGGTTGTGGCCTGATGCCTGGGGTAATCCGCGGAACAGAACGGTGGAGCGAGACGCACCCCTGGAGGGCCACATACTGGAAAACCCTGCCAGTCGTCGCTTACCAAGTGGAGGTGGAGTGGGACCACCAGCATAGACCTGGGCCTTTTTCCGAAGAGGAGTGGGTTCTGTACGAGACGATCAGGCGTGAACTGCCCGAGCGCACGCGCTGGCGCAAGAGCTTCGAAGAGGTGTGTGCCGAGCATTTCTTGGATTCGGGAAGAGGCTAGGTTCCTCATGGAATTGTCCAAATGCCGCCGGGCACACGGCGGGCGACCACTGTGGAGGGCAGTCTGGCCGCGGATGGAGGCTGCGCCGGTTGGACCGCAATGCTGCTCTCGGCGGCGGTTGTGCACGCGCAAGGTCTTATCGCTCCGGCCGAACGCGGGTCGGGCACCCATTCGTCATCCCTCTAGATCGCGATTCCCCATCTCCACAGCAGGTAGCCGACGGCCTGGCGGACGTAGATCCAGCGCTGGTGGCCGGCGTTGCGCGGGGTCTCGGGACGGGGCGAGCCGTAGACTTGGAATCCCAGCTTCTCCAGCATCTTTTTGGCGCGGTAGATGTGGTAGCCGTCGCTGACGACGATGCAGGACTTCAGTTCCATGCGGCGCATGATCTCGCCGGCCGCCGCGACGGAATGCATGGTCGTTTCGCCTTCGGACTCGACCAGGATGGATTCGGAGGGGACGCCGTGGCGCACCAGGTAGTCGCGGCCGACCGCGCCTTCGGTGAAGACCGGGTCGCCGCCCGCTCCGCCGGTGGTCAGGATCAGCGGCGCCTGCCGGGAGCGGTAGAGATCCAGCCCATGGTCCAGGCGCCCGCGCAGCACCGGGGAGGGCTTGCCGCGGTACTCGGCCGCGCCCAAGATGAGGATCACGTCGGCGGGCCGGGCCTCATCGAGTGTCGACTGGCGCTCGATGCGGCGCGCCGTGCGGAGCACCAGCACGGCCAGAGCAATGCCGATCGCCAGCACGGCGATCGCCGCGACTTTGAGCAAGCGTCTCATTGGAGCCCGGGCGGAGCGGGTCTGGAGACCCGCAGCAGGCGTGGACGCCTGCCCCACACGCTCTACGATGATAGGCGAAACTGGAGAGAACGTGCTGACCAGTCCGGCAAACCCACTGCTCAAAGAGGTCCGGCGCGCCGTCGCGCGCGGCGCCCGGACGCGCGAGGGATACTGCATCGCCGAGACCTTTCACCTGCTCGAGGAGGCGCTCGGCAGCGGCTGCGCCATTGACGCCGTGCTGGCGGCGGAGGCGGCGCGGTCCGCCGTAGAGGATCGGCTGCGGTGCCGGCCGGAGACGCGCCTCGTGGTGCTCGCCGACGCCCTGTTCCGGTCCCTCTCGGACACCGAGACCGCGCAAGGCGTCATGGCGCTGGTGCGCCCGCCGGAGTGGGAACTCGAGCAGCTCTTTGCCGGGCAGCCGCTGGTAGTGGTCCTCGATCGAGTGCAGGATCCCGGCAACGCCGGCGCGATCGTGCGGGCCGCCGAAGCGTTCGGAGCCACCGGGATGATGTTTCTCAAAGGGACCGTGAGCCCGTACAACCCGAAGGCGGTGCGCGCGTCGGCGGGCTCGGTTTTCCGCGTGCCGCTCGTCGCCGGCATCGAGGCCGGCGCGGCGCGCGCGTCCATCGAGGGGCACGGGCTGGAAGTCTACGCGGCGGCTCCCTCGGGCGCGAAGGATCTGGGCGAAGCCAGCCTGACGCGAGGGTGCGCGTTCGTGATCGGCAGCGAGGGCCGGGGCGTGAGTTCCGAATGGAGCGCGGGCGCGACCGGGCTGAGGATTCCCACCAGCGGAGTCGAGTCTCTCAACGCCGCCACAGCCGCCGCTATCCTATTGTATGAGGCACGGCGTCAGAGGACCCGCTCATGAGCCTCTTCGACAACACACCGCCCGAGTCCGGCGCGGCCGCCGCGGTGGATAAAGGCCGCCCGCTCGCCGAGCGCATGCGCCCGGACCGCTGGGAGGACTTCAGCGGCCAGGAACACATCTTAGGCTCTGGCAAGCCGCTGCGGGCCCAAATCGAACACGGCGAGCTGGGCTCGATCATTCTGTGGGGACCGCCCGGCGTCGGCAAGACCACGCTGGCGCGGCTGATCGCGCGGGTCACGCGGTCGGATTTCGTCCCTTTCAGCGCCGTGCTGAGCGGCATCAAGGAAGTCAAAGCCGTCATGGTTGAGGCCGAGCGCAACCGCAAGCTGGGACGCCGCACGCTGGTCTTCATCGACGAGATCCATCGCTTCAACAAGGCGCAGCAGGACGCCTTCCTGCCCTACGTGGAGCGGGGCGACATCACGCTCATCGGCGCCACCACCGAGAACCCGTCGTTCGAGATCATCTCGGCGCTGCTGTCGCGGTCGAAGGTGTACGCGCTGCGCGGGCTGACCGTGCCCGAAATCATGACACTGCTGCGGCGCGCGCTGGGCGATCGCGAGCGCGGGCTGGGCGACCTGGAGACCGGCGCTGCGGACGAGCTGCTGGAGCAGATCGCCATCTTCGCCAACGGTGACGCGCGCGCCGCGTACAACACGCTCGAGGCCGCGGTGGCGGCATCGACGGGCAAGGAGCTTTCAAGCCAGGCGGTGGAGGACGCAATCCAGCGCAAGGTGCTGCTTTACGACAAGTCCGGCGAGGAGCATTACAACCTGATTTCGGCGCTGCACAAGTCGGTGCGCTCGAGCGACGTGAACGCGGCGCTCTACTGGCTGGGGCGCATGCTGGAGGGCGGCGAAGACCGGCTGTACATCGCCCGGCGCCTGATCCGAATGGCCATCGAAGATATCGGCCTGGCCGATCCGCGAGCGCTGGAGCAGGCCGTGGCCGCGATGCAGGCGGTCCATTTTCTGGGGATTCCGGAGGGCGACCAGGCGCTGGCGCAAGCCGCCATCTACCTGTCGGTGGCACCGAAGTCGGACGCCGCGTACCAGGCGCTAAACAGCGTACTGGAGGACGTACGGGAGACCGTCGCGGAGCCGGTCCCCCTGCACCTGCGCAACGCGGTGACCCGCTCGATGAAGGAGTGGGGGTACGGCAAGGGTTATGAACACGCCCACCAATTCGAAGACGCTCTGCCGGAGATGGAGTGCCTGCCTCCGTCTCTGGCAGGCCGCCGGTATTACCTGCCAACAGGGCGCGGCGTCGAGAAGCGAATTGCGGAGAGGCTGGAGGAGATCCGGCGGGCCAGGAAATCGTAGCACTCGTCGCTCGCCGAAGAGCCCCTAACTTCGGTAGCAGTACGTTCGGACTGCCGGACCCCGCAGTCTGGCCTTTCGCCACGTGCCGGCTATAGTCGATCGGACTGAACGACCGAGCGCGACGGTACTGGAAGCCCATGGTGGTACCGACGTGCCAACGTGAAATTGAGCCCTTTCGACTATAGGCGGAACCGGCCTAAATGGCGTTTACTAGAGACGTGATGTTACAAACTCTCGGCAACGTAGCAGTGCTTCCGATCGGGGGTGGCCGCATGAACAGAGACAAAGACGTATTCCAGGCAATGCGAGAAGAAAGCTCGGCGCTGGCTGGCGCGGGCATGCAGGCGGACCAAAGCGACCGGCGAAGCTCAGTCCGGTTTCCCATTGAACAGGATGTGCGCTACAAGGTGTTCACGCGGAACACGATCGAAGTGGGTCTCGGCAAGACCGTCAACATGAGCTCGAACGGTGTGCTGTTTACGACCGAGAGACCTCTGGCGTTAGGAGAGAGGCTGGAAGTGGCGGTGAACTGGCCGGCGCAGCTCGATCACAAGTGCGCGCTGAAGCTGGTCACCACGGGCCGCGTGGTGCGGAGCGACAGCGGCCTGGCTGCCATCGCGATCGAGCGATACGAGTTCCGTACGCAGGGCATTCACGGCCTGGTCTGAGGAGCAACGGAGGACGGCGGGGACAGGGCTCTGTCCCCGTCCTTTATTCGACGCGGAATTCGTGCCGCGTCTCCTGGGTCTGGTCTCCGACGTCGTCCCGCAAGGTGAGCACCACTACGTACTGCCCCGGCTTGATCTTCTTGTCGAGGTTCAGGCTCAGCGCGCCGGACAGGTAGCGCTTGGGGTAGAACGCGTCCTCGTCTTCGGCGGCCGCCTGCGGCTGCGAGAAAAGCGCCTTGCCGGAGGCGTCGAGCAAGGCCACCCCGTATTCCACGTGAGCGTGGTTCTTGGGGCCATAGCGAAAGCCGGTGAACTCGAACCGCACCCAAACGGAATCGCCGGGGTGAAAGACCGCATCCAGGAGCGGGTCGGCGTCCTCTTCGGTGCGCAGGAAACGAAAGTTCCGCACGGTTAGAGTCTGGCTGGGCTCGACGTTGCGGCCGCGCACCGGGATTGCGATCTCGGTCTTCGTCGTCTGCTTCGACAGGTGGTCCTCGACCGTCAGCTTCAGGCGGTACGTCCCCCCCCAGGCCAGCGGCGGGATGGCCGCGCTCGCGTTTCCGAGCGGCATCCAATCTTTGTCTTCCGGGGAGACTTGCGTAGCGATCTTGCCGGCGTTGGCTTCCGCGAAGGGCACGCCATCGGGGTCCACCGCTTCGACCGTGTAGCCGAGGTCGACTTTCGAATCGTCCGAGATCTGGTAGCCGGCGATCTGGAAGGTCAGGAAGATCACGTCTCCGATGAGGAACTGGAAACCGGACGCGAGCGGCGGGCCGCCGTCGTACTGATGCAGTTGGGGCCTCACGATCTTCAACTGTCTGGCCTGAGGCGCGGACGGGGCGGCGCCCAGCGACAACGCCAGGGCCAGTAAGATCCAGCCAAGCTGTTTCACACTCCCTCTACTTTGCCACAGGAACGGGACGCAGGCGGAGCTAGGGGTGCGTCAGCTCGAGTGGCATCCGGATGGTGGCGGTCGATTGGCTCTCCCGATCGGCATCGTCGGCCACCTGGAGGCTGTAATCGCCGGTCGGAGCGTCGAACAGAAGACGACCGTGCAACGTCTCGGCGGACCTCACGCTGCGAATGTAGCCGAGCCACTCCGGGAGATCCTTGGCGTCGTCGATCTCGGCGAACGCGACGCCGTGGCTGTTCACGATGGTCAGCAGGGGGACGCCGGACGTGGCCGAGCCGGCGTTGGTCACCGAGATTCGCACGCTGAGAAAGTGATTGCGCGGCAAACGCGGGGCCAAGGGGTCGCCGATCTGGTCGAGCCATTCGGTGTCGAGCACGGTGTAGACGAGCGGGCCGGTCCTGACCGGTTCCCCCATGTGGTACACCTTCGGGTCATGCCGGGAATTCCCCTGGGACGAGCAACCGCCCAGAAACCCGCCCAGCGCCAGCGTCACGCCGAACCAGCCGAGCTTCCGCATAGAGAACTCATCCTAGCAAAACGCGAGGGGAGGCGAGGGTGCTAAGCTTCCGCTCGCGTCGTCCTTGCTCGCGGGCATAGATCAAATGCGAGTCGTTGGGTGGCGATGCGGCCCTGGAGTTCGCCGAGGTCCACAGGATCGCGACGCGAATGGCGGCCGGGTAGGATGACCGCCTACGCCGGGAGGCGCAGCCGGGCTTCGCAGCCGCGGGCGGATTCGCGGTTGTGGAGGGTCAGGGTACCGCCGTGGGCTTCGGCGATCTGGCGGCTCAGCACCAGGCCGATGCCCGAGCCGCCGGGCTTGGTGGTGAAGAACGGAACGAACAGGTTAGCCGTGCTCGAAAGGCCCGGCCCTTCGTCCTCGATCACGATGTCGACGAAGCTGGCGATGCGCGTCCATCTCACCTCGACGCCGCCGCCGGTTTCGAGCGCGGCGTCCACGGCGTTCTTCAGAAGGTTGATGAGCAACTGCTCGAGCTGGTCGGGGTCGGCCTGAATGGTGAGCGCCGGGCCGGGCGTCACGCGAATCGGAACGCGTCCTTCCAGGCTCGCCACGCGGTGGATGCAGGCGCCAAGATCCACGGGCTGGAACTTGGGCTGCGGCAGGCGGGCCAGGCGCGAGTAGGCCTGCATGAAACGCGTGAGCGCCTCGGCGCGGGAACTGATGACGGCAAGGCCTCCCTTGACGTCCTCCTGCCAGTCGGGGGGGAGCGGCTCGCGGCCGATCAGGCTTTCCAGGCTGCCGGCGATCGAGCGGATGGGCGCGAGCGAATTATTCAGCTCGTGGCCCAGCACGCGCAGCAGGCGCTGCCAGGCTTGCCGCTCCTCCTCGCGCAGAGCGCGGCTCAGATCGGTCAGCACCAGCAACTGGTGGCGCATGCCTTCCTCGCGGAAGGTGGAGCGGCTGATGCCCCAGCGCCCGATGCCGCCCGGGAAGACCATCTGCGAGGTCCGTGGCACTTCTCCCTCGAGGCACTCGGCCAGCCCCAACTCGGAAGCGCGACGCCCCAGAAGCCGCTCGGCAGGCTGGGCCAGCAGCCGCTCGCCGGCGCGGTTCACCAGGCGCAGCCGCTGCTCGACGTCGAAGGTGAAGATGGCCACGTCGATCTCGGTCATGACGGTGCGCAGGAGCAGCGCCGCCTCGACCGCGCCCAGACGCTGGCGATGGAGCGTCTCGCCGAGCGCATTCACCTCGGTGATGACTTCACCGAGCGCGTCGTCGCGCCGCGCCCCGCGCGCGCGAATGGAATAGTCGCCCTCGCGGAGCGCGGCGAGCAGGTTGGAGAGGGTCTGCAGAGGCCTCACGACGCGGCCCTGAGCCGCGCCCGCGAGTCCCAGCCAGCACAAGCCGATGAACACCGTGAGCGTCCACTGCGCTCTGGGCGTGAACTGGGCCTGAGGGGTGAAATCGCCGAACCAGAGCAGGAGCAGCGCGACGAGCATGCCGGGGAAACCGGCGGCGAGGGCCAGCAGGAAGATGCGGCGCTCGTGGCGAAGCGGGCCGGGCTTTCGGAGCTTCATAGAGCGGTCAGAGACTGTAGCGCTGGATGCGGCGGTAGAGCGCGCTGCGGCTGAGGCCCAACGCGCCCGCGGCCTGGCTGACGTTGCCCTGGTAGCGCGCCAGCGCTTTCTTGATCAGGAACGCCTCCACTTCCTCCAGACTCATGTCCTCCAGGCGCGGCGCGCCTTCGCGGCCGCTGGGACGCAGCGCCAGGTCGCTGGCCTTGACCTGCGCGCCCTGCGCCATCAACACCGCGCGCTCGATGGAATGGTCGAGTTCGCGCACGTTGCCGGGCCAGGGGTGATCGAGCAGCACCTGCAATGCCGAGGATTCCAGAGCGGTCACGGCCTTGCGATAGCGCTGCGAGTAGAGGCCCAGGAAATGCATCGCCAGCAGCGGGATATCCTCGCGCCGCTCGCGCAGCGGCGGAACGCGGATCTCGATGGTGTTGAGCCGGAACAGGAGGTCCTCGCGGAAGCGCCCGCCCGCCACCTCGGCGTGCAGGTCCGAGTTGGTGGCAGACAGGATGCGCACGTCCACGTGATGGGTCTTCGAGGAGCCCACGCGCTCGAATTCCCCCATCTCGAGCACGCGCAGCAGCTTGGCCTGCTGGGCCGGGGTGATGTTGGCGATCTCGTCCAGGAAGAGCGTTCCGCCGTCGGCCAGCTCGAAGCGGCCTACGCGGTCCGACCGCGCGTCGGTGAAGGCGCCCTTGACGTGGCCGAACAGCTCGCTCTCGAAGACGCCCTCGGGAAGCCCGCCGGTGTTCACCGTGATGAGCGGCTTGGGCGAGCGCGCGGAGATGGAGTGCAGCGCCTGCGCCACCAGACCCTTGCCCGTGCCGTTCTCGCCCGTGATGAGCACGTTCGCATCGGAGGGGCCGATGCGCTCGATCATTTCGAGCACCGGCCGCATGGAGGGCGCGGCCGCGATAAGCGTGGAGCGGCCTTCCTGGCGCAGCAGGCGGTTCTCGGCCTCGAGGCGCTGGCCGCGACGCAGCGCGCGCCCCAGCTCGATCTGGGTGCGCAGCACGGTCAGCAGGCGGGCATTCTCCCACGGCTTCTGGATGAAGTCGCGGGCCCCCCGGCGCATGGCTTCGACGGCGACCTCGACGCTGCCCCAGGCGGTCATGACGATCACCGGCAAGGCGCTGTCGAGCGTCTGGATGCGGCACAGCAGGTCGAGCCCCTCCTGGCCGGAGGTGGTGTCGCGCGCGTAGTTCAGGTCCATCAGAACGGCGTCGAAATCGCGGTTCTCGATGGCGGAGAGAATCCCGGCCGGCGAGCTGGCGGATTCGGTCTCGAAGCCCTCGCTCTTGAGCAGGAGGCGCAAGGCCATCAGCACGTCGGGCTGATCGTCGGCGATGAGGATTCTGGGGTTCGAGCTTGCCATGCCGTTTAGTGTCCGTTTATGGGATTCTCCGTTCCGCCAATGGACGGCCTAGCCGCTTGCTTACGCACGCGGTTCGGTGCGAGCCGTTCCCCCAGCACCGAGCCGCGACCGTCAGGGAGCGGCGCATCGCCCTAGTCCTTCACGATCCAGCCGTCGAAGAGCTTGATGATGCGATCGCCGTAGGCCGCGTTGGCCTCCGAATGGGTGACCTGGATGATGGTGGTGCCCTCCTCGTTCAGGCGTTTGAACAGTTCCATGATCTCCTTGCCCTGGCTGGAGTGGAGGTTGCCGGTCGGCTCGTCGGCCAGGATGAGTTTCGGATTCGCCACCAGGGCCCGCGCCACCGCCACAAGCTGCTGCTGGCCGCCCGAAAGCTGGTTCGGATAGAGGTCCTTTTTGCCGACGATCTGGAAGCGGTCCAGCAGGTCGCACACAGTGCTGGCGCGCTCGGAAGCCTTGACGTTGCGGTAGGAGAGCGGGATCTCCAGGTTCTCGTAAACGGTCAGGTTGTCGAGCAGGTGGTAGCTCTGAAACACGAAGCCGATGTACTTCTTGTTGATCTCGGCACGCTGCTTGGGGTTGAGCTTGTGGACGGGGTGATCGAGGAAATTGAATTCGCCCGTCCAGGCGCCGTCGAGCATCCCGATGATGCTCAGCAGCGTCGATTTGCCCGCGCCCGACGGTCCCATGACGGTCACGAACTCGCCCTCTTTGATTTCGAGGTTGATCCGGCGGAGCACGAAGGTCTTCATGTTGCCCGTCGGGTACCACTTCTCCACGTTCTCGAGTCTGATCATCGCCTCAGCCATATCGCACTCATTCTATGCCTTTGGAGTGGTGGTCTGTTGCAAGCCGGGGGCCAAACTACTTGCTGGCCCGCTTCACCAGGGCCACGCCGGTGAAGATGACGATCATCGCCGCCGTCTCGCGCAGGCCGAAGGGCTCGCGGTAGAACCACCAGCCCAGGAACACGGCAACCACGGTGTTGAAGTAGGGATAGACGGAAACCACCGCTACGCGCAGGTGGCTCAACGCGTAAATGTACGAGCTGTAGCCGACGATCGAGCCGAAGATGATAAGGTACACCAAGCCCGCCACGCCGCGGAGGTTGGGCGTGATGGGGTGCTCCGGAATCACCAGCGTCGCCAGCGCCAGCACCAGCCCCGCCGCCAGCATCTGGATCGCGCTGACGACGATCGGATGGGCCCGAGCCGGCTGCCGCCGATAATAGATCGACCCGAGGGCCCAGCAGGCGTTGCCCAGTTGCAGAAGCAGAAAGCCGCGCAGCAGGAGCGGTCCGGAGCCGAGCCCTTCGCCGGGAGAGCTACGCAAGACCAGCAGCGCCGTGCCGCCCAACCCGACCAACATGCCGAGAATGGTGGGGCGGTGGAGGCGGTCGCCGCCGGGCATCAGCGCCTCGGTCCCCACGAGCCAGAACGGCGAGATCGTGATGAATAGCGCGGCCATCCCGCTGGGGATCCAGGTCTCGGAAACCACGAGAAAGGTGTTGGAGCCGCCGAGCAGCAGCACGCCGGTCAGCGCGCCGCCCCAAAGCTCGCGGCCCTTCGGCAGATGCGCACCCTTGAGGATGGCCGCCGCCAGCAGGATGGCCCCGGCGAGGGAGAAGCGGATCGCCACCAGCGCCAGCGGCGGGAAGGACTCGAGCGCCATGCGGATGGTGAGATAGGTGGTGCCCCAGAAAAGGCAGACCGAGGCCAGCGCGCCGTAGGATCGCACCGCTTGCGCGCGCTTTCGGCCGGCCGCGGACAACGATGGCGGCGATCCCATTTAGTCAGGGTAGCATCCGCTAGCGCTTCAGCTAGAATGAGAGCTTGATCCTGACTCTCACCATCAATCCGGCCATCGACCAGAACGTCACGGCCGACCGCCTGGTGTTCGAGGACCGCGCCTATATCGTGGCCACGTCGGAATCGGCCGGCGGGCGCGGCATCAACGCGTCCTGCGTGATCCATTCCTTCGGCGGCGAAACGCTGGCCATCGCTCCCTCGGGCGGCCGGGCGGGCAAGCGGTTCCAGCAATTGCTGTGCGGGTGCGGATTCCCTACCGAGATCGTCCCCGTGAGGAAGGGCATACGGACCAACTTCACCATCACGGACCGCCAAGGCCTCACCATCAAGCTCAACCAGCCGGGACCGCGACTGAGCAAGGAAGAGCTGGCGCGGCTGGGAGAAGCCGTGCGAAAAAGGCTACCCGGCGCGGACTGGCTGATGCTCTGCGGCAGCCTTCCTCCCGGCGTGCCCGGAGCATTCTACTCCGAACTCATCACGGCGGCACGCGAGCACGGAGTGAAGACGCTGCTGGACACCGATGGCGAGCCGCTGATCGAAGGCGTGCGCGCCGGACCCACGGTGGTGGCGCCGAACCAGCAGGAAGCCGAACGCCTGCTCAACACCGCTCTGATCACGCGCAGCCAGTTCCTGGATGCCGCCGCCCAGATCCGCCACATGGGCGCCGAGTCGGTGATTCTTTCCCTCGGCAGCCGCGGCGCGGTGGGAGCCTCGGCTCGCGGCATGGTGGAAGTGGTGCCGCCGCGCATCGAGGCGGTCTGCCCCATCGGCTCCGGCGACGCGCTGGCCGCCGCTTTCACCTGGGCGCTGGCGAGCAAGGGGGATTTCGCCGACGCGCTGCGCTGGGGAGTGGCGGCGGGAACGGCCTCGGCGACCCTACCCGGCCTGCGCTTCGCCAGTCTCGATCAGACGCGGGAGATCTACGAGCGCGTCGAGGTTCACGTAGCGGCGCATTAGGGACAAGCTGAAGCTTGTCCTACACGCTCTGAATGTAATTGCGCATGTGGCGGATCTCGTCGGCTTTCTGCTCGAGCTCATCCAGCATCAGGTCGCGCATGGAGATGAACCCGACCACCTCGCTCGCGCGCATGACCGGCAGGTGGCGGCAGCCGCAGCGGCGCATCAGTTCCATGGCCTCCTCGCTGGTGGTGTGCTCATCCGCTTTGGTGAGATGGGTGGACATCACGTCGCTGACCAGCGTCCGCTGCGGATCCAGGCCTCCGACGACGACCCGCTTCATCAGGTCCCGTTCGGAAAACACGCCGCGCAATTCGCCGTCCTCGATCACGGGGATCGCTCCCACGTTCAACGCCGCCATGTGCGCGGCGACGGCTGCCACTGTCTGGCCCGGTTGAACCGAGAACAATTCCCGGGCGTGCAGGATTTGTTTGAGTTGCGGCATAGGCACCTCTGCGATTGGGACAAGCCTAGCACACGGGCTCCCAATCCTCAAGCGCATCAAAAGAAATGAGTTATTAGGGCCTGATGGTTCGGCTACGGTAGCACGAGCGAAGAGCCGCCAGCGGGGGCGTCCGGCGCCACGGCGGCCGATTGCTCGCGTAGCATGTCCAGGAAGGCGCGCCCACGCTTACGGCCGTTATTGACCTGGTACTCCACGCTCTCGAGAAACACCAGCACGCCGAGGATGTCGGCGTCGCGTAGCGTCTCCATCCCCGAACGCTTCGTGAGCGCCTGCCGGAAATCTTCGACGCTCTTCTGGATGCGCTCGAGGATTGTGGCCGCGATCAGGTTCGAAGGCCGGGTCTCGTAGTACAGCCCGCTTTCGCGCGTCCGGTAGGTCCGCACCAGCGAGTCGAGCGCCTCGCGCACGTCGGAGTCCACCGCGCCGGCCGTTCCCAATCCGGCTTCGACCACCGCCTGCATGAGGGCCGCCAGCAGGACTTCGTTCCGTTGGAGGAAGGATTCGCCGACCTCGATGTCGCGGTGCGGGATCTGCTTAGGATCGACGGGCGCCGGCTTCTCGTGGCCGCGGGCCTCGCGCAGGTACGGGCAGTCGAGCGGACAGCTTACGGTCTGTTCGCGCTCGGTGCCGCAGCACACGCTGCAAATGTCGCCTCCGATGCCGGGGCAGGCACGCCGCGGCCGGCGCAGTTGACACAGCTTACAGGGCATAATAGGCGGTAGGCGGGCTCGCCGCCCGCGCTTCGTCCCATCATCTCACATGCCCCGCACCGATCTGTTCATCAAGGTTGAAATCGAGCACGAGGAGGGCGAGAGGCCCGAGCGCCTCGCCGCCGAGATCTGCCGCCGCATCCTCAAGGTTTACGGCGTCCGAGCGGCGGAGCTTTCGAGCGCGGTGGGGCGGGCGGAGGAAGGCAACTAGCGCCCGCGGCGCACCCGGCTCACGCCGCGAGCCGCGCCAGTTGCGCCGCCAGCTCGCCGTGGCCGCGGCCGGTGGCGAGGTCGGCGGCGGTTTTGCCGTCGGCGGTTTTGTGGCGGGGGTCCGCGCCGTAGGCGAGCAGCAGCTCGGCGATTTCCCGGTCGTCGTGGAAGGCCGCTTCGTGCAGGGGCGTGATTCCGCCGCCCTGCTCTACGTCGGGGTCGGCGCCGCGCGCGAGCAGGTCCCCGACCATGCGCGTGTTGTGGCGCGCGGCCGCGGCGTGCAGCGGGGCGACGTGCTGGCTGTTGCGCGAGGCCGCGTTCACGTCGGCGCCGCTCTCGATCAGCATCCCGGCGATCTCGTCATGACCGAAAAACACCGCCAGGCCCAGGACCGGGTAGCCGTCGTCGGAGAACTCGCGGATCAGCGAGGGGTTGGCGTCGACGAGCGCCGCCACCCGCTCGCGCCGGCCCACGGCGCAAGCTTCGAAAAGGTTCAACGCCACGCCGCGCTCCTCGAAGAGCCCTACCATTTCGGGATGGCCGCAGTAGATGGCCATCAAGACCGGCGAAGCGCCGTCGGGCGCCCTGGCGCCGGCCAGGCTTGGCGCCGCCTCCAGTAACTCGCTTACACGCGAGGCGTCGCCGGCCCGGATCGCCTCGAATAACTGCTGTTCGGATTTGGCAACTGGTTGTGCAGCGCTCATGCCCCCCTCCCGTTACCCAAAGAGTAACATGAGCGCGGCGCCTATTTCAGATACTTGTCGAACCAGGCCAGCGAGCGCCGGACGATATCGCGCTGATGCTCGGGATCGAGGATGGCGTGGCCCTCGTTGGCGTAGATGACGAGGTCGGCCGGGACGCCGAGCGTCTTCAGGGCGTGCCAGAACTCGCGGGATTGCGGCGCCGGGCACTCGGCGTCGCGCTCGCCGACCAGCACCAGCGTGGGCGTCTTCACGTTCTTGATGAAGGCGATCGGCGAGCTGCGCGCGTAGACGGCGGGATCGTCGTAAACCGATGCGCCGAAGAACGGAATCAGCCACTGATCGATCCGGTTCTCGCCGTAGTAACTCTGAAAGTTGGAGAGGCCAGCGCCCGCCACCGCGGCGCGGAAACGATCGCTTTGGGTGACCGCCCACATCGCCATGTAGCCGCCGTAACTCCAGCCGGCGATGCCCACTCGCCCGTTGTCGACGGGCAGTTTCGCGGCCAGAGCATCCACGCCCGCCAGGATGTCGCGGAGGTCGCCGTAGCCCAGATCGCGGACGTTGGCTTCGGCGAAAGCCTCGCCCGCGCCGAAGCTGCCGCGCGGGTTCGGCAGAAAGACAAAATATCCGCCCGCGGCCAGCATGCCCTCGATACCCGCGCCGGGCCAGTGCGAACGCTCCATGGCCCCCGGCCCGCCGTGCGGCATCACCACCAGCGGCCAGCGGCGGGCCGGATCGTATCCGCGCGGATAGAGCAGCCAGCCCTGCACGCTGCGGCCTTCGCTCGGCCAGTGCATGCTCTGCTCCGCGCCCCAAACCGGGCGCACATCGCGATTGACGCGCGAGATCCGCCGCCAGGCCCCGATCGGCCCTTCCCACACTTCGGGCGGCGCGTCGAAGGATTGGCGAACCACGGCCGACGTCTTCCCGTCGCGCGCCAGCGACACGTCCGGTACCCAGCCGCCGCGCGTCACCGCGCCCGGCCCGCGCCACAGCGTGTCGATCGACCCGCCGGCCAGATCGACCACGGCGAAGCCCGAATCGCCGTCCACTTGTTGGGAGATCAGGATGCGGCCGGAGTCGAGCCAAGCGATGGCGCTCGCCGAGGCCGGCATGGCGGGCGTCACGTTGCGCGGCTCGCCGCCCGCGGCGGGAACCACGAACACGTCGCCGCCGGTCGAGCCCTCATCGCTCATCAGCCCGGAGATGTACGCGATGCGTGCGCCGTCGGGCGACCAGCGCGGCACGGCGACCTGGCGGGCGGGCTTCGCCACCACGCTGGCTTTGCCGGTCGCGGCATCGATAGTGTATAGCTTGGCGACGTACCAGTTGTCGTCGCCGGGGCCGGGCGCGGCGGTCGCGGCGAACGCTTTCCCGTCCGGCGACCAGTCGTACTCGTAAACGTGTAGCTCCGGCGGCGAGATCTGGCGCGCCGCGCGAGTAGCCACGTCGACCGTCGCGATCCGCTGATTGTAGATCCGCTCGCCGATCACTCCGGTTTCGGGCGCGGTTGGCTGAAGGGGGCCGGCCGCAGCCGGGGCGTTCTCGGCGAAGAGCACCGCGATGGTCCGGCCGTCCGGAGACCAGCGAGGATCCGCCGCGTGGCCGGTCAACCCGGCGAGCTTCTGCGGAATGCCGCCGCCCGCATCCACCGTGTACAAGCCGGACAAGTAGAGAAACGCCAGCGCGCGCCCATCCGGCGACCACGCGATGTCGTGTCCCTCGGCGATCCGGAGCGGCGCCTCATCCCGGCCCGAGACGAAGATGTCCGAGACGTCCTGGACCCAGGCGACGCGCTTGCCGTCCGGAGCGATGGCGGTCTCGCTGATGGGCCGTGTGGCGGCCAGGGCGTCATAGTCGCGGTCGAACTGAGTCTGGCTGTGGGCCGCAGTCGCGAGCAGGGCCGTCAGGAGGAAGCAGCGAAGGGCTTTGAGGGGCTCCAAATGAGCAGTGTAGCGAACCGGGAGGCGGGGGGCTTGACAGGTTATCACAATCCGTGATATACATATTGCAAATAGTGATATGAGACTCGGCGAAAAGCTCCGTTACCTGCGCGAGGTGGAGGGAACGCTACGCGGCCTGGACCGCGAGCTCACCCAGCAGGAAGTGGTGCGGCTGCTCAAGAAGGAGATGGGGCGCGGCATCAGCCAGTCCTATTTGTCGCAGATCGAAAACGGGGCGCGGCCGCACCTGACCAACTCGACCCGTATGCTGCTGGCCACTTTTTTCAAGGTGCATCCGGGGTACCTGGTGGACGATCCGGAGGGGTATTCGACCGAGCTGGTTTCGAGCCTCGGCGCTCCGGAGGACAAGCTCGATCTGTGGCTGGTCGCCGGCGCCGAGCGGTTCCACGACGATGGCGAGCTGGCGAGCGCGCTGGTGAAGCTGTCGCGGCACGACGATACGCGGATGTGCCTGCTTCTGCTTGGCGCTATATTGGAAAACCCCGGCCTGGCCGAACGGTTGTTGCAGGTTCTCAGGCCGGCCGGGGAACGGAGGCGTTCCCGATGACATGGGCGGACTTCTACCTGACTTGTTTTCTGATCGGCTTCCTGATGAGCCTCATCTCGGTGCTGACCGGAAGCGCGCACCTGCACCTGCCGCACCTGCACTTGAACGTGCACATCCCGCACATTCACGTCCCGCACGTGCACGTGCCGCACGTGGGCGGCGACCAAGTGCCGGTGTTGAACCTGGGCACGCTGGCCGCGTTTCTCACCTGGTTCGGCGGCACGGGCTACGTACTGGTTTCGTTTTCGAGCCTGTGGTCGTTCTTCGCGCTCGGGATTGCGCTGGCGAGCGGCCTGGTGGGCGCCGGAATCATCTTCCTGTTCCTGGCCAAGGTGCTGATGCGCGCCGAACGGGAATTCGATCCCGAGGATTCGGACATGGTCGGCGTGCTGGGCAGGCTGAGCGTTTCCATCCGGCCGGGTGGCACCGGAGAGATCGTATTTACGCAGGGGGGCACGCGGCATTGCACGGCCGCGCGGAGCGAGGACGGCGCGGCGGTACCGAAGAACACCGAGGTTGTGGTGACGCGTTTCGACAAGGGCGTGGCCTACGTCCGGCGCTGGGAAGACCTGGCAGGCGAGCCCGCAGACGAGGTGGAGAAGGACTGAGGGAGACCTTATGGACTTGCAGCTTCTGAACCGCGGCGAGGTTTGGGTGGTAGCCGGCCTCGCCATACTGGCAATTTTCTTCCTGATGGGGACGCTGGCGCGGCTGTATCGCAAAGCCGGTCCCCACGAGGCCCTGGTGGTGTATGGCATGCGGCGCACCCGCATCGTCAAGGGCCGTGGCACGGTGATCTTTCCGATGGTGGAGAACTGGCGGTGCCTGTCGCTCGAGCTGATGTCGTTCGACGTGGCGCCGAAGCAGGATCTGTACACCAAGCAGGGCGTAGCGGTGACGGTGGAGGCGGTGGCGCAGATCAAGGTGAAGTCGGACGACGTCTCGATCCTTACAGCGGCCGAGCAGTTTCTCACCAAGTCGCCCGAGGAGCGCGAGGGCTTGATCCGGCTGGTGATGGAGGGCCACCTGCGCGGCATTATCGGCCAGCTCACGGTGGAGGAAATCGTCAAGGAGCCGGAGATGGTGGCGGACCGCATGCGCTCCACTTGCGCCGACGACATGAACAAGATGGGCCTGGAGGTGATCTCGTTCACCATCAAGGAAGTCAAGGACCAGAACGAGTACATCTCCAACATGGGCCGGCCGGACGTGGCGCGCATCCGGCGCGACGCCGACGTGGCGACGGCCGAGGCCGAGCGCGACACCGCCATCCGGCGGGCGGTGGCGCAGCGGGAAGCGGCCATCGCGCGGGCGCAAGCCGACCAGGAACGCGTGCTCGCGGAGACGCAGTCGCTGGCCGCGCAGGCGCAGGCGCAACGCGATCTCGAAGTCCGGAAGGCGCAGTACCTCGAGACTACGAAGAAGCAGCAGGCACAGGCGGACAAGGCCTACGACATCCAGACCAACATCATGCAGCAGCAGGTCGTAGCCGAGCAGGTGAAGATCCAGCAGGTGGAACGGCAGGGGCAGATCGCTGTCCAGGACGCCGAAATCCAGCGCCGCGAGCGCGAGTTGATCGCGACGGTGCTGAAGCAGGCCGAGATCGAGCGGCAGAAGATCGAGACGCTGGCCGAAGCCGAGAAGCAGCGCCTAACGATTCAGGCCGAAGGCCAGGCCTCCGCGACGCGCGCGACCGGCGAGGCCGAGGCCGACATCATCTTCAAGAAGGGCGACGCCGAGGCCAGGGCCATGAACGTCAAGGCCGCGGCCTACCAGGAATGGAACCAGGCGGCCGTGGTGGACCGGCTCATCAGCGGACTGCCCGAAGTGGCGCGGGCGCTCGCCGCGCCGCTCGCCAACGTGGACAAGATCACCGTCGTTTCCACCGGCGACGGCCATGCGGCCGGCATGAACAAGATCACCGGCGACCTGACGGCCATGGCGGCGCAGATCCCGGCGCTGTTCGAGACGCTCTCGGGCATGCAGATGTCCGAGCTGTTCTCGAAGATCAAGCTGATTGGGGAGAAGAAGGCGGGGCCCGACAAGGGCTAGGCACTGTGGCGCACGCTTTAGCGTGCGCCACGCGGCTGATCTGTTCGACATAAGGGGCGGGCCCGAAGGCCTGCCCCACGAGAAAGGGGCAATCGAAATGGCACTATTGGAACGTGTCTCCACTTTGATCCGGGCCAATCTCAATGACCTGATCGACAAGGCCGAGGACCCGGAGAAGATGATCAAGCAGGTGATTCTCGACATGCAGAATCAACTGCTCCAGGTCAAGACGCAGGTCGCGGTTGCGATCGCGGATCTGCACGTCCTCGAGAAGAAACAGAAAGAGACCGGGGAAAAGCACACCGAATGGACGCGCAAGGCCGAGCTGGCCATCGACAAGCGGCAAGAAGAGCTGGCCCGAGCCGCGCTCGAACGCACGCTCAGCTACAGGCAGATGGAGGAGGGCTTCGCGCAGCAGATCGCCGACCAGAAGGCGCAGGTGGAAGAGCTGAAGTCGGCGCTGCACAAGCTGGGGCAGAAGCTGACGGAGGCAAAAACGATGAGCGACATGCTGATCGCGCAACACCGGCGTTCCCGCGCTCTTTCGAAGGCGAGCGATGCGCGCATGGCGGTGGCCGACGGATCGAGCGCGGCGGCCTTCGACCGCATGCAGAAGAAGGTCCAGCACAGCGAGGCAGTGAGCCAAGCCAAAGCCGAAATGCTGGCCGACAACACCGAGGAGCAGCTCACCGCACTCGACAGGACGGACCGTATCGACCAGATGCTGGCGGAGCTGAAGGCGCGCCGGGGAAAATAGGGGCCGCGGCTTGCTGCTACTCTGGTTTCCATGAACGAGCCTCTGGTTGCGGTGATCATGGGCAGTAAGTCGGATTGGGAGACGATGCGGGAGACGGCGGGGACGCTGACCGAGTTCGGCGTGCCGCACGAAACGCGGGTGCTCTCCGCGCACCGTACCCCGGCGGAGACGGCACAGTACGCCTCGACGGCGGAGGAACGCGGCATCGAGGTGATCATTGCAGCGGCGGGAGGGGCGGCGCACCTGGCCGGCGTCATCGCCGCCCACACCATCCTGCCCGTGCTGGGCGTGCCGATGGAGAGCCCGGCGCTCAAGGGCCTGGATTCGCTGCTCTCGACGGTGCAGATGCCGGGGGGCGTCCCCGTGGGCACGCTCGGCATCGGCAAAGCCGGAGCTAAGAACGCCGCCCTGCTGGCCGTGGCCATACTGGCCGCGCGGCATCCCGAGTACAAGGAAAAGCTGCGCGCCTACCGCGCCGCTCAGGCGCGTAAAGTGCTCGAGCAGACGCTGGAGTAGGATTCCCAGGAGGTGGGCCGCACTCCTGCGGACACGTTTGCGACGGCGGCGACCAAGCGTCCCCAAGAGTGGGGACGCGGCACGCGGAAGCGTGCGCCACGCTCCTCGGGAACGGTGGTCTTGGCTATATTGGGAATCTATGAACTACCGCGCTCTTGGCCGTACGGGTTGGAAGGTCTCGGAAGTCAGCTTTGGGGCTTGGGCGATCGGCGGCGCCTGGGGCAGCACCGACGACAAAGAATCCGTCGCCGCGCTGCACCAGGCGATCGATTCCGGCGTGAACTTCATCGACACCGCCGACGTTTATGGCGACGGCCGCAGCGAGCGCCTGGTCGGCCAGATCAGACGCGAGCGCAAGGAAGAGATTATCGTCGCGACCAAAGCTGGCCGCCGCCTCTCTCCGCACACCACCGAGGGCTACAACGCGGCCAACCTGGCGCGGTTCGTCGAAGACAGCCTGCGCAACCTGGCCACCGATTGCCTCGACCTGTTGCAACTGCATTGCCCTCCCACCGAGGTCTACTACCGGCCCGAAGTCTTCGGGGCGCTGGACGATCTGGCGCGCGCCGGGAAGATTCGCTATTACGGCGTCAGCGTCGAGACCGTGGAGGAGGCGCTGAAAGCCATCGAGTTCCCGAACGTTCAGACCGTGCAGATCATCTTCAACTGCTTCCGTCACCGCCCCGCCGAGCTCTTTTTTCCTGAGGCGAAGCGCAGGCGCGTGGGCATCCTGGCGCGCGTGCCGCTGGCGAGCGGGATGCTGACCGGCAAACTGGCACGCGATTCGAAGTTCGCGCCGGACGATCACCGCAACTTCAACCGCCACGGCGAGGCGTTCGACGTGGGCGAGACGTTCTCCGGCGTGGATTACGAGGTGGCGCTCGAGGCGATAGAGGAGATCCGGCGGTTGCTGCCCGCGGGAACGAGCATGGCTCGGTTCGCGCTGCGCTGGATCCTGATGTTCGACGCGGTCACTTGCGCCATCCCCGGCGGCAAGCGCCCGGCACAAGTGGCGGAGAACTGCGCCGCATCCGATCTCCCGCCATTGCCGCAGGACACGATGGCGGCGGTCGCCAGGATCTACGACGCGAAGATCCGGCCGCTGGTGCACCAGCGCTGGTAGTTCCGGGACAGGCCGGAGGCCTGTCCTACCTCCGGTTGACCTCGGCCTCGACGGCTTCCATCTCCTTGCCCGCCTCGGCCCAGTGGCCCTCCGCGGCAAATTCGCGGTAGCGGCGCAGGTGTTCGCGGATGGCCTCGATCCGCTGGTCGGACGGGGCGGAGGTGGGTTTCGGCGGAGCGGCTCCGGGGGTCGCCGGCTGGGCGGCGATAGCGCCGCTCTGCATGACGTTGCTCAACTGCGCCAGAGCCTGGTCGTAACTGTCGGTGTAAATGAGTAAGTTGCCCATGGCCAGCACGATCTTTTTCAACTGCGGCATCTTAGCCGCCGACGACTGTATGTAGAGCGGCTCCACATACAGGAACGTATCCGCAATCGGCAACACCAGCATTTGCCCGCGCAGCACCTGCGACCCCTGCTGGTTCCACAGCGTGAGGTCTTTCGAAATGGTCTGGTCCTGGTTGATCCGCGCCTCGATCTGCATGGGCCCGAAGATCAGCTCCTGTTTCGAAAGTTGCAGGACCACGACGTCGCCCAGGTGGTCGCCGTCGCAGCGCGCCACCATCAGTCCGATCATGTTGTCTTTGTTGCGCGGCGTGAAGGGAAGGATGAGCAGAAACTCGGCCTTGTCCTCGCCGGGCAGGCTGGCCACCACGTAAGTGGGCGACATCGGTTCCGGGTCCTTGCCGAGCGTGCGGGCGGTTTTGGCCACGTCCCAGAGGTCCTCTTTGTTGTAGAAGGCCTGCGGGTCCAGCATGTGGAAGGTGCGGTAGATTTCCGCCTGCGTGCGGAAAAAGATCTCGGGGTAACGCGCGTGCCGGCGCAAGTCCGCTGGCATCTGGGAGAACGGCTGGAACAGGTGAGGGAAGAGCTGCTGGTAGGCGCGAATGATGGGATCCGAGCCGTCGAAGATGTAGATGTGCGTCTCGCCGTCGTAGGCGTCTATCGTAGCCTTGACGGCATTGCGCATGTAGTTGATCTCGCCGACGTCTTCCAAATCCACCCGGTGCGAATACGGATGCGCGTCCGAAGTAGTGTAGCCGTCGATGGTCCAAACCAGCCGGCCGGAGTCCGCGATCACCAAGTAGGGATCGGTCTCCCAGGTGATGAAGCCCGCCAGCGCCGCGACGCGCTCGCGCACCGTGCGGCGGATCATCATGCGGCTGCCTTCGGTCATGGAACTGGTGAGCAGGATGTTGGGGTCGCCCTCGGAAACCGCCGCGGCCAGGCGCATCCCGAACGAGGAGACAGGGAATCCGCCCTTCCCCTGATAGCGCTCGAAGACGTTGTCCGCGCCGGCCGGGTAATTGAACTCCTTCTCCTTGGTGTCGGCGAACACTGGCTCGTGGGCTACCTCGCTGTAATACAGCTCCGGCCGCGTAAGCTTCAGACTGGGAGTATTTACCACCGGCGGGGCGTCCTGGATGAACAACACCGGGAGCCCATCCGCGGTGATCCGGTTGGCCTCCGCCACCACCAGACCATAGCCGTGCGTGTAAATGAGGTGCGTATTCGGCCAGCCCTGCTGCGCCGAGGCGACTAACAAGTTGATATCGAGCTCGCGCGGCGTGAGCAGTAACTGGCGTAACTGGCCGTCGATTACGTAGCGGTCTACGTCGGTATCGTTGAAGCGGTAGTAAGAGCGCAGCGCCTGCATTTGCGTGACCGTATCGTGAAACGCCTGCCAGTCCCACAACCGCACGTTGCTTAAAATGGCCTGGTTCTTGGAGGGCTCGAAACGGGATTCGAGCTTGGCCTTGTACTCACCCTCTTTGATGTGCTGGCCGAGCGCGAACGCGCTGCGCGTCGCCTGGATGTGGCGCTGGATGTACGGCCGCTCGATGGAGATTTCGTTGGGGCGCACGTAGGCGGCCTCGACCACCGCGGGCACGATGCCGCGAATGAGCAGTGCCGCCACCACCGACAAGGCCCACAGCCAGCGGCCGAAAACAACCGCCGCCGCCGAGACCAGGCAGGTCCCGATCAGCAGCCACTGCAGCGGAAGCCGCCAGGTCTCATCCACGTAGTCGATGCCGACCATAAACCCGTGATCGCTCCACAGCATCTCGTACCGTCCCAGGAAAAAGCGAAACGCCAAAGCCAGCAGAAACACGGCGGCGACGCCGCGCAGGAAGCGCGAACGGAGCGCGCCCGCGAGGCCGAACGCGCGCAGGTCGATCCCCACCTGGGTGCGGTCGCGGAAGGCTTCCTGGAAGGTGTCCCGCAGTTGCCAGGCGCGCGCGGTCAGCCAATAGACCAGCGCCGCCCCAATCGCCAGCGCCAGCAGGAACTGCCGCAGCACCCCGTAGAACGGTAGGTCGAAGAGGTAGAACTTCAGCGGGTGGCCGAAGACGGGATCGGTCCATGCCGTCGCCTCGCTGGGGAGGTGCAGCCCGCCGAAATAGCGCACCACCGTCCAGGTGTCGACGATGCCGGAGCCAATAATGATGGAGAGCAGCAGGAGCGCGGCGGCCGAGATCTTCGCGTAGAGCGGGTAATGGCCCAGCCGGGCGCCGCCGAACCTCATCCCGAGCAAGTGCGCCACGAACAGCACCACGAAAATGATCGCCACCACGATGGCGGCCGGGGCGAGCGAGTAAGCCAGCAGAGAGAGCCAGGTCGAGACCTGCCCCATCTCGCTCCACCAGTGGTACTCGATGATATAGCCGGCGATCGTCCGTGCGCCGATCAGGGCGAGGATAAAAATACCGATCAGGACCAGGGGCCAAATGCGCCGTCGCGACGGGGCCGGGATCTGATAGTGGGCCATAACAGCTCCTCTCGGGTGCGCGGCCAAACCGCCCGCGCCCACACTACATTAGCACCTGTCCCACCCCAAGTTGGTGTATAGTGGGGCGGTCCGAGGGCACATGCTTCTTTTTCGCTCGCTCGTTTTTCTGGCACTCGCTTCCGGCACGCTCGCCGCAGCGCCCTGGAGACTCGTCCTCAAGGATGGGCGAATTCTGGTCTGCGACGCGCCGCCCATCGTGATCGACGGGTCGTATCTGTTCCGCGAGATCGACGGGAAAGACGGCAACCTGCCCGCCAGCGAGATCGACGAGGAGAAGACGGCTCGTGCGAACAGAACCGACTTCCAGCCTCGGTGGCGGGAGATCGGGCGAACGGAGCAGCCCCTGCACCCGGAGGAGCAGGAGCCCGCGGGCGACGGGCGCATCCTCACTTTCGGCGACTCGAATTTCGGCGCCGAGGTTCTGCGTTCGCGGGTGCCTGTCCTGGTGGACTTCTGGGCGACTTGGTGCGGCCCCTGCAGGAGAATCGCGCCGACGGTGGATGCGATCGCCGCCCGGTACGCCGGCCGGATCAAAGTCGGCAAGGTCGATGGGGACCGGAACGACGCCACGGCGGAGCGCTACCGCATCGACGGCTATCCCACACTGCTGCTGTTCAAGAACGGAGCCGTGGTGGGAAAAATCGAAGGCGTGGCCGGCAGGGACGAAATCGCGCGGATGATCGACGCGCACCTGTGAGCCGCGCTTCAGCGCTCGCGCTGCCAGACCACCTTACCGCTTACCACCGTCGCAACCGGCGCGCCGCGGAAGCTGCGGCCGTGGAAGGGCGAGTTGCGGCTTTTCGAGTGCGAGCGGTTCACGTCGTAGGTCCAGGCCAGATCGGGATCGAACACCGTCACATCGCCCGGAAGGCCCGGTTCCAGGCGACCGCGGTTCAAGCCCAGCACGCGCGCCGGTCCCGTGGTGAACAGTTCCACCCAGCGCATCAGAGGAATTCGCCCGCTGTGCACCAGCTTCTCGAGCGTCACCGCCAGCGCCGTTTCGAGGCCGATGATGCCGAACGGGCACTTCTCGAACTCCTGCATCTTCTCGCTGCCCGGATGAGGAGCGTGGTCGGTCGCGATGGCGTCCACAACGCCCGCGGCGATGCCCTCGATCAGCGCCTCGGCGTCCGCGGCGCTGCGCAGGGGCGGCTTCATCTTGTAATTGCTGTCGTAGGGAAGCATCTCCGCGTCGGTCAGCGCCAGGTGGTGCGGCGTGACCTCGCACGTCACGGGCAGCTTGCGCGCCTTGGCTTGCGTCACGATCTCGAGCGAGCGCCGAGAGGAGATGTGCGCCACGTGGAAGCGCGCGCCGGTCGCCTCGGCCAGAATCACGTCGCGCGCCACCATAACGTCCTCGGAAGACGCTGGGATGCCGCGCAGCCCCAGCCGTACGGATTGAAGCCCTTCGTGCATGTCGCCGCCGGCGCTCAGGTTCAGGTCCTCGCAGTGGTCGATCACGGGCAGGTCGAAGGCGTGCGCGAACTCCATGGCCCGCCGCATCACGCGCGAGTTCATCACCGGCTGGCCGTCGTCGGAAATCGCCACCACGCCCGCGGCTTTCATCGAGCCGATAGCGGCCAGTTGCTCGCCCGCGCTGTCCTTGGTGATCGCGCCGATGGGAAACACGTTGACGATGGCCGAGCGCAGCGCGCGTTCGACGATGTAGCGGGTCACGGTGGCGTCGTCGTTCACCGGGTGCGTGTTCGGCATGGCGCAGATGGAAGTGAACCCGCCCGCGGCCGCGGCCTTCGCGCCGCTCTCGATGGTCTCGGCGTGCTCGAAGCCGGGTTCGCGCAGGTGCACGTGCATGTCGATGAACCCCGGCGCGACCACCAGTCCTCGGGCGTCGAACGTGATGGCGCCGGTGGCATGCAGGTCTGGGCCGATGCGCACAATGAGCCCGCCCTTGATGAGCACGTCGGCCGCCTGGTCCCGGCCCGAGGCCGGGTCGATGACGCGTCCGTTCTTAATGAGCAGTTTCGGCATGGGAACCCAGTATGCGTTCGAGAACCGCCATGCGGACCGCGACACCGTTCTCCACCTGGTTCAGGATGACCGAGCGCTGCGAATCCGCCACCTCAGAAGAGATTTCGCGGCCGCGGTTGATGGGACCCGGGTGCATCACGATGGCGTCCGGCTTGATGAGGTCCAGGTGCTCGAGGCGCAGCCCGTAGAACTGGAAGTATTCGCTGCCGGCGAAAGCGGCTTCGTGCTGCCTCTCCAGTTGCACCCGCAGCATCATGACCACGTCGGCGTCGCGTATGGCCTCGCGGATGTCGTAGGTCAGGCTCACAGCCGGCGCGATGAGGGCCAGCTCCGCCGGCAGCAGGGACGCCGGGCCGCACAACACCACCGACGCGCCGAACTTCGAAAGCAGGTGAATGTTCGACCGCGCCACCCGGCTGTGCGCGATGTCGCCGATGATGGCCACCCTCAGCCCTTCGAGAGAGGGCCGGTGATCCAGGATCGTGCGCGCGTCGAGCAGCGCCTGCGTGGGGTGCTCGTGCGTGCCGTCCCCAGCATTGATGATCGGCGTTAGCGGCAGGTAGCGCGCCAGAAAGTGCGGTGCGCCGGAGGCGGCATGGCGCATGACGATGGCATCCGGCCGCATCGCCACCAGCGTATTCAGCGTGTCCACCAAGGACTCGCCTTTCGAGACGCTCGACCCGGACGCCGTAATGGAGATGGCATCCGCACCCAGCCGCTTGGCGGCGATCTCGAAGCTGGTGCGCGTGCGCGTCGAGGCCTCGAAGAAGAGGTTGACGATCATGCGCCCCTTCAAGATCTCGTGACGCCCGAAGGACTGGTGGGGCGGCGGCTGAAAGTACTTGGCGCGGTCGAGAATGGCCTCGATCTCGGAGCGCTTCAGACCCTCGATTCCCAACAATCCGACTGGCATGTCTTGGCTCGGGCTAAACCTTCTCGACCAGCACCACTTTCTCCGCCTGGTCGATTTCGTTGAACTTCACTTCGATGGTCTCGTTGGCCGCGGTCTGCACGTGACGGCCCACGAAGCGCGCCTCGATCGGCAACTCGCGGTGGCCGCGGTCGATGAGCGCCAGCAGGTGTATGGTCGCAGGCCGGCCGTAGTCGAATAGGGCATCCATCGCGGCGCGAATGGTGCGCCCGGTGTACAGCACATCGTCCATCAGGATGATGTCCCGATCGGTGACTGGAAAGCCGATTTCGGTGGAATGCACCACCGGTTGCGCGGCCACGGTGGAAAGATCGTCGCGGTAGAGGGTGATATCGAGAATACCGACCGGAATCTCGACGCCTTCCAGGGCCTTGATCTTGGCCGCCAGCCGCTGCGCAATGGGCACGCCGCGGCGGCGGATTCCGATGAACGCCAGTCGGTCCAGATCCTCGTTCTTCTCCAGGACTTCGTGCGCCAGCCGGACCAGCGTGCGGTCGATCTCGGAGGCGCTCATCAACTGGGCCTTCTCACGCGTTTCAGGCATAGGATGCGCCAACGGACAGAGTAGCACAGGTGCGGCCGGCAGCCACCGCTCCCTGGCGGTCGCGGCTCGAGCTCGGTTTCCGCTGGGCCGCGACCGCCAGGGAGCGGTTGACAGATTCATGTATCATCTAGGGATATGAAGAAGCTAGGGCTTTCAACGGCGATGCTGGCTGCGGTGACCGTAGTCGCAGTTTACGGCGTTCTCGTTTATGGTTTCCCGCAGATCGGAGTGCCGTTGGGCGGTTTCGTCGCGTCCCTGGGCCGGACCTCGCCATGCGGGCGCGTCGATGCATTAGGTGGACTCTCCAGGCACGTTTTGTGGGTGCGCGGCGGCGGCCGCATCGCGTCTTCCATGCGCCTGTTGCAGGACGATTCCTCTGGCTATCACCTCTGGAGCACCTCGCGCGGCCAGTACTGGGTTCCCGCCGATAGCGATGACGTGCTTCCGGTCCTGCTTTCTCAACAGGAGCAACGGATTTACGGACCTCTCCGCACTGGCGACGTTGTTCTCGACTGCGGAGCGCACGTCGGTGTCTATACCCGCGAGGCGCTGCGCGCGGGCGCAAGCTTGGTGATTGCGATCGAGCCGGCGCCGGACAACGTGGAGTGCCTCCGACGGAACTTCGCGCCGGAGATTCGCGCTGGCCGCGTAATCGTTTATCCGAAGGGCGTGTGGAACAAAGAAGACAAACTGGTGCTGCATACGGTTGCGGGAAACTCGGCCGGCGACAGCTTCATCTTCAGAGAGCCAGGCAAGGGGATTGAGGTCCCGCTCACCACCATAGACATTCTGGTCGGCGAGCTGAAGCTGCCGCGCATCACAATGATCAAGATGGACATCAAGGGCTGCGAGCGCGAGGCCCTCGCGGGTGCGGCCAACACGTGTCGCGCACAGAAGCCGAGACTGGCGATCGTCTGCGAGCACCTGCCCGACGATCCCGAACAGATACCGGCGATCGTGCGCGGGTTCCGGCCCGACTACACAGTCCGCTGCAACGATTGCTCGATGCGCGGCGGCCGTATCCGGCCCGAAGTTCAGCTTTTCGAGTAAGGCCGGCCCACACCCGCGCCTTTCATCCGCGCTTCCTGGCCGTTCGGCAGCCGGTTCGCCGTTCGGCCCGCCCAGGCGGGCCGAACGGCGGCACGATGCCCCATGCTCGTCAATGGAGGAACCTTATGCGTCATCTCATCATGCTCGCGTTCGCGGTTGCGGCTCCGTTCCAGGCCGCGGCGCAAGAAGCGGCTCTGCCTTCCGTCGACAAGGTGCTCGAGAAGTACGCTGCAGCGGCGGGCGGCGCCGCGGTCCAAAAAGTCACCAGCCGTGTCATGACAGGCTCCATCGATGTCCTGACTTTCGGCCTCAGCGGCACCTTCGAGCAGTACACCAAGACGCCCAACCGGCAGGTCAACATCAGCGATCTCTCCGGTTTCGGCAAAGTGATTCAGAGCTCGGACGGCAAGACCGGCTGGGCCACCGACCCTCAGCAGGGGCTAAGGGAGATGGACGCGGCCGAACTCGCCCTCTTCCAACGCGGAGCCGATCTTCAAGGTCCACTTCACGTCAGGAATAGCTACCGGAAGATGGCCGTGACCGGCAAAGGCAAGGTCGGCGAGCGCGACGCCTACGTGGTCGAAGCGCAGCCGTCCGAGGGCGGCCCCGAGAAGCTCCATTTCGATACCCAGACGGGGCTCCTGATCCGCCTGGAGCGGCCCAACTCCACCGGGGGTTCGATCAGCACGTTCGATGACTTCAAAGAGGTGGACGGCGTGAAGATCCCGCTGACGATCCACCTGGACACTGGCCAGGCGGAGGTGCTGATCAAGATCCACGAGGTCAAGCAGAACGTCGCGATCGACGACGCGAAGTTCGCCAAGCCGGCGGCTTAGCAGGCGGGCAGCGCTGGAGCGGTCTGGTAGAATGGCCGAGTCGGTTCAGCCATGAAGCCAGACCACGGCAGAGCCCCCCGCGTGGCAGTGATCGGCGCAGGCCCCGCGGGCCTGACGGCGGCCTACACGCTGGCCAAGGACGGCATCCCGGTCACGGTCCTCGAGGCGGATCCGCAGTACGCCGGCGGGATCGCCCGAACCGTCGAGTACAAGGGCTTTCGTTTCGACATAGGCGGCCACCCGTTCTTCTCGAAATCCAAGGAGATCGAGGACCTCTGGACCGAACTCCTGCCGGAGGACATGCTGGAGCGGCCGCGCCTGTCCCGGATCCTCTACCGGGGCAAGCTCTATTCCTATCCGCTCAACGCTGCCGAGGCCCTATGGAAGCTGGGCTTCAGCGAGTCGTTGCTGTCGGCGCTCTCTTACTTGCGGGCGTGCATGCGACGGGTTCCCAATGCCCAGAACCTCGAGGATTGGGCGAGCAACCAATTCGGCGAGCGGCTGTTCCGCAAGTTCTTCAAGACCTATGCCGAGAAGATGTGGGGCGTAGACTGCAAGGAGATCTGCGCGGCCTCCGCCAAGACTCTCGTCCAGGCGTTCCGCTACCCGCGGTACGGACCGGGGATGATGTGGGCGGCGGCCGCCGCCAGGGTGCAGGAACTCGGAGGCCAGGTTCGGATGGGGCACAGAGTCTCCGCCTGCCACTGGGACGAGGGCACGCGGCAGTGGACGGTGGTGTGCGGACCCGGGTCGAAGACCCTGACCGCCGACCACGTGGTGTCCTCGGAGCCCTTGGGCGAGCTGGTGCGCTCGATCGCGCCTCCGTTTTCCTCGGAGAGCCTGAAGGCGGCGGATGGCCTGAGGTACAGGGAACTCCTGACTGTGGCGTTGATCGCGCGGGGCCGCAGCGATCTCGCCGATAACTGGATCTGCATCCACGATCCGGAGATCCGCGCGGGCCGGGTCCAGAATTTCAGCTCCTGGTCGCCGTACATGGTGCCGGATGACGCGCATTCCTGCTACGGGCTGGAGTACTTCTGCTTCGAGGGCGATGAGATATGGACCATGCCCGACGGGGAGCTGATTGAGCTCGCACGCCGGGAACTGGGGCGAACCGGCCTCGCGCGTCCGGAAACCGTGGTGGACGGCTGCGTAGTGCGGCAGCCGAAGGCCTGCCCATTCTACGACCGCGACTGCGCCGCGCACGTGAGCACGATTCGCGGCGAGATAGAGCGGCGGTATCCGCAACTGCACCCGGTGGGGCGCAACGGCATGCACCGCTGCAACAACCAGGATCACGCCATGATGACCGGTATATTGGCGGCCCGGAACATCGCGGCGGAAAGGCAGGTCTACGACCTCTGGTCGGTCAACCGGGACGCGGAGTACCACGAAGCCCGCGGCGACTCCAAGTGAGCGGGTCCGGAGACCGGCTGGCAGGCCTGGACGCCTGAGCCCCATGCACCGGGCCCGCTATGGTATCCTGATTGCGTACAAAGACGGAGATAGGACAGAGAAGGAGTATCTACTCTAGCATGGCCCTGGCGACTGAAGCTAAAAAGCAGATTGTAAGCAAGTATCGGGTCCATAAGACGGACACGGGCTCGCCAGAAGTGCAAGTGGCGCTCCTGAGCCGGCGCATCGCCGAGCTTACGGAACATTTCAAGACCCACCAGAAGGACCACCATTCTAGAAAGGGCCTGTTGACCCTGGTGGCCCAGCGGCGCCGGCTGCTCAAGTACCTCAAAGCCGAGAAGCCGGAACGCTATCAGAAGCTCATTCAGGAGCTGGGTATCCGCCGCTAGAGTCGATCTCGAGGGCACGGCGGGCGGTTGTTGCCGCCCTTGGTTCGAAACCCGCCAGGTCGTTCCATCCTTTCCAATCTCCATCTCGGGCGCGTGCGTTGCTGCCGGCCCGAACACGAACCGGACCCCCGATGGGGCCGGGATTGGAGCAGTTCATGACATACACTTCAGAGATTGATCTGGGCACCTGCAAGATTTCCTTGGAAACAGGCAAGGTGGCCAAACAAGCTAACGGAGCGGTAGTGGTTCGTTCCGGTGATTCGGTGGTGCTGGTCACCGCCTGCATGGCGCCCGAGCCGAAGGTCGGCGCAAGCTTTTTCCCACTCACAGTCGATTACCGCGAATACACGTACTCCGCGGGCAGAATTCCGGGCGGATACATCAAGCGCGAAGGGCGTCCCTCGGAAAAGGAAGTCCTCACCAGCCGGCTGATCGATCGTCCGATCCGCCCGCTGTTCCCGGAAGGCTTCAGCCATGAAACCCAGGTGATCGCCATGGTCCTGTCGGCCGATCCCATTCGGGATCCCGGCCCGCTGGCGATCATTGGCGCGGGCGCGGCACTGGCCCTTTCGGATCTTCCGTTCCCCGAGACGCTGGGAGCCATCCGCGTGGCCATGGTGAAGGGCACCATGATTGCGAACCCGACCTACGACGAACAGCGCGCGGCCACGCTGGTGATTACGGTTTGCGGCACCGAGAGCGGCATCGTGATGGTGGAAGCCGGCTCGCTGGGGGTTTCGGAAGCCGAGGTGCTGGACGCGATCGACTTCGGCCACCAGTGCTGCAAGAAGATCATCGCGGGCATTCGCGAGCTGGTTGCCCAGGCGGGCAAGCCCAAGATGGAGTTCACACCCGTCGCGTTGAACCAGGAACTCCACGACCAGATCTCGGCCCAGTACAAGGCCGAATTGGCCGACGCGCTCGACACCGAGAAATACCCCAAGCTCGAAAGCCAAGAGAAGATCGCCGAGCTAAAGAAGAAGGTCCTCGAGGCGGTTCCCGAAGAGCAGCAGCCGGAAGCCAAGAGAGTGCTCGAGGCGCTGAAAGAGCGGCTTTCCCGCGACCAGATCCTGGATGCCAGGCGCCGGCCAGACGGGCGGGCGTTCGACCAGATCCGGCCGATTTCGATCGAAGTCGGAGTGCTGCCGCGCGTACACGGCTCGGCGCTTTTCACCCGCGGCGAGACTCAGTCCCTGGTCACCGTGACCCTGGGGACCAAGGACGACGAACAACGCCTGGAGCTGCTTGAAGTCGGCGAGTCCTCCAAGCGCTTCATGCTGCACTACAACTTCCCGCCGTTCAGCGTGGGCGAGGTCGGCTTCATGCGCGGCCCGGGCCGCCGCGAGATCGGCCACGGCGCGCTGGCCGAGCGTTCGCTGACGGCCGTGATGCCCGATGAGACGGTCTTTCCGTACACCATGCGCGTGGTCAGCGACATCCTGGAGTCGAACGGATCGAGCTCGATGGCCACCGTGTGCGGCGCGACGCTGTCGCTCATGGACGCGGGCGTGCCTATCACGGCGCCCGTAGCGGGCGTGGCCATGGGCCTGGTGATCGAGGGCGAGAAGTACGCCGTTCTGACCGACATCGCCGGGGCCGAAGATCATTACGGCGACATGGACTTCAAGGTCGCCGGGACGCGGGACGGGATCACCGGCCTGCAGATGGACATCAAGGTCCCCAAGGTCACCATCGCCATCATGAAGGAGGCGCTCGACCAGGCGCTGCGTGGGCGGCTGTTCCTTCTGGGCAAGATGGAAGAGGTGATCGCGCAGCCGCGTGCGGCGCTCTCGCCTTACGCGCCGCGCATTTACACGCTGACGATTCCGACCGACAAAATCCGCGAGCTGATCGGCCCGGGCGGCAAGGTCATCCGCGGCATCGTGGAGCAGACCGGAGTGAAGATCGACGTCGAAGACGACGGCACGGTCCACATCTACTCGGCCGACGAGGCCTCCGCCGCCAAGGCGACGCAGATGGTGACCGACATCGCGGCCGTGGCCGAAATCGGGAAGACCTACCTCGGCAAGGTGGTGCGGCTGGTGGATTTCGGCGCGTTTGTCGAGATCTTCCCCGGCACCGACGGGCTGCTGCACATCAGCGAGATCTCGGAAAACCGCGTCAAGAACGTGCGGGACGAGTTGCGGGAAGGCGATCAGATCCTGGTGAAGGTGCTGGCGCTCGAAGGCAACAAGATCCGGCTGAGCCGCAAGGCGGTCTTGCGGGAGCAGCGCGATAAGCTGAAGACGGAGAAGAACTGACGCCCTTTGGGGGCGGGCCCCGGGTCCGCCCTCACACCAAGACCTTCAGGATCTGGGACAGGTTCCAGACCACCAGTGCCGCGAAGAAGTAGTTGACCCAGCGGATCACCCGCTCCTTGCGGAACCAGAGGCAAATCCCGCCCAGCCCGAATGCCACGACTTTTGAGAGTGCCACACCCGTAGCCGGGCCCAACGCCGTGAGCCAGTGCACGAACGGGCTCACTTCCGCGCCGCCCATTCGCAAACCGACCATGGTCGTCATGAAATCCAGAAGCTGAAGGTACAGGAACACTTGCACGTAGCCCACGTGATCCCTCCACTTTCGGCGTATCGGCCTTTTGGCCCCTCTTTTTAGGCCGATTCTTGCCGTCCCTCTGTCGCCGGCACACCGCCCGACTTGGCGAGGCGCAACCGGCCCTTAATCTCAGAGTAGCGCAGGTGTATACTGTAACGCGGAAATCCTGCTTTGGGACCTCTTCATCAGGAAAGGAGACAGCCGTGAACTCAAAGAAAACACTGTATGTGCCTGTTGCAGCCTTGGCAGCCCTGATCGCCACGGCGGGCGTCGCAAAGGCCACCGTCCGCGTGGGAGGATCGGCCTTTTCGGCTAATGGACAACTCGCCCGGGATCATCAGTACTCGGGCGCCTGCCCTGTGGATCTCAAATTCGATTGGGGCGTAATTAGCACCGCTCCGACGATGGCCACATATTCAATTACCAGAAGCGACGGCGGCCGCTCCTCGCACCAGCGTTCCGTCGATTTACCGCCCAATCGATCCGTGCCCATTCTGGAAGAGTGGCATCTGGGCGCCAACACGCCGCAGTTTGCCGACTACAGCGGCTGGGTGGAGCTGAGTATCGAGTCTCCCAACCCTGTGACGAACCGCATCGGTTTCACCATTCACTGCGGCAGCTCGGCCAGCGTCCGCGTGGGCGGATCGGCTTTCTCGGTGAACGGACAGCTTGCCCGAAACCATGAGTACGCCGGCGCCTGCCCAGTGGACCTCACCTTCGACTGGGGCTTGATTGGCACGGAAGCCGGGCCAGTGACTTACACGTTCACCAGAAGCGATGGGGGCCATCCCTCACACCCGCTTATGATCGAACTGCCGGAAGGGCATCGATCCGTGCCCATTCTGGACCACTGGCGCCTGGGCGCCAATACACCGCAGTTCGCCGATTTCCACGGCTGGGTGGAGCTGAATATCGAATCGCCCAACCCGGTGGCGAACCGGATCGGGTTCACGCTGCATTGCAGGTAGCGGCGGAGGTCCGCCCTACCATACCCGGCAGACCTTCGCTCTGACCATCGGCTGGCCGGCCTTGCAGGCGAAGGCGTGCGCGAACTCCGGCATGTCGGACACCACGCCGTTGACCCGGTATTCCAGCGGCGAGTGCGGATCGGTCACCGCGTGGACGCGTTTGCTCTCGGGGCGCTCGTCTCCGCAGGCCCACTGCGCCATGCCGATGAAAAACCGCTGGTCGGGCGTGAATCCGTCGATGGGCAGGAGATCCTGCCCGCGCGTGGCGTTCTTCCAGGCGATGTACGCCAGCAAGGTGCCGCCCAGGTCGGCTACGTCCTCGCCCAAGGTCAGCTTGGAGTTGATCTTGATGGTGTCGATGACCGTGTACTGCGCGTATTGATCGACGACGCAGGCCGTGCGCTCCTCGAACGCCGTGGCGTCCTTGCCGGTCCACCAATCCTTCAGGTTCCCTTTTGAATCGAACTGTCGGCCTTCGTCGTCGAAGCCATGCGTCAGCTCGTGCCCGATGGTGGCGCCGGTGTTGCCGTAGTTCGGCGCATCGTCCAGCTTGAAATCGAAGAGCGGCGGCTGGAGCACGCCCGCCGGGAAGTTGATGTCGTTCATCTGCGAGTTGTAGTAGGCGTTGACGGTCGGCGGCGTCATGCCCCACTCGGTGCGGTCCACGGGCTTGCCGATCTTGGCCAGGTCCCGGTGCATCTCGAAGACCGCCGCGCGGCCGACATCGCCGCTGAAATCTTCCGGGACGATCCGCACGGAGCTATAGTCGCGCCACTTGTCGGGATAGCCGATCTTGTTGGCCACGGTGTGCAGCTTCGCCAGCGCCTGCTGCTTCGTTTCCGGGCCCATCCAAGGCAGGCTCTCGATCTCGCCCTCCATGGCCTTCTCGATCTGGCGGGTCATGTCCACCGTCTTCGCCTTCACGTCCGGACCGAACGTCTTGGCGACGAAAACTTGCCCGAGCGCCTCGCCCAGGTCGCGGTCCACGTAACGCACGCAGCGTTTCCAGCGCGGCTGGAGCTGGTCGATTCCGCGCAGCGTCTTGCCGAAGAAGGCGAAGTCCTCGTCGACGAACTGGGAGGAAAGATAGGGCGCCTTGGAGTGCGCCAGGTGCCAGCGCAGGTAGGTCTTCCAGTTGCCCAGATCCTGGGAGTGCAGTTGCCGCTCCAGCTCCGTGAAGAACGCGGGCTCGGTCACATTGGCGATCGCGATGCCGGAGAGGCCGGTCTTGGCGAGGTACGCGTCCCAGTCGAAGGAAGGCGCCAGGGCCTTCACCTGTTCGAGTGTCATCTTGTGGAACAGGTTGTGCGGATCGCGCTGCTCCACCCGCGTGAGGGACGCCTTGGCCAGCGCGGTCTCGATGGCCATCACCGTGCGGGCCTCCGCGGCCGCGGTCTTCGGATCGTCCCCGAGCTGCTCGAACATGCGGCCCACGTGCACCACATACTTCTCGCGAATCTCCCGCATTTTCGGATCGTCCGTCACGTAGTAGTCGCGGTCGGGAAGGCCGAGCCCGCCGGCCACCGCAAAGGCGATCACGCGCTCGGAATCTTCAAAGTCCTGGTTCGATCCGAAGCCGAACAGAGTCTCGGTGCCCTCGAGCTGCTCGCTCGCCACCAGCCCGGCCAGCGCGCGAATCGAGCTCAAATGCGCGATGGCATCCAGATCCGGCTGGAGCGCCGACGCCCCGGCCTTCTCGACGGCGCCTTCGTCCATGCAGGCGTGGAAGTAGTCCCCGATCTTCTGTTCGACGGCGCTGCGGCCCTCCGTCTTCTTCGAGGCCTCGTCGAGGATGCCCCACAGGAACAGCTCGTTGTCGTAAGCGAGCTTCGAGTAGACGTCCCAGTGCGCCTCGTCCGGCGGGATCGGGTTCTTCTTGACCCATGCGCCGCATGCGTAATGGAAGAAGTCCGTGCAGGGATCGACGGAGCGGTCCATGGAAGTCGCATCCAGGCTCGGAGAATAGGGGAGCCGGGAAAGGGGTGCGGGAGTCTGCGCCAGCAGCACCGACGCAAAGCCGAGAGCGATGAGGGTCTTCACACTGCCATCATAAACCAGGGACCGTGCCGGCCTTTACGCCGCGGGCGGTGAATTCCGCGAGCGTGGCGCGGCCGGCCGCTTCGTCGAGCGGCTGGATGGCGTCCGTCAGCACTTCGACCGGCTTCCCTGTTTGGAGCAGGCCCAGCACGGCGCTGCGAACGCAATACTCGGTCACCACGCCGCAGACCACCCATCGGTCCGCGTTGAGCCGCTTGAGAACCGAGGCCAGATTGCCGCCGGCGAACACGTCGATCCACTGTTTCTCGACGATGATCTGCTGGGCGCCGTCGATCTCGTAATCTCCCGCCGTCGAAGGGACCACAACGCGCTTCTCGAGCAGCGTGCCGCACGGCTTTTGCTGTCCCGCCGTGCCCGAAACGCAGTGGGGCGGCCAGGCGCGGAATTCCGGATCGTTCTCCGCGTGGGCGTCCACAGTCGAGACCACGGTGATCCCGTGGGCAGCCGCGTAGCGGCTCAGTTCGGCCAGCCGGGGGAGCAGTCTCTCCGCCCCGGGGACGTAGAGCGCCCCGGCGGGATAGAGGAAATCGATCTGCGTGTCCACGTCGATGAAAACCGTCTTCATGCGTGCCTCGCCTCCACGGTCCTTCGGACCCGGTCTAGCAGCTCCAGTAACTTCTGGCTGTACTCTACCGCATGCGGCTTGCTCAAATCAGGCAGGGACTGGGCAGCATGCGCGCGGGCGACGGCGGCGTCCGGCAGCGGGCGGACCAGGTGGCCGCCGGCCAGAACGAGATCGAGCAGCGGCTCGCCATCGAGCCTCTCGCCGGCCAGGGCGACCACGTCGCCGTGCGCGCGGCGGTAGATTTGCTTGGCGCCGGGCAGCGTCGGCTTGTCCTCGCTGAGCTTGGCGGTGTACCGCGTCGCGCCCTCCTCTTCAATCTCGACCAGCTTGTAGATGGCGCCCAGCGCCGGGGCGTCCGAGGAGGTCGCAAGCTCCGTGCCTACGCCGTATGCGTCGATGGGCGCGCCCGCGGCCACCAGGGCGGCGATTTTATCCTCGTTCAAATCGCCGCTGGCCATAATCTTCGCGTCGCCGAGGCCCGCGGCGTCGAGGATTCCCCGCACCTCCCGCGCGAGCGCCCCCAGGTCGCCGCTGTCGAGACGCACACCCCACAACGGCCGGCCGAGCGACGCCGCCTTGCGAGCGCCCTCCAGCGTGTCGTACGTGTCGATCAGGTAGACGGCGCCCGGGCCGAGCAGTTTCTGGAGCGCGCGGTGCGCATCGAGCTCGTCCCGAAACGCCAGTACCCAGGAATGCGCCGCCGTGCCGTAGACCGGGACGCCATAGCGGAAACCGGTCAGCACGTTGCTGGTGCCGAGGCAACCGCCGACGTATGCGGCCCGGCCGGCCAGCACGCCCGCTTCGGGCGAGTGCGCGCGCCGCGTGCCGAACTCGACCACGCCGCGGCCCGCCGCCGCTTCCACCATGCGCGCCGCTTTCGTCGCGATGAGCGTCTGGTAGCTGAGCATCGAGAGCAGGTAGGTCTCGGCGATCTGCGCCTGCCAGAGCGGGCCGCGCACCGTCATCAGCGGCTCCCCGGCGAATACCGGAGTGCCCTCGGGCACGGCCCAAACGTCGCCCTCGAAACGGAACGACGCGAGGTTCTCGAAGAAGGAAGAGGGAGCGCCGGCGAGCTGCGGAACCGCGCGTAGATACTCGATCTCGGCGCCCTCGAAACCGAGGCCCTGGAGATATTCGATCGCTTGCGGCAAACCCGCGGCCACGACGAAGTCGCGCTTTTCGGGAAGACGCCGGAGGGAAAGCTCGAAGGTCGCGATGCGGGCGGCGAGGCCGGTCTCAAAGTAGCCGGCCGCCATGGTCAGCTCGTAGAGATCGGTCAGCAGGCCGTGCATGACGTTCGTGGAGCGGTCTGCCCCGCGGCTACTTCTTCTTCGCTTTGGCGGGCGCCGCCGCTTTCACCGAGGCGATTGCCGCTTCCAACTCACCTACCACGTTAGCATCGAGCTGATAGATGGTGGGCTCGTTCTCGCGCATGGCGAACCATTCGTCGCCGGTCTTCGAAAGCGACACCTTCTCCACGCGTTTGCCGTCTTGTGCAGTGACAACAAGGTCGATGGAAGGCGTCGAGAAGCCTTTGTCGGCGAACTTGGCCGCGGTCACGCCCCGCACCTTATCCACCATGGTCTCCACGGAGGCAGTATCCATCTGCTTGCCACCCGACGTCCACTGGTTACCGGCTCGCTGGTAGCTCGCGGACATGGCGCCGTTGCGCACTTCGACGCGGGTGGGGTCGGTCCATCTGAAATCGAAGAGCTTCTTGTTGCGGAAGTCCTCGAAGCTCTTGTCGAACGCGCTGCCGACGCCGGGCGTGAGTTTGTATACGCCCTCGATCGCGCTGCTCTTGGCGTAGTAGTTGTGCTCCTGGTCCTTCCTGATCTGGAGTTGCTGGGTGCCCGCGGCATCGGTCACCTTGACAACCGCCAACGGGGCGCCAGCCGCAAAGACCGAGGCGGCCTTCTTCACGTCTTCGTCGGTAGTGGATGGGTCCATCTTCGCGTCCTGGAGCTTGACGACCAGCTCGTCGACCAGGCCGCCATCGGCCCGCAGCGGTCTGGGCTTAAGAATCTGCCACTCGTTCTGGTTGTTCTTGCCCAGCTCGAACGCCGGGCCCTTGGCCGCAATCTCGATGCGGCTGAGCTTGCCCATATCGAAGGTCAGCAGGCGCTTGTCGCGCAGGTCCTTCTCCGTCTTGTCCAGGCTGGTCTTGCTGTAGCTGGCAATGGTAAAGATCCGCGGATCGTCCGCCAGCTTGACGTAAAAGCCGTTGCCGGTGGGCACCTCGTCGCCGATCAGAAGCTGGCGGCTCTTGCCGTCCTTCATCGTGAAGGCGACATCGAGAGCGGGTTGGGCCAGCCCGTACGCGCCGGGATCGGAGGCCTTGGCCTCAATCAGGCGGTCGGCGTTGAGCGCCGTGAGCGTCGAGAGAACCGACCCGATGGCTTCCTGATCGCCTGGAAGCGGCTGGGGAGCTGTCAGAACCCAACTGTCCTTCTTCTCGATAACCGTCGCTTCTCCGGCGGTCCGACGGATCTCGATCTTCGCAAGCTGGTCAGCCTTTAGCTCTAGGATCTTGGGCGGGGCGTCGGCCGGGGGCTTCTTTTCCTCGGTCTCCTTGGCTTTGTTCGACCAGTAGACGCCGCCGGCCAAAGCGACCAACACCGCCAGCGCAATCAGCAGACCGCGCATGCGCAGCATCGCCTATCTCCTCTTCCACCACACCATGAACCCGCTCAGCACGATGGCGAACGGCATGATGAGGAGGCTGCAGTAGAATACGAGGCGGCCCTGCGGGCGCGTCATGGCGAAGGACTGATCCTCCGGCTCCTTGGGCCGGATCGAAATCAGGTCCTCATCGGAAGAGAGCCAGTTCATCATGTTGAGGAATAGGTCGCGGTTGCCGAGCGACGGCGCCGGCAACAAGGCGTTGGTAGCCCACATCGAGCTGCCCACTACCACGAAGCGGCCCTGCTTGCCGGCAGTCGAAGTAGCGGCGACGGCCAGCGTGAACGGGCCCTTCTTGTCCTTCTTGGGATCGGAGCGTTCGCCCGAAAGGTCCGTCGTCGCGTAGCTGTCCGCGGAGGTGCCAAACAGCTTCTCCACGGTGGCCTTGCCGGAGGTCTTGGCCTCCAGAGAGCGAGCCAGCGGGAAAGCCGTGGGGAGACCCTTCATCTCGCGGACAATCGGTTGCGATTCATACTCCACAACCGCCGGCGCTTCCGGACCGAGCTGCGCCACGAACGAGGCCATATCGCGGACCAGATCTTTGTCCACCGCCACGCCCCAGCCATCGAGCAGCTTGACCAGCGCCGGGTTCTCGCCGATGGGCTGGCGGCCCACGTTCAGCGGGGGATCGAGCAGGAACAGCGCCCGCCCGCCGTCCTCGACGTATTTCTGGATCGCCGCGGCCTCGGCGTCCGTGTAATCCACGCGCGGCGCGGCGACGATCAGAACGGTGCAGTCCGCCGGCACTTCGGGCTTCCCGATCAGCGAGACGGAGCGTGTCTTGTAGTTGTTCTTTTCGAGCGCCTCGCGCAAGGCCGAAAGCCCGCCGCGGTTCGAGTCGTCGATTCTCAGCTCGCCGGAGCTGGCGACGAAACACGCGTTGCGATCGCCGGTCTTGAGCGCCCGGATGAGCGCGCCGGTGATCTCCTCCTCGGTGAGGGACTTGGCCTCCTCGCGCTTCGGACCGATCTGGACATAGATGGTCCCCAGGGCGCGCACGCCCAAAGCGCGGGCCAGTTGGGGGCTCTTCTCGAGATCGACGTAGACGATTTTCAAGTGCCGCGACAGGTTGGCGTAGCGGCCGAGCAGGTCGCGCGCCCGGCTGAACTCGGTGGAGCGGTCGAAGTAAGTGATGGCGACGTCTTCTTTAAGTCCTTTCGCCACCTTGACAGTTTGGTCGGAGAGGCTGTAGAGCTTGTTCTTAGTCGAGTCGTAAGATGCGTTGTGCTCGTTGGCCAGATAGTTGGCCACGGCCAGCACCGCGAGAATCACGAGCGTGAAGAACGTGACGTAAGCGGAGTATTTCGTTTGTCTTGCTTTCAGCCAGCCGAATCTCATCTTATGCCCTCCACCGCAGCGATTCCATGGACCGGGCCGTCAGGAACAGCCCCAGGAAGATCGCGGAAAGGAAGAAAATGACGTCCTTCGAGTCGAGCACGCCCTTTGTGAACGGCTCGAAATGGCCCACCACCGAGAGATAGCCCAGTACCTTCGACGTCGGCGTGGATTCGAAGGCCGTAAACGAGTTCAGCAGCCACAGCAGCAGCGACACGCAGAAGCCCGACACGCCGGCGATAATCTGGTTGCGCGTGAGCGTCGAAAGAAACGTGCCGATAGCCAGCAAGCACCCGCCCTGCAGCAGCGAACCCAGGTAACCCACCAGGATGGGCTTCCAGTCCGGCTTGCCGTAGATGAACAGGAAGGTGAGATTCACCGAGGACACCACCAGGATCACCGCGTACAGCGCCATCGCCGCCAGCCACTTGCCGAGGATCACCTCGATGTCGCGAACCGGCGAGGTCATCAGCAGCTCGATGGTCCCGGAACGTTTCTCTTCCGCGAACAGCCGCATCGCGATCATGGGGATGAGGAACAGCCCGATCACGCTGGTATCCATCAGCACCTGCCGGACGATCATCTCGTTGATGTTCATCGGGAAGCTGCGGCCCATCATCTGCGCCTGCATGGCGTACTGCTGGAAGCCGCGCAGGTAGAAGTTGAAGAAGACTCCGAAGACGAGCGCGTACAGCGCCAGGATAATGTAGGCGATCGGGGAGGTAAAGTAACTCCTCAATTCCTTGCGATAAATGAGCCAGGTATTCTTCACTTGTTACCTCCGGCGGCGGGGGCCGCAACTTCGGATTCGCCGGCCGTCAACTCCAGGAAGATCTCCTCCAGGCTCAGGGCGAGCGGCCGCAGCTCGTTCAGATTCCAGCCCGATTCCACGACGGCGCGGGCCAGGTCGCCGCGAATGGCGGCCTTCTGGAGGCTCTCGACCTCGAAGGTCGCGCGCTCGTCCAGGGATTGCTTCAGCACCACCCGGCTCACTCCCGCCACTTGCTCCAGGCGCCGCTGCGCCGCGGCGGCATCGAGCTTTCCGTCGCGCGACTCCACCTCGACGGCCACCGCCTCGGAGCCGCGCAGCCGGTGCGTGAGGTTCTCGACCGTGTCGGTGGCGACAAGTTGTCCTTTATTGATGATGATCACGCGCTCGCAAGTCTGCTCGACCTCGGGCAGGATGTGCGTGCTCAGAATGATGGTGTGCGCGCCCGCCTTGGCCAGGTCCTTGATGAGCTCGCGGGTCTCGATGATCTGTTTGGGGTCGAGGCCGGCCGTGGGCTCGTCGAGGATCAACACGTCGGGGTTATGGATGATGGCCTGCGCCAGCCCGACCCGCTGCCGGTAGCCCTTCGAGAGCTTGCTGATGAGCTTGTCTCGCATGTCGCCGATGGCGCACAGGCCCGAAACTTCGTCCACGCGCCGCGCAATGGCGGACCTGGTGACGCCCTTCAGCCGGCCGACGAAGGTCAGGTACTCGGACACTTCCATCTCCGGATAGAGCGGTGGCGTCTCGGGCAGGTAACCGATGCGGCGCTTGACTTCGAGCGGCTGATCGAGGACGTCGTAACCGGCCAGGCTGGCCGTGCCCGCGGTGGGCGGCAAGAAGCAGGTCAGCACACGCATCGTGGTGGTCTTCCCGGCGCCGTTGGGCCCAAGAAAGCCGACCACCTGCCCCTTTTCCACCTGGAACGAAATGTCGTTCACGGCCAGAGTGCGGCCGTAACGCTTGGTCAATCCTTCAACTTTTATCATCGGATGTCAGCCAGAAAGAAACTCACCGGATTCATGCTACAGCGTATGTCGCGATGGCAAACCGCGGTTGAAGCTTCATGATAAGAAGCGCTTCCGAGCGCTGTCAATACTACAATCCCATAATGCCAAAGCCCGAGTCCACAAACAAAGTGTTGCCGGTCACGCCGCGCGCCAGGCTGCTAGCCAGGAAAACCGCCGCGTCGGCCACCTCCCGCGGATCGGTGTTGCGCCGCAGCGGCGCGCGCTGGGCCACGTAATCCAGGATGGACGAGAAATCCTTGATGCCCCGCGCCGAGGCCGTTTTGACCGGACCGGCGGAGATGGCATTTACGCGAATCCCCTTCGGCCCCAGGTCGCTGGCAAGGTAACGAACGACGGCTTCAAGCGCCGCTTTTGCCACCCCCATCACATTGTAGTTGGGAATCACGCGGGTCGAGCCGAGATAGGTCAGGGTGGTGATCGACCCGCCTGCGGTCATCAGCGGCGCCACGGCGCGCGCCACCGCCACCAGAGAATAGGCGCTGATATCCTGCGCCAGCGCGAAACCCGCGCGCGAGGTTTCGACGAAAGGCCGGGTGAGGTCGTCGCGATTGGCAAAGGCGATACTGTGGACGACGGCATCGAGCCGTCCCGGAGACTCGCCGAGCCTTTCGGCCAATTGCGTCAGCTCGCCGTCGCTGCCCACATCGCAGGGCAGGACCTGCGTCGCGGAGAGTTCCTGCCCCACCGTCTCGACCGCGTCCCGTTGCCGCTCTCCCTGGTAGGTGAGAACAAGGCACGCCCCTTCGCGGCGGAACGCGTCGGCGATGGCGTAGGCCAGGCTCCAGCGGTTGGCCACCCCGAGCACCAGTGCACACTTCCCCTCCAACAACTTGGACATGAAAACTCATTGTAACCCGGTGGGACAGGTCTCCGGCCTGCCCGACTTGCCACTGACGCTAGAATGGTTCACATGGTCAGACTGGAAGCCTTGTTGGATTCGTGGAAGAGCGTGCGGCAAGACACGGCCCAATCGGTCGAGGACATGCCGGAGGCGGAACTGGACTTCAAGCCGGTTCCGGAGGTGATGACCTTCCGCGAGATCGCGCGTCATATCCTGATGTCGAGCCACGCCATCACCGGGATGCTGCTCGATGGAGTGGAGACGTTGAACCGGCAGGAGATGGTGAAGCGCTTTCCGCCGGTCCCCACCGATGCGGGAGCGGCCGTGCTCGCCTCCGAGCTGCGAGCGCGCCTCGAGGAACGCCTCCCTGCGCTGGCCGCGCAGCCGCCGGAGTTCTACTCCGGGCTGGTCACCCGCTTTGACGGCCAGCGGGCGACGCGGCTGGAGATGATCCAGACCGTCAAGGAGCACGAGCTGACACACCGGGCACAGTTGTTTCTCTACCTGCGGCTCAAGGGGATCGTGCCGGTGACCACGCGGCGGCGCCAGGCCGCAAAATAGCCGAGAACACCCTCTTTCCTTCGGGCCAGCGAGTATGTATAAAGGAATCTGGGCCGTGGTTGTGCGGAGGAACCAATGATACGCTGCAGGGAGTGCAACGCGGAAATCGACGTTGAAGAAGACGAACTGGATGAAGGGGACACGATCGCCTGTGATGAGTGCGGCGCGGACCTGCGCGTGGTAAGCCTCGATCCGCTCGAACTGGAATCCATCGACGAGGAGGATGACGACGAAGGGGCCGAGCTCGACGAGGATGAAGACGAAGAGTTCCCGAAGTAAGCGAGCCCCCAGACGCCGCTACCTTCTGCTAGCTGTATTCGCCGCCACCGCTCTGGCGGCGGGAGGGACCGACAAGAAGGCGCAGACCCCCTTCGCCCTGATCTTCGGGACCGTGTTCCAGGAGAGCGGGTTCAGCCTTCCCGGCGCCCGGATCGAGATCGTCCCAGCAGGTGAGTTGCAAGGCGCGCGCAAGTTCAAGAAACTGGAAGCAGTGAGCGATTCCCGCGGCGAGTTCGCATTCCGGGTCCCGGTGGACGAGATGACGTACAAACTGACCGTCAGGGCAGCCGGGCACGTGCCACAGGAAAAAACCACCCAAGTGGCCGGCGAAGTGCGCGTCGATGTATTCTTCCGCCTCGAGGCAACGTCCAAGAAAGCATCGGAGGCAAAGTGAGAAGGCTGATTCCGTTGTGGGGACTCCTGGCCGCGATGCTGTCGTATCAGGCGGCTGCGCTGGCCCAGAAGGCCGACAAGGGGGACCTCAAGACCCGTTCGGTGGAAGGCGTAGTGACGGATACGGACGGCAGCGTTGTTGCGGGCGCCGTCGTGCACCTGGAGAACACCAAGACCCTCCAGGTCCGCTCCTACATCACCAAGGAGAATGGCAGCTATTCTTTTTACGGGCTGAGTCCCAACGTGGAGTATCAGGTGAGAGCCGAGCACCAAGGCGCCACGAGCGATACCAAGAAGATCGACGTGTTTGTGACGGACAAGAAAGTGGTGCGCAATCTGAAGCTGAACAAGCGGCAATAGGGGCGGGCCCGGTCCCGCCCGATCCGGAGGGGACATGGGACGGTATTTGATCGCGGCCGCACTTTCCGTGGCCGCCTTGCTGGGACAGGAATTCAAGCTGGGTTCCAAGGTGGAAGACTTCACCTTGCGGGATACCAGTGGCGGCGAGGTCCAGTTTCGCTCGCTGCGCGGGCCGGTCACGGTGGTGGTCTTCATCGCCACGAAGTGCCCGGTTTCGAACGCCTATAACGATCGGATGAACGCGATCTACAAGGACTACAGCCAGCGCGGCGTGAAATTCGTGTTCGTCAATGCCAACAGCACCGAGCCGCTCGAAGAAGTCGCGCAGCACGCCAGGGACCACTTCGTTTTCCGGGTGTACAAGGACTGGGACGACGTGGTGGCCGACCGCTTCGGCGCCAGCGTGACGCCGGAAGCCTTCGTCATCGATGCGACGGGCACCATCCGCTATCACGGCTCGATCGACGACTCGCAGGTGATGCAGCGCGTGCAGCAGAATCGGCTGCGGAACGCGCTGGACGCCGTGCTGGAAGACAAGCCCGTGGCCGAAGCCGAGACCAAAGCGTTCGGGTGCAGCATCAAACGCGTCCGGAAGGCGTCGTGAGGGCGGTCATTCTGGTTCTTCTGCTCACGGCAGCCGGCGCGCACGCCGCGCCGCTCGCCCCCCTGGACGAAGTCCGCTACCACCGGCTGATCGCCCAGGCGAAGGGCCGCGTCGTGCTGGTGGATTTCTGGGCTACCTGGTGCGATCCCTGCCGGGCCGAGATGCCTCAACTGGTCCGCCTAGCGGCCCGCTACCGGGCCCGCGGCCTCGAACTGGTGACGGTTTCCTGCGATGAGCCCGAGCAGGAAGCGGACGCTGCGGCGTTTCTGCGGAAGCAGGGGGCGCCGGCGCCGCTCTACATCAGGCACGCCGCCAGCGACGAGAAGTTCATCGATGCTATCGATTCCAAGTGGAGTGGCGCACTGCCCGCGTTGTTCCTTTACGACCGCCAGGGGCGGCTAGTGAAGTCCTTCGTCGGCGAGACCGAAATGGCGGCGCTCGAAGCGGCGGTAAAGCAGCTATTGTGACATTGCTCGAAAAACACCTCGCCCGTCTGCGCGGCCGTACGGCCTGGATCACGGGAGGCCGGCGCCTGGGCCGGACCGTGGCACGTCTGCTGGCCGAGTCCGGCGCGAACGTGGTGGTGAGCTACCGCTGCTCGGCGAAAGAGGCGCAAGAGACCGCGGAGGAGGCCCGCCGCCTCGGCGTGCGGGGGCTCGCGGTGGAGATGGACGTGGCATCGCGCGAGAGCGTGGCCGCCGCCGTCGAGCGGGTCCGCACCGATTTTCCCGAGATCGACATCCTGATCAACATGGCGTCGGTCTACAAGCTCACCGCAGTGAACGAGGTGACCTTGGCGGATTGGGAGTCCAGCATCGGCGCGCACATCCTGGGGACTTTCTGGCCCACGCAGTTGATCGTGCCGTCGATGCCGCGCGGAGGCCACATCGTCAACGTCGCGGACGCAACCTCGATCGGGCGGCCGCAGCGCCGCAATTTGCCGTACGTTGTGACCAAGGCGGCGGTGGCTGCCATGACGCGCGAGATGGCTCTCGAGTACGGCAGCCGCGGAATCTTCGCCAATGCGCTCGCGCCAGGCCCCGTCCTGCCTCCGGAGGATTTCCCCGCGGACGTGTGGCGGCATATTCGCGAGCGGTCGCCGGTGAAGGTGCCGGTGAGCGATGAAGAGGCCGTCGAACAGTTCGCGCTGCTAACGCTCTACCTGTGCCTCACTACCATGTCGAGCGGCCACGTCTATCCGCTCGACCAGGGCCAGAACCTGTAGGACAAGCTTCAGCTTGTCCCCCGCACCGCCGGGCCCTCGACAAACTCACAGTAGATGGCGAAGCCGAGTCGCTCGTACACGCGGATGGCGGCGAAGTTCCCCTGGCTCACGTTCAGCCCCACCACGGGAATGTTCCTGCGCAACAACTCCAGCGTCACCGCGCTGGTGAGGCGGCCGGCGAGGCCCTGGCCGCGCCGGGCGCGGCGCGTATACACGTTGCCGACCGCAGCCACGCCTTCCTCGGGCACCGCCAGGTGCGTCCCTGCCACGGCGGCCAGCTCGCCATCGTCCTCAATGCCGAAGAACACGCCGCGCTCGAGCATCGAGGGAAAGAAGAAGTCGGGGCTCTCGCCGGTGTTGCGTCCGTCCGCGTAGAGTCTCTCGACGCGGGCGGCATCCGCCCGTCCGAGCCGTACGACGCCGGCTTCGGACTCGGGGCGGAAGCGCGACGGCTCCAGCACCATCCGGAGCATCGGCTTTCGCTCCACGGGGCGGTAGCGCGCGTCGAGCGCGCGGGCGGTTCCCGGCTGCACGTGCAAGTAGACGGCGGGCTCGCCGATCTCTTCCGCCAGGAGCGCGACCGCTTGCGCCGGGCCCGCGGCGAAAAGAACCGGCGGCGTCACGGCGCGGTAGAGCAACAGCAGCGCCGGCGCACCGTCGCTCGAAGCGTGCCACTCGGAATGCTCGAAGTACCCTGGCGCCAGGTCGCCGAGCGCGTACAGCGACCATCGCGGATCGACGCTCAGAATCGCGCGAATGACGTCGCGATCATGGATGCGAGGCATTTCGCCCCATGATAGACGATCCGCTCAACCGGCGAGCGGCGAGCGAAAATCGGCGATCCACCCGCCACATCCGGCGAACGGCGCCCGGCGCCGCGCCAGATCGGGATATACTTCGGCTATGTGGTTCAGGAGCTAAAACAGCCATGAAAACACTCCCATCGGGTTCCATCATCATGCTTGCGCTGGCCGCCTTTGCGCCGTTCACGGCCGCCGCGCAGGAAGCAGCCCTGCCGTCCGCGGACCAGGTGCTCGACAAATACGTCGCCGCCCTCGGTGGCAAGGATGCGATTCAGAAGGTCACCAGCCGCGTTGTGAAGGGCACCCTCGATGTCGTAACCTTCGGCGCTAGCGGCACCTTCGAGCAGTACACCAAGACGCCCAACCGGACCATTATGACCGCCGAGTTCGCCGGCTACGGCACCGTGATCCAGTGTTACGACGGCAAGATCGGCTGGATGTCCGATCCGCAGCAGGGTTTTCACGAGATGGCGGGAGCGGAGCTGGACGCCTTCAAGCGCTCGGCCGATCTGCAGGCCGCCTTGCACACCAAGGACCGCTACAAAAAGCTGACGGTGAGCAAGGGCAAGGTGGGTGACCACGATGCTTACGTTCTCGAGGGCCAGCCGGCCGACGGCGGTCCCGACAAGCTCTATTTCGACGCGCAGAGCGGACTGCTGACCCGGCTCGAGATGCCGTCGCCGCAGGGCAGCGGCACCATTTCGATGGCGTTCGAGGATTTCAAGGAGGTCGATGGTGTGAAGATCGCCTCCACCATCCACCAGGACACGCCCGAGATGTCGCTGCTCATCAAGATGGAAGACATCAAGCAGAACGTGCCGGTCGACGACTCCAAGTTCGCGAAGCCCGCGGCCGAGCCCACACCCACGCCTACGCCCGCACCGGCGATGAAGTAGGTTGGCTACGCCTGCGGCGCGACGGGCGGCAGATCGCGCGCCGCGACCGCGTCCTGGAATCCCACGCGTTTGTGGCTGCCGTCGCAGAAGGGCTTGTCCTCGGAATGCCCGCACCGGCACAGCGAAACCGCCGTGCGGCCGCCCAGCCCGAACTCCCTTCCCTCGGCGTCAACGATCGCGAAATCCCCTTCGATCCGAATAGAACCGTTGCTTTTGACGGTGATCTTGGTTTGCGACATGCTCGGATGGTAGCATGAACGCTAAGTCTGCCCGCGAGGAATCCGATGCCGTTCAAACTCGTTACCAGCGCCTTCCAAGAAGGCGGAGAAATCCCGAGACTCTATACCTCCGAGCACGCCAATGTCTCACCCTCGCTCGAATGGAGCGGCGAGCCACGCGATACGAAGAGCTACGCTCTGATCGCCGACGATCCCGACGCTCCGGCCGGCACCTGGAATCACTGGCTACTCTGGAACATCCCGGCCTCGGTCCATGCGCTTGCGCAGGGCTTCAAGCCCAGCCAGCTGGGCGCAAGCGGAACCAACGACTTCGGCAAGCCCGGTTACGGCGGCCCTTGCCCGCCCCACGGCCACGGACCGCACCGCTACTTCTTCAAGCTCTATGCGCTCGATGTCGAGAGCCTGGACCTCCCCGCCGGCGCTCGTCGCGCCGACCTCGACCGCGCCCTGCGCGATCGCGTTTTGGCTCAGGCCCAGTGCATGGGGCGCTACGAGCGGAAGTAAGCTCCGGGTCAGAACCCCTGCCGCGCCGCGGAAACGGGCATGCCGGAGTAGTGGACGTGCACCAGCCGCCAGCAGCCTTGTTCCTTACGATAGATCTGGGTTTCTCTGCCCCGTGTGTTTAGGGGTGTGCCATCCTTCTTGAGCTTGGCCGCGAAATCCCAGTTGAACTCGGCCCACGCGGCGTCTCCATATACATGAATGGCGATTTCCTTGATGGTGAGCTTCCGCTCCGAGAACGTGTCCCCGTCATTTGAACGTAAACGTCTTGTTTGACCTGGTCGAAACCGTGCTCATGTCCTCGTGGGTGAATGAACGACACATCCTGCGACTGCGACCAGATCTCGGCGGCAAGAATCGTATCCGCGGCGTCGATGGATTTTGCGTACTTCTCGATGATTGTCTGGATCTCTTGAAGGTCCGCCGGCTGCTGCGCCAGCACTGGCACCGAGAGGAACACTGCAAGCAGAATAGCCTTCATCCCGTTATACGCCCCCTCCCACATAGGCATATATTACCGTAATCAGCCCGATCAGCGCCGCCAGGATGAGGCTGTGGCGGAGGGTGAAGCGGAACAGGCCCGCCTCGTCCTCGCGGCCCAGGCCGGCTGCGGCGCAGGCCACCGCGATGCTTTGCAAGCTGATCATCTTGCCCATCACGCCGCCCGCCGAATTCGCCGCCGCCATCAGGACCGGGCTCAGCCCTAGCCGGGCCGCCGTGATCGCCTGCAAGTTGCCGAACAGGGCGTTCGAAGATGTATCCGAGCCCGTCAGGAACACTCCCACCCATCCCAGCAGCGCGCTGAAGAACGGGAACAGGCGCCCGGTCCGCGCGAAGGCCAGCCCCAGCGTCCCGGTCGCGCCGGAGTAATTCATCAGAAACGCGAGCGCCAGCACTGCCGCAAAGGTCACGAGCGGGAACGCCAGTTGGCGCGCCGTCGCCTCTGCCACGCCCGCCAGCTTCCGCGCCGGCATCCGCAGCAATGCGGCCGATAGCAGCACCGCCAAGAGGCACGCCGTCCCCGACGCCGCCAGCCAGTTGAAGGTGTACACCGCTGGATACGGAGCCGCGCGCGCCACCACGGGCGGAACTCGCAACACCGCGTTGTGGAGCCCGGGCCAGACGAACGCCACGTTGAGCCGATTCAACGCCACGCGCACCGGCTCCCATCCCCATAGCAGCACCACCACAACCAGCAGGCCGTAAGGCGCCCAGGCCATCAACGCCTCGCCCCGCGGTGGGACAGGCCTCCGGCCTGTCTGGGCGCGCCTGCGCGAAACCAGCAGCCACGCCACCAGGGCACCCATCGCCGCCAGCGAGCTGCAAATATCCGTCAGTTGCGGCCCGATGAAGTTCGAGACGGCGAACTGCGTGCCCGCGAAGGCGGCCCCGCACAGAACGGCGGCGCCAAGCACGCCTCGCAGCGCCTTCCTCCCGCCCATCACCGCAACCAGGTAGGCCGGAACGATGAGCGAGACCGGCGCGCAGATCCGTCCCACATCGGCGCTGAGCTTCCCCAGCGGCAGCCCGGTGACGCCCGCTAGCGTCACGATGGGAATCCCAATCGAGCCGAACGCCACCGGCGCGGTGTTCGCCAGCAGGCAGATTGCCGCGGCGTAGAACGGCGAGAAGCCAAGCCCCACGAGCATCGCGGCGGCCACCGCGACCGGTGCGCCAAAACCCGCCGCGCCTTCCAGGAACGCGCCGAACGCGAAGGCGATCAGCAGCGCCTGCAGCCTGCGGTCCGAGGTGAGGCTGCCGATCGAGTCTTTGAGGATCTCGAACTTGCCGCTTTCCACCGTGACGCGATACAGCAGCAGGGCCGAGAACACGATCCAGCCGATGGGAAAGAGGCCGAACGCCGCGCCGTACGCCGCCGCCGACGCCATCTGCAGCGGCGGCATCCGGTACACCACCAGCGCCGCCAGCACGGCCGCTCCCAGCGCCGCGAGCGAAGCGGCCCACGCCGCCCACCGCCGCACGCCGAGCAGATACAGGAGCACGAAGACGGGCAGCGCCGCCGCTGCCGTCGAAGCCGCCAGGCTCCCGCCCAGCGGCGCATAGTCCTGCCGCCACATGCGATGAACCTTGATACCCGAGCGCGGCCGGCGCTGTCAAGCCGCCTCCAGCGGAATAGTGCCGCTCCGTGCTAGACTCGTCCCTCGCGGGCCGCCATTCTCGGAGCCAGCGCCTCGAAGCGTCAGGCAGGCGGCCAACGCAACAGGGAGAGCACATGAGCGAGCAGACTGCGACCTCAAAGGCGGGCTCGTATTCGGCCCCGCAGAAAACCGGCTTCGCTTTGGGCGTACTTGCCACGGTCTTTTTCATCTTTGGTTTTGCCACGGCATTCAAAGACCCGCTGGTCCCCCACCTCAAGAGCATTTTCGGCCTGAGCCAATGGGAGGCCGACCTGATCCAGTTCGCCTTCTTCTCGGCCTACTTCCTGATCTCCATCCCTTCGACCGTCGTGGTCTCGAAGCTCGGCCACCAGAAGTCCATCGTAGTGGGCGTCGCGGTGATGGCCCTGGGAGCGGCAATGATCATTCCCGCCGCGGGCCTGCTTTCCTTCGCTCTCTTCCTGGGCGCCTTGTGGGTGTGCGCCGCCGGCATCACGCTGATTCAGGTGGCCGCGAATCCGTTCGCCACCCTGCTCGGCGCTCCGGAGAAGGCCCCCGCCCGCCTCACCCTGGTGCAGGCGTTCAACTCGCTCGGAACCACCGTTGCGCCCGTGCTAGGCGGGCTGTTCATTCTGACCAAGGCAAGAGAGGGAGTGCAGACCCACGCGGACAAACTGGCCCAAGCCGGCACCGTCAAGACCCCCTATCTCATCCTGGCCGTCCTGTTGCTTCTTCTGGCCTTCGTCATTTCGCGCTTGAAGATGCCGCAGCCAGAGCGGGACACGGCCACGGGCGGCGCCTGGGGCGACGTCTGGAGGCATCCCCACCTGGTCTTCGGAATCATCGCCATCTTCGTTTACGTTGGCGCCGAAGTCACTATCGGCGGGCACATCATTAACTACGTCACCGCCATCACCTCGCTGACCGCGCAGGAAGCGACCCGCTATGCCTCCCTCTACTGGGGCGGAGCGATGGTCGGCCGCTTCCTCGGCAGCGCCATTCTTGGCCGCTTCTCCGGCGGCAAGGTGCTCGGGGTTTGCGGCACGATGTCGCTCCTGTGCTGCGTGACTACCATGACCGCCGACGGCATGATCGCTGTGTGGGCCGCCGTTCTGGTGGGTTTGTTCAACTCGATCATGTTCCCGACCACCTTCGCCCTGGCGGTCAACCAACTCGGCCCGCTGACCGGCAAGGCTTCGGGACTGCTCAACATGGCCATCTGCGGCGGCGCACTGATTCCGCTGCTTCAGGGTCTGGTGATCGACACCGCCGGCCATCCGGAAGCCGGCGCCGCCTTCTCTCCCGCGCAGGTCTCCGCGTTCCACCTGTCCTTCCTCGTCCCGGCGGCCTGCTACCTGTGGATCATGTTCTACGGCTTCCGGGGATCGCGGGTCAAGACCGCGGCCGCGTAACTGCATCCGTGCGCTGTTTGACAAAAAGGGGACGCCCGACGGCGTCCCCTTTTTTCATACTTCGCGGATTGCTGCCGACTGACGGCTCGCTCAGCCCGTGAAGTCCACCGCCCGCGCCACCATCACCGCCGGGTTCTGCTTCAACTGCGCCAGCACGGTCTCGGGCACCGCAGTGTCCGATTCCACGATGGCCAGAGCCTCGAGCGGCTCGCCCGGCCTGAGCGGCGCGTCGCGCCGGCCCAGCGAAAAGTTCGCGATGTTGATCTGGTTCTTGCCGAGCACGGTGCCCACGTGGCCGATCACGCCCGGCACGTCCTGGTTCTTCATGAACACCAGGTGGCCCGAGGCCGGCGCCTCGCAGTAAATGCCGTCCACGCGCATGACACGTGGCCTGCCCAGCACCACCGCGCCTTCCACCGTGGTCACGCCCTGGTCAGTTTCCAGTTCCAAGGTTACCGAGTCCACATGCGCCGTCTTCTTCTCGTGCCGCTCGGAGATGCTGAGCCCCTGCTGGTCCGCCATCTGCATGGCATTCACCAGCGTCGTTTTCTGCGAGAGCCACCGGTTGAGCAGCCCCACCAGACCGGCGTTGCGGATCAGGTGCGTGCTGCCGTCGCCGATCTTTCCCGAGTATACGAAGCGCACTCCGGCCGGATTGCCGCGGGCGATCTGCCCAGCGAAGCACCCCAGCCGCTCGGCGAGGTCGATGTACGGCCCCACCTGCCGGTACTGTTCCGGCGTCATGGCGGGCATGTTGACCGCGTTGATGGCCACGCCGTTCTTCAGATATTCGGCGATCTGCTGGGCGATCTTCACGCCCACGATCTCCTGCGCCTCTTCGGTCGCGCCCGCGATGTGCGGCGTCGCCAGCAGGCTCTCGATCCCGAGCAGCGGCAGGTCCGGCGGCGGCGGTTCCGGCTTGAACACGTCCAGCGCGGCGCCGGCCACTTTGCCCGATTGCAGTGCTTCGGTGAGCGCGTCCTGATCGATCATCTCGCCACGGGCGCAGTTGACGATGCGCACGCCCGTCTTCATCTGCGCGATGGCTTCGCGCGAGATCAGCTTCTGCGTCTCCGGCGTCAGCGCCAGGTGCAGCGTGATGTAGTCGCTCTCGGCGTAGAGCCGCGCCAGGTCCACCAGTTCGACATCCAGATCCTTGGCGATCTGCGGGCTGACGTAGGGATCGTTGGTGAGAATGCGCATCTCGAACGCGCGCGCGCGCTTCACCACCTCGCGCCCGATGCTCCCCAGGCCGATGACGCCCAGCGTCTTTCCGCGAATCTCGTTGCCCAGGAACTTCTTCTTCTCCCACTTGCCGGCCTTGGTCGAGGCGCTGGCCTGGGGAATCGAGCGGGCCATCGCCAGCATCAGGGCGATGGTGTGCTCGGCCACCGACGCCGCGTTGCCGCCCGGCGTGTTCATCACCAGGACGCCGGCCGCGGTGGCGGCGTTGAGGTCCACGTTGTCCACGCCCACGCCCGCGCGGCCGATCGCGCGCAGCCGGGGCGCCTTTTCGAGCACTTCCTTGGTGACCTTGACCGCGCTCCGTACCACCAGCGCATCGGCTTCCGGCAGGCTGTTGAGATACTCCTTTGGGTTGGACACGACGATATTCCAACCCGGTTGGGACCGCAGCAGCTCGATGCCCGCCGCGGCCATCGGTTCAGCGATGAGGATGTTCATTGTGCGTGCGCTCCTAAAAGACCACCGGCTCATTGTTCCGGTCCATATAGAATAACAAAGTGATGGCTCTACTCGACCGGGTTCAAAAAGACATGACCGAGGCCATGAAGGCCCGGGCTGAAGACCGCTTGAGCGCGCTCCGCATGATCAAGACCGCGCTCAAGAAACAGGAAGTCGATTCCATGAAGCCGCTCGACGAGCGGACCGAGCAGCAGGTGCTCGCGACGCTGATCAAGCAGCGCCGCGAAGCCGCCGACATGTTCCGCAAGGGCGGCCGGCCGGAGCAGGCCGATAAGGAAGAGGCCGAGCTGCTCCTCATCGAATCCTACATGCCGGCCATGGCCAGCGAAGAGGAGATCGATGCCGCCATCGCCGCGGCGCTGGCCGCCACCGGCGTCACCTCCGCCAAGCAGATGGGCGTGGTGATGAAGGCGGTGCAGGCCGCCCTCGCCGGCAAACGCGCCGACGGCAAGGCTCTCAGCGATAAGGTGCGCGCCCGGCTCTCCTGACGCCCGGGAGCATATTCTCATTGAAGGATGAGCCTGAACGGAGGTAGGTCGGCCGGCAGGCTGGGTCCTTTCGTTTTGAGTTCAGAGAGAGAAAGAGGAACCGTCGTCGGCGCTGTGGGAATGTGGGAAACGCGAAGCGTTTTCCAAGGGCGGTGGGCAGCGGTGGAAAACCGGCGCGAAGCGCTCAGCGCGTTAGCGATGACGGTTTTCCAGGGCTGTCCACGGCCCGCCATTTCCACAGCGCTCCGAGTTTCCCGCCGAGCAAGTCGCGAACGAATCAGGCGCTCCTCTTGCCGATGTGGGCCATCAGTTGGCGCTTGGCGCGTTGCATCTCCAGGGCGGCCTCGGTGTCGGATTGAGCGTAGGC
>DASWZN010000011.1:0-35170 GCA_036404435.1 Bryobacteraceae bacterium
CCTGTCCACGACCACATCCCCGGAATCGAACGCTAACTGCTTTGTGGAGAGCACAAACCGTCAACGAATCAAGGTAGTGGATTGTTCGGCAGCGGCGGCTTTCATTTATGACCACATGAGCAACTGAGCCGCAGGCATCCCGATTTCCCAGGCTTACACCCACGCACGACGGGGAACTCCCAGGGTTCGCAACGCGGCGAATCCAACCGCTCAGTGTTTTGGTCAGGGTGCTTCTTGCCCTTCCGAGTCAAGCTCTCGGGCGGTGACGCCATGGTGACGAACTGAAGCCCAAAGAGGTACGAACCGCGCCTAAATGCTCCGAAATGAAACTGTTCCTAACCGGCTGTCCAGCGCGGATTTGTGCGCGTTCCGGCAGGTCAATGCAAAATGCGCAAAATGCCGTCGAACCCTCTTTCACGGCGGTAACGCGGGTTCGAATCCCGCTGGGGACGCCATCCAATTCAACAGTTGAAGGCAGTCCCTCTCCGCGCCCCCGGAATCCGAGCGCGTGGGTTGACGGCTGGTCGCCGCGGTGTTACGCTCAGGCCCGAGGTCCAGCATGACGAAGCCCGCCAGAGGCCTTTCCTCCGCATTGCTGCTCATGTCCTGTTCGCTCGCGACCTTCGCCAAAGACAAGGAACACCTGCCGCTCCCGCCTTCATTGATGTCGGCTAAAGCCGTGTACATCGACAATCGAGGCGGCTACGCTGAGCTCGGAGATCGGGCCTACCAGGCTCTCAGGGAGTGGGGCAGGTTTCAGGTGGTTCAGGATCGCAGCCAGGCCGATCTTATTTTTCGGCTCGCGGTGAATGTGCGTGACACGGCCCAGCGCGCGTATACTTGGACCGTTCTGTCGGTGATCGACGCCAAGACAGGCGATCTTCTATGGAGCGAGTCCGAAGTCTGGGGGCCGTTTCGATGGAGCGAGAGCGCGACCAAGAGAGCGATTGGGGAACTGAGGAAACGAATTGATGCGCAGACCGCGCACGCCACGACACCCTGACCCCGGCCGCACTCGACGATAGCGGTCTATGGCCTCCCGGCCGGCGCCAAGAATCCGATTGGTTTGGCTGGTTGAGGTATCACTCCCCCGAAAACGCCGTCGAGCTTCCCAACCGCTCCGGCCATGTTTGCTGGGGCGGAGAGAAGGGGGAGCCTGCCTATGAACGCGGAGTCGTCACGGAGGTTTCGAACGTGGGCCGCGCAATGGATCACTGGTTCATAATGCAGACGGAGTGCTGTAACTACACAATTCAGAACTGGTATATGTTCAGCGGGCTGACAATTGGCGGACACAACGACGTGTGGATCAGAGACAACAACGCCTTTATACGGGTAGGAAAGAAGGTGGGGAAAGCGCGCATTTTCAAGGCGGAACAGAGAGAAGGTTTTGATCCCAGCCTTGTTGTCGTTTTGGATTCCCAGGACAGCTACTACAGAACCAGCGATACAGCCTCCTTGCCTGATGGCTGGGTATTCGTAGCGCTTGACGCAAGCAACAAGTACCAGGGTTTGACCAAAGCCATTGGCCTGCCTGAGGGTTGGCGGCTTGTTCACGGTATCCCAGGCGTTCCACTCCCGCCCGTTCTTAGGGGCAAGCCATAGTTGAGTCATGCGCGGCGTTCGACGTCCGAGTAGTTGGCCCAGCGCGTAGAGGTCCGCTCCCTGCATCACCAGCCAGCTTGCTGCGGTGTGTCTCAGCGTGTGGAAGGACGCGCGTTCAGATCAACGCGCATTCAGGCACAATTCAGGCACTACCTTGCCGTCGCGATTGAGCGGTGATATGCTCGGTCAGCTAAAGGCGGAGTGCCGGGCAGGCGCGGTGGACCTGCTGGCAGGAAATCTTGAAAGGGAGAGAATGAAATGAGGCTGAGGTTGTTAGCATACCTGGTCTTACCCGCCATCTCAGCAATCGCTCAGGGCACTCCCAAGAGCATTGCCTTAACGGACAAGTCTACCGTTCAGGGCACTCCCAAGAGCATTGCCTTAACGTACAAGTCTACCGTTCCGCCTGAGGACATATCGAAGGCGCTGCGGAAGGAGTGCCCGAGCGTCAGCATTACAAGTGACGTAGCCAAGAGCGACTACACGCTCGAGGTCATCAGGACCGATCTCAAGACCGGGCAGGACAGCTTCGATCTGACCCTCATTGACCGCGACGGCAAGACTTTCCGCACCGCTTCGACCCCGAGCCTAGCCAACGCGATGAAGGATGTTTGCCACGCCATTTTTATCGCAACGGGCGGCCAGCGGTCGGAGTCGTCGGCGCCGCCCAAGCAGGGGAAGACGGCCGTAGTTGTTGAGGTGGTGGACACGCAAAACCTAACCTTGGATGCACGTGGCGGCGGGATCGTAGGGGGGATAGTAGGAAGGACGACCCACACAGATACGTCCACGATACATGTCATCGTGAACGGTGAGCACGCCCTGCTGGACTGTTACGAGCGTCGTAAGGGGTGCACCACAATCGGTCCGGGTAGGTACTATGGGGAACTGGAAGGCGAGTCGGTTTGGGTAAACTACGAAATGCCTCTCACCCACAAGGCCGTCCGCAACCACTACAGGATAGCGGGGAGCTGGTAGCGCGTCTCAAAATATCGGGGCAGGTTGCGTGGCGAGTGGGTGCTTTCGAACACGACAGTGTCGCGTTTTCCCGGAGCCCATCACAGCGGCACGGACTTCTTTTCCGATCACATGCGTAACTGAGCCGGACCCGTCACGATCTGTCTCGCACCGGTTCCCGCACGAGGCGAGCGGTGACGCTATGGTGACGTATTGAAGCCCAAACAGGCCAGGGTACGCCGAAGCCCTCCGAGCAGGAGCCGCTCCGATCCGGCTGTACGGCACGGGCTTATGCGAGTTCCAGCGAATCACTGCAAACTGCGCAAAACCCAATAGAACCCCCCCTCACCTCGGTAACGCGGGTTCGAAGCCCGCTGGGGATGCCATTCCGCTCACCTTCCTGCGACTTCCCGCCCGCCTCAGCGTCTAATCGAGCAAGAGGGGTCCATGGGCAACACTACTGTTCACCACATCGAGCTATGCGAGGCCATCTTGTCCCTCATCGAGCGCAAGCGGGCCGAGACGGGCGACGCAACCTTGGGGGCGGGTTTCGAGCGGCTGGCGATCGACGGCCAGTTCTGCGAAATCGAGCGCGACATCCTGGAGCACCCCGGCGCGATCGAGCCCTGGCTCGTCCGGCGCCGCCGCGGCGAGCGCTAGCCCTCGCGCCGCGCTCATCCTTCCAACGGGAACTTCCGGGCCCGCCCTGCGTCTAACCGGACAGGAGGGTAGGCCATGAGCGACACGCTGCACTACATCGAGCTGTGCGAAGCCGTCCTGTCCCTCATCGAGCGGAAACGGGTCGAGACCGGCGACGCAACCTTGGGAGAGGGTATCGAGCGGCTGGTGATTGATAGCCAGTTCCGCGACGTCGAGCGCGAAGTCCTCGACAACCCCGGCGCGATCGAGCCTTGGCTCGTCAGGCGCCGCCGCGGCGAGTAGTAGCGCTCCCGCAGCGGCAGGTCCCTCTTACACCAGCTCAATCGTGACGCGACGACCGACGATCGCCGCCGCCCGTTGGAGGCTCGAGAGCGTGATATCGTTCTTCGGGTCGAGCAGGCGATCCACCTGGGTGCGGCTCGTTCTGAGCAGTCCAGCCATGCGTGCTTTGGATATCTTCTTGCTCCTCATGGCCTCGGCGAGCTGCCACGCGACGACCTCCTTGACCGCCTGCGCTTGCGCCTCTTCGAAAATCCCTTCCTCTTTGAGGAAATCGTCAATGCTCGACCCCATGTGCTTCTTGCTCATCGCTCCAACTCCTTCTGACGCTTGCGCGCCAATGCCAAGTCCTCATCCGGCGTCGTCCGCGCTTTCTTGATGAACCCGTGCTGCGCAACGAGGTGCTCGTGGTAAGGACATAGCAGCACGCGTGCTGTCCGTCTCGTCGGTAAGTCCGTCCGGATTTCCCACAGCCCGCTTCCCAACGGACGGCACAGCGGCATGCCTGCCGGCCAACGCCATTGCGCGCGCAGCAGGTCCTGTCCCACCGCGTGGCGCTCCGCTTCGGGCAACCTCCTCAGCCAGTCCCGAACCGGCTCACCGCCGGCCTCCGCGCGGAAGAAGATAAGAGGAATGTACCACAAAAGGTGCAGGGCTGAAGCGGCGTCCTACGCCGTTTCCACCGAGACCCGCGCGCGCAGGTTCACCACGCCGGCCGCGTGGCGGCTGTCCGCCACCGAAACCAGCACCGCGTCCTCGAGCCAGTCGTGCCAGACGCCGTCGGGATCGTGCGAAGCCGCCGTCAGCGTGTACACCTGCGGGCACAACGGGCAGGGGAATGAGAACGTCACCGCGATGGTGTCGCCCGCCTGGCGCGGCCCGAGTTGCAGCCGCTCGATCCCGGTGTTGGTGCCGTAGACTTCTAAGCCAATCCGGTTGCGGATCATGATGCCCACCACCGGATCGGCGACCGGCTGGGCGAAGCGGACCGTCACCCGCACGGCGGCCTCTTCGCCTCCCTGCCAGACCGTCGTGGGGCGGCGCTCCGCGTCCAGAGTTTCTACGCCGAGGACGCTCGCGCGGCCGTCGCCGCGCCTGAGGCTGGGCGCCATCGCCGCCACGGCCTCCGAGCTCTCCCGAAGCCGGCGCGCGATGTGGCGCTGGTAGCGGTCGAGCGTCTCGCCGGGATCGCCCTTGGCCGCCAGACGGCCGCGGTCGAGCCACCAGATCTCGTCGCACAGTTGCAGCAGCAGCGCGTCCTCGTGCGACACGATCAGGACGGTTCCGCCGACCCGCCGCAGGCGTTCGATGTCGATGGCGGCGCGCGCCCGCACCAAGGCGTCCCGCTCGGCCAGCGCGTGATCGAGGAGCAGTGCATCCGCCGCGCCCGGTTCCCAAGGGTCCGAGGGGCCCAGCAGGCGCGCCGTCCCGCGCACCCGAACCTGGCCCGACGCCGGCCGCTCCGCTTCCGCGGCCAGGCGCAGCAGGGAGCGCTTGCCCGCGCCGTCCTCTCCCACGATGCCGATGACGGCCCCATCCGGCGCCGCCACGCTCAGGTTCTCGAGCGGGGGGAAGCCGGCCTGGAGGAACTCGATGGCCATGAATTCGATTGTACGGTGTGGAGGATAATGATGGTTGCCGATATGAGAATCTCCCCAATGCCCGTGCTGCTTGCGGCAATGGCCGGCCTCGGCGGACTTGGCCTTGCTCAGAACGCGTCCGGCCCGAAGCCGTGTTTCACCATCACCATCAGCGCACCGCAAACCGTGGTGAAGATCGGCTCCCCGATCGTGCTGCACCTCGCCGAAACGAATCTCTGCGACCAGCTCCTCCCCTATGGCTCGATTTCGGTGCAAGGAGGCGAGCTTGGACAAAGCCTCCGCATGGTGGACGTGCGAGTGTCTGACAGTGACGGTAAGCCGACGCCAGAGACGTATCACGGCAAGACGATCCATGCAAGAACCACCTTAGTTCCGGCCCTGGGCCCCAGCGCTCCACCATCCTACATCAAGAAGGGCGAGAGCTTTAGCGAGGAATCGGATCTCAATAGGGAATTCGTCCTCGACAAGCCCGGAAAGTACACAGTTCAGGCGCACCGGCTCGACTACCGGAGCAACGTCCTCGTAAAGTCGAACACGATCACCTTCACGCTCACCGGCGAGACGAAGTGATTATTCCTTGCCAAGAGTTGGAGACGAAAGATGAGCCGAACAATTTCCTTATCGTTGGCCGTGCTGCTCGGGCCAGTCGCGGGCGGTTACGCCCAGGGCAATCAGGCCCCCTTCTCGATCCGAATCAGCACACCGAATGCTGTCGTGGAGGCCGGGGCCAAGGTCAGGGTCAGTGTTCTGCTGACTAACACATCCACGAGGATCATCGGTTTGTACAAAGGGCCCAACACCGATGCGCTGCTCAACGGATATCAGGTCCACGTACATGACGCTGCAAACAGGCACTTCAAAATGTCCAAGCTTGCCTGGAAACTCTCTGGAATGAAGCCAGCGGTGGACGATACGAACGACTACAGCGACTACAGGAACGACTCTGTCATGGCCCTAGACGGAGGATACCTCCCGATTAAACCAGGACGGACGGATGAGACCTGGTTGGATGTCTCTGAGGCCTGCACCCTGGTTCCGGGCACGTACACGATTTGGCTCTCGCGAGTGGATCTGGATACCAAGGTGACCGTGAAGTCCAACACGATCACCCTGACGATCACCGGCCCGACGAAGTGATCCATTCGCTGCCCTCGACCGTTCCGCGCTGCGGACGATAATGGTTCCGATGGACGACGCCCTGTGCCAGCGCATGCGCGAGGACTGGAACCAGCGCGCGCGCTGCGACGCCAAGTTCTTCGTCGCGTTCGGCCGGCGGAATCAGGACGACGAGGAGTTCTTCGCCAGCGGCCGCGAGCTGGCGGCCAGCCTTGCGCGCCAGTTTCTGCGCCTTCCGGCCGGGCCCGTTCCGCGCTGCCGGCGCGCGCTCGAAATCGGCTGCGGCCTGGGACGGCTGATGCGGCCTCTCAGCGCCCAGGTGGGCGAGATCCACGGCATCGACGTCTCCGACGAAATGGTTCGGGGCGCGCGGGAACGGCTGCGGGATATTCCCCACGCGCACGTCCACCGCGGCGACGGGGCCGATCTGGCTGGCTTCGCCGGCGAGTCCTTCGACTTCGTGTACTCCTACGCCGTCTTCCAGCACATTCCGAGCCGCGAGGCGATCTTCGGTTATCTGCGGGAAGCGTGCCGCGTTCTGGCGCCCGGCGGAGTTTTCTGGTTCCAGGCGGACGCCGCGCCGGGCGCCACGGAGGGTGCGGACACCTGGCGTGGGGCGCGCATCGCCGGAGGCGAGATCGCCGCGTTCGCGCGCGAGGCCGGCCTGCTGCTGATGGCGGTGGAATCGCCCGCGACGCCGCATATGGCGGTGACCATCCAAAAGCCGCGCCGCCCCGCGCCCCTTCCGGCAGGGCCGCCGCGAATCCGGCGCATCACCGATGCCTACAACTCCGTGCCCGTCGTGCCCGCGCGCGGCCGCTGGGCGTTCGCCTCGCTGTGGATCGAGGGACTGCCCGCCGATAGCGACCTGAACACTCTGGAAGCCACGGTGGGCCACGCTCGCGCGAGGGCGGAGTATCTGGGACCTTTCCTCGGGCCGCCCGGATCAGATGGCGTCCAGCAGTTCAACATACAACTCCCGCCGGGAATCGAGCCGGGGCTTCAGCCAATCGAGGTGTTGTACCGGGGAAAGCCGATCGCGCCGCCGTCCTTCGTGCGCGTGATTCCGCCGGGCCCCACGGTTCCTCGCCTGGTCTGGCTGAGCGATGCGGACGAAATCCTCTCGACCACGCGCATCGCCTGCCGCTCCATCCAGGCGGCCTTCGAAGAGATACCGGACGCGAGCCAGTTCCGCGCCAGCGTGGACGGCTGCGCGGTCGAGACATTCGAAGCGCGCTGCGTCGATCCGGTCCGGCCGTTGTTCGAGGTGATCTTTCCCTTGCCCGCAGGCATTGGGCCGGGGCCGCATCGGCTGGACATCGCGGTGGGTTCGCGGCGCTTTCCCGAAGTGACGATCGAGGTGGTTTGAGGGCCGCCCGAGGCGGCCCGCTCGTCGCTCGTGGCGTCGATCCCTCGCGCGATTCGTGCGCCTCGCCGCCGGAATTCGTCCCGGTGCGAAGCCGGGAAAGCCCGCTTGGGATCGACGGGCGACGGGCGACGAGCCACGAGCTGCTTAGTGCAGCCGCTTGTCCTGCTCGGTCATGATTCTCTCGAACTTCTTCTTCTGGCCGTCGTCCAGGATGCGCTCAATGCGCTGCTTGCCGCTGGCCCGCACATCGTCCAGTTGCGCCTGGAGCGTGTAGTAGTAGGTGAAGAAGTCGTCCAGAACCGTCTTGAGCTGCTCGGTCTGCCCGGGCGTCAGATCCAGCTCGGTCTTGAGCCTGGTGAGCAAGGCCGCTCCCGGTCCGGCGGTCGGTCCCGGAGGCGGCGGGGGCGCGACGTGCATCCAGTGATGCACGATTATGCCCACCATGACGCCGCACAGGAAGACCACCGCCAGCGTCAGCAGGATCCGCGGGTTCTGCCAGCCCGGAGAATGCGCCGGCGTCATCGATAGTCTCGGTACGTGGCCAATGACACCAACACGGTCTCGCGGTCCCGGTCTACGTTCGAGCCCAGCCCGGGAGGATGCTCGGCCGCCATGACGGCCTCAGGGGTTGCCGTCGCCACCTCGGTCGTCGCCTCGGTAAAGGCCAGGACACCCCCGAGCAGGCCAACCAGCATCAGCGATGTGGCCAGCAGCCGCTTGCCAAATGCCGGTTCGAGGAACGCATCCCAGAACGACGGCCTGCGCTCGGACTCGATCCGCTCCAGCACCCGGGCGTAGAATCCCGGCGTGGGATCCATGGTCCGCGACGGCGCCAGCACGTGCAGCGACCGGGCTTGTTCCCGCATCCATCTCAGCTCTTCGCGGCACTCTTCGCAATCGCGAAGATGCTCTTCGACCTCGGGAGCTCTCGCGGGAGCGCCTCGCAGGCAGTCTTCCAAGTGTTCTCTGATGAGCCCATGCATAAAGATCTATTCCCTCAGCACCGCAAATGCGCGGATCTTACCGTCCGCTTCCAAATTCCTAAGCCGTAACCAGCCCCGGCGACCTGGTCAGCCGCTGGGCCGATTTGAGCAGCTTTTGCCGGGCACGGAAAAGCTTCACTTTGATTGTATTCTCGTTGATCCCGGTCATCGCCGCCAATTCTTCCACCGAATGGCCCTCCACCTCCTTGAGCAGGAGCAGGTTGCGCTCCTCCTCCGGAAGCCGCGCCAGGAGCTTCATCACCAGGTCCCGTTGGGCCAGCGCGACGTCGACCGGCTGGCGCTGATCGCGCGCCGGCTCGGAGTGCTCCATCCGAAGGGCATCTTCCTCGCTGAAGTCGCTCTCGTACACCAGCTTACGGACCTTTTTCTTGCGCAGGTAATCGTAACACTCGTTGACGGTGATCTTGTAGATCCACGTCAGCAAGGAGCTCCGGAAGTCGAAGCTCTTGATGGAGAAGTAGACCTTGGTGAACACCTGCTGCGCGATGTCCTCGGCGTCATTGTGGTTGCGCAGAATGCCGTAAATGATTGAAAACACCTTGGATTGATAGCGTTCGACGATGTCGCGGAACGCCATCTCGTCGCCGCTTTGTGCACGGCGAACCAGGGCAGCCTCTTCGTTCTTGTAGTCCACTCTTCTCTCGACTGCAATCGCTTTACCGGAGGCCGGCAGCCGCAGAGCGCCACTCAAGCTGCTCATACACGACAAGGGACGCGGCTGCGTTTCCAACGGTTTCGAGGTTTTTTCGGCTGGCTTCGATCGCCCCGCGGCCCATGCTCGGGGGCCTCCTGCCGTCCAAAGTACCAGATTTTCAGCAACCGCGGGGCTGGAAATTCATCTATCTATGAGGAAAGGGAGCGGGGCGGGCCAACCCAGGCGGCCCGGCTGATAAACTGGATACAGCTATGATTCAACTCTCGGAACGTGCGGTGGAAAAGGTGAGGGAGATCCTCGATACGCAGGAGCCGAAGCCGGCCGGCTTGCGCATCGCGGTGGTGGGCGGGGGATGCTCGGGTTTCAGCTACTCGATGGCCTTCGAGAACACTCCCGGCATGCTCGACAAGACGTATACCTTTGGCGGCCTGAAGGTGTTCGTCGACCAGGCCAGCATGTTGTACCTGGACGGGGCCAACGTCGATTACGTCGAGACGCTGGAAGGCTCGGGCTTCAAGTTCGAAAACCCCAACGTAAAGTCGACCTGCGGCTGCGGCAGCTCCTTCCAGGCCTGAGCCGGGTGGCGCCGGAACGGGCCATAGCACCGAACCGCGACCGTGAGGGAGCGGACTCCTATAGCGCCGCCGCGCCGCGGTCCTCGTTGCGGATGCGGATGGTTTCTGCTACGTCGTAAATGAAGATCTTGCCATCGCCGATGCGGCCGGTGCGCGCCGATTCGACGACCGCGTGGATGACCTCGTCGGCGCGCTCGGAGGCGATCACCATTTCGAGCTTGATCTTCGGCACCAGGTCGACTTGGTATTCCTGTCCGCGGTAGACCTCGGCGTGTCCCTTCTGGCGGCCGTGCCCCCGGACCTCGCTGACGGTCATTCCGTCGATGCCGATGGCCTTCAGCGCCTCCTTAACCTCGTCCAGTTTGAACGGCTGGATGATCGCTTCTATTTTCTTCATTTCCTGCTCCCGCTGGCGCGCTGGCTGCGCGAGGCGTAGAATAGTCTCCTTTCATCTTCCTACCGCGCGCCGCCGCCACTAAGCGCAACGTTTTTATGCGGAGGATTCAAAGTTTCTATTTGGTAAATGTGCCTGACGGGCATACAATCGCAGCATGGCTCCACGTACCCGGTAGGTTCGGGACGAGCCCTATTCGGCTGCGGCCCCCAGTCGCGCCAGCCAGCCTCAATCCACGAAAACTTTGGAGGTTACTTACAAAATGAAACGCCGAAGCTGTATCCTGACGGTCGGATTGTTACTCTTGCTGGCGTCGTCCGCGATTGCGCAAGAGACTGCAGCGGCCCCCGCTGCCTCGCCAACCCCGGAACCCGCTGCGGCCGCGGCGCCAGCGACGCCCGCTCCCGCCGCGCTGCCAGCCCCTGCAGTAACCGGCCCGGTGCAGTGGCTGCCCCCGGCCGTCTTCGATGCCGGACCTTTCGGCAAGATCGCGGTGAACGGCATTTTGGACGGTGTGGGAATGGCGACGCAAAACCACGTACCGGGCGATAAGAGCACGCAGGCGGACCTGAGCAACGGGCAAATCTTTATCCAGAAGACGGATGGGTGGTGGCAGTTCTACCTGCAGGCGGGCGTTTACAACATCGCGGATCTCGGAGTGCCGTTTCTATCGACCAGCAAGACCGTGAGCGACCTCTACGGCCCGCTGCCGGTCGCCTTCCTGAAACTTCAGCCAGCGAAGAACACCTCGATCTTGGTCGGCGAGCTGCCTACGCTGATCGGCGCCGAGTACACCTTCAGCTTCGAGAACGTGAACGTCTCTCGCGGTCTGCTGTGGAACCAGGAAAACGCCGTCAATCGTGGAATCCAGGTGAACCAGACCATGGGCAAGTTTACTGCCTCCCTGAGTTGGAACGACGGCTTCTATTCCAACCGCTATAACTGGGTGAGCGGCTCGCTGACCTATGCCAACGGGCCTCACGCCCTGGCGTTCGTGGGGGGTGGAAACCTGGGGCAGACGAACTATCAGACTTTTGCCACACCCGTGCAGGACAATGGGAGTATTTACAACGTCATCTACACGTACACGAAGGGACCCTGGATCATCCAGCCCTACTTTCAATACACCGACGTGCCGACTAACTCGAGCATCGGCACCCTGAAGGGAGCGTCGACCAGGGGTGGCGCCATTCTGGCGAGTTACGCCTTCAAACACGGCTTCTCGCTCGCGGGGCGCTTCGAGTATATCGGGAGCACGGGGAATGTCGCCGACCAATCCGTCAATCTGATGTACGGTCCGGGCAGCACGGGCACGTCTGTGACCTTGACGCCGACCTTTCAACACGCCGGCTTCTTCGTTCGCGGAGACATGGCTTTCGTTCATCTGGGCAGCATGACGCCTGGCGATGGCTTTGGCTCTGCGGGCATGAACCAGAACCAGACCCGAGCCATGGCCGAAATCGGATTCATCTTCGGCAACAACATGACCGAGAAGAAGTAGCCTGACCGCTCCCTACGGCATGGAGCCGCGGCCGTAGGGAGCGGTCCCAACAAAAGCTGCGTCCAACAGAACTACTGCTGCATCCAAAGGAGCAAAGAGGGTGCTATGGGGATACAGATGCTCGAAGCGATAGCCGCCGCTTTGGTGGTCATCGCGCTTTCCGTCTGGGCGGCCGACTTCGGCCTGAGCCGCAACCGGTAGCGCTGGGCCATCTCGGTTGCGGCTCAGGCCGGAAGCCTACCTCTGGGTGAAATCTTCGGTGTGGGTCATGAACTCGGGGTATGCGCCGGCGCCGAGCTCGAACAGGTCCATCCCGCGGCGCTCGCCTTCCACTGCCACGCGCTGCGGGTAGAAGCGGTTGAGCGCCCGGTTCAGGCCATAGGTCAGAGGCAGGACAAAACCGAGCAGCGTGGCGAGACCCGCCAACTGCGCCACCAACTGGCCCGGCCCGCCGGCGAAGAGGCCCACCGCGATGACGCCCCAAATGCCGCCGACGGCGTGCACCGCGACTGCACCGCCGGGATCGTCCACCGCCAGGCGCAGCTCGATCCACTCCACCGCGAAGACCACCAGGACGCCGGAGACTGCGCCGATCAGAACCGCCACCGCTGGCACTACGAAGGCGCATCCGGCGCTGCCGGCCGCCAGTCCGCCCACCCAGCCATTCGCGCACAGCGAGGCATCCGGCTTGCCGAAGCGGGTGCGCGTAATGGCGGCCGATGCCAGAGCGGCGGCGGCCGCGCCGAGAGTAGTATTCACGGCCACCAGGACCATCCGCCCGGGCTCCACACCGTAATAAAGAATGGAGCCGGCGCAGTTCAGTCCCAGCCATCCCAGCAACGCCGCCAGGCACCCGAACAGGACCAGGACGGCATTGTGGCCGGGAATGGCCGAAGGCGCGCCATCGGGCGCATACTTGCCCCGCCGGGGGCCTAGAATCCAAGCGATACATAAGGCCGTCAGGCCGCCCGTCGCCTGAATCGAGCTCGAGCCGCCGGCATCCAGAAAGCCCGCGCCGAGGTGGTTGTTGGCGCCCAGTTGCGCCAGCCACCCGCCGCCCCAGACCCAGTGGGCGAACAGCGGATAGGTGAATCCCGCCAGGAGCGCCGCCGAGGCGCAACTCGCGCCCAGGCGCCAGCGGTCCGCTCCGCTGCCCAGCGGAATCAGCGCGGCCAATCCGGCGCTCAGCATTCCGAGCCACACCGCGAGCGAAGCCGGCGAGCCATCGAGAACCAGGCCGCGCAGGAAGAACGGTTCCGCGGCCAGCCAGTTCCAGGTCTTACCGGCCACCGTCAGGGTGTGCGCCGACAGACCCGGAAACCCCTGCCATGCGAAGCCGCACACGAAATACACCAGGGCCGCCACGGCGACGATCGAGAGCGACGCAAGCATGGCGTGGGCCGCGCTGCGCGAACGCCCCAGGCCGGCGTTGATCAGCGCGATGCCGGCCCCGGCCAGGGGAACCAGCAGCGTGAGGAGAAAGCAAAGCTCCAGCGCGTTCATGGCCATCATCCTCTCGCCGCCCGCACCATCAGATGCGAGCGGATCACCAGCACCAGCCCCACCAGCTCCGTTCCCACGCCGGCCAGCACGAAAGCTGTTTCGAGGAGCACGGTCTTGAGCAGCGCCGCCGCGGCCAGCACGATGGCCCATCCCGCAACAAGTAACAGAAATCCCGCCAGTTTCATTCGTTAGTGTCCTGTCTCCGTGCCGGCACGGCACGCTCTCCAGTAACCCACGTTGCCGTGGGGCAGGCGGTTCCGCCTGCCGGGGCAGGCCAAACGGCCTGCCCCACGCGGGCTGCCGACCCGCCCGCGGTCGGGTGCTGAAGCGTGCGCCACGGTCTCCGCGTCAGCATAGAACCCCCGGCGGGGCGTGTCCAATCGATTTTTTCTATCGCGGGGCAAAGCGGGAACCGCAACTGCGAGCAATAGAAAACACTTATCCGCCGCATCGAAACTTCCCGCTTTGCCGGAACGGCCGCCCGGTTTATTGTATCAATAGCACAGTTCTTCCCTGTCGGAAGCTGGGTGATCCCCGCCGATCAAAGACAATCTACCTGCTAAGGAGAAGTGTATGGCCGACACCAACCCTGTCGAGATGAAACCGACCCTAGGCTTAACCGGCTTGACGGCGAACGCAATGGCGCTGATCGCTCCCGGAGCCTTCCTGTGGCTGACTTTCGTGATCCAGGCTACGACGGGCGTATCCGCGCCTTCCATGTGGATGGGCATCTTTGTGGCCCTTTTGCTGTGCCTGGCGACCGCCGTGTGTTATGCGGAATTGGCCAAGCTATACCCCGGAACCGGCAGTTCGTATTACTTCGCGGAGCAGTCCTTCCTCAACCACGATAACGTCTGGCGCTACGCCCGCCTCTCCAAGTTCATCGTGGGCTGGGGCTCGCACCTCTACTACTGGATCTACCCCGGAGTGATGGTGGCCGTCATGGGAATCCTGTGCGGCTATCTGGCAGGGACCATCTGGCCCAGCTTCATGAGCGCGACCAATCCCGGACCGATGTTCATGGCCGCGATCGCGGTCGTTTTTTCATTCCTTGTGGCCTACATCGCCCATCGTGGCGTAACCGGCTCCACGGCCGTCTCCGTCGCCATCAACGTCGTACAGATCTCGGCCCTGGTGGTGTTTTCGGTCCTGGCCATCGGCTTCCGGACGAGTCATCCTCCGGGCAGCGTGGCCTACCAGTTCGATTCGACTTCCGGCGAAGCGTACACCTACGAGTTCGCGACCGAAAAGACGGTAGCCAACGGACAGACGACGGAGACGATTCTCCGCGAGGCCGACGGGCGGCCCAAGCCCAAGCTGGATGCGGCCGGGAAGGCCGTGCCCTTTCACATCGCCTATCCCATGCAGGACGACAAGGGCAACTTCCTGAGCCATCCGACCGGCGCCTCGGTGATCGCCGCCCACAATTGGGGCTGGGTTTTCGTCCAGGCCACGGTCGCGATCCTCATCCTGGTGGGATTCGAATCGGTAACCTCGCTGGGGGGTGAAGCGAAGAACCCCAAGCGTCACATTCCGATCGCGGTGATCGCATCGCTGCTCATCCAGGGCATGGTCTGCTACCTGTTCGAGTACTTCGCCGCCAACTACTTTCTCAATAGCGGGTACAACATGCCCACTGCGACCACCTCGGCGGCGCCTATCGGCGACATGATGATCGTCGTCGGCACGGCGCTGTTCGGCGCCGGAAACGGGCGGGTCTTCATGCTGATCGAGGCCTTCACGGTGTTCCTGGCGATCATCGGCACGACGCTTTCCTGCATGAACACCGGGGCGCGCGTCACCTACGCCATGGGCAAGGATCAGGAAGTGCCGGAGCACTTCGGCATGTTGCACTCGAAGAACCTTTCGCCCCATCGCGCCATCTGGACTCTGGCGATCATCTCGGCGGTGATTGGTGTCATCGGCGTGTCCCTGGTTTTCGGCGACGCCGGCGCACCCACCGACGCCGCCATCAAGGCCCTGCCGCAGGGATTCTGGTCGAGCGTCGGCTACATGTCGCACGACACCCTGGCGGGGCTGCCGAACTCGCTGCTGACCGTCACGCTGGCTTCGAACTTCGGCACGTTCCTGCTGTATGGCCTGAGCTGCGTGATTTGCATGGTGGCTTACCATCGCCACCCGAACTTCAGCGTGTTGCGCCATGTGCTGATTCCCGTGTTCGGCGTGGTTGCCAACCTGGCCTGCATGGTTTTCTACCTGGTGGGTCCGTTCATGGGCTTCGGCACCAAGATGGAACCGTTTACGGCGCTGGGCATCGCGCTGGTGTGGGCCATTTATGGAGGAATCTACTTTGTCCGATCGAGCAAGCGCTCAGGCAGGACCACGATGGTCGGACAGCGCGCTCCGGCCGCTCCTGCGATCTGAGTCTATGTTGGATGTCGAGTTCGCGCAGCTCTCCGATTGCGGGCGGGTGCGGGATCACAACGAGGATTACCTCGGATACGCGCTCCCCGCAACACCGGAGCAGGCGCGCACAACTGGCTGGCTGTTTGCCCTAGCCGACGGAGTCGGCGGGCAGGATCTGGGCGAGGTGGCTTCGCGAGCCGCCGTCGACTGCCTGCTCGCCGGTTTCCGCGCGGCCGCCGGCGGGGAGGCGCCGGGGACGCTCCTGCCGCGTCTGGTGCAAGCGGCCAACACGCACGTGTTCGAGACCGGGATGGCCGCCCATCAGAGCGGGACCTCTATGGCGACCACCCTGGTCGCGTGCGTGCTCCGTTACGACCGCGTGGTAGTGGCCCACGTCGGCGATTCGCGCTGCTACCTGATTCGCCACGGCCGCGCCGAGACGCTCACGCGCGATCACACGCTGGTCAACGAGCAGGTCCGCCTGGGAGTGCTTTCGGCCCGGCAGGCGGCGGGCTCGGAGTCGCGCCACCTGCTCAGCCGCTCGGTGGGCGCCGAGATGTTCGTCAGCGCCGAGACCGCCGAGCACCTGCTTTTGCCCGGCGACATCCTCCTGCTTTGCTCCGACGGCCTGCACGCCTCCGTCCAGCCTTCCGAAATCGCCACCCTCGTGGCGCACACCAGGGATCTGAACGAGAGCGCCCAAAAACTGGTGGACGTTGCCAACGAGCGGGACGGCAGCGATAATATCAGCGTACAGCTCATCCGCGTTCTAAACGTGGAACGTGTCGGTATGTACCGCGGCCGGCCGTACAAGCTGCGCTGATCCACGCATGACTCCGCTCCATACCGGCGACCGGCTCGATCACTACCGCATCGAAGGCGTGGCGGCGCGCAGCGGCATGGCCTCGATTTTTCGCGCCACCGACCTGAACACGGGCCAGCCGGTCGCCATCAAGGTGCCCCATCCGGAAATGGAGAGCGACCCGGTGTTCTGGGACCGCTTCCAGCGCGAGCAGGCCATCGGCCAGAAGCTCGATCACCCCAACGTGATGAAGGTCATGACCGACGCGGACCGCAGCCGGGTCTACATGGTCATGGAGTGGGTGGAAGGCCGGCTGCTGCGCCAGCTCCTGGCGGAACACGGCAAGCTGCCGCCCGAGCGGGCTATCCGGATCGCCATCGCCATTTGCGACGCGCTGGAGTACATTCACAGCCGCGGCGTGGTGCACCGCGATCTGAAGCCCGAGAACATCATGATCGGCGCCGAGGACCGGATCAAGATCATCGATTTCGGCATCGCCGGCAACCAGGGATCGCGCCGCCTGACCTTCGCCAAGCTCTCGCAGGTGATGGGATCGCCCGACTACATCTCCCCCGAGCAGGTGAAGGGCAAGCGCGGCGACGGGCGCAGCGACTTGTACGCGCTGGGAGTCATGCTCTACGAGATGCTGACCGGCAAGACGCCTTTCGCCGGCCCCAATCCCTTTGCAGTGATGAACGACCGGCTGCTGAACAATCCGGTCCCCCCGCGCGAGATCGATCCGTCCATTTCTCCCCAGTTGCAGGAAGTGATCTACCGCGCGCTGGAGCGCGATCCCAAGAACCGCTACGCCACCGCGCGCGAGTTTGCCTGGGACCTCGCGCACCTGGACCAGGTGGGCGTCGCCGAGCGGCCCGAGTTGCACGACTGGCGGCACCGCCGCACGCCGGTGCTCCGCCGGATCCTCTTCTACGCGATGCTGGCGCTGATCCCGGTGGTCATCTTCAGCCTGCTGATCTGGGCGGCGCGGCGGGGGTAGGTGGGGTGGCTTGAGTTTGCCCGGGACCTCGATCACGTGGACCGGGTGGGCGTCTCCGAGCGGCCCGAGCTGCAACGACTGGCTTGCCGCGACCTGTTGCTCTAAGGGCCACAATCCCGATAAGATCCAAGTATGAAGCTTCTCGTGACGCTGGAGCCCGATGAAACCGGCATGATCGTAGCTGAGTGCCCGGCGATTCCCGGCTGCGTGTCTCAGGGACGGACGGAAGCCGAGGCTCTCGACAATGTCCGCGAAGCAATCGCCGGCTGTCTGGCTGCACGTGCCGCTCACGGGATGCCGCCGACCATTGAGGTCCGCGAAATCGAGGTTCCCGCCTAAATGGCGTCTCTGCCCTCCGTTTCGGGGGAGCGAGCCGTGAGAACTTTCCAGAGGGCGGGCTGGATAAAAGACCGCCAGCACGGAAGTCACGTCATTCTGATCAAGCCAGGACATCCGTCCGCGCGTCGGGGATGTCGGTGGACCAGTTTATCGATCTGCTTTGATTTGGCGGCCAACTCCTGGTAACGCTAACGGAAATCGAACGGGTTAAACCAAAGATGTTACACTGGCGCTCGAATGCCCACGTGCCGCGTGTGCCACACGGAACTGGCCTCTTCTACCCGCTTCTGCAGCCAATGTGGAACGCCAGTGCCATCCGAGGCCGATGCCAATTTGAATCCCACTGAGCTGATGCCGCGGCCCGATAGCTCCGCCCCCTCCGCCGACGAGGAACGTTTCTTGCCGGGCGCGCTGGTTGCCGGCCGCTACCGGATCGTCGCGCTCATCGGCCGGGGCGGTATGGGCGAGGTCTACCGGGCCACCGACCTCAAGCTGCGCCAGCCGGTCGCGCTGAAGTTCCTGCCGCCGGCGCTAGCCGCCGACCGCGTCCTCCTCGAACGGTTCCTCAACGAGGTGCGCATCGCGCGCCAGGTTTCACATCCCAACGTCTGCCGCGTTTACGACATCGGAGAATTCGAAGGCCAGCATTACATTTCGATGGAATACGTGGACGGCGAGGACCTGGCGTCGCTGCTGCGCCGCATCGGCCGCCTGCCGGCCGACAAGGCCCTCGATATCGCGCGCCGGCTTTGCGCCGGCCTGGCAGCGGCGCACGAGAAGGGCGTGCTGCACCGCGATCTGAAACCCGCCAACGTCATGCTCGATGGCCGCGGGCACGTGCTCATCACCGATTTCGGCCTGGCGGGGCTGGCCGGCCAGTTTCAAGGCGCGGACATACACAGCGGAACACCGGCCTACATGGCGCCGGAGCAGATCTCGGGCCGCGAGGTCACCGCGCGCAGCGACATCTACAGCCTGGGGCTGGTGCTCTACGAGATGTTCACCGGCCGCCGCCCGTTCGAGGCCGGCAGCGTGGCCGCCGCCTTGCCCGCCGGGCCGGCCACCCTGGTCAAAGAGCTGGACCCGGCCGTGGAGCGAGTCATTATGCGCTGCCTGGACCCCGATCCGGGCCGCCGGCCGGCTTCCGCGCTGGCGGTCGCCGCGGGGCTTCCGGGGGGCGATCCGGTAGCCGCCGCGCTGGCCGCCGGGGAGACGCCTTCGCCCGAGATGGTCGCCGCGGCCGGCGAGAGTTCCGAGGGGATCGCTCCGCGCGTGGCCGCGGCTTTGCTGGCCGTAGTGGTCGCCGGACTGCTCGCCTGCGCGGCGTTCTCCGGCCGCATTGCGATGCAGGCCCGCATGCCGTTCGACAACTCACCCGGCGCCCTGGCGGGGAAGGCGCGCGACATCCTGGCTTCGCTCGGCTACAAGGGCAGGCCCTTCGACACCGCCCAGGGCGGCGATCTCGACTGGGGCTACCTGGATTGGGCGCGGCGAAGCGGCCGGCCCCTGGACCGCAGCCTGGCCTCCGGCCGCCCCGCTCCCGTCCGTTTCTGGTACCGGTCCAGCCCGCGCTACTTCGAGCCGCTCGCCTTCTTCGGAGGCACGCTTCTGCCGGGCATCGTCACCGGGGACGATCCGCCCGCCGACGTCTCCGGGATGCTGAAAGTCGACCTGGATATGCAGGGCCGGTTGCTTTCGCTCGCGGCCGTGCCGCCGCAGTTCGAAGATCCGCCCGGCCAGCCACAGCCGTTCGATTGGAAGCTGCTCTTCGCGGCCGCGGGCCTTGATCCGGCGGGTTTCACGCCTGCGGCGCCCCAGTGGCTGCCGAGGTGCTCCTGGGACACGCGGGCCGCCTGGACGGGCGCGTGGCCCGGGGGAACGCCCGGAGCCCTGCGCGTTGAAGCCGCCGCCTTCCGGGGCAAACCGGTGTACTTCGACATCGGCGGCCCCTGGTCGAAGCCGGCCGCGATCTACGCCGGGCAGTTGAGCGCGGGGCAGCGTGCCAGCCAGGTGATTCTGCTGGTGCTCTTCCTCGGTGCGGTTGCCTGGGGCTGCGCGCTGGCGCGCCGCAACGTTCGCCTCGGCCGCGGAGACCGCCGCGGAGCCGCGCGCCTCGCTGCGGTAACGTTTGTGGTCATTCTGGCGGCGTGGGTTCTGGGAGCGAGCCACAAGCCCTCTTTCATCGAGCTGGTGTTGGTGATCATGGCCGTGAGTTGGGCGCTGTTCTTCGCCGCGCTGGTCTGGGTGCTGTATCTTGCGCTCGAGCCTCACGCCCGCCGCCTCTGGCCACGGACGCTGGTCTCCTGGAGCCGCCTGCTGGCGGGCGGGCTCCGCGATCCGCTGGTCGCTCGGGACGCCCTGATCGGCTCCGCCATTGGCATCGGCTGGGCGCTCCTCTATTATTGCGGTGCGGCGGTGAGAGAACGGGCCGGCGAACTGCCCATGCAGGTGGATCTCTCCGTCCTGCTGGGCCTCCGCCAACTAGCGAGCGCGATGCTGCTGCAGATTGCCGTGTCCGTCGCCGTTTCGCTGCTGATCTTCTTCCTGCTGCTCGGCTTGCGCGCGGGGCTGCGGAAGCAATGGCTGGCCGCGGTGGTGTTCGTCGCCCTGCTCGTGATTCCCCGCCTGCTGCGCAGCAACGCTCTTCCGGTCGATCTGGCGTTCGGGGTGGTGTCGCTGTCGATCGATGTGGCCATTCTGTTCCGCTTCGGCCTGGTGGCCTATATCGCCGCCACCTACGTCACCAACATCCTGGCCTCGATGCCTTTGACGCTCGACTTTTCAGCCTGGTACGTGAGTATCTCGATTTTGGTGATGGCCCTGCTGGCCGCGCTGGCCGCATGGGCCTTTCGCACCGCCCTGGCCGGCCGCAGCGTGTTCCTGCACGATTAGGGCGTTGACCCTAAACTCTTCGCAAATCGCGTCGATAAACATGGTCTGAGGCCACCGTGGCGGCTCCCGACCAGTTCGCGAACCCGATCCCGTCGATCCCGCGGCTGTTGAACGATTTTCCGGGATGGGACGGCGCGCTGCCGGAAACGGTCCTCATCCTCTCGGGACAGGAAATCAACCGCCGTGTCCTCCGGGGCGTGCTGAAAGCGGAGGGCTATCGAATCCTGGAGAGCGCCCGCCCGCGGGACGCCTTGAGCCTGATCGATCGAGAGCGGGTGGATCTGATCGTCCTGGGGCAGGTCACGCCCGAGTCGAGCGGGTTGGAGTTTTGCCGCGCCGTGAAGGCGGGCCGGGACACCCATTTCATTCCGGTGATTCTTCTGAGCGGCATGCAAGGGGAGGAGCTAGAGATCGCGGGGATCTCCTCCGGTGCGGACGCGTTTCTGGTGCAGCCGCCGCCTCCGGCGCTGATCCGGGCGCGGGTCCGCGCGATGCTGCGTCACAAGCAGGCCATCGATTCGCTCGACCAGGCGGACGCGGTGCTCATCGCCCTGGCCCAGGCCGTGGAGCATCGCGACAGCCGCACGGCGGGCCACTGCGAACGCCTCGCCATCATGAGCACGTCGCTGGGCGCGGCGCTGGGTTTGTCCCGGGCGGAGCTCATCGCGCTGCACCGCGGCGGCTACCTGCACGACGTCGGGAAGGTCGCGGTTCCGGACGCGATCCTGTTCAAACCCGGCCCGCTCACCGGCGACGAATGGGCGGTCATGAAGAAGCACGCGATCGAGGGAGCGGAGATCTGCAGACCGGCGCGCACGCTGGCGGCGGTGCTGCCGATTGTGCGCGGCCACCATGAGCGGTGGGACGGCAGCGGCTATCCCGACGGGCTGCGCGGCGAGGAGATTCCGCTGCTGGCGCGCATTCTTCAAGTCGCCGACGTTTTCGACGCCCTGATCTCGGCGCGCCCCTACAAGCCGGCGCTGCCGGTTGCCGAAGCGCTCCGCATTCTGGAAGAGGAAGTGCGAAAGGGCTGGCGCGACCCGGCGCTGGTCGAACTCCTGCGGCAGTTCTGCACCACCCCGGCCGGCAACGGAAACGGTGGCCACGCCTTCCCGTATGTGCTCCCGCAGGCGTTCGAATGGTCCCTCGAGAACATGCGCCGGGCGCTGAACGGGCAGGGCGTCAACGGGAACGGCAACGGCGCCCATGTCCGGCTGGCGCCCGATGAGAGCGCGGCCAACACCCCGCTGCCCTGAGTCCGGGCCTTCCGAGCCCACTGGCGACCAGCTTACTGCGGCGCCGGCCAACGGTCCAGCCAATACGACCGCGCCCCTGAACAAGGCGTTCACGTTCGCCCCCGATCCCGTCCTCTCAAAGGGCAGTGTCCGCCTGGCTCCTATCGGGTTCCAAACCCGAACAACCTCAACACGGGGATGTGCTACACACCGCCGTTGGCTCCATGAGGGCGACTGGCGCGCTCCGCGCCGTCCGGCATCGGTTAGCCTCGTCCAAACGAGTGAGTAACGCCGGACGGCACCGCGGACGTCATTGCGGAATGAGGCGCTCGGGCAGATACGCGCTAACGGTCGCGGTTCTGGCTTGGATGTCGTGTCCGTGTGTTTCCAATGCCCGCAGTCCGTCTCAGCAGCGGCCCGAGGGTGCCGTTCCGAGGCTGACTGGGCCTACGCTGGCCGGCGCCCTTCGTCACCTTCGCTTCAGCCCCAACGGGCAATACGTCCTGGCGCAAGACCGCTCCCGGGTCACGGTGCTGACGGCAGAGCCACTCGCGGTTGTGTTCAGCGCTCCCGCCGGGAGCGCCACCCTGGCCGAATTCAGCCCGGACTCGCAGGAGGTCCTGTTCGTCAGTTCCGTGACACGCGTGGAATCCGACAAGCTCGCACTGGCCGGCCCGGCGGCCCACGTGGAGCGCTGGAGCATCACCCAGCGGAAGCGCATCGAATTCACCGAAGTCCGCTCTCAATCCTGCGGAACGCTGAAACTGTCACCGGACGGTCGTACTTTGGGCTGCGTGGACTTCGCTGGGGCGTTGCGTTTCATCGATGTCGCCTCGGGGAACACAGTATTTGAAAAAAAAGGCGTAATCCGCCCGTTTGTACACTGGGGCTGGGACGAGAGTGGGATGTACACGCGTTTTGAGTCCGGCGATCTTGGCTCCGCCGGGATCGAGTTCTCGCCCGACAGCCGGTTTGCCCTGGTCGCGTGTCGGTTGTGCGCAGTACGCTCTCCCGTTTTCTGCTGGGATGCTGTTGCGAGGAAGGCGGCGCCTTCGAGGGGAGAGCTGAAGCAATCGTATGTCGCGGGCAGTTTCGTCTTCGTCGCGCCGGACCGGGTGCTGATAATGGGAGGACATCGGCCGGAGAAGAGCGTCTACACCGGCACGGTCGTGGAAGTCCCATCGGCGAAGACGCTCTTAAAGCCGAGGCTCCCAACCGCACTCTGGCGGGCAGCGCTTACGGGGGGCGATTTGTACGCGGCAACCGACCCGCAGTTCGTCGTCTTTCGTCTCTGCGGGGTGTGCCCCGCTGCGACTTTCCAGTACCGCACTGGCGAGATTGTTACCACCAAGAGCCCCGTACTGGATGTGCTCGGCGGCCACTACGTAGCCCAAGTCGCCGACGATGAGATCGCGCTCTACGAGGTGGGCAAGCCGACCGCCGTGGCCACGGTCAGGCTCGACAGTCGCTGAGGGCAGAAGGTGAAAGCACCGCACGCCGTCCGCGAGCTGCTGCAGGCTCGCCGGATATCCGTCGCTGTCGATCCTGCCCGCCGGAGCGGGTTGGCGTTGGCGGCGTCCTTGTACTTCTCCATGGCCTTGCGCATCTCCCGGAAGCGCGCCAGCGGAATTGCAATGGTGGTGTGAGCAGCATCAGCGTGAACGCCACGATCACGCCAATCGTATTTCCAAATTTGCCCGCATTTCAATTACTTGCGAATTCCGATGTCTCCCCGCTCCGCCTGCTTGCATTACCTTCGTTCCAGGTGATGCCATGTCCCCAGCCCGCGGACCGCGAATCGCTATCGGCGCATTTCACGCCGCGGGGAGCACGAGGAGCGCGAAATCAAAAATTGCAGGATGAACCCAGTCCCAAAAACGGACAGTGCGCGGCCACCGACCCTCGCCCGCCCCGCGCAGCCTCGGCGACAATGGTACAGAGCATGGGGCCGGCCGAAGCTCTCCAAGTCATCGAGCGGGAAGTGATCGCGTGCCGCAAGTGCGCGCGCCTAACGGCCTGGCGCGAGCTGGTGGCGCGCACCAAGCGCCGCGCTTACCGCGAGTGCGATTACTGGGGCCGGCCCGTGCCGTCCTTCGGCGATCCCGAGGCGCACCTGCTGGTGATCGGGCTGGCGCCCGCGGCCCACGGAGGAAACCGCACGGGCCGCGTCTTTACGGGCGACCGCTCGGGCGATTTCCTGTTCCGCGCGCTGTACGAGACGGGATTCGCATCGCAGCCGGAGAGCGTTTCGCGGGAGGACGGCCTGAGGCTCCACGACGCTTACGTCACGGCGGCCGTCCGCTGCGCCCCGCCCGCGAACAAGCCGCTGCCGGAGGAATTCCGGAACTGCCGTCCATACCTGGAGCGCGAGATCGACGCCCTCCCGCATCTCAAAGCCGTGGTGGCGCTGGGGCGGGTCGCGTTCGAGGCGTACCTCGGGATTCTGCAGGACCGGGGGGCCATCCGGCGGCGCTCGGAGTTCCGATTCGCGCACGGCGCCGCGCACGTCACCGCGCCGGGCCAACCGCTGCTCCTCGCTTCCTATCATCCCAGCCAGCAGAACACGCAGACGGGCAAGCTGACCGCGGAGATGCTTCGGGATGTCTTCCTCGCCGCGCGCCGCCACATCCGGAAGGAATCATGGACGACAAGCACGTAGACGCGGTGGTCACCTCGCGGCGGGACATCAGTTCGGACCTGTGGATCGTGCGGCTGCGCCCGGCGGAGAAGATCGCTTTCACGCCCGGGCAGTATGCGGCCGTGGGCCTGCCGGGACCCGAGCGGCTGATCGAGCGACCGTACTCGATCGCTTCCTCCCCGCGCCAGGACGAGCTGGAGTTCTTTCTGGAACTGGTCCGGGGCGGGCACCTCTCGCAACAGCTCTACGAAATTCCGGTAGGCGGCCAGGTGCAGGTGAGGCGCCTGGCGAAGGGGCTGTTCGTGTTCGACCAGGCCAGCGGCCGGCCGAACCACTTCATGGTCGCGACGGTCACCGGCGTGGCGCCGTTCGTCAGCATGGTGCGGGAACTGGCCGCGCGGCACGACGAAGGCCAGGCCGTGCCGTACCGCGTCGCGCTGCTGCACGGGGCCAGTCTCTCGCGCGAGCTGGGTTACTGCGAAGAGCTTTCCACGCTGGCCCAGCGCTGCCCGTGGTTCACTTACATTCCCACGGTGAGCAGGATCGCGGAAGAGCGCGCCTGGAGCGGCGAGCGGGGCCGCGCCGAGGACGTCGTGCGCAAGCACTTGGACGGGCTGGGATTTACTCTCGCCGATACCACCGCCTACGCCTGCGGCAACCCGGACATGATCGAGAACGCGAAGGGGATTCTCGAGCGCGCCGGCTTTCCGAAGGAGGCGGTCAAGCAAGAGGTCTATTGGGTCGCCGGAAAGAAAGATTAAGCGCGCCTGGAGTCGCGTATAATACTTGAGTTTGCGCCCCTACCACGTTTCAGCACTGCTCGTTGCCGGCGCGGCCATTCTGGTCTACTTCCTGCTGCTCGCGCAGGGAGGCCTAGGCGCCTACTTCAGCGGCGACGACATGATGAACATCGCGTTCCTGCACGGCTACGGGCGCGTTTCGTTTCCCGTTCTGGCGGCCGAGGCAGTGTCTCCGTTTACGCCGGAGTACCGGCCGGTGGGCGGCGTATACTATCGCACCCTCTACGCGCTTTTCGGCCTTCATCCGCTGCCATTCCGCATCGCGTTTTTCGCGCTGTTGATTGGGAATCTGGGACTGGCCGGCCTCTGGATCTGGCGGCTGACGGGCTCGCGCACCACGGCGCTGATGAGCACCGCGGTGTTCTCTTTCCACGCGGCGCTGGCCGAGCTGTACTATAACGACGGCACCGTCTACGACGTCCTCTGCCTGTTCTTCGTTCTGATTCTTCTCTCGGTCTACACGCGCATCCGCCGGCGGGGCGAGTTTCCGAACGCGGGGGGCATTCTCCTGCTGGCCGCGCTCTATGCCGCCGCTTTGGGAAGCAAGGAGATGGCGATCACGCTGCCCGGCGTGCTCCTTCTGTGCGAGCTCTTTTTCGATTCCCGCCCGCGGGACCTCTGGCGGCGCGCCAGGCCCATTGTGGCGCTCACCTGCATGACCCTGCTGGCGATGATCTTCAAGGTCCTGGTGCCGCAGATGACCGTCAACAGTCCGTACTGGCCCCGGCACGACCCTGTGTTCATCGCTCACGGGTATCTCCACTACTACCGTCAATTGTTCTTCGCTCCGGATCTGACCGGCCTGCAACTGATGGCCGTGCTGGTGGTGGCCGCGGCCGGTGCTCTGGCCCTGCGCAGCCGCATCATGCTTTTCGGTCTGCTTTTCGCGAACCTGACACTCTTCCCTGTCTGTGTCATTCCCCCGCGCGGCGGCTTCGTCTGGTACATGCCGTTGCTCGGCTGCGCCCTTTATATGGGAGGGGCCATCTCGCGGCTGGCCCAGTGGACCATCGCCGCCATCGCAGCAAGAGCGAGATCCGAACGCGTTCGCCGGCTCGCGCCGCTCTCGATTCAGGCCCTTCTGTTCGGGTGCCTGATCGTCGCTTCGTACCTGGTTCAAGCGCCGCACGCCGCGAACATGGGAGCTTCCTTCGAGCCGCAGCAGCGCAATCTGAGAGTTCTGTGGAGCGTGGTGAAAGCGGCCGCGCCGTCCCTTCCGAGTGGCGGCCGCATCCTCCTGGAGAGCGATCCTTTCCCGGAGCTCATCTGGGATCCGTTGTTCCTGATCCGTCTCGGCTATGGGGACCCGACTGTCTGGGTGGACCGGGTTTCGCGCCTGGGGGACGATTACCACGCCGGGGACGTCAGCCTCTACGCGATGAAGCTCCGCTATAACGGCCGGGGATACGATGTAGAAACCCGGCCGGCGCCCGCGGGCCCGCCCGTGCCCGTTTCCATGGAAGCGGAGACGGTGCGCCGGGGGCACGCGCTCGGGCTGCACCTTCCTCCCGCGTTCGCGGGCTGCCCGATCGACGTGGCCTACCGAATGCTTGAGGACGAGCTTATGCGCGCCGGCGTCTGGTACTCCTGGGCCAGCCTCGACGCGAGCGGCGCGGGGTTTGCGCGCGTGGACCGCGACGCGGAACGAGGCCCGGTCGTGATCGATCGCGTACGTGCCTGCCGCGGCGACTGGAGGCCGGCACGGGGGTCGTTTGTGGTCGTGCCGTAGAGGTAGACTGGTAACGGGGAGCCCCGCTACCGTTGTCCAGTGAGCATTACTGATCCGGAAAGCCACGAATCGCGCCTGCCTTCCAAGCCGCCGTTGCGGGACGACACGAAGTTCGCCACGGCGAAGATCGCGTTTTACCAGTACCTGTCTATTGGCATCTTTCTGTTCCTGATCGCCGGCTTCTGGGACCTGCAGGTACGCAACCCGGAGGTCTACTACGAGCAGGCCGAGCGGAACCGGATCAAGTCGCTGCCCCTGCCGGCGCCACGGGGCAAGATCCTCGACCGGGACGGCCGGGTGATCGTGGACAACCACTCGTCCTACGGCCTGATCCTCTCGCGGGACACCCTGAAGTTCGAGCACGTCCAGTCGATCGCGACGGGGCTGGGAATGGATTATCAGCGGTTGGAAGCGAGGCTCCAGCGCTTTCGGTCGCGGCCGCGGTATGAACCGATCATCATCAAGGACGAGCTGACGCCGGGCGAGCTGGCATTTGTCAGAGCCCACAGCGACCCGGAGACCTTTCCCGAGATGGAGGTGCTGCGGACGCAAAGGCGCCTGTACCCGCAGGACGGCATGGCGGCGCATGTGATCGGCTACGTCGGCGAGGTGAGCGAGGCCGAGCTCGATGCTCCCGAGTTCATCAAGTACGACCAGGGAGACGTGATCGGGAAGGCAGGCATCGAGCGGCAGTACAACGACATCCTGATGGGCAAGGACGGCCAGCGGCAGGTGGTGGTGGACAACCGCGGCAATGAGCACGAGGTGGCGGCCATCAAGGATGCCGTTCCGGGCAAGAACCTTCAATTGACGCTGGATCTGGACCTGCAGGTGGTAGCCGAGCTGGGCATGCAGGGGAAGAACGGCGCGGTGGTGGCGCTCGACCCGCGCAATGGCGAGGTGCTGGCCATGGTCAGCAACCCCACCTACGATCCCAACAAGTTCGCCGGGCGGATCCGCTCGGAAGACTGGAAGGAGATCGCGAATAACCCGGACAACCCGATGCTGGACCGCGCCATTCAGGCGCAATTCGCGCCGGGTTCGACCTTCAAGCCAATCATGGCGCTGGCGGGTTTGGAGAAGGGCGTGATCGACGACGATTTCAAGGTCCACTGTCCCGGCGGCGCCACCTTCTATGGCCGCTACTTCAAGTGCTGGGCCAAGCACGGCCACGGAGTAGTGGATGTGCACAAGGGTATCGTCCAGTCCTGCGACGTGTTCTTTTACAACGTGGGGAACCACCTGGGGATCGATAACATCGCCGAGTACGCCGAGATGGCCGGGTTCGGGCGCAAGACCGGGATCGACCTTCCCAACGAGGCGACCGGCGTGGTGCCTTCCACGGCATGGAAGATGCGGCTGTTCCGGCAGAAGTGGTACGCCGGCGAGACCATCTCGGTCTCGATCGGACAGGGCGCGCTGACGGTGACGCCGCTGCAACTGGCGTCGGCGATTGGCGGTCTGGCCATGGGCGGCGTGTGGTACAAGCCGCACCTGGTGAAAACGGACCAGCCGGAACGGCGGATAGGAAAGATCGATGCCGCCAACGCGCAGAAGGTCATCTCCGGAATGTGGGGCGTGGTGAACGAAGGCGGAGGCACCGGCGGACGGGCGCGGCTGCCTGGGGTGAGCGTGTGCGGCAAGACCGGAACGGCGCAGCGGATCTCGAACGAGGCCGTAAAGGCAGGCCACAAGCTCAAGGACAACGGCTGGTTCGTCGCGTTCGCGCCGTGCGAGGCGCCCGAGGTCGTGGTTTCGGTGCTCTGGGAAGGTAGTGGCGAGCATGGCAGCATGAATGCCCCGGTCGCCCGCGACATTCTGAAGGCGTATTTCGACAAGAAGGCGCGGGAGGCTAAGGCCCAGGCCTTGGCGGGATTGAATCGGGCGATGCCTCCGGTGATCCCGGCTCTCCCCCAAGAGCCACAAGGAGAGCAACAGCCCGAGGCGGGAGAGGAAGAGTAAACATGGCCCGCCACCTTTACATCCTCGTGGGGCAGGCCGTTTGGCCTGCCCAAGGCAGGCGGAACCGCCTGCCCCACGGGTGGGACGGCCAGGACTAAACATGGCCCGCTACCGCTCCGTCCGCGATCTCGACTGGCCGCTGCTGATCATCACGCTGGTGATCTGCGGGATGGGCATTCTGCAGATCTATAGCGCCGCCCATGAGACGGTGTGGAGCGATGCCTGGTGGAAGCAGGCGCTGTGGGTGGCGGTCGGCGTGGGCATCATGTGGATCGTGGCCAAGGTCGATTACCACACCTTGTTGAGCCGGGCGTTCGTGTTCTATGGCTTGTCGCTCGCCGGTCTGGTGCTGGTGCTCGTGATCGGCAAGCAGACGTTCGGCTCCCGGCGGTGGATCTCCGTGGGAGGATTCCATTTGCAGATATCGGAATTTGTCAAAACGGTGATAATATTGCTGGTAGCCCGATACCTGACGGAGTTGAAGAGCGATCGGGTGGAAGGCCGCGACCTGCTGAAACTGGGCGGGTTGGTTTTGGTGCCGATGCTGCTCGTAGTGAAGCAGCCGGATTTGGGGACAGCGCTGTGTTACCTCCCAATCCTCGCGATCGGCGTCTTTTTGGCGGGTTTACGCTGGCAGTATCTGGTGACGATTGCCGTCATCCTGACGCTGGTGCTGCCGGCCGGCTGGCGCTTCGCGCTGAAGGACTACCAGAAGACCCGATTGGTTACGTTCCTGGATCCAGGGCTCGATCCGCGGGGGTCCGGCTATCAGGTGATTCAATCCAAGATCGCGGTCGGCAACGGAGGAATGTGGGGCCAGGGCGTGACCCGGGGCACCCAGACGAAGTATCGGTTCCTGCCCGTGCCGCACACGGATTTCATTTTTTCGTCGTTCGCCGAGGAGCACGGATTCGTCGGCGTCGTGGTGATGCTCGGCTTGTATTTTGTTCTGCTGATGCAAATCGTTCAGAACGCGCAAATGTCCCCCGATCGAGCGGGGATGTACATCTGCATGGGTGTGTGCGCGTTGTTGTTGTTTCACGTTCTGGTGAACATCGGGATGGTGGCAGGCCGGATGCCGGTGACCGGCATTCCTTTGCCGTTGATGAGTTACGGCGGCTCCAACGTCCTGTCGTTTTTCTTGATGCTGGGCCTGGTGAATAGCGTCAGGCTACAGCGGTTTGTGAGCTAAGGTCCGCGGGGCGGGCCACATAGCGGCCGATCGTAGTTCGGCAAAGAGATCGAGGTTAGCGAAGGGTTCGGTTCGAAAAGATTTCAGAGGCGCTCGAGCGGGCCGCGCGGCACAGTTCCCGGCTCGCCAGGCGACTCCGATCCGGCGCCGATGTCAGAGCCTTTGACTCCATCCGCCGGCCGAAACGAGATTCAACTGCCCTTTTGAGCGGGCTGGCTGGCCCGCGGGGGCTCCGACCCTGTAACTGGCCTCTGGTTCCCGATGGGACTACGCTCGCCGCGGATGAGCGGAGAGACGTCATGGGAAAAGAGCTAGTCATTGCATCCAACCGCCACGAAACTAAAGTGGCAATCCTCGAAGACGACCAGTTGGTGGAGGTCGTCTTTCAGCGCGCCAACGAGTACTCCCTGGCGGGCAGCATCCACAAAGGCCGCGTCACGCGCGTGTTGCCGGGCATGCAATCGGCGTTCGTCGATATCGGCCTGGAGCGCGACGCGTTCCTGTACGTTTCGGATTTCTTCGATGACAACGAGGAGTACGACAAGATCGCGGGTGCGGCTGAGGAGAAAGCTCTCAAAGCGGACCGCGCTCCGGAGCGGGTGGTCGAGCGTGCGCCAGAGCCCCGGCCGGCAGAGCCTGCGGCCATCGAACCGCCCCCTCCGCCGGATAGGTCCGCAGCAGCTTCGGAGCGGTCCGAGGAGGGGGACCGGGACCGCCGCGGCCGCCGGTCGCGGCGCCGCCGTGCGCGGGGGCGGGGTTTTCCCGAATCCAAGTACGCCAGCATCCGCGAGGATCAGCCACCGCAACAGGCACCCGAAGCCCCGGTTGCCGTCGAGGCGGAGCCCGAAGCGGAATCCGCCGCCGTGCCGGCATCCGAGTTTTCCATCCTTCCGGGCGAATCGCTTGCGAAGTATTCCCGGGTGAGCGGCGACGAACCGGATGCGGCCGAACTGGAGACTCCGCAGGAGGCGACTGCCGAAGAGCAGGCCGCCGCGGACGAGGCTCCGGCTTCCGAACCGCTGCCCGAAGAGCCCGAGCCGGACGAAGAGGCGCCGGAAGTGCCCGAGGTTGAAGGGCCGGACCCCGCTGTCGAGACTGTTGCGGAACAGGTGACCGAGCTGCCCGAGGGCGTGATTCCGGACCCGCTCGAGGCCGAGGCGCCGGTTGCCGCGGAGGAGCCGGCCGAGTCGGGCGGGGAAGCCGGAGAAACCGGGCCCGCGCCGGACGACGAGGGAGTCGAGCCCGCCCGGATGCCCGTGAGCCTGACCGCGACGCTCCGCGAGCAGGGCTATCGCTACATGCACCGCGTCTCGCGCCGCATGCGGCGCAAAATGCGGACTGGCGGCAGCGGCGAGGCAGCGCCTGAAGATGCAGCCGAGCCCATCTCGGTTCCCGAAGAGGCGCCCGCTTCGAAGACGAACGGCCGCGCACAGCCACGCGGCGAGAAGCCGGCACAGCCCTCCATTACCGAACTGCTGCGCGAGGGACAGGAGATCCTGGTCCAGATCGCCAAGGAGCCGCTGGGGCAGAAGGGCGCCCGCATCACGTCGCACATCGCGCTGCCTGGCCGCTACGTCGTCTACATGCCGACCGTCGAGCATATGGGCGTCTCGCGGAAGATCGCCTCGGACGACGAGCGAATGCGGCTGCGGCGGATTCTGCAAACGCACCGCGCCGGGATGCCGGGCGGTTTCATCGTGCGCACGGCGGGCGAGGGCAAGCCGGAAGACGAGATCGCCGCCGACATGCGGTTCCTGTTCAACTTGTGGCTGGACATACGGCAGAAGGCGGAGGCGCGCCGGGCGCCCGCTCTGATCCACCACGATCTGGACCTGGTCCACCGCATCCTGCGCGACCAGATGACGGACACTTTCAAGACCGTCTGGGCGGACAACGAAGAGGTCTACGAGAGCGTGCTGCGATTCGTCGAGCGGTTCCAGCCGGGCCTGGTGAGCCGCGTGAAGATGTATACACGCGACACGCCGATTTTCGATGCCTTCAACGTCTCATCGGAGTTGGAGAAGGCGCTACGGCCGAAAGTGTGGCTGAAATCCGGTGGATATATCGTCATCAACCAGACCGAGGCGCTGGTGGCGGTGGACGTCAATACCGGGAAGTTCGTCGGCAAGTCCAACCGCCTGGAGGACACCATCGTCAAGACCAACACCGAAGCGGTGAAGGAGATCGTACGGCAGATTCGGCTGCGCGACCTGGGCGGCATCATCGTGGTGGACTTCATCGACATGGACGAGCGGAAGAACCGCCAGAAAGTGATGCAGGCGCTCGAGGAGGCGATGCGATCGGACCGGGCACCGAACAAGATTCTCCAGTTCAACGATTTCGGCCTGGTGGCGATCACCCGGAAGCGAGTCAAGCAAAGCCTGGAGAGAACGCTGTGTTCGCCGTGCCCGTACTGCGACGGGGCCGGCTACGTGAAGAGCGTGGACACGATCATCGCGGAGATTCTGCAAGAGGCTCAGAAGAACGCCAAGGCCGTGGAGGGCGAGGACTGCACGCTACGGGTACACCCCGAGGTGGCCAAGGTTCTGAAATCCAGCCGCAACACCTATCTCGAGGAACTGGAGGAAATCCTGGGCCGGCCGGTGATTATCCACAGCGACCCGTTGCTGCAGCAAGAGAAGTTCGACCTGGTGTGAGCGGTGCGCGGCCGGTGTGGCGTGTTACATTTGTGAGGTAGCGGCTCACCCGATCCCATCGGAGAGATGGCCGAGTGGTTGAAGGCGCACGCTTGGAAAGCGTGTATAGGGGAAACTCTATCGAGGGTTCGAATCCCTCTCTCTCCGCCATTAAATCATTTATAATCAGTAAGATACAAACGCAGTTGCAGATGTAGGCGCTCTGCGTGCAAAATGGGGCAAGTGAAACGTGAGATCTACCCCCGTCACAAGGCTACCTGCCCCAACGCAAAGGCCAAGCATCCCAGGAGGAAGTTTGATGGATGCCGGGTGTACGCCCGCTATACGATCACGGACCCACTGACCGGCAAATTGCTTGAGGAATTCAACGGAGCACTCCGAACCAGCCTCGAACAAATATGGGATCAGTTCGTGGACGTGGCAGGCGTTAGCCCAGTCTTTGACAGTCACTACGAGAGTCTGGGCGACCAAGGAAAACGGCTTCCCAATCCTGGCCAGTGCAGCCTTGTCCAGCGCATGGTAGTCGGCACTGACGAGACCAGACACGAAACCCGTTAGCCCCGCATTGATGATAGCCTCGACGAAGTCCATACGACAGTTGGACCGGGCCTGCGGATTCTTCCATCTGTCCTTGGACTTATCGAACTCGTTGTTGCCATGCTCGCAATCAACGCCGTGAAAGTACTTGATCTCGTGCCGAAGCAGCAAGGCGTCCCAATCGGAACATAGACGTTCCCACTGCTCCTTCCGCCCGATGAACCCGCCTATCGCCACACTGGGCTGGTCATGGATCTTGCCCGCATCGTCGAAGTATCCCGAGAGCCCAGAGAGGATCACGAGTTCACTCTACCCACGGTCAGATTCTATACCTTCACGATGGCGGTAGCGAACCAAGAGCAGACCGTCGAGAAGGACTCCACAAGCCGCTGGTGTCGCCGTGGACTCTTAGATCGGCCCGACCCTTGGGAATCGCTCCTGGCGCTTCTGTACGCTAGTGGCGGGGCATCTGGCGGGTATTCGCCGTCTTGAGCCGCCGCTTGGAATTGCGGCAGCGTTGCGCTCGTTGGAGAATAGGGACCATGCCGATTCGCAACGTGGCTCTCCTCCTTTGCGTTCTTCTGAACATCGGTCTCTGTCAGAATCCACCCAGGATTTGTATTGAGGGAATTACCGAACGTGGGCCTGGCTGGGCACCGTCCGCTTCGGAGCTTGCTCTTCTGCCGCAGCGGACCATCACAGCTACCGATCACGGAACGCAGGTCACATTCCAAGGTGTCCTGCTGACCGACGTGCTTGGCAAAGTCGCAACACCGACCGGCGAGAAGTATCACAAGACGGCGGCATCGTACTACGTGGCGGCAGAAGGCAGGGATGGCTATCGGGCGCTCTTTGCGTGGGCGGAACTCGATCCATCGTTCATCGACAAGGCCGTCTACGTGGTCACAAAAAGAGATGGGAAGCCGCTGTCGGAAGAGGACGGGCCGTTTCAATTGGTCGTGCCGGGTGAGAAAAGAAACGCCCGTTGGGTTCGGCAACTGAATCTGCTGCGGATCGAGCCAAACCCAACGCCCTACGGTTCTGAACAAGCACGCTGGATACGGGCCAATCTGCCGGAACTGGAATCCATCAAGGTCGGCATGACGAGGGGTGAACTGTTGAAGGTCTTCATGGAGGAAGGCGGCATCTCATTTCGCACTTGGCATCGCTACGTCTATCGGAAGTGCGGATTCGTCAAGGTCGATGTGGAGTTTGCCCCGGCTGGCGACCCGAGCAGCTTCAAGGAGAGTCCAGATGATCGGATCACGAAAATCTCGAAGCCGTATTTGGAACTGTCGATCTTGGATTAGGTCGAGCCGGGTCTTGGAAGCCGCTGCGGTCGCCTTAGCTTGCGAACGACGGAAGCATCGGTCATACTCCGAGCATGACGGTCAAGAATGCTGCATTGCTGGCTCTGATCGGAACGATCCTCGTAACGGCGCTTCTGGCCTTTCACTTGATCCGCAACGTACTGAACGTCGTGCAAGGGCTGGTTCCTCCGGTGGCGCTGTTCTCGTCGCTCATCTTTACGTTTGGTGCCTTCAGCGTGGCTGTGTTCTTTTTCGTTTTTCACAAAGCGCAAAGTTGAAGGGGAAGCCGCTGCGGTCGCCGGGATGGTTCGGGATCAACGGGCTGAGTTCGATATGGAGTTTTGATGCTCGTCCCTCGGTGATCACCCAAAACCGGCCACTGATGGTCACCTGAAAACCGGCCACTAAGGACCGCACCCAGGACATTGGCACCGACGAGAGCTTACCCTCTCGGTCGGAATGAGCAATGTCTTGAGCGACGAAAAGAAACAGCA
>DASWZN010000012.1:0-70475 GCA_036404435.1 Bryobacteraceae bacterium
CCCGGCTGTCGTGGGCAACACGTATCTGGAAGGCACTTACAGCGAGATCTATCCCGACATCAGCCAGGATGAGGCCGGGCTGCGGAAGCTCTTTCTTCAGTTTTCGTTTCCGGGAGGAATTCCCAGCCACGCCTCCCCCGAGTGCCCCGGTTCAATCCATGAGGGCGGCGAGTTGGGCTATTCGCTCAGCCATTCGTTCGGTGCGGTGTTCGATAATCCCGATCTCGTCGTCGCCTGCGTCGTCGGCGATGGCGAGGCCGAGACCGGTCCGCTGGCCACGGCGTGGCATTCCAACAAGTTTCTCGATCCCGCCACGGACGGCGCCGTGCTGCCGATCCTGCATCTCAATGGCTACAAGATTTCCAACCCGACCGTCCTCGCCCGCATCACCCGCGAGGAATTGGAGCAATTACTCCGCGGTTACGGGTGGACCCCCTACTTCGTCGAGGGTCACGAGCCCGAACTGACGCACGAGGCCATGGCCGCTGCGCTCGACACGGCGGTGGAGCGGATCATGAAGATCCAGGAGGACGCCCGCGTCCACGGCAACCTCGCGCGTCCACGCTGGCCGATGATCGTCCTCAATTCACCGAAGGGCTGGACCGGGCCGAAGATAGTCGATGGCCTGCAGGTGGAAGGCACCTTCCGTTCGCACCAGGTGCCGCTCTCGGACCCGGCCACGCATCCCGAACACCTCAAGCTGCTCGAAGACTGGCTGAGAAGCTACCGGCCCGAGGAACTCTTCGATGAGCAGGGCCGCTTGAAACCGGAACTGGCTGACCTTGCGCCCCAGGGCGAACGGCGCATGGGCGCGAATCCCCACGCCAACGGCGGCATTCTGCTCCGCGACCTGCGGATGCCGGATTTCCGCGACTACGCCGAGGACGTGCCCTCACCGGGAGCCCGCGGTATCGGCGACACGCATGTGCTCGGGCCCTTTCTGCGCGATGTGGCGAAGCTGAACGGTGAGCAGAGGAATTTCCGGGTCTTTGGCCCTGACGAGACGCTCTCGAACGGCTTGGAGGCCGTCTTTGAAGCGACCAAACGTCAATGGGACGCCGCGACCATGCCGAACGACGAATTCCTCGCACCCGCTGGGCGCGTGATGGAAATGCTCAGCGAACACCAATGCGAGGGCTGGCTGGAGGGCTATCTGCTTACCGGGCGGCATGGACTCTTCAACTGCTACGAGGCGTTCATCCACATCGTCGATTCGATGTTCAACCAGCACGCTAAGTGGCTGAAGGTCACGTCGCACCTGCCGTGGCGGCGGAAGATCGCGTCACTAAACTACCTGCTGGCCTCGCATGTCTGGCGCCAGGATCACAACGGCTTCACCCACCAGGATCCTGGGTTCATCGACCACGTCGTGAACAAGAAGGCCGAAATCGTGCGTGTTTACCTTCCGCCGGACGCGAACTGCCTGCTCTCGGTAATGGACCACTGCCTGCGCAGCCGCCATTACGTCAACGTCGTGATCGCGGGCAAACACCCCGCGCCGCAGTGGCTCTCCATGGACGCCGCCATCAAGCACTGCACCGAGGGCATCGGCATCTGGCAGTGGGCTAGCAACGACCAGGGCGTTGCCCCCGACGTGGTCATGGCCTGCTGCGGCGACGTGCCCACGCTCGAGACGCTCGCTGCCGTCTCCATTCTGCGCGAGCGCCTGCCCGGCCTGAGAATCCGGGTGGTCAACGTCGTGGACCTCATGCGGCTGGAGCCCCAAACCGAGCACCCACACGGCCTGAGCGACAGGGATTTCGACGAGCTGTTCACCAAGGACAAGCCGGTCATCTTCGCTTTCCATGCCTACCCGTGGCTGATCCACCGGCTGACCTACCGCCGCACCAACCACGACAACATCCACGTCCGTGGTTATAAGGAAGAAGGCACCATCACTACGCCCTTCGACATGGCGGTACTCAACGATCTGGACCGCTTCCACCTGGTGATGGACGCCATCGACCGCCTGCCGCAGACCGGCGACCCGGGCATTTACCTGAAGCAGCAACTCAAGGATAAGCTGATCGAGCACAAGCAATACATCGACAAGAACGGCGAGGACTTGCCGGAGATTCGTAACTGGAAATGGAGCAACCCCAAATGAACGCGCAACAGCTTATAGACACCGCGAGGGCGATGGTCGCCGGCGACAAGGGCCTGCTGGCGATGGACGAAAGCACTCCCACCTGCAACAAACGATTTGCAAAGCTAGGAATCCCTCAGACCGAGGAGACCCGGCGCACGTATCGGGAGTTGATTGTGACCACGCCCGGTCTCGAAGAGAGCATTAGTGGCGCGATCCTCTCCGACGAGACGATCCGCCAGCGCAAGAACGACGGTACTCCCTTTGCTAAAGCCCTCACCGATTCGGGAATCATTCCCGGCATCAAAGTTGACGCCGGTGCAAAGGACATGGCGGGTCATCCCGGAGAAAAAGTGACTGAGGGTCTGGACGGACTGCGCGACCGCCTGGCTGCATACTCTGAAATGGGCGCCCGTTTTGCGAAGTGGCGCGCGGTGATTGCCGTGAGCGATGTCATCCCCAGCCGGGCCTGCATCGAGGCCAACGCGCACGCGCTGGCTCGCTATGCCGCGTTGTGCCAGGAAGCCGGACAGGTCCCCGTCGTCGAACCGGAAGCGCTCATGGACGGCGACCATACCCTGGAGCGGTGCCGCCAGGTGACGGAGGACGTGCTGCGAACGGTTTTCAACCAGCTTTACACGCAACGTGTGCTGCTGGAGGGTATGATCCTGAAGCCCAACATGGTGCTTCCGGGATTGGCCTGCGCGAGACAGGAAGGGGTGGACGAGGTGGCCGACGCCACGGTCGAGTGCCTTTTGCGAGCCGTCCCCGCTGCCGTTCCGGGGATTGCGTTCTTGTCTGGGGGCCAACCCAGTGAACTGGCCTCGGCCCGTTTGAATGCCATGAATGCCCGGTTCAAGTCGCGGGTGCCTTGGGCGTTGGCGTTTTCATTTGCCCGCGCCATCCAGCAACCCGCCTTGGAGATTTGGCGAGGCCAGGAGGCGCACGTGCCGGCGGCGCAGCAAGCTCTCTATCATCGAGCCGACTGCAACCGGGCTGCGCGCCGCGGCGAATACAGTGCCGTGATGGAACCTCCGACACAGAAGGAATGACGGCGATGAATGAGTGAAAGCACGGTTCCCACCAGCACGGAGGATCGGTTCGCGACAGTATTCATCACGACCAAGTCCCTTACTGGAAACGCGTCCATTATGATTGGCGTTTCTGGGTCGGGCGCCGTAGGAAATTAGCAGAGCCCCACAGACTATGAGCCAAAGCGTCCTGTATCCCCTGCGAATCGAACCCATCTATCAGTACCGGCTGTGGGGTGGCCGGCGTTTGGCCAGCCTGATCTCCGCACCGCTGCCGGGCGGACCTATCGGCGAAGCGTGGCTACTCAGCGACCGCGATGACCATCCGAGCCGTGTTGCCGATGGGACCCTCAAAGGGCGGACCATCGCTCAACTGCTGGAGGAGTTTCCACAACAGGTGATGGGAAAGCTGGCCGGGCGATTCCGCAGATTCCCACTGCTGCTGAAGTTCCTCGACGCGCGTGAGTTGCTCTCGGTGCAAGTTCATCCCACGGATACGCACACGGACCTGCTGCCACTGGGTGAGACGGGGAAAACCGAAGCGTGGGTCGTGCTGGAGGCCGGGCCAAAGAGCCGCATCTATGCGGGTCTGAAACCAGGCACCACGGAAGCCGATCTGCGGCAGGCGCTCACGAGCGGAGGGGTGGCGGACCGCCTCGCGTACTTCACTCCGAAGCCCGGCGACGCCGTCTTTCTGCCGGCTGGGACGGTTCACTCTCTGGGCGGCGACATCATGGTGTTCGAGGTTCAGCAGAACAGCGACGTGACGTTTCGCCTGTATGACTGGAACCACGTCGACGCCAAGACAGGCAAACCACGCGCGCTCCAGGTCGATCAGGCGCTTGCCTGCATTGACTTTGGCGAGTGTGCGGGCGGCCTGGTGGCGCCTGTGGTTGAGGCGACGGAGCCTGTGGAACGCGAGCGACTCTTTCACTGCAAGCATTTCTGGTTGTCGCGCCTGCACGCAGAGTCGCCATTTACCGTTGGCGCGCCGGGTGTGCCGAGGGTGCTGGCATGCATCGAGGGAACCGGCCAGGTCGAGCACGGCGGCGCCACGTATGCCGCCGGTAAAGGCGACGTCTTCCTGTTGCCTGCGGCTCTCGGAGCGTGCATGTTTCAGCCGCAAGGCGCAGTGAACGTGCTGGAAATTGGGATACCGGGATGAAAAAACTGATTGTGTTCGATCTGGACGGCACCCTTGCCGAGAGCAAATCGTCTCTTGACGCTGACATGTCGCGTCTGCTGCATGACCTTCTTGGCATTGTCAAGGCAGCCGTGATTTCGGGCGGCGATTGGCCGCAGTTTGAAAAACAGGTGCTCTCCCATCTTCCGCACGACGCAAGCCTTGCGAACCTGTCGATTCTTCCTACATGCGGAACCAAGTTCTTCCGCTACGCAGGGGACTGGAAAAAGCTTTACTCGGAAGATTTCACCTCGGACGAGAAGGCGAAGATCGTCGCTGCGCTTGAGAAGGCGGTTGCAGAGGCGGGCCTCAGGGCCGAGAGGGTCTGGGGCGAGGCGATTGAAGACCGGGGCAGCCAGATCACATTCTCCGCACTAGGTCAGCAGGCCCCCTTGGAAGAAAAGAAGAAATGGGATCCAGATTTTGCCAAGCGGAAGAAGATCAAAGCGATTCTCGATCTTCTCATCCCTGGCTTTTCCGTCCGCCTGGGCGGCGCCACATCCGTCGATGTCACCAAGCCAGGCATAGACAAAGCCTACGGAGTCAGAAAACTAAGAGACGTTCTCGGCATTTCATTAAAAGAGATGATCTTCATAGGCGATGCCCTGTTCGCGGGAGGCAACGACTATCCGGCCGAACAGGCAGGTGTCGTGTCTATCCCGGTTCAGGGTCCCAACGAGACTAAGCGGGTGGTCGAAGCGATCATCGCTTGCTTGTCGGATCGCGGTCAGGAAGCCTTATGAGTGAATTCAAGCTGCGGCGCCTGGGGCTCATGATGGAGCCGGAACCGGGCAATCCCCAGGAGGTCGAAGGCGTCCTGAATCCGGCTGCAGCGCGTGGCCCCGATGGCCATCTTTACCTCTTCCCACGGCTGGTTGCCAAGGGGAACTACTCGCGGATCGGCATCGCACGAGTGCAATTCAACGAAGCCGGCGATCCGGCAGGCGTCGAGCGGCTCGGCATCGCGCTGGAGCCGGAAGCCGACTACGAGCGGCGGCCCGGCGGCGGTGGTGGCTGCGAAGATCCTCGGATCACGTTCGTGGAGCCTCTCCAGCGTTACCTGATGACGTATACGGCATTCTCGGCGCGAGGTCCACGGATCGCCCTAGCGACATCGGAAGACCTCTTCCACTGGAACCGCCTTGGGCTGGCAACCTTTGGACGGTATCGCGACGTCGACATCGGCGACGTGGACGACAAAGATGCCAGCGTCTTCCCCGTCGCCATTCCGAATCCGTCCGGGAAACCGGAACTGGCCATGCTTCACCGGCCACTGTTTCCCGGCACCCGCCCGGAGGAGACCGCCTTCCACCCCGCGTCCCGTAAGGTGGATCTCGATCGGGAAAGCATCTGGATTTCTTACTGCGCGATGGCCTCGGGGGGCGGTGAGCCATGTCGCCTCGGTGCGTTTGCCTCTCATCACCGGCTGGCGACTCCGGTGTCGCCCTGGGAACGCCTCAAAATCGGCGGCGGCACTCCGCCCATTTTCAGCCGGCACGGCTGGCTGATCGTTTACCATGGCGTGTGTGACATGGAAGAGCCGGGCAACGCTGGACACGAACTGTGCTACTCGGCTGGGGTGATGGTGCTCTCGAAGGAGCATCCGCGCATGATCCGCTATCGTTCGTCAGAGCCCGTGTTGACGCCGGTGCTGCCGCAAGAACGGCGCGGGACGGTCGCCAACGTCGTTTTCCCCACCGGCATCGACCGCCGCGAGGATCTTGGCTCACCGGAGCGCTTCGATGTCTATTACGGGATGGCCGACAACCGGATTGGCGCGGCACGCCTTGACGTGCCGGATCTCGTGCCGCCAGTAGGAGGCGCCGACGCGCCGGCGGCAAAGGTGTAGGGTGCCCGAGCCGGGCGTGACCCGGTGGAAGGAGATGGTCATCGTGAAGCCGAATGCGGGTAAGCCCGAGCCCAAGCCTATGAGCTCTACGAGCAGCGAGGCCACGCCGATGGCCACGCGGACCAAGATTGGTTTGAGGCGGAGCAGTTCGTGACACCGAAGGGACGAAGATGAGAATCAAGTCCAAGGATTTCCGTGTGCGGCGTGGAGAAAAGGTCGACCTCAAAGAGTGGCCGACCGCTGTCAAGCCCTTTTTCAAGTCGAAGAAGGAGTATCAAAAGCTCCTGGGAGAACACGCTGAGGAGTTGAGTTCCCTCCAACAGCTTCACTACGCGTCCAACCGCTATGCGCTGCTGCTGGTTCTTCAAGGGATGGACGCCGCCGGCAAGGACGGCGTCATTCGGCACGTCATGTCCGGAGTCAATCCGCAAGGCTGCCAGGTTTCGAGTTTCAAACAGCCCAGCGCCGAGGAGCTGCAGCATGATTTTCTCTGGCGCACGACGCTCCGGCTTCCTGAACGCGGGCAGATCGGCATCTTCAATCGGTCCTACTATGAGGAAGTGCTGGTCGTTCGGGTGCATCCGGAGATTCTCCGCAGCCAGGGACTTTCGGAAGAGTTGGGCGAAGGGAAAACCATCTGGGAAGAGCGGTATCGCTCCATCGTGGACCTGGAGGAGCATCTCCACCGGAACGGCACCCGGATCGTCAAGGTCTTCCTCCATCTGTCCAAGGGCGAACAGCGCAAGCGCTTCCTGGAGCGCATTGATGAGCCGGACAAAAACTGGAAATTCAGTCTCGCGGACATTCACGAGCGGAGGTACTGGAAGCATTACATCAAGGCTTATGAGGCTTGCCTGAGCGCGACCAGCACCCTTCACGCGCCCTGGTATGTGGTTCCCGCCGATGATAAGGAGAATGCCCGGCTGATTATTTCCCAAATTGTCCTGGATGCGCTCAAGGAACTCAAGATGGCATATCCCAAGACCACGGCGAAGCGCCGGCGGGAATTGGAATCGATCCGCAAGTTGCTGGCGGAGTGACGTGTGACTATGGTTTCCGGCCTCACCAGCGATGAAGCCCGCCGCCGGCTCGAGAAGTTCGGTCCCAACGCGGTGCCCGACACCGCTTTCGATCCGTTGCGCAGGGCGCTGACGAAGTTCTGGGCTCCGGTTCCCTGGATGCTCGAAGCTGCGATCGTGCTCGAGCTCGTTCTCGGCAAGTATGTCGAGGCGGCGATCATCGCGGGTCTTCTGGCCTTCAACGCCGCGCTCGGGTTCTTCCAGGAAGGGCGCGCCCAGGCGACTCTTGCCGCGCTGAAGTCGCGGCTCGCGCTGAACGCTTCGGTCCGTCGCGACAATGTTTGGGCGACCGTGCCGGCCGCCGAGCTTGTGCCGGGTGACGTCGTGAAGCTATCGGTCGGCGCGGTGGTTGCCGCCGACGTGCGTCTGACGGAAGGCGGGATCCTGCTCGATCAGTCCATGCTCACTGGCGAATCCGTTCCGATCGAAGCTGCCGCCGGGTTCGAGACCTATGCAGGGGCGCTGGTGCGGCGCGGCGAAGCCGTTGCGGAAGTCACCGCGACGGGAGCGCGCACAAAGTTCGGACGCACCGCGGAGCTGGTTCGAACCGCGCACGTCGAAAGTTCCCAGCAGAAGGCGGTCCTGCGCGTGGTGCGCAATCTCGCGATGTTCAATGGCGTCCTCATCGTGATGCTGGTGGGGTATGCCTATGCTCTCAAACTGCCGCCTGGTGAGATCATCCCTCTGGTGCTAACTGCGATTCTCGCTTCGATCCCGGTGGCGCTGCCGGCTACCTTTACCCTCGCGGCCGCACTCGGTGCGCGCGCGCTGGCGCATCTGGGCGTCCTTCCAACGCGCCTCTCCGCAGTGGACGAGGCGGCAAGCATCGAGGTCCTGTGCTCGGACAAGACCGGCACGCTGACACTCAACGAGCTGAAGGTAACCGCCGTACACCCTATGCCCGGCTTCGACGGATCGCACGTTCTGGGGATGGCTGCCCTCGCCAGTTCGGATGGCGGGCAGGACCCCGTGGACGCGGCCATACGCTCCGCCGCCGCCCAGGCCGCCGCCTCCGATCTGCCGAAACTGAGTAAGTTTGTGCCTTTCGATTCCGCCACGAAGATGTCCGAGGCCACGGCTGTCGATACGAGCGGCGCAACGGTGCGCGCCGTGAAGGGAGCCTTTGCCGCGGTCGTGGGTCTTACGCAACCATCGCCCGATGCGTTCGCGAGCGCGGAACAACTCGAGGCGCAGGGCTTCCGGGTTCTGGCCGTCGCGGTGGGTCCGCCAGAGGCGATGAAACTCGCGGGAATCATCGCCCTCAGCGATCCCCCTCGACCGGATTCGGCAGCGCTCATTACGGAGTTGCACGCGTTGGGCGTCAGTACCGTTATGGTGACCGGCGATGCCCCTGCGACGGCAGCGATCGTGGCCCGCGCGGTGGGGCTGGACGGAGCGATCTCGCCCCCCGGGCCCATCCCCGACGGTGTGCGCCCCGGGGATTTCTCTGTCTTTGCCGGCGTGCTCCCAGAGGGAAAGTACGATCTGGTCAAGGCGTTCCAGAAGAGCGGCCACGTTGTCGGCATGTGCGGCGATGGAGCCAACGACGCGCCGGCTCTGCGCCAGGCGCAGATGGGAATCGCGGTATCCACTGCGACCGATGTCGCTAAGTCGGCGGCCGGCATCGTACTGACTACGCCGGGACTCGGCGGTATCGTCGCTTCGGTTAAGGAAGGGCGCGTTACCTTCCAGCGGATCCTGACTTACGCGCTCAACTCGGTTAACAAGAAAACTGTGCAGGTGCTCTTCCTGGCGGTGGGCCTGGTCATGACCGGACACGCGATCCTGACTCCCATGTTGATGGTCATTATCATGCTCACCGGCGACCTCCTCGGCATGTCCTTGACGACGGACAATGTGCGCCCTTCCCCAACTCCCAATGCCTGGCGAATCGGCAACCTGACGATCGCAGGCGTCTTCGTGGGCGTCTGCGAGCTGGTCTTTGGCACCACCGTTCTGGCCGTCGCCAAATACCGCTTGGGTTTTGGAATCGAGACGCTAAGAACCGTGGCCTTCGTGGCCATCGTGTTCGGCAATCAAGCGACGACCTATATGAATCGTGAGCGCCAGCGCATGGGGTCCTCTCCCCCGAGCCCTTGGCTGATCGGGTCGTCTGTAGTGGATGTGCTGATCGCCTCCACGCTGGCGACTTGTGGCATCGCCATGGCTCCTCTGCCTGTGCTCGTTGTAGGAGGAACACTCGTGTCGGCAGCGGTCTTCGCATTCCTCTCGGACTTTGCCAAAGTCCCCATGTTCAATCGTCTCAGGATCGGGTAGACAGTAGACTTGCCGGGATTGCCGTGGCAACCACCTGTGCCGTCGCTCCTTGCACGCCATTGCACGCTGGAATTGCGCGCTGGGAAACCTCGGTTAGAGACTCGATCCCGTCAGGGCGATCGGAACGTCGCGAAGACGCACCTCACCATCAAGCGGACCCTGTCACCGAGGTACCTTCGTCCGTCGCTTCGCGTTCCCAGTCGCTCGACCTGGAACGGTGCTGTGCGGTCCCGCTCGGGCGCGTGTCCCCGCTACTCGGATCCGATCGCCCCAGCCTCTCCGCGTCTTCGAATGCCCACGCCATCCCACCAATGCTGGAGGCTGTCGAAGTACAGATACACCACCGGTGTCGTGTACAGCGTCAGCAACTGGCTCATAATCAGGCCGCCGATGATGGTAATGCCCAGCGGGCGGCGTAGTTCGGATCCAGTGCCGGTTCCCAGCGCGAGCGGCAAGGCTCCCAGGAGCGCGGCCATGGTGGTCATCAGGATCGGGCGGAAGCGCAACCTGCACGCTTCGACGATCGAGTCGTAGGAGTTCTTGCCCTCGTTCCGCTCGGCCGCCAGAGCGAAGTCGATCATCATGATGGCGTTCTTCTTGACGATGCCGATCAGCAGAATGATGCCGATGATGGCGATGATACTGAGGTCCGTGTGGGTGAGAAGAAGCGCCAGCAGCGCGCCGACGCTTGCCGCCGGAAGACTGGAGATGATGGTGATGGGATGGACGTAACTCTCATACAGCATCGCAAGGATGAGGTAGACGCTCACGAGTGCCGCCGCAATGAGGACCGGTTCGCTCGCAAGCGAGGCTTCATAGGCTTGGGCGGTGCCAGCGAATTCGGTCTGGATCGTCGCCGGAAGCCCGACCTTCGCCGCCACCGCCGTCGTGGCATTCACGGCGTCGCCCAGCGCAACCCCTGGCTTCAGATTGAAGGAAACCGTCACCGCCGGAAACAGACCCTGGTGAGTCACCGTGAGCGGCGCGGTGGTGGGGGCGAACGTCGCGAAAGCGCTCATCGGGACCTGTTGTCCGCTCGGCGACGTCACATAGATCTGCCGCAGGAACAGAGGATTCTGCCAGAACTCCGGCGACGCCTCCATCACCACGTGGTACTGATTCAGAGACGTGTACATAGTCGATACCTGGCGCTGGCCGAATGCGTCGTAAAGCGTGTTGTCGATGACTTGTGGCGTAATGCCGAAACGCGCGGAAGTGGCGCGATCGTACTGAATCATGGCTTGCAGCCCACGGTTCTGCTGATCGCTGCTCACGTCCGAAATGATCGAAATGGTCTTAAACCCTGCGACCATCTTGGGGGCAAACCGATTGAGGTCATCCAGATTGTCGCCGCTCATCGTGAACTGGTATTGAGCGTTGCTCTGCCGGCCACCGACGCGCAGATCCTGCGCGGCTTGTAAGTATAGGGTGGCGCCCGGCACTTTGGCCAACTTGGGCCGCAGCCGCGCGATGATGAGGTCGGCCGAAATCTTGCGCTGTTCGAGCGGTTTTAGCGAGATGAACAGACGCGCCGTGTTGTACGTGCTGCCTCCCGTAAACCCGTTCACGGTATCGACGGCCGGGTCGGCGGCGACGATATTGATCATCGGCAGCATGATCTTATCCATGGCTTGGAACGAGGTATCCTGGTCGGCTGTAATCGACCCCTGAATCCGTCCGTTATCCTGTTGCGGGAAAAATCCCTTGGGTATGCGAATGAACAGGTAGGCGTTAAGCCCGATTGTGGCCAGCAGCACCAGCAGCGTAATCGCCCGAAAACGGAGCGCGACGGAGAGGGTGCTTCCATACAGATTCACCACCCACTCGAAAGCCCGCTCGGTGGTGCGGTATATCCGGCCGTGGGACTGTTTTTCCTTTAACAGATGAGCGCACATCATGGGAGTTGCGGTAAGCGACACCACCATGGAAACCGCGATGGCGACGGAAAGCGTCACCGCGAATTCGCGAAACAGGCGGCCCACGATGCCGCCCATCAGAAGCAGGGGAATGAACACCGCAATCAACGAAACGCTGATGGTGAAAACCGTTGAGCCCACTTCCTGCGCGCCTTTCAGCGCGGCCTCGAAAGGATGCATGCCCTGTTCGAGATAACGCGTGATGTTCTCGATCACGACGATCGCGTCGTCGACCACAAACCCGGTGGAGATGGTCAGCGCCATCAGCGAGAGATTGTCGAGACTGTAGCCGAGCAGGTACATCACGCCGAATGTTCCCACCAGCGATACGGGGACGGCGACGCTGGGAATAAAGGTCGTGCGCGCGTTTCTCAGGAAGACGAAGACCACCAGAATCACGAGTATCACCGAGATAATGAGTGTCTTCTCCGTGTCGTGCACGGACGCCCTGATGGTGACCGTCTGGTCCATAGCCACCTTGACATCGATCGAGTGCGGAATCGAGGCTTCAATCTCCGGAAGGACGGCCCGGATGCTATCCACAGTATCGATGATGTTCGCCCCGGGTTGACGGAAGACGATGACCAGAACGGATGGCTTACCGTTTGCGTAACCCGAATTGCGAAGGTCTTCCACGGCATCCTGGGCCAGCCCGATATCGGAGATCCGCACGGCCGTTCCGTTGCGGTAAGCAACCACTAGCGGCTCATAGTCACTCGCCTGGAAGATCTGATCGTTGGCGCCCACTTCCCACATGCGAAGGCTGTCCGAGAAATGCCCCTTGGGGGTATGGGCGTTCGCGCCGCTCAACGCGGTCCGGACCTGCTCCAGGCCGACGCCGTACTTGTTCAAAGCCGGCGGATTCAGCTCGATGCGAACGGCCGGAAGCGAACTCCCGCCCACACTTACTTGTCCCACGCCGCTCACCTGGGCCAGCTTCTGGGCCATGATGGTCGAGGCGGCGTCGTACATCTGGCCCCTGGTGAGGACGGCCGAGGTAAGTGCCAGCATGAAGATGGGCGAGTCGGCCGGATTCACTTTCCGGTACGAGGGATTGTTGGGGAGATTGGATGGGAGATTCCCGCGGGCGGCGTTGATGGCGGCTTGTACGTCGCGCGCGGCCGCGTCGATGTCCCGGTTGAGATCGAATTGCAGCGTGATGCTGGTAGATCCGAGGGCGCTCGACGAGGTCATCTCGGTCACCGCAGCGATCCTTCCGAATTGGCGCTCGAGCGGCGTGGCCACGGACGACGCCATCGTCTCGGGACTCGCCCCCGGCAGGCCGGCGCTCACGGAGATGGTGGGAAACTCCACTTGAGGCAGAGGCGACACCGGGAGCAAGCGGTACGCAGCGGCGCCGGCCAATGTTATGGCGACCACAAGAAGTGTGGTGGCGACGGGCTTGCGGATGAAGGGCTCCGAGATATTCATCGCTTACACTGCCGAAGCCGGTTCGGCGGCAACGGGGAGCTTGCCGGTTTCGGACCGCCGCGAGAATCGCGCTCCCAGCCGGTCGAACCATATGTAGATGACCGGCGTCGTGTAGAGCGTCAACAGTTGGCTGATAAGCAGCCCACCGATAATCGTAATTCCCAGCGGCCGGCGTAGCTCCGAGCCGCTGCCGGAACCGAAGGCCAAGGGCACCGCGCCGAGCAACGCCGCCATGGTTGTCATCATGATCGGGCGGAAGCGCAGGAGGCATGCCTGATAGATGGCGTCTTCCGGTTTCATGCCCTCCTTACGTTCCGCTGCGAGGGCGAAATCGATCATCATAATGGCGTTCTTCTTCACGATCCCGATGAGCAGGACAATGCCGATTAAAGCAATCACGCTGAAATCGTTCCGGAAGATCATGAGAGCGATCAAGGCGCCGACGCCCGCGGAGGGCAGCGCGGACAGGATCGTCAAGGGATGGATGTAGCTCTCATACAGGATCCCCAACACGAGATAGACCGTAATCAACGCTGCGGCTATCAGCACGGGCTCGTTGGCCAGAGACGACTGGAAGGCCTCAGCCGTGCCCTGATAGGCGGCCTGTACACTGGGGGGCATGCCCATTCCGTCTTTCACTTTGTTCACGGCGGTAACGGCGTCACCTAAAGAAGCGGTCGGAGCCAGATTGAAGGACAGGGTCACCACGGGGAACTGGCCTTGGTGGTTCACCGTGATGGGAACGGTGGTCGTCTCCACCCGGGAAAAGCTGTTGAGCGGGATCTGGCCGGCATTCGAAAACGCTGCGGAGGATTGAATCGAAGGAGCGCCGGGAACGACTGCGCCTGCCTGTATAAACAAATCGTTCAGGCCGGAAGGATTCTTCTCGAACCCGGGTTTTACTTCCAGCACGACATGATACTGATTCAACTGCGTAAACATGGTCGATACTTCGCGCTGGCCGTAAGCGTCATAGAGCGCTTGGTCGATCGCCGATGTCGTAATCCCTAACCGTGAGGCGGTGTTGCGATCGAACACCAGCTTCGCCTGAAGACCGAGGGTTTGCTGGTCGCTCGCCACGTCGCTCAATTCCGGCAGCGTCTGCAGCTTGGCGAGCATCTGCGGCGCGAAGCTATTCAACTCGTCTACGTTCGGATCTTCCAGCGTGTACTGGAATTGCGTACGGCTCACCCGGTCTTCGACCGAGAGATCCTGCACCGGCTGCATGTACAACGTAATGCCGGGCACCTTGGCCAGTTCCGGCTGCAAGCGGCGAATGACGTCGCTCGCACTGAGGTTTCGCGCCGCGAGCGGTTTCAGGTTGATGAGAATACGCCCGCTATTCAGCGTGGTATTGGTCCCGTCGATTCCGATGAAGGAGGACAGATTATCGACGGCCGGGTCCTCCAGAATGATCTTGCTCAATTGCTGCTGCTGACGCGACATTTCCGGGAAGGACACCGACTGGGCCGCTTCGGAAACCCCTTGGATGACTCCCGTATCTTGAATGGGGAAGAATCCTTTGGGAATTACGAAGAACAGGAAGATGGTCAAACCGAGAGTCGCGGCCGCCACCAGCAGCGTCGCAAGTTGCCAGCCGAGGACCCACTTCAACGTCCTGCCGTAGAAGGCGATGACCGAATTGAATGCGCGCTCGGAGGCCCGATAGAATCGCCCCTGGTTCGCCTCGGACTTGTGCTTCAGCAGCTTCGAGCACATCATCGGAGTGAGGGTGAGCGACACGACGGCTGAGGCCAGGATGGTCACGCTCAGCGTAACGGCAAATTCACGAAACAGGCGGCCGACGATATCGCTCATGAATAGCAAAGGAATGAGAACGGCAATCAGGGAGACGGTCAACGAGACGATCGTGAAGCCAATTTGCGCGGAGCCTTTGAGCGCGGCCTCCAGGGGAGCGTCCCCCGCTTCGATGTAGCGGCTGATGTTCTCGATCATCACGATGGCGTCGTCTACCACGAAGCCGGTTGAAATCGTCAGCGCCATCAAAGTCAGGTTGTTCAGGCTGTAGCCGAGTAGATACATCACTCCGAAGGTGGCGACCAGCGACAGGGGAACGGCGATCCCGGGAATGATGGTCGCGGCGATGTTGCGCAGGAAAAGAAACATGACCATCACCACCAACGCCACCGTAAGCATCAGCTCGAACCGAACGTCGCTGACGGAGGCCCGGATGGTGGTGGTCCGATCGGTCAGGATGCTGACATGGATGGACGCGGGCAGGGACGACGTCAGTTGCGGCAACAGTTGCTTGATCCGGTCGACCACCGAGATGATGTTCGCGCCAGGCTGGCGCTGAATGTTCAAGATGACCGCGGGAGTCTGGTTCATCCAGGCAGCCTGCCGGACGTCCTCGACGTCATCGAGGATTGCGGCCACATCGGTCAATTTGACGGGGGCGCCGTTCTTGTACGCGATGATGAGCGGAGCGTAATCGCCGCTGGAGAGCAACTGGTCGTTCGCTCCAATCTGGTAGGCCTGATGCGCTCCGTCGAAGTTCCCTTTGGCCTGATTGACGTTGGCGGCGACGATGGCGGTGCGCAGATCCTCGAGATTCAGCGCGTAGGAAGCCATCGCCGTCGGATTCGCCTGGATCCGGACCGCGGGTTTCTGTCCGCCGCTGATGCTGACCAGACCCACACCCGGTAACTGCGACATCTTAGGCGCCAGCCTGGTGTCGGCAAGGTCCTCAACCTTCGACAGCGGAAGAGCCGTCGAGGTGAGGGCGAGCGTCAGGATGGGTGTGTCGGCTGGATTGGTCTTGCTGTAGATGGGAGGAGCCGGCAGGTCCGCCGGGAGGTACGTACCCGAAGCGTTGATCGATTGCTGCACTTCCTGTTCGGCGACATCGATACTCAGGCTGAGGTTGAATTGCAGCGTGATCACCGAGCTCCCGTCGGAACTGGTGGAAGTCATCTGCTGGAGCCCGGGCACCTGCCCGAACTGACGTTCGAGCGGCGCGGTCACCGAGGACGCCATCACGTCCGGGCTGGCGCCAGGATAGAAAGTAGTGACTTGAATAATCGGATAATCCACCTCCGGCAACGCCGAAACCGGTAGCTGCGTGTACCCCACCGCACCCGCGAGCAGGATGCCCACCATCAGCATCGTGGTGGCGACCGGCCGCAGGATGAAGATCCGGGATGGGTTCATCGAACTCCCCTTTCGAGCCTTGCTGCCCGGCTATCGCTGCCGGGCTGCAACATCTTGCCTGGTGGGTAACTGGGACGCATTCCATCCTCCGCCCAACGCTTCGATCAGCAGCACGCTCGCGGTGAGGCGGCGGGTCAACAGGGTTACCGCCGTCACGTCGGCGTCGAGAAGCGTCGCCTGTGAGGTGATGACCGTGAGGTAACTTGCCGTTCCGGCCCGGTACTGGTCGGAAGATATATCGAGAGCGCGCTTGGCCGCTTGGACCGTCTGCTCCACTTTGTCCGCCTCCTTCGCCAGGATGCGCAAAGCGGCCAAGTTGTCCTCCACCTGCTGCATCGCCGTCAGCACAGTCTCCCGATAGGCGGCCACGGTCGCGTCATAGGCCGCCCGCTGTTCCACCACCACCCCGCGGCGGCGGCCCGCATCGAAGAGCGTTTCCGCTAGTTGAGGCCCGACCGCCCAGAAGCGACTAGGCCAGGTGAACCATTTGGCGAGGCTGGAACTTTCCAGGCCGGCGCTACCGGTCAAACTGAGGGTTGGATAGAAGGCCGCCACTGCGATCCCGATCTGCTCGTTCGCCGCAGCCACCTGGCGCTCCGCGCCGGCGATGTCCGGCCTTCGTTCCAGCAGCTCCGAAGGAACTCCCAGCGGCACCGGCGGCGGAGAAGCTTTCAACGTGACCGGTGGAATCGTGAGTTCCGCTGGCGCTTTGCCAATCAGGATGGCGATGGCGTGCTCGAACGCCGCGCGCTCGACGCCGAGGTCCATCAATTGCGCCTGCACTCCGTAGAGTTGCGACTCCGCCTGGGCGACGTCGAGGTCCGACGCAACTCCGGCGGAGAACCGGTTCTGTGTCAGCGTGAGGTACTCCTTATAAGACGTCTCCGTCCGAGTGAGTAACTCTGCCTCTCCGTCAGTGCCATGAAGGCCGAAGTAGTCTTGCGCGAGTTCGGCCTGGTAGAGCAACCGGGCATTTCCCACGTTCGCCGCCTGAGACTGTGCGGTCGCGGTGCTTTCCGTCACACCGCGGCGGATGTTACCCCACAGATCCGGTTCCCACGAAGCGTTGATAGGCAGATTGAAGCTCGTGCGGCTGGCCGATGTTCCCGAACTGCTTCCGGTTGCGCTGGGGCCTCCTGCTGCGGTGATCGAAGGAGTAGTGGTCACAACCGGGAACAATGCGGCGCGGGCCACGGTTACCGCAGCCTTGGCTTGCCGGTACTGCGCCTCGGCTTGCAAGACGTTTTGGTTCGAAACGCTCACTTGCTCCTCCAACGCATTGAGGGCCGCATCGTTGTAGAGTTCCCACCATCGGCCCTTCGAGTAGGCGTCGGCAGGCTGCGATTGCTTCCACCCGGCTGCCTCCGCTTCCTTGAAGTTCACGGGTGGCTGCTCTTTGAACGCCGGCGGTGCGACGGCCGAAGGCCGGTTGTAATGGGGTCCCACCATGCAGCCAGCCGAAACCAGCAGCAGGGTGAGGAGCGTCGCGAGCGGCAAGTTCGGAGGCGGCCTCATCTTACTTCCCCGCAGGGCTGGCCGAGGGGCTTGGGGAGGGGTTGGCCGGAGGGTTTGCGGAGGGGATCTGGGCGGTGACCTTGGTCCCTTCCTGCAGTTTGTCGACGCCGGTCATCACTACGACTTCTCCCGGGGTCAGCCCCGCGGTGACTTCCGAGTCATCGCCTTCCGTGGTACCGATGGTGATCGGACGCACCGTCACCGTTGAATCGGCCTTCACCACGTACACATAGGTCGCTTGGGAGTTGCGTTGCACCGCGGCGGTTGACACCAGGGTTATTCCGCGCTTTTCCTGAACCAGCAACCTGGCGTTTACAAACTGATTGGGATACAGGGTGCCTTTCGCATTCTTGAATGTCGCTCTCAGCTTGAGCGTGCCGGTGGTGGGATCGATCTGGTTATCGAGCGTCGTCAGAGACCCTTGCGCGAGCTTCGTCTTGGCGTCGCGGCTGTAAGCATCCACTTCCAGCTTCGCCCCGGCGGCCATCTTCTTGAGCACGACCTGAAGCTGATCTTCGGAGATGGTAAAGATCGCGCTGATTGGATCCATCTGTGTGATGACCACCAATCCGTTGGTGTCGGCGGCCTGAACGATGTTTCCGGAGTCGACCAGCCGTAACCCAATGCGTCCAGCGACCGGAGCCGCAATCTTGCAGTAGGCCAGATTGACCCTGGCGCCTTCGATTTGGCCCTCGTCGAGTTTCACCACTCCCTCGTCCTGATGCACCGTTGCCTGTTGGGTGGCAAGTTGTTGCTCCGGGATGGCCTTTTGTGGAACTAACTGTTGATAGCGGATCAGGTCGATCCGCGCGTTCTCCAGGGCGGCCTGGTCCCTCATCAATTGCCCTTCGGCCTGGGTCAATGCCGCCCGATAGGGCCCGTCGTCGATTTCCGCTAGCAGATCACCCTTCTGAACGGTGTCGCCTTCCCGGTAGCGGACGCTCATCAATTGTCCGTCGACCCGGCTTCTAACCGTGACCGTAGCGAGGGGCGTAACGGCGCCAAGCCCCGAATAATATACGCCGATGTCCCCCTTGCGGGATGTCGCCGCCACCACTGGTATGGGCGGCGGACCTTTCGCGGTGGCGGCCTTCGCCGCGCTCGCGGCTTTCGCGGCGGCAATTCGCGACCATACGATATACGTGCCTAGACACAGCACGAGAAGAACGCAGAGCCACAGCCACAGCCGGCGCCGACGGGAAGGCTTGGTCCTGCCGTGCCGGGCACTTTCCGCCGCAGCCGACGTGAAGGGTGCCGGTTCGGAGGGAACTGCTACCGGCTCATGAGCTTCGGGAAACTGTCCTGTTGGCGTCCTTGGGCTATCGACCATATGGTTCCCCTTACGACGGGCAGCGCAGTCGAACCGGACGCCGCAAGAGTGCTGCTCGTCCGGCCACAAATTGGGTGCTTGCGTTTAGAGCACGAGACGGACCAACTGCGCCCAGGGTGCAAAATTGGCGTCAGCCGGCGCGTACGAACCCGGAAAGAGCGCAGAATCTGCACAGGCAAGTGCGGGTTTTGCCGTCGTCGCTCGTCGCTCGCTGAGTTGGCCGATTCCAGTGCTTCTTCTTCGACCCTGCTGCGGTCTCGGCCGGCCGCAAAGAGTCAACCTCCCGCGTACTCAGCCTGATGGTGGGATTCGGTCTCGGCGGGCCCCATTGAAGACACGCAACTTATTGATTCTACGAACTCACTAAAATCTTGCAGTTACAAAGTCGGGGCTCTGGCTTGGGGTGAGATGCCTGGATCATCGATGCGCCCGCGGGAACGCCCTGCGGCTATTGCACCGCGCTCAATATTGAGGAGTACAGATCTTCGATCAGCCGCAACCCGCCTTGGTATCCTAAGATAGGCGCAGTTGATCACGACGGTCCGTGATCGGCGCCGCGATGCTCAGGTGGCAGCCGCCCAGCTCGCGCGCTGTGGCGGCAGGTGGACGATGCCATTTCCGGAGTCCTGGACCACACAACCTTCGCCCAACTCGTGCGCGATTGGACCGATCGTCAGAACCGCAACGTCTATGACTGGACGATCTGAGCGGCCTCAAATCTGATAGTCCAGCACGAAGCTCTCGCGCGACTTCTTTGGAATGACCTTCACGTTCGTCGCTTCCAGGACAACCAGGGAATTCGGCGGAACGCTGGTCGTGACGAAGACACTGGCGCCGATGGTGCTGCCCTCGCCAATGACAGTGTCGCCGCCCATGATCGTGGCGCCGGCATAGACGGTGACCCGATCTTCGAGGGTCGGATGACGTTTCTGGCCGCGCAGCGCCTGCCCCGCAGCGAGTGATCGCGCGACCAGACCGACGCCCTGGTACATTTTGACGTGGTTTCCGATGATCGTGGTTTCTCCCACCACCGTCCCGGTGCAGTGATCCACGAAGAAGTGCGTGCCGATTTGAGCGCCCGGATGCAGATCCATTCCGGTCCGGGCATGCGCCCATTCGGTCATGATGCGCGGGATGAGCGGAATGTCGTCGAGATACAGCTCGTGTGCGAGCCGCTGTACTGCGATCGCCTCGATGAACGGGTAGGCTACGATCACTTCGTCCTGACTGGACGCGGCGGGGTCGCCGTTGTAGGCCGCCTCCACGTCGGTCTGGAGTAGTTCTCGAACCCGCGGCAGGTTGCCGAAAAACTTGCGTGTGAGTGTGTGCGCCCTCTGCGGCAGGTCCGCCTCTTCGACTCCCGCGGGTGGGGCGTATTCCAGGCTCTTCCGGACCTCGCTTTCCAGACGACCAAGCACGCTATGGAGCAGCGCGATGGTTACACCTTCGATCTCGGAGGAGTGGATGAGCCTCTCATCAAAGAACCCGGGAAACAGCAAGCGCAGCAGATCGATTGTGATATCCGCGATCGCATGCTTGGACGGCAGGTTCTTGCAGTCCACGTGATTGATGCCGCCCCCGCAAACATAGGACGCCAGCAGGCGTTCGCTCAACTGGGCCACCGTCAATGGCTCGGGTGCGGGTTTCATAGGCTGCGGTGGCGCCGCGCGACCTGTAAGCGCTGGAGCGCCGCCACAAGGGCATCGATGTCCGCGCAGTTGTTGTAGAGCGCCAGAGACGCCCGGACCGTGCTCTCGATGCCGAAACGCCGATGTATGTTGCGCGCAATGATGGCCCGCCCGCACGGCGATGCCCTCCTGGTTGAGGTAATCGCCGATTTCTTCCGTGCGGATGCCATCCAGCACGAACGACAAGACGCCTGCCTTTTCGCGGGCGGTTCCGATGATCCGCAGGCCGGGGATGCGTCCGAGCGCATCCGTGCCGTAGCTGAGAAGGTTGGCCTCGTGACGCGTGACATTCGCCATCCCGACGCGGTCGAGATAGTCGATCGCCGCGCCCAATCCCGTGGCGGCGCCGATGTTGCCCGTGCCGGCCTCAAAGCGCGCCGGCGGCACGTTGTAGATCGTCTTTTCGAACGTCACATCCAGGATCATGCTCCCGCCGCCTTGCCAAGGGCGCGTGACCTCTAGGATTTCGGACTTGCCGAACACCGCCCCGATGCCCGTGGGCGCGAACATCTTGTGCCCGGATAGCACGTAGAAATCGCAGTCCAGCGACTGGACGTCCACGCGCATGTGCGACACGGCTTGCGCCCCGTCCACGAGCACTTTCGCCCCGTGCCGGTGAGCCGCCTGGATCATCTCGTTCACGGGCGTGACAGTGCCCAGTGCGTTCGAGACCTGAGGCACGGCGACCAGCCGCGTTTTCGGGCCGAGCAGCTTCTCGTACTCTTCCAGAATCACCTGGCCGCTGTCATCCACCGGGGCCACGCGAAGGCGCGCCTCCTTCTCCGAACACAGCATCTGCCAGGGGACGATGTTGGCGTGGTGTTCGAGCCACGTGATGACGATCTCGTCGTCCTTGTGGATGTTCTGGCGTCCCCAGCTTTGAGCCACCAGGTTGATTCCCTCGGTCGCGCCGCGCACGAAGACGATCTCTCGCGAGGCCGAGGCATTGAGAAAGCGGCGGACCTTTTCGCGGGCGGACTCGTAGGCATCCGTGGCCCTGGCCGCCATTTCGTGCGCCGCGCGGTGGACGTTGGAATTCTCGTGAGTGTAGAAGTAACTGAGGCGGTCGATGACGCTCTGCGGCTTCTGGGTCGTCGCGGCATTGTCCAGCCAGACCAGCGGGTGGCCGTTCACGCGTTCCCGCAGGATCGGAAAATCCCGCCGGATGGTTTCCACGTCGAAGTCCCTCGACGACAGGTTCAGGGCCGCGGGCTCGGGCCGAACGTCAGTCGGTGCGAGCGCGGGCACGGGCCCCGGCGCCGAAGGCGGAACCGAAAACAGCGGCCTGGCTTCTTCCAGAAAGGAAAACGCTGGGACCGCGGAATCCACCGCTCCGAGGGCGCCTGGAACTGTCGGCGAGGGCGGCCCGCCGATCTCTGCCGCTTGCGCCGGAACGGCGCCCGGCTCCCCGAACAGCGGCCGGGCTTCCTGCAGGAACGAGAAGGTGGGCGCTGGCGCGGGGTCGGCGTCCGGAACCGCCGGCGGCGCACCTACAGGCGCTGAAGGCAGAGCCCCCAAGAACTCGGCGGCCATCCGCGCGAGCACTGCCGGATCCGGCAGACCAGCTCCCCATCCAACCTCATTTGTACTCATGGTAGTTACTCACGTCCACATCTTCGAGCAGGGCGATGGCGTCGTCGGTCAGCACGGCGCTCGAGCAGTACAGCGAAATCAGGTACGAGGCCAGGGAGCGATTATCGATACCCATGAACCGGACCGACAGCCCCGGGCTTTGCTCGCCGGGCAGTCCGGGCTGAAACAGTCCGATGCATCCTTGTTTTCGCTCTCCCACGCGCAACAGCAGGATCTTGGTTTTGTGATCGGAGTTCTTGACCTTGATCTTGTCGGTCGGAATCAGTGGGATGCCGCGCCAGGTGAGGAACGGGCTTCCAAACAGCGTGATGGTCGGCGGGGGGACGCCGCGAAACGTGCATTCGCGCCCGAACGCCGCGATGGTGCGAGGGTGAGCCAGGAAAAACGAGGGTTCCTTCCACACCTTCGTCAGCAGTTCATCCAGGTCGTCCGGCGTGGGCGGGCCTGTTCTGGTCTTCAGGTGCTGGCCCGGCGCGACGTTGTGTAGAAAACCGTAGTCGGCGTTGTTGAGCAACTCGCTCTCCTGCCGCTCCTTCACGTTCTCGATGATGAGTCGACGCTGCTCCGCGGTTTGGTCATAGGGCTTGCCGAAGAGATCGGAAATGCGGGTATGAACGTTCAGCACCGCATTGATGGCGCTTAGTTTGTATTCCTTCGGCTTCTCCTCGTACTGGATGTAGGTCCCCGGCAGGGCGCCCTCACCGACCTGGCCGCAAGTGACTTCAATGGCCTTGCCCTCGTCCACGCGGTTGAGGCGAAACGTGCCGGCCTCGAGTGGTTTCCAGTCCAGAAGGCGAACCAGCCAGCGGGGCGTAATCGCCCCATACTGGGGAACGGTCTTGGTGACATTCGCAAGTTGGAATGCAGCCTGTTCCCCTAAAGCAGCTTGAGGTGTGATATTGTCATCAGCCACGACGGTATCTCCTAACGATTCCTTATACCCCGGCAGAGCCGGGACAGCAAGGCCACGCTTATGCCACTGAAACTACAGGGCAGCGCCCGACGGAAGCTCGCCGCATCGACGCCGGAATCGAGCCGCCATCACAGTGTACCAGATTCTCTATAGACTTTAGGGTCAATCCATGAAACAATGGAGCCGTGAAGGAGACCCAAGCGAAATGAGCGCATCCGCGATTCAGGCAGAAGAACTCAAGCAGCGGCTGGATGATGGCGAGAATCTGCTCCTGCTCGATGTTCGGGAGGAAGACGAATACGAGATCTCCAACATCGGCGGACAACTGATTCCCTTGGCCGAGCTGCCGAAGCGCGTGCAGGAACTCGATGCCAGCCGCGAGATCATCGCTCTCTGCAAAATGGGAACGCGCAGCGCAAAGGCCGTGCAGGTTCTGCGCCAAGCGGGATTCCCCAACGTGCGCAGCCTCACGGGCGGCATTCACGCGTGGTCGGATCGCGTGGACCCGAGGGTCCGGAAATACTAGCAGCCCGCCGCGCGATCCGGTTTCCCTCACAAGGATGAACACAGGCTCGCGACGTCTGCGGTTGGCTGCAAGATCCGCCGGGCAAGCTCCCCCGCTCTTTCGCCGGCTCGTGGGGTGATGCCGAAAGCCCAAAAGCGCTCGGCATCGTGCTTGCCGTAATCCGTTTGGAACAGCCCCTGCGATTTATGTTCGGCGATGACCCAGTTCGCAATGATCTGGTAGCTCAGCGCAATGTTGTGCCCGAACCCTTTGTTCCGGTCGAAGGAGAACACAGGCGCAAGCGACGCCGGGCGCGTTAGAGGGTGGTCTGGCAAGCCCGCGAAGGGATAGGAATTCTCCTCCGTCCGGCCCGCCTCCACTCCCAAGACGACAGGACGGCGCGCTTCGTCGAGACTCGCAACGGCCTCGAGCACGAACAGGGCCACCGCTCGATGGTGGCCGTGCGCGTCTTCCCTCGGCAGCAGAATGAAGAGGAAGTCGTACGACTCGCGTTTCAGCAGATCCGCCAGGGCTGTCCGGACGCGCACCGAATCCCAGTCGGAACAGCTTGCGTCCGCACACCTCCCGGCAAAGCCCGAGTCGGTCTGGTCGAGGAAATGATGGTTGCGGATTCCCAGGATTCGGCCGGCATCGATGGTCTCGCGCTTCCGGATTGCCGGCAGGTTGGCGCGTCCGTCGGGCTCTCGCGCGATCGCGACGCCGTAGACGGTCTCGGCCAGGGCTGCGTACCTGTAGCCTCCTTCCCCGTTGGTGACCACGACGTGGTCCGCTACTCCGCCGATCTCGCGGGTCAGGCGATAGGTGGTCGCGGCCAGCGCGTATTCATCGTCCGGATGCGCCATCACCAGCAGCGCTTTGGGCCACGTCGCACGCTGGTGGGGCGGTTTCGCGGGTGCGGCCGTCTCTGGGACTGTCATGACGCCGACCTCCAGCGTTGTTCGGGAACGTCTGCAATCAGGCCGCGCAGAAGCTGTGCGCCCGCGGGCCATGGACCGTGACCGGAATCGACGTTGATGTGCCCGGCGTGACCTGCGTTCACGAGCCGGCTCTTCCAGGCACGCGCGGTCTGTTTGGCAAACTGCAACGTGCCGTAAGGGTCGTTCTCGCTCGCCACAATGACGGAGGGAAACGGCAGCGCGGAGCCCCTGGCAGCGAAGCGGCGCAGCGGCAGCGGACAGACCGGGCGCGACCCAATATCGGGCGGAGCGACCAGCAACGCGCACTGCACCTGGGAGGCGCTGCGGGGATAAGACGCCGCCCAACGCTCGACCGTGAGGCAGCCCAGGCTGTGCGCCACCAGAACCACGTCTCCGGCGCGCCGGGAGATGGCCGCCGCCAGCCTGGCGGTCCATTCCTCGACCTCCGGGTTCTGCCAATCGCGCTGTTGCAACCGCTCATAGCCGTTCTTGCGTTCCCAAATCGTCTGCCAGTGACCCGGACCGGAGCCGTTCCAGCCCGGAACAATCAACACCCTCATGCGTTCCTCCGCTGCCGAGTTGTCGCCGTCCTCTCACGACCGGCGAACCAAAGTATACATTCTAGATAGAGTATATGACCATATCGCTGTAACGGCAAGGCCTTCTATCCTGATCGCCCCCGCATCGAAGCGGGGCAGTCCCGAAGAGAATCAATGCAAGTAGATGTTTATGAATATGTTACAGTAGAAATGCGTACGTCTGCGAGCGTGATAGTTTTGTATGGCAGTATTTTGATTGACATTGTTATGTATGATGGGGAAACAGACGTTCAGGCACTCAAACCGGAGGGCAATCGATGGCTGGGGCTGAAGACTCTCTCGGGCGAGCCGATCTCGATTCCCCCCAAGCGCCTGGGCCTAGGCATTCGATACGCGATTGGTGGCACGATGTTCGGCCTGGGCTGGGCGCTTACGGGAGCTTGTCCGGGGCCACTCTTCGCGCTCGTTGGCAATGGCGTAACGGTGATGATCGTGGCCATCGGCAGCGCGTTGGCAGGCACCTGGCTGTACGGATTGCTGCGGCTGAGTAATATGGCGGTGAGGGTGGGATTCGAACCCACGGAGGAGTCACCCCCTCAACGGTTTTCGAGACCGCCCGATTCAACCACTCTCGCACCTCACCGGCTCGGGACGGGGTCTGTTCTTAGTATACTGAACCCCCGCCGCGGCGCGCGCTATTCCGACCCGATCTTCAACAACTGCTCGGCCTGTTTCAGCGCCTCGCGGGTCAGGCGCTCGCCCGAGAGCATCCGCCCGATCTCCCGCGTGCGCGCCTCGCCTGCCAGCTCCTCGATCTCGGCTACGGTGCGCCCGCCCGCCTCCTTCTTCTCGACGTAGAAATGGTGGTCGGCGAAGCCGGCGATCTGCGGCAGGTGCGTCACGCACAGCACCTGGTTCGAAGCCGCCAACTGCTTCAGGCGGCGGCCCACGGTTTCGGCGGCGCGGCCACCGACCCCGGCGTCCACCTCGTCGAAGACCAGCGTCGGATGGACGCGCTCAGTGCGGCGCCCGGCGGCGGCTACGCAGGTCTTGAGCGCCAGCGCGATGCGGGAAACCTCGCCGCCCGAAGCGACCTTTTCGAGCGGGCGCGGCTCCTCGCCTACGTTGGGCGAAACCAAAAACTGCACGGCGTCGATGCCGCTCTCCGACCACGCCGCCGCGCCGAGCACCACCTGGAATCTCGTGCGCTCCATGGCCAGGCTCGCCAGCTCCGTCTCGACCCGCTTCTCGAGCTTGCGCGCGGCTTCCCTCCGCCGCTCGGAAAGCGCGCCCGCCGCCTCTTCGAACGCGACCGCCAGCCGCTTCCGCTCGCGCGTCAGCTCGGCCTTGCGCTCGCCCGCGGTCTCGACCGATTCGATCTCGCCCCGCACCTGGCCGAGGAACGCCAGGATCTGCTCGGCCGTGGCGCCGTACTTGCGGCGCAGCCGTTCGAGGCCGGCCAGTCGCGATTCGATCTCTTCCAGGCGCGCCGGGTTGGCCTCCAGGTGCGAGAGGTAGTCGCGGACGGCGTAGGAAGCCTCTTCGATGGCGATGGCGGCGCCCGCCAGTCCTTCCCGCGCCGCTTCCAGTCGCGGGTCGATGCGCAGCAGGTCCTCCAGGCGTCGCAGGGCCACGCGCACCTCGGCCAGCGCGGATTCCGGCGCATCGTAGAGGGCCGTGTAGACGGTGTTGGCGGCTTCCTCGAGGCGCGCCGTGTTCTGGAGCACGCGCCGTTCCTGCTCGAGCTCCGCATCTTCGCCCGGTTTCGGCGCGACGCTCTCGATCTCTTTGCGCTGGAAGTTCCACAGATCGAGCAGCCGCAGCTTTTCCTGCTCGCTCCGCTCCAAGTCTTCCAGCTCGCGGCTGACTTTCCGCCACTCCTCGAAGGTCGAGGCCACGCGAACGGCCGGATCCGCCGAGCCGGCGAAAGCGTCCAGCATGGCGAGCTGGGCGCCGGCGGCAAACAGCATCTGCTGTTCGTGTTGCCCGTGGATGTCGCCCAGGAACGGCGCCAGATCCCGGAGCAGGCCGACCGTGATGGGGCGGCTGCCGGCGAAGGCGCGCGACTTGCCTTCCGCCGAGATCTCGCGCTCGAGAATCAGCTCGCCGTCCTCGGCTTCGAGGCCCGCGGATTCGAGCAGGCGCGTGAACGCCGCCTCCCGCGGAACCTCGAAGACGCCCGAGATGCGCGCCCGCGCTGCGCCCGTCCGCACCGATTCCTGAGACGCGCGCCCGCCGAACAAAAGCCCCAGCGCATCCACTACGATCGACTTTCCGCTGCCCGTTTCCCCGGTCAGCAGATTGAGCCCACGCTGGAACCGCACCTGCACGCGCTCGATGACGGCGTAGTTCTCGACCACCAACTCGAGGAGCATCGAGGAGATTATAGACCGGAAAGCGTCCGTCGTGGCGCAAGCTCATCGGCGTCCCTCCGCGTTGCGAAGAGCTGAAGAGGACAATCTGAAGCTTATCCCACGCGGCCGGTGCGCGCTGTCCGTGCCGGACCGCTATGATAGGAATTCAGGGAGGAGCCTGTTTGAATCCGCTCTCGACGCCCGCTGCATTCTTGTTGCAGTACAGCATCTGGGACATGGTGAGTCGTGCCAAGCCTTTGCAACTCACCGTGTTCGGCATTCTGCTGATCGCTTCCATCGTCTCGTGGGCGATCGTCTTCTCCAAGTGGATGAGCTTTGGGAAGGCGCGCTCGGCCAACGGGCGCTTCCTGCGGGCGTTTCGCAAAGCCTCCGGCCTTCAGGCCGTGGCGGTTGTGAGCGAACAGTTCCGGCCCTGCCCGCTCGCCACCGTTTTCGACTTCGGCTACGACGAGGTCACCCACCAGATCAAAGCGCGCGGCAGCGTGACCAACCAGGTGGCCCTGGAACGCGCGCTGCAGCTCGGCGTCAGCGAGGAAGTCGGCAAGCTCGAGCGCAACATGAACTGGCTGGCCACCACGGCCACGGTAAGTCCGTTCATCGGCCTGTTCGGCACGGTGTGGGGCATCATCGACGCCTTCCAGGGTCTCGGCCTGGCGGGCAGCGCCAGCCTGCGTGCGGTGGCTCCCGGCATTTCGGAAGCGCTGGTCGCGACGGCCATGGGCCTCGCGGCGGCCATCCCCGCCGCCATTTTCTACAACTACTACGGGTACGTCATTCGCGAGATCGGCGCGCGGATGGAGGATTTCTGCCTGGAGTTCCTCAACCTCTCGGAAAGGAACTTCGAGGGATAAGCGATGGCCTTCTCGATGGGCGGCAACGCGGGTTTCGGCCGCAGCCGGTTCCGCGGCATGAACGCGCTGGCCGAGATGAACATCGTCCCGCTGGTGGATGTCGTCATGGTGCTGCTGGTGATTTTCATGCTGACCGCGCACGTGATGGAGTTCGGCATGGAAGTCGATGTGCCGGCGGTCAACCAGTCGCGGACCTCCGCCCAGGAGCTCCCCGTCGTCACCGTCACCAAGAGCGGCGCGCTATACCTCAACGACAAGGAGATCAAACTCCTCGAGCTCGGCGACGCGGTCAAACAGCGGTTCGGCGCTGTGACCGGGGTCTACGTGCGGGCCGACAAGGATGCCATCTGGGACGTGATCGCGCAGGTGGTGAGCACCCTGAACGAGGCGCACATCAAGAACATCAACATGGTCACGCAGCCGGTGGACGAAGCCGAGAAGGGCGCCGGGCGGCGCTGAGCGACATGTCCGGACGGGTCGACACTCTCGAACAGCACGACCGGTTGAGCCGGTTCTTTGCGCTTTCCACGGGGTTGCATGTAGTGTTGTTTTCGTCGATCGCGATCTACAGCTCGCTCGGCATGCACGGAGGATTGGAGTGGGGCAACCCCCATTCGCCGGGCGGCTCGTCGGTGGGAATCACGCCGATCCGGCAGATTCCGCTGCCGGGGCGCACGGGTCCCACCAACCCCCTGGCCGACAACACCACGTCCCACGTGCCTCTGCCTCCCAAGCCGGAGCCGAAGAAGGCGCCGGCCGTCGATCCGGACGCCCTGCCCATCCCGGCGCACAAAGTGCCGCGCAAGCCGACCTACACCCGCCCCCAGCAGTACTCGCAATATCGCTCTTCGCCCGACCGTCCCAACCAGCTCTACAGCAGCTCCGGCCAGGCCCTCAGCTCGCCGATGTACGGCCAGCAGGCCGGCACGGGCGGTGTGCAAATGGGGACGGCCAGCGCGTTCGGATATCGTTTCGGCGGATACCGCGACCTGATCGAGCAGCGCGTCGCCCAGAAGTGGCGCACCGAAGACATCGACTCGCGGATTCAGACCGCGCCCACGGTGATCGTCACCTTCGAGATCCAAAGCAGCGGCTCGATCGGCACTGTGAAGATCCTGCAAGGGAGCGGCAACCGCACGCTGGACTACTCCGCGCAGCGGGCCATCTATGAGGCGGCGCCTTTCCCGCCGCTTCCCCAGGGGTACGAGCGCACGAGCGCTAACATCGAGATCTGGTTCACACTGAAGCGATGAGAAGACAAACCGTTTGGATCGCCGCTTTCTGCGTTGCCGCAGCGGCGCTCGTCGTCTGGGCGCAGCAGAGCGACGTCGTCATCCATATCGTAGGAGGAGAGCGCAAGGCTCTGGCAGTGCCGGACCTGCGCGGCTCGGGCGAGGCGCAGCAGTACATGAACGCCTTCAACGAGACGCTGTGGAACGATCTGGACAGCTCCGGCATCTTCCGCCTGATTCCCAAGAGCCTGTACTGGCTGCAGACGCCGCAGCAGCCGCAGGACTTTCGCCCGGAGCCGCCCGCGGCGCGATCCAGCGCCAACGTCCGTCCGAACGGAGGGGGCCTGTGGCTTTCCGACTGGGCATCGCCGCCGGTGAGCGCCGGCTATCTGGCCTTCGGCTACACCGGCGCCGAGTCTGGCCAGTTCGTTTTGCGCGGCTGGCTCTACAACGCCGGCCAGCCGCTGGCCGCCGCCAAAGTCCTCGGGAAGACCTATCTGGAACCGCTGGGAGAGGACGGCGCCCGCAAGGTGGCGCACGAGTTTGCGGCCGACATCCTCCAGCAGTTCGGCACCCCCAGCCTGTGGAACACGAAGATCTACTTCACCAGCGAGCGCGCCCGCGGCCTCAAAGAGATCTGGTCGGTGGACGCCGACGGTTCGAACCAGAAGCAGCTCACTTTCTACAAGTCCTTGTCCATCATGCCCGCCGTCTCGCCGGACGGCACGCGCCTGGCGTTCTGCAGCTTCGCGCACGGCAGTCCGGCGATTCAGGTCCTGTCGCTTGAGACAGGAAGACGAATCCCTTTCTATAATGAAGTTTCACCGCTGACAGCGACCCCGGAATTCACCCCGGACGGGAAGCAGATCTTATTTGCTTCTTCTGTCACGGGCTGGGCTCAGATTTACATCGCGAATCTGGATGGAAGCGGAATGCGCCGGGTCACCTACTCGAAGGCCATCGACATGGAGCCGAAGGTGAATCCGAAGACGGGCACGGAGATGGTGTTCATCTCGGACCGCTCGGGAATGCCGCAGATCTACCGCATGAGCATGGAGGGCAGCGACGTGCAGAGGCTGAGCGACGGGGAAGGCGAGGCCGTGAATCCGGCCTGGAACCCCGACGGCCAGCACATCGCGTTCTCCTGGACCAAGGGGTACGCCCCCGGCCACTACAACGTTTTCATCATGGACGTTGCGACCCGGACGTACAATCAGTTAACCCACGACGCGGGTCGCAACGAACACCCGAGTTGGGCGCCGGACGGGGCCCATATCGTTTTCTCGTCCAACCGCAGCGGTTCCGAGCAGATCTGGACCATGCTGGCGGACGGGACCCAGCTCAAGCAACTGACCACGCAGGGCATCAACACTCAGCCTGTGTGGGGAAAGTAGAGAATGAGAAAGAACGAGATCGACTTCGAGGAGGCACTTCAGGATGACTAAGCGCAAGATCGGTGCTGTGTTGTTGTCCGTCTCTCTGATTCTGTTCGCGGCCGGCTGCAAGAAGAAGGTACCGCCGCCGCCACCACCGCCGCCGCCGGCAGCGACGCCGACGCCGACGCCGCCACCGCCCAAGCCCGCCATTCAGTTCTCGGCCGAGCCGGGCACCATCGAGAGCGGCCAGTCCGCCACTCTCCGCTGGTCGGTGAGCGATGCTACCGACATTTCCATCGCGCCGGGAATCGGGACCGTGACCGCCCGGGGCGAGCGCCAGGTTTCGCCAACCGATACGACGACCTATACCTTGACCGCCAGCGGCCCGGGAGGGAGCGACACCGCCACGGCCACCGTGACCGTGACCGCGCCGCCGCCGCCACCGTCCACGCCGACGCCGGCGCCCAAGAAGACTCTCAGCGAGCTTCTTTCGAGCGAGGTGCAGGACGCCTACTTCGACTACGACAAGAGCGATATTCGCGATGACGCCCGGGCCGCTCTGACCCACGACGCGGAGTCGCTGAAGCAGATCTTTACGGAGATTCCCGACGCGGTCGTGCAGATCGAAGGCAATTGCGACGAACGCGGATCTGCCGAATACAACATCGGTCTGGGCGACCGCCGCGCCACGGCCGCTAAGGACTTCCTGGTGCAGTTGGGCGTTCCCGCCGACAAGCTGAAGACAGTCAGCTATGGCAAGGAGCGGCCGGTGTGCACCGAGTCCAATGAGGAGTGCTACCAAAAGAACCGGCACGACCATTTCGCGGCGGCTCAATAAGCCGGCCGCAAAACCGGGGACAGCATACCCTGTCCCCGGTTTTCCCTAGGAGGATCTCGAAATGCGTTCCTTAGCGCTTGGCTTGTTCGTTCTGTGTCTGCTTCCCTGTCTCACTTTCGCTCAGAAGAGAGAGTTTGTCGATTTGCAGCGCGACGTCGCCGCGCTTCAGGACCAAGTGCGCAGCCTGCAACAATCCGACAGCGAGAATATGGGCAAGATCACGGCCCTGTTGCAGCAGGCGATCGACAGCATCAACAAGGTGAACACCAACATCGCCCTCCTCGACAAGAGCCTGTCCAGCCCGGTGGCGTCCGTCGGGACTAAGGTCGATTCCATGGCCAACGAATTCCAGTCCATGCGCGTCTCTCTGGACGACGTCACCTCGAAGCTCGCCAAGCTTCAGCAGGGCCTGATCGACCTGAACAATACCGTGAAGGTCATCTCGGCGCCGCCCGCTCCGCCCGCACCGGCCGGCGGTACACCAGGCGCCTCCGCCGCTCCGCCGGCGGGCGTCACCTCCGAGTCGCTCTACGCCAACGCCATGCGCGACAAGGACAGCGGCAATTACGACATCGCGCAGAAGGAGTACAGCGACTACCTGACGTTCTATGGCAGCTCCGAGATGGCGCCCAACGCGCAGTATTACGTCGGCGAGATCTATTACACCCGGAAGGATTACGAGAACGCGCTCCAGGCGTTCGATGCGGTGCTCGAGCGCTTCCCGGACAACAACAAGACGCTGGACGCCATGTACATGAAGGGGCGGACCCTTTTCCAGATGGGCGAGCGCACCAAGGCCGCCAACGAGTTCCGCGCGGTCTACGCCCGGGCTCCGCGTTCGGACCTGGCCGCCAAGGCCAAGGCCCAGTTGGCGAGCATGGGCCTGACGGTCACTGCCGCCGCGCCCCATCGGAAGAAGCAGTAACAGGAGCTTCGAGCATGAGCACCGAGCACACCCGCCCGCCGCTGGCGACTTTCGAGGATGTGTCGAAGTTGATCGACCACTCGCTACTGCGGCCGGAGCTGCCGGATGCGCAGGTTCTCGAAGGCTGCCGCGTCGCCCGTGAGTATAAGGTGGCGACCGTGACCGTGCGCCCGTGCGACGTCGACACGGCGGTGCGTGCCATGGAAGGCAGCGGAATTGGAGTGAGCACCGTGGCGGGTTTCCCGCACGGATCGGCCACCACCGCCGCCAAGCTTTACGAAGTCCGCGACCTGCTGCGCCGGGGCGCTTGCGAGGTCGACATGGTTCTCAACATCGGCAGGCTCATCTCGCGCCAGTTCGAGTACGTGGAGACCGAGCTCGCGCAGGCGGCCGCGGCGTGTCACGAAGGCGGCGCGCTGCTGAAAGTGATTCTCGAAAACGCCTACCTCACCGATGAGTTGAAAATCGTCGCGTGCCGCATTGCCACCAATGCGGGCGCGGATTTCGTGAAGACCTCGACGGGCTACGCTCCGTCCGGCGCTACCATCGAGGATCTCAAGCTCATGCGCGCCCACGCCGGCCCCAACGTCCGCATCAAGGCGGCGGGAGGCGTTCGCACGCTCGAAGGCGTTCTGGAAGCCTACAAAGTGGGCTGCTCCCGCATCGGCGCCACCGCCACGGTAGCCATTCTAGAGGCCTGGAAGCGGCAACTCGCGAGCGAATCAGCGCGGAATGCCTAGCTGATCCAGGTGGTGCAGCATGTGCTCCATGTACTGCCGGGCGAGCTGCGCGAGCGGGACGGGTTCATGCTCCCCGATGCGGCACGACGCGGCGGCCGACTCGGGCGGCAAATGCTCCAGCACGTGAGCGAGCAGGCGGTTCAGCGCTTCCCAGACGTCCAGCAGCATCGGCCAGGGCGCTTCCTGAAACGCCTGGATGCTGACACAGCCATTCTGGTCGTAGCCCGGCCAGACCAGGCTGCCCGCCAGGGCCGCGCGCACAAAACGCTGGTGGTTGTTGGACGCCGAATCGATCAGATGGCCGATCGCCTGCTTCCGGGACCAGCCGCCCGGCAGCGCCGGAGCGCTGGCCTCCTGGTCGCTGGTTTCCCGCAGGAGGCGCGCCGCCCGCTCGACAATCCCCGACAGTTCAGCCGCGATTTCACGCATGGAGAGATTGTAGCCCACGGAGCGTCGCGTGCTACGATAGCCAATGAAACTGCCTGCGCCGGGATGACGGAATTGGCAGACGTACCGGACTCAAAATCCGGCGCTCTTCACTGAGCATGAGGGTTCGACCCCCTCTCCCGGCACCACATCATCTTTCAAACGCTTCGGCCAAGTACCAGTCGTGATTGGCGCTTGCGTCCGGGCTCCCCGACGAGAACATGCCAGCTACCCGAATGGCGCGCTCAACGCGGTCTCCTGTTTTCCCGGCAAGGTACTGATCGATTGCGCTCCGGATCAACTCGGCGACGGACCTGCCTGTGACCGCTGAGAGCTGCCGGAGAGCCTTCGACTCGTCTTCTGTTAACTGGATCGGCGTCGGAGTCACGCTACTGCCCCGCCGCGGGCCGGTGGAAGGTCAGCGGCAAGGCGCCCATTCCCTGGGTCCAGGTGCCCGCGACCGTCGCCGCATCCTTGCTGATTTCGCCCGTGAAACTGCCACCGACGGACGGAACTTCCAGCTTCAGCTCGGAGCCCTTCTGGGTGATGACGGCGATGGGAATCACGGCCCCGCCCTGATCGACGCTGGTCAGCGTGCCCGTGGCCGCGCCGTCCGGCTGGTTCGCCAGCTTGAGCACCAGGCGGAGCTGGGTGCTGCCGGTATCGAGCGTTCCCTCCCAGGCGCCTTCAAACGCCTTGGCGACATTGGTGCTCTTGGCGACTTCCTCAATCTGAGCCTCTCCCGTGCGCTTCATGCTGAACGGTATCGTGCCGCCGCCCTGCGTGAAGCTGCCGGAGATGGACTGCCCGCCGGGAGCCAGCTTGCCATCGAAGGCGGGCTGGCCTGGAACGCCGTTCATGGCGAATTTCACAGCCGTGTTCACAACGCTGATCGAAGAGAGCGGAAAGCCTTTGAGATTCTGCTCGGGGATGGCGATGGTCCCCTTCCACGCGTCTTTCTCGCCGCGAGCGAGGTCCACCACGATGTTGAGCTCGTGGCCGGGCACCGAGATAGAGCCTTCCCAGTGGCCGGCTGCTCCAGCGTTGGACTGGGAGAAGGCAAGCGGCGCCACGAGCGAAAACGCCGCGGCTGCGAAGGTGAGTCTCATGTAGCGCTCCTTGGGTCAGGTCAAATCCAGTCCATGACGACACAAACAGCCATCAGCCATCGGCCATCGACTACCGATGTTATCCTTCCTATTGAATGGCTACGCTCCTGCACGGGAATCGGGTTCGCGACGAGATACTGGCCGAGTGCCTGTCGCGCGTGGAGGCGCTCAAAGCGGCGCGCCACCCGCCTGGCCTGGCGGTGATTCTGGTGGGGAACAACCCGGCCTCGGAGATCTATGTACGCAACAAGATCAAGGCCTGCCAGACGCTCGGCATTTACAGCGAGAAGCTGACGCCTCCTTCGACCGCGACCACTGAAGAAGTCGTCGAGCTGGTCGAAGCTCTGAACCAGCGGCCGGAGATTGACGGCATCCTGCCGCAGCTTCCCCTGCCGCCGCAAATGGACCCCAAGAAAGTGCAGCTCGCGGTCTCGCCCGACAAGGACGTCGACGGCCTGCATCCCTTGAATCTGGGCCGCCTCGCGGCCAACCTGCCGGGTCCGCGCCCGTGCACGCCGGCCGGGATCATGGAGTTGTTGAGGAGGTACGAGATCCCCATCTGCGGCCGGCACGCGGTGGTCGTCGGCCGGAGCGACTTGGTGGGCAAGCCCGTCGCCCTGCTGCTGATGCATCAGCACGCGACGGTGACCATCTGCCACTCGCGCACGCCCAACCTGGCCGAGGTCTGCGCCCGCGCCGACATTCTGGTGGCGGCGATGGGCCGGCCGGCTCTGATCACGCGCGATTTCATCAAGCCGGGAGCGACCGTGATCGACGTCGGCACCAACCGCATCTCGAGCCGTGAGGAAGCCGCGCGCATTTTCCGGAACTCGGCCGCGAAGTTGGAGGAGTTCGATCGCAAGGGCAGCCTGCTGGTGGGCGATGTCGATCCCATCGACGTGGTGGAGAGGGCCGGCGCCTATACGCCCGTGCCAGGCGGCGTGGGGCCGCTCACGATCGCCATGCTCATGGTGAACACCATCGAAGCCGCGGAACGGAAGCTTGGGAAGGCATGCTCCGCGTAGGGCTGACGGGCGGATTGGCCTCCGGCAAGAGCTTCGTGGGGCGGGCGCTGGCGGACCTGGGCTGTCACCTCATCGAAGCCGACCAGCTTGGTCACGAGGTTCTGATGCCGGGCGCGGAGGCGTACGATGCCGTGGTCCGCGAGTTCGGCCCGGGCGTGCTGGCGCCGGACGGCGCCATCGACCGGTCCCGGCTGGCGGCCGAGGTGTTCGACCGGCCGGACCGCCTAGCCAAGCTGAACAGCCTGGTGCACCCGCCTGTGATCCGGCGCGAGGAGGAGATCCTACAGGAGATCGCAGCCCGGGATCCCGGCGGCATTGCGGTGATGGAAGCGGCAATTCTGATCGAAACGGGCAGCTACAAGCGGTTCGACAAGATCGTCCTGGCGGTCGCCACGCCCGAGCAGCAGATCGAGCGCGCTATCGGCCGCGGGCTTTCTCGCGAGAAGGCGCTGGCGCGGATCGAGCGCCAGATGCCGCTCGAGGAGAAACGGAAGTACGCCGATTACGTCATCGACACTTCGGGCCAGAAAGAAGACACCTTGCGGCAGGTTAGGGAGGTCTATCGGGCGCTCGGCCGGACCCCGGCGCCTTCGAGGAGCGTTTCGCAATGAGACTACGGAGCCTGTTCCTGGCCACGTTGCTCGTGGCTGCATTCGTCTATGTCACATCGGTTGCGCGCTGGAGCCCGTTCCACTTCGGCGCGGCGCCCTCGGGGCCGATCTGGTCCGGTCCGGACGTCGCCCACTCGGCCGGCCTCGGGACCGACGAGACCAACAACATCGAGATCTACCACGGCTCGCACACGGCGGTGGTGAACATCACCAGCACCGTCTACCGCCGCAACTGGTTCCTGGAAATCACGCCGCAACAGGGCACCGGCTCGGGCTTCCTGGTGGATGACAGTGGCCGGATACTGACCAACAATCACGTGGTCGCCGGTGCGGAGGAACTCGAGATTACGCTGACCGACCAGTCGAAATACAAGGCCCGCGTGCTGGCGCGCGACGCCGCCAACGACGTGGCGCTCATTCAGATCAGCCCGCGCAAGAAGCTGCCGTTCCTGCGCCTGGGCGATTCCGATCCCCTGCAAGTCGGCCAGAAAGTGCTGGCCATCGGCAACCCGTTCGGCCTGGAAGGCACGCTGACCACCGGTGTCATTAGCTCGCTCGGCCGCAGCCTGCGGGACGAGAGCGGGCGCACCCTCGAAAACATGATCCAGACCGACGCCGCCATCAACCCCGGCAATAGCGGCGGGCCGCTGCTCGATTCGCACGGCAGCGTGATCGGCATCAACACCGCGATTTACGGTCCGGGGTCGAACATCGGCATCGGTTTCGCCTTGCCCATCAACCGCGCCAAAGTCATGCTCAACGAATACGCCGCCCGCGGAAGGTTCGCGCCGCCGCGGCTGGGCGTCGCGGTGATGTACGTGGTGGGCGAAGTGGCGGAGGCGCTCGAACTGCCGGCCGAGGGCGGCCTGCTGATCGTCCGCGTCGATTCCGACTCGCCCGCCGAAAAGGCCGGTCTGCGGGGCGCCAGCCGCACCGTCGTGGTCGGCATGTACCAGATCGAGGTGGGCGGGGATCTCATCATGAACGTGGACGGCAGGGCCGTGGAGAGCCGCGACGCGCTGACCCGCGCCCTCAGCCGCCACCGTCCCGGCGACAGCATAGATCTGACCGTCTTCCGCAACGGCCGCACCGTGAAGCTGTCGGTCAAACTGGGCGAAGGCGCGACGACGCTGTAAGCAGCTCGTGGCTCGTGGCTCGTTGCCCGTTGATCCTGTCGCGGGCTTCGTAAGCTTCGCTGCCGGGATCGGTGCGGTGCGCAGCCGCAACGGGCAACGGGCAACGGGCAACGAGCGCCTTTGGTCGGCTGCTACACTGGTCTCAAGGCCATGATCTCCGTCGTCATCCCGGTCCACAACGAAGAGCCGGCGCTGCTGCCGCTCTATGACCGGCTCACTTCGGTGCTGACCGCCGTCGGCCAGCCCTACGAGATCGTCTTTGTCGACGACGCCTCGACCGACCACAGTTTCGAGTTGCTGGCCAACCTGGCCGAGACCGACGCGCACCTGAAGGTGATGCAGTTGCGCAGGAACTTCGGCCAGACCGCGGCGCTGGCCGCCGGGTTCCACGAAGCCGCGGGCGAGATCGTGGTCTCGATGGACGGCGATCTGCAGCACGCGCCCGAAGACATCCCCGCCCTGCTCGCCAAGCTCGACGAGGGTTATGACATTGCCAGCGGCTGGCGCAAGGTCCGCGTCGACAACCCGCTGACCCGGAAGCTGCCGTCGCGAATCGCCAACTGGCTGATGGCCAAGCTATCAGGCATCGAGCTCCACGACTTTGGCACTACCTTCAAGGCTTACCGCGCCGAGATCCTAAAGGACATTCACCTGTACGGCGAGCTGCACCGGTTCATCCCCGCGCTGGCGAGCTTCTACGGGGCGCGCGTGGCCGAGGTGCCGATTCAGAACATCGTCCGCCCCAGCGGCAGCTCGCACTACGGGCTCGGGCGGACGCTGCACGTGCTTTTCGACATCGTCACCATCAAGTTCCTGCTGAGCTACTTCACCCGCCCCATGCACTTCTTCGGCAACCTGGGCCTGGCGAGCACCGTCTGCGGCGGCGGCATTCTCGGCTGGCTCGCGATTTACAAACTCACCAGCGGACACGACATCGCTACCGAGCACGGACCGCTCATGATGGCGGGCGGATTGCTTCTGCTGGCCGGCCTGATGATGTTCTGCACCGGCCTGCTGGGCGAGATTCTGATGCGCACCTATTTCGAGACTCAGGGACGCCGCATCTATGCCGTCCGCCAGATCCGCTGCCGCCGCGAAAAGCGCATGCAGGGCGAAGCCCGCTAGCGCCGTTGCCCCCGACCGGTGCGTTCGCTATGGCAAATGCTACACTATCGGTCAAAGAGCGGACATTTATGCAGCGGCCTCTAACGCAAGAGCAGGGCGCGGCCGGTCTCGGAGGCGACAGCGTACCTGCTACGACGGCAGTCGAGTATTGTCGCAATTGGATTTCGCATTTCGACCGAAAGGCCGGCCATAAGAAGCGTGAGGCGCTGCTCCTGTTCGGGGCGACGATCTCAGGCAGTCTCGCGGCGCCTCTGCTGATTACGCTTGGGCACGGCGAGCTGGTCAGCAAGATCCTTCCCGCCGTGCTTTCGACACTTGCGGCGGCTTCCAGCGCCTGGCTGCAGCTGCGCAATCCTCAGCGGCTCTGGACGCTTTACCGCAGTGCCCAGCGCCAACTGGAGTATGAGGAAACACGGTATAAGTTTCGTCTGTCCGAATACGGCGATACGAATTCGCCGGAGAAACTGCTGGCAGAAAGAGCTTCCACGATCGTCCAGCAGACGCATGCCTCCTGGCTGCCGATCGTGCCGTCGCGGCCGCCAGGAGACCAGACCCCCAACACCGGGCCCGGGAACCCGGACCAGCATTGACTCTGAGGAGCGTATCATGGGCGACGCAAAACCGCAGTTAAGTAAGGACGAGTGCTGCACGCGAGTCAGCGTGATTCTGGCCACCGCCAGGGGCGAGAAGATCAATATCTGTTACGGTCTTTTCGGAGTCATCGAACAAGCGCCGAAGGATCAGCAGCACTTGGTCCTGCGGCATGCGGCCGAGCATTTCGATGACGACGAGAGCAGCGAAGAGCTCGACATGGGCGCTCCCATCTCGGAGGACGAGAAGAACGCGCTGAAGGACAGGTACGGCAGCCTTGTCGACGAGATGTTCGGCGTGGTGCTCAAGGAGAATCTCAGCGAGGACGACTTTTACCGCTCGCTCTGGGACACTCTGCATAATCCATTGCTGCGCGACAAAAAGGCGCAGGTGTTTGCCCTTTACTTCACCTTCATCGACAGGAGAATGCCGTACTTCCATTTGGATGAAGGCCTGAAGATGTCGAACGAAGAGTTTCGCGAGGCTTTCCAGCGGACTCAGCAGCGGTGGGCCAAGATCCGCTTCATTTTGACTACGAAATCTTTCAGTCAAAAGTCGGAACAAGCCGACCTTGTGCTGAAGGAGCTTGACGGGGCGCCAGACTACAAGCAAAGGCTCGTGCTGATTGCCCGCCTGATAGCCGAATTGAAGCGGTACGAAGAAAGACTCCGCGCACGCCTGCAAGGCGCGGGCGCGTGAGGCATGCGCCATGGGTGAGTACGACGAGAAGGCGTTATTCGACAAGATCGACCGCATCGCGGCGAGGCCGGGTTGGCGCTCCCGCCAGCCGGGCCCTTCCGTAGGCGACGGAGCGAACGTCACGCCGGTCGTGCCAGACCAGAACCGGAGAACGGCGGAAGACAACAAAGAAGCCGGCCCGCGGTTTCCCCTTTACAACAAGGGACCCGAGAGGGCAGACATCGTGATCCTGGTTGCCACTCAAGAGGAGTTGAGACAGCTGGGGAAGGCGTGGCCCCTGAGTTGGTCCAATGCGGGGGACCGGGAGTTCTCCTATTCCTTTGCGAAGACTGAACTCTGCGGGTATGAAATTACCGTCGTAAAGGCCAAGCAGGGACGCATGGGCATGGTCGATGCCGCCACGCTCACCACCCAGGCCATACACGCCTTGAGCCCGAAGCTTATAGCCATGACAGGCATCTGCGCGGGCGTCGGCGGAGATGTCAGCCGCGGTGACCTGATCGTAGCCGCGCAGGCGTACGATTACGGTTCCGGGAAGCTGTTTCCGGAGGGACCGCAGCCGGATTACAACTTCGTTCCCATGAACGCGACCCTGGGCGGCGACCTGGAGCAGTTTTGGGAAACGAATGAGGAGGCGCTTCGGAAGGTGCAAGACGCATGGCCAGGTGGCAACACGGGGAAGCCTCCAACCATGCTGCGAGCGCACGCGGGAAACATCGGATCGGGCGCCGGCGTTCTGGCGAACGAGAGCATCGTTCAAGGCATCCAGTCGAGGGATCGGGCGCTTCGTGGAATCGACATGGAGGCGTATGGCATCGCTCGTGCCGCGGTGCTGGCGTGCCCCCCGGTTCCCTTCATCGTCGTAAAAGGAGTTCAGGACTTCGGGGACCATCTCCACACGGACCAGCACGAGCCATTTGGCGACTATGCCGCTTTCGTCAGCGCGAAATTCCTTCTGGAGTTCCTGAAGTCCTATTGGGGGCGCTTCGTCGGGGTTATCCACGGCGAGGATAGGTTGGCTTCCGGCAAGGCAGGCTAGCTGCGCAGAGCCTAGCGGACCGGAGGGCGATGAGCGAGCCGCGGGTTCCCGTCGTGCGAAGATCGTGTGGATGATGAGAGCACTCGCCGCCCTCGCCGCGGCTGCGCTTGGAGCCCCGGCAGCGACCCCGGCCCCGGATCTCATGCCCCTGCCTGCGTCGATTTCCTGGGGCGACGGCAAGCTGGCCATCGATGTGACCTTCCGTATCGCCCTGGCCGGCTACCGCGACCCACGCCTCACCGCCGCCGCCGCCCGCCTCCCCGCGCGGCTGACCCGCCATACCGGCATCCCGATCCCGCCCGCTCAGGGCGACGCCGCCACCGCGACCCTGGTGATTGAGTGCCAGGGGCCGGGCGAAAGGGTGCAATCGCCGCGCGAAGACGAGTCCTACCGGCTCGACGTCACTCCCCAACAGGCGCGCATCGCAGCCGCCACTCCTGTCGGCGCGCTGCACGGGATCGAGACCTTCCTCCAGCTCGTAGGTCCCGGCCCGGGCGGGTTTGCCGTGCCGGCGCTGCGCATCGAGGATAAGCCGCGCTTCGCCTGGCGCGGCCTGATGATCGACGTCTCGCGCCACTTCCTGCCCGTGGAGGCGATCGAGCGCAACCTCGACGGCATGGCCGCCGTGAAGCTCAACGTGCTTCACTGGCACCTCTCGGACGACCAGGGCTTTCGCGTCGAGAGCCGCCGCTTTCCCAAGCTGCAGCAACTGGCCTCCGACGGCCTGTACTACACCCAGGACCAGGTCCGGCGCGTCATCGCCTACGCCCGCGAGCACGGCATCCGCGTGGTGCCCGAGTTCGACATGCCAGGCCACTCGACGGCCTGGTTCGCGGCCTACCCCGAGTTGGCCAGCGCGCCGGGACCGTACCACATCGAGCGCGGTTTTGGTGTGTTCGATCCCTGCATGGACCCCAGCCGCGAACCGACCTTCCGGTTCCTCGACGCCTTCATCGGAGAAATGGCGGCGCTGTTTCCCGATGAGTATTTCCACACCGGCGGCGACGAGGTCAACGGCAAGGACTGGGACCGCACGCCTCGCATCCGCCGGTTCAAGCGCGCGCACGGCTTCAAGACCAACGAAGCCCTGCAGGCGTACTTCAGCCGACGCGTCCACGCCATCGTGATGGCGCACGGCAAGAAGGTGATCGGCTGGGACGAAATCCTCGACCCCGCGCTGGCCAAAAGCTCGGTGGTGCAGGTCTGGCGCAACTCGCGGGTTCTCGCCGACGCGGCGCGGCAGGGCCATCAGGTGATCCTTTCGAACGGCTACTACCTGGACCTGATGCAGCCGGCGGCTTTCCACTACGGCATCGATCCGCTGGGCGGGGAAGCGGCCGGGCTAAGCGCCGCCGAGAAGTCCCGCGTCCTGGGCGGGGAAGCCTGCCAGTGGTCCGAGTTGATCGACAGCGAAAATGCCGATTTCCGGATCTGGCCGCGAATGGCCGCTATCGCCGAGCGCCTCTGGTCCGCACCCGACGTGACCGATGTCGGCTCCATGTATCGCCGGCTGGAATCGGCCAGCGTGCGGCTCGAGTATCTAGGCCTGACGCATCGCTCGGTTCAGGGGCCGATGCTGGATCGCATCGCCGGTGACCGCCCCGCGGGCGCGCTCCGGACGCTGGCCGCAGCCCTCGAGCCGGTGAAGGGTTATGGGCGCCACGCAGCGCGGGATTACACGTCGTCGAGGCCGCTGAATCGCATGGTGGACGCCACGCCGGCCGAAAGCGCCGCGGCGCGTGAGTTCTCGGAAGCAGTGGATGCGCTGTTGGCGGGCGACCAGACCCAGCGCGAGCGCGTCCGCCAGCGGCTCACCGCGTGGCGAGACCAGTACGAAGCGCTGAAGCCGGTCTTCAGCGCGTCCTCCCTGGCCGCCGAAATCGAACCGGTTTCGCGCGACGTCTCGGTTGTGGCCGCGGCCGGCCTCCAAGCCCTCGATTCGTCCGCGCCTCCAGGCTGGCCGGAGCTTCTGGACCGTGCGAGGAAGCCTCAGGTCGAGCTGCTCATCGTGATCCTCGACCCCGTGCGAAGGCTGGTACAGGCGGCTAGTGCCCCACCGCCGAATGCTGCGAACACGCCGTGATGGCGCCGTTCGGGTCGATGGCGGCGCCGCCCCTCTCGACGTACTGAATCCGGCCGTCGCGGTCGATGACGAACGTGGTCCTGAAGGCCAGCTTGTGCGTCTCCATCAGTACGCCGTACGCCTGCGCGCCCTTCCCGTCGGAATCGCTCAGCAGCGGAAAAGTGAGCTTCAGCTCCGCCGCCCAGCGTTTCAGCGAATCGAGATCGTCCGTGCCGATTCCAAACACCTGGTACCCGCTCTCCTCGAACTTCTGGATGCCAGCCTGGTATGCCTGCATTTCCTGAGTCGAACTGCCGGTGAAGGCCTTGATAACAAACGCCAGCACCACGCCCTTCTTGCCCCGGAGATCGGAGAGCTTCACGTCGCCCCCGGTCGTGGAGGGCAGGGTCAGCTCCGGGGCCATATCGCCGGCATTCAGGTTCGGGCGCGGGGCCGGGGCCTGGAGCAAAACGCAAAGCAAGAGCCACACCCGCATGAGACCGAGCGTACCGCGGGCGCGTGCCGAGGGGCAAGGCTACACTGGTTCTATCGTGAGACTCCCTCTCTACCAGATCGACGCCTTCACGGGCCGCCTGTTTGCCGGCAACCCTGCGGCCGTCTGCCCGCTTGACCAGTGGCTGGAAGCCTCCACCATGCAGGCCATCGCGGCCGAGAACAACCTCTCCGAGACCGCCTTCTTCGTGCGCCGCGGCGATGGTTACGAGCTGCGCTGGTTCACGCCCGCAACCGAGGTGGATCTGTGCGGCCATGCCACCCTGGCCTCGGCCTTCGTGGTTTTCGAGTTTCTGGAGCCGGCAGCCGAGGCGGTCCGCTTTGAGACCCGCAGCGGCGAGCTGACGGTGCGGCGCCAGGACGGCCTGCTGGTCATGGACTTCCCGGCCCGCCCGCCCGAGCCCTGCGCTCCCGACCCGGCGCTGGCCGCCGCGCTCGGGAAGGCCCCCCGCGAACTCTGGGAAACGCGGGACTACCTGGCCGTCTACGAGTCCGAGGAGGACGTCCGGTCACTTGCGCCCGATATGAAGGCCCTGGCGGCCGTGGGGCACTTCGCGGTGTGCGTCACGGCGCCGGGCCGCGAGGCCGATTTCGTCTCCCGGTTCTTTGCCCCGGCCAGCGGCGTTCCGGAGGACCCCGTCACCGGCTCCGCCCACTGCGCCTTGGCGCCCTACTGGTCCAGGCGGCTGGGCAAGAAGGACCTTCATGCCCTACAGGTCTCGGCTCGCGGCGGCGAGCTGTTTTGCCATGACGGCGGCGACCGGGTCCGGATCGCCGGCCAGGCCGTGAAGTACCTCGAAGGGTTCATCAGCCTGTAGGCCGGGGCGGGTCCCGCTCCCTTACGGTCGCGGTTCGGTGCTGCGGGGCGAACGGCAGCACCGCGCGCGTAAGCAAGCGGTCAATGACCTTCGAGGCGGGTGGTTTTGCCCCGCCGCCCCCCAAAACCACCCTGCCAGGGGATGGACTCTGAAATTCCTGTTGCGTTTTTCGTTAAGATCTTTCAAGATAAAAGAGTACTGATGGGGGCGTCCAAAGGGGAGAACAACCTACGATGATCTATTCACGGTCGACTGAATACGCGATTCGCGCCTTCGTGAACCTGGCTCAGGTTCCGGAAGGCAAGTACGCGATGGTCAAGAACATTGCCGAGCAAGAGGGCATTCCGGCCCACTTTTTGGCGAAGATCCTGCAGCAACTGGCGCGGAAGGGCCTGCTGAAGTCCAGCAAGGGACCGACCGGCGGGTTCTGCCTTCGCACGCCGTCCAAGGACATCAGCCTCATCCAGCTTGTCGAAGCGCTGGACGGGCTGACCGATTACCAAAAGTGCGTCAGCGGGCTTTCCGAATGCAACGACGACGCACCTTGCGGCATGCACGATTCCTGGAAGACTCTCCGTTCGCGTATCATGGATTATTTAGAGAAGACTACGATCCAAGATCTGGCCACGGCGCTGGCGGAGAAGCGGAAGGCGCTCGAAAAGCCCCGCAAAGGCAAGAAGGTGGCCGCGGCCGGCAGCAAGAAGAGCTGACGGCGGCCCGCTCAGTCGGGTCGCGGAGGGAGAACCCGAATGGGCAATTCAGTTCTCGTCCCCATGGTGGTCGAGCAGACCTCCCGGGGCGAACGCGCGTATGACATCTATTCCCGGCTGCTCAAAGAGAACATCATCTTTTTAGGCACGCCGATCGACGACAACGTCGCCAACCTGGTCATCGCGCAGATGCTGTTTTTGGCGGCCGAGGATCCCCAGCGGGACATCTCGCTCTACATCAACTCGCCGGGCGGCTCGATTTCGTCTGGACTGGCGATCCTGGACACGATGCGCTTCGTCGAGCCCGACATTGTCACCATCTGCGTGGGCCAGGCGGCGTCCATGGGGGCGGTGCTGCTGGCCGCCGGCACCAAGGGCAAGCGCTATAGCCTGCCGCACTCCAGAATCCTGATTCACCAGCCGTCCATGAGCGGCCTGGCCGGGCAGGCCACGGATATCGACATCTACGCCAAGGAAATCCTGCGCATGCGGGAGATGCTGAACGAAATCCTGGCGGACTGCTCGGGCCAGCCCATGGAGCGGGTGGGGCGCGATGTGGACCGCGATTACATCATGGACCCGGAGCAGGCGGTCGACTACGGCCTGATCGACCGGGTAATCACCAGCCGCGACCTGGCGCCCGCCGTCAAGGTGTAGGACAAGCTTCAGCTTGTCCCGTTGGACTACTATGATGACCGTCCTGCACGCCGTTCAATGGCCGCTGGCCTGTCTCTGCGGCGTGCTGGCCGGCCTCATCGCCCGCAGGCGGAAACTCTCCGGGGTGGAAGCCTATGCCCTGGCGCTCGTCCCCGGCGTGTTGATCTACATCGCTTCGGAAGTCTTCGGCCCCGCCAGGACGCCGCGCGACCAGCAGCCCTGGCTGGGGCTCCTCATTTGGGCGGCGTGGTCGGCGTTCGGAGTCATCGCCGGATCCAGCCACGTCCGCAAGCGCAGGATCACCACGCTGAATCTCTCGGGGAACGATCGGTAAGGGCCGCCCGCGGCGAGCGCCCTTCCGGGTAGAAGCCCGGCCGCACCCGCTCGACAATCCGCGCGGTCGGCCGCTCCAGCACGGTGAATATCGGCTTGGGGTAAATCCCGATCCAGAAGGCCAGCACCACGAGCGGCGCAAAGACCGCGATCTCGCGCCACGAGAGGTCCCTGAGGCCGGCGTTCTTTTCCGCGACCTCGCCCAGCATCGTCCTCTGGAAGAGCCAGATCAGGTACGCCGCGCCCAGCGCGATTCCCACCACGCTCCACACCGCCCAGTTGAGCGACATCTGGTACGCGCCTTGCAGGATCGAGATCTCGCCGATGAACCCGTTCAGCGCCGGCATCCCCATCGAGCTGAGCGCGGTGATGAAGAAGACGATCGTGAACAGCGGCATGACCTTTAGCAGGCCGCCGTACTCGGAAATCTCGCGCGTGTGCCGCCGCTCGTAGACGATGCCCACGATCAGGAAGAGCATGCCGGTCGAGATGCCGTGATTGATCTGCTGGATCATCGATCCCGCGATGCCGGCCGGATTCAGCGCGAAGATGCCCAGCGTGCAGAAGCCCAGGTGGCTGACCGAAGAGTACGCGATTAGCTTCTTCCAGTCCTTCTGCATCAGGCACACCAGTGCCCCGTAAACGATGGCGACGATCGAGAGGACCGCCATGACGTTCACGATACGCGGGTCCTTCGAGGCGTCCGGCAGTAGCGGCAGCGAGAAACGCAGGAAGCCGTAGGTGCCCATCTTCAGCAGGATGCTCGCCAGCATCACCGAGCCCGCCGTCGGCGCCTCCGTGTGCGCGTCCGGAAGCCAGGTGTGCAGCGGCCACATCGGCACTTTCACGGCGAAGCCGGCGAAGAAGGCCCAGAAGACCCACCACTGCGTCGAGGCTGGAAGGCTGGTGCGCAGCAGGTCGGGAATGGCGAAGCTGTAATTCCCGAACTGGGCGTGATGCGCCGCGTACAGTGCCAGGATGCCGAGGAACATCAGCACCGAGCCGATGAACGTATACACGATGAACTTGAAGGCCGCATAGACGCGGCGCGGGCCGCCCCAGACCGCGATGATGAAGTACATCGGGATCAGTCCCAACTCCCAGAAGACGAAGAACAGCAGAAAGTCGCGGGCCAGGAAGACGCCCAGCATCGACGCCTGGAGGATCAGAAAGTTGGCGTAATACTCCTTCAGCCGGTGCTCGACCGCGTTCCAGCTCGAAAGCACGGCGATGAAGCCCAGCAGGCACGTGAGCGCGACCAGCAGCAGGCTGTAGCCGTCGATCCCCAGGTAGAAGGATGCGCCCAGCGAGGGAATCCAGGGGGCGCGCTCGACGAACTGGAAATCCTTGTGCGGATCGAAGTAGTAGATCGGCGGCAGGCAGGTCAGAAAGCCGATGAACGAGGCGATGTTCGCCCAGCGCTTGATCCAGACCGGCCGCGAGGAAGGGATCAGCAGCAGAACCAGCAGGCCCGCGAGCGGGGTCAGAAGAACTACAGAGAGGATGTGGTCCATACAGGCGGCAGTCCCCTATCTTATCAGGCGCCGTGGGGCAGGCGGTTTCGCCTGCCCTCGCTCCCTCACTCGGCGTCCGGGGGCTGCGGGGGCTTTTCGGCCGTGCGCTCTACGCCCACCGTGAAGTGCGCCGCCATCCCCGCCAGCGCGCCCACGGCCGCGATTACCGGGGCGACGATGGCCCCGATAGCCGCGACCGTCAGCGGAACCTCCATGAACGTGTGCCCCTTGTCGTCCTTGATGATCACGCGCCGCACGTTGCCTTCGTGGATGAGCTCCGCCACCCTGTCGGCCAGGTCCTTCCCCAACACTTTCAGTTCTTCGTAGATCTTTTCCATGCGGCGATGGTATCGCAGGGTGGGGGCTGGGCACAAACGCCAAGCGTTAGGGCTCGTCCATCCGCTCATTCTCGACCTTCGAGCCGGTCGCGCCATGCGGGAAGAGACGTTTGATCGCGCGCGTGAGCACCTCCACGGAAGTGGCTGCCAGGGCACGGTTCGCAAAAACGCGACCGGAGCCGGAGATCTCCGCCAAGAAATCCGAGAAGGGCACCATCCGGTCGGGCGACCACCTGGAGTACTCTGCCAGGAACTCGCGAAGTCCGCAGCGCTCAACGGAGACCTCCAACAGTTCCAGATCTTCCACGGTAAGGACCACAGGTGCGAGGATCCGAAGATGCCCGCTGGCAAACTCGCCGGGCCCGGCTTCCCCATGAAGCGAGAGCGCTCTCCGGAACTCTTCGACGATGAAGGTGCCAAATCCCGGAGACCCTGATAGTCGGTCATGTACGACAATAACGGGGTACACTCTTCGCACAGCCTCGAACTCGTTGTTGGGTCCGAACCATCGACGCGTCACCAACGCGTTGACAATCCGTGCCAACTGGCCGACACCCTTCACGGACTCGTCCACTACGCTGAACCGCTTGCGCAGCAAACCCAGCAGGGCATCTGAGCTTTCAGGTGACAGCGCCGATTCTTGCCCCCACACGGCTTTGATTTCAAATAGCACCAATTCAGTGACGTAGTTCAGACAGGCGTCGACTTCATACTGGCCGCCATACTGGTCCCGGCCCTCGACGTTGCACGACAAGGGCGTAACCAGACTAGGTGCCGCCTTCGGGAAGGCCCTCCTGAGCGCATCGCATACATACCGCTCAAAAGCTCTTCCGAAGACCTCAAAAACACGGTTTGCGTCGGAGCGAGGTAGAACATGAAACAGCGGGCCCACCGAGCATTTTTCGGCTGAGAATACGGGGTCCATGAGAATCAGACGTCGATCCGCGGTCCTGAGGATTGGTCGCTCCCGCAACGGTCTGTAGTCGTAGGGGCAAGTTTCGGATGGCGACGGCGTTTCACGGTCGACACCTGGCCAGAGGGAAGCCCGCAAATCGTCAGGGGACTGAGACTCGAGAGCCAAGAATCGCCGAAGCAACTCCGGACACGCAGTGTTTTCTGCTGCTGTGTCCGCGCTGAATATGGTCGCTTCGCGGTTCGGCTTCGCGTAGTTGGTGATCAAGGCGCCCCAGCAGATGAAGTAGTCCTCCGTCGACAAGTGCGTTGCAGATTCAAATGCCGATTCGAAGCCCGCGTCCACGAGCGGGACGTACTCGCGAAAGAGTTGCCAACCTCGGCCGAGGCTTTGTGAGAGTTCACCGGGTGTCAGGCTGCCTTCCATGCCCTCACGCAAAGGGCCTAACGAACGTGTCCGCGCGGCGTCAAGGCCGTCAGCAAGATTAACAGCGTCGCCATATACACGGCGTGCCCACAAATCACTCGCGATGAGACAAGCTTGGGCAAAGGTCCCCCGCACTTCAGGATCGTCGAACGTAGTCCCGTCACCACTTTGATCATCGCAGTACAGTGCCGCCCAGCGGAGAAGCTCTAAGATCTGGCCGCGGAAAAAGATCGTGACACTGCCTGGGGGACGCTGTTGGTCGTGGCAGAATCGATCCAAAAGCGTGATTTCTGCCCGTGACAGGAGTGCTCTAAGGCCAAATGCCTGCCGCTGCTCGTGACTCACCCCGGATTGACCGGACACGACGCTGTTGAGCCGGGCGCACCAGAATAGTACGTCGGTTCGGCTCAATCGCCGCAAGCGAGATACGAAGGTAGCGAATGTCGGCTCTAGCCCGGGAAAGATCGCTGAAATCGGCGCATAGATACCGATGTGCGGCATGGCTTGTCGGCCTTGCTCCTACCCCTCCCCCGGCCCAATCCCCAGCGCCTTCATCTTGCGGTACAAGTTGCTGCGCTCCAGGCCCAGCAGCTCCGCCGCGCGGCTGACGTTGCCGTGCGTCTCGTCCAGCTTCTTCAGGATGTACTCGCGCTCGGCCGATTCGCGCACCTCCTGGAGGCTGGCGAAGCCGCCAGCGGCGCGGTCGGCGGCCGCACGGCGGTTCAGATTCAGCGGAATGTGCCGCGCGTCGATCCGCACCTGCGGGTTCATGATCACGATCCGCTCCATCAGGTTCTTCAGCTCCCGCACGTTCCCCGGCCAGTGGTATTCCTGAAGCAGCGCGTACACCTCGGGCGTCAGCTCCTTGGGCTTGCGGCCGTAGGCGGACGTGAACTCGTTCAGGAAGTAGCCGGCCAGCAGCGGAATGTCCTCGCGCCGCTCGCGCAGCGGCGGCATGTAGAACGGGATCACGTTGAGGCGATAGAACAGGTCCTCGCGGAAGTTGCCGCTCTCGATCTCCTCTTCGAGGTGCTTGTTCGTGGCCGCGATCACGCGCACGTCCACCTGCACGAACTCGTTGGCCCCCACCGGCTCGAAGCGCTGCTCCTCGAGCGCGCGCAGCACCTTGGCCTGCGTCTTCAGGCTCATGTCGCCCACTTCGTCCAGGAACAGCGACCCGCCGTCGGCCTTCTGAAACTTGCCGATCTTGTCGCTGCTCGCCCCCGTGAAGCTGCCCTTGCGGTGGCCGAACAGCTCGCTCTCGATCAGCTCCTCCGGGATGGCGGCGCAGTTCACCTCGACGAACGGCTCGGCCGCGCGCCGGCTGGTGGCGTGGATGGCGTGCGCGGCCAGCTCCTTTCCCGTGCCGCTCTCGCCGTAGATCAGCACGCGCCCGTTGGTGCCCGCCATCAGCGCCAGCTGCTGCCGCAGCGCCTTCATGGGCACGCTCTCCCCGATGATGCGGTACTTCTCGCCCCCGCCGCCGTCCTTCAGCCGCTCGTTCTCGAGCTGCAACCGCCGGTGGCCGATGGCGTTCTTCACCGTGATCGAGACCTTCGGGATCGTCAGCGGCTTCTCGAGGAAATCAAACGCGCCCAGCTTGGTGGACTTAACCGCGGTCTCGATGGTGCCGTGGCCGGATACCATGATCACCACGGGCCGGTCGGCGAACGGCATCTCCTGGATGCGCGCCAGCGCCTCCAGGCCGTCCATGCCGGGCAGCCACACGTCCAGCAGCACCAGGTCGTAAAGCTCGCGGGCCAGTTCCGCCAAACAGGCCTCGCTGCTCTCGACGGCCTGCGTCTGGTAGCCTTCGTCTTCCAGCACCCCGCGCAGCGACTGGCGTATGCCCGGCTCGTCGTCCACCACCAGGATGCGCGGCGGCTTCATACGCGCGCCTCCGCCGCCTTGGGCTCGGCATCGCCCGCCACCAGCGCGGGAATCTCGACGATGAAGCGCGCGCCCTGCGGCGTGTTGTCCTCGACGCGTATAGTGCCGTTGTGCTCGGAAAGAATATGGCTCACGATCGCCAACCCGAGCCCCGTCCCCCGGCGCTTGGTCGAAAAGTACGGCAGGAAGAGGCGGTCTTTGTCTTCCGGCGAAATGCCGCAGCCGGTATCCGCCACCGTTAGCTCGATGGTCTCGGCGCCCGCAGCCTGCGTGGTCACCCACAGGTGCTTCAACAGCGAATCCTGCATAGACTCCGCGGCATTGTCCACCAGGTTCACCACCGCGCGCTTCAAGTGCTCGCGGTCTCCGTTCACCAGCGGCAGCCCCGGCGCCAGCACCTTGTGGATCTCGATGCCGTCCAGGCGCCCGGCAAACACCCCCAGCGCGCCTTCGACGATCTCGTTGACGTCGCAAGGCGCCGGATTCGCGGCCGGGAACCGCGCGAACTGCGAAAACTCGTTCACCAGCGTCTTGACCGATTCGACTTCGTCGGCGATCGTCTCCGTGCACTCCCGCAGGATGCTCATGCTCTCCGGCGGAAGGTCCAGGCGCTCGATCTGCCTGGCGATCCGGTCGCTGCACAGCGCGATCGGCGTTAGCGGATTCTTGATTTCGTGCGCGATCCGGCGGGCCACTTCGTGCCACGCGGCCAGCCGCTGCATGTGCAGCAGGTCGCTGGTGTCCTCGATCACGATCACGAAGCCGGAAGTCAGTTTTTCTTCCAGGGCGGCCACGGTGACCGACAATTGCCGCGTCCCGCGCGCGCCGGCCAGTTCGATCTGGCGCTGCGTAGCTCCGGTGCGCCGGGCGCGCTTCATCATGTACTTCAGCTCCGTCGTGTCGTCGCGCGTGAACAGGTCCTCCAGGCGCGCCGCCGCGGCGACTTTCTCTTCCGAGAAAATCTGCCGGCCGGCGCGGTTGACGCGCAAAATGCGACCGTCGGAGGCGATGGAAATGACGCCGGTGGGAATGCTCTCCAGGATGGCTTCGGTGAACCGCCGCCGCATCTCCAACTCGCGGCTGTTGGACTCGAGCTCGTAGGTCATCTCGTTGAAGGCGCGCACCAGCGTGGCCAGCTCGTCCAAAGCCTTCACGCGAACCCGGTAGCCGAGATCGCCCGCGCGCACCCTACCTGCGGCCTCGAGTAGCGCCGAGATGGGATTCGAGATCTGCTTGGCCAGAAACAGCGCCAGCCACGTGGCGATGTACAGCACGAACAACGAAATCGCCGCCAGCAGCATCAGGTAGAAATTGCGGAAGCGCCGGCGGTCGATGTTGATGCGGTCGTACTCTTTGACGTACTTCTCGATGCTCGCCTGGCGGGCGATAATGTCGTCCCGCTGCCGCACCGGAACCACGACGTAGCCTAGCGTTTTGCCGCCCGCTCTGACCGGAGCCCGCACCGACGGCGAGGAACCGGCTCCGGCTCCGCACACCGCCCGCGCGCCTGCGCCGTCCGGGCCCAGCAGCGTGGCCGCCCGCACATCGCGCTCCTGGCAGGTTTCTTCCAGAGACCCGGAGCCGGAAGAGAGCGCCTGGCGCGTCTCCTCCCGTCCGGCTAGCCAGCCGGCGTCGGATACCGCTTTCTGTTGCGCCTCCTTCTGGAGGATGTCCAGGATCTCGGCCAGATTCTGCCGAACGCCCTCAGTGGGCCGGCTGAACCAGCTCCTGAGGTTGAAATTGAGAACCGAAACGCTCCACAGCACCAGGAAGAAGACCGGCAGGAAGCTGAGCGCCAGCGCGCCGACCACCAGTTTCGTCTTGATCCGCGAGCCCTCGCGGTTGCTGCGCCGCTCGTAGTAGAGCTTGATTCCCGTGCGGAAGAGGATGAACCCGACGGTGACCGCCAGCAGGAAAACCAGGGTCGAAACGCCCCAGTACAGCAGAGTCTGTTCGGGGCTGGTCGGTGCGTAATAGCCGAATGTGAACGACCCCTCCCAGATCACGAAGGTGGCCGAGAGGATCAGCAGGACAACGCCTACACCGTAAAGGAGCCGCCGGCGCATTCATCACAATTGTAAGGCCATCCGCCATCAGCCATCAGCCGTCAGTAGTTTCCGTGTCTGGCCCCGGTTGAGGGCCGGGGTCTGACCGGCCATCGCCTACCGTCGATACGTCTTCGCAAAGCCGTTGCGGCTGTTGGTGATCGTGAAGGACCCGTCGGCGTTGGCGGTGAGCTCGAGCCAATGGCCCTGGCAGGCCCCGCCTTTCTCCGGGTTGGCGATGTACATCTCCGGGGAGTTGTGTTCCGCGCCCCCAACGAGCGAGTAGTGCAACTGCCACAGGTCTTCGAGACCCGGCGAGTCTCGCACTACGGTCCAGGCCTTCGGCATGCCGGCCTTCCGGGCGCCGTTGTTCATCACAGCAGCCAGCGGGTGAAGCGCCTCTACAAATGGCGGGGAGTTCGAAATGTCCATGCCGTGATGGTTGACCAGGTACACGTCCACCGTGCCCAGAAGGTTCATCGGGCACACCAACGCGAGTTCCTTGTTCCACGTCAGGTCGCCCAGATCGGCGAAGCGGAATTTGCCGTAGCGGAGGATGAAGCCCGCCGACTGCGCGTTTTCGGTTGGATCGGCATCGAGCGGCTTAACCCCGGCGCACGCGCTGTTCGCCTGCCCGCCGCCGTCGAGCGGCGCTGAGATCGCGGCGCCCGCCGCCGTCACCACTTCCACGTCCAAGCCCCGGAGGGGGATGCGGTCGCCAGGCTTGACCACCAAATGCTTCGCCTTGGCCACCACCTGGTTGTACGCCGCCTCCAGATCGCGGGCCATTTTATCGGTCTCCGTATTGGGGCCGTGATCCACGTAGGTGACGATAGGGATCTTCGCCGCGAGTTCCGGGACGCCGCCTACGTGATCCAAATGGTAGTGCGTCAAAAACATGTAGTCGATCTGTTTGACCCCGGCCAGTTTGGCCAGGGCGACGATCCGCTCCGCTCCGGGTCCCCACTTGCTCGGCCAGCCGGCGTCCACCAGCATCGATTGCCCCGATGGGCTGACGATGAGAGTGGCCTGCCCGCCCTCGACATCCACGAAGTAGATTTCGAGGCCGGCGGCGCCCGTCAGGGGCAGGGCAGCCAGGAGCAGCACTAAAATCGAGATCGCCTTGCGCATGGCCGAAATCGTAACATACTGGAAGGTGCGGCGAACGGACAGCCTACTCAAGTCGTACACCTAGTTGAAGGTCGAAATGGCTTATTGCTGCCAATGCGGAAACGGCGTTCAGGATACCGACCGTTTCTGCGCCAGGTGCGGAGGTGCACAAGCCGGCGCCAGGCCGGCGTCGGATTTCGCCGCCAGCTTCAGCCCCCGCACGGCTGCCGTCCTCTGCTACGTGCCCTGGCTGGGCTGGATCGTCTCCATTGTGGTCCTGGCCTCGAATACTTTCCGCCACGACCGGACCGTGCGTTTCCACGCCTTCCAAGGCCTCTACCTCTTCGTGGCGTGGTTGATCGTAGAGTGGGTGTTCACACCCCGGGGGTTCTTCTGGATCACCCCGCACCTGCCCTTGGTCGAAATCATGAAACTGGCTCTGCTGGTCCTCTCCATCTTCATGATGGTTAAGGCAGGAGAAGGCCGGCCGTACGCCCTGCCCATCCTCGGCGAGCTGGCCGAGCGTTCGCTCACCGAAAAGTAGTTTCCGGGGCTCGCGCACTGCACTTGTGGTATATTTATTCAAGCAGGTGCATCTTTAATCATGGCCAAGCACAGAATCGGGATCGTTGGATTCAGGGGATACAGTGGCGCGGAGGCGGTTCGCATCCTGGAGCATCACCCGCATGCCGAGCCTGTGCTGATGGAGCACCGCGCCGACACCCAGGAGGCGCCGGCCCTGCCGCCACGCCACCCGGTGATTCCATGCACTCCCGAAGCGGCAGCCGCCGAAGGACTGAGCGCCGTGTTCCTGGGAACCCCGGCCGAGGCTTCCATGGAACTGGCGCCCGCGATGCTCGAACGCGGCCTCAAGGTGATCGACTTCAGCGGCGCTTTCCGCTTGCGAACTCCCGACGTCTACCTGCGGTGGTACAAGGCGCAGCACACCGCGCCCGCGCTGCTGGCCGAGGCGGCCTACGGCCTGCCGGAGTTCTGCCGGAGCCGCATTTCCTCGGCGCGACTGGTCGCCAACCCCGGTTGTTACCCTACGGCGGCCAATCTCGCGATCCGCCCGCTCGTCGAGGCCGGTGTCGTGGACCGCGCGGCGGGCATCGTATGCGATGCCAAGTCCGGCGTGAGCGGCGCCGGCCGTAAAGCGACCCTCAAGACCAGCTTCTGCGAGGTGACGGAGAACCTCTCCGCTTATTCGATTCTGGAGCACCGGCACGTCCCGGAAATTCTCCAGAACTCCGGGCTCGAAGAAAGCGAATTATCGTTCACCGCGCAACTGGTGCCCGTGCACCGCGGCATCCTCGAAACCGTGTATTTCCGCACCGCGGAACGCGACGCCGGAGCGCTGATCGAGATCTATGAAAAACGCTACGCCGGAGAGCCTTTCCTGCGGATTTATCCGGCCGGCCAAGTCCCGGATTTGCGCGCCGTCGCGCGCACCAATTTCTGCGACATCGGCGTGAAGCTGGATGGGGACACGGGGCGGGCCGTGGTCGTCGCCGCCATCGACAATCTGGGGAAGGGCGCCGCGGGACAGGCGGTTCAGTGCATGAATTTGATGTTGGGGCTGGCGGAAACGGAGGGCCTGCTTTGAAGGTTCTGGTCAAGCTGGGGGGCACGCTGCTCGATGCGCCCGAGTCGCGGGCGCGGCTGGCCGGCGAATTGGCCGCTGCGGCGCGGGAAGGCGTCGAGCTGGTGGTGGTCCACGGCGGCGGCAAGCAGATGACCCGCTACCTGGCGGAGCGCGGAATCGAGAGCCGCTTCGTTAATGGCCTGCGCGTGACGACCCCCGAGATTCTCGATGCGGTGTTGAAGGTGTTTGCCGGCAGCGTGAACCACGAGCTGGTCTCCGCGCTGGTGGCCGCCGGCGCGCGAGCCGTAGGCCTGAGTGGCATCGACGCCTGCCTGGTGGAGGCCGAACCGCTCGACCCAGCCCTCGGCGCCGTTGGCCGCGTGGTGCGCGTGAACCCGGAACTGCTCCATCTGCTCGTGGGAAACGGCTACGTGCCGGTGGTCGCCTGCGTCGCCGGCGACCGCCAGGGACACGTCTACAACGTGAATGCCGATCAGATGGCGGTAGCGTGCGCTGCGGCCTTCGGCGCGGGAATCCTGCTGTTTCTCACCGATGTCCAGGGCGTGATCGGCGCCCAACGCGAAGTGATCCCCGAACTCACCGCAGCGGAATGCGACCGTTTGATCGCGCAGGGCATCGCAACCGGCGGCATGCTGGCCAAGTTGAACGCCGCTTCGGATGCAGTACGAAGGGGCGTCGACCAGGTTCTGATCGCCCCGGGCGCCGTTCCAGGCATTATCAAACAAGCCATGGAAAATCAATCAGTTGGGACACGTTTGGTACTGGGGGCCGTACAAGGTGTCTAATACTCCTACGGGTACTAGAGCTCGATTCCCCGCACCGGGCGTGCCGACCGTCTTGGTCCGCAAGGCTTCCATGGCCGACATTCCGGCGATTCTGGCGCTGATCAACGGGTTTGCGGCCCGCGGCATCATGCTGCCGCGAACCGAGTTCGAGATGGCTGAGAACCTGCGTGATTTCAGCGTGGTACAGACTGAAGCCCGAGTTTTCGGCTGCGCCGCCCTCCACTTCTACACTCCCAAAGCTGCCGAGGTTCGGTCTCTGGCCATCCGGCCCGAACTCCAGGGCCGCGGCGCCGGCAAGGCTCTGGTCGAAGCGCTCGAAGCCGAAGCGCAAGCCTTTGGGGTGGAAGATGTTTTCGCCTTCACCTACATCCCGGATTTCTTCCGGAAACGAGGTTTCACCACCCTAGATCGTGGCGAACTCCCCCTAAAAGCGTGGAAGGATTGCCTCCGGTGCCCGAAATTCCAATGCTGTGATGAGGTAGCGGTGATCAAGCGCATTTTGCAGGGGCAGACGCGGGTAGATGATACCCACATCGGTAGGGAGGCGTATAGCCTCGTTTCCGACGGCAATACGCCCGTTCAGCTTCCGGTTCTCCGAAACCGTCGCTGATGTTTCTTGGAGATCCCGCGCCTGCCGGCCTCCCGACGGCCCAACGGGGATGCCCGCAAAAAACATCCGCCCAAATCGGCCGTTAATCCGTTGGATTTCCCCAAGCCATTTGTATAATTTAGGATCGAGGGGAAGATGAAAGCTCAGACAGTCGATATCAAGGAATCCACAGGCCGAATCCTCTGCTGCACGATCTTCCGCCCCGGGGGCAAGAAGCTCCTGGCCAAGGGACATGTGCTCAGCGAGGAAGACGTCCACTTGCTCGAGACCGAAGGTATGGGCCAGGTCTGGGTGACGGAGCTCGAGCAAGGGGAGATCAGCGAAGACGACGCCGTCATGGCGGTGGCTACGGAAATGGGGTGTGGGTCGCTCGAAATCCGCCTGGCGGCGGGCGGCCGCGCCAACCTGTTCGCCACCGAGGATTGTTGCGTGCTAATCGACGACGAGCTGCTGCGGCAGATCAACTGCACCTCGTCGGTTGTGATTGCCACCCTCCCGAACTTCGGATTCGCGAAAGGCGCGCAACGGATCGCCACGGTAAAGAGCGCGCCATTCGCGGTGGCGGAAGCGCAGCTCGAGGCCGTGCTGATGATCCTGCGCGAGCGCGGGCCGATCCTTCAGGCGCGGCCGATCCGCAGTCCCGCCGTGGGCGTGCTCTATTCCGACCCCCTCAGCGGCGAGCGGGCGCGGACGCTGTTCGAGAACATCATGCGGCAGCGGTTGGAGCGCTTCGGCGCCTCCGCCAATTTCGTGCTCGCCTCGCTCGAAGAGGAAGCCAGCATCGGCCGGGCGCTGCAACACCTGGTCCGCACCAAGCCGACGGTGGTCCTGGTGGCTTCGACTACGGCCCCGGCCGGCCCGGAAGACGTTGTGGGCCGCGCCTTGGCGCACATCGGCTGTCACATGGAGCGCTTCCTGGCGCCGGTCGAGCCCGGGAACCTGCTGCTGCTGGCTTACAAGGACGACGTACCCATTGTTTCCGCGCCGGGCTGCTTCCGGTCCGCCAAGCCGAACGTAGTGGACATGATTCTGCCGCCCGTGCTGGCGCGGTATCGGGTCACCGGCTGGGAAATCGCGTGCTTGGGGCACGGCGGGCTCCTGGCCTGACAAGCTCCTCCGCTACCTCGGACCGCGACCTCCGAGCGGTCCGCAGGTGCTCCTCAGGCCGGGCGCCTCGCCAGCGTCCGGCCTCTTTTTTGTCGCTCGTTGCCCGTCGCCTCTGCAGACGGCCTGCTGCCCTAGGCTACTAAACGTCCGGCTCTCTGATATCCTAAGAATCCTCGGCATGTTTATCGAGTCCATGGGAGGGATGGCGTGCGCGGCAGCGGGGCTGACGGCGTATGCGGTGCGAAGCCGTTCCTCCACTTTCTTCGGCCCTTCGGTTTGGCGCGGTGCCCCCGATCGCCCCTCCATCGCGCTGACCTTCGACGACGGGCCCAGCGAAGCGACTCCGGAACTGCTCAGCGTGCTCGATAACCACGGCGCGCGCGCGACCTTCTTCCAGTGCGGTATGCATGTGCGGCGCCTGCCGGAAGTGGTGCGCCAGGTCGCCGCCGCGGGCCACGAGATCGGCAACCATAGCGACACCCACGACCGCTTGTACTTCCGTTCCGCCCGGGCCATCTATGACCAGCTCGCGCGGGCCCAGGATTCGATCTCCGAGACCGCCGGGGTAACGCCCACGCTGTTCCGCGCGCCTTACGGCGCCCGCTGGTTCGGCCTGCGCGCGGCGCAACGAAAGCTGGGCCTCCTGGGCGTGATGTGGACGGCCATCGGAAGAGACTGGAAGCTTCCCGCCCCGGCCGTGGTCGCGCGGCTGGCGGCCGCCGCCCGGAACGGCGCGATTTTCTGCCTCCACGACGGACGCGGCCCGGCCCGCACCTGCATCGAGGCGGTGGGGCGGCTCATCCCGGCGCTTCTCGAGAAGGGATACCGTTTCGAAACGGTAAGCGAAATACTATGTCCGAAGAACTGACCCAGAGAATTCTGAAGGTGATTGCCGACAGCCAGAAGCTGCCGCCGGAGAAGGTGACCATCGACAGCACCTTCGAAGAGCTGGGGATCGACTCGCTCGACGGTGTCAACATCCTCTTCGCCCTCGAGAACGAGTTCAACGTCAACATTCCGGACGAAGGCGTGCAGGGAATCCGCACCATCCGCCAGATGGTGGAGGCCTTGGACAAGCTGTTCGCGAGCGGGCAGAGCGAGACGCCGGCGCCGGCGCAGCCTTGAGTATGCCGCGCCGTGTGGTCGCAACGGGCGTAGGTGTAATCTCCGCGCTGGGGCGGAACGCCGCCGAGTTCTGGCAGGCGCTAGCAGCGGGCCGGCCCGGAATCGGCCCGATGAAACTGGTGAACCCCGCGCTGCTTCGGTTCCAGAACGCGGCCGAGGTCCGCGACTACGATCCCGCCGGACATTTCTGCAGCAAGGAAACCGACTTCCTGGATCGCTTCGCGCAGTTCGCGGTGGTCGCCGCGCGCGAGGCCGTGCACGATTCGGGCATCGAGTGGACCCCGGAGCTGCGCGAGCGCGCCGCGGTTGTAACCGGCTCCTGCGTCGGCGGCAAGAGCACCGAGGACGAGGGCTTCCGGACCTTGTACGAATTCAAGCGACCCCGATGCAACCCGCTGACCATCCCGCGCACCATGGAGAACGCGGGAGCGAGCCACATTTCGATCGAAAACCGCATCACCGGGGCAGTCTACACCGTCTCCACCGCCTGCTCCTCGTCGAATCACGCCATCGGGCAGGCCTTCTGGCTGGTTCGCAGCGGCGTCGCCGACGCCGCCATCACGGGCGGCAGCGAAGCGCCCTTCAGTTACGGACACCTGAAGGCCTGGGAGGCGATGCGCGTCGTATCGCCGGACACCTGCCGGCCGTTTTCGAAGAACCGACGGGGCATGATCCTGGGCGAGGGCGGCGCCATGCTGGTGCTCGAGACGCTCGAAGCGGCACAGGCGCGCGGCGCGAAGATCTACGCCGAGATCGTGGGATTCGGGATGTCCTCCGACGCCCATCACCTCACCCAACCCTCCCTGGAAGGGCCGGCGCGGGCGATGCGCGGCGCTCTTTCGGATGCCGGCATCGCGCCCGAGCAAGTCGGCTACATCAACGCCCACGGAACGGCCACGCCAGCCAACGACCCCACCGAAGCCGGCGCCATCCGCCTGGTCTTCGGCGCGCACGCGGGGCGCATCCCGGTCAGCTCGACCAAGTCCATGCACGGGCATGCGCTGGGCGCGGCCGGCGCGATCGAAGCCGTGGCCACCGTGCTGGCGCTACGCAACCGCCTGCTTCCGCCCACGGCGAATTTCGAGGAGCCCGATCCGCAGTGCGACCTCGACGTGGTCCCCAACCAGGCGCGTCCCGCCGAGCCCGAATGGGCGCTCTCGAACTCCTTCGCCTTCGGCGGACTGAACGCGGTGTTGGCATTCCGGCGGTGGCAATAGGACAGGCCTCCGGCCTGTCAGCCATCACCCGTGGCTCAGCAGAAGCACACGGCCGCCCAACTCCCGCGACGCCAGCTCTTTGACGCCGGCATCGAAACTCACCAGTACGCCGTCGCGCTCCATCGCTTGCCAGAGAAGTGCGGCGTCGGTCCACTGCCGATGTCCCTGGAGTCTCCCCGCGAGCGCCTTCAGACCGGTCGCCATCTCGCCCTCCAGCGGCCAGAACTCGTGCCCCTCGTGCCGGGTCGCCTCGTGGACGACGTCAAGTGCGCCAGCCGCGCTCACGGCGCCTTGCGTGACGGCCGGATTCGTCAACAGGCGCAACACCCCGAGTTGCGTGAGCGGGCTCGTCGCCCAGGCCCGATGGCCCGACTTCGCAAACCAGGCGTGCGCCGCGGCATGACCGTCGTGGCGCCGCCAGACCAGCGCCAGAAGAACATTCACATCCAAGAGATGGCGGTTCATTCCTCGTCCAGCAGCTCTCGCACGCGCGCGGTGGTCAGCATCGGGAAATCGTCCGGCACGTCGAACACGGGCACCCCGTTGAGCTTCTTCGTCGCCAGTTGATAGCGGAAACCGCGACGGATCAGTTCCGAGGCAGCTTTTCCCAGGGAGAGCTGGCCGCTCCGCGCGTATGCCTGGACCGCCTTCATCGCATCATCTTCCAATGCAAGTGTGGTCCGCATGGCATTATGATGCCACTGTCGTGTCTTTGATGTCAACAGAGGCGAGCTGCTGCTTAATCTCCTTTCAGGCACTCTGCACCCAGAGGGTCAAGATCGGCAGTGTAGCGAGGGAAACCGTGAAAGGCGACCGCGAACGCGCCGACCACCAGATACTCAACTTCGTTCGAGTTCAATAGTTCGAGAAACTCGCGCCAGTCTTTGTTCAGCGGCATCGGGGTGACGGCTGTCGCGGAGTCCGATAAGAATGTTCAGGCGCTCTTCGGGGGACATCGCCGCGTCGGAACGCGCGTCGGCCTTATCGGCGTCCTCGAAGCTCGCAGATACCCTCACCGTCTTCTCCACGTTCATATTATAGTCCGCCTTACCCCAGCCGGAACTCCTGCCCCACCCTCCGCACGCCGATGCGGTCCCGGTCGCGCCCGGCCACGCGGTCCAGGCGCTCGATCGGCTCGAACATCGGTTCCCGACCCAGGGGAAAGGTCTGATGATGCACCGGCAGGATATGCTCGGCCCCGGCGTCCGACGCCATCTGCCAGGCCTCTTCCGGCGTGCAGTGGAAGTGGATCCACGGATTGTAGGCGCCGATCGGCATGATCGCCAGGTCGATCGGCCGTCGCGAGCGCAGGCTGCGGAAAGCCGAGGTGATGGCCGTGTCGCCGGCGAACAGGACCCGGTGGCCGCCGCACTCGATCAGGTAGCCGTTGTAACCCCGGTAGTTGTCCGTGCGCATCCGCGCCCCCCAGTGGTTGACCTCGAAGGCGCGGACGCTGGCCGGACCCGCCCGCTCGCATTCGCCCCAGCCCAGCTCCGCCACCCGGCGCCAGCGCTGCACCCGCAGCAAGTCGCTCGTCCGCACGGCGTTGATGACCGCCGTATGCCGGCTCTCGAGCGCGCGCAGCGACGGCAAGTCGGTGTGATCCATGTGCGCGTGCGAGAGCAGAACCAGGTCGATCTTCGGAAGCTGATGCGCTTCGAGCGCTGGAGCCACCAGCCGTTTCACGCCCAGCGTCACCGGACCGAGATGGAGGCCGGCGCGGTCGCTGAAAACCGGATCGGTGAGGATCGTGAAGCCGTCCATCTTGAGAAGGACGGTGCTGTGGCCGAGCCAGGCCGCGAACAGGCCGCGGTCGGGCCAGCGCCGCGGATCCGGGACAGCAGTAGGTGGGAGAATCAGCCGTTTGGCGTCCTCCCTGTAGTGTTTCCAGAAGGCCGGCGCGGCGTGGCAGGCAAAGGCAGCCAATCCACCGATTCCGGCGGCGCCCAGCACGCTCCGGCGGCGCCACCGAGGGTTTCCAGCGAGGGACATCTACACTTTTATGGTATCAGGCCAAAGCTAACGGGATGCGCGGCGGCGGATCGCGCGGGAAACCGCGGCCAGGCACAAGCCGCCCAGCAGTAGCAGCGCGGTACCCGGCTCCGGAATGGGGTCCGCGGGGCCCGCGTTGTAGTCGGCCAACACTGCGTCGGAGGATTGGGCGTTGTTGTAAATGCTCAGCTCGTCGATCGAGCCGTCAAAGTAGGGGTTTGCAAACTCCGACTGTCCGAGCCAGTTGTTGGTCGTCGAATTGAGATCGGCCACGGTGTTAATGATGTCTTTCGTGGCGACTTCAACGCCATTCACGTACATCGTGGCCGTGCTCCCATTGAGCGTGATCGCCATGAAGGTCTCGACGCCCGGGGTGATCGTGGGCCCCTGCAAATCTCTTTCGCTGCCACCGAGCGGCGCCAGGAGGGCGAAGCCGGATTGCCCCGGCGACGTCCAGCCGCTGCCGACGTCGGGCGTCAGGTAGAGGTAGCTGTTCGTGCCCGATCCAAAGTCGAAGAGCCGCGCCCACGTCTGGTCGGTGTTGGTAGCCCAGGTAAACCAAACCTCAATCGTGAGGCTCGTGAAGCTGTCGAGGATGCCGGGAGGCAACTCGGCGTACTGCCCGCTGCCGTTGAGCTGTAGCGCGTTTGCGAAAATCGTGGCTCCGCCCTCAAGCGTGGCGTTGTTCGTACCGATCGAATCGTTCCCGTTGCCTGTGAAGTTGTACTGGTCGACCTCCGTCGCCCCCGCGGATGCACAAACCAGCGCTGCGGCGAGCGCAGACACACAAACATTCCGCATCATTGGAGCAATATTACCCCCAAACAGGTCCCAAGATCAAGGTACATTAATTTCGGATCCTCAGTCCCACCCGAACCGCTCTTCCAGCCACGGATCGCCGCGCATGTGGTAGCCGTTCTTCTCCCAGAAGCCCGCCCGGTCGTGATCGAGCAACTCGATAGCTTTCACCCACTTCGCGCTCTTCCAGGCGTACAGGCGCGGCACCACCAGCCGGGCTGGCCCGCCGTGCTCGGCCGTGAGCGGCTCGTCATCGTGCAGGAAGGCCACCAGCGCGTCCTCCCCCAGCAGCGCCTCGATAGGGAGGTTGGTGGTCCAGCCCTGGTCGTGGCCTTCCACCAGCGCGAACCGGGCATTCGGCAGCGGGCCGCCGGCGCGGCTCAACAGCTCCCGTGTCGAGACGCCCTCCCAGGTGTTTCCCAGGCGCGACCAGCGCGTGACGCAGTGGAAATCGGCGAACACCCTGATCCTGGGCAGCTTCTCGAACTCCTCCCAACTCCACTCGATGGGCTTCGCGATCAGGCCGCCCAGACGGAAGCGCCAGCGCGCCGGATCGATCGTTGGCGGTCCGCTGGCGTCCAGAACGGGCCACTTGCGCGTCCTCGACTGCCCGGGCGGGACGCGGTCCGGCCGGCGCGTGTCCGGGCTGATGATCACGCCGGGGGGGGCGCTTTCGGGCGCGGCAATCTCTGCCGGCTGCGCTTTGGGGTCGTCAGCCATACCTTCAGCTTAACCGGAGAGTCCGGGCCGCGCCGGGACACCTAATAATTGAGGCGAAATTCCCTTGCGTTGGATGGTCTGCGCTCTGGCCGTAGCGCTCGGACCGGCCCCCATGCGAGCGGGGGGACGGGGCGACCGCGTCGAGTACGTCGGCGGCACGATCGCCGAACTGCCGAGATCCTCCGCCGGCGTCATCGACATCACCGGCGACCAGTACTTCCACTACGAGAGCCGCTCCGCCATCGTCGAGGTCCCGTACGAAAGCATCAACGTGCTCGAATACGGCCAGAACGCCGCACGTAGATACATCCTGGCGGCCGCCCTGCCGCCCATGTTGGCGCCCGTGATCCTAATGAGCAAGAAGCGCACCCACTTCCTGACCGTCGGGTACGAAGACGATCACGGCCACCAGCAGGCGCTCGTGTTCCGTGTGAGCAAGGGCGACATCCGCGCGCTGCTCGCCTGCCTGGAAGCCCGCACCGGTCGCAAGGTCGAGTTCCAGGATGTTGAGGCACGCAAGGGAGGTAAGGACTGACATGATCGCCGCCTGGATCGCACTGGCGGGGGCGCTCGCTCAAGCTGCCGCCCCCGCTCCGCGGGACACGGACCTAGAGCGCGACCAGGTCGCCCAACTGCTCGTCGTTCGCCGGGTCTACGTGGACCGCCTAAACGGCGGCGAGACCGCGGGCCAGATGCGGGACATGATCATCGGCAGCCTGGAGCGGTCCCGCCTTTTCGTCATCACCGAGAACCAGGACCGCGCCGACGCCATTCTCCGCGGCTCGGCGGAGGACCTGATCTTCACCGACAAGTTCTCGTCCAGCGAGGGGGTCAATGTCCACGGCAGCGAGAGCGTCAGCACGTCCGGCTACGCTGTTGGCAACACTGTCAGTAGCGATGGCAGGGTCGGCACAAGTCGCCTGGGCACGATTCGCGACAGCGTATCCGGCGCGTTGGGCGTGGGCGAGAACGAGTCGATCCACACCCAGGAGCGCAAGCACGAAGCGGTCGCCTCCGTGCGCCTGGTGAGCAAGGACGGGGACGTCATCTGGTCCACCACGCAGGAGAGCCTCGGCGGCAAATTCCACGGCGCCAGCGCCGACGTGGCGGAGAGAGTCACCCGCCAGTTGATCGGCGACTACGAGCGCGCCAAGCGGGCGGCGGCGGGAGACAGCCCGGCGCCTCCAAGTAAGTGATTAAAGGAGGTTTATCGTTAATTTTCGCTAAGAATGGGATACAACGGTGTGAAACTGGTGTAGACTTGAACCAGTCAGCTATAACATAGCATCCCCGGCGACGGGACCCAGCCCGTCGCCAGCCCCTCTGAGTGAAGCCCCAGGTTCCCAGCCTGGGGCTTTTAAATTCCTGGGGGCGCCCCCCAGAGACAAAGGTTAAGAGAAGTTTATCATCTCCTGTCCAGGAACGCAACCGAAACTCACTTCTGCCCCCCCGGTCGCCGTTCAGCAACGTCCGCCTCGCCCGCTGCATCTAACTAAGTGAATAGGTTTAGTCTCATCCGGGTTTTGCTTCACCAGAGTCGCGTCCGATGCCCGTTCTGCGCTCGCTCGGAGGCGCGCGCTGGACGGCCGTGCTAGCGTAGAGAGTAGGGGATTCGATGCTGCCAAATGCCGCCATACGGGCCGTGGACCTGAGCAAGAAGTTCCGCTCGGGCGACGGCGAGTTGGTGGTGTTTGAGGGGCTGAACCTGGAAATCGAGCAGGGCGAGCGGCTGGCCCTGGTGGGTGAATCGGGCACCGGCAAATCCACCCTGTTGCACCTGCTGGGCGCGCTGGACCGGCCGACGGCCGGGTCGATTACCTTCGACGGAAGAGAAACCACTTCGCTCGCCGACGCGGAGCTGGCCAGCTTCCGCAACCGGGAAATTGGGTTCGTTTGGCAAACGCACTACCTGCTTCCGGAGTTCACGGCCCTGGAAAACGTAATGATGCCGCTGCTGATCCGCGGAAGTTCCCTGGCCGAGGCCGCCCCGCCCGCGCTCGCCAGGCTCGAAGAAACCGGCTTGAAAGCCCGGGCGTCGCACCGGGCCGGAGAACTCTCCGGAGGCGAGCAGCAGCGAGTGGTGCTGGCCCGCGCGCTGGTCGGCAATCCGAAGTTTCTGCTGGCCGACGAGCCCACCGGGAACCTCGATCACCGCACCGGCGAAATGATTATCGCCCTGCTGACGGAGTTGCACCGTTCGCACGGTCTCACTTCGGTTTACGTCACTCATAACTTGTCGTTTGCGCGCCGCTGCGACCGGGTGCTGCGCCTCGAAGCGGGCGCCCTGGCCCCGGAGGGGCTGCGGTCCGGCGCGCCGGATGCCGATGCTGTAAGTGTACAGAGCGGAAAAAGCTATGTTTGAACGATACACGGAAAAGGCCCGACGGGTCATCTTCTTCGCGCGCTATGAGGCCAGCCAGTTCGGCAGCCCCTATATCGAGACCGAGCACCTGCTGCTCGGCCTTCTGCGCGAGGACAAAGCTCTGGCGAACCGCTTCCTGCGGTCGGCTGCGCAGATCGATTCGATCCGCAAGCAGATCGAGGCGCACACCACTATCCGCGAGAAAGTCTCGACCTCCGTGGACCTGCCGCTCAGCCACGAGTGCAAGCGCGTGCTGGCCTATGGCGCCGAGGAAGCCGAGCGGCTGAACCACAAGCACATCGGAACCGAGCACCTGCTGCTCGGCCTGCTGCGGGAAGAGAAGTGCTTTGCGGCGGAGATCATGCACGAGCGCGGGCTGCGGCTGTCGGCCGTGCGCGAAGAGATCTCCCGCTCCGCTTCCGAGAAGATGACCGCCAGCCGGCCCAAGGAAAGCTCGCTGCTTTCCGAGTTCAGCCGCGACCTGACGCAATCGGCTTTGGACGGCACGCTCGATCCCCTGATCGGCCGCGACTACGAGCTCGAGCGCGTGGTGCAGATCCTGTGCCGCCGGACCAAGAACAACCCCGTGCTGATCGGCGAGCCGGGCGTGGGCAAGACCGCCATCGTCGAAGGCCTGGCCCAGCGCATCGCCGAGGGCGACGTGCCGTCGTTCCTCTCCGACAAGCGCATCCTGGCGCTGGACCTCTCGCTGATCGTGGCCGGAACCAAGTACCGCGGCCAGTTTGAAGAGCGCCTGAAGACCATCATGAAGGAGCTGATGGAGAACCAGAACGCCATCATCTTCATCGATGAGCTGCACACCCTGGTGGGGGCCGGCTCGGCCGAAGGCTCGCTCGACGCCGCCAACATTCTCAAGCCCGCTCTCTCGCGCGGCGAGATCCAGTGCATCGGCGCCACCACGCCCGGCGAATACCGCAAGTCGATCGAAAAGGACCGCTCGCTCGAGCGCCGCTTCCAGGCGGTCAAGGTTCCGCCTCCCAGCGAGGCCGACGCGGTGCTGATTCTGCGCGGCATCAAGGAGCGCTACGAGAAGTTCCACGCCGTGGCCTACACCGACGACGCCATCGAAACGGCGGTGTTCACTTCCAGCCGCTTCATCCCGGACCGTTTCCTGCCGGACAAGGCCATCGACCTCATCGACGAGGCCGGCGCGCGCGTGAAGCTGCGCCAGACCACGCTGCCGACAGAGGTGAACGAGATCCAGAAGCGCATCAAGTTCATCGTGCACCGCATGGAGAACGCGATCGCCAACCACGAGTTCGAGAAGGCGCGTTTCTACTCCGACGAGGAGCGCAAGGAACGCGAGAACCTGCGCATCCTCCGCGAGCGCTACAACCTCGACGACACCTCCACTGGGGTTGTCACCAAAGACGATATCGAGGACGTGGTGGCGCGATGGACCGGCGTGCCCATGACCTCCATCAAGGAGGAGGAAGTCGCCAAGCTGCTGCGCATAGAAGAGGAGCTGCACAAGCGCGTGATCAGCCAGGAGCGCGCCATCAGCGCGCTGTCCCGCGCCATCCGCCGCTCCCGCGCCGGGTTGAAATCTCCCAAGCGGCCGGCGGGCTCGTTCCTGTTCCTCGGACCGACCGGCGTCGGCAAGACTGAAGTCGCCCGCGCGCTGGCCGAGTTCCTGTTCGCGAGCGAGAAATCGCTGGTGCGTTTCGACATGTCCGAGTTCATGGAGAAGCACTCGGTCTCCAAGCTCATCGGATCGCCTCCCGGCTACGTGGGCTATGAAGAGGGCGGCCAGTTGACCGAGCGCGTGAAGCGCCAGCCCTACTCCGTGATCCTGCTCGACGAAATCGAGAAGGCGCACCCGGATGTCTACAACATCCTGCTGCAGGTCTTCGAGGACGGCCAATTGACCGACGGCATCGGCAACACGGTCGATTTCAAGAACACCATCATCATCATGACCTCCAACCTGGGCGCCCGCTTCCTGGAGAAGAAGGGCGGCATGGGCTTCTCAGCCCCGGTGGGCGAGGGCATCCCGCAGAAGGTCGAGGACATGGTGATGGCCGAAGTGAAGCGCGCCTTCAACCCGGAGTTCCTGAACCGGCTGGACGAAGTGATCCTGTTCCAGTCGCTCACCGACGACGACCTGATCCAGATCATCGGCCTGCTGGTGGACCAGATCAACCAGAACCTGGTGGCCAAGCAGATCAAGATGCGCCTGACGCCAGAGGCCTCCAAGTACATCCTCGAGAAGACCTGCAACGACCGCAGCTTCGGCGCCCGGCCGCTGCGCCGCGCCTTGCAGAAGTACATCGAGGATCCGCTTTCGGAGGCGCTGATCCAGGGCTCGCTGCCGCGCCCGGCCGACCTCGAGATCTACGTGGGCGAAGCGGGGATCTACTGCCGCCCGGTCAAGGAAGCGGCCAAGGAAGGCGAGGAAGTGACGGTTGGCGCCGGCGAGGAGCCGCCGGCCGCGGGGACTCCGCTGTATATGTTCTGAGGGGGCGGGGCGCCGTCGGCTGTCGGCCGTCAGCGGAATCGCGTAATGGGTGACTGTGTTCACGGCTTCCAAAACGCCATGTAAAGCGTGAGGCTCAGCATGACGAGGGTCATAAGGGTGATGGCGATAGTCAGCCCGGTCATCCACTTCGTGTAGACGACCATTTTCTCGTTCAGACTCCGCATCTCCTCCGTCTGCTGGTCTTGATCTCTCCTGGCCAGCTCGTTGAGAATCACCTGGGTCTGGAGCGCACACGCTGCCTTTCTATCCCAGCTGCCCGTTTGCATGGCCGCGTCGAGCTTGCCGAGTTCGATCTGTAGCTCTTCTGGCGTTTGTTGCCGATAGGAGGACATGGCGTCATCGTATCAGCCCTTGCGACCAGTCGCCTCCCTACTCCACGCCACCCGGCCGAATCACACCCAACTCGGAAGCCGCGCCGCGCCCGAGTGTCAGTCATCAGATTGTCGGGCAAACATCGATCGGTTGGCAGCAGCCCTGCACCATCTAGTACACTAAGTATATACGCGATGCGTTACGAGTGGGACGAAGCGAAGAACCTTCGGAACCAGCGGAAACACGGCGGGATCTCGTTCGAGCTGGCAGCCCTGGTGTTCGAGGACGAACGCTGCCTCGTCTACGCGGACCGCATCGACAGCAAGACGGAAGAACGACGCTGGCACGCGATTGGTGAGGCCCAGCCGAACCCGGGGCGGCCGCCGTGCTGCTGGTCGTTCACGTGTACCGGGAGGACTATCGTGGCGAAGAAATCACCCGCATCGTCTCGGCCCGCGCGGCTGAAAAGCATGAGATCCGAAGATATCGAGAACAGGCAATGGACTGAAAAGGAGCGGCAGGCACTGCGCCGCTTGGCCGGGCGCCAGGCCGCAGGGGACGACTCGCGCATTCGGTTCGACGACATTCCGCGCCTGACCGACGCGCAGTTGGCGAAGATGGTGCGACTGCGCGATGCCCGGCCGCGCAAGGTGGCGGTGAGCGTGCGTCTGGACGGGGAAGTGCTCGCGTGGTTGAAATCCAAGGGCGAAGGCCACCTGACCCGCATCAACGACATTCTGACCAACCTGATGGAAGCCGAACGCCGCGTCGCTTCGGGGAGATAGGGCAATCCGAGGTCTCAGAGGGGGGATTTGGGGCACCAGGCCAATCGTATTTGGGACCGTGTCTCGTCAGGTTCAGGCTCGCCGA
>DASWZN010000013.1:0-61286 GCA_036404435.1 Bryobacteraceae bacterium
AGTTCGGCACCGCGGCCGGCGGCTGGTGGAGTGGATGTTCACTTTCGCCCTGGCGGCCTGCAATCTGGTCCGCATGAGCAGACTGGGGAATCAGACTCCGTAGCAGAAAGGCCGCAGTGTGCCCGTACGGCCCTCGGAAGCTCCCCAGCGGGCTTCCGGAGGTCCGCAAGACCCCTCGGAAGCGCTTTTCGCAGACCGAAATCCAGGCCGGTCGGGCACAATCGCTCGCAACACTTACTTTTTCAGCACCGTGTCAAGCTTGCCCAGGGACTTCTTCAGCAGTCTCCGAAGCGCGCGCCACAGGACGTGCCGACTACACCCCTGCGGCGCCGTCCCGGTTGCTTTCCCGCCCGGTCCCTGCTAAATTGGGCTCTCTTTCGCTGTGCGCAGGCCGCTGTAAACCCCTGGAAGGAGCGGACCCTTGAGAATCATTGTTCTTGTGAAGCAGGTGCCGGATACCAAGAACGTCACCGGCGAGGTGATGAAGGCGGATGGCACCGTCAATCGCGGCGCGCTGGCCGCCATCTTCAACCCCGAGGACCTGAACGCCCTCGAAATGGGCCTCGAGATGAAGGAGCGGTTTGGCGGCGAGGTCATCGTGCTCACCATGGGGCCGCCGCGTGCCGCCGATATTCTGAAGGACTCGCTGTGCCGGGGCGCGGACCGCGTCATCCTGCTGAGCGATCGCCGCTTTGCCGCCTCCGACACGCTGGCCACCTCCTACACCATCGCGCAGGCGATCACGGCGCACCTGGCGCCTTACGACGTCGTCCTGTGCGGGCGGCAGGCCATCGACGGCGATACGGCGCAGGTGGGGCCGCAGGCCGCCGATAAGCTGGGCATCGCGCAGGTGACCTACGCGGACAGGATTCTCAACTACGATGGCGCGAAGCTCACCATCCGACGCGACCTGGGCCGCGCGCAGGAAACCGTGGAGGTGACGCCGCCGGTGTTGCTGACCGTGCCCAAATCGGCCAATTCGCCGCGCTGGCCCAATGCGCGGCTGCTGCTGAAATACCGACGGGCGCGCTCGGCTTTCGAGGTGGAAGCCGAGGCCAAGGCGCAGGGCCGCACGGTGGACGAGCTGGTCGGCGGGCTGCGAGCGAGGGGGCTGTTCGTCGAGACCTGGGGCGCCGAGGACATCGGCGCGGACCTGGCCCGCATCGGCATCTCCGGGTCTCCGACCAAGGTCAAGAAGATCGAGAACGTGATCCTGACCGGCGCCAACCTGAAGCTGTTTCCCGCGGACGATAGTGGTGTCCGCGACCTCATCAATGAACTGATCGACGAGAGGACGTTCGGCTGATATGTCGCAGCACGGAGATGTTTGGGTTTTTGCGGAAGTGGACGAGGGCAAGGTCGCCGACGTTTCGCTCGAGCTGTTGGGCAAGGGTAGGGAACTGGCCGCGACGCTCGAAGTCAGGCTCGGCGCGGTCATTCTGGGCCACGGCGCAAAGAGGCTGGCAGACAAGCTGTTCGCGCACGGGGCCGACGTGGTCTATTCGGCCGAGGATGAGCGGCTGGCGCAATACACCACGCTGCCGTACGCGCGCGTGCTGACGGAGCTGATCCGCGAGAAGAAGCCGGAGATCGTTCTCTACGGCGCTTCGCCCCTGGGGCGCGACCTGGCGCCGCGGGTGGCCTCCGCACTCAAGACGGGCCTGACCGCGGATTGCACGGACCTGCAGATCGGCACCTATGAATCGGGAGGGCGCCTCTACCAGCAGAAGCTGCTGCAAATCCGGCCGGCCTGGGGCGGCAACATCATCGCCACTATCGTCAGCCCGGACGTGCTGCCGGAGATGGCGACGGTGCGGGAAGGCGTGATGCACATCCCGGAGCCGGAGGCGGGCAGGGCGGGCGAGTTGGTGGACGTGCCGGTCATCCTCGATTCGGAGTGCGCCGCAGTGAAAGTGCTGGAGCGGCAGACGCACCCGCGGCGGGTGGACCTGAAGGCCGCCAACATCATCGTCTCGGGCGGATACGGCGTGGCGAGTCCGGACGGATTCCGTCTGGTGCAGGAGCTGGCGGATGTCCTGGGCGGTACGGTGGGCGCTTCGCGTGCGGCGGTGGATGCCGGCGTCATCCATCACGATCACCAGGTGGGGCAGACCGGGACCACGGTGCGGCCGAAGCTCTACATCGCCTGCGGGATCTCGGGAGCGGTGCAGCACCGGGCGGGGATGGAGGAATCGGCCAAGATCCTGGCCATCAACTCGGACCCGAGCGCGCCCATCTTCGGGATCGCGCACTACGGGATCGTGGGCGATTGCCGCGAGGTGATTCCGCGCATGATCAAGGCGCTGAAGGGCAAGCTGTAGGCGTGGCGCAGCGTTCCGCGGGCTGAAGCCCGCGGCGGCACGCTAAAGCGTGCGCCACGGTGGGACAACTTAGGAGAGCGACGTGGAGAACTTCTTTACAGACAACTCCGACATACAGTGGCACTTCAACCACCTGGACTACCAGGAAGTGGTGGGCGCGATCGAGGACGGCTACGCGCAGGCGAGCCAGTACGACGATGCGCCGCTTTCCTATGAGGACGCGATCGCCGGCTACCGCACCGTGCTCGAAATGGCGGGCGCCATCGCGGCCAAGGAGATTGCCCCGCTGGCGGCCGACGTGGACCGCGAGGGCGCGCACTTCGAGAACGGCCAGGTGACCTACGCCAAGGGCACCCAGCGCTCCATGGAAGTCCTGGCGAAGGCCAACCTGTTGGGCTTCACGCTGCCCCGGCGCTACCAGGGACTGAACTTTCCGGGTCTGTTGTACAGCATGGCCATCGAAATGGTCTCGCAGGCGGATGCCAGCCTCATGAACTTGTTCGGCCTGCAGGACATCGCTGAGACCATTCACGAGTTCGGCGACGATACGCTCAAAGATCGGTACCTACCCCAATTCGCCACCGGCAAGGTGACCGGCGCGATGATACTGACCGAGCCGGATGCGGGCTCCGACCTGCAATCCGTGCGGCTGAAGGCGGTGCCCGAGGCGGATGGCTCGTGGAAGCTGTTCGGCGTCAAACGGTTCATCACCAACGGCAACGCCGACGTGAGCCTGGTGCTGGCGCGCTCGGAGGAGGGCAGTATCGACGGCCGTGGCCTCTCCATGTTCGTGTGCGAGAAGGGGCCGGACCTCGTGATCCGCCGCATCGAGCACAAGCTCGGAATCCACGGCTCGCCGACCTGCGAGCTGCAATTCAACGGCGTGCCGGCGCTGCTGGTTGGGCAGCGGCGGCTGGGCCTGATCCGGTACGTCATGTCGCTGATGAACGGGGCGCGGATCGGGGTGGCCTGCCAGGGGATCGGGATCGCGCAGGCGGCCTACGAGGAAGCGTTGCGGTACGCCCGAAAGCGGGTGCAGTTCAAGCACGCGATCGTCGATTTCCCGGCGGTCTACGACATACTGGCGCGGATGAAATCGAAGATCCAGGTAGCGCGCGCCATCACCTACGACGCCAGCCGGCTGGTGGACCTGCGCCGGGTCCTCGAGGAGCGGGAAGCGGCAGGAGAGGTGGCGGTGAGGGCGCGGCTCAAAGAGGTCTCTTCCTGCGCCTCCGTGCTGACGCCGATCGCCAAGGCTTACGCCTCCGAGATGGCGATCGAGGTGACCTACGACGCCATACAGATCCACGGCGGGACGGGCTATATGCAGGAGTTCAGCGTGGAGCGCCTGGCGCGCGACGCCCGCATCACCACGATCTACGAGGGAACGACTCAATTACAGGTGGTGGCTGCCACCGTAGGCATCATGAGCGGCACGCTGGGAAACTATATCGGCGGGCTCGGCGAGCGGGCCTTCCGGCCGGAGTTGATGAAGCTGGCATCGCTGGCACGCGAGAGCCGGGAGCGCCTGGCCTACTGCGTGATGTTCCTCAAGAACATGAACGACCGCAGCTACAGCGAGCTGGTGGCGCGGCGGCTGGTCGATATGGCTTCGGACACGCTGGGGGCGCACCTGCTGCTGGTCCAGGCCGAGAAGGACGCCGGGCGCACGCCGCTGGCGGCCAAGGTGTTCGCGGACGTCATGCCGCGCATCCGTATGCAGGCTGACTACATCGCGAGCGGCGACAAGCTGGTGATCGAGCAGCGGGCGGCGCTGCTGTAAAGGCTCGTGCGTCTTAGCGTAATGCCACGTGCTTTTTGTGGGGCGGACCCCTGGTCCGCGGCCGACGCCCCCGTAGGCCTGGGCGAAGCACCGATAAGCTCGATTCGTCGGCGAGAAGGCGGGGCCAGGGGGCCCCGCGCGGACCAGGGGTCCGCCCCACATTCAATGCAGAGTCCCAGGTCTTGGGAAAAGTATGTGGCATTGCGCTTTAGTCCCGGCGGGCGGCGTTAACTTTTGTTTAGAAAGTGCGGGCGCTTGTGGTATACTAGGCTCGCGTTGCTTCAGGGTCTCTGCTTTGGATCGGGTTTGGCATTGGCTGCTATGGCAGTTCTCGCTGACCGGTGCACCTCCCGGGGTTCTGGAGTCTCCTAACGCATAACACAAGGGGAAAGTTGAAGGTAGCTTAAGTAACATGAAGGAAAAAGGAACTGTGAAGTGGTTCAACGCCGCCAAGGGCTTTGGTTTCATCCAGCGCGAGAGCGGCGAGGATGTGTTCGTTCATTTCAGTGCCATCGCCATGCCGGGGTACCGGTCGCTCGACGAAGGCGCGCAGGTTGAGTTCTCTGTCAAGCGAGGTCCGAAGGGGCTCCAGGCAGAAGACGTCACGCTCGCGAATTAGGGTCCTCCCTCCGTTCTGAATTGTGCCTGCGCTCCGGGCAGTACGTCTGCCCGGAGCGTATGCGTCTTGCGCCGGTCGCCGATTTCGGCTACTGTACGTACAACATGCCCCATTTCTTCTATCCTGTGCTGGACGCCTTGAACGACGGCCGGGTGATCCGGAAGGTGGTGGCGGTGGCGCTCAGAGTCCTGGGCGTCGTCTTCGCCCTGGGCGGCCTGGTCCTGGTCATCGACATCCTGAAGTACAGCTTTCGGACCGATACGACGACCGAGACCACGCTGGGCGGAATGCTGTTCTCGATCGTTCTGCTGGCGGCCTTCGCGTGCGTGGTGGAGATCCACTTCTACCGCGCGCGGAGCGTCGCCGAGATGGGGGAAGCGGCCTATACGGTGATCCCGGTGGTGTCGATTCTCTGCCGGCTGGCGGGCGAGGTGTACGCCACGCTGCTGGTGGGTGCGGGCATCGGCGGCTGCGCCTTTCTATGGCTGGCGAAGGTCAGCCCGCTCGCGTTTTTGAGCGCGATGGGGGGGCTGCTGCCGGCCTCGAATCTGGAGGCCAGTTTCCTGGGTGGAGCGCTGCTGCTGTTCGAGATGTGCCTTATGGCGCTGGCGGTGCTGGCGGGGTTCTACGCTGCGGCGGAAGGACTGCTTCTGGCGGTGGACGTGGCCGGAAATGTCCGACGGCTGGCGTGGGAAGGAAGACCGGCCGCGGCTTCCGAGCCAGCTACGATGAATCCCGCTGCGCCACGGGAATTCTGCAAAGTTTGCGGCGTGGGGTTGGTGGCTGGAAATACGTTCTGCGGCAATTGCGGCACGCGGATTTAGCGGCAGGCTAAAGCCTGCCCTACGGGCCAGCCGATAGGACGGTGAGGAGGTTTCGAGTGCGGAAGATCCTGGGAGCTCTGGTCGTGGCGGCGTTTCTGAGCAGCGTTCCGGTTCCGGTCAGGGCCGCCTCGCCAGCGCCGGCCTCTTGCAAGCGCCACAAGAAAGCGAAGCTGGTCCGGCCGGGCAAGTACAAGGTTCCCAAGTACAAGGTCAAGAAAGCCGGGAAGCGCCACCGGGTTAAGGTCAGGACGTCGGTTGCCGCTTCTCCAAAACAGATTTGACCGCCCTCGCCAGGTCCTGCGCTAAGTAAGGCTTCTGAATGAAGCCGGATATCGGCGCTCCCTCGAAGGGATGGAGCGCCTCCTCCTGCGCGTAGCCGCTGGAAACAATGACATCCAGGCTGGGCTCTAACTCGCGGAGGTGAGCCAACGTCTCCGCACCGCTCATTCCAGGGAGGCCTGAATCGAGAACGACGAGTTGAATCCGGCTCCCGTATGAGCGCATGATCTCGATCGCCGCCGGGCCGTCCGCCGCCACCAGAACCTCGTGACCTTGGCGCGCGAGTGAACGTCTGCCGAGGTCGCGGACCGCCTCCTCGTCGTCGACCACCAGGACGGTGCCCTGACCGGCGAGATCCTCTTTCCGCCGGTGCTGCCGAGGGCTTGCGGCAGCCGTGGCCCGCGCGGCCGGGAACAATACTCGAAACGCGCTGCCCGCGCCCCGCGCCGTCACGAGTCGGATCGCGCCTTTGTGGCTCCGGACGATGCCGGCGACGGCAGCCAATCCCAAACCTCGGCCTTGGAACTTGGTCGTAAAGAACGGATCGTAGATCCGGGTCCTGCCTTCGGCGTCCATTCCGCAGCCGGTGTCGCGCACCTCGAGGAACACGTGGGGGCCGGGCTCGATGGGCCAGCCTTCCAGTTCGTCCCGGGCGTGGCTGGCGGTGACGACTTCCTCGCCGGTGGCGACGGAGACCACGCCCGGCTCGTCGCCGATCGCCTCGGCCGCGTTCAGGGCCAAGTTCATAAACACCTGCTGCATCTGGCTGGGATCGGCTTCGACCGCCGGAATCTCGGAGGCGAGCTCGAAGTGCAATGCGATCTTCTTCGAGATCGAGGTCTGAATCAGGACCGTAGTCTCGCGCACCAGCGCCGTCAGGTCGACCGCCTCGAGAACGAACTGGCCTTTGCCGGCATAAGCGAGCATCTGGCGCGTGAGATGGGCCGCCTGCTCGCCGGATTTAACGATGCCTTTCAGGATGCCGGCCATCGGGCTCGCCGGCGGGAGCATATCTTCGGCCAGGCTGGCATTCCCGATGACGCCAACGAGCAAGTTATTGAAATCGTGGGCGATGCCTCCGGCCAGCAGGCCGATGCTCTCGAGCTTCTGGGACTGGCGGAGGCTCTCCTCCGCCCGCTTGCGCTCGGTGATATCCAGGTTGACGCCCACGAAGCGCACCGCTTTGCGATGCTCTCCCTCACCCTCGAAGTAAACACGCCCGTGCGAGGACACCCAATGCACGGAGGCATCCGGCCAGACGACGCGGAATTCCCGGTGGTATGCGCCGCCATCGGCGCCGGCGATGGCGCGCTCGACGGCCTCGTCGGTAGCGGCGCGGTCGTCCGGGTGAATGTTTGCAATCGCGGAACGGTACTCGATCTGGCTGCCGGCGGGGAAGCCGAACAGGTTCCGGCAGCGATCGTCCCAGAAGACCTCTCCGGTTTCAAAGTGGTATTCCCAAGCCCCGAGTTCCCCCGCTTCGAGCGCCAGCCGGCGCTGTTCGGAGGCCCGCAGTAGAGCCTCTTCGGCGCGCTTGCGTTCGGTGATATCGACCACGATGCCGGTGTAGCGAACCGCTTGGCCGGCGGCATCGCGCACGGGGCGGCCGCGGGCCAGGAGCCAGCGCTCCGTGCCATCCCGATCGCGGACGCGGAACTCCAAGTCGAGCTCGGTCCCGTTGCGTGCGGCTTCCTGCGCCGCCCGTTCGGCTTTTTGCCGGTCGTCGGGATGGACGATCTGCAGCCAGGCCTCGTAGGAAGGCTTCACGCTGTGCGGATCGAGGCCATAGACTTTCCAGAGTTCCTCCGACCACACGTTCTCGTTGGTTCCGAGGTCCCATCCCCAGGCGCCGGAATGGGCGGCCTCGTGCGCCATGCGCAGGCGCTCCTCGCTCTCGCGCAGGGTCCGCTCCGCCTGCGCATGGGCGGCCCGCAGCCGAAGGACGGTGATGCCGTAGGCCAGGTCGCCGGCCAACTCGGCCAGCAGCCTGATCTCTTCGTCCGGGAAGCTGTCGGGCTCCCGAGAGTAAATGGTCAGCGCGCCGAGGGTGCCTCCTCCGGCCATGAGCGGCAACGCGACCGAAGAGGCGTACCCACGCCTTACGGCTTCCTCGCGCCAGGGCAGAAACGAGGGATCGGTGAGCATGTTACGGCACACGTACGCCTTGCCGCTGCGGATCGCGGTGCCCGTGGGACCGCGGCCGCGCTCGTTGTCGGCCCAGGTGACTTGCAGAGTGTCGATGTATCCCTCGCCGAAGCCGAAGTGGGCCGCGGGGTGAACGGTCCGGGCCTCGTCTTCTTCCCGGAAGCCGATCCAGACCATCGCGTGCCCGCACTCCTCCACCACAATCCTACAGGCCTCATCGAGAAGCGCCGCTTCGCCGGAAGCGAGAAGCAGGGCCTGGCTGCTCCGGCTGATAGCCTTTAGGGCGCGGTTGAGCCGCAGCAGCTTTTCCGACTCCTGTCTGCGGGCTTCCTCGCCTTGCTTACGCGCGGTGACGTTCAGGGTGACGCCGGCGAACCAGGAGGCGCGTCCATTTTCGTCATAGGAGGCGCGCCCGCGATCCGCGAGCCATCGCAGGGTCCCGTCCGGACAGATGATGCGGTACTCGGTGTTGAAATCGCCGTGCCGCTCGACGGCGGCGTCCAGCTCTTTGACCACGCGCTCGCGGTCGTCGGGGTGCAATGCGGCGCGCCAGTCGTCGAAGGCGATGCGGGCGTCCGGCGGCTGGCCAAGGAGGCGCTTCCAAGTGGGATCCACAACCATGCCGGAGGTCCCCGGCGGCCAGGACCAGATTCCGATGTCCGCCGCTTCGGCGGCCAGTTGCAAGCGCTCCGTGATCCGGCGGATGTCCTCGGCCGCACGCTCCCGCTCGCGGGCGAGCTTGGCCTGGGCCTCCGCCTCGACTACTCGCGCTTGGGCGCGATGCATCATTTCGGAGATCCAGGAAACCGCGGTGGCGCTGGCGACAAAGAAGGCGAGCGCCAGCGCATCGGCGGGCGAGCGGATGCCGAGCTGGCCGACCGGCTCGATCCAGAAGAAGTCCACCACCAGGGCGGAAAGCAGCGTCGCCACCAGGCCAGCCCCGAAGCCTCCGTAAAGGGCGGCCAGGATCACGGCAGGGTAGAACGTCACGTAAGCGAGGCGCGTTCCGAAAGACTGTAAGGGCCACACCCGAACGCCGGCGGCCAAGGCGACGGCGAGGACCGCGACGGAATACCGCAGCCACGTCCGGCGATGTGCTCGATTCGAAACCATCTTTCGCGACCGCTGGCGCGATAATGGCTGTCGCCAGTCTCTCGATTGTACTCTATGGTTCGGGGCGCCCGGTGTGAATGGCACGTGAATTGCGACGGCGCCTGCCGCAAGCCGGGCTTCCGGGACCCCCCGATGGACAGGAGGCGAGCCGCGAGCGATTATAGAGTGTTGCCCCGATACAGGATTCTCAGGTCTGAAGCAAAAGGAGGGCCCATGACAATAGGGCGAAAGCTGATTTGTGAACTCATAGCGGCCGGTTGCACTGTGGCTTTGCAGGCTCCGGTTGTGAGCGCTGCGGACAATCCGTCCGAACAAGTGAGGCTGGTGCGCCTGAATGTGGCGGCGTTCGACAGCGACGGCAAGCCGGCCAGCGATTTAACGGCCGACGACTTTCACGTACGCGACCAGGGCAAGGACCGGCGCATCGCCTTGTTCCACCACAATGTCGCGACGCCGATTGCGGCGGGCGAAATCTCGAACCGGGTTACCCCCGCCGTGCGGCCCGCGACGATCATTCTCCTCGATCTGCTGAATCCAGAGCGACTGGCGCAGATCGAGGCGCTTAAGGACCTGCGCAAGACCCTGGAGCAGACCAAGTCGGGCGAGTCGCTGTTTCTCTACCGGCTAAACGTGGATGGGAGCATAGAGCCGATACACCCCGTGGAAGACTGGGCCAAGACGGGATGGACAGGGGAGGTTGGGGCTCTGTTGGATAAGGCCGGCCGGGAGGTCGGTCTGCAGAAGCCCTCCGGGTTGACCGTGGAGGGGGACACCAAGGAGACCTACGTTGCGCTGGAGACGCTGAGCTCGAAGCTGGCCGCGTTTCCAGGCCGGAGAGAGATCGTCTGGCTCGACTACAGCATACCCAACGTACTGCCGTCGCAGGCTACTGAGGACGGTGACAGGGCCATGACGGACTATCAAACGCCCATGGGCGGAGCGCCTCAGCGAACGGCTTGGGCGCCGGGATCGGGCGACACAATCTGCAAGACCGGGACGTGGGTCGATTGCGCACTGTACGTCCCGCACCTGACTTCCACGCTCGAACGGAATAACACCACGATCTACAACGTCAACTACGAGGGCGCCCTGGATCCAGGCTGGTCGCGAGGCAACGAGCAGTTTGCCGGCGCGGTCGGAGGGCGATGGTATCTGAAAGACAACCTTGCCACCGCTCTGGCGCAAGGGACTGCCGACGCGCAGGGCGGCTACACCGTCGCATATGAACAGCCGCGGGAAGGCTGGGACAACAAGTACCACGCGGTGAAGCTGACTTGCTCGCGCAAGGGCGTTAGCATCCTGGCGAGGGACCACTACTACGCGGTCTTGGATAAGCGAGACCCCGCCGCCAGGGAGCAAGGGGCTCTGGCCGCCGCCTTCAACGTTCCCGGGAACGTCTCCGATATTGGAGTGCGAGCCTCGCTGGCGGGCGCGAGTGCGAACTCAATCCGTCTTCAGATCCACGTGGATGCGGCGGACCTGCTGCTGAGCCGCCACGGCGAAGCGTACGACGGGCAGGTCACCGTGGCCTGGGTGAATTACGGCGCCGCGGGACCGGTGGGCGCTCCCGGCATGTCGCATCCGGCCTTGCACTTCGGTGCGACCGAGATCGGGGCGGCGATGAAGGATGGAATCCCCATCGTTCAGGACATTGCGGTTGACGGCACGATCAAGGCGATCCGGCTGTTTGTAGTCGACCGCACCACCTGCATCGCAGGATCGCTGCTCATTCCTCTCGGCCGCTAACGGTTTCCCGGCGACAGAACCCGCCGCGTCAGGCAACACCGCTCTGACGCGGCGGGTTCTTCTGGAGCCTCCTTCGTACTCAAACCGTCCGCAGCCATCTGCAGACGCGACCATGGGTCAAGCGCACGCGTCGCCCCGGCAGCACGCACTTGTTATATTTGAGGGGTCGCATGAATCTGCCGAACCTGCTGACCCTGCTCCGGATCTTCTTCGTGCCGCTGCTGGTGGCGGCGCTGGTGCAGGACCGCATGGATTTTTCCCTGGGCGGCGTGCACGTCAGCCACGATCTTCTGGCGCTGGCGATCTTCCTGGTCGCTTCGGCGACCGACCTGCTCGACGGTTACCTGGCGCGGCGCTGGAAGCAGGTGACCACGGTGGGAACGCTGCTCGACCCGATCGCGGACAAGCTGCTGATTTCAGCGGCGCTGATCGCGCTGGTGCAGGTGCAGGTGGTGGCGGCCTGGATCGTGGTCCTGATCGTGGGCCGCGAGTTCGCGGTGACCGGCCTGCGGAGCATCGCCGCCTCGGCGGGCTACACCATCCGGGCCAGCGAGCTGGGCAAGACCAAGATGGTCACTCAGGTGGTGGCCATTTCTTTGTTCCTGTTGGGCATGCACTGGAAGGCGCTGGCGCCGTGGGCGATGGCGTGGATGTGGTGCGTGGTGGCGTTCGCGATGATCTCGGCGGCGGACTACTTTCGCAAGTTCTGGCGCAAGGTGAGCGACGAGATCAAGCTGCGCGGGCGGCGCGAGCTGCTGCTGCTCGAGCGCGAGCGGACGCGGGCGGCCCGGCTCGAGGCGCGCCGGATGCGCGCGGCGTCGGCGGCCCACAAGGGGATGTGAGGCTCAAGGCTGATCGGCCGGGGAGGGGGACGCTGCGGGAGCGGGGGCGACGAACTCGAATCCGGATGGGGTGAAGTGGATGGTGCGGACCTGCCCCTCCGGGCCGAGCTCGCCTAGCGGCCTCCCGTTGTAGGTCGCGGCCAGCGCGGCGGCGTTGCCGACCCGGAGCGTCAGCGAGTCCGTGGCTTCGAAAACGCGCGCCTCGCTGGGCTGCAGCGCGCCGGTGTATAGGGTCTTGCCGTCGCTCACTACCCGCAGCCAGACTTCGGAGGTAGCCTGAAGTTCGAGGCGGATGCCGGCTGTCTCGGCGGCGGGAACCGGAGACTTGACCGCGCTGGGCTCCGGCGAAGGCGTGGCGTCCGGTTCGGCGGTCGGAGTCTCGAGCGGTGTTGCGGAAGGCGTGGCTGCCTCGGGAGAGGGCGCTGGCGTAGCGGCAGGCGCCGGCGTCGGCAACGCCGTCTGGACGCTGGGAACCTGCTGCGATTTCGCCGAGCTTGCGCGCGTCTTCTGCCAGTTGTAGATGACCGAGCACACCACCAGGATCGACAGGAAAACAACCAGGGAACCGAGCCAACTCCGGTTGGACCGGCTGCGGGCAGAGGGCACTGGCTTCGGTCCGGCGACGAGTTCCGGCGCCGGCGCCTCGGGCTGGTCCGCGGCCGGGTGACCGAAGCCCGCTACTCGCCTCAACTCGGCTTCGAATTCCTCTTCGTCGAAGCCCAGAACTCGAGCATATTGGCGCACGAAACTGCGGGCGAAGAAGCTGCCGGGCAGCCGGTCGAAGTCGTCCGCCTCGATCGCCTCCAGCATCAGGGGGCTGATTTTGGTCAGTTCGGCGATCTGGTCGAGATCGAGCCCCCGCTCGAGGCGTTCTTGCCGAAGTCTCTCGCCGATGGAGTCCATGGAGCGGCCGAAAATCCCCGTGTTTATGGTACCAAAGGCATTTCGGGGGCGTAATCCAGCTGGGACATCTGCTGGGACATCCAGCCAGGACCGCTCCATGACGGTCGCGGTTCGGTGCTGAAGGGTCCATGGCACCGAACGCGCGTAAGCAAGCGGGGCCGCGCCCGGCGCGGAGGTGGCTGACGGCGTTACACTTTCCTCAGAGCCCCGTCCTATTCCCAGGTGGCGGTCATTTCGTGAACTCAGAAGCCGCGCCGGCCATGAACCGGCCCTCGCCCATCGATGCGGATGAGGCGGCGCTGATCCGGGCCGCTCAGAAAGGCGACCACGAAGCCTTCGAGCGTCTCGTTCACGCCTATGACCGCGGTGTGCTTCAGATCGCCATGAACCTGCTGCGGTCGCCCGAGGACGCTTACGACGTTTACCAGGAGGCGTTCCTGCGGGTGTTCAAGAACCTGCGCCTGTTCCGGCTGGATTCGAGCTTCAGCACTTGGCTGTACCGGATTGTCACCAACCTGTGCCTGGATCAGATGCGCAAGCGGAAGACGCGGCGCGAGGAATCCTCGGTGATCCAGACCGAAGACGGGCCTCGGGACCGGCTGGATGCTGTGGCGGAGGGCCGGGAACTGGGCGATCCGCAGCGCTCGCTGCTGAGCCGGCAGTTGAGCACCCGCATCGACAAAGTTCTGGGCGAGCTCACGGCCAAGGAGCGCCTGGTTTTCGAGCTGCGGCATTACCAGGGTATGCGGCTGAGGGCCATCGGCGAGACCCTCGGCACCAGCGAAGAGGCCGCCAAGATGTGCCTGTTTCGCGCCACGCAAAAGATGCGCGTGGCGCTCGGAGATTTTGTATGAACTGCGAAGCGGTGAAGAAGAACGCGGCGCTGTTTCTCTACGGCGAGCTGACGCTCGAAGAGGAGCAGAGCTTTCAGGATCATATCGAAGCCTGCGCGGATTGCCGCCGGGAATTCGAGACCGAAAAGCGGGTGCAGGCGGCGCTCAACCGGCGCGAGGTGGACGTCGATCCGGCTCTGCTCGCGCGCTCGCGGCGCGATTTGGCGCTGCGGCTCGAAGGCGCGGGGATGCGGCGGGCGGGCGTCAGGGAGTGGATACGGCGCCTGTCCGACCTGCGGATCGCGGCGCTGGCGCGGCCGGCCGCCGCCCTGGCGCTGATCGCGGTGGGGTTCTTCGGGGCGCGCTTGACCACCTCGAAATCGGCGCTCGAAGCCGCCGGCACGCCGGACCAGGCGGTTATGCGCGTGCGGTATCTCGAGTCGGGGCCGTCCGGACGCGTGCACTTGGTGGTGGACGAGACGCGGCAGCGCGAGCTTTCCGGCAGCGTGAACGACGACCAGATCCGAAGGCTGCTGCTGGCGGCCGCGCGCGAGAGCTCCGATGCCGGCCTGCGCGCCGAGTCGATGGACGTTCTGAAGGCCGAGCGCACGCCCGCGGAGTTGCGGCCGGTGCTGCTCTATGCGCTGCAGCACGATTCCAATCCCGGCGTCCGCCTGAAGGCCATGGATGCCCTGAAACCGTACGGCGGCGAGGCGGACGTGCGCGAGGCGCTGACGCGGGTCCTGCTGGCGGACGACAACCCGGGCGTGCGCGCGCAGGCCATCGACCTGCTCGTGGAGCACAAAGGGGACATGACTGCCGGGGTGCTGCAGGAAGTGGTACAGAAGGAGAACAATAGCTATGTGCGCCTGCGTTGCCAGCGGGCGCTGGAGGATATGAACGCATCGGTGGGGACGTTCTGATGATTCGCATCTTGTGGCTGGCGCAGGCCTTCGCACTGGCGGCGCTGGCGCAGACGAGTTCGGGGCCGGCACGCGAAGGCGGCTATTGGGTGGACACCATCACCGGTTCCGCGGCCGCCGGAGAGAGCGTGCGGGTGGTGACTGCGGGAGCGGTGCACATCCAGGGCGAGCAGCGCGGCGACATTGTGTATTCGCTCAAGCGGCGCGTCAAGGCGCGGGACGAGGCCTCGGCCCGCGCGCAACTCGATGCCATCGCGGTGAAGGCTGTGCGCGAGGGCGCGCGGATGGTCCTGGAAGTCACGGGGCCCGATCCGCGGGCGGCGGCGGATCTGCACGTACGCGTTCCGCGGAAGCTCCGCGAAGCGGCGGTGGAATCGAGCGGCGGCGCGATCGAGATCGCGGATATCGACGGCGCGGTGCGGGTGGCCACGGCCGCCGGCGCCGTGGAAGTCAATCGGGTGGGCGGCGGCGTCGCGGTGCGAACCGGCGGCGGAGCAGTACGGCTCGACCAGATCGGCGGCAGTGTGGAGTGCTTTACCGGTGGCGGCACGATCACGGCCGGACTGCTGCGCGGCGATGCGACGCTGGCCACCGGCGGCGGCGAGATCGTGGTGCGCGAGGCCCACGGCCTGGTGAAGGCCCGGACGCTGGGCGGCAACATCCGGATCGAGCGGGCGGATCGCGGCGTTCAGGCCGCGGCCATCCGGGGATTGGTCGACGTGATCCAGGCCGGTGGGCCGGTGAGGATCGAAACGGGGACGGGAGCGATCCGCGTGCGCGCGTCCACCAACGTTCACTGCGAATCCGAGACGGGGACGATCCAGCTTCAAGCTACTTCGGGCGGCCTGCGGGCCATCACCCGGACGGGCAGCATCCTGGCCGATCTTTCGGGCGTGCAGAAGCTCGAGAGCTCCACGCTGGTGACCAGCGCCGGTGACATTACCGTGCTGATTCCGTCTAACCTGCGGGTGACGGTGGAAGCGGTCAATTCAACTTCCGCGGGACAGCGGATCGTCTCCGACTTTGGGGGGATGCATCCGCAGGCCAGCACCGGATCGGTCGCGGAGGTGGCGCTCAACGGAGGCGGACCTCTGTTGCGGCTCACCACCGCGGGCGGGACGATCTACCTCCGTCGCCCGAAATAGAAACGGAGCCCAATACGATGAGACGATTCTTTGTACCAATTCTGCTGGCCGTCGCCTTCACGGGGATGGCCGCCGCTCAAGATGCCGCTCGCCCGGCGCCTCCCGCGCCCGGGAGCCCCGAAGCCGCTGCGGTGCCACCTGGACCTCCCGCACCGCCGGTGATGGCAGCGCCGCCAGCCATGCCGGCGCCGCCTGCGATGTTCGCCCAGGCCACGCCGCCCACGCCGCCGGCGCCGCCCGTGCCGCCTCCGCCGCCGATGAATTGGTATGCGGCTGGCAAGGGCAGCTTCTTGGGCGTCGGCGTGGAGGAAATCGATCCCGATCATGCCAGGAAATTGAAGATCCCGGAGCCGTACGGTGTCGAGGTGACGAGCGTGACCGGCGATGGTCCGGCGGCCAAGGCCGGTCTGAAGCAAGGCGATGTCGTACTCGAATTCAACGGGCAGCGGGTGGAGGGCGTCGAGCAGTTTGTCCGCCTGGTGCGGGAGACGCCGCCGGGCCGCACGGTCAAGCTGCTCATCAACCGCGACGGCAACACCCAGACCGTCGCGGCGACGGTCGGCGACCGCAAAGCGTTCCCGTCCCACATGGACCCGAAGTTCGCGGAGGACATGGCGAAGATGGGCGAGGAGTTGAAGCGCCAGTTCGGTGACGGCTCGAAGTTCCAGCAGGACCTACAGAAGGAGTTCGGGCCCGATTCCAAGTTCCGGCAGGAGATGGAGGGCCAGTTCGGGCCGGATTCGCAGTTCCAGCGCGACATGCAGAAGCTCAAGGAAGACATGAAGAACATGCACTGGGACATGCACGGGCCGGACATGGCGGAGGGGCCTGGGGGCCGGAGCCCGCGGCTGGGCATCGAGACCGAACCGATGGGCTCGCAACTGGCCGAGTACTTTGGCGTGAAGCAGGGGGTGCTCGTGCGCTCGGTGGCGGAAGGGTCGGGCGCCGCGAAGGCAGGGATCAAAGCCGGGGACGTGATTGTCAGAATCGGCAACGGCGAAGTTGGCAACCCTGGCCAGATCTCGAAGCTGCTGCGGGAGGCCGACGTGGGCAAGCCGGTACCCGTGACGGTGGTCCGGAACAAGCGGGAGATGACGCTGAATGCGACCCTGGGCGCCAAGCCCGGGGTGGGGCACTGAGGCGCGGGGGCCTGTCCGGTTCCGCACAGGCCCCTTCCCAAAACCGGACAGGTACGGGCGCCAGCGGCTCCTTCGTCCCTGCAATCCTTTGATTCCTCGATTTTTCATCCTGGCCAAAAAAGTGCGTAATGAATCGGCGCGTGGAGCGTTTAAGAGGATAGGAGGTCGCGATGGCAAAGCTGCTCCAGGCTATACGGCGGAACCCGGATGCGATCGCTCTGGCCGTGCTCTCGGTCCTGCTCGGCGCAGGCAGGCAGGCGATTGTGGCCCGGCCGATGTCCGCCCTCTCGCACCCGGCGCTGGGCATACATTGGGTCTGCGTCAAACCGGCCGCCGAAGCCCTCGACAACCTCCGCGGCAAGCTCCGGCACCTGGCCTGCAGTGTGCCCGAGTCATTCCACCTTCCGGAATTCAACCGCTAGGCGGCTCCGTTGGTCCGGCGGCCCCAGGCTCAAGAGCCGGTGGGCGGAACCGGGCCGGTAGGGGCCGGCTGCTTCCGGCCGAGGACCTTGGCTGCAACCACGCCTCCCAGCAGCGCCAGCACCGTCATCATCACGAAGAGCATGACCAGCGACGAAAGGACTTGCGAGGCGACCCCCAGGGGCGTCTGCATGAAGGCAATCATCTGATTCTGCATCGCCGCCGGGACGGCCCAGGAGCTCAATTGCTGGCGCATCCGGCTGGCATGGTCCGGGCCGGTGACCTCTTCGACGCAGGCCCACGCCACCGGCAGGCTGGACACGAAAAAGGTCAGCAGGCCGGTGAGCCAGCCCATCCTGGCGCCGCTGCGCGTCGAGAGAGACTCGCCGCTGCGGACGCGGTACACGTACACGCCCAGAAAACCCGCCGCGGTCAGCCACACCGGAAACCCAGGGGAGAGGAGGAGGGTGAGCAGCAGCGCCGCCAACGCCGACAGGAACCCGATCCGGAACGCCAGCGGATTGCGGAAGCCGATGGGAACGGGCGCCGCGACGGGAGGCGGCAGGGGCGGCGCGGCAGGCGGCTCTTCCACGAACAGCGGTTCGTCGCGCTGCGGCTTGCCGCACTTGTGGCAGAAGCGCGCATCGGGGGGAAGCTCGGCTCCGCAAGTACAGTAATCGGACACGTCAGCTTCAGTGTGGCGCAATGCGTTCACGGGAGGCAAGCGGAGCGCTCGTGCGCCGCTCTGGTATCATTGTCGAGATCCGGATGCGAGCGTCCAACGCGGCTGCCTACCGAGACGTGCTCCGCGCACTATTCCTGCTGGCGCGGCCTTACAAGACCCGGTTTGCGGTAATTCTGCTGCTCGCGGTGTTGGCCACCGGCGCGGATCTTCTTCAGCCGCTGATCTATCGCACGGCCATCAACGACGTGGCGGGCCTGTTCGTGGGGCGCGCCATCAGCCGTGTGACCACCGACCAGCAACGGGGCGGCCAGGTCTTCAAGTACGAGCACCTGGAGAAGGAGTTGGAGCGCTCGGGGAAAACCCGCGAACCGCATCGACCGGGTTTCGTGGCCCCACGCACCGGACGGCAGGCGTTGGACACCCTGCTCAAAGCCGTGGTCTTGCTGTTCCTCATCGGCGTGACCGGCTACTTCCTCTCGCTCGCCGCGGATTATCAGAGCACGGTGGCGGGCAGCCGGATCGAAGCGCAGTTGATTCAATCCACCTTCGGCCACGTCTTGCGCCTTCCGCTCGGTTTCTTCAGCCGGCGGGCCAGCGGAGGACTGGCCAAGCGCATAGACCAGTGCGACCAGGTCGCGCCCGTGGTAGCGGCCTTCACCCAGCAGATCGTTCCCGAGGGCCTCCGCATCGCAGGAATCTGCGCCATCATGCTCACACAAAGCTGGAAGCTGGCGCTGGTCGCACTCGCCGTGCTTCCTTTGTACTTCGTGATCACGCGGAGCGCAGCGCGGCGCCTCGAGACCGGCATGAGCGAGTACTACCAGATGTGGGAGAACGTCTCGGCCCGGATACAGAGTGCCCTGGCGGCCATCAAGACGGTGAAGCTCTCGGGCGCGGAGAAACGCGAGACCGCGCGGCTACAAGAAACGACTCAGGCTGCCTACGACGACTACATCGGCCGCAGCCGCGCCGGCAATCGTTACTTCCTGGCGCAGACTGCCCTGAGCCAGCTCAGCAAGGCTCTGGTGCTGGGCTACGGCGGTTGGATGGTGCTCGATCGGCGGCTCACGCCCGGAGACGTCGTGATGTTCGTCGCGTATCTGGACGGCCTGTTCGAGCCTGTCGAGTCGCTGAGCAGCATGGCGGTGAGCCTGCAGCAGCATCTGGCTTCGCTCCGCCGCGCCGTCCAATTGCTTCAGACCGGCCCGGAGGAACCTCGCGGCGCTGCGTTAGCGGACGGGCCGGGCAAAGTGGAATTCTGCGACGTCCGCTTCGGCTACACCGCCCGGCGCGAAGTTCTGCACGGGGTGAGCTTCACGATCGAGCCGGCCAAGACAACGGCTTTGACCGGCCCCTCGGGTGCGGGCAAGACCACGGCGGCCGACCTGCTGCTGAAGCTTTGGGAACCGGACTCCGGCGAGATTCGGGTCGACGGCCAGCCGCTCTCCGGGGTCGATCCGGCTTCGGTTCGGCGCGCCATCGGAATGGTGGCTACGGACGGCGCGGTGTTCCCCGGCACGCTGGCGGACAACATCCTGTACAAGCGCCCGGATGCCACGGACGCCGAAGTGCGCGAAGCCGCCCTGGCGGCCGGTCTCGGGGGCGCGCTCGATCGCCTGCCCGACGGCCTGGATACCGAAGTCGGCGAGCGCGGGATTGGGCTTTCCGTGGGCGAGCGGCAGCGGCTCCAAATCGCCCGCATGCTGGTGGACCAGCCGCGCATTCTGGTTCTCGACGAAGCCACGTCCAATCTCGACTTCGCGACCGAGGCGGAGGTCAAATCGGCGCTCGGCCGGCTGCGCTGCGGGGGCCATCCTCCCACCACTCTCGTGATTGCCCATCGGTACTCCATGATCAAGGATGCCGATCGCGTGATCGTCCTGGAGCAGGGTCGCATTCTCGCGCAGGGCGCTCCCGCCGAGTTGGTTGCGGCCGGGGGCTGGTTTGCGGAATTGGCCGCCCAGGCCGGGGAGGACCGGCCGGAGGCCTGTCCCACGGGGTAGCATGAACGCGTGTCTCGCCTCGTCTTTCTGTTGCCGGTCGTTCTGGCGTCTTCGGTTTCGCTGGCGCAAACCAACTATCTCTTCCAGCAGCCAGCCCTCAGCTCCACGCAGATGGTTTTCTCGTACGCGGGCGATTTGTGGAGCGTTCCGCGGGCGGGCGGAGAGGCGAAGCGCCTGACCGCTTCTCCGGGCGACGAAGTGGGCAGCGGCCGGCTAGAACAGGAACGGCACCACGCGCCGCGTGCGGCTGGCGTAGCCGGTGTATTCCGGGTACTTGCCGGCGATGAGGTTCTCTTCGGCGAGCATCCGAACCACGAGCCCGGCCGTGGCGGCGAACGCGACCATCGCGTGCGCCACCGATAGGTGCGCCGCGATGCCGGCCCACAGGAAGTACAGCGCCGCCGCGTAAATGGGGTGGCGGAGATACCGGTACGGACCGTTCGTGACCAGCCCGCCCTCCGTGGGGTTCGCAACCGCGTGAAAGCTCCGCCTTCCGAACGTTACGCGCGCCCAGACCATCAGGGCCACGGCCGCCACCTGGATGCCAATCGTGACCGGCCCGTTGCCCAGGATCGCATCCTGCAAAAACAGCCCGACGACACACAGAGACGACGCGACAAAGCCGGCGAGGGATGCCCGCTTCCAGGTCATCGTCATCGGTCCCCCGGCAGCGTGGAATCGGCCGCCCCGAGCGGCCGCTGCATGAGAACGGTGTCCACCCAGCGGCCGAACTTGAAGCCTACCGAGCGCAGCGTGCCGGCGTGCTCGAATCCGAAGGCTTGGTGAAGGCCGATCGACGGGGCGTTGCCGCTGTCGCCGATGATGGCCACCATCTGGCGGTATCCCTTCGCTTCGCAGTCGGCAAGCAGCGCCTGGAGCAGGAGACGGCCGATGCCCTGCCGCGTGTGCTCCGGGTGGATGTAGATGGAGTCCTCGAGCGTCGAGCGGTAGGCCGGACGAGGGCGGTAGAGGCTGGCGTAGGCGTATCCCACCACCGTTCCCTCGACTTCCGCGACGAGAAACGGCAGGCCGCGTTTCAGCACTTCCAGGCGGCGGCGCGCCATCTCCTCGACGGTGGGCGGGACGGTTTCGAACGAGGCCAGGCCAGTTCGGACGTGGTGCGCATAGATGGCGTCGATGGCGGGAAGGTCGGCATCCGTGGAGGGGCGAAGAGTTGGGCTCATTGGCTTACAGAGGCTTCTGGGAAATCAGTTTGCCGCGCTTGTCGTGCTCGTCGCATTGATATTCGCGGCTCGTTACGTGAATGACACCGGAAGCCACACTGACCTCCAGTTCGGTCTCGGTTCCGCTTGCGTGATCGCCACAGGACCAAACCACCATTCGCGCCGGGCCTTGTGAGCGCAGCAGCGCCTTCCAGGCGGGTTCGTCCATGAACAAGGGTTCGTCCGGATGGGCGGCCGTGGCGAACGCATGGAGGCGCGGCGCGTTTCGGGAGACGCCGACAACTATGCCCCCGGTATGGCCGCAGGGCCCAGCGTTGGTTTGTAGGTAGAATTCCGTGGCCTCGCCATCGTGATCGTAATCGCCGAAGTTCATCGCTGAGGCTTGGGGGCGGCTGCGGACGCCCGGGACGGGGCCTGGCTGATGGTCCCAATCACTCTGGAGAAGCTCCCAGCGCCGCAAGAGTGCGTCGCCGCTATCGGCGGGCCACTCGCCACCGTCGAAGAACGGCGCCAGCGGGAGGCGTTCGACCTCGCGACCCTGGCGCAGCCGCACCAGGTCCAGTTTGCCGCTCTCGCCGAAGGCGAATCCGGAACAGGGACAAGTGAACCACTCGGCGCTCTCGGGCCCGCACACCGGCCGGGGCGGTGTGGTCCATTCGAGACGCCAGACTTCCTGCTGACCATTGATGACGACGCGCCGTTCCTCCCGAACCACGGGGCCGCCGGCGGCAGGCGCCTGCGAAAGCGCGAGCAAGGCCGCGGCGAGCTTCAAAATACCGCTTACCGTAGGCATTTCACTGAGAGTGTACACCCGCAGGCTCTGGAATGATGCCACGACCTAGCCGGCTGCGGCCTGGGGACCCTGCCAGTCGGCAGGGACCGCGCCCTCGGGCAACAGTTCGGCCTTCTCGAGGTGGCGAATCTTGGTGGCGAAGTGCGCCGCGTGCGGGTCGTGCGTCACCAGCAGGACGGTCTTGTTGAACTCCCGGTTCAGGCGCGCCAGCAGCGTGAGAACTTCCTGCGCGGAGGCGGCGTCGAGGTTCCCGGTAGGCTCGTCGGCCAGGATCAGATCGGGATCGGTCACGATAGCGCGCGCGATGGCGACACGCTGCTCCTGGCCGCCCGAGAGCTGCCGCGGCAGGTGATCCACGCGATCTTCGAGGCCGACCAGCTTGAGCGCGGTCATGGCGTGCTCGATGCGCTCCTTCTTCTTGAGGCGGGTGAGCTTGAGCGGAAGTTCGACGTTCTCCAGCGCCGTCAGCACCGGGATCAGGTTGAAGGATTGGAACACGAAACCGATGTGCGCGTTGCGCCAGCGCGCAACCTGGCTGTCGGTGAGACTGCGCAGATCCTGGCCGAGCACCAGGATGTCGCCGCCGCTGGGCCGGTCCATGGCCGCGATCAGGTGCAGCAGGGTCGATTTGCCGGAGCCCGAGGGGCCCATGAGCGCGATGAATTCGCCGCGGGTCACATCGAGGTTGATGCCCTTCAGCGCCGCCACCCGGAGTCCGTCGTGTCCGAAGTCCTTGTCGAGGCCGCGCGTCTGAATGATGATCTCGCTCATGCTTGTCCCTTTCTCACGCGCACGCGGTCGCCGTCCTTAAGTCCCGCGGGCGGGTTCGCAATCAAATCCTCGCCTCCGATCAGGCCCTCTTCGATGCGGATGCCTTGGCTGGCCGTGGCGCCGGCCTTCACCGCGCGCCGCACCGCGTGGCCATCGAGCACCACAAAGACCGCGCCATCGTGCACGGCCGATGCGGGCACCACCACGACCGGTTTGGGCGCGGCCGCGCCGGCGGTCTGCTCCGAGTAGAAGGCCACGCTGGCGTTCATGTCCGGCCGCAGGTAGGCGTCGGGCTTCAGGACTTTGACCTTCACCTGCACGGTGGCCTTCTGGCGGTTGGCTTCCGGCGAGATCTGGCGGATATAGCCGTCGTAGCGGCGATCCGGATAGGCGTCCGTAGTGATCCAGCCACGCTGATCGTGGGCGAGTTTGGCGAAGTCGTTCTGGCTGATGTCGAGCTCGACTTCGAGATCGTTCAGATCGGCCAGGGAGACGACGTAGCCCTTCGCGCCGCGGTCGCCGACGAAACTGGTGGTGACGAACTCTCCCTTTTCGACTTCGCGTTCAAGGATGGTTCCCGTAACGGGAGCCTTGATGACGGTGTTATCGAGCTGGTTCTGGTAGAAATCGACCATGCCTTTCGCTTGCAGGACCTGGCCGCGCGCGGCATCGATCTCTTCCTGGCGGGGGCCAAGCTGGGTCAGCCGGAACCGCTCCTCCAGAGAGGCCACCCGCGCGACCGCGGCGTCGTATTTGGCCTGGGCGTCGTCGAGGGTCTGAGACGACATGATCTTCTGGTCGGTGAGCTGCCGCGTTCGATTGAGCGTGATGCGCCCGTTGATCATGTCGGCGCGCGCCTGTTCGAGGTCGGCCTTGGCGCCGGCGATCTCCTGGGGACGCGAGCCGTGCTCGAGCTCCGCCAGGCGCGCCTGTAGGTTCTCGAGCTGGCCGCGGGCCTGTTCGAGTTGGGCGCGGTATTCCTCGTCCTCCAGCCGCACGATCACTTGGCCCTCTTTGACGTGGTCGCCCTTGTCCACGCCGATCCAGGCGACTTTTCCCATCACCTTTGAACCCACCTCGATTTTGTGAGCGGCCACGATGTAGCCAGTAGCGTTGAGAATGACGCCGGGAGCCGCGGAAGGGCCGCCGGCTGCCGTGACGCGGACCGTCTCCACCTCGACGGCCGCGCCCAGAGTCTTGTAGGCGTAGGCCGCGGCCGCGAGCAGCACGAGAACGGCGGCCGCGCCTATCCACACGCCCGTGTGCTTCGTGGGCGCGGACGAGTCGCGCGCTTCGCGGTCGATCTTCAGGTCCTGGAGGTTCGCCACGGTTATGCCTCCCTCAGAGCGTTCAGGATTTCCTTGCGGGCCGCGGCGCGGGCCGGGAAGAATCCGCCCAGGGCGCCCAGCAGCAACGAGAAGCCGAGCCCCAGCGCCATGATGGAGGGACTGATCCGGAAATCGAATGCGATCTCGCTGAACGTCGCAAAGTTGCCGATGCCGGTCTCGAACCCGTTCAGCGGTAGCACCAGCAGGCAGCCGAGCAGTCCGCCGAAACCGGCCAGCAGCAGCGACTCGAGGAAGAAGCTGAGCAGGATGCCGCCGCGCGAGAAGCCGAGCACGCGCAGCGTTCCGATCTCGCGGGTGCGTCGCGCCACGGCGGCGTACATGGTGTTCATGGCCGCGAAGCAGCTTCCCACCGCCATGATGATGGCCACCACGATTCCGACGTATTCGACCGGCGCGCCGGAGTTGGTCTGCAGCTCGTAATACTCCCGCTCGGTCTGGGCAGTGCAGTTGAGCTGGCGGTCGTTGTTGACGTCGTCGATCAAGGCGCGCACCGCAACCGGGTCCGTCGCGCGCACCAGCGCGGAGCTGACCACCTCGGAACGGTTGAAATCGGCGCTGATCTGGTTGACGTCGCCGAAGATCTCGCTCGCGGCCGAAGTGTGGCCGGCGTCCATGACGCCAACGACGAGCCAATTGCCGCGGCCGAAGGTCAGGTACTTGCCGAGGCCCGCCGCGGGATAGCGGCGAGCGATCGAGGCGCCCACCACGACTTCGCGCTTGCCGCTCTCGAACCAGCGCCCGGCCGCCAGCTTGATCTGGTCGCGCATCTCGAGGCCCTCGGGCGACAGGCCGCGCAGCGTCACGTTGGCCCCATCCGGGTTCGTCTCGCTGGGAAGGTTGATGACGGTCACCATCTCGAGCGAGGCGAGCGGCCCGCCGTTGCGGCTGCGCGCAATACCCGGCTTCACTTTCAGCTCCTGGTAGGCGGCGCGCGTGAAGTTGCTGGCCAGCTCGGAATCCGAGCCTTTGCGCAGCACCAGCACGTTGAGCGGATGGCCGGAGGCTTCGAACGCCGTCCGCAGGCCGTTGACCAGGGCCAGGATGGCCAGCAGGACGGCCACCGTGATGGCAATGCCCAGCGCCGTCATGATGGTCGTCGTCTTCCGCACGGCCAGGTTCCGCAGGTTGTACGAGATGGGGATCGCCATGTGTCTCTCCTAGCCGTTATCGCGGATGGCCTCGATGATGGCGGTCTTGGCAGCGCCGAGCGCCGGTATCAATGAGCTGGCCAAGCCAATCGCCGCGGCCAGCGCCAGCGAGATGGCGATCACCACGGGCTGAATCCTGAGGGTCGAAAAAGCCGGGACCAATTTGCCCACCCCCCAGCACAGCAGCGCCGCCAGAAGCAGGCCCAGCACCGCGCCGGCCTCCGAAATCAGCACCGCTTCCCCCAGGATGATGCCGAGGATCTGGCTGGTGGTGAATCCGATGGTCTTCAGAATGCCGACCTCGCGCGCCCGCTCGCGCACCGACATGGCCATGGTGTTGGCCGAGACCAGCAGAATACTGAACGTCACCGCCCCGCAGATGCTCAGCAGGAACACCTTCACGTTCCCCAGAAAGGCGAGGAAGCTGAGGCCGAACTGCTGCTCGGATTCGGTCTTGGTCTCGACGGTCGCGTTGTGAAACGTCTCGTCGATGGCCTTGGCCACGCGCGGAGCGTCATCGATGCTGTCGGCCAGAATTCCGAACGTTCCGGCGAAGGAGCGGCGTGCGAGCGGGATGCTCTCTTCCAGGTACTTCCAGTGGAAGTACGCGATCGAATCGTCCTCCGGCAGCTCGAAGATGCCCCTGATGGTGAGCTCCATGTTGACCGGATAGATATCGCCCACGAACGTGATGCGGTCGCCCAGCTTCAGGCCGAGCCGCTGGGCCAGGTTCTTGCCCATGATGCAGGCGGTGCGGTCCTGCTGGAAGGCCTTCTTCTGATCCTCCGGAATCTTCATTTCGCCGACCAGGGCGAACAGCTTTTCCGGCTCCACGGCCAGGCGCGCGAAGAAATTCTTGGGGTCGCGGGCATCTTTGTATGTGCCACCGAACCACTGCGACATCATGACCACGCGCGCGCCGGGGACCTGTTCGATCTTGGGGCCGTAAAAGATCGGCATCGGCAGGGTGAGCGAAACCCGGTTGCGCGTGACCAGCCGCAGGGCCTGGTAGTCGTTGGCCTTGGTGTAGTAAAAGGCCTTGTACATGGCCATCACCACGCCCAGCAGGCACAGCGAAACTCCGATACTGAACACCGTGAGCAGCGTGCGGCGGTGGTTGCGCCAACTGTTCTTCAGGATAAGTGGAATGAACCGGCCCATTGCTTTCATTCTAGCGAAGGGTCCGGCCGCGCAAATCCGGAATCGGCGGGCTGCCGGGACGTACCGCTCAACGCCGCTCGGCGACCGGCGAATCGCGCCGAGGCCCCCGGCCGCGCTACACTGGCCCCGGTGAGCGACGAAGACGCGATGCGCGAGGCGGTGGCGCTGGCACGCCAGGCCGAGGCCGCCGGCGAAGTGCCGGTGGGCGCGGTGGTGACGATCGACGGCGCCGTCGTCGGGCGGGGCCGCAATTCATCCCTGGCGCACCGCGATCCAACGGCCCACGCCGAGATGCTGGCCTTGAGGGAGGCCGCGGCGGCGATCGGCAACTACCGACTGGAAGGCGCGACGCTTTACGTCACGATCGAGCCCTGCGTCATGTGCGCCGGCGCCCTGGTGGCCGCACGGATCGCGCGGCTGGTATTTGGCGCGCGGGACCTGCGCTTCGGGGGCGTCCGGAGCAAATTCCGGCTCGCCGACTCGGACCTGCTCAACCATCGCGTCGAAATCGTGGAAGGAGTGCTCGCCGCCGAATGTTTGGAATTGCTGCGCCGCTTCTTTGAGCCGCGGCGGGTGTAGCGCCGCGTTGCGTCCCGTGAGCTATTGCACGATCGGCCTCACGCGGATCGCAGCAGAGCGGGGCGCAGAGGCCCCCCGGGGCCAATCCGCAGCGGCGCTACGGTACGCCGGATGGCACGCAGAACGCAGTTGCAGGGAGTCACTCGTCCCCCGCGACCGAGATGCAACCCGAGTCCGTGGCATTGTGTGCAGGAGTTCTTGGCAAGTGCTACTGTCTCTGATCGATTCCATTCCATTTTTCGATGTCCTCTCTTGACGGGCGCCTCAGGTATTTGAGGATCGCCCAAAAACCTGTCCCCAGAGTACTCGCCGTTAGGAAAGGGTCAATTCGGAGGAATGGGTGCCGCACTGCGGCAACCAAAGCGGCTGGCCAGAGCCAGCGGCAGCAATTGACTCGAATAAACATAGTTAAAGTGGGTTAATCGCATGAGATAGGCATGGTTTGGCGCTCACCTATTTCAGTGAGGAATCACGCCTCGAAGGCGGCGCCATGGATTTCGAGACTCTGAAATGCCGGCTGTTGGTGCGCGTCAGGACTTGCGTGCAGAACGGCGAACTGACCGAGAGGGGCCTGGCTCGCATGATCGGGATCTCGCAGCCACACATGCACCACATCCTAAAAGGCGTGCGCGCTTTGTCCCTCGAAAACGCCGATCGCATTCTTCGGCGGCTCGATTTGACGGTGCTGGACCTGATGGATGGGCTGACGGCTCGCCGCCAAGTGCCCGATGTGGCGCTGCCTGTCGTGGGGATAGAGCAGGACGAAGGCGGGGGTTTGACGAGTATCGCTGTGGAGGGATGGGAAGACGCCGAGAAATTCAGCGACCCCGGCATACGGCAGCAGGAGGTTTTCTGAGGATTATCGCGCGTTCCTTGCCGCGGCGACTTCCTGGTAGATCTCGAGGACCTGCCGCGCGGCGGTAGCCCAACTGAAGCGCCGGACCTGTTCGTGGCCCCGGCGGATCAGGTCGGCGCGCAGCCGTTCGTCCAGCAGCACATCGCGGATCCCGCGTGCGATATCGAAAACGTTCTCCGGATTGACCAACATGGCGGCGTTCCCGGTGACTTCAGGCAGCGAACTGACGCTGGAGGTGACTACCGGGGTGCCGCAGGCCATGGCTTCGAGCGGCGGCAGACCAAAGCCCTCGTACAGCGAAGGGAACACGAACGCGGACGCCGCCTCGAAAAACACCCGTAGCGTGTCGAACGGGACGAAGCCGAGAAACCGGACCAGCTTTTCGACGCGGGTCTTGATCACAGCCCGGCGGAGCGCCGGGTATTTGGTGATCTCGTCTCCAATGATGATGAGTCGCAGATCCTTGTAGACCGGGTGGTGCTCGAGATCGCCACGCAGGACGGCAAACGCCTCGACCAGGCGGGGAATATTCTTCTGCGGCCGGACCGCGCCGGCGTACAGAAGGAACGGGTAGTCGATCTGATAGCGCTCCAGGGTCTGCTGGCGCTCGGCGGATCGGGCGCCGTTGTCGGGAGGGCGCAGGAAGTTCGGGTCCGGGGCATCGTAGATCTGGTGGATGCGGTTGGAAGGGATGCCGAGGACATTTTCGACGTCGCGGCGGGTGGCCGCCGAAACCGCGATGACGCGCTCGGCGCGCAGCAGGCCCCTCCGGAACAGGAACATACGGAAGCTGGAGCGCATCTGCGCCCGGCTGCCGAATAGCAGGCTGCCCATGTCGTGGATGGTAACCACGTAAGGTTTGGGCATCAGAAGTGGCACCAGGTTCAAGGGCATGTGCACGAGATCTGCCCGGATGGTGCGAAGGAAGATGTAAAAAGCGAACTGGTCCATCCAGTCCGTGTCCCGTCTCCGGTAAATGGCGATCTCGAAGTTGGGGGGCAGGTCGGCCAGCTCCGGTTCTTCGCCGTTGAGCGCCACCAGTACGTAGTGGTTTTCGCGGTCCAGAGCGGCCAACGCGTGGACCAGGTTACGGATGTAGGTCCCAATGCCGAAGTCGCCGGTGCGGCGGACGTCAATGGCGATGCGGATGGGCATTCACTGCGCCATCACGGGACTGAGCTTCCAGGCATAAAGGGGGAACCTGTCGGTGAGCGTCTTTACCCGGGCCCGAACCGCGGCGTAGGTCTCCTGGGAGCCGATGTTGTTCAGCACCTCGGCAATGAGCAGGGCCACGTCGCCCATTTCCCGCTCGCCGAAGCCGCGCGTGGTCACCGCCGGGCTGCCCAGCCGGATGCCGCTGGGGTTGAAAGGCTTGTTGACGTCGAACGGAATGGTGTTCTTGTTGGCGGTGATGTAAGCCTCGTCGAGCGCCTGCTCGGCCTCCTTGCCGCGGATGCCTTTCGAGAACACATCCAGCAGCAGGAGGTGCGTGTCCGTGCCACCCGAGACGACTCGGAAGCCGGCCTGGGCCAGGCCCGCGGCCAGCGCGGCGGCATTGGCCAGCACGCGCTTCTGGTACTCGACGAATTCCGGCTGCATGGCCAGAAGGAAGCACACCGCCTTGGCGGCGACAATATGCACCAGCGGCCCTCCCTGAATGCCTGGGAAGACCGACTTGTCGATGGCCTGGGCGTGCTGCGCGCGGCAGAGGATGATGCCGGAGCGCGGCCCGCGCAGGGTCTTGTGGGTGGTCGAGGTCACGATGTCGGCGTATTCGCAGGGATTGGGATGGACGCCCGCCGCCACCAGTCCCGAGAAGTGCGCCATATCGACCAGCAGCATGGCCCCAGCCGAATCCGCGATCTCGCGCATGCGGCGGAAATCGATGATGCGGGGATAGGCGCTGCCGCCGCCGACGATCATCTTAGGCCGGTGCTCGGCGGCCAGCGCGGCCAGCTCGTCATAGTCGATCTGCTCGGTCTCGCGATTGACTCCATAGGGCACGATCTTGTAAAGCTTGCCGGAGAAGTTGAAGGGGCTGCCGTGCGTGAGGTGGCCGCCGTGCGAGAGGTTCATGCCCAGAATCGTGTCGCCGGGCTGCAGGAACGCGGCGTAGGCGGCCATGTTGGCCTGCGCGCCCGAATGCGGCTGCACGTTGGCGTGCTCGGCGTGGAACAACTGCTTAGCGCGCTCTATGGCCAGCGTTTCGACGACGTCCACGTACTGGCAGCCGCCGTAGTAGCGCTTGCCGGAATAGCCCTCGGCGTATTTGTTGGTGAAGACGCTGCCTGCCGCTTCGAGCACCGCCTCGGAAACGAAGTTCTCGCTGGCGATCAGCTCGAGGCGCGAATTCTGCCGCAGCATCTCCTGCCGGATGGCGTCGTATACTAGCGGATCGATCTCGGCCAGCGGCCGGGACATCGTGTCCTGCTCGTTCATGATTGCGTACCCTCCAGGGCGGCGATCTTCTCCACTCGCCGTTCGTGCCGGCCGCCGTCGAAGCCGGTCGCAAGAAATACATCCACCAGCGCGTCGGCGGCGGGCTCGGCGATGAACCTGGCGCCCAGCGTAAGTATGTTGGCGTCGTTGTGCGCGCGCGCCAGGCGGACCTCTTCCGGGACGGTTCCCAGGGCGGCGCGAATGCCGGCAACTTTGTTGGCGGCGATGGACATGCCCACTCCCGTGCCGCAGATCAGCACCCCGCGGTCGGCGCGCCCCGCGGCCACGTCGTGCGCCACCGGCGCCGCGAAGTCGGGATAGTCGCACGATTCGGCGGTGTGCGTGCCCTCGTCCAGAACCTGGTGGCCCTCCTGCTCCAGTCTGCGGCGCAGGTGTTCCTTCAAGACAAATCCGGCATGGTCGGCGCCGACGGCGACTCTCATAAGGGGCAGAGCAGCCATTCTAACATGCGAGGATCGGCGGGCTGAGACGTGCCATTGGGCTTCAGCGCGCGCCACGGAAACGGTCGCGGTTCGGATTCGGGGCGCGTTATCCTGAACCATGCGTTGGAGCCAACTTTTCATTCCCACTCTGCGCGAGGAGCCGGCGGAGGCGGAGGTCGTCAGCCATCGGCTGCTGTTGCGCGCCGGCTACATCCGCCAGCTCGCGGCGGGCGTTTACAGCTACCTGTTCCTGGCGCAGCGCTCGCTGAATAAGATTGTGGCCATCGTTCGCCAGGAGATGGATGCCATCGGCGCGCAGGAGTTCCTGCTGCCGGCGCTGCACCCGGCCGAGCTATGGCAGGAGACGGGCCGCTGGGAGCTCATGGAGCACGACCTGTTCCGGCTCCAGGACCGCAACGGCCGCGACATGTGCCTGGGGATGACTGCCGAAGAGGTCATGACCGCGATCGCGCGCAACGAGCTGCGCAGTTACAAGCAGCTTCCGCAGATCTGGTACCAGATCCAAACCAAGTTCCGCGACGAGCCGAGACCGCGCTCCGGGCTGATGCGAGTGCGGCAGTTCCTCATGAAGGACTCGTACACCTTCGACATGGACGCCGCGGGGCTCGACGCCGCTTACCGCAAGCACTACGACGCCTACGGCCGCATTTTCAGCCGCTGCGGGCTCGAGTTCCTGGCGGTGGAGGCGGATTCGGGCGCGATGGGCGGCAGCCAGTCCCACGAATTCATGGTGAAGTCGGAGGCAGGCGAGGACTGGGTGGTGACCTGCGGCCAATGCGGCTATGCGGCCAACCTCGAGAAGGCCGTCTCGAACGCCACCGCCCCGGCGCGGCCCGATCCGGCCGGAGATTTGACGCCCGAGGCGTTCCTCACGCCGGGCATCAAGACCATCGACCAGCTCACGGAGTTCACCGGTCACCGCGGAAGCTCGTTCCTCAAGAGCCTGGTGCTGGTGGCCGACGGGGAAACGGTGCTGGCCCTGGTGCGCGGCGACCACCAATTGAGCGAGACCAAGTTCCGGCAGGCCGTGGGCGCCCGCGAGTTCCGCTCCGCGCGTCCCGAAGAGATTGTGGGTTGGTTCGGGGCGGAAGCCGGCTCGCTCGGTCCGGTGGGCGTCACCGGGATGCGCATCCTTGCCGACGAGGCGCTGCGCGGCCGCAAGAACATGATCGCCGGCGCGAACAAGGACGGCCAGCACCTGCGCGGCGTGACGCCGGAGGAGGACTTTCAAGCCGAGTACCGCGATCTGCGGCAGGCCGCGGCGGGGGACGCGTGCGTGCGCTGCGGCAATCCGCTGGCGCTCGGAAAGGCCATCGAGATCGGCCACATCTTCAAGCTCGGCACGCGCTATTCGAGCCCCATGGGATTGCGCGTGCAGAACGCCGCGGGCGAGGAGTGCACGCCGGTTATGGGCTCCTACGGGATCGGCATCGAGCGCATTTTGAGCTCGGCGGTGGAGCTCTACAACGATGCGGACGGCATGGCGCTGCCGGCGGCGATCGCGCCCTTCCAGGTGGTGGTCACGCCCGTCAACATCGGGGACGAGATGCAGCGCCAAGCCGCCACCGGAATCTACGAGAGCTGCTGCGCGCTGGGGCTGGACGCGCTGTTCGACGACCGCGACGAGCGGCCGGGGGTCAAGTTCAAGGACGCGGACCTGATCGGCGTCCCGTACCGCATCGTCATCGGCAAGAAGTTCGCGCAGGGGCTGGTGGAACTCGTGGAACGCCGCGGCCGGCGCAAGTCCGACATCGAGGCCGCCGACGTGGTGCGAACGGTGGCCGAGAGAGTGGGGGCGGAGGGGGGACAGTGAGGCCGAGAATTCCTCGCGCCGCTGCGGCCGAGAACATTTCAGACCAGTTGCGGCAACTCGCCGCACGGGGACTGGTGCGGCTGCCCAGAGAGAAATTCGACATCGAGGAGATACTGGCGCTGCCCAGTACGGGGATTCCGCTCGACGCTCTTCGGGCCGCAGTCGAGTCCGAGCGCGAAGAGGACTGACGCCAGACGCACGTGGGGCAGGCAGTCCTGCTTGCTCCCTAACTTCCCATCAGGACCCGCCGGCCCTGGATGCGGAAGTTGCCGGAGAGCACGATGCGGATGGCCTCGGTGTAGGCCCGGTGCTCCTGCTCCAGGATGCGCACCGCGAGCGTCTCCTCAGTGTCCTGGTCGAGCACCGGGACCGCACGCTGGACGACGATCGGCCCGGCGTCGAGAAGCTCGTCCACGAAATGCACCGTGCAGCCGCTGATCTTCGCGCCGTGCTCGAGGGCTTGGTGCTGCGCCTCCAGGCCCGGGAACGACGGCAGCAACGAAGGGTGAATGTTCAGGATGCGCAGCGGAAACTCGCGCACGAAATAGGCGCTGAGCAGCCGCATGTAACCGGCCAGGCAAACCAGGTCCACCGCGCACTTCTTCAGCTCTGCCACCACCATGCGGTCGTAGACTTCGCGATCCAGCCCCTTGGATGGAATCGAGACCGCGTTCAATCCGCGCTGGCGAGCGCTTTCGAGGCCGCGGGCGTCCGGCCGGTTCGAGATCACAACCGCGATTTCGGCGTCGATGTGGCCGGCCTCGACGCTTGTGGCGATGGCCTCGAAATTCGAGCCGCGTCCGGAGAGCAGGATTCCGAGTCGCTTCTTCATAGGTAGGCCACGCGTGTTTTGGAGCCGCGCCCCAGAGGAATCACGCGGCCGATTTCGTAGCAAGGCTCGGCGAGGCCGTCCAGCAGCTTCCTGACGCGGGCCAGGTTCCGTCCGGCCACCACCAGGATCATGCCGATGCCCAGGTTGAAGGTGCGGCGATAGTCGTCATCGGGGATGTTGCCGAGGCGCCGCAATAACTCGAAAATCGGCGGCGCCAGCCAGGCTGCGGTGTCGACTTCGATCGCCACGCGCGGCGGCAGGATGCGTGGCGTGTTGCCGGTGATGCCGCCGCCGGTAATGTGCGCCGCGCCCTTCAGCAGCCCTTTCGCCGCGAGCGCCTGAATGGGCCGCAAGTAGCTGCGGTGGACCTTCAGTAACTCGTCGCCGACCGTGCCGCCGAGCTCCGGCAGGTAGGTCTTCACGCCGTAGCCGGCCACTTCGAGCAGCAGCTTGCGGGCCAGCGAGTAACCGTTGGTGTGCAGGCCGGTCGAGGGCAGGCCGAGCAGTATGTCGCCGGCGCGGATCGTCGCGCCGTTTATCATGCGATTGCGTTCCACGGCGCCCACGATGAAACCGGCCAGGTCGTATTCTCCCTGGGCGTACAGGCCCGGCATCTCCGCGGTTTCGCCGCCGATCAGCGCGCAGCCGTTCTCGCGGCAGGCACGCGCCAGGCCGGAGACGACCTGCCGCGCGACTTCTGCGTCGAGTTTTCCGGTGGCGTAGTAATCGAGAAAGAAGAGCGGCCTCGCGCCCAGCACGCCGATATCGTTCACGCAATGGTTCACCAGGTCCTGGCCCACCGTATCGTGCCGGCCGGCGGCGAAGGCGATCTTGAGTTTCGTGCCCACTCCGTCGGCCGAGCTGACCAGGACCGGTTTCTTCCATCCGTTGAGCTGGAAGCCGGCGCCGAACGCTCCGATATCGGTAACCACGCCGCGAGTGAACGTGGCGCGCGCCAGGTGCTTGATATGGTCTACGGCGCGATCTGCCTCGTCGATATCGACGCCGGCGTCTTTGTAGCGCACTGCTTTTCGAGGTCCCATCGTCGGAACCTACAGTATAGCGGGGGAGACACGGCCCAGCCACAACCAGGAGCGCCGACTAAGCCTTACACTGAACCCATATGCGCGTTGTCATTCAGCGAGTCAGCCAGGCGCGCGTTGTGGTGGATGGCCGTACTGCCGGCGCGATCGCATCCGGCCTGCTGGTGTTTCTCGGAGTGGCCAAGTACGATACCCGGGCCGATGCCGATTACCTGGCGGACAAAGTAACCGGCCTGCGTATCTTCCCGGACGATGCGGGTAAAATGAATCGTAGCGTCCTCGAAACCGGCGGAGCGCTGCTGATTGTCTCTCAATTCACGCTGTACGGCGATTGCCGGCGGGGCCGCCGGCCGGGATTCGACCTGGCCGCGCCGGCGGAGCAGGCCCGCGCCCTGTATGACTATTTCGTCGAGGCCTGCCGCAAGCGGGGGCTGCCCGTGGAGACCGGTATCTTCCAGGCATCTATGGCGGTCGAGCTTACCAATGACGGACCTGTGACTATCATCTGCGAGTCCGAAAAAGGCATATCGCAGTAAGTGTTCCTATGCTATCGTGTAGTGGGGTGAACTTATGCCGAGACAGAAAACCGTGCAGAATTCCGAGTTGTTGAAAGCGGCGCTGGAAGGACTGGAAGCGCAGAAGAAGCGGATCGAGGAACACATTGCCCAGGTGCAGGCCATGCTCGGCCACCGCCGGGGACGTCCTCCCGCCTCCGCGGCCGCACCCGCCGCTGCCGCTCCCAAGGCCGCGCACAAGAGGAAGCTGAGCGCCGCCGCGCGCAAGAGGATCGCCGCCGCACAGAAGCGCCGCTGGGCCGAGTACCGCAAGAAGACGGAAGGCAAGGGATAGCGAAGTCAGTTCCGATCGGGCGCGGATACCGCGGGCGGCGTGGCTTCCCAGCGGAACCGCTCGACGACCTCTGCCACGGGGCCCTCGGCAGCGATCTTTCCTCGCTGGAAGAAAATCGCCCGGCTCGCCAGTGCGCGGGCCAAAGCCGCGTCGTGCGTAATCAAAACCTTGGATTGTTCCAGCCGCCCGAGTAGTGTCACTAAGTCGCGCTGCGCCGGAGGGTCGAGGAACGTTGTGGGCTCATCGAGCACCAGCACCTCCGGATTCATAGCCAGCACCCCGGCCACTGCTACGCGCTTCTTTTCGCCCGCGCTGAGGTGATAGGGCGCCTTATCGAGGGCGTACCGCATGCCGGTCTGGTCGAGCGCGGCCAGCGCGATTTCTCTCGCTTCCTCCGGCGTCCGGCCCTCATTGAGCGGCCCGAAAGCAACGTCCTCCAGCACCGAGGGCATGAACAGTTGCTCGTCCGAGTCCTGGAACACCAACCCGACCTTGCGCCGGATCTCAGCCAGGTTCTTCTGCTCCATTGCGAGGCCGCAAACCGAGAGGAAACCCTCGCCGCGAAGCAATCCGTTTAGGTGGTGCGCGAAGGTCGTCTTGCCGGACCCGTTGGGGCCGAGCAGCGCCACGGTCTCGCCTGGCAGCAGCCGGAAGTCGACGCCGTCGAGCGCCAGCGTGCCGTTGTCGTAGCGGTAGCGCAGGCCGCGAGCTTCGATGAGGGGCCGGCCGCTCATCCCACGGCTCCCATGGCCAGGCGCAGCGCCATGGCCGCGGCCAGGCCGGCCGCGAGGAACAGCACGTCCGCCGTTCCGAGCCGGGGCTCGGCCAGTAGCTCCATACGGCCGTGGAATCCGCGCGCGAGCATCGCTCCGTGGATGCCTTCGGCCCGCGCGTAGGAGCGTCCGAACAGCGTGGCCGCCGCGCCCGCAGCGTGCGTGAAGCGGAGCTGGCCGCCGCCCCGCGCCAGCGCCGCCAGACGCATGTGCTGAGCCTGCTCCGAGATGACGAACAGGTAGCGGTAGAGAAACTGGATCACCAGCGTCAGGAAGCGCGGCACGCCGAGCGATTCCAGTCCGCGCACGAGTTTCGGCAGCGGCGTCGTTCCGGCGAGCACCAGAACCGCCGCGGCGGACAAGTAACTCTTGGACACCAGCGACGCCGCGCGGCCCCCATCGCCCGCCAGGATGCTGAAGAGTGCGAACGTGCCCGCAAACGGCAGCACCGCCGCGGCGCGCAACGCCAGGCCGGCCAGCGGCAGCCGCGCGGCCACCGTCGCCGCCGCGACGAGCGCGGCATAGCACGTCGCGGCGGCGAATGTAATGGGCGCCGTGGTCGCCAGCGCCACCAGGTAAGCGAGCAGGACCAGAACCTTCACCCGCGCGTCCCGGGCGTGCACGAAGCTCGCTCCGCGGCTCCAGCGTTCTAATACGACGTGGTGCACTCAGGCGCTCCTGGTGCGCGCCGCCGCCCGCCCCAGCGCAATCGAGATCAGGCCGACCAGCAACGCTCCCGCGGCTCCAGCGGCGGCCTTGGCGATCCACGGCGAGCCCAGCCAGCGGGCGCGATACTCCGCCAGCGGCGCCGTGAACAAGTTCGTGATTCGCCCCAGGATGTCGAGTTGACCGCCCAGCCATTGGAGCCCGTCCGGGTTGGTCGAAGCCACCAACCCCCCGGCGGCCGCCAGCAGCACCGCGCCCGCGCCGCAGGCCGCCAGGACCCAGGAGCGCTCTGCGGCCGTCTGGCGAATGATCTGCGGGCTGAGCCTCTCGATCCCCCGCACCACGGCCACCGTGATCGCGCCCTCGACCACCGCGGAGACCCCAAACACCACCAGCAGGAAGGCCATAGCGGCCGGCCTGACCGGCACGCCCGAGGCCAGCAGTTCGCTGACGGCCAGCAGCGCGGACACCATCACCGAGAGCGCGCCGGCGGCGAAAATCGCGGCTCTCCGGCGCCCGCCAGCGCCCCACAGACGATACGGCAGATAGCCCGCCAGCACCCCGGCGATGGCCATGTTAAAAACGTTCGCGCCGAGCGCCAGGATCCCGCCGTCCTGGAATACGAAGGCCTGCACCGCCAGAATCGCCGTCATGACGACCGCCGCCGCCGCCGGGCCGAGCGCGATGGCCAGCAACGCCCCGCCCACCAGGTGCGCGCTGGTGCCCGCGGCGACCGGGAAGTTGATCATCTGGGCGGCGAACACAAACGCGCCCGTGACGCCCAGCAGGGGCGCGCGCGCCTCCTCGAGCTCGCGCCGCGCGCGGCGGGCGAGCAAGCCGATGGCCGGCAGCCCGGTGACATCGAGGGCCAGCCACACGGGCGTGGAAAGGAATCCGTCGGGGATGTGCACCGAGTTCCACGGTAGCACGATCGTGAAAACCGTGCCACCGGGCCGCCGCTCACGGGACCACGTCGAAATCGATCCACTGCGAGGCCACGCCGCGTTGCTCCTTTTCCAGCGTGTCGCGCACCACGAACTGCAGGGCGTACGAGCCCGGCTCGAACGAATCCAGGCGCATGCTCCCCTTGGCCGTGGCGCGTGGCGAGCCGGCCGAGGCGACCTCCAGTCTCTTGGGCTCCGTCGCGAGCATTTGCTGCCGCCCTTGGAACACGCGCACCTCGGTATCGAGGGCCGGCTTCTGCGTCTTCCGGTCCAACCGCGCATTGAAGATCTGGCAGCTGAAGTCCAGCGCCCCACTCCGCCGGAACACCCGGAAGGACGGAACGCCCGGAGCCTCGCGGTCTTGCGGCTGGCCGGCCGGGCTGTCGACGACGAGCCCGGAGAGGGCCAGTCGACGCTTCTTCAGGTCGGGCACCTCGAGGAACTGGCTCGCGCTTCCAATCTTGCCCGTGGCGGTGTCCCGAACGGCCACGCGGACCTGGTACGGTCCCGGCCGAACCACGGGAATCGAGCTGGTGTAAACCAAGCCCGCGCCGAGCGCGTACTCGTACCGGGCCGGTTTCAGACGGATGATCGCCTTGTAGGACGCCTTGTCGACGGGCCTGCCGCGCTCGTCCACGGTGAATGCGAGCAGGTCGGCGGTTGCCTGCTGTTCGCCGGCCTCGGCCGAGAAGGTGAGGTCGCGGGCGTCGATGTGCAGCATCAGCGTGATGGTCGTGCGGCCGTCCACGGCTTCGGCAAACACCGGGGTGAGGCGGAGGCGGACGCCGGAGGACGTGAAGGGCGAGAACAGAGCGGCGGCAAACCGGTCTTGGGCGGGCTGGGGAGAATCCTCGTAGCCGTAATAGCCCGAGCGCGAACGAACGTGCAACTTCGGAATCTTGACCTGGACTTTGATGGCGTGAAAGTCCGGCTGCTTTCCGTTGCGGGGCTGAAAACGCGCCGCGTCGGGCTTATAACCGATCAGGTAGTAGCCTTCGAGATCCTGCAGGATTTGGCCCAGACCGAAGTCGATGCGGTTGCTATCGTGCACCAGGAAGCCGCCGGTTTCGTGGGACAGGACCTGCAGCCCTTCTTGATCGAGCAGCATGCCGGTCAGCCGGCTGTCGCCGCGGCCCGCATTGCGGATGTCGGCCATCGAGAGCTGGTCGGCTGCGGTCGGCATCAGCGTCTGAATGCCCCGGGCATCCACGCTGTAAAGCACCACGGCAGCGCGGTTGGCCTGGTCGGCGAGGCGGCGCAGGCCTTCCATCACGCGCTCGTCCCTCTCCCAGATCGATGGCGCGCGGTAGCTGCGGGGCACGGTTTCCGCCGGGCCCAGGCCATACCGCAGCCGCAGCCCGTCGGAAATGAGGATGAGCGACTTGCGCCCCGGCATCTCGCGCATGCCGTTCACCAGATAACTCACGGCGCCCAGGGTTCCAAGCGAGTAGGTGACGTGGCGCCACTGCGCTTCTTGTGCTCTGGCGTCCTGGCCCGCGCCGGGACTCGAACCGGCCGGCTCCATCGCCGACAGGCCGGAGCGGCCGCCAGGATACCACCGCAGCCGGTCCACCGCGGCGAGCAGGAGGCGCCGGTCGGTAGTGAACTGATCGAGCGCACCCATACCGCCGCTGGTGCGGACGATGGCCACCAGGTCGCCCGGCTGGAGCTGCTGTTCGACGAACCGTTTCAGGTCGTGCCGCACTTCCCCCATGCTCTCGAAGGACAGGCCGAGGTCGTCCACAACCAGCACGATGGTGCGGCGCACTTCCTCGCGTTTGGGCGTGGCCTCGGCGGGCGGAGGCGGCGGAACGGCGCCGCGCGCCAGGGGAGAGGGCGCTGGCGCGGCGGCCGGCTGTGAGGGCGGAGCCAGCCGTATGTACGAGAAGTTCGTAATCTTCTGTGGACGGCCGTCCTCGGTGATCTCGAAGTCTTCGGCCTTCAGGTCCGTGACCTGGCGGCCTTTCGAGTCCGTGACCACCGCGTCCACTTGAACCAGATTCACCGTGACGCGGATGACGGGGGACTCGACTTGGCCCGCCGGCGCCGCCAGTGCCGCCACCCCCGCCGCCAGCAGCCCTCGGAAACCGATCATAGTCTGTCCCCCGAAAAGGTTGAGTCTATCCTAAATTCAGGGCGGCCGCGCCGCCTTTTCGGTTACAGCCGCGCCTATAATGAATCACAAATGGGCGAGCTCAGCCGGATTGGCGTGGCCATCGATTCCGAGTTATTGAAGAAGTTCGACGATCTCATCGCGAAGCGGGGCTACACCAACCGCTCGGAGGCCTTCCGCGACCTGATCCGCGACGAGCTGGTTGAGCAGGCCTGGGAGGCGCCGGAGCGGCGGGTAGTCGGCACCGTCTCTCTGGTCTACGACCACCACGCGCGCCTGCTGAACGAGAAACTCACCGGTTTGCAGCACGAGCACTATCACCACGTGCTCTCGACGCTGCACGTCCACCTGGACCACGACCATTGCCTGGAAGTGCTGGTGGTGCGCGGCAAAGCCGGCGAAGTGAAGAAAATCGCCGACGCCCTGATCTCGACCAAGGGCGTCAAGCACGGCCGCCTGACCATCACGACCTCGGGCGCCGAGGTGTAAGCGGTCAGCCCTGCTCGCGCGCGCCCGCGGCCACCCGCATGTGGGCCTGTTGTTCGAGCGGTCGGGTGTGGCGCCACGTGAACAACATGCGGTGGATCACCGTGATGTTGGCGATGACCGCGATGACCCACAGCACCGGCGCCATGCGGTTGAACAGCGCTCCGATGATCAGCAGCACCATGCGCTCCGGGCGCTCCATGAAGCCGGCTTTGCACTTCGGAATGATGCACTCGGCGCGGGCCCGCGTATAGCTCACCATCACCGAGCCGGTCATCACCACGGCCGTCAGAACCACGTAGAAGAAGCGGTTGATGGAAGCGTAATAGACCAGCAGGCCCATCAACAGGACCAGGTCCGAGTAGCGGTCCACCACGGAATCGAAGAAGGCGCCGAACAGCGTCACCTGGTTGGTGGCGCGCGCCACCCGCCCGTCCACCATGTCGAAGATCCCGGCCGCGATCATCACCAGGGCCGAAGGCACGAAGCGGCCCTCCGCCAGCAACACCGCTGCGACCCCGTTAATCACCAGGCCGATGAACGTCAGCGCGTTGGGATGGATGCGCGATAGGGCCAGGCCGCGGACAATCCACCGGATGACGGTGTTACACCCGACCCCGATGGCGCGCGTGTAAGTCACAGGCCCTCGCTCCCCGCGTCGTGTATGGTCGTGAGCTCCAGAATCTCCATCTCGCGCGTGCCGCCCGGAATCTGGATGTTGACCACGTCGCCGATTTCCTTACCGAGCAATCCTCGCCCGATGGGAGAGTTCGTCGAGATCAGGCCCTTGGCGACGTCGGCTTCTTCGCTGGTGACCAGCCGGAAAGTGATCTGCTCGTCCTTGCCCATGTCGAGCACCACCACCTTGGAGCCGAGACCCACGCGGCCGTGCGGGATTTTCGAGAGGTCCACCATCGCCCAGTCGGTCATGCGCTTCTGGAGCTGCTGCAGGCGCGCGTCGACATAACGCTGCCGCTCCTTGGCGGCGTGGTACTCGGCGTTCTCGCTCAGGTCGCCGTGCGCGCGCGCCTTGAGGATCTCCCGCGGCAACTCGGTGCGCAGCTCGCGCTCAAGCGCAGCGATCTCGTCTTGAAGCTTTTTCTTGAAATCCTCCATGAAGGGAAGCCAGGTCCTCGATTGCTCATTATAAAGCACGGCGGGATGGAGCGGCGCTGTGGGACAGGCCTCCGGTCCGTCCCCCCACGGGCCAAAACAGGCCGATTCGACAATGGTTTCGCGCTCTGCTATCCTAAAAGCATCCATGGGAATTAGAACTCCTTACCCCCAAGGTGCACAGGTGGAGCACCAGAAGTTTGGTCTTGGCGCCGTGCTCTCCGCCAGCGACGAGTACATCGTTATCAAGTTCGACGATTTCGGCGAGAAGAAATTCCTCGCCCATATCGTCCTGACAGCGCTGAAGAAAAGCGACCGGACGCCTCCCGTCGAGAAGCGCGCGCGCCGCAAACCGAAAGCCGCTCCCGTGGCCGCCGCTCCTTCCGCGCCCGCCCCGGCTCCGGCGGTTTAGCCTCGTATAGGGTTTCGTGTCCGGCCACGTTCGAGGTGTGTCCGGGCCCGGCAGTGTTACACTGGTGGTCTCTCATGAGATTCGGAGTCGTAGTCTTCCCTGGCAGCAATTGCGATCATGACGCGTGGTATGCCGCGTCGCAAAACCTGGGGCAAAAGGCCGAGTTTCTGTGGCACGACTCGCCGCAGTTGGGCAACGTCGATGCCGTCATCCTGCCGGGCGGGTTCGCCTACGGCGACTACCTCCGCTGCGGCGCGATCGCCAAGTTCTCTCCGGTCATGGGCGCGGTCCGGAAGTTCGCCCAAGAGGGCGGGCTGGTGCTCGGCATCTGTAACGGTTTCCAGATCCTGGTCGAGAGCGGACTGCTGCCCGGAGCCCTGATCCGCAACCGCGGGTTGAAGTTCATCTGCCGTCCCGTCCGGCTGCGGACCGAAACCACGAATTCCCCGTTCACATCCTGCGCCGAAAAGGGGCAGGTTCTGACTTTTCCCATCGCCCACGGCGAGGGTTGCTATTACGCGGACGAAGAAGCGCTCGACCGGCTCGAGGCGGAAGACCGGGTCGTCTTTCGCTACCTCGATAACCCGAACGGGTCGCTCCGGGACATCGCCGGAATCCTGAATGCAGGCCGCAACGTTCTGGGATTGATGCCGCACCCGGAACGCGCCGCCGATCCGCTCATGGGATCGACCGACGGCCTGGTGGTGCTGGAATCGATGGTCGCGGCGCTGGCCGCCGAAACGCGCCGGGCTTAAGGCCGATGCCTGAAAGCCGACGGCGGATGGCTTGTTCATGACAATCACTCCCGACCTCATCGCCACTCATCAACTCACCCCCGAAGAATACGCCAAGATCGTCGCCCTGCTGGGGCGGGAACCGAGCTATACCGAGCTCGGCATCTTCAGCGTCATGTGGAGCGAGCACTGCTCTTACAAGAGTTCCCGCCTGCACCTGAAGAAGCTGCCGACCCGCTCGAAGCTGGTCTTGCAAGGGCCGGGCGAGAACGCCGGCATTATCGAAATCGGCGGCGGCTGGGCCATCGCTTTCAAGATCGAGTCGCACAACCACCCCAGCTTCATCGAGCCGTTCCAGGGCGCGGCCACCGGCGTGGGCGGCATTCTGCGCGACATCTTCACCATGGATGCGATGCCCATCGCGGTCATGGATTCGTTGCGCTTCGGCCCCCTGGACGATCCGCAGTGCGGCCCGCGCAACCGCCGGATCCTCGAAGGCGTGGTTTCCGGCATCGCGCACTATGGCAACTGCTTCGGCGTACCGACCATCGGCGGCGAGTGCATCTTCGAGCCGTGCTACAACGGCAACCCGCTGGTCAACGTCTTCGCGCTGGGCGTCTTCAAGAGGGACGAGATCTTCTACGCGCGCGCCAGCGGTGTTGGCAACCCGGTGGTTTACGTAGGCGCCAAGACGGGCAAGGACGGCATTCACGGCGCATCCATGGCTTCCGCCGAGTTCACCGAGGAATCCCAGCAGAAGCGGCCCACCGTCCAGGTGGGCGACCCGTTCATGGAGAAGCTGCTGCTGGAGGCCTGCATCGAGGCCATGCACACCGGCGCCGTGGTCGGCATTCAGGATATGGGCGCCGCCGGCCTCACCTGCTCTACCTGCGAGATGGCCAGCCGCGGCGGCACGGGGATCGAGATAGACCTGGCGCTGGTGCCGCAACGCGAAACCGGCATGACGCCGTACGAGATCATGCTCTCGGAGTCCCAGGAGCGTATGCTGCTGGTGGTCGATAAGGGGCGCGAGGACGAGGTCTTCCGCGTCTTCAAAAAGTGGGGGCTCGACGCCGTAGCCGTGGGTGTGGTGACCGACGACGGCAAGATGCGCGTCAAGGATCATGGCCAGGTGGTCGCCGAGATCCCGGCTCGCGAGCTGGCCGACGAGGCGCCGCTCTACGACCGCCCGCACACCCTGCCGTTCCGCACGGCTCCCATCGACGGTCCGCCCATTCCCGAAGGCGATTCCGAAGCCGACCTGCTGGCCCTGGTGGCTTCCGGCGACCTGTCGTCGAAGCGCTGGATCTGGGAGCAGTACGACCACCAGGTGCGGACCAACACGACTCAAGGGCCGGGCGGCGATGCGGCCATCGTGCGCATCAAGGAGATGGGCACCTCGGTGGCCATGGCGCTCGACGGCAACGGCCGCTACGCCTACCTGGGGCCGCGCGAGGGCGCCAAGCTGGCTGTCGCCGAGTGCTGCCGCAATCTTTCCACCGTGGGCGCGGTGCCCGCGGCCGCCACCAATTGCCTCAACTTCGGCAATCCCGAGAAACCCGAAATCATGGCGCAACTCGTGGAGGCCATCGAAGGTATGGCCGAAGCCTGCCGCTTCTTCGAGACGCCGATCACCGGCGGCAACGTGAGCCTCTACAACGAAACGCTCGGGGAAGGCGTGTATCCTACGCCGGTTCTGGGCGTGGTGGGACTGCTCCCAACCGCCCCGCCGGTGACCATCGACTTCAAGGCGCCAGGCCGCTCGGTGATCCTGCTGGGCGGGTTGGGGCATTCCGACGACAGGCGCTTCGGGTCGAGCCAGTACGCCAAGATCGTCCTGAAGCAGCTCTGGGGCCTGCCGCCCGAGCTCGATATGGAATACGAGAAGCGCGTCCAAACCGCCATGCGCGCCATCGTGGCCGCCGGCCTGGCCGACTCCGCGCACGACCTGAGCGACGGCGGGCTGGCCGTGGCGCTGGCCGAGTGCTCTTTCGGCCCGGCAGGCGTCGGCGCCATGCTCGATCTGGCCAGCGAGCTGCGGCCCGAGTTCCTGCTTTTCCACGAAGGGCCGTCGCGGATTCTGATTTCGACCGAGCGGCCGGGCGAGGTGCAGCAGATCGCCGCGGAGCACGGCGTCCCGGCATTGCTGGCGGGCGCGACCATCCCCGGACGCCTTTCTCTTCGCAACCGGGGGCAGACACTGATAGACTGTGAACTACGGCGCCTCCGCGAGGCCTGGGAAGGGGCGCTCGAAGCGGCATTGAGAGGGTAACGATGCTCGACAAACTGCACGAAGAGTGCGGAGTCGTGGCGGTCTACGGACATCCCGAGGCCGCCAATCTCGCTTACCTGGGGCTGTACGCCCTGCAACATCGCGGCCAGGAAAGCGCCGGGATGTGCTCCACCGACGGGAAGGAAATCTACACCGTCAAGGAGATGGGCTACGTCGCCGACATCTTCACGCCCGAACAGCTCGGCAAGCTGCGCGGCCACTTGGCCATCGGCCACACTCGCTATTCCACCGCCGGGACCACCGTGCTCTGCAACGCGCAGCCCTTCGCTGTGTCGTGCAATAAGGGCCTCATCGCGGTGGCGCACAACGGGAACATCACCAACGCCGCCGAACTGCGCCGCGAGCTCGAGCGCGAGGGCTCCATTTTTCAGGCTTCGAGCGACACGGAAGTCATCCTGCACCTGGTGGCGCACTCCCGCGAGCGGACGCTGGCCGGCGCGCTGCGCGAGGCGCTGCTCCAGCTCGAAGGCGCCTTCTCGCTGGTGTTCCTGGCGCAGGACCGCGTCATCGTGGCCCGCGACCCGCAAGGTTTCCGCCCGCTGGTTATGGGCCAGATGGAGCTTTCGGGCGGCCAGAAATCCTACGTGTTCGCTTCGGAAACCTGCGCTTTCGACCTCATCGGCGCGGTGTACCTGAACGAGGTCGAGCCGGGCGAGATGGTGGTGGCGGCGCCAGACGGCCTGACGCGCGAGCGCTACTGTCCGGAGCAGCCGCGTGCGCAGTGCGTCTTCGAGCACGTCTACTTCTCGCGGCCCGATTCGATCGTCTTCGGCCGCTCGGTGCAGGAATCGCGCGAGATGCTGGGCCGCCTGCTGGCGCGCGAGCACCCCGTGGAGGCGGACGTGGTCGTGCCCGTCCCCGATTCGGGCGTAGCCGCGGCCATCGGCTTCGCGGCCGAGTCCCGCATCCCCTTCCGCCACGGCCTCATTCGCAGCCACTACATCGGCCGCACGTTCATCGAGCCTTCGCAGGCCATCCGCGACTTCGGCGTGAAGCTGAAGCTCAACCCGGTGCGGCACCTGATCGAGGGCAAGCGCGTGGTGCTGGTGGACGACTCGATCGTGCGGGGGACCACTTCCCGCAAGATCGTCCGTATGGTTCGCAATGCGGGCGCCCGTGAGGTTCACGTCCGCATCTCCTGCCCGCCGACCCGCTCGCCTTGCTTTTACGGCGTGGATACGCCCACCAAGCGCGAGCTGATCGCCGCCAACAACACGGTCGAGGAGATCCGCACGTTTCTCGAGGCCGACAGCCTCGGCTACCTGTCGCTGGCGGGTTTGCGCGAGGCCGTCTCCGACCGCCGCCACGAATACTGCTACGCCTGCTACACCGGCGACTACCCCACCGACCTGGTCAACATCGAAGAGCTCATGACGGCCAAGGAGCGTCGCGGGTAGTGCCCGCGCGCGTCGCGCCTTCCGCCGAGCGCGTCGAGCATTCGCGCATTCGCGAGCTGGCCCACATCGCCATGGGCATGGAAGGCGTGCTCAAACTGTACTTCGGCGAGTCGAGCACGCCCACGCCCGAGTACATCCGCCGCGCCGCGCAGAAGGCCATGGCCGACGGCTACCTCTTCTACACCGAGAACGCCGGCCTGCCTTCATTGCGCCGCGCGCTCGCCGATTCCTACGGGAAGCTGCACGGCGTCACGCTCGATCCCGAACGCGAAATCGTGGTTACGGCTTCGGGCGTGCAGGCGCTGAACGTCTCGATCCGCTGTGCGCTCGATCCCGGCGACGAGGCCCTCGTCCTGACGCCGGCGTGGCCCAATGGCGCGGCCAACGTGGCGCTCGCGAACGCGGTCCCGCGCATGGTTCCGCACGTGCTTGCGGGCGGGCGTTATGAGATCGATTTCGACGCTCTCGAAGCCGCCGTCACGCCGCGGACGCGGCTGCTGATCTACACCTCGCCCTCGAATCCGCTGGGCTGGGTCGCCACCTCCGCCGATCAGGACCGCCTGCTCGAATTCGCGCGGCGCCACGAGCTGTGGCTGCTCGCCGACGAAGTTTACGAGCGCCTGGTTTACCGCGATCCGCTTGGCACGCCCGCGCCTTCCATTCTGAAGAAGGCGACGCGCGACGACGCCGTGATCGTGGTGCAATCGTTCTCGAAAACCTACTGCATGACCGGCTGGCGAGTGGGCTGGCTGGTGGCGCGCTCCGACCTGGCGCAGAAGGCGGCGCAGTTGAACGAGTTCATCGTCTCGCACGCGCCGAGCTTCGCCCAGCGGGCGGCCGAGACCGCGCTCGTCTGGGGCGAAATCGAGATCAGGAAGATGCTGGCGCGCTACAAGGAGAACCGCGACTACTGCCTGGCCATGCTGAAGAAGGCCCCCGGCGTCACCGTGCCCGAGCCCGAGGGCGCGTTCTATCTGTTCCCGCGCATCGAGGGACTGACGGATTCGTTTGGCTTCTGCCGCCGGCTGCTCGAAGAGACCAGCGTCGGCCTCGCGCCCGGAGTGGCTTTCGGAGCCGGCGGCGAGGGCTCGATCCGCATCTGCTACGCCGCCGAGCGGGAGATTCTCAAGCCGGCCATGGAGCGGCTGGTGGGGTTCTTGCAGGCGCGGTGAGGAAGGGCGGCCGTCAGCCATCAGCCGGCTGCGATGCGAATGCCGATCCGCTTTCCCCCGCAATCGGCGAGTGGGGTGGCGCGAGCCGTCGCGGGATTCACTGCGTGCGCCGTGCGCAGACTACCGTGATATCGTCAGCCGGCGGCTGGCCGGCAATCCAGTCCCTCACCGCCTCGTGGACCTGCTGCACGATCTCGGCCGCGCTGCGGCCGCGGGCTTCCCTGGCCAGGTCCAGCAGGCGGTCCTCAAACTCCTCGCCAGCGGGATTGCAGGCCTCGGTGACACCGTCGCTGTAAAGCAGGAGCACGTCGCCGCGATCCATCCGGCAGCGCTGCGCTTCGTAGGCCGTCGCCGGGAGGATGCCGAGCACGGGGCCGCCGCCCTCGAGATGAACGATCTCTCCGCTCTGCCGGACCAGCAGCGGCGGGTTGTGGCCCGCGTTGCAGAAAGCGATCTCCCCGCTGTGCGGGTCGACGATCGCGAGAAAGAAAGTGACGAAGCGGTTCCCGGGACAGGTGGTTGCCAGGCTGCGGTTCAGCCGCGCCACCACGTCCGCGGGGTCCGCGAGTGCCTCTGCGAGCGCCTGAACCTTGGCTTGTAGACTGGTCATCAGCAGCGCAGCGGCCATGCCTTTGCCGGCCACGTCTGCGATTACGATACCAACCTGGCCGCCGGGGTACCTCAGAAAATCGTAGTAGTCTCCGCCCACCGTGCGGCACGCGGCGTTGTAGCCGGCCAACTCGAGGCCTGGAACAACCGGCGCGACGGCGGGCAGGAAACGGCGTTGGATCTCGGCCGCCTGCTCCAGTTCATCGTGGGCAATCGAACTGGCCAGCCGTCCTATAGTGGCGATCCGTTCCTGGACGATCAGCTCCTCCCGCGCCTGCTGGATGGACTCGCACATATGATTGAACGTGGCCGCCAGCCTCCCGAGGTCGTCCTCGCCGCGGACCGCGACGCGGCAGTCGTAGTTCTGGCGCGCGATCTCGGCGGCCGCACGGTCCAGTTCCTGCACCGGTTGGACGATCTTGCGCGCTAGCAGGTACGTCAGCGCCAGGCCGGACCCCAGTGAGACAAGCCAGAGGAGGACGATATTGCGCCGCAACGCGGCAATTCGCCCGCGAGCACCCTCGAAAGAGCGTAGGATGGCCAGTTCGCCGATCCGCGCACCGGAAATGTCCCGCAATGGCGCGATCAAAGGGGCGTATTCGATCCGGCCGTCGCTGACACGCTGCGCATCGCCGGCAGCGAGCCCGGTGGCGGCCCTCCGCGCCGCATCCGGTGCCAGCGTCGAGGCAACCACGCGGCCGTTAGCGAGGAAGAGGAACTCACTCCCGCCGGTCGCATCCTTCAAGCCCGACGCAACGCGGCGGTTGACGTCGTAGCCGGCCACCAGCACATCCAGCAGTTCCAGTCCGCCCCCGCTGTGGACGTACACCGGGGTGACCGTGATGTGATAGAGCCGGTCTGCCTGGGCAAGGAAGCCCGAAACCTGCTTCGGAAACTGGGCCTCCGCAACATGCACGACCTCGAGAGTCCCGGGCAGTGAGGGTCTCAGATCGCCCCCGAGCGACGCGATCACGCGGCCTCGCGGGTCCGTCACGATGAAGATCGCGTCGGCATCGGAGATTCGCGCCCACAGTTCGCCGGCGGTGTCCCGGATGGTCGCTTCATCGCCGGTCCCGAAAGCGGCGCGAACGTCCGACATGGTGCTGAGGATCAGGCTGACCGACGAGAGCAGGTCCGCGCGCGACTTCCAGAGCGATTGATACGCCTTGAAGCTGGCGTTCACTTCGTGATCCACGCTGTCGGACGTGGTGCGGGTCGCGTCCGTCAGGACGATCCAGCCGGTGAGCGTGAACAGAAGCGTAAGCGCAACGGACGTCGAGAGCAGGATCTTCCACAGCAGCGAAAGGCGCGAGAATCGGAAGTTCATCTTGGTCTACCGCTTGTACAGCTCGTCATCCACGACCGGAGCGTAGTCCTGCCCGTACTTGTTCTTGTGCGGCGTCTCGAGGTAACCGGTCTCGGAAATAGGGATCGGCTCCAGCGTCAGCCCGCCGGGCGGGACGACGACCTTGCGATCGAGCGTTCTCAGCACCTGTTCGGCCGCGCGCTCGTGGTACACGTGAAGCAGGTACTCTCCAGGGGGTACGTCCGGTATCCTGAAGGCGCCCGAAGCGCCGGAGACGGCGAACCACGGATATTTCATGACCGCGATGACCGCGCTCATCGCCGGGTGGATGTTGCAGAATACGCGCACGATCCCGGTTCGGGCGAATGTGATCGAACGGCTGCCGCCACGTGGATAGAGCCCAAGATCGAAAACCTGCCCGGCGAACTCGGAGAAGGCGTTGTGGAAGATGGGATCGAGGTTTGGAAAATCCACCGCGCTCCCGGCCGGGATCGCCAATACGTGCGGGACGAATTCCTTCCCGCGCTGTTCCATCCGCGCGTGCGTGACCGGCCGGGACAACGCCGCGCCGGTGGGCGCGGTCGGCTCCAGCCACACGACCACCCCCGAGTAGTCTCCGTGCTTGCGGACGACCGGGTTCTGCGAGTCGGTCAGGCGCACGGTGCCCGAGACCGGCGCCGCCACCGCCGCCGCACACAGCCAGCTAAAACAGGTACCCCAGAGCCAGGTCATAGTGATTGCCCAATAGCCACGCCGCGGCTGCATAGTTCGTGCGCACCTGCATGCTCTCGACGCTCAACAACACGTTGGGAGCCAGCCGGTAGAAGAAGTTGGCGCCGTAAGCCAGGTTCCTTCCGATCTGGCCGGGAACCAAGTCCGAGCGGCGGTCGTCCTCCGCGCCTGAGAGGACGTGAAACGAAAGCCTCGACGTCGCTTTGAGCGTAAGCTGCGCCCAGCCGCCCGTGCTGTGGACCGGCGCCGTGCGCCCGGAGGCCAGGATCGCAAAGCCCTGCCCGGCCGTCCCGAGATTCGAAGCGTTCTCTCCGGTGAAGAACGCCCCCTTGAATTCGGCAGGGCCGCCCGGCTTGGCGTACCAGTCGAGCGAGAAGACATCCGACGGCACCGGCGTCCCCGCGACGTGCGACACGCTGCTGTGAAATCCGGGCGCGATCTCGATCCGCCGCTCCTCGCCGCGAGAGAACTCCACGCGTCCTTCGATCCCCGGGCGCTTCGGTTCGACGGCAGGACCACCCGCGGGAGCCGGGTATCCGCCATACGCCGCAGCCTCATCCGTTTGAACCGCGGCGAGTTGCGCGCGCACTTCTGTCCCCGGGCCCAGGTCGAACCTCTGCTCGAACCTTGTCTGCGGCATCCACTGCCACAGGTTGCCGGCGCCGGCCAGCGGCGGTATCCCGACCTGCGCCAGCGAGTCGGGGTCTCTCGGCGAAATGAGCGGCTTCAAGATCCCGGCTTCGAAGCTGCGGTTCTTCCAGTCGATCCCGATGGAAGCCGTGCGCAACCGCACGAGCTGGTCGAGCGAACGCCCGCTACCTCCGAAGAAGTCCATCATCACCGAGCCCCGCACCTTGCCGCCCCACAGCGTTTCCGGCCCCCAGTACTCCAGTCCGAGAATGGTCTGCCGGAGCGTTGCGCCGGCCGAGCGCCCGGCGTCCGGAGCGGAGACGGCCGGGTAGCCGTCTGCTGCACCCGCGCGCGAATCCCAGAAGGAGTCGAACAGGGCCATTCCGGTGAGCCGGATCGGGAAGCGCCGCGCGGCTTCCACTTTCGTTTGCGCCAGTTCGGAAATGCGGTTCTCGCTGACCGCGACCCTTTCTTCGACAGCGGGTGCCGGGGCCGCGCTGGCGCGGGCTGCCTCAAGTTCGCTTCGAAGCGCGTGCACCTCTTCCACGAGGGCCCGGTTCTGTTCTTCGAGGCGATCCAAACGCTCGAGGATCTGCCCCAGTTGGGCGGGCTCCTGTGCTTGCGCGGCCCCGGCGCAGCACAGCCATGCCACGGTTCCGAGAACGATTGTTTGCGCCACGAGTTTGCGCGAACCGGAAGCCGTTCGCGGCCGGCAGTTATTCGGAAGTCTGATTCGCATAAAGCTGCTCCGGTTTCCGTCTCACCAGGCCGGGGGAGTGTGCTTTGGCGAAATCTGCATTTGCGCCGATATCGAACGTGTGCTGCGGCGTCCGAGGGTCCTAGTGGGCGCTGGTGACGATAATCGGCAGCGAATGCACTTCGTGTCGCGATCAGGTCCCCGCGGCGGCTCCCTAATCATGGCACGAAACTCAAAGTACTGCTGATGGGGCGTGCAAGCTAGACATGGGGTGCGGCGGCGGTTACTCGCGTGCGCAACCGCCAACTTCGTAATCGTACGGCCGGACAAATCCTATCCCGCTCAAGCGGCCCGGGCTACAGATCCTCCGCGCACAGTCCCGTGCCCTTGGCAATCTCGGACAGGATCACCCGCCGCAGCGTCCGATGCGAGCCGGACGTGCGGACGATCCGCCAACCGATCCGCTGTAGCGCGGCAAGAACACGCCGCGCCTTGGTCGCGGGCCATTCGCTCATGCGGCGACGGAGAACTGCAACGTGTCGGCGCCGGGCTTCATCTCCCCGTGCTCGATCTCTTCGGCAATGACCCGCAACGCAAGGGCCTTGGCCCTTAACGTGGCTTCCTCGGGAGTCGATCCGTACACCGTCACACCCGGCAACTCCGGAATGTCGCCGATCCAGCGGCCATCCGTCTCGCGCCGCAATTGGATCGCAAGCCCCCTCAACACAGCGACGCCAGCAACGCCCCCCGCGCCGTGGAATTGAGCGGGTCCCCCGCCAGGCGGATCTCCGAGAGCTCCAGCGGGAACTCCTCGGGCCGCAAGGCCTTCTCGAAGCGCCGCAGGAAGCCTCGCGGCATGGCGCTGCCGCCGGTGAGAACCAGCGGGATGGCGCGATCGAGCTTGGGCAGGCGCCCGCTGGCGGCCAGGCCCTCGCGCAGCGCCTCCACTACCATATGGATCATGTCGTCGTAATAGACCGTGAGCGCATTCTGCACCCGGTCGCCGGAAAAGCCGTCGAGTTCGAAGGACTGCTCCTTGAGGATGCGCAGGCGGGTGGCCAGCTCTCCCGTGGCCAGCGCCGCCTGCGAATCGACGAAGTCGCCCCCTTTCGCGATGCTGAAGCTCACCACCGGCAGGGACAGCACGGCCAGGCACACGTTCGACAGGCCGCTGCCGCAGGAGATGCCGATACCGGTGAAGTTCGACAACTCCATCTCGCCGAGCACCACCGCCAGCCCCTCCACAATCGGCTGCGCGTCATAGCCGAGCTCGGTCAGGACTTGCCGGCACGACGCCTCGTGGTAGGCGATGCTCGCCTCCCCGCCGGTCACCGGCGCTGGCACGCTGTAGACCACTTTCTGCGTCTCGCCGCCATCCCGGCCGATGAGCCTGGTGAGGATCGAGCGGATGACCGCCAGGGCGTGCGGCTCGCGCGGGTTCAGCACGCCATTCAGCATGGGCCGGCGCGTCTCCACATGGAGCAGGTCCGAAAACCTCTGGGCGTCGGTGCCGGCCACGACGATCTCCCGGCCCTGCACTTCGTGAAAGACGCCCTCCTGGCGCAGCAGGCTCTCGGTCAGTCTCGAGTGAGGCAACGTGACAAAAGCGTTGAGCTGCGCTTCGTACTGCGGCTTGCCGCCCACGCTCCGCGCTACCACGATCCGGTTGGTACCGATGTCGAGACCGATCGGCTGTCTGCGGTCCAGTTCTGCGCTGTTCATACCACCAGTCCCCGGCCGATGTGGCGCGGGCGGTTCCGCCTGCGCCGGCCTACTCGAACGGAAGCACCTCTTCGCGGTGAATGCGTTCGTAGTACTGTCTCATTCTCAACAGCTCGTCGCGCCCGAGCGGCGCTTTGCCGCCTCCGGAGCGCAGAGAAACGCGCGCCAGTGCCGCGACAAGAACAAGAACGAGACAGACGATCATGGACGCTTCCCGGCAGCCTCCACGCCACAGCGCACCAGCACGGAAGAAAGGCTGTTGGCGTTGCTGGCGTTGCTCTGGGGCGTGCAGAACGACGCCGCCTCCGCGATGCATTGCGATTCCTGCTGCTTCTCCTTTTGCCAGGCGACGTAGGCGTCCTGCTGGCGCGCCACCTCATCGACGTTGCCCTGAATGCGCGCCATGTAGCGGGCGGTGAGGCGATCCAGTTCCGCCTGGATCTCCGTGTTCTCCCGGTTCTTGTTGGCCTCGAACTCCCGCAAACTGTTCTGCAGCGCTTCCTCGTAGTCGTTGAGGGCGCGCTGGCGCGCCATCGCGTCCTGGAGAAGGTCTTCCGTTTCGACCCCGGCTACATCGAGCGCCATCAGCACCGCACAGCGCTTGGCTTCGAGCGAAAGCCCCGACACGTGCGGACTGTGGACCATTTCGGCGACTTTCAGAATGTCGTAGGCCACCTTCGGCTGCTTGAACGACGCATTCCGGTAAATCTCCTCAAACGGCACGAAGTGACCCACAACGGCGGCCGCGCCGTCCGGCCTCGGAGCCGGCCCACCATCCGGTTCCAAAGGCAACCTGTCTTCCTTGGCCCGCGCCACTGCGCCCTGCGATGTGCGGTGACCTGCCGAGCCGTTGCGATGCGATCCATTCGAGGACGCGTCGTCCTCGTTTAGCGAGAAATGGAAGAGTCTTTTGAGCATACAAACTCCCTTAACCTCCGCGCCGTTGCCACAGAATCGGCATCGGCGGAACGCCTTTATTGAATATCATTGGCGATCACTGCTTCGCGTATCACTTTGGCAGTACATTTGAAGGCGCAGTTTTCTCAGCCAAATAATGCTCGCGGTCCTTCCGGCGCGTGGGGCCTGGCAGCACAGTTGCAGGGATCCACGCTGGGTGCGGCGGCCCGCGAAGCCGCTGCAAGTCTTAACTCAGAGGGAGATATGTCGATGAAACTTATCAAGTTAGCGGTGACGGTGGGTGTGTTCTGGGGCGGGCTGGCGCTCTCGCCGGCGGCGCGTGCCGACGAGTGGAATCACGAAACCCGGGTAACATTTTCACAGCCCGTGGAAATTCCGGGTATGGTCCTGCCCCCCGGCACGTATGTCTTCAAGTTGCTGGATTCGCAGGTGGATCGGAACATTGTTCAGATCTTCAACGAAGACAGGAACCATGTATTTGCTACCATCCTGGCCATTCCCAACTACCGTTTGCAGCCGACCGGCAAAACGGTGATCATGTTCGAAGAAAGGGAGGCCGACGCGCCCCAAGCGCTGCGCGCGTGGTTCTATCCAGGCAACAACTACGGCTCCATGTTCGTCTACCCGCAGCAGCGAGCGGCCACGCTGGCAAAAGCGGTGAACGAGCCTGTCCCGTCCATGCCTGAGACTCCCAAGGTGCCTGAGGTGGCCGAGTTGGAGAAGGCGCCCGTAATGACGCAGCAGCCCAGCGGCGAGCAAACCGAGCCCGAGCCGGCGCCGCCGCAACCAGAGGCCGCCACGCCGCCGCCGCAAGAGCCGGCGATGCAGCCGCAGCCCGAAGCACCCATGCAGCCGCAGAGCCTGCCGCAAACGGCGAGCGACCTGCCGCTGATCGGACTGCTGGGCTTGCTCGCGCTGGCGCTGGCGGGAGCGCTGCGGCTTGCCAGGAGGAGCGCAGTCCGGTAGCTTTGCGCGTGGCGCACGCTGACACGCGCCCCTATTTACGCCGGCCCGGCGGCGGCTCCTTCTTCGGCTTCGACAACAGTGTCTTTCCCAGGAGGACCGCCAGCGGGATCGCGGAGCCCAGCAGGGCGTACTTCAGCTTGCTTTTGGATGGCTTGGGCAGGTCCGGTGGCAGTACGCCCTTGGCGGGGTCTCGCTCCACCGGTCCGCCCAGGCGCATCCTCTCCCAGTCGTAATAGAACTGCTTACCGCACTCCAAACACACCACGTAGGTGTCGCCCGAAGGAACTCCCGGCTTGCTCACGGGAGTGATGGGGCGAGTTAGCCGTCGATGCGGGCAACGGAACAATAGGTCGGCCAGGACTGTAATCATTAATTCGTCCGCCTTCCCTTAGATTAACCCCCGTTTGCAGGGGGTTGGGTACCGTGACTCTCACAGTACTCCAAGTGATTGACATAAAAGCACAATCGTGAGGAACTATAGTTCCGAGGTTTTTTAAGGAAACAGCGAAGGGAGAGCGGCCATGTTGGATCTTCTCGAGCGGGACTCAAGCACGTGGCACCGAACGAGGGAAGCGGCATTCGAAAAGAAGCTGCTCTGCTTCGAGCTGATTCCGAATCGGATCAACACCACCTCCGCCAACTTCACCATCTACAGGGCCAGGATTCCAGGCGGCTGGCTCGTCGCCGTCCGCCCGCATGACAACGTGACCTTCGTGCCGGACCCGCAACACGAATGGGACGGCAGTTCCGCCGATTAGCCTATACCCGCAGCCGCAGCGCCCCGAACATTGGAATCAGGCGAAACTCCGTCTGGACCGCGCGCACCGGCTCGCCGATCTGGTGCACCCTAGCCGCCCCGGTCTGCCCGTTGTCCTCCGTCATCTGCAGGTAGGGGATGAGCGTGGGGTCGATGCGCATGATGCGGCAGCAGGTGGCGTCCACGGCGACCGGGTCCGCGCCCCCGATGATCGCGCCCACCGCTTTCGGCGTCCCCTGGATAGGGCCGTTCCCCTCCATGCCCACGATGCCGTCCACGAGCGCGAAGGTGCGCGGGAACAAGCCGTGAAGGTCGGCGATGCACTCCTCGATCCCCGCCCAGTGCAGCACGTTCTTCGGCCAGCCGTAGACTCCTCCCGGCACCAGCCCGAACAGGTTCTTCATGCTGAGCGTGGCGCCCACCCAGTGGTGGCACTTCATCTTGGGGATGGAAACCAGCAGGTCCGCCGCCAGCGCCGTCCGCGGCAGGTAGTAAGACTTCATACGCGAACGGGCGCCGGGCACGCGCACCCGCGCGACATCGTCCAGGTTGAGGTCCGTGAATAGCTTCTCGAACTGCGGGATCGCCTGAAAGTACCCGGCCGCCTCAGCCAGTTCGAGCGTGTTGCGGCGATGGCCCGGGCCTTCTGCGATGCGCACTTCGGCCGCGCCTAGCGAGCGGAACGCTTCCAGCGCCGCCGCCACCACGGCCGGATGCGTGTTGATGGTGGTCCCGGCGTCGAACTCGACCAGGTTCGGCTTGAGCACGACGCGCTTGCCGCGAACGTCCACCTTGTGCTCGGCCACCAGGCGCCGGATCGGATCCAGCAGGTCCTGGGAGTATGAACCGGCACGAATGATCGAAACCAGGGGCGCTGGCGCGTGCGTTCGCGAGCAGCCCGCCAGAGCGCCGGCCGCCGCGCCCGCCAGAACCTCCCGCCGCGTCGGACGGTTCATCGGGCAGCCTCCAGAAAAACGTTCCGGCCTTCGCGCGCGCGGCCGGCCAGGATGGCGAGCGCCGTGTCGAGAAGCGTTCGGGTGCGGATGTCCGCCGGAACCGCGGGCGCCGGACGGCCCTGCGCCATCAGCCCAAGCTGAAGCCAGCTCAGGCCCTCGAGCGACCGGCAATTGCGGAAATGCTCCTCGGCTTTGGCGACGGATTTCGCGAGCCCGGCCGGGTCCGCGCCGTGCAACGCGAGAAGAGCGATGCCGGTCGTCTCCGGATACGAGACCGCCTGGAATCCAAGGGCCCGATTCGAGCCGTGGTTCCAGCCGCCGTCCTCGCAGACGCGGGACAGCAGGAAGCGCCGGCCCTGGTCGATCCTGCTGCGGATTCGCCGGTCCGGGTGGCGATGCTCGATCTTCTCGAGCGCCAGGATGCTGAGCGAGGTCGGAACCACCCACGCGGCCGTGCCGGGATACCACGACCAGCCCGGGAGACCTTCCTCCATGGCCTGGGGCCGGTCGTTGTTCATCCATTTGCGGAGCCGGTATAGGAACGTCGATTCTTCGCCGCTCTCGGCGACGAGCCACTCCACGGCGCGGCGGCCCGCGTCGCCGCTGGCGGCGCCAGCCAGTATCGCGAGCGCCGTCACCCAAGTGCTTTCCTCTACAGACGATCGTGGCGCAAAGCCGCCGTCGGCCCGCTGATTCCCGGCGAGGAACCGGCGGGCCCGGTCGCCGGCCGGCGCGGCCTCGGGTTGCCCGTCGAGCGCCAGCAGCGCATACGCGGCGGGCTCGCTCCAGGACGACCCGCCCTGGTATCCCCATCCGCCGTCCGGGTTCTGCGCGGCCAGCAGGGTTTTCTCGCTCTGCATCAATCCAGACAAGCTTACACCCGTTGGCGTGGAGCAGGCTGTTCCGCCTGCTTATCGGTGTTTATCGGCGTTCATCCGCGGCCAACCAAGTGTTTTCAATTCGTGTCCATTCGTGTTCATTCGTGGCCAGCCTTGCTTTGGTTTTGCCTGCGCCCCCGTCGCTCACGATTGTCGCTCGATCCGCACACGCGCGATGCGGTTGTGGTCCATCTCCAGAATCGTGAACCGCCGCCCCTCGTCCTCTACCGACTCGCCCGCTTTGGGGATGTAACCGAGACGGAAGAGCAGGAAGCCCGCCAGCGTCTCGAATCCGGCGTTGGTTGGCAGCTCGATCGCGTACTGTGTCTCCAGGTCGCGGATCGACACCGCGCCCTCGATCTCGATCACGCGGCTGACCAGCGAAGGCTTGGGTCGCCGGACGTCGTGCTCGTCCTCGATTTCGCCGAAGATCTGTTCGAAGACGTCCTCCATGGTCACCAGGCCCACGATGGTGCCGAACTCGTCCACCGCCAGCGCCATGTGCGCGTGATGCAGCCGGAACTCGTCCACCATCTGGTTCAGCGGTTTGCTCTCCGGTACCACCAGGTGCTTGCGCACAAGCGGGCGCAGTTGGAACGGCGCCGCGGGGCTGTTCGTGCGTGCGGCCAGACGCAGCCGCTGCCAGACCGGCAGCAGGTCCTTGTAGTGCAGAATCCCCACGATCTTTTCGGGCGTATTCTCGTAAACGGGAACCCGCGTGTACTGGTTTTCGATCAGCGTGCGCAGCACGTGGTCGAGCGATGCTTCGATCGACACCGAGACGATGTCGTTCCGCGGCACCATGATTTCCCGCACCGAGAGGCCCTGCAAGTCCAGAAGGCGGCCCAGCGCGGATTCTTCGAAGGCCGTGATCCGGCCGGCCGCGCGTACCGAGCTGGCGATCAGCTTCAACTCCTCCAGCGAGTGCGTGGTCTGTCCGGCCACTCCCAGCCGGAACATTCGCGAGACCGCGGTCGAAGAGCGCTCGAGCACGTAGATGAACGGCTGCGAGACGCGGTAGAACACCAGCAGCAGCGGCGCCGCCACCACCGCGTAGCGCTCCGCCTGCTTGATTCCGAAATTCTTCGGCGCCACCTCGCCGAAAACCACCATGCAGAAGGTCAGCACCAGGAAGGCCACTACCAGGGCGGCTACGTGGATGAAGGACTCGGCCCGGGGCGTGACCAGCGGCTGCGCCGCCGACATGAACAGCCGGTAGAGCGTGTTCTCGCCGGCCCATCCCGCGCCGATGCCCGCCAGCGTCACGCCTACCTGGATGGTGGCGAGCAGCCGCTCCGGGCGGCTGAGCAGGTTCAGCGCCGCTTGCGCGCCGACATGGCCCGCCGCCGCCAGCTCTCGCAACCGCGACGGCCGCGCCGAGATGAGCGACAACTCGGCCGACGCGAAGAACGCATTGAACCCGATGATCATCGCCAGCAGCAGGAGCTGGTAGCCTAGATAAGTCTCATCCATAAGAACACCTCCAGCACCGAACCGCGCGCGTCAGCAAGCGATCCTTCGGCACGGCCCCGCCTGCGTTTCCAGTAAAATCGTGACGTGACTCTCAAGCGGGCGCTCCGAGTTCTCAACCTGACCATACTCATCGTACTGCTTCTGGCGGCGATTGCCGTCTATTGGTACGCCTGGCGCCCGCTACCGCAGACCTCGGGCGATATCGCCGTCCCCATCGCACAACGCGCCACGGTCGCTCGCGACGCGCTCGGAGTCCCTCACATCGTCGCCGCCACGGTCGAGGACGCGCTCTTCCTCCAGGGATACGTCACCGCTCAGGACCGCCTCTTCCAGATGGACGCTTTCCGCCGCTATGCCGGCGGCAGGCTCGCTGAAGTCTTCGGACCCGCGCTCCTCGACTCCGACCGCGAAGCGCGCCGCCTCCGCATGGACCGCGTCGCGGAGATGCAGGCCGGCCTGCTCCCCGCCGCCGACCGCGCGGTGCTGGCCGCCTATGTCCGCGGCGTCAACTATTTCATCGAGACGCATCGCGGCCGCCTGCCCCTGGAATTTACGGTGCTCCGCTACGACCCCAGCCCCTGGACCATCAAGGACTCCGTTCTAATCGCGCTCTACATGTATCGCGAGCTGACGGTCTCCTGGCGCGACAAGCTCATTAAGAGCGCTATGCTGGCGGGCGGGGACGCGGCCAAGGTCGATCTGTTGTTCCCGCCGCGCCTGAGCGGCCGGGTTCTTCCGGGCTCGAACGCCTGGGTGCTGGCCGGCTCGCGCACGGCGACCGGCCTCCCGCTGCTGGCCAATGACCCCCATCTTCAGTATTCGATTCCCTCCATCTGGTACATGGTCCATCTGCGCGCGCCCGGGTTGAATGTCTCCGGCGTCTCGCTGCCGGGACTGCCCTGCGTTGTCATCGGCCATAACGACCGCATCGCCTGGGGCGAAACCAACGTGGGCTTCGACGTTCAGGATCTCTATCTGGAGAAGATGGACCTGCGCGCGGGCCGCTACCTTTTCCGCGGGCAGATCGAGCAGGCGCACTGGGAGCGCGAGCTGATTCCCGTGAAAGGCGCTCCGCCTGTCGAGTTCGCGCAGTGGGTCACGCGCCACGGCCCGGTCTTCACCGACCGCGGCCGCGCGTTGGCCTTGCGTTGGACCGCCGACGAGCCCGGCGCACTGTCCTATCCCCTTCTCGATCTCGACCGCGCCCGCGATTGGCCGGAGTTCCTGGCCGCGCTGGCCCGCTTCCCGGGTCCGGCCCAGAACTTCGTGTACGCGGATACAGCTGGCCACATCGGCTATCATGTCGCCGGCCGGCTGCCCATCCGCAGGAACTACGTAGGAGACGTACCCGTCGACGGCAGCTCAGGCGACTATGAGTGGGATGGCTACATCCCGTTTGCCCAGCTACCACAGACCTACGATCCGCCCTCGGGCGTCATCGTCACCGCGAACCAGAATCCGTTCCCTGCGGACTATCCCTATGCGGTGCATGGGGAGTTTGCTGCGCCCTACCGCGCCGAGCGCATCTACGCGCTACTTACCGGGCGGAGTAAGTGGAAGGTTGCGGAGATGATCGGCGTCCAGACCGACGTTTACTCCTCGCTCGCTCAGTATGTGGCGCGCCGCGTTGTCGCAGCCTATAGCCAGCGAAGCGCCGCGGGTGGCGATAGCGCCGCCGCCGTCTCGCTTCTGCGTTCCTGGGACGGCCGCATGACTAACGGTGCCGCGCCGCTGATTGCGATTCTCACTTACGATCATCTGCGCCAGGCCATGGCCGAGCGCGCTTCGCCCGCGAACGCTCTGCTATACGGAGGCGCCGAGGCACGCGGCGCGGCTTACATGGCTGCGCCGCAAGTCGTCGAGGACCTATTGCGAAACCAGCCCCGCGAGTGGTTCGCCGATTACGATCGACTGCTGTTGCGCTGCTTCCTGGATGCGCTCGACGAGGCCCGCCGCCTGCAGGGCCGCAACATGGCCAAGTGGGATTACGGCTGGCACAACGAGTTGCTGATCGCGCACGCCGTGGGCAGCCATTTCCCGCTGGTCGGCAAGTATTTCGATATCGGCCCGGTCGCGCACGAGGGTTCGCCCGTAACCGTCGAGCAGACCACGCGTCGTATCGGCCCGTCGATGCGCACCGCGGCCGACCTCTCCGGCCTCGACCGTTCCTACATGAACATAGTCGCCGGCCAGTCCGGCCACATTCTTTCCGGTCATTACAAAGACCAGTGGGACGCCTATTACTCCGGCCGCAGCTTTCCCATGCAGTTCCACAAAGTGGATGCGAAGGACACGCTGGTCTTCGAGCCGGCGAAGTGAGTTTTTGTGGCGCACGCACTCCTGCGTGCCGCGTCGAGACTCGTGTCGACGCCTGGGTGTCGGCGCGAGCGCCGGCACGGCACGCTGAAGCGCAATGCCACTCACTTTTCGAAGGCTCGATCTATGCAATACATTCCTTTAGGTTTATGTTTTGTGAATGGACGCATCGGCGATTTTCGAGCTGTACCAACAGTTGGCGCCTGCGGAACTATTTCG
>DASWZN010000014.1:0-1945 GCA_036404435.1 Bryobacteraceae bacterium
CTCGCTTGGCCGGACTAGTATTTACGAATTCGTCAAGATTGGCAGTCTTCGAGCTACGAAGTGCGGTCGAAGGACGTTGTTCCTTGCGCCCGACATCGCCGCTTTTTTGGATAGGCTTCAGTCGCAAGGAGATCGTTAACCCATCTTATTCACGGCATAGCAGGGATTCGCTGGCGGGTGTCGCGTAAGGTGCTGAAGGCGTTCAAGAATTGGGTGTTGAGACCATCCTGTCCGCGTGAACGCACCGAGCCACACCCGCCATGTCCGACGATACGGTCTTGCCGTTCGACTTTCCAGCCATCGGCCGCAAGAAACTGACCGCTGCCTTTGACGGCGGGCGCCTGACTTCCGACGGCGGCGTCCTGCTGCTTGGCGTGATCGAACGCCGGTTGGGGATCGCCGAGAAACTGGCGGGGCTGATCGCCGACCCGCGCAACCCGCTGCTGGTCACCCACGCCGTCGCCGATATCCTGCGCGCCCGCATGCTCGCCATCGCCTGCGGCTACGAAGACGCCGACGACCTCGACCAGTTGCGCACCGATCCCGCCTTCAAGCTCGCCTGCGGCCGGCTACCGGACAGCGGTGATGACCTCTGCTCGCAGCCGACCATGTCACGCTGGGAAAATGCACCGACCCTGCGCGAGGTGGTGCGCATGACCTACGCTTTGGTCGACCTCTACTGCGCCAGCTACGCCCGTCCGCCTGCCGCCGTCACGCTCGACATCGACGACACCTGCGATGTCGTGCACGGCAACCAGCAGCTTGCCTTGTTCAACGCGCACTACGACGAGCGCTGCTTCCTGCCGATCCACGTCTACGACACCGCCGCCGCACGCCCGGTGGCGGTGCTGCTGCGGCCCGGCACGACACCCTCCGGCGAGGAAATCCGCGGCCATCTCCGTCGCCTGGTCCGGCGCATCCGCCACCATTGGCCCACCACCCGCCTGACACTCCGCGGCGACAGCCACTACGGCCGCCCCGAAGTCATGGCCTGGTGCGAAAGCAATGGCCTGGACTACATCTTCGGCCTGCCCGGCAACCCTGTGCTCGACCGCCTGGTCGAGCCGATCGCCGACGACGTGCGCGTCCGGCGCGCCGAGACGCAGGCGCCGGTGGTGCGCCGCTTCACCGAGACCCGCTATGGCGCCAAGTCCTGGAACTGCCACCGCCGCGTCGCCGCGCGCATCCAAGCGACCCCCAAAGGCCTCGACATCCGATACGTGGTTACCAATCTGATCGGCGGCACCGCCGAGTGGCTCTACGCCAGCCTCTACTGTGCTCGCGGCCAGGCAGAAAACCTGATCAAGCTGCACAAGGACCAGCTCGCTTCCGACCGCACCAGTTGCCGCGCTCCGCGGGCCAACCAGGTTCGCCTGATCCTGCATACCGCCGCCTATTGGCTGCTGCTGACCGCACGGGACGCCATCCCCCACCCGCAGCCGCTCGCCACCGCCGAGTTCACCACCTTGCGCATGCGCCTGCTCAAGATCGGTGCCCGCATCTCCGAAACCCTCAGCCGCGTCCGCATCGCTCTTGCCGCCGCCTGCCCCGAGGCCGAGTTGTTCCGTGGCTTGGTCCGCAGCTTCCTCCCAGCCGGCCCTTGACCGACGGGGCCATTGCCCCCAACCCGCCGCCTCCCATAAACCCCCAGCGCCTGTCCCGTCCGTCCTAAAGCCGCGATGAAATAGGCGCCTCGGATCAGCGCGCCCAGCGCTCAGCAACCCCACCTCTCACTGGGCCGCGAATAAGACGGGCTAGTCGTTATCTCGCCAAAAGGGGCCTCCCACATCGATGGTTTCCAGCGACGGAGTGATCGTCCCCTCGATGCGCTGGAACCTTGGCAAATCCAAGCCTTCGGAACGCCAATATCCAATCAGGGTTTCCGCCATTTCCGCTTTCTTGTCACAATCACCCTTGAATTGAAAGTATAATCGTGATCCGTCCG
>DASWZN010000015.1:0-330625 GCA_036404435.1 Bryobacteraceae bacterium
GCACGAATGGCGTAACGATCTGAGAACTGTCTTAACCTGCCGCCCGGCGAACTTGTGGTCCCGGTGAAGACGCCGGGTGCCCGCCACTAGACGGAAAGACCCCGTGCACCTTTACTATACCCTTTCATGGAACTATGGGGCCATCTGCGCAGGATAGGTGGGAGGCTTTGAAGTTGGGTTCTCGGACTCAGCTGAGCCAACGGTGAGATACCACCCTGATGGTTCTGTGGTTCTAACCTACTCGAGTGAATCCTCGAGAGGGACAGTGGAAGGCGGGTAGTTTGACTGGGGCGGTCGCCTCCTAAATTGTAACGGAGGCGCGCGAAGCTTGGTTCAGGCGGCTTGGAAATCCGCCGACGAGTGCAAAAGCATAAACCAGGTTAACTGCGAGACCAACAAGTCGAGCAGATACGAAAGTAGGCTTTAGTGATCCGGTGGTTCTGTATGGAAGGGCCATCGCTCAACGGATAAAAGGTACGCCGGGGATAACAGGCTGATCGGAGTCAAGAGTTCACATCGACGCTCCGGTTTGGCACCTCGATGTCGGCTCATCGCATCCTGGGGGTGTAGAAGCTCCCAAGGGTTAGGCTGTTCGCCTATTAAAGCGGTACGTGAGCTGGGTTCAGAACGTCGCGAGACAGTTCGGTCCCTATCTGTGGTGGGCGCAGGAGATTTGAGGGGAGCTGCCCTTAGTACGAGAGGACCGGGGTGGACGAACCTCTTGTGATCCAGTTGTCACGCCAGTGGCATAGCTGGGTAGCGAAGTTCGGTCAGGATAAGCGCTGAATGCATATAAGTGCGAAGCCTTCCTCAAGATGAGATCTCCCAATCCGAAAGGGTAAGAAGGGCACTGGAAGATAACCAGTCTGATAGGGCAGGTGTGGAAGTCCAGTAATGGATGAAGCTTACTGCTACTAATAGCCCGTTCGGCTTGACCATAAAATTCATCATAGGCACAGAGTGTTAGAAAGCGTCAGCGTCTTGTGGTTGCCCGTCAACGTTCAGAAGGCCGACGGCCATCAGCCGTCAGCCACTCGCGAGAGGGCTGAAGGCTGATCGCTGATAGCGATCGCGGTCTTTTGGGTGATTGTAGCGAAGGGGTCACACCCGTTCCCATCCCGAACACGGAAGTTAAGCCCTTCAGCCCCGATGGTACTGCACGCGCAAGTGTGTGGGAGAGTAGGACGTCGCCCGAATTGAGGAAGAAAAGGCCCCGACTTTTGGTCGGGGCTTTTTTTGTTGATGGTTGATGGTTCATGGTCGATGGTGGTTAGCGAGTTTGATCGATGGCGCGTTTGACGGCGGCGCGGAGGGCGGCGATCTGGCGGGCGAGCTCGTCGATTTCGGCTTCGTGGGTTTCGGCAGTGTATTGGAGGCGGGCGGCGACGAGGAGCTGGGTTCTCATCTCGGCCAGGGAGCCGGCGGCGATTGCCAGGAAGCGAAGGAAGTCGGGGTTCGAATCGCGGACCTGGCCCTCGGCGATGTTCGAGGGGACCGAGACGGCGGCCCGGCGCAACTGGGCGGTGAGGCCGAATCGCTCGGTGCGGGGGAAGGCGGCGGTAGTGACGTAGACGGCTTGGGCGAGGTCCATGGCGGCGATCCAGACACGGAGGTCCCGGTAGTCGCGGATCACATGGAAGTGGTGGGGTGGCGGGGTTGGCTTTCTCAGACGAGTTTGCTGGTCGACGGTTGATGGCCGATGGTGATTAGCGCGTCCGATCGACGGCGCGGTGTGCTGGGGCGCATCGCGGACCATCCGATCAACCGCATCGCTGAACTGCTGCCGCGGAGTCTCAGCCGGCCTCCGGCGGGTCGGCCCAGGTGACCCTCTCATGCCGATACGTGTCCACATAACTTTTATGTGGGCACGTACGGTACTCTTCCAATAATGAACTTCGCAGGAAAACTCATGCTAGTTGTGGTTCTCTGTCCGGGCTGGGCCCCACTAGTGTCCTGGGCACAACAGAAGTGCCCCACGGGGAATCACTGCTTTAACGTCACGGTGCATCTCAACGGGAAGTTGTTGCCCGGTCCGGATGTGGTTACCCTGATTGGTCCGAACGAAAGGGCTGTTCCAAGGGTCGATGGCACTTTCCGAGTGCCGCATTGAGTGGCTAGAGACCAAGCAGATAGGTGTGCAGATTGTGGTGGCCGGCAACCGCTTGCAGATTCCCGATCTTCTCCCAGAAGCGTTCGATACGTCATGGGACATTCAACTGGAGGACAAGCATTTCCCGGAGGGCCGTGGCGCGCTTGCCGGGAAGGGAGCCAAGCGGGCGTGTGTGATCGCCTATCATGGAGGCAACTCTCGGCTCGCAGATATTGTGCTGAACTGCCGTACCCCACTTGATGCCCATTGAAGATGTGCCCAAGTGATTAAAGTAGAACATCGTCCTGTGCGATTTCTGCCGGGGGACTTCTCCTCCTACGATCCTGCGTACTCTGGCCGCGAAGCGCATCTTCGACCCGGAGCTGATGCGGTCTCCGTAGTACGCGACGTCTCGAAGCCGGCGGTGACCAAGGACAAGTGGTGCCCAGATTGTGGTCGGCGACAGGCGTTCCTGCGGTTCCTGGGGGCGGTGCGCGCAATAGCAGCACCGTGAAGCTTTCCAGACCGACCAAACAGATCCGGGAGTCAATGCGGCCGGGACCGGACGCTTACGGTGGGGTGGCGAGGTTAGCTTTCTCAAGGGATCTTGCTGGTCGATGGTCGATAGCCGATGGTCGTTTGACGGCGGTGCGGGGGGCGGATCCGCTGTGGGCGAGCTCGGCTTCGCGACTCCTGTGTGGGAGAGTAGGACGTCGCCCGAATTGAAGCACAAAAAGCCCCGACCTCGGTCGGGGCTTTTTTGTCGATGGTCGACGGCCGATGGCGGCCCGAATAGGAGCAAGAAACCCGCCGGAGACGACGGGCTTTCTTGTTAGGGCGCGAAGTACCCATTAATGTCCAGAACCAGGTGCGTCGGGTTCGTCACATAGATGCTGATCGCCCCGTTCGTCCCGGCCGGCACAATCGCCGCGTTCGCCACTATGCTGCCGTCAAACGAGTTCAGCGTCGAAACCAGTGGCTGCGACAAGCCCGCCGGCCAGGCCGTCAGGTAGTACAGAACACCGCTGGGCACCACCGTCACATTGAGAGAATACGCCGCCGCCGTGCTCGGAATGTCGCAGGCGCTGGCTGGGATCGTAAACGAGCGCGTCTCCCCCGCCCCCAGCTCCGGGCCACCGAACTGCCCGGCCGCATTCCGGGTGTCCGCTACCCGGCACGGCGTTACCGGGTAGAACGTCAGCGCGCCCGTACTCCCCGGCGCCGCGAAGTAGCCATTGCCGTCCAGAATCACGTCCGTCGGGTTGGTGACGTACACGGAGATCGATTCGTTGGTCCCCGCCGGAACAAGCGCGGCATTCGCCACGATCTTGCCCGTCTCGGAGTTTAGCGTGGAGACGTACGGCTGCGCCTGTCCCGTCGGCCACGTCGTCAGATAGCCGAGGCCACCATCGGGCACCACCGTCACATTCAACGAGTACGCCCGCGCCGCGGGCGGATAGCTGCAGGGACCGTAAGGAATCGGAAAGTCCCTGCTTTGGCCGCCGAACATGGAAGGCCCCCCAAACTCGCCGGTGGGGTTTCGAGTATCGGCGATGCGGCACGGCGTGGCGGGATAGAAAAAATACGAAGTCGCGCCACTGGTCGTCGCGAAGTAGCCGTTGATATCCAGGATCACATCGGTCTGGTCGCTGACGTAGACGCTCACCGCTCCGCCCGAACCGGCCGGGACCAGGGCCGCGTTGGCCACCACGATTCCGCCACCGGAGTTCAGCGTAGAGACGTAAGGCTGAGACTGGCCGGCAGGCCACAGCGACAAGTAGCCCAATGGCCCGTCGGGCACCACCGTCACGTTCAACGAGTAGGCCAACGCCGTGGTTGGAATGCTGCAGGCGCTTTGTGGAATCGCGAAGGAGCGCGTGGAGCCGGCCGTCATTGTGGGTCCGCCGAACGGGCCGGCGGAGTTGCGCGTGTCCGCCACACGGCACGGGGTTACCGGCACGAACAGCAGGCCCGCCGACGGAGTCGGTGTTGGGGTGGGGGTCGGCGTTGGCGGCGGGGTCGGCGTTGGTGTGGGCGTTGGCGTTGGTGTTGGGGTGGGCGTCGGGGTTGGTGTCGGCGTTGGAGTCGGTGTCGGCGTCGGAGTGGGCGTCGGGGTTGGAGTTGGCGTTGGCGTTGGTGTCGGAGTCGGTGTTGGGGTGGGTGTTGGCGTCGGCGTTGGTGTCGGAGTCGGAGTGGGAGTCGGCGTTGGGGTCGGCGTCGGCGTCGGTGTTGGCGTCGGTGTTGGCGTCGGAGTCGGCGTCGGCGTGGGTGTCGGAGTTGGTGGCGGTGAGGAAACGCCGATCACTTGAAAGGTCTGGTTGACCGGTGTGGCGGCGGCGTAGCTGGCGTTTCCAGGCTGCGTCGCCTGGATGGTGCAGGCGCCGGTGGCGAGCAGCGTCACGGTGGTGCCCGATACCGTGCAGACGGCCGAAGTAGTCGAAGCGAAGCTGACCGTCAAACCGGAGGAAGCCGTCGCGCTGACCGTAAACGGCGCGGTGCCGAGCGGCAAATTCGGAATTGCGCCCATGCCGATCGCCTGGTCCGCCGGCCCCGACGCGATGGTGTATTGAGCCGACCCCACGGCGCTCGGCGCCGCATAGCCAGTTACCGCGGCGATGGCCTTCACCGTTTCCGAGGCAGAGACAGAGATGGGACTGGAAACGGAAAAAACCGCCGAACTGCTCGTGGGTGTATCTCCGTTGATGGTGTAGTAGATCGTCGCCGATGGAGAAGTCGCAGTGGCGATGGTCACCGTCTGCGCCGAGGTGTACGTCGCGGCCGCCGGGGTGAACGTTGGCGGAGCCACCACCGATCCGGACACCGTGACCGTAATCGGCGTGCTCGCGGTGCTTCCGTAAGCGTTCGTGGAGTTCAATGTATAGGTCTGGGTTGCCGTGGGATTAATCGTCACACTCCCGCTGCCAGCCGCAACCGGACCAATCATGTCGATGTAATCGTAGGAGTCGCCGCTCACGCTGTAATGGAAGGTGACGGGCGACCCGGAGCTTACGGTCAATGCCGAGGCCGTGAAGCTGGCGATCGCCGGTGAAGCGCCGGTAGGCGCCGTGGCCGAATCCCAACCGGGGAATTCGGGATTCATTTGGACCACCTCGAAGTTCTCCGAGCCGACGTTCTTCAGATTCGACAAGTCGTCGTCATCCCAGCGCGGATCCGAGGCGCCCTGAAAATAGAAGTAGCCGCCGTTGTCCGCCAGGATCATCCCGTACTGCTTCATCGCGGTTAGTATCACCTGATTGACCGCGGAGTAGCTGGAAATGTCAAAGCTCGCCTTCAATCGTATCCGCATCCCCATGACGTTGGACACACCCCAGATGTTGCCCGCAGCATGAGTGGCAGGAAGCACAAAATACCCATCGTTGGCATCGTCTTTTGTGTGCTCCATGGTAAAGCGGATGGCGTGATTGATCGCCCCGGAAGCTACTTCGTCGTAACGCACCAGCCCGGGAAAGATCGGCAATCCGGCGGCATCCGCCGAAGTCCAGCCATATGGACGCGACTCATAGTTATTCATATCCCAAATGGTCTCGCTCGAAGCGTCCCACGACCCATTGCAGCGATTCGTGTTGAACGTCTCATAGAGCTCGCATTTGGCGCGGTCCAGCACGAGGACGTGAGCGTCGCCATTGTAAGTGTCCGGCCAACCCGAGCAGTCGGCCGGAGCGCCTTCGATGGGAGCGGTAATAGGATATGGCGCCACAACCACGTCGCTCTCGCTGGCGTAGTCGAGCACATTGATTGGCACGGTTGGGGTCGTGGTGGAGTCTACGACCACATAGGGGATGCCATAGTAGCTTTCGGACCCAAAATCGGGATGCAGGTACAGGCCGGCAAACCCTGACGCGGCCGTGATCGCCGCCGAATTCGGGTCAAGGGGCGCCGACGCAATGTTGGTGTTCCAGGCATTGGTGGAGGGAAACGGAATAAATCCATTCAGGCTCGCACCATTACCGAGTGACATGTTAGAGCAGGCCCCGGTTCCCGCATCCGGGACGAGGGCGAGGTTCGGACGGACATTGACGGCGCGGGCCGCGGCGTTGCCGGACGCGCCCGTCAACTGAGCCGAAGACGGTGCGGTTCCAGGCGAGTCCAACTGCGTGTGGCTCCGTGAAACGGCAGCTTCTTGGGCCCAAAGCGCACCGAAAACGACCGCGAGCGCCACAGGCAACGTGTCGATTCCTCGACCAATCATTTGATCTTCACTCCGTAGTAGTGAACTGCGATACCGCCAGGATTTCCATCCTGCCATCCCGGACAGCATCGATTATACGTCCAAACGCCTCATTTCAAGCGGCTTCTCAGACACTCCGCGGCAGCCTTCCGGTGGGGTAAGCATGCGGCGCAGACGGCGCTTCCCCCCATCGGCGGGCGGGCCGTGAGACTGGCACGGGAGGACGGCGAAATCGATGCGGGAGGGATGCGGTGCGTTACGCGTGGCGGGGATCAGGCGATCCCTCTCCTGCCGCGCCGGGGCGGCTGGAGTGGCCGAACATGCCGTGGCAGAAATGTTCGCGTTCCTCGGGAGTCATGCGCTCCCAGCGGTCCTTCATCCGGCGTCTCCAGTCTGAGCCGTGGCCCGGCCCGCCGCGAAATCCTCCGAACAGGATCTTGCTCAAGATCAAGAGGCCGAGCGCCTGCCAAAAAGTGATCGAGCGCAGTCCGAACAACGCCGGCGCAAGCCAGTTCCACAGACTCATCACCACGAATCCGAAGACCGCGACGGCCAGGACGCCAATGATCGCGATTTTCACTCCTCTTTTCACCCATCGTGTTTGCATGTTGTTAGTCCTCATGAACCCATAAACTCTTCGTAGATGGCCTGCAGGCGGCGGTGCAGGCGAAGAACCGCATAACGCTTGCGCGAGAGAAGCGTGTTGACGCTCAGGCCCGTCTCTTCGGCAAGTTGCCTGAAGCTGCGGCCGTCGATTTCATGCGCGACGAACACCGCACGCTGTTCATCGGGAAGCTCCTCTAAAGCCGCGTCGAGCTCCTCAAGAAGGACGCTTCGCGCGTACAGGGCCTCCGGTCCGGCATCCGGCGAGGGCAGCAGATCCTCGAGGCGGAGCGCGTCCTCCTCACTTGCGTTGCGGGGAATCTCGCCGCCGGCCTCGGGCCTTCTCTTGCGGAAACGGTCGACGATGCGATTGCGCGCCACACGGTAAAGCCAGGCGCCAACCTGCTCGATAGGCTGCATCAGCCGGTACGCCTCCGTCAATTCGTAGAAGACATCTTGCAGGATGTCTTCCGCATCTCCCTCGTCGTCCACGCGCTTCCGAATGAAATGGAACAGACGCCGGCTTTCCCGGTCGATCACCTCCGCGATGCGCCGATTCTGCGCGGCGCGCCGCTCGCCGGGTTCGAGTGTGAAGCTCAGCACGTCCTCCATCTACATTTTGTAGACGAAACGGGTGGGCCCGATATTGTATCGAAGTTATTGGCGCGGAAGGACGGCGAAATCGATGCGGGAGGGATATCCTGGGGCGATTTTGAGGCAGCGACGCGCCAGGTTTGGACAAGCTGAAGCTTGTCCTACTTCTTGAAGGATTGGAGGGTGCGGCCGTAGGCCCTGAGGTCGGCGGCGGGGGCGGTGCCGAGGGCGCGGAGGCGGTCGAGGAGGCGGAGCATGAGGAAGATCAGGGACTCCCCGGAAGTGGAGAGCGTGAAGGCACGGGGGGGTACACTCGAAGGCCCCGTCGCGGAGGGCGCAGCCGAGGTCGAGGCGCTCGTCGGGGGCGAGGAGGGCGAGGGCGTCGGGGAGGCGCTTAGCGAACTTGGTGGGCCAGCCGGAGCGGAGGGCGAGGATGCGGGCGAGAATCGAGCGGCAGCGAACGGCGGCGCGGCGCCTTCCGGCGGAGAGGACGGGGACCGAGGTGCGGCGGAGGCGGCGGACCGAGGCGGCTTTGAGGCCGGCGTCGTAGATGAGGCGCTGGTTGAGATCCTGCTTGACCTCGAAGACGGCGTAGACGCTCTCGGTGGGGATGTGGAGGCCGGCGGCGTCGGGGAATAGGAGGGGCGAGTAGAGGTTGTCGTAGATGGCGATGTCGATCTGGCGGGAACGGTCGCCGTCGGCATCGACGATGAAGGCGCTGGCGGCGCGGTAGCGTTGGGGAAGATAGCTGTTGAAGAGAGCGAGCCAGTGGTGCTCGGTGACGGCGCCGGCGGCGGTGGGATGCTCGAAGAGCTCGCCGGCAGCGAGGTGGGAAAGCATCTCCTGCTGGACCTGGAGGAACATGGCGGAGAGGTCGATGGTGCAGGTGTTGGGGTGGCGTCCCACGAGTTCAGGATAGGGGAGGAGTTGGGCGAGAGCGGCGGGTAGAGTTTGTAAGTTGTTGGCGGGGAGGCGATTGTTGATTCGGGGCGAGTGGGACTGAGTTTAACTAACGCTTGATGATCGACTTGGGGACGGGGGGCTTGGAGCCGAGGTCGGCGGTGGCGTAGTAGCCTGTGCGGGTGCGGGCGACGGGGTGGTTGGGACCGGTGACGGCGAGGCGGATCTGGCGGTAGCTGCCGTCGAGCTTGGGATTGGAGGGCGTGTAGGCGACGATGTACTGGCTGCGGATGTCGCGCGCGACCTCGAGGGCGATGCGGCCGACGTCGTCGACGTCGCTGGGGTACCAGACGTGGCCGCCGGTGGAGCGCGTGATTTCGGCGAGGGCCTCGCGGGCGCGCTTGGCGGCGTCGTGCTCTTCCTCGGAGAGCAGGCCGATGGCGTAGACCAGCACCTCGCGCTGCTGGGCCTCGCGGAGAAGCTCGGGGAGGGTAGCCTCGCTCATATTGTCATCGCCGTCGGTGACGACGACGAGCACTTTCTTGTCGTGCTTGCCCTTGGCCTTGGCGTAGCGGACGCCGGAGAGGATAGCGTCGCGCATGGCGGTGCCGCTCATGGAGTCTATGCGGGCGAGGCCCTGAGCGAGCTTCTTGGGATCGGAGGTGAAATCGACGTCGCGGTAGACGTCGTCGTTGAAATTGATGACGAAGACTTCGTCCTGCGGGTTGGAGTTGGCGACCAGGTCCTGGGCGGCGCGCTCGACCTTCTGGCGCTTGTTTTTCATGCTGGCGCTGTTGTCGATGATAATGCCCATGGAGACGGGGACGTCTTCGCGTTTGAAGAGCTTGATCTGCTGCTCGACTCCGTCCTCGAAGGGGCGGAAGGCGGTTTGCGGGAGGCCGGTTACGAGCTTGCCGCTCTTATCGATGACGGAGGCGTTGAGGACGACCAGGCGCGCGTCGGCGTGGAAGAGGGCGGGCTCCTCATCTTGAGCGCGGGCGGAGAGGGCGAGGGCGAGGAGCGGCAGAAGAGTGCGGCCGAGCCGGGGCATCCAGTAGCGATTATAGCGGGGCGCGCTGACGCGCGCCGCTCGTGGCTTGTGGCTCGTTGCCCGTCGCAGGAACGCAGGAGTGCGTGCGCCACGCGGATGCCTCACTGCAGGCACTGAGCGAAGATTTCGGCGGCGGATTCGCAGTCGGCGCGGGTGACGTCGAGGTGGGTGACGAAGCGCATGAGGGCGCCGCGGACGGGATTCATCAGAACGCCGCGGGATTTGAGGCGGGCGCTGATCTCCGCGGCGGAAAGGCCGGTGGCGGCGACGTCGAAGATGACGATGTTGGTCTGGACTTCATGCGCGATCCGGATGCCGGGGATGCGGGAGAGGGCATCGGCGAGGAAGCGGGCGTTGGCGTGGTCCTCGCAGAGCCGGGCGGGCATTTCCTCGAGAGCGATGAGGCCCGCGGCGGCGAGGATGCCGGCCTGGCGCATGCCGCCGCCGAGCCGCTTACGGTAGCCGCGGGCGGCCGCGATGATCTCCGCGGTTCCCACGAGCATGGAACCGACCGGCGCGCCGAGACCTTTGGAGAGGCAGAACATCACGGTATCGGCCTTGGCAGCGATCTCGCGGACGGAGCGGCCGAGGTAGGTGGCGGCGTTGAAGATGCGCGCGCCATCCAGATGGACGGGGAGGCCGAGCTCGTGAGCGCCGTCGGCGATGCGGTCGAAAACTTCGGGCGGATAGACGGAGCCGCCGGCGATGTTGTGGGTGTTTTCGAGCTCGATGACGCCGGTGGGCGCGTAGTGGGCGTGGAGGGGGCGGATTTCGGGGAGAATCTGGTCCCAAGTGAGGATGCCGTTGGGGGCGAAGATGGGCCGCGCGAGGCAGCCGGAGAACCAGGCTAACATGCCCAGCTCGTAGTTGAAAACATGGCCGCGGGCTTCGCAGATGACTTCCTGGCCGTGGCGGGTGTGGACCTTGATGCCGATGGTGTTGCCCATGGTGCCGGAGGGAACGAAGAGGCCGGCCTGGCGGCCGAAGATTTCCGCGGCGCGCTGCTCGAGGCGATTGACGGTGGGATCCTCGCGGTAAACGTCGTCGCCGACTTCGGCTTCGGCCATGGCGCGGCGCATGGCGGAGGTGGGGCGCGTGACGGTGTCACTGCGCAGATCAATGAGGCGATCGGTCATGATTCGAGAAACTCCTGAAAGACTTCATTGGACAACAAAACGCCCCGGGGTGTGAGGCGGAGGAGGGGGGAGACGGGCGGAACCGCCTGCCCCACGGGGCTTGGAACGATTTCGAGGAGGCCGGATTCGACGAAGCGGCGGATGGGGGCTTCGAAGCGGCGCCAGTCGTCGGGGCGGGGACGGATGCCGGCGCGGAGGCGGAGGCCGACGAAGAAGCGCTCCTGGTCGGGGTGGGCTAGTTCGACGGCGGCGCAGGGGGAGAGGCCGCGCTCGATGTGATCGACGTAATTGGCGGGCGACTCGACGTTGCTGCGGCGGGAGAGGCCATCGAAAGAGTGGGCGTCGGCGCCGAAGCCGGCGTAGGGTTCGAGCGTCCAGTACTTCAAATTGTGGCTCGATTCGAAGCCGGGGCGGGCGAAGTTGGAGATTTCGTAGCGCGGGATTCCCAGGGCGGCGAGGCGGTCAACGGCGGTTTCGTAAAGGTCGGCCACGAGGTCGTCGGGCGGCGTCTTGGCGGCGCCGTAACGGGAGCCGCCGCGGAGGATTTCGGCGCCGAGGCGGCTGTCCTCATCGATCTCGAGCATGTAGACGGAGACGTGAGGGGCGGCGAGGCGCTCGATCCAATCGAGAGATTCGCTCCAGGTGGCGGGGGACTGGCCGGGAAGGCCGGCGATCAGGTCGATGTTGAAGTTGAGGATGCCGGCGCCGCGGAGAAGGGCGATTTCTTCGGCAACGCGCGCGGCGGTGTGCTTGCGGCCGGTGGCGGCGATTTCGGATGGAACGAACGACTGGACGCCGAGGCTCACGCGGTCGATGCCGGCGTCGCGCCAGACGCGGGCCAACTCGGGCGTCACGGCGCCGGGGGTGGCTTCGATGGTGGCCTCGCGCCAGGGGCGGCCTGGGATCTTGTCGAGCAGCGCCTGGAGCGCGGGCGGCGGGATGCGGTTGGGCGAACCTCCGCCGAGGTAGACGGTCTCGGGCTGCCAGGGCCATTCGAAGGAGGCGAGTTCGGTATCGAGGGCGGCGAGGTAGCGCTGTTCCAATTCGCGCGGAAAGACACCGGAGGCGAAGTTGCAGAAGGTGCACTTTTGCGCGCAGAAGGGGAACGAGAGGTAAACGCCCGCCACGTTCCAGTCTACTTTATCGCCGCCAGAGCTTTCGACGCCTCGGGATAATTGGGCCGTAGTTCGAGCGCCTTGTCATAGGCTGCGGCGGCCTTGTCGTTCAAGCCCTTCTTCTTTGAGGCCTCGCCGAGATAGTAATAGGCTTCGGGCGATGGCTTGCTGGCGATGGCCGCCTCGAAATCCGCGATGGCGCCGTCCACGTCGCCGCCGAACCCGGGCGGGGCCATCAAGCGGCCGACGCCCCGGCCGACGTGGGCATCCGGGTTATTCGGGTCGAGCGTCAGGGCCGTCGCGAACTCCTGCATGGCGCCCATTCCGTACTTCATCATGTCGGTCGGATTCCCATGCGCCAGGCTGCCCATGATGCGGCCTCTCCACACATGGACCTCGGCGCTGTTCGGGTCCTTGGCGATGAGGGCGTCCGCCATGGCCAGGGCATCCACGTACTTCTTGGCGTCGAACAGTTTCTTAAGTTCGTCGAGCGAGGCATTCCCGGCTGCTGAGGTGGCCGAAGCCGGCGCTTTCAGACTCCCCAGGTTCAGCGCCTGGCCCATGACTGTCGTCTGTCCCATCATGGCCGAGACCAGGGGCACCAAGTCCTGAATTGCCCCGGAGAAGTGCCCGATGTTGAGACCGTTTCCCATGAACACGACCTTCCTGTCGAGGATGGCCCGGACGATCTCCTGGAGAAGCGCGGGCTTCTCTTCTTGTTCCGGAAACAGCTCGGCGCGGACATCGTCGCCCTCAACGATCAGGATTCCGAGGGGGACGGTCTTTCCGCCCATGCCGCCGCCGAAACCCATCATCGCTCCGCCGCCGCCAAGTCCGAACTTGATCTTGGCGAAGGGAATGACCGCGGTATCGCCGACTCGAATGGGTTCTCCGACCACGCTGCCGATTTTCAGTTGCGAAACCAGCTTGTCGAAGTCGGCCAAGGGCTTGGCCAAAGGAGCCTGGGCTCTCGCAAGCAGCCCCGCGAGAAGGAGGGAAACAGCCAACAGAATGGGTTTTCGTATCGCTGTCATGATGTCCTCCTCACTTGGCGGGCGTCTTGACGACGCTGATGAAGCGGGTTCCCTTCTTGCCGATCGCGACAAATCCCAGGGGCCGGGCTTCGCCGCTCATGAAGAAGCCGTCGGCACCGATCGCCGGCGTTTGCGGCGCCATGCCTCCACCTCCGAAGCTGACATCGATCATCATGATCGGTATCAGAGTGACCGAGCCGACTTTCAGGGGCTCGCCAACGACCGTCTTCACGTGAAGATCGTTGCTCAAACGCTGGGCCAGGGCATCGGCCAGCTCGTGGGCGGGCTGAAGGGCGGGCGCCTGAGGCTTTTTCTCCGGTGGGTTCTGACCCAGCGCGAGGGAGCCGAGTAGCAGTCCGGCCGCGATAAATAGGAGCATCTTTCGATTCAATGGACACCTCCTGAACGGAATCTCGTGGCTTCCGGATCAGTGTACACCCAGCCGCCTTCCTTTGATTTGACCCCCTGGCCATCGGGTGCCTGACATCGATGTCGACGCGTGCCGCGGCAGATTGAGAGATCCAGTCATTCGAGCGTATCGGGTGCTCGGCATAGAACCGCGACCGATAGGGAGCGGATTCCCGCCCAGCCGGAGGTCCCCGCTCGCTCACGCGCGCGGTTCGGCGCCGGACTTCCATCTGTTACTTTGGAGTTGGATGGAACCGGGGTGCGTGCGCATGACCGAACTGCCGAATACGTCGGCATTGTTTGCGGACTATCTATACCGTTTCGAGCGCGTGGCGCGATTCTATGGGCACGATCCGCAGGATGCCGAGTCGTTCCGGCGCGCGGCGGCGGCGGTTGACTTTTCGGCGGAGCGGCGGGCGGCGCTCGTGGCGGCACTGGGCCAACAGAACGCGGCGGGCGCGGCGCTTGAGAAGCTGGCGCAACCGGGAACCGTGGCGGTGATGACCGGCCAGCAGGTGGGGCTGTTCCTGGGGCCGTGCTATGCGGTCTACAAAGCGCTGACGGCGGTGCGGCTGGCGGCGCGGCTCACGGAATCGGGGATTCCGGCGGTTCCGGTGTTCTGGCTGGCGACCGAGGACCACGATTTCGACGAGGTGAATCACTGCTGGGTGTTCAACGCGGCGAACGAGCCGGTGCGGCTGGAACTGGCGGGCGGGAACGCCGAGCGCCGGCCGGTGGGCGGGATTCTCATCGACAAAGCGCCGGTCGCTGGGTTGCGCGATGCGCTGCGGGGGCTGCCGTTCGGCGAGGAGACGGCGGCGCTGGTGGCCGAGGCGTACGCGGATGGGGAGACGCTGGGGTCGGCGTTCGGAAAGCTGCTGCGGCGGATTCTGCGCGGGCAGGACCTGCTGTTGTTCGATCCGATGCATGCGGCGTCGCGGCGGCTGGCGGCTCCGTTGCTGGCGGATGCCGTGCGGGCGATGCCGGAGCTGACGGCGCGGTTGGTGGAGCGCGGGCGGGAGCTGGCGGCGGCGGGATATCATTCGCAGGTGCTCATCGAAGGGCAGACCTCGCTGGTGTTTCTGCTCGAGAACGGGCGGCGGCTGGGGCTGCGGCGGAACGGCGACGAATTCCAAACGCCGGACGGGCGGCGGATTTCGAGCGGCGAGCTGGCGGCGCGGGCGGAGAGCCTTTCGCCCAACGCGGTTTTGAGGCCGGTGGTGCAGGATTCGATGCTGCCGACGGTGGCGTATGTGGGCGGTCCGGCGGAACTGGCGTACCTGGCGCAGAGCCAGGTGATTTACGAGGCGCTGCTGGAGCGGATGCCGGTGGCGGCGCCGCGGGCGAGCGCCACGCTGCTGGACGGGCGGGCGGCGAAGCTGTTCGACCGGTACGGGCTGACGCTGCCGGATTTCTTTCGGGGCGAGGACGCGATTCGGGAGCAGATCGCGGCGAAGCTGGTGCCGCCGGGGCTGGCGGCGGCCATCGGCGAGGCGCGCGTCAAGGTGGGCTCGGTTTTGGATGGCCTCGACGGCGAGCTGGCGAGGTTCGATCCGACGCTCGGGGCGGCGTTCGCGACTAGCCGGCGCAAGATCGAGTATCAGGTGGCGAAGACGGAGCGGAAGGCGGCGCGGGAGTCGCTGCGGCGGGACGAGCGGGCGTCGGCGGACGCGGCGTATGCGAGCGGGCTCGTTTTTCCGGGGAGGCATTTGCAGGAGCGGCGGTATTCGGTTATTCCGTTTGTGGCACGGCACGGCGAGGGGCTGATGGAGAAGCTGGCGGGGGAGATGGGGCGGGAGTGCGTGGGGCATAGAGTGGTGGTGGTGTAGCTGCGGGCCTGTCTTCTCTCCTTGACAGCTTAGGAAAGACGTGGTAGACTCCTAATTGTCTTAGGAGTGTACATGTCCCGACAGGCCCAGCTTCTTCCAGGAACTCTCGATCTGCTGATTCTGAAAGCAGTCTCTCTCGGTCCTCTTCATGGCTACGGGGTTCTTTTGCGCATCGGGCAAATCTCCGAGCGAGCGCTGCTCATCGAGCAGGGAGCGCTCTATCCCGCATTGTTCCGGCTGGTGCGTCAGGGCCTTCTGAAGGCAAACTGGGGCACGTCGGAGAACAATCGCCGCGCGAAGTTTTACGAACTGACGACCTTGGGGCGCAAGCGCCTGCGAGAGGAAACCGAGGGGTGGAACCGCCTGGTCACAGCGATCACTTCCGCCCTGGCGGCCGAACCGGAGGAAATATGAGATTCCTGGCCTGGTTTCGTTCCGTTGCCGCTAAGTTCTTTCATCGTTCTCAGATCGAGCGTGACATGGAGGAGGAGCTTCGCTCACACACCCAGCACCGCGCTGACGATTTGGAACGGTCCGGGCTGGATCGCGCAGAGGCCGAACGCCGGGCGCGCATCGAGTTCGGCGGCCATGGGCGGTTCAAAGAGGAATGCCGCGAGGCGCTGGGCGGCAATTTTATCGAGATTCTCATGCGGGATGTGCGCTTCAGCGTTCGCGTGTTGCGCAAGTCTCCCGGATTCACAATCGTCGCTGTTTTGACGCTGGCGCTGGCGATAGGCGCGAACGCCGTGGTCTTTGGCATTTTGAACGCGCTGATCCTGCGCCCGCTGAACGTGCCTCAGGCGGAGAGCTTGTACGGAATCGACCGCGCGAGCGCTTGGGGGTCGTACCAGTCGTATCCCGACTATCTCGATCTGCGCGATCACAACCGCGGGTTTGACGGCCTGGCAGCTTATACCATCGCTGCGGCCGGGCTGGACGCGGGCGACAATCCATCACGCCTCTGGCTCTATGAGGTGAGCGGGAACTACTTCGACGTATTGCGCATTCAGCCGTATCTTGGCCGTTTCTTCCACGGCGCCGATGAGCATGGCCCGAACAGCGCTCCGTACATAGTGCTCACTTACGCCTATTGGCACACCCGTTTTCAGGACGATCGCGGTGTGGTGGGCCGTGCCGTCCGGTTGAACAAGTATCCCTTTACCATCCTCGGTGTCGCGCCACCCGATTTCCACGGCACTCTGTTGTTTTTCTCTCCGGAGTTCTTTGTGCCGATGGTCAACCAGGAGCAGGTGGAGGGGTGGAACGGCCTGAACGCGCGCGGAAACCGTTGGATTGGTCAGGTGATGGGGCATCTGAAGCCGGGAGTCACTCCGGCAGAGGCTGCTGCCGATTTGAATTCGATTGGTTCCTGGCTGGAAAAGAGCTATCCCAAAGACGATGCCCACATGACGTTTTCATTGGCTCCCCCAAGTCTCGGTGGCGGCTACTTTGGCCGTCCGGTACGAGCATTCGTTACGGGGCTGATGGTGCTGGCGGGGTTGATTCTGCTGGCGGCATGTGCCAACCTGGGCAGCCTGTTTGCCGCGCGCGCCGCCGACCGCTCCCGGGAAGTCGCTCTGAGGCTGGCGCTGGGAGCGAGCCGCAGCCGTATTCTGCGGACACTACTTACTGAAGCCATGCTGATTTCCCTGATGGGAGGCGCTGTTGGACTATGGGGCAGCGTCTTGCTGTTGCGCGGGCTGAGCGTGTGGCAGCCGGTACCCAGGTTTCCCATCCACGTGCCCGTGAGCCCGGACACCAATGTTTATGGAGTCGCTTTGGTTCTGGCGCTAGTCAGTGGAATCCTCTTCGGCATCGTCCCGGTGCGCCAGGTGCTTAAGGCCAATCCATACCAGATCGTCAAAGCGGGACCGACCGGCAGGGTGGGGCGGCGGATTAGGGTCCGTGAGCTCCTGCTCGTCGTACAGATTGCGATCTGTGGGGTGCTGGTCACTTCCTCGATGGTTGCCGTGCGCGGGCTGGTGCGCTCGCTCAACAGCAACTTCGGTTTTGAGCCGCGGAACGCGATGCTGGTAGACACCAGCCTGCGAATGGCAGGTTACAGCGGCGACAGAGTGCCTGCAATGCAGAGGCGCATGCTCGATGCTACGGAGGCGATTCCTGGTGTAACGTCCGTGGGATTGGTCGATAACCCGCCATTAGTTGAGGGCTGGAAACCCTCGATGGTCTTTACCGACACAACGACAGACCTGAGGCCGGCGAATGCCGCTGCCGAAGCCGTATGGTACAGCATATCTCCCGAATACTTCCATGCGGCGGGCACGGCCTTGTTGTCCGGAAGGACCGTCACATGGCACGACGATAAAGATGCGGTGCGCGTGGCAGTGATCAACCCGGAGTTTGCGCGGAAACTCTTTGGCTCCGTAACAAACGCAATGGGCAGATACTACAAGATGCGGGATGGAACGCGCATACAAGTGGTGGGTACCGTAGAACAAGGCAAATATACGACGAACCTAGCCGAAGGTCTGCAGCCGGCTATGTTTCTTCCCATCCTGCAATCGCCATCGACTGAGACATGGCTGGTGGTGCGCTCGAACGGCGATCCGCAGCAACTGGCGGCAGCCATCAGGAGCAAGCTGCGGGACCTGGATCGAGGGCTGCCGGTTTTCACCGAAACGTGGAACAAAGGAATGGACGGAGCTCTGCTTGCTTCGCGTGTAGCGACGGTGTCGCTGGGTGTGATGGGCGTGATAGGCGCGATGCTCTCCATAACCGGCATCTTTGGAATGGCTGCGTACTCCGTCAGCAGGCGGCTGCGGGAGTTAGGAATTCGTATAGCCCTGGGCGCCCAGCGGAAGGAAGTGTTGCAGGCAGCGTTGGGACGGGCCTTTAAACTGCTGGCCCTTGGTTCGGCAGCCGGATTGGTCCTCGGAGTTCTGGCTAGCCGGGTGCTGGCGTCTATCGTGTATCAGGCAACTCCCAGCGATCCGCTGGTATTGGCTGGTGTCGTTCTAGCCATGTTGGCACTGGGGCTACTGGCTACGTGGATTCCAGCGCAACGCGCGCTGTCGATTGACCCTTTGATGCTGCTGCGCGAGGAGTGAGGACCTGCGAGAAAGGTATGGGCACAGCTATGCTGACAGAAACATCGCCGCGCCGCAAGGCCAGGATTGCCGGTGTCTTTTATTTGCTGACCTTCCTGATGGCAGGAGTCTCGTCCGTCGCCGGCGGCGGGATTGCGGCTACAGGGAACAACATGCTGGCGCACCAGTCGCTGTTTCGGTTGGGTTTCGCCGCCGACCTCATCGTGGTGGCGTGCTATATCGCCGTGACGGCTCTTTTCTACGAGTTGTTCAGGCCAGTGAACAGGAGCCTGTCTTTGCTCGCGGCCTTCTTCAGCCTCGTAGGGTGCGCTATTCAGGCTTTTATCTGCCTCTTTCATCTCGTCCCCTTGGTCGTCTTGGGAGGCGCGAAGTACTTGAGCGTGTTTAAGGTGGAACAGTTGCGGGCGCTGGCGTTCCTGTTTCTCGACTGTTATGGTCAGGGCTTCAGCATTGCTCTGGTATTCTTTGGATTCTATTGTCTCCTGATCGGGTACCTCATTCTCAGGTCAACCTTCCTTCCTCGACTTCTGGGCGTGCTGATGGCGTTTGCCGGTTTGGCCTGGCTGACCTCTCTATCACCACCGTTCGCAAACTATCTGTCCCCCTACAATCTGGCCGTCGGCGCTCTGGCGGAACTAACGCTGACCCTGTGGCTCCTCGTGATGGGCGTGAACGCTCAACGATGGAAGGAGCAGGCCGGCGCGCCGCGGGAGTAGCAAGAATGAGCGGAGCAGTAAACATGGAACGGACTACAGGGGCCTCGCCGCGTCTCAAAGCCAGAATCGCCGGCGTCTTGTACTTGACCGCCTTCGTCGTTGGCATATTCGGCGAGTTCGTTGTTCGCGGCAGGTTGGGTTTCGCAGTTGGCCTCCTCGCTGTCTCGTGCAATATCGCTGTGACGCTGATCCTCTATGACATTTTCAGGCCGGTGAACAGCAGCCTCTCTTTGCTCGCGGCGTCCTTCAACTTCGTGGGACTTACTTTTGAGGCTTTTCGATGGAATCCCCAGGGCGTGGGCATCGCCCTCGTCTTTCACGGATTCTATTGCCTCTTGATCGGCTACCTCATTTTCAGGTCGACCTTTCTGCCTCGAATTCTGGGCGCGCTGATGGCGTTTGCCGGTTTGGCCTGGCTGACCTATCTGTCACCGCCGCTCGTAAACTATCTGTCCCCCTGCAATCTGACCTCCGGCCTCGCCGGAGAAGCATCGCTGATGCTGTGGCTCCTCGCGATGGGCGTGAACGTTCAACGAATAAGGGAGCAGGCCAGCGCAGCCTGAGTGTAGAGCCTCCGCGGCCCGGAGAGGACAAGCTGAGGCTTATCCTACATGACTCAGGGTGCGGGCGAAGAGGCCGGTGTCGATGTTGGCGCCGCTGAGGATCACGGCGGCGCGGCGGCCGGTGCGTTCCTTGAGGAGGGCGGCGAGGGAGGCGGCGCCAGCGCCTTCGGCGGCGCTGTGGGTGTCGGAGAAGAGGTGGCGCATGGCGGCCTGGATCTCGGCGTCGTCGACGGTGACGATGCGGGAGACGCCTTCGAGCATGATCTCGAGGGCGGCGGGATCGGGGACGCGGCAGGCGAGTCCATCGGCCATGGTGTTGGCCGCGGCTGTGGCGACGGGCTGGCGGGCGGCGAAGGAAAGGGCGTAGGCCGGGGCACCCGAGGCGACCACTCCGACGATCTCGGTTTGAAGGCCGAGGGCGTTGCGCGCGGCGATGGCGCCGCAGATGCCGGAGCCCATGCCGATGGGGACATAGACGGTTTCGAGCGAGGGCACAGCGCGGAAGAGCTCGAGCGCGTAGGTGGCAACGCCGGCGACCAAGGCCGGGTCGAAGGAGCGGATCAGGTGGAGGCGCTCGGCTTCGGCCACGCTGGCCAGGTACTCGTAGGCCTGCTGGAAGTCGTCGCCGTGCTCGATCAGCTCGGCGCCGAAGGCGCGCATGGCGGCGTTCTTCTCGGCGCTGTTGCCACGCGGGACGACGATGACGGCGCGCAGGCCGGCACGGGTGGCGGCGAAGGCCACGCTCTGGCCGTGATTCCCGCGGGTCGCCGCGGCCACGCCGGTGACGCCCGGCTCGCGGCGGCGGAGCTGGTCCATGTAGACGATTCCGCCGCGGACTTTGAAGGCTCCGGTGGGAGTGTGGTTCTCGTGCTTGACCCAGACCTCGGCGCCGGCGCGGGCGCACAGGAGCGGCCAGCGGACTTGGGGAGTGGGCGGCATGACGCGATAGACAAGCTCGGCCGCGGACTCCAGGGAAGCGAGGTCGGGTAGGGTCACTTCTCCTTCTTAGCACAGGGCGACAGGGCGGAGGCCCGTCGTGGACAAGCTGAAGCTTGTCCTACGAGATAGCGCGGGCGAGGGCGAAGGCGGCGCCGGCGGCGAGACCTCCGATCACGACCGTGCGGAGGCCGCCGCGGAAGGGGTGGATGCCGGTGAGGCGGCCCTTGACGTAGCCGAAGACGAAGAGGGCGATCAGGGTCACGAGCACGGAGATCCACAGGCCCTGCACCACGGTGCCGGCGGCGACGTAAGGCGAGAGCGGGATCATGCCGCCGACGATGTAGGAGACGGCGATGGTGGCGGCGCTGCGGACGGCGCGGCGGGGATCGGGCGCTTCCAGGCCTAGCTCATAGCGCATCATGAAATCGACCCAGCGCTTGGGTTCCGCGCAGACGGCGGCGACCACGGGCGCGGCCTGCTCGGGCGTGAGGCCGTAACCCTCGAAGACCTCGGCGACCTCGCGCGTCTCGATGGCGGGGACCTCGACGATTTCGCGGTATTCGCGCTCCTGCTCGGCGTGGTAGTGCTCGCTGTCGGTGCGTGCGGCGAGGTATCCGCCCAGGCCCATGGCGATGGAGCCGGCGGCGATTTCGGCGAGGCCGGCGATCAGGACCAGTTTCGTGTTTGCGGATGGGACGCCGGAGAGGCCGGCGGCGAGGGCGAAGGGGACGGTGAGGCCGTCCGACATCCCGATCACGACGTCGCGCACGGTTTCGGTGGCGGTGAAATGTTTCTCGATGTGGGGTGTAGTGGGCATGGCTCTTGACCACAGGATAGCCTGCCTCACGTGCTACGCTCGTCTTGATGCAGCTTTCCGAGGTGTTTTTGGCGCTTGGCGAGGAGACGTTCGGGCAACTGGTGCGCCAGATCTCGATCGGGAAACTCCGGACGTACCAGCTTTACGAGTCGTTCAAGACGCGCGCGCACCTGGCCAAGCTCAACACGGAGAGCCTGCGGAAGGGCGTGCCGCGGTTCTGGACACGGCTGGGCGCGGGCGAAGAGGAGTTCGCGCAGGAGCTGGCGCAGGCCGTGCTGATCGCGCACCTGGACATGATCCGCGCGGTGCTGGACGATCTGGGGATCCCGAACCAGGATGGCTTCTTCGATAAGAACGTGGACGCGACGAAGTGCCTGACCGAGGGCTGGCAGCAGCGGGTCTTCGAGAAGTTCCGCGGGACGTATCCGGAGCCGGTGCTGCGGCTGTACATTAACCACCTGGGGTGGGAGTTAGGGAAGGTGGAGACGGTTTTCTCGCCGGGGTAGGGAAGAAGCCAAGAGTGTCGGCACGAATGCCGACACGGCACGCTGAAGCGTGCGCCACGAAGGCGTCAGAAATACCCGGCGGGTTCGGGGACGGCGGCGCCATCCTTGCGCGGGTCCGAAGCTCCGTAGTTCACGCCGGCGGCGGCATCGTGCATGACGGCCTGGCCGCCTCCGACCTGGCTCGAATAGTCGCCGAGCACTTCGATCCGGTGTCCTTTGCGCGCCAGCTTTTTGCGCGTCGCCGCGGGGACGCGGCCCTCCATCACGAGATCGCAGCCGCCGAAGGTCATCTTGGTGAAGCGGGGGGATTCGAGCGCCGCCTGCAGGTTCATTGCCCGGTCCACGACGTTGGAGACGAACTGGGCGTGGGCCTGCGCCTGGTTGAGGCCGCCCATGATGCCGAAGCCGAGGTGCAGATTTCCCTTCTCCATGAAGCCGGGGATGATGGTGTGGAAGGGGCGCTTGCGGGGCGCGAGCGCGTTGGGAAGGGCGGGGTCGAGGTCGAAGAGCGCTCCGCGATTCTGGAGGTGGAAGCCCATGCCCTCGACCAGGAGGCCGGAGCCGAATCCGTTGTAGAGGCTTTGGATGAGCGAGACGATGTTGCCGTCGCGGTCGACGACGGTGAGGTAGATGGTGTCGCCGGCGGTGGGCGGCGGCGTGCCGGGCGCGACCTCACAGTGAGCATGAGCGGGGTCGATGAGCGCGGCGCGCTCGCGGGCGTATTCCTTCGAGAGCAGGCCGGCGACGGGCACTTTGGCGAAGCGCGGATCGGCGACGAACTTGCGCAGGTCCTGATAGGCGAGCTTCTGCGCCTCGATTTTGACGTGGAGCGCTTCGGGGCTTTGCGGCTCCATCTGCGGCAGAGGGAAGCGCTCCATGATGTTCAGCATTTCGAGCGTGGCGATGCCCTGGCCGTTGGGGGGCAACTCGTAAATCTTCCAGCCGCGGTAATCGGTCGAGATCGGCGTGACCCATTCGGCGGCGAATTCGGCCAGGTCTTCGGCGCGCATGGTGCCGCCGGCTTTCTCGGAAGTGGCGAGGATGGCGCGGGCGATCGGGCCGCGGCAGAAGGCGGCGGGGCCGCCGGCGGCGATGGACTGGAGAGCGGCGGCGAGCTGCGGATTGCAGAACACGTCGCCCACGGCGGGGGCGTGGCCTTTGACGAGGTACAACTGGCGGGCGTTGTCATCGGCGGCGAGCTTCTTCTCGGCGAGCTTCCAGTATTCGTGGATCAGCTCGGTGACCGGGAAGCCGGTCGAGGCGTAGTAAATGGCGGGGCGGAACAGATCGGCCCATGGAAGGCGGCCGTAGCGCTGGTGGAGCTTGGACCAGCCATCGACGCAGCCGGGCACAGTGACGGAGTCGATGCCGAGCTGGGGCATCGTGGAAAGGCCCTTGTCTTTGAGGCGCGCGATCGTGAGACCCGCGGGCGCCCAGCCGCTGGCGTTGATTCCCGTGAGCGTGCCGGTTTTGGCGTCCCAGTAAATGGCGAAGAGATCGCCGCCGATGCCGTTGCTCATGGGCTCGATCACGCCCATGACGGCGTTGGCGGCGATGGCGGCGTCAATGGCGGAGCCGCCGCGCGCCAGCACCTGGGCGCCGGCCTGGGAGGCGAGCGTCTGGCTGGTGGCCACGATGCCTTGTTGCGAAATGACCATCGACCGCGCCTGGGAGCGGTCCTGCGCGCACATCGTTAGATCCATGAGCATGAGAAGACCTGCTACGGCTATCCACCGCATGTCCGAATTCTAGCGCGGCCACGCGCTGCTGACAGGCCGGAGGCCTGTCCCACGGGCTACCATTGAGACTTGGAACCGTTCGTACCGCTGGTTCGGAATCCTCACCTGGCGACGATCCTGGCGCACTTCTGGCGCGCGGGCTTGGACGAGAGCCGGTTTCCGGTGGAGCGCAGGCTGGTTCGGACGGAGCCCGAGGTCGAGGTGCTGGTGGAGTCGCAGAGGCCGGCGGGCGAGGCGGCGGGCGAGATCGTTCTGGTGCACGGTTTGGAAGGATCGAGCCAGGCGGGCTACATGAAAGTCCTGGCGCGCCTGGCGCTCGAAGCCGGCTACGCCGCGCACCGCTTGAACCTGCGAAGCTGCGGCGGCACCGAGGGCATCTCGAAGACGGCCTACCATTCGGGGATGACGGCGGACCTGCTGGCGGTCCTGCGGCAGCTTGCGGGCGAGGGGCGCGGGCCGCTGTACGCGGTGGGCTTTTCGCTGGGCGGGAACGTGGCGCTGAAGCTGGCGGGCGAGCTGGGCGAGGGCGCGCGAGGCCTGCTGGACGGGGTCGCGGCCGTATCCACGCCCATCGACCTGGAGGAAAGCACGCGGCGGCTCGAGCAGTGGGACAACCGGATGTACGAGCGGCGTTTCCTGGGGCGGCTGAAGCGACGCATTCGCGCGCTGCACCGGCTCGGTCCCGAGCGGTTCCCCATCGAGGGCCTGGACGGCGTGCGCGGGCTGCGCGAGTTCGACGACCGGTTCACGGCGCGCTACTTCGGCTTCCGCGACGCGGCGGACTACTACTACACGCAATCGGCCTGCCGGTTTCTGGATACGATCCGCGTGCCGGCGCTGCTGGTGCAGGCGAAGGACGACCCGGTGATTCCGTTCCGCATTTTCGAGCGGCCGGAGGTGTCGGGGAATCCACAGATCAAGCTGCTGGCGGTGGAGCACGGAGGACACTTGGGGTTTCTGGCGCGGCGCGGGGCGCGGTTCTGGGCGGAGGGGGCGGTGATGGAGTGGATTCGAGCGAGGGCGGGTTGACGGCTGCTGGGAAGGGCGCGATGCGCCGAAGGGAATGCTACGCTTGTCATATGCCGCTTCGGCCAGACATCGTGGTCACGAGATCAGATTCGCCAGAGGTCCTACTCGTGGTCGAAGTGAAGAGTAGCGTTGCGGAGCAGAAGGGTAGTGAGGCCGCGTTGAAGTCGTACATGGTCCACATGAGTTGCCCTGTAGGGATGCTCGTCACTCCGGAACAAGTACGTTTCTACCGCAACCGTTACACCGACTACGCGCCTCAAACGATCGAGATGATAGGCGAGAGCCCCACCTCCGAATTGCTGGGAACGTTTCCTCGAGGGGCGGTGACTGCATCGGACTTGGAACGCTCGGTTGAGGAGTGGCTTGAAAGCCTGCGAGTCGGCGGCGACCGATCATGGCCGTCGGCCGTTCGTGAGGCGATCGAATCCAGCGTTCTCCCGGTTGTTAGCAGTGGCATCGTACGAGCGGGTGGTCCCCGCTGGCGCCGCGCCGGCTAGCAACTAATGCGCCACGTTTTTGTAGAAACAAACTGGGTGTTTGCATACGCCGCCCCGGCACATCATAAGCGGCTGGACGCCGTCGAACTCATGGCACGGGCGCGAGCGAATGAGGTGCGGATCCACCTTCCCGCGCCCTGTCTGACCGAGGCACGGCCGTCCATCATGAGAAAATGCCAACCGCGAAACGAGGCGGACGCGATTCGGCAATTCCTCTTGCGAGCAAAGGCGGAGCGAATGGTATCTCCAGACCAGGAAGGCGCCGTAAGAGAAGTGCTTGACCGTTTTGAACAACAGGTTCGCGGAGAGATCCGGGAACTCGACGATGTTCTCAAGTCAATTCGCACCGAGCCTGGACTCGAACTCTTTCCTCTCAAGGAACACATGCTCGATCGGGCGATAGACCTCGCGCAAACGGACCTTTCTTTAGGGCCATTTGACCAGGCGATTCTGGCGGCCATCCTCGGCCGTGCAGAGGAACTCCGCAGTCAGGGCGAGACCGAACTGTGCTTCTGCGTCACAGACGCCGACCTGCAACCTTGGGACAAGCGGGGCAACGCGAAACAGGTCCTGACAAGGCTGTACGACGAAGCGCTCGTCTGGGTGTATGGCGATTTCGGAATGAACGCGCCAGAACGGCCCGATGATTGGCCCGACCTAAACGCTACGGCGTAGCCACCCGTTCTGAGGATGGCCGAGGGCGGCTGGATGCGCCTGGTCATGACGCCTGGGGCCGGATCAGCGCCTGAATCTGCTCGACGGCCTGCGCCAGGCTGGTGAGCAATCGATCCGGTTGGGTGCGTTCGAAACGGGCTTTGGCCTTCTCCGTGTCGCCCGCGAACCCCCAGACTCCGATTACAAGCTTGAGATTGGGAAAGCGTTCCCGAATCAGTTTGCACATCGTCCGCGCGGGGGGAAAGGCATACGGCGGCAGTGCGCAGATGCAGACGACGTCGTCCTGTCTGCCAATCAACGCCAGTAAGTCAACGGGGGAATTGTGGCCGATCGGAAGACACAGGGCCGCGTGGCCCGCGTGCTCCAGGAGTTGCGCCAGCATAGCGGCCGTGACCTCATCGGCCCGGTCGTTGGCGGGAAGGCAGAGTATCCTGGCGTGGAGGCGCTCGTCCGGGCCCGATTCGGCCGCGGCGCCTTCGGTTTGGGACGAATGCGCCAGTTGGAACTCCGAAAACTCGGTAATCATGTCGTTGATGCTGAGAAAGAGAAACTCCTCGTGGGCCGTTTCAATCGCTCCTTTGTGGCGATCCTGCTCGACCAGGCTCAAAGCGGGTATGAGGACGGAGTCGTATAACTCCACCAGGGATTTTTCTTTCAGGAAGCGGTCCACAATAGCGTGCGCCTCCGGCTGGTCCATCGCCAGTAAGCGCTGGTAGATCTGAGCTTCCGTCCCCAGAACCACTTCGTCCCCCAGCAGGGTATGGAGAAAAGAGAGTTGAGGAACGTAGCGACCCAACACGACCACGCAAACGGTGAGAGGCGTCGAGAGGATAAGACCGGCGGGTCCCCACAGAAGAGTCCAAAAGACGGCCGCCACCAGCAGGGCCAACGAAGAGATTCCCGTGTTGGCCCCGTAAAGCCACGGCTCGAGGAAGTTGGAAACGATCAGTTCGAGGCCGGCGAACAGCAGGAACACCAGTAGCGGAGGCAGCCAACTATTAAAAGCCGCCAACGAGAGGGCGATCGGCAGCACGGCGGCAACCGTCGTGCCGACATAGGGCACGATGCGCAGGAGGGCGGCGACGACTCCCCATAGCGCGGGATTGGGCACGCCAATGAAGTACAGACCGAATCCGAACAGAACTCCAAAGCCGGCATTGACCAAAAGCTGCATCAAGAGGTATCGGCTGACGCGCTGGGCCGCGTCGTCGAGCGCTCGCGTCATGAGGTTGATCTGACCGAGACCAACCAGCCGGAAAAGACGATGTCTCAAGTCGAATCTCTTGATCAGCATGAAGACGGTGAAGATGAGGACAAGTCCCATCAGCCCCAAAGGCCGAAGAACGGGGGCCAGCTGACGGAGGTAGTCCCATCCATCCGCAGGCTGGGGCACGACCTGCACGGGGAGAGGAGGCCGGGGGCTACCGGGCGGCTGGTTCCGATTCTGCACCGGGCCCGGGTTGGAAAGCTCGCGCACAATGTCTTTCAAGCTGCTGGCCGCAAGGCCTAACGGCCCCGTGGTGGGAATGCGCAGCGCTTCCATCTTGGCGTGAATGTTCTGGCGGTAGCGGGGAAGCTCCTGGGCGACTTCAACGAGCTGAACTGCGATGATCCAGGCAACGCAGCCGGCCGCCGCCACCGTCACCAGGACGGTCACAGCGACGGACGGCACGCGGCCTATGCGCGACTTTTGCAGAAGCGCGACCACAGGGCTCAGAACGAACGTCAGAATGAGAGCGAACGCCAGGGGGACGAGGATTGCGCGGGCAAGGTACAACGCCGCGATGGTGCCAAACAGCATGACCAGCGCCCACTTGTTGGAGTCTGGGAGGTGGCGGCTTGCCGCGCCGATGGCCGATGGCACGGAAGCGCTACGCGCGTCAGCGGGGCGCCCGCGGAAGAACGGCCGGTTCCAGAAGAAGGGCATGTTAGCGGCTGAAGGGCATCTTAGCAGTATTCATCGAAGCCTGACGCCGTGTTGCGATCTCAGCGGGCGGGGGATGGCGGATGCCGGAGCTTGGATTTGGGGCGCGGGGGCGTGGGGGCGGCCTTTGCGATGGCGGCGAGGGCGATGGGGGCCATGACGCGGTAGCCGAGGCTGTTGGGGTGGAGGCCGTCGTCGGAGAGATCGGGGCGGAGGCGGCCGTCGGGGCCGGTCATGGCCGTGAAGTAATCCACGTAAAAGTAATTGCGCTGGCGGCAGAGGTTCTCTATCCATCCGTTCAGGGCGAGGATGGCCCCGGGCGGGTGGTCGGGCCGGGTCTCGCCGGCCGGGAGGACGGAGGCCAGCAGGGGTTTGATGCCGTGAGACTGCGCCAGCTCGGCGATGGCCTTGAGGTTGTTCTCGACGATGTCGAGGGGGACGCCGCGCGCGATGTCGTTGGTGCCGGCGAGCAGCAGCATGGCCGCGGGGTGGAGGGCGACGACGTCGGCCTCGACGCGGCCCAGCATCTCATCCGCGATTTGGCCGGCGATGCCGCGATTGACAAAGTCGCGGGCGGGGAAATACTCGTTCAAGCGCCACAGGTCGGTGATGGAATCGCCGAGGAACACGACGCGGGGCTGGTCCGGATGGGGCGGGCCGAGTTGGGCATTGGCGGAGGCGTAGCGGGCCAGGCTGTCGCGGTCGGGGTTGCGCAACTGGGCCTCCTTGCTTTCGATCAGGACACGGAAGTTGGCGTCGGCGCGCTCGAAGACCTGGCGCAGTTCGGTGAACTGCGCGGTTGTCTGGCCGGCGAACGCGCCCGGTTTGGGAAGGGCGTCGGCCAGGGCGAGATAGGCGCGCAGATTGCCGAGGAAGGTATAGGTCACTCCGGCATGCTGGCGGTTCAGGGAGCGCAGCGTGGTTACGGCCTGGCGCGCGTTCTCGATGATGGGAGCGCCGGCGCGGGCCAGCTCCGGCGACACCAGAGAAGTGGATTCCATCAACTCGACGGCGCGGCCATAGAGATCGAAGGCGTCCTGATTGGAGAGCGGCGCCGGTTGTTGGGCAAACAGGCAGAGGCCCGCGGCCAGGGCGGCCGGGAACAATCGCGGCGTCACGTTTTGCTCGCTTTCTCCAGTTGGAGGGTGACGGTGCCGACGTAGAAGGGCATGTGGATACGGATCTGCACCGGCAGGCGGCGGTCGTCGTCGGTGATCCAGACGAAGAGGCGCCCCTTCCTGCGGAACAGAACGTTGTTGAAGACGAACGCCTCGTAGCGGATGGTCTTGTAAGTGCCGGAGGCCAGCTTGACGGTCTCGCGCTCCTGGGCTTCCACCTTGGCGTTGACCGCCTTCTTGCCGTCGCTGACGGGGATCTCGGCCGAGCGGCCGGGATCGAGTCGCAAGCGGCGGAGAGCGTACAGAGCGCCGACGACGTCCTGGGCGCAGGGTTGGAGGTCGGTCTCGTGGGTTATGGTGACGTTTTTGACCAGGTCGCGGTCGCGGTAGGAGGCTCTGTGGCGCGCGGCGTCGAAGGTGACGCTGGTCTCGTGGCGGCGGCCGCCCTCGCTGGACCTGAGGCTCAGGCTGACGGCGCAGAGCTGGCGGTCGAGCAGCGACGCGTAGTCGTCATCGATCTTGTAGAAGCTGGAGACCATTCCGGCGGATTCCAGGTGGAGGCGGGCGGCGAAGCCGTCGCCGTCGGGGCTCCAAGTGAGGCGGGCGTTGCCGGCGTGGATGAAGCGCCACTCGGTGGTGTAGGAGAGCACCTCGCTCCCCGGCGACGGGGCAACGGCCTCCGCGGTGGGAGCGGAAGGCGGCGTAGCGGCCAGGAGCGCGAGGAACACCGCTACCGCCGGGGCAGTTGGAGAAAACTGCATGAAATTCGAGTGTCGCAGATCGGAAAAGAAGGAGGCAACCCCCGCCGGCTGAGGCCCGCACGGTCACATTAAAGCCGGAACGGACGCGGAAGCCGGAGAATCCAACAGACACAGGGGTTCTGGGTCCAGAGGGGCAGTTGTGGCCAGAGCGAGGGTTTTGGTCGTAGATGACGAGCCCGAAGTGTTGCGGCTCGTGGCGGGCGTGCTCGAGAGAGCCGAGTACGAAGTTGCGCCTGCGCCCGGACCGAAGCAGGCGCTCGAAATTATCGCGACCGCTGGCCCGTTCGATCTAGTGGTGAGCGACGTGGTGATGCCCGGAATGTGCGGGCCGGAACTGGCGAACGAGATTCGGGCCCGGTCGCCTTCATCCGCCATCATGTTCATCTCGGGCTGCGTACCGGTGGGGCAGCTTCCCAACGGCATCCCTTACCTGGGGAAGCCCTTCACCGCGCGCGACCTGTTAGGCGCGGTGGCCAGGGTTCTGGGAGCTACGGAGCTGAAGTCCGGCGCGGGCTAATGCTCCACCGCTTTGAAGGTCCCCTTGCTCTGGGCTCCCTCGATCAGCGTCGGATAGAACTGCACGAAGGTCGTATCCACCGCGCCGTTCCGCTCGTGGCAGGAGTCGCAATTCGCCGTTTTCGGAATCAGGGTTCCCTCTTTGACGCCCTTCGCGAATCCATAGAACGCCCACCCGCCGTGCGAGGCATCCTTGACGTGGACCTCCACGCCCGCAACATCCGTCTGCACGTGCCCGTCCTTGTTGATCGACACCTTGGTAGCGGAGTATCGCGATTCCAGAACCAGAACGGTCTTGTCCGGCCAGGTTCCGCTCTCGAGAAACGCCTTGTACGCCGCAGGGTTGACGAAGACGTTATCGAAAAGGGGATTCGCGGGTGAACGGTCATTGGCGTAGGTCATTGCGAACCCGGAACTCAGGAACACCCATTCGCGGTAGTCCGCCGGCAGCAGGAGCTTGCCCTCGTGGCTATAGCGCGCCGGACTCGCGGATTGCGCCATCACCGCCACTGCCAGCAACGGCGCCAGACGAACAAGCCGCTTCATTTGCATTTTGGCCACCAGCTTCCTGAGTAGTATACGCCGAACGGCTCTCGTTCGACAGGGTGAGCGAGTGGACCGCTCCCTCACGGTCGCGGTTCGGTGCTTGTGTGGCCCCTAGGGGGTCTGCCAGTCGAGGGCGTAGATTTCCTGGACGCTGATGTCGCGGTTGACGAGTGTGGAACCGCCGGGGCCGACGCCGGACCAGGTGCCGAAGCGTCTCTGCGCCCTGTTCCCGAAGTTGCCCAGGCCGGGCCGGCGCTCGATCTTGCGGTCGCTGAGGCGCACGCGTACGAAGCCGGATTCCCCGAAGGCTCCGGCGAACTGAACATACTTGCTGTCCGGGGACCAGTCGGGATAAGAAGAGGTGATAGCGACCAGGTCCTGCCATTTGTGGGCGGCGACATCGTAGAGCTCCAGCTTCTTGTAGTCGGCGGTCATGGCGAGGATGTAGCGGCCGTTGGGAGACCAGCGCGGAGAGAATAGCCCCGCGGAGCCCGGCACGGGAGCCACCTTACGGGCCGCCAGATCGACGATGTGGAGAGCGTCCTCGTGGGAGGCCCGGACCGAAAGGACATCGCCGCCGAAGACGATCGCGCGGCCGTCGGGCGACCAGCTCGGATCGAGCTCTTCACCCTCCCCGGGGAGGAGTTGCTCGGGATCGCCCCCTTCGGCGGAGACGACGTAGGTCTTCCAGGGCTGGCCGGGAGTCTGGCCGCTGAAGGCGATTTGCCTGCCGTCGGGCGACCAGCGCGGCAGGCCGCACTGCATGGGCTGAAAGCTCAACTGGCGGCGTTCGCTGCCGTCGGCCCGGGCGCGCCAGAGGGTCCTGTCCGGGTCGGCGACGTAGGCGAGCCACTGCTCGTCTCGCGAGAGGCTGAGGCCGTCAGCCGAAAGGCCGGGCACGAAGGGAACGGGCTGATGGCCGCTCCAGTCCAGGCGCAGAATCTCGGAGCGAGGCTGGGCGCCGATGAAGAACACTTTCTTGCCGTCCGGGCCGATCAAAGGCGAGTAGCAGCTCATCTGTCCGAAGGTCAACTGGACGGGCTCGGGGGAGGACTTGCGCCACCAGGTCCGTTTCTCGCGCCTGACCCAGATGCTGGCCAGGGCTTGGCGGGTGGACTGGAAGACGAAGTACGCGCCATCGGGCGTCCAGGAGCCACAACATTCCTGCGAAGGACTGTTCCAGTCGGGGAGGAGAGGACGCAGGCCGGTTCCATCGGCGGCCATCTCCCAGAACTCCGAGCGATTCGCGGCCCGGTCCACCACGGTGAAGCGGATCGTGCTCGCATCCGGAGAGAAGCGCAACCACATGGGCGCCCCACTCAGCGTGGCCAGGCGGTGCGCCTCGCTGCCGTCGCTCCTGGCCCGATACACATCGTGGCCGCTGGCAAACAGGATCTCCTGTCCGTCCGGCGACCAGGTCGCGTCCTGGGCAGTCAGCGCGCCGAGGCGGCGGGGCTGTCCGCCCGGCACGGCCACCGACCAGAGCGGGTAAACCTCGCCCACGCCGGGCGCGGCCGTGGTCATGCGGGCGGCGAAAAGAAGCTCGGTGTTCTGGGGAGAGATGCCGGCGAGGTTCCAGGCCTGGAAAGGAATTGCAATAGGGACCGGCTCGCCGCCTTCGACGGACACCTGCGTCAGAACCGGACCGAAGCCCTCCTTGAAGTAGATCCGCGAGCCGTCGGTCACAATCGGCTCGAGGTTGGTGTCGCCAAGGGAGAACTTCTGCTGGCCGTCGGCGGTGAGCTGGGTGGTTCCGACTACTTTCGGCGGCGGCAGGGCCGGCCGCAGTGCGAAAGCCAGCGCAAGGAAGACGGCCACCGCGGCGAGAGCCCAAAGCTTCCAGCGTAGGAGCGCGGCGGGCACGGCCGGCGCCGAAGCGGCGCGGTCGGTTCCGAGCTGCAAGCGCCTCAGGTCGGCGCGCATCTCGGAGGCGGTCTGGTATCGAACGCCCCGGTCCTTCTCGAGAGCCTTCGCAACAATGCGGTCGAGCTCCGGAGGCAGAGCGGGGTTCAAGCGCGCCGGCGGCAGCGGCGTTTTGTGCAGGATTCCGTCGAAGACCGCGGGCGCGGTGTTGCCGGAAAAAGGCCGCTGCCCGGTGGCCATCTCGTAGAGGACCACGCCAAAGCTGAACAGGTCGGCGCGGGCGTCTAGATCCTCGCCCAGGGCCTGTTCCGGCGACATGTAGGCCACGGTGCCCAGGGCCATGCCGGGGCTGGTGAGGAGTTCCTCGGGCTCGCTCAGAGTGGTCATCGCCGTGGCCCCGACGCCTTCGGCGACGCGCCGTCCCGCCACCAGCTTGGCCACGCCGAAATCGAGGATCTTGGCCTGCCCGTGCGCGGTCAGGAAAATGTTGGCGGGCTTGATATCGCGATGGACGATGCCCTTGGAGTGCGCGGCTTCGAGGCCGGCGGCAATCTGAATCGCCACGTCCAGCAGCTCATACGTGGAGAAGGGGCCGGCGGCGAGGCGCTGCCTCAACGTCATGCCCTCGAGCAGTTCCATGACGATGAAGGGCCGGCCGTTGTGGTCCCCGATCTCGAAGACGGTGCAGATGTTGGGATGATTGAGGGCGGCGGCGGCGCGGGCTTCGCGGCCGAAGCGCTCGAGGGCCTGGGGACTGCTGGGCCAGTTTTCGGGTAGGAACTTCAGAGCGACGCGGCGATGGAGGCTGGTGTCCTCAGCCTCGTAGACAATGCCCATTCCCCCGCCGCCGAGCTTGGCCAGGACGCGGTAGTGGGAGACGCTCTCGCCGAGCATAGTGAAGTGCCCCTATGTAGCTGATCGTAGCATGGGGTTCGCGGGAGGAAAGCGATGGCGCGAGAGATGTGCGTTGGCGAAGGGGACGCCACAATCCAAGCGGTGGTCCAGATGGGCGCTAGCAGAAGAGGGACATGATTGCTTCCCGATCGTACCCCGTCAGGAGTTGCGACCGCTCCACGATTTCAGCTATTCGCGGCATAAACTCCGGCCTGCAGCCGCGATACATGATTGCGCCCGAGCGTTCCAGCTCGCGAAAATTCTCCAGCGCCGTGCGTTCAACTTCAAAGAAGCACTGAATGTAGCTTGGCCGATCCAGAAAATCGGTACTCCTAAAGGGGATCTCGACCATCTCCTGGTTATGTGGGGCCAGGCTTAGATACTTTGTTTGCGATGAGATCGTGAATGAGAGAACGGTTCCGTCGGTTGTCTGCCCTAGTGTAGTGCGGCATGCAGATTGACGGATATTCGCGACCGCGTGGCGCGGGCTTCAGCCTGCCGTGTCGGCACTCGGGCCGACAGCTGGGCGTCGAGAAGAGTCTCGACGCGGCACGCAAGAGTGCGTGCGCCACAGGAAGCCCCTCTGGCAGCGTCCTGCATATGGGTCCTTAATTACGCCGCACTACACTAGGAGGTAGACGAACTTATTCACTCCAGGACGAAAATCGCGCCAGTAGGCTATCGTGCCAGGATCAAGCCTCAACGGGTTCCGCCGTTCCGGTGTCCTGATCTTCGATCAGGATAGACTTTACCAGATCGGCGGATGGCTCACTCTCGAAGAAGTCTTCAAACTTCATCGGCCCGTTTTGTGGGGCTTTCTTCCAGGCTGGCTCCCGGTGTGTCATCCTTTCGAGCCTCCATGCCGGGCACCCGCCAAACTTGCGGTCGATCTCCTCCAGTACGGCAATGTCGGTTCTCGAGAATGCTTTCAGGTCCGCGCCACGATAGATGCGAAATTCCCATCCCTCCAGTTTGCCGTAGGCTCGCAATGCCTCATCGTCGGCCGGCACGCGACCGGCTTCGTTCATGGCGTTTAGGCCGCGCGTCGGAATGGGCCCTTGCTCAAGGGCATAGTAGGTGTCTCCGGTTATCGGTCGTCCGTAGCGAAGCAGGTGCGTTTTGTCTGCGTAATACATCAGCTTGCAGATCTGCTTCTTTGTGAGGCCTGGCCGGCGCTCGACCAGGAATGCAACGGCACTCGCGAACTTATCTGCCCTGAAATCGAACGAGAGCATCTCAGATGCATTATATATAACTCCCTTAGCCCAAGTCAATAGAGGTCTTTTGTCTTCAATCGGTTACGGAGAATCTAGCGGAGATCTAGGAGGTCTCGCTGATGCCGCTTCACGGTTCCCACCGCGAGAACGGAGGCATACTTCTGTGGCACGCCGGGACGGGCCGGAAGCAACCGATGGCTGTTCTTCCGTGAACGTAGATTTCACACACTACCAAGCGCCTGCGCCACGCGGGCGGCGAGGGGCCGTCACGCCGGCCAAGATGGCGCGCAAGGTGCGGGGGGTTCCGGATGCGCGGGCGGCGGTGAGGGATAATCGGGGCATGGGGATGACGGAGCTGTTTCTGGGTGAACTGGAGCGGGAGGCGGCCGCGACGCGGCGGACGCTGGAGCGGGTTCCCGAGGGGCGGGGCGAGTACAAGCCGCACGAGAGATCGATGCCGCTGGGGCGGCTGGCGACGCTGGTGGCGACCATGCCGGGGTGGGTGGCGATGGTGGTGCACCAGGACGAGCTGGACCTGAGTCCGCCCGGCGGCCCGGAATACAGACCTCCGGAGCTGCGCACGACGCGGGAGCTGGTGGAGGCGCTCGATGCCGGTGTGGCGAAGGCGCGCGAGGCGCTGGCGGGGACGACCGATCGACACCTCATGACGCCGTGGAGGCTCAAGGTGGCGGGCAAGGTGGTGAGCGAGCAGCCGCGGCACGTCGTCCTTCGCGACTCCGTGTTCAATCACCTGGCGCATCACCGCGGGCAGTTGACGGTGTACCTGCGGCTGAACGAGGCGCCGGTACCGGCGATCTACGGGGCGTCGGCGGACGAAGGGTGGGTGTGACCGCGATGCGCATCGCAATCGTGTCCGATTTTCATGGCAACCTGACCGCGCTCGAGGCGGTGCTGGCGGACCTGCGGCAGACATCTCCCGACCTCGTCCTGCACGGCGGCGATCTGGCGGACGCGGGAGCGAGGCCCGCGGAGGTTGTGGACCGCGTCCGCGAGCTGGGCTGGGAAGGCGTGGCGGGCAATACGGACGAAATGCTTTTCAGGCCCGAGTTGCTGGCGGAGTTTGCGAGTCAATCGCCCGAGGTGCAGCCGCTTCTGGCCGCCATCGAGGAGATGGCCGCGGCGACGCGCGAGGCGCTGGGAGAAGAGAGACTGGCCTGGCTGCGCGGCCTGCCGCTCATTCAGATTCAGGCGCCGATGGCGCTGGTGCACGCCAGTCCCGAGAGTCTCTGGCGGGCGCCCGGGCCGGACGCGAGCGACGCCGAGCTGGAGTCGGTCTATGCGCCGCTCGGCCAGCCGATCGCGATCTATGGGCACGTCCATCACCCATACGTTCGGACCGTTTCCGGAATGATGGTCGCCAACACGGGCAGCGTGGGTCTTTCTTACGACGGCGACCGCCGTGCCGCGTACCTGTTGCTGGACGAGTTCGAGCTAAGGATCCGGCGCGTGGATTATGACGTGGCGAAGGAGCTCAAGGCTCTCTCGGCCTGCGGCCTGCCGCACGCGGAATGGGTGGCGAAGATGCTGGAGAGCGGCGAGTTCGAGATGCCGTAAGGCAGCGCCAGCGAGGCCTCACTCGGCATCCAGGCCGGCCTTGGCCAGGAGGTGGCGGAGGGACTCTTCGCCGCGGGCGCCGCTCTGGCGGCCGGCGACCCTGCCATCGCGGCCGATCAGGACGTAGGACGGAAACCCCTGGGAGCCGAGGACCTCGACGAGGTTGGTGTCTTCGGAGGCCACGACGCGGCAGCGCCGGGGGGAGCGGCGCAGGTACGCGGCGACTTTCTCCTTCGGCTCGCCGACGTCGACAGCCAGAACCATCAGGCCGCGGCCGTAATACCGGCGCTCGATGGCATCGACGGAGGGCTGCTCCTGGCGGCAGTAGGGGCACCATGTGGTCCAGAATTCGACCAGCACGACGCTGCCTTTGAGCGATTCGCTGGTGAACTGCTCGCCGCCAAGCGTCTTGGCGCGATAGCTCGGGACGTAATTGCAGGAGATGGCGGCGAGCCATGCGACCGCACAGAAGGTGGCGAGGGCGGCGCGGCGCCACGGAGACGCCTGGCTAAGGTTTGGGGAGGCTGGCATCGATGAAAGCGGCGACGTCGGTCTTCATTTTCACCAGCGACGGCGAATCCAGGTAGACCATGTGGCCGGCGGGATCGGTGACGTAGGAGATGTTCTGGCGGTACTCGGGGGTCAGATCCAAATGGTCCATGGAGTAGTTGACGGCGTAGTAAGGAGTCGCCAGGTCGTAGTAGCCTTCGATGACTAGCACCTTCAGGTAGCGGTTCTTGACTAGCGCCTGGCGCAGGGCGGCGGCGGTGTCGGCGAAGCCGTTGGCGCTGGAGCCCCAGTTCCATTCGAAGGCCGGTCCCCAGGCTTCGCGCGCCATGACGTAGTAGGGCATGTCGGTCTTATAGCCGAGCTCGCGGCGGACGTAATCGTTGAAGACGGAGTTGAAGGGCGGCTGTACGGTGGCCGTGGGGTCGTAGTAGGGAGTGTCCTCAAAGCCGGAGGGATCGGGGCCGGTGAAGCGGCCGTCGAGGCGGCCGACGCGGAGTTTGCGCTCGGCCAGGAGGCGGTGAGTGAAGCCGCGGACATCGACGCGCAGGTTGCTCTCGTCGAGGAACTCCTTGGACAAGCCGGTGTAGCGGGCCAGACGATCGATGGTGGCCTGGCGCTCGGCGGGGGTGAGCGCGTCGCCTTTGGCCAGGGCCAGCGTGTAATCCTGGGAGGCCCACTGCTCCACTTCCTTGCGCATCTTCTCCAGGTCGCCGGCGAGGTCGGGCGCGAGCTTGTGATGATACGCGGCGATCATGGCGTAAGACGGGAGGATGAGGGCGTAAGGAAGATCGTTGGTCTTGTTGAATTCCAGGGTTTCGAAGCTCAGCACGGTGGAAAGCAGCACGATCCCGTTGAACGAAATGCCGTGGTCCGCCAAGTAGCCCGATATGCCGGCCGCGCGCGTCGTGCCGTAGCTTTCGCCGAGCAGAAACAGGGGCGACGACCAACGCTCGTTGCGGGTGATGTAGAGGCGGATGAATTCGCCGAAGGATTCGATGTCGCCCTTGACGCCCCAGAACTTCTTGCCGGTGGTGGTGGAGGACGGGCGGCTGAAGCCGGTGCCGATGGCGTCCACCAGCACCAGGTCGGACTTGTCGAGGAGGGTGCTGGCGTTGTCCTCGAGGCGGTAGGGCGCGGCGGGCAGGAAGCCCTCCTTTTCGAGCACGACTTTGCGGGGGCCGAGAACGCCCATATGAAGCCAGATGGAGGCCGAGCCGGGGCCGCCGTTGAAAGCGAAAGTCAGCGGGCGCGAGCCGGGGGCGGCGCCATCGAGGGTGTAGGCGACGTAGAACATCAGGGCGTCCGCGGTGCCGGCGGCATCCTTGATGGGCAGGTGGCCCACGGTGGCGGTGTAGTGGAGGGCCCGGCCGCCAACCTGGATCTGATGATGCGTGACGACGGGCGGAACCTCGGTCATGTCGAAATGCAGATCTTTGGGCTCTTCGCCGGCGGCGCGATCCGGATGCGGAGTCGGCGCCAGGTGCGCCGTGGGGGTGGGCGTAGGGGTGCTCTGAGCGGGCGCGGCCTTTTCGTCGGGCGGTTTCTGTTGCGCGAAAGCGGCGGCTGCCAGGGCGAGGATCAGGAAGAGAGGCTTCATGGGTTCTCCACTTCAGATTATAGGGGGCGGCGATATACTGGTGGCGAGTCCAAGAAAACCATGTCTCTCACTTCCTTACGTAGTTTGGTGTGTCTGGTGGTTGCGGCGGCGGCCGCGGGGGCGCAAACAAACGATCGGGTCGAGACCATGCTCGGCAAGCTGAGCCTGGAACAGAAGATCGATCTGATCGGCGGCGTGGACGAGATGTTCATCCGCGAGATGCCGGCCATCAATCTGCCGCGGCTCAAAATGTCGGACGGGCCGATGGGGGTGCGGACGTGGGGACCGACAACGGGCTACGCTGCGGGCGTCGGCCTGGCGGCGTCGTGGGACACGGAGCTGGCCAAGCGGGTCGGGATGTCGCTGGGGCGGGATGCGCGCTCGCGCGGCGTGAGCTTCCTGCTGGGGCCGGGCGTCAACATCTACCGGACGCCCATGAACGGGCGCAACTTCGAGTACTTCGGCGAGGACCCGTGGCTGGCGGGGTGCATCGCGGCGGCTTACATACAGGGCGTGCAGAGCCAGGGGGTGATCGCCACGGTGAAGCATTACGCGGCGAACAACTCCGAGCTCGACCGGAACCACTTGAACTCGGTGGTGGATGAGCGGACGCTGCGGGAGATCTATCTGCCGGTGTTCGAAGCGGCGGTGAAGGAAGGGCACGTGGGAGCGGTGATGAACTCCTACAACCTCATCAACGGCGAGCACGCCACCGAGAACGGCTTTCTCAACCTCCAGGTCCTCAAGAAGGAGTGGGGCTTCCGCGGCATTCTGATGTCGGACTGGAGCGCCACCCACGACGGCATTCGAGCGGCCAACGGCGGGCTCGACCTGGAAATGCCGTCGGCGGAGTTCATGACCAGGGAGACGCTGATTCCCGCGGTGAAGGACGGCAGGGTGACGCTGGCGACCATCGACGACAAGGTGCGGCGCATTCTGAGGACGGCGCTCGAGTTCGGGCTGCTGGACCGCGACCAGACCGACTACAGCATTCCGCGCTACAGCCTGGACGCGCGCCAGGTGGCGCTCGAATCGGCAGAGAAGAGCATGGTGCTTCTGAAGAACGAAGGCAACCTGCTGCCGCTCGACAAGAGCCGGCTGCGCTCGATTGCAGTGATCGGGCCGGACTCGTGGCCGGCCCAGGTGTCGGGCGGAGGCAGCGCCGACGTGACGGCGTTCGCGCCGGTGAGTATCCTCGCGGGGTTGAGCGATGCCGTGGGGGGCAGCGCCCAGGTGCTTTGGAGCCAGGGCGTGAGGGAGCTGCGGGAGGTCTTCCGGTCCCGTGCCGACTTCTTTGCGGACGAGCAGGGCGCCACGCCCGGCCTGAAGGAGGAGCTATTCGCGGGCGGCAAGATCGAGGGCGCTGCGACGAGGACGGCCACGGTGCGGCGGGTCTTCAATTGGCCCGTCAACTTGTGGGGGCGGGTGCAGCCGGACCGGATCGCGGTGCGGTGGTCTGGCTATTACATCCCGGCGAAATCCGGGAAGCAGCGGTTCATCGTGGCTGGGGCGGGCAACGATGCGTACAAGCTGTACGTGGACGGAAAGGTGGCCATCGATCAGCCGCAGCGCGATGGCCAGAGCCCGGGCGACTACGACCTCGAGGCGCAGGCGGGGAAGCCGATCGCGGTGCGCCTGGAATACCTGGCGTTCGGCAACCGGCCCACAATCAGCTTCACGGCGCTCGCGGCGGCCGACCTGCTCGCTCCGGACGCGGCGAAGATTGCCGCGATGGCCGACGTCGCGGTGGTCTCGGTGGGGTTCCAGCCGAGCACGGAATCGGAAGGGCACGACCGCACGTGGCGGCTGCCGGCGGGTCAGGACGAGCTCATCCAGTCAGTGACGGCGGCGAATCCGCGGATGATCGTGGTCCTGACGGCGGGCGGCGGAGTGGACACCAACCGGTGGCTCGACCGGACGCCGGTGCTGCTTGCTACCTGGTACGGCGGGCAGGAGGCGGGGCGGGCGTTGGCGCGGGTGCTGTTCGGCGAGGTGAATCCTTCGGGCAAGCTGCCGGTCACCTTCGAGCGGCACATCGAGGACAATCCCGCTTATAAGAATTACGACGCGGAGCCCGGCACGCTGAACGTGAAGTACGCGGAGGGGGTTCTCGTGGGCTACCGGCATTACGCGCCGGACCAGACGCAGCCGCTGTTTCCCTTCGGCTGCGGCCTCTCCTACACGACGTTCGCGTTCCGCAACCTGAAGGTGACGCCTGGGGCCGCGAAGGCGGAGGCGACGGTGACCTTCGATGTGCAGAACACGGGCCTCCGGCCGGGCGCCGAGGTGGCGCAGGTTTACGTGAGCGAGCCGAACGCCAAGGCGTCGCGGCCGTTCGAGGAGCTGAAGGGATTCGCGCGGGTGGAGTTGCGGGCGGGCGAGACGAAGCGGGTATCGATCGCGCTCGACCGGCGGTCGTTCGCATACTGGGACACCGGCAAGCACGACTGGACGGTGGACGCGGGGCGGTTCGTTATTCGGGTGGGGGACTCATCGGCGAATCTGCCGCTGGTGGGGGAGTTCGGGGTGGAGTAGGCCATCCCCAGCACACAAGGAGGTGAGTGTCTGACAGGCCGGAGGCCTGTCCCACCGAGGCTAGAGGTACTTACCGATCAGCTCCGAGAAGCTCTTCGCATTCCCGGTGCCGACTATGAACTCGCGCGCGACGCCTTGTCTTCCCTTCACCGGCTTTTTCGGGAGAAGAGCGCTTTCAGGCGGGCGAAGAAGCCAGGCGTGGACTGAGGCTTGGCGGGCGGCGGTGGGATGGCGGGGGCGAGCGCGGGCATCGGCGGCGTTTCGATCTTCTCCTTGGCGACCAGGTGCACCAGGTAGATCTGATAGGCGTAGGTTTTGCGGTAGCGCACGCCGTTCTCTTCCACGATCAGCGAGAAACCCGGGTAGGTGGCGGTCTTGTTGCCGGCCGCGGCTTGGACGGGATGCACCTGGACGGGGTAGAAACCTTTAAGGTTGCTCTCGACGTGCGCGGTTTCGTAGCGGTGGTGGCGGACGTTCCAGATGAAGTAGCGGAAGCTGTCGAACTCGTAGGGCAAATGGTCCCCGCCGACGGTGGTCCAAAGCCAATTGTGCTTGATCTGGCCGCCGTCGTTGACGTCTGCGGTGGCGAAGTAGGAGGTGATGCGATGGCCTTCGGAGTATTGCGCCACCTCGTCCGTAATGTCCATCTTGAGGCTGCCCGCGAGGACCCATCCGGCGCGGCCATTCTTGAGCCGGACCAGGATCCAGTCATCGACCGGGATCGGCTTGGCGGGCTCGGGCTCGTCGGCTTCCTCCTTCTCGTCGTCCGGGAGCGGGGCCGTCTTCGAGAGTTCCTGCCAGTCAGCGGGAGGCTTGAGCGGCGGCGGCGCGGGCGGGCGCGGCACACGGCTCTGGTCTGCCGGCTTGGGCGAGGGCTTGGGCCGTGGCGTGGGCGGAGGCAGAATGCTTTTGGGCGCGAACGGCAGGCGCGGATCGAGCTGGTGCGCGACCACGTCGACCGCCTCGCCTTCCTTGATCCTGTAGAAGCTTGGCGCCTGGCGGTTCGCTTCGGTGTGGACGTTGAGAGCTTCGTAGACGGTCGCGGCGCCTTGCGAAGGCAACTGGCGGGCGGTTTCCGCGAGCTGGTTGAGTTGGTCCATCTGGGGGGCGGAGAGCAACTGGCGCATGTCGGTCCAGCCCTCGACCCCGCTCGCGGTGCGCACCTTGACGAAGCGCCGGCGGCGGCCGACGATAGCGAGCCGATCGCCGTGCGCAACAGCGACGACTTCGGGCGACCGCAGATCGATTTCACGGCGGAGCTTGAGGACGGCCGGGCCGGCGTAGGCCTCGCCGATCTCCGGCGCGCGCGGTGGGCCGGTGGAGCATCCGGTCAGGAGGAACAGCGCGGCCAACAGGGGAAAGAAGCGCACCACATGCCAGTGTAACTACTTCTGCGGATAGCCGACCGATTGAGCCAGCGTCACGCGCTGCTCGGGGCGCAGCTTGAACGCTTTGGCGATGGCCGCGCGGTCCACGCTGGCGCGCACCACCGTGACCAGCCCTTCCGAAGCGCAGAACAGGTACACGTTTTGGGCGATGAAGCCGGTGTCGGCGCCGATGAATTCCGAATTGCCGTGCGTGCGCGCGGTGTCGGCGACGTAGACGAGGTTCACGGCGGCGTTCTTGACGAAAGGCTGCGTGCCGGCGACGGCGCGGAGGTCGCCCGCCGCGACCGGCTGGAGCGCGTTGGCCTTGGCGTCATAGACGTAGACGCCATCGGGGGCGGCGACGTAGATGTCGACCTCCTGCCAGTTCATGGCCGAGGGCGCGGTGCGGTGGCCGTCGGGACGGTTGATGCCGAAGCCAGCCCAGAGCAGGTTCGAGAGCGTCTGGAGCGAGAGCGGCTGGGCACTGAACGCGCGCGTGGAGTGGCGCTGCTTGAGCGCCTGCATGAGCGGCATGCCGCCCTCGGTTTGCGGAGCGGGGAGCGAAACCGGTTTGAGGTCCTGGGCCGGGGCCAAGCAGGCGCCGAGCAGGAGGCAGGCGCCGAAGGATAGCGTGGTCTTCATGGGGACAAGTGTAGCGGTTCCGGGCGGCGCGGCGGTGAGGAGGCCAACAGAAGCATTGGGGCCGCGGATGAACGCGGATAAACGCGGATAAACGCGGATCAGGAGCGCAGATGGCTTATCGGCGTTTATCGGCGGCCATGGCTCAGGACGGTCGAGCACCCGCCGTTCACTCACGCTGAAAGTGACACCTTGTTGTGACACAATGCGACATGAGGAGTATGAATTGCATGAGTCGCAGACGATCACTCGTTGTCCGGCGCACCGTTGCGTCGCCAGAGCAGCTGGTTCAGGAAGCGCTAGCCTGGGCGCCTCCGGAATCGACCGGCAACCTGAATCGGTTGGTCGCGGAGTCTCTCGCGGAGTTCATTGCCCACAAGAAGGCGTGCGCCTTTGAGAGCGCGATGGCGGCGACGGGCGTAGATCCGGCGATTCGCAAAGAATGCGCCGCGATCACGAACGAATTCGCGTGCGCCGATCGGGACGGATTGGGACAGCAATGACCGTGGCTTGCTCGCCCTTGCTTGCCGATGTTGTCTGGCCGGCCCTCTACCTTGAGGACCGTCTCCTCACGGTGTGGGCAATCGCCCTGGGACTGCTGGTAGAGCTGCTGTTCGTGCGATACATCACGAAGCGCTCGTGGCGCTGGTGCGCAATGGCAGACGTGGCGATGAATACGGCGTCTTCCTTACTCGGCCTTATCCTGCTGCCACTCGCCGGACTCGCCTGGGAGTTCTTTCCTGGCAGCGTCATCTACGAGATACTCCACATGGGTACATTCAACCCCGTCACGTGGACGGCGACGTGGGCGATGGCTGCAATGATTAACGGGGCACTCGAGACCGGCGTCGTGCGATTCGCTTTCCGCCAGCGGATAGGCAAGAGAGGATTCTGGTTGCTTTGCCTAGCCAACGCAATCAGCGTCGGCGTGGCGCTCTGCACCGTATTCGTCCGACCGCCCAGACTGTGACCGGCGCGCCACCACTCACACGTCGAACTGGATGCCCTGCGCCAGCGGGAGGTCGGCCGACCAGTTGATGGTGACGGTCTGGCGGCGCATGTAGGCTTTCCAGGAGTCGCTGCCGGCTTCGCGGCCGCCGCCGGTTTCCTTCTCGCCACCGAAGGCGCCGCCGATCTCGGCGCCGCTGGTGCCGATGTTGATGTTGGCGATGCCGCAGTCGCTGCCACGCGCGCTCAGGAACGTCTCGGCCGAGATCAGGTTGGAGGTGAACATGGCCGAGGAAAGCCCTTGGGGCACGTCGTTGTGCCAGGCGAGCGCGTCCTCGATGGCATCGAATTCGACCAGGTACAGAACCGGGGCAAACAGCTCATCCTTTAGCGCCGGCAGATCCGGCCGCGCGCGCACGATGGCGGGCTCGACGTAGCATCCGCCCGGAAGATCGAGCTGGCCGCCCCCGCAAAGCACCTGGCCGCCCTGCTCGCGGATGCGCTCGAGCCCCTGCATCATGTCGGCCACCGCGGATCGGTTGACGAGCGGCCCCATGACGGTGGCCGGGTCGAGCGGGTTGCCGATGCGGATCTGGCGCCAGGCGGCGAGGAGCGACTCGGTCAGGCGCGGGGCGATGCCGCGCTGGAGGAACAGGCGCCGGAGGGTGGTGCAGCGCTGGCCGGCCGTGCCCACGGCGCCGAACAGCGCGGCGCGAAGGGCCAGGTCGAGATTGGCGTCGTCCATGACGATCACGCCGTTGTTGCCGCCCAGCTCGAGGATGCTGCGGCCGATGCGGCGCGCAACTTTCTCGGCCACGCGAGTGCCCATCTGGCATGAGCCGGTGGCGCTGATGAGCGGCAGGCGGCGGTCGTCGAGCATCATTTCGCCCACCACGGAGCCGCGCCCGACGACCAGGTTGAAAACCCCGCTCCAGCCGTGGCGGGCGAGGACGCGGTCGCAGATCTTCTGGACGGCGATAGCCGTGAGCGGCGTTTCGGAAGACGGCTTCCAGAGGACGCAATCGCCGCAGACGGCCGCGATCAGCGCGTTCCAGGACCAGACGGCGACGGGGAAATTGAACGCCGAAATGACTCCGGCCACGCCCAGCGGGTGCCACTGTTCGTACATGCGGTGGGCGGGGCGCTCGCTATGCATGGAGAGGCCGTAGAGCTGGCGGGAGAGGCCGGCCGCGAAGCCGGCGATGTCGATCATCTCCTGCACCTCGCCCTTGCCTTCGGGGAGGATCTTGCCCATTTCCAGGCTGACCAGCGTGCCGAGGCTGTCTTTGTGGCGGCGCAGCTCGTCGCCGATCTCGCGCACGATCTCGCCGCGCTGGGGCGCGGGGCAGAGCCGCCACTTGAGGAACGCTTCGGTGGCGCGGCGCATGACCTGGTCGTAATCGTCCGCGCCCGCCATGCGGACCTTGGCGATGGGGGCGCCGTCGCCGGGGCTGGTGGAAACCAGCTCTCCGCCCGAGGGCTTCTCGATCCACTCTCCCCAACCGGCGCCGGAGTTGATCTCTTCGATCCCCAGCCGCTCGAGCACCTCAGGAACGCCAGTCGCCGTTTGCATGGCCGCCTCCCAGCACGCCTCTATTGTAGGCGCGCGGGATGGAGGGGCGGATCGAGGTTCAGGAAAGACTATTTAGGAATGTCAGGTCTGGTTATACCCTGAAGCTTTATCCGGCGTAACGAAGCCGCAATAGCCTCGTCACAGACGCGTGCCAAAATTGCTTGTTTCGTTTGTCCATAGCGAACTTCAATGGACGATGCATGAGGAGACATTCATTATGAAGAAACTCTTTGAAGTGCCTTCCCTTTGACTCTTCGGCTTGTGTCTGGTTTGCCCTGCCCTGGCGCAAACGACCAAAGGCACCATCTCCGGACGCGTGACCGACAGTTCCGGTGCGGTGCTCCAGGGCGCGCAGGTCCAACTGCCGTCCCAGGGAATTACAGTGGCCTCCAATGGGCTGGGCGAGTTTCTCATCCCGGATCTCGCCCCCGGAGACTACAAGGTGCACGTATCCTACCTGGGCTTTAAGCCGCTCGAGACAAGCGTGACCCTGAAGGCTGGTGAAAACAACCGCGTAGAAGCCCGTCTGGAGGTCAGTGCCAACAGCCAGGAGGTTCTTGTCACCGCGGAGCTGCCGCGCGGCGAAGCGGAGGCGATCAACCGCAGCCGCATGGCGGACAACATCCTGCAGGTGCTGCCCGCGGAAGTCATTACTTCCCTGCCCAATGCAAACGTGGCCGACGCTCTCGGCCGTCTGCCTTCCGTCACCTTGGAACGCAGCGAAGGCGAGGGTGTGTATCTACAGGTGCGCGGCACGGAGCCGCGTCTTACGAACATCATGATCGACGGGATCACGGTTCCTTCTCCGGAGCCGGATGTACGCCAGGTGCGGCTGGACGTCATTCCGGCGGACCTCGTCGAATCCGTCGAAATCAACAAGACCCTCGCGCCGAATCTGGATGGCGACGGCATTGGCGGTTCGGTCAATCTGAAAACCAAAACGGCGGGTGAGTTCCCCACGCTGGACCTTTTCGGACTAGGCGGCTACAATCCGATCCTGAGCGGCCGCGGCAACGACCAGTTCGGAGGCGCCACCGGTCATCGCTTCGGCCGGTCGAAGAAGCTCGGCATCCTCTTCGGCGGCACGTATGACTATAACGGGCGCGGCATCGATAACCTGCAGCCGGCTATCGATCCGCTCTCCACGTTCAGCCAGCCCATCTACGACAACAACACCATCCGCGAGTACCGTTATTACCGCAACCGCTGGGGTTTCACCGGCAACGTCGATTATAAGCTCAGCGACTTCTCCAGCATCTACTTCAAGGGCATGTACAGCAACCTCCAGGATTACGGCGACAAATGGTATTACGAGCCGCAAGCCACCAGCGCGCCTAAGTTCTACACCTCCAGCAAGCGCCCCGACGTTTCCATCGGCAGTTATAGCGCGGGCGGCCGGAAACAGTTCACGTCCTCGCTGCTGACCTGGGAAGTCTCGGCCGCGCGCTCCTACGAGCTGGATTCCGCGGGGAACCCGAAGGCGGACTTCTCCTGGATCGGGTCGAAGCTCATTTGCGGCTACGATCCGACCGCGCAAACCGACGTCAACGTTCCGCATTTCGGCAGCGGATGCGACGCCGCCAATTCCCCCCTGCAGGTTGCATCCAACTGGGGCTTCAAGGACATCACGACATCCACGGGCATGACGGCGCAGCTCAACCTTACCGCGGCCGCTTCCTACTCCGTCAATTACCATCTCGGTTCGCACTTAGGCATCTTCCAAGTCGGCGCGAAGGTTCGCAACGGCCACAAGTACCAGAACGCCACCGAAACGGTGTACGACGGCTGGAAGGCCGCCAACTATCCGATGACGATGTTCCTGAGCGACTTCAGCAGCAACAACTACTTGAATGGCGACTATTTCGGCGGCCATTACGGGCCAGTCTCGGACTTCACCCAGCTCCAGAGCTTCACCGTGGCGAATCTGGCGAGCTACGTGGATGGTTACAAGACCGCTGCCAACTCGTACCCGAACCAATTCGATATAGTGGAACGCATCTCCGCCGGGTACTTCATGAACTCGATGGATTTCGGCCGCTTGCACGTGGTGGCCGGAGTCCGGTTCGAGGCGACGCAGATGAACACGCTGGGGTACAACGTCACGCTGTATGCGGCCGGAAGCCCCAACTGCATTTTGAGTACCGGTTGCGGCGTCCCCGTACCGGTGCGTAACAGTCCTTCCTACGTGGACCCGCTCCCCAGTGTCTCGCTGCGTTATGCTCTCACGAGCGATTCCGGTCTGCGCCTGGTGTATGGCCGGGGCCTTTCCCGCCCCGACGCCTACCAACTGGTGCCGTACGTGACCGAGGACGACTCCACGAATCCCGCGACCGTTGCGCTCGGAAACCCTAACATCAAGCCCGAACATGCCAACAATTACGATCTGCTCTACGAGCGGTATCTGAAGTCGACCGGAGTCATTCAGGCCGGCGCTTTCTTCAAGCAACTCAGCGACACGCTCATCAGCACTTCGTACACGGCCAGCAGCGGCCCATATCAGGGCGACTTCGTCTCCCAGTGGATCAACGCCAGTAATGCGTACCTCTACGGCTTCGAGATCGCGTACCAGCAGCGGCTCGACTGGCTGTCGCGCCCGCTCGCCGGCTTCGGAATCATGGCGAACTATAGTTGGACGGCCTCGCAGATCAAGAGCATTCCGGGACGCCCCGATAGTCCGACTCTGCAACGACAGGCGCCCAATACCTGGAACCTCAGCCCCACCTACAATCGGGGCCGCTTCTCGGCGCGCGTCGGCCTCTCTTACAACGGCCCGAGCATTTACCAGTACGGGTATCAGGCTTCATCGGACCCGAGCGGCCTCGGACCTACGGGTCCGAGCGGCGACGTCTACAGTCTGCCGCACACGCAACTTGACGCGCAGGCGAGCGTCAATCTGGGCCACGGTGTCACGGCGATGGTGTATGGCCTGAACCTCACGAACGAGGTCTTCGGCTACTACACCGGCAGTCCGGTGTTCGTCAATCAGCAGGAATATTACAAAGCGACCTATGCCGGCGGCTTGCGCTACAGTCTAAACCGTGAGAAATAGTCTTCCTTTAGCGATCGCCCTGGCTTGTTGCGCGGTTGCGCTCGGCCAGGACGCTCAACCGGACGAACTGAAGTTCGCCGTGGTCGTGTCGCGGCACGGTGTCCGGTCTCCCACCTGGATGGTGGAGCGCCTGAACGAGTATTCCGCGTCGCCGTGGCCGGATTGGGGAGTCGCCCCCGGCGAGCTTACGGCGCACGGCCGCACGCTCATGACGATCATGGGCGGTTTCTATCGGGACTATTTCGCGTCGAAGGGGTTGCTCGGCACGTCCGGTTGTGCGGCCGCGAGCCACCTATACTTTTGGGCGGATACGGATCATCGGACCCTGGCCACGGCGCAGGCGCTGGCGGAAAGCATTCTGCCCGGGTGCAAGGCCGAGATTCATTCGGCTGGAGAGGGCCGGCACGACCCGCTATTCGACGGCGCCGGGGCGGCGAAGGGGGATCCGGCACTGGCCAGGGCGGCCGTTGCCGGGAGATTCGGACCGCAGCCGGACGCGGTCACGGACGCGCACAGGCCGGCTCTCGATCTGCTTGCTCACGTGCTGAACGGAAGCGGCAAGGCCGCGCACTCGATTTTCGAAGAACCCATGTCGCTGGCCGCGGGCAGGAGCGGCGTGAGCATGACCGGCCCGCTGAGCCTCGCATCCACGCTGAGCGAGGACTTTCTGCTCGAGTACGCGAACGGAATGAGCGGCGCCCGGCTGGGCTGGGGGCGGCTCGACAAATCGAGCCTGATCGAGCTGATGACGCTGCACACCGCCTACGCCGATTTGGTGCGCCGCACTCCTTATTTGGCGCGCACCAGGGGATCGAATCTTCTGAGTTGCATTCTGCGGTCGATCGAGCAAGCACAGGGCGGCAAGCCTGTCGCGGGCGCCGCCGGTTCGCCCGGCACCGCGCTCCTGGTGATTTCAGGGCACGACACGAACCTTTCGAACCTCTCCGGGATGCTCGGCCTCTCCTGGCTGCTCCCGAGTTACCAGGCCGACGACACGCCACCTGGCGGCGCCTTGATCTTCACGCTGTGGCGCGCGCGCGGAACGGGCCGGTATTCCGTGCGGCTCCAGTTTGTTGCGCAGACCCTCGATCAGATGCAAGCGGCCACGGCGCTGTCGCCCGGCAACCCACCGGCGATTGCGAACGTTTTCGTGCCCGGGTGCAGCACGGCGGCGGAGGGCTACCCCTGCCCTTGGGAATCCTTCCGCGCAACCGTCGTTGGCGCTATGGGGGCGGAGTCCGCCGGGAGATAACGGCGACCCTTGGCTTCCGGCGCGCCGCTCAGGTTCGTCTTGGAAAGACCGGTTACAGCCTGTTCGGCTCCAAGAAGGGCCGCATCGACGGGCGGCAGCCGCCACGATCGCCTTAGCTGGCCACGGTGGCGCCGGTCAAGATGACATTTCCACTTTGCGCAGGGAGGACATTATCACTGACAGTGTCGAGTGAGGGGTTGAAATTCGCGGTCATTTAGCCTAATATTGCTGCAACAAGGAATCTACGACGAGGCCGGGCGGGGTGAAGTCCGAAAAGCCGGCCTTATCGAACCGAAAACTGAGAGGAGCGTGTTCCCATGCCAAACTACCGATTCGGAAAGCACCCACCTAAGCTCGACTATCGCACGTTGCGGTTCAAGAGCTATCTGAAACCAGGAATCGCCGCGCCACCGCCTGCCGTGGACGTTCTGACCCGCGTTTACGCGCAGCTAAAGATAAAGGATCCGACCAAGCTGTTCCCCATGGATGGCAACGACACCTTGGGAGACTGCACCATTGCCGCCCTGGCGCACGCTGTCACGGTGTATCGGGGGCTGGTCGGCTCGAAAACGATCCTGTCGCAGCAAGCCGTCGTCAAGTTGTACATGCACCTCACGGGTGGCGTGGACAGCGGCATGAACGAGCTTGACGTGCTGAATTACTGGCGCCAGAATGCCGTGGCCGGCGACGAGATCCTGGCTTTCGCCAGCATCGAGCCGAAGAACCACACCCACGTCGAGCAGGCCATTCAGCTCTTTGGCGGAGTTTACCTGGGTTTCCAAGTGCAGCAAGACTGCATTCAGGAGTTCGACGCCCATCAGCCCTGGACGCCTGGCCCCTTGACCAATGACGGCCACGCGGTCTTTGCCGCGGCATACGATCAGACGGGCGTAACCGTGCTGACCTGGGGGAATACGCAGCAGGCGACCTGGGCCTGGTGGGACGAGTGCGTGGACGAAGCGTACGTGCTGCTGCCTCCGGAAGCGAAGGACAAAGGGTTTGCGCCGGGCTTCGACATAGCGCAGCTGCAAGCCGATTTCGCGGCAGTGGCGAGCTGAGCCGCTCTTTACAGCAGCATCTCGGGGTAGGTTCCGTAGCGGTCCAGCAAGTAGCGCGGGCCGACGAGGAAGTGTGTGCTGACGGAATCCGGGACGGCGAGGAAGAGTGCGAAAGCGATGACGGCGTGCGCGATCCCCAGGACATAGAGGCTGCGATAGCGTTGGTAAACGCGGACGGAGAGGTAGCCGCCGGCAAAGGTCACGGCCATCAGGAACCAGTTCGGAAGGTGGACCAGCGAGAACAGCGCCGCCGCAGAGAGGGGAACCAGGCGGCTCGCCGGGCCGCCCGCGAATTCGGCGAGGCGATTCGCCAGGAACGCATTCAACAGATACTGCTGGAACAGACCCCAGATCACGTAGGCGCCCAGACCCAAGGCGAGCTGGCCGGGCGTCATCGGGCGGATGGTTCCGGCCAGCGAGCCGGCCGCCAGGAACAGATAGGCCGCGGCGCCGGCCCAGAAGAGAAGCGGAAACGCGGCACGGAAGTCCTTCCAGCCGAATCCGAGCCGGCGAACGGTTTCCCCGCGCGCGGCGTGCGTAGCGACAGTGAACGCGGGAACCAGGACCGCGAGCTCGGGGTGAAAGAGCTGCAGCTTCCAGATGAACAGCATGACGAACGCGAAGAGGCCGAGGGCTTCACCGAGCGGCTCCAGTTTGCGGACTGCGGTGACGGGGCCCATGCGTCACCCGAAGAAAGTATGCCGCACGCTGTTGACCAGCGCGTGCAGGCCCGCCGAGGAGCAAATGGTCGAGGACTTCCAGAACACCTTGCCGAAGACGATGCCCGCGATGGTGGCCAGGATCATGTAGCGCCAGTTGGGCAGGGGGCCGGGCGGATTGTCCAGGTGCGAGGCGCCGAAGATCAGCGCGGCCAGGGCGAGCGTGCGGTTGGTGAAGCCGAAGCGCTGCATCAGCCAGTTCTGGATGAGCGCACGAAACAGAAGCTCTTCCGGGAGGGCAACGCCCAGCGCGGTCTTAAGCAACAATAGCCCGAAGGCGCCGGCACGAAAGCGGCCGAAACCCAGAAACGGGCCCATGTAGCCGAACCACAGGCCGAGCGCGATGAGGGGCGGCGTAACCGCGGCGAAGCCGATGGCCGGGTAAAGCAGGTCGCTCCATTTCCGCGGCAGGTTGTACTTCATCGACGGGAGGTTTCGGAAAAGCAGAAACAGGACCAGCGCCAACGTCATGGCGGTGCCGCGTGCGGTCAGGTTGGCGAGGCCCCAAGCCGCGCGCGGAAGCAACTGGCGGCCGGCGGCAAATTCGATGGGCAGCCAGAGCAGGAGGATGGCCGCGAAATCGAGCCCGGGCTTGCGAGCGTAGACGAGCGCGGTGGGGAGAAAGGTATAGGCCGCCGCCAGCAGCACGAACGGCGTGCTCCATCCACCGCTCGCCGCGAGAACGGCAGCGAACAAAACAGTGAGCGCGGCTGGGGCAGCGAAGACCGCCGTGGGCCGCCGTTCGAAGAAAGCGCGCAGGGCGGCCTGGAGCGCGGGCGAGAACAGAGACAGGACAATCAGCAGGAAGAGCGCGATCAGGAAGCTGTGCATCCGGCCCTGCTGATATCATCGGGGTTGCGCGCGGGCGGGCGCAAGGAGGCCACGCATGGAATCCGAGCCAATTCGGGTTTTTGTCACGGGCGGGACGTTCGATAAGGAGTACAACGAGCTGACCGGCCAACTGTTCTTTCAAGATACGCACGTGCCCGAGATGCTGCGCCTGGGGCGATGCCTGCTCGATCTCGAAGTGCGCGCGCTCATGATGATCGACAGCCTGGAGATGACCGGGGACGACCGGCGGGCGATCGCCGCGCAGTGCCGGGAGGCCCGCGAGAGCCGCATCGTCATCACGCACGGCACGGACACCATGGTCGAGACCGCCGTGCACCTGGGGCGCGAGATCCAGGGGAAAACCATCGTGCTCACCGGCGCCATGGTCCCTTACAAGTTCGGTAGCTCGGATGGGATGTTCAACCTGGGCAGCGCGCTGGCCCTGGTCCAGACGCTGCCGCCGGGCGTCTATATCGGGATGAACGGGCGCTGGTTCGCCTGGAACCGCGTGCGCAAGAACCGGGAGAAGGGAATTTTCGAGGCCGTGGCGGAATAGCGGAATCCGCTCAGAGGCCGGCGATCTCGGCGAGCAGGCTGGCGAGCGCCTTTCGAAACTCCTCGTGAGTCTCGACATCGAACAGGCGCGGGGCGAGCGGCTTGAGCGTTGACTCGAGCTGGTCGAATTGGACCTCCTGGTCGGACGGCCCCGCTGCCGGCTCGCCCCTACGGGAGCGCATGCCGCGAGGCGAAACGCGCGTCATGTCCGAAGCGGCAGACGAGCGCTGAAAGGAATGATAACGGATATAAAAGACCCGGCAATCGGGCGGGGGGCTGAGGGCAATCGGTTCCAGTTTCACCCCAGTCGCGAATGCCAGCGGGCCGCTGAGGACGATCAGAACCCGCAGGGGTTTCCGCGCGCTCGCAGGCGGGGCGGCGACGATCCGGCCGGCCTCCGCCACAAAGAACGCGGCGCTCTGCCGGTGGCGCTCGAGCGACTGGAGGTCGATGGTCGCGGCCGCGGCTGGCGCGAGAGAACGCCGCATGGCGGTCCAGTCCAGGACGTGCACATCATCCTGGCGAAATACGACGCGCTGGCGTGAGAGGTCGAGCAGCTCGACGTTGAGCCGGGCGTCAGGCCCGTCCAGTTCCGAGATCGCCTTCAAGGCGGGAATCAGCACGCTTAGATTCCGGCTCCGCGTCTCGGCCGATCCGGAAACCCATTCGGAAGGAGTCAGGTTGACGACCAGCTCGATTTCGACCGGGTGCCGCGATTTCAGGGGCAGGCGCAAGCGCCCGGTCAGGGAGGGCAGATACCAGCTATCCGGCGGGTCCGCGGGGAGCAGATACTCGATGGCCGGCAGGTCGCGCCAGGCGCCGGGAAGCGGATCGTTCTTCAGCGGAGCGACCTCCAGTTTGTCCTGCTTGACGCTGTGTTCCCGCGTGGCGGTGTCGTAGAGCGCCACCGCGACGCGGTAGTCCCCGGGCGTGACGAAGGCCGTGAACGTCAGGTCCACATCTTGTTTGGCGATTCCTTCTTCCATTTTGGCGAGTTCGATGGCCAGGTGGTTCTGGTAGCGGCGGCCTTGCTGGTCGCCGATTTGAAGGAGCACGAGGAGTTGCCCGTCTCCGCGGCGGCGGGCCAGTTCCGCGCCGTCCACCCGGACCTGCACTTCGGTCTCGAGGCGTTGATGGGCTGAGAGGTGGGCGCGCGAGACGCTCACGCTCCAGCGAATGCGGGCCTGCTCGCCGCCGGCGAGCCACTGCTCGAACGGGAGCCCGGCGAAGGCGGAATCGAGGGCATCGCGCTGCGCGAATGCGGCAGCGACGCACAAGAGCGCGATGGCCGCTGTGCGCATCCTCGGTTTCCTCACCAGATCCGCACGCGGTCCGCCGGGGCGAGGTAGAGCTTCTCTCCGCTTTGGACGTGGAATGCCGAGTACCATGCGTCGATGTTGCGGACGGTATCCGCCCGGAACTGCGCGGGGGCGTGCGGGTCTGTCATCACTTGCTCGCGGAGCGCGGCCTCGCGCGCCTTCGATCCCCAATTCTGTCCGAAGGCGATGAAGAACCGCTGGTCCTCGGAGAAACCGTCTCCCGTGGGGGCGGTCTTGGCGAGTGAGGCCCGGTAGCGGTAGCCGTCGTAGGCGGCGGAGAGCCCGGCCACGTCGGCGATGTTTTCTCCCAGCGTCTGCCGGCCGTTCACAGAGAGGTCGGGGAAGGGCTTGTAGGTGTCATACTGCGCGGCCAGTTTCGCGGTGGCGGCGTTGAAATGCGCGAGGTCCGCGGCGGTCCACCAATTGCGCACGCGCCCGTGGGAGTCAAACGCGGCGCCTTCCGTGTCGAACGTGTGGCTGATCTCGTGGCCGATGATGGTGCCGATGGCGCCGTAGTTGTCCGCGGCAGGGGCCTGCGGATCGAAGAACGGCGGTTGGAGAACGGCCGCCGGGAAGTTGAGCGCATTGTGCAGAGGGAGATTCACGGCGTTCACCGTCTGCGGCGTCATGCACCACTCCTTGCGGTCGACCGGACTGCCGAGACGCGCGACGTCGCGATGGTAATCGAACAGGCTGCCGCGCCAGAGGTTGCCGAAGGCGTCCTCCGCCTTGATTTCGTAAGCGGAATAGTCGCGCCAGGTTTCCGGGTAGCCGATCCCCACATAGAGGGTCGTCAGCTTGGCCTGGGCTTCGGCTTTGGTGGCGGGATCCATCCATGAGAGCGCCTCGATCCGTTTCCGGAAAGCGGCGACAATATACACGACCATCGCTTGCGCCTCCGCCTTTGCCTCGGGCGGGAAGTAGCGTTGCGCGTAGATCTGGCCCACGGCATCGCCTAGCAGGCCGTCGACTAGTTGGACGCCACGCTGCCAGCGCGGACGCTGCTCCGGCGTGCCGGCGAGCACCTTCCCGAAGAAGTCAAAGCGCTCGTCATTGAGCGCTTTGGGCAGCACCCCGGCATAGGCATCGATCAGGTGGAACGCCAGCCAGTCCTTCCACGTTTCGAGCGGGGTGGAGGCGACTAGCGCCGACTCCCCGATGAAGGCGCTGGGCTGCCACACGATAAAGCTCGTCTGCTTGCTGAGGCCGGCGCCTGTGAAGTACTCCGCCCAGTCGAGGCCCGGGGCTTTCGCGGCAAAGTCGGCTCGTGTCCAAGTGTTATTGGCTTTGTAGATGTCTTCGTTCTCCGCCAAGCTGAGGTGCCTTTCTGCGATGGCATGCTCCAACTCGACTATGTGCGCGGCGCGTGAGTCCGTGTCGGTCAATCCCGCCAGCTTGAGTATGGCCGAGACGTGGGCCTGGTATTTGGCGCGGATGTCGCGCATACGGGCGCTGTCGGCCAGGTAGTATTCGCGGTCGGGCATCTGCAGGCCGCCCTGCAGGAGGTAGGCGGCATAGTGGTCTGAGTCCTTAAAGCCGGGCGCGACCCACAGCCCGAAAAGGTTGGGGGTGTGGAAGTTGGTGTTATTCAGCGCATCGACGTCGGATCGCAGGCTCTCACCCAGAGCTCGGGCCAGCTCGCGCTTGTTGTGGATGGCGGCAATGGATTCGAGGTGCGGGCGAAGCGGGGCGAGGCCTTTCGCTTCGATGGCGGCTTCGTCCATGTACGAGTTGTAGAGCCCGGCGATTTTGCGGACGTTGGAGCCGGCGGGTGCATCGGCCTTCGCCGCTTCTTCAATCAGGCCGGCGGTGCGCTTGTTGCTCAAGTCGTCGAGGGCGGTGAAGACGCCGATTTGGCCGCGGTCGGGCGGAATTTCGGTGCGCTGAATCCAGCCGCCGTTGGTGTACTGGTAAAAATCGTCGCCGGGCTTTGCTGAAGCGTCCATGTTGGCCACGGCGATGCCGTGGGCGGGCGGCACCTGAGAGAAAGCGCCAAGAGCGCAAACTGCGGCGAGGGCGAGGAGAAGTTCCGGGGACTTAGGTTTGACTCTCATGGATAGCACTCCAAAGCACTAGACGACGGCCTGCCAAGAGCGTAGCACGGCCGGCGCGGTCGTTGGCTGGCGGGTGCTCAGGACCTTCTCTGCAGTGATGCCAAGCGGGCCTTCAGTCCGTCTCCTCGGGCTCATGTTGATGGCGAATCCACGGCTCGCCCGGTTTGGCACGCTCGGCACACCAGCCCAACGGCAAATCGGCCAGTTCCTTCAGGCTGGGGTCTCCGTCGATGGGATGGTGAAGGCAGGAGATAACGGGCCTGCCTTCGCCTGCCATGCTGTCGCCCAGGAATTGCCATGCGCCATCCTCGATGTCATGAGAGACGTACGTGATCGGCTCGATGCCGGATTGAACAGCCTCCGATAGGAACGCCAGGGTGTGCGGAGGGTCGGGGAACTTCCAATCGCAAAGGCTGCTGCTCGGGTCTGTTGAGGCCCGGAGATCTTCCTCTATGTTGGTCAGTGGTGCATCAGGTTGCAAGAGCGGTTGCTGGAAATATTCGTCGAAGCCTGGCTCCCCGGGAAAACGATTCTCTCGATCCGGATAGACGGCTTGAAGAACTGGAAACTCAGTTCCGGCATAGTACCAGAGCGCCCAGCCCATCAAGTGCTTCACCCACTTCGGATCGACTGGACGGAACTCGCACTGCACCTCGCCAACCATCCCGCGATGACGCCCCGCGGCTAAATCAATGCCATTCCGCAGCCGGTTTGCGGCCTCGTTGAGCAGAAAGTGGGCTGTTTTCTCAGGTAACCCTACTGTGATAACTTCGGGCTTGCCACAAGTATCGTAGACGCCGAGCGTGTAAGACCACCCTGGACCCGTGCTGCTGCGAACAACCTGAATCACCTCACAGCCAAACGTCTCGATGTTGGCAATGGCACGTGAGTCGCTCTCGCTGAGCTGTCCCGCACGAAAGCGCCGGGTGCGTTCAGTCTCGAACGTGCGGATCGGGTCTGTCATGCTCCCTACGCTCTGAGCCCCTCCAGCAACCCGAAGAATTCGGGGAAGGACACGGCGGCGGCCTCCGCGCCGCGGAGGACGGATTCGCCGCCCGCGGCGAGAGCGGCTACGGCGAAGGCCATGGCGATGCGGTGGTCGCCGAAGGAATCGAGCTCGGCGGGGCGGAACCTCTGGCGGCCGGGAACGCGCAGACCGTCGGGGAAGACTTCGACCGTCACGCCCATGCGCGCCAGGTTGTCGGCCACGGTTGCGATGCGGTCGGTCTCTTTGATGCGCAGCTCGGCGGCGTCGCGCACGACGAGCCCCTCGTCACTGGCCGCGCCGAGCACCGCCAGCACGGGGATCTCGTCGATCAGCGCGGCGGTCACGTCCTTCTCGATCGTGCCGCCGCGGACCGGCGAGTGGCGCACTTCGATGTCGCCCACCGGTTCGCCGGCGTGAACGGCGAGGTTGCGCACGCGCAGGTCCGCGCCCATCGCGATCAGGAAGTCGAGCAGCTCGGAGCGCGTGGGGTTGAGGCCGACGCCCTCGATGACGATGTGCGATCCGGGCAGGAGCAGGGCGGCCACCAGGAAGAACGCCGCCGAGGAGAGGTCGCCCGGCACGGTCAGATCGAGGGCGCGGAGGCGCGGGCGGCCGTGGACGGAAATCGCGCGTGCGCGCACATCGACCTCGGCTCCGAACTCGCGGAGCGCGATCTCGGTGTGGTCGCGCGTGCGTGCGGGCTCGCGCACGAGCGTGGTCCCGTCGGTGAAGAGGCCGGCGAACAGGACGCAGGTTTTCACTTGCGCGCTCGCGACCGGCAGTGCGTAGTCGATTGCGCGCAGGCGGGCGGGATGGATTTCGAGCGGCGGGAAACGGCCGTCGCGCGCGGCGATCGCAGCGCCCATGGCTTCGAGCGGCTGGATGATGCGCTGCATGGGCCGGCGCGAGAGCGATTCGTCGCCCGCGATGCGGCTCGCGAAGGGCTGCGCCGCGAGGATTCCCGAGAGCATCCGGATGGTGGAACCGGAGTTGCCCGCGGCGAGCGTTTCCGAAGGCGCGGCGAAACCGTCGAGCCCGCGGCCGGAGATGGCGACCTCGGTTCCTTCCCGGTCGACGGCGATGCCGAGCGCGCGGAGGCAGGCGAGCGTCGAGGCGCAGTCCGCGCCGGTCGAATAGTTGTGGATGCGGGTTTGGCCTTCGGCCAGGGCGGCCAGCATGGCGTAGCGGTGGGAGATGGACTTGTCGCCGGGCAGTCGCAACAGGCCTTCGAGCCGGGCGGCGGGTTGAATGCGCTGCAGCATGGGGAAGGGACCATTCTAGCGTGCCGCGCCCGGCCCGCGCCTCAGCAGTCCGTTAGGCTCTCCAGCAGTTCGCGCCGCGTGACGGGCGCCGTCCCCAGCTTCCCGACGGCGATGCCGCTGGCGTGGTTGGCGATCTCAGCGGCGTCGGCTGCGCTAGCTCCCGCGGCCAGGGCCAGCGTGAAAAGCGCGATGGCCGTGTCGCCCGCCCCGGATACGTCGAAGATCTCTTTCGCCCGCGTCGGCGTGTGGATCGGCGGCCGGTCCGGCTCGAGCACCAGCATGCCCTGCTCGCCCAGCGTGATCAGAACGGTCGCGGGCGACCACTTCGCAACGAGCGCCGCGCCGGCCCTCAGCAGCGCCTGGTCCTGCAGCGGGTCGGCTGCGGGATCAGCGTATGGCATCGCGGCGAACTCGAAGGCTTCGGGCCGGTTGGGCTTGATTGCGGTGGCGCCGCTCCAGCGCAGGGGATTCTTGGGGGTCGGATCGACGGTCAGGATTTTGCCCGCACGCGCGACGGCCTGCGAGACGCGATCGGCGAAATCCTGTTCGAGAAATCCCTTGGCGTAATCGGCGACGATGACCGCATCGAGGTCCGGCAGCAGACGCTCGAAACGTGCCAGCGCCGCTTCGGTTTGCGCGGGCGATGGAGGCGACTTCTGCTCCCGGTCCACGCGCACCACCTGCTGTTGGCGGGCGACGATGCGGGTCTTGACGGTGGTGCGGCGGCCGGGGTCCTGGGCGAGGCTGTCGATTCCGATGCCCTCTTCGGTGAGAAGCTCCCGCAAGCGGCCGGCTTCAGCATCGGTGCCGGTCAGTCCCCCCAGGTGGACGGCGCCCGCGAAATCCCGCAGGTTGCGGGCGACGTTGGCCGCGCCGCCCGGATACCAGTTCTCGCGCGTGACCTCGACCACGGGCACGGGGGCCTCGGGCGAGACGCGCGACACCCTGCCCCACACAAATTCGTCGAGCATCACATCGCCGATCACCAGGACGCGCTGGCGCGCAAACCCGCCGACGATGGCTCGGAGTCGCTCTGTCTGTGGCGTCACGTAGGCATAGTATACACGGTGCCGCACGTCTTCAGCGCGAATGGGAGTTACAATGCTGTCATATGCCCAGACCCCGGAAACTCAGTCCCGAGATACTCGAGGCGGCGCTCGACGGCCTCGAAGCGCAGCGGCAGCACGTGGATTCCCAGATGGCGGATATCCGGCAGATGCTCGGCGGTGCCGGCCCGAAGGCTCCCTCAGTGACGGCGCCGGAGGCTGCCCAGCCCCGGCGCAAGCGCAGCGCAGCCGTGCGCCGAAGGATGGCGGAAGCCCAACGCCGCCGTTGGGCGGCAGTGAAGGAGACTCGGGAAACCCCCGCCGCGGCGCCCGAAGCACCGAAACGGAAGCGTCGCATGAGCGCCGCGGGACGCAAAGCGATTATCGCGGCTGCCAAGAAGCGGTGGGCGGAGTTCCGCAAACGAGCCGCGAAGCCAGTCGTCGCACGGAAGGCTGGCAAGAAGGCCGCCGCAAAGAAGCCCAAAGCCGCGGCTCCCGCTCCTGCACAGGCTGCGTCCGCGGCTCCGGCTAAGGACTGACGCCCCGGGTCTAGTGACGCAGACGCCGATTCCGTCGCCGTGGGGCGGACGGCGGCGCCTGCTTCAGGTAAATCTCCGCCGCATCCTGGGCCGCTTTGGCCGATATGTCGATACATGTTGAAACGTATCGCGTGTGCGTTGGTCGTGGTGTGTGCGGGTTGGGCGGCCACCAAGCCGGTCATTACGATGCAGCCCGGAAGCCGGACCGCGGGCGAGAACACGCAGGTAACGTTCAGCGTGGCGGCGACCGGCAACCCGGCGCCCACCTACCAGTGGCAGCGGCTCTCGGTCTCCTCCTGGGGCAACGTCAACTGCTGGACGGCGAACTGCACCTTCACCGTCGCGGCCACCGATAACGGGGCCCAATTCCGGGTGATGGTCTCGAACAGCGCCGGCCCGGTGACGAGCGCGGTCGCGACGCTGACCGTGGACTTCCTGGACATCGTTACGCAGCCCACATCCCAGAAGGTGTGGGCGGCCACCACCGCGACGTTCACGGTGACGGTGCGGGCCAATCCGGTTCCCATCGCATACCAGTGGTACCGGCAATCCCCGGGCCAGGCCCCCGCGCCCATTCCCGGCGCAATCAGCGCCGTCTACACGACGCCGGTCACCACCGCGCAGAACGATCAGACGGTGTACTGGGTCTCGCTGTCGAACGGATCGTACACGAAAACGAGCAACTTCATTCTCCTGACCGTCGTTTCGCAGGCGCCTGCGATCGCGAACCAGCCCAAGAACATCACCGCCATGGAAGGGACCAAAGTCACCTTTACGGTGACGGCCAGCGCGGCTCCGCCGCCCACCTACCAGTGGCAACGGTGGAACGGCTCCGCCTGGGCGAACATAGGGGGCGCCACGGCCACCAGCTACACGCTGACCGTCTGGTCTTCCGACAACGGGGCGCTGTTCCGGGCGATGGTGACGAACGCCGCCGGCTCGACGGCCAGCTCCCCTGCCACGCTGACCGTACAGTTTCTGGACGTCCTGGTCGAGCCCGTCTCCGAGCTCGTTGCGGCGGGAACGCGGGCCGCGTTCTGGGTAGGGGTTACGGCCAATCCCTTGCTTATCGCTTACCAGTGGTACAGCCAGCCGCCCGGCAAACCCGGCGCGCCGATCGCCGGCGCGACATCGTCGAGCTATACGACGCCGGCCACCACCGTGCAGAATAACGGTACGTTCTATTGGGTGACCATGACCAACACCCTGCTGAAGAACACCAGCGCCGCCGTGCTGCTGACGGTCGCCGTTCAGGATCTATCCATTACGACACAGCCCGCCAGCCAGAGCGTCAAGGCAGGGGACCAGGTGACCTTCAGCGTAGCGGCGAAGGCCACGCTGGGTCCGATTGCGTATCAGTGGTATAAGAACACGTCGCCGATTCCGGGCGCCATTCAGAGCAGCTATTACATTCCCTACGCGGCGGCGAGCGACGCCGGGAGCTTCTGGGTGACGGTCTCGAACCCGCTCGGCTCGCTAACCAGCAGCGCCGCTACGCTCACGGTCGGGCCGGGAGGCACCGACCTGACGGTCTGGCCGAACTCGGTTAGCCGCGCCAATTCCGATCCCTGGATCGCGCAGAATCACAGCCAGCTTGTCAAAATGCAGCCGCGCGTTCTGGTGATCAACTTCGCGAACGGGCTCGGCGAGGGGGGCGGGGACAACACCACCGGCGGTCCTTTCCCGCCGGACCAGATCCTGGCCAAAGCCCAGGCCTTCCTGGCGGCAATGAAGTACGCCAGCCAGTACCACGCCAGGCTGAACCCGTCCGCGCCGGCCTTCCTCGATCCCGCGATCGCGTGGGTGGTCAATCTCAGCGATTCCAACGGCCACGCCAACAGCAACCTGTTTCCGCGGGGCCCGCTGAACGCCAACGGGTATCCGGAGGTCGGCTACTACCAGCTCTTCAGCCAGGCCTACGCGCCCTATTGGGGTTTCCTCGATCCGAACGGCAACTCTCTGACGCTGGGGCAGGCCGCGGCGTTGGGCTACTTCCACGACATCCTCATGATCGCCAACCAGGTGGACGGGAACGGGAAGAATCCTCAGATGCAGGTGACCAACAACATTCTCCAGGTGGCGATCGTAGCGCAGGCCTATAACTCCACGCTCAACCCCATCCCCGGCGTCTACGTGAAGAACGGCATCGCGCACAACCGGCAAACCGCCGACATGTCGCACGCGACGGGGTCCGACGACAACTCGATGCCCTGGACCGGCCGCAGTATGCGCATCTACTTCGTGAACGCCGCGAGCGGCGTGGGTTGCGTGATGTATGGCGAAGGGCAGGAGTGGGAGTTCCGCTACACCCAGGCCAGCATCTACGATCCTGGAACTGCCTACGACAACGCTTCGCCGAATCCGTACATGCAGCCGCTGTTCACGCGCTACGCCGGCTTCGACATGAACACGCAATACGGCGTCAGCTTCCCATCCCTGTATGCCGGCGGCGATAGCTACACTTACACGAATTGCGTCAGCGGGGTGTGTACCACGCTTAAAGCACTGTCGTCGAAGCCGCCGGTGAGTGTTCCGAACTACAAGGTGGTAGCCGGCAACGTGGACTATCCGCCGGGCGCCGCAAAGGCCCGCGATTACTACCCCCTCTCGACCGTGCTCTCGAGCATCGAGACCTTCGGAGAAGCCGCGCAGACCGCGGTTCCGGTGAACTACCACCTGTGGGACTTCATCAACCAGAATCCCGCCGTGGACGACTCCTGCGGAGGCCATTGGCTCACGTTCTGGTATCAGAACATGCCGGGTCTCAACAACACGACGGTAAATCCCAGCAACTCGGGGCAGCCTATTTTGAACTGGTGGCCGTTCATGTACTACTGAATCGAGCGTGGCGCACGCTCTCCAATCACCCGCGCTGCCGTGGGGCAGGCGGTTCCGCCTGCCTGGCAGGCCAAACGGCCTGCCAGGCGCGGGCTGCCGACGTGGGCGCCGCCTGTCAGCCGGCGGCTGATGGCTGAAGGCTGATGGCCGACGGCTGATGGCCGTTAAACACGCTGTCCCAATACCGCTTGAGCGAGGACGAAGAGGCGAGCGAGGCAGCCACGCGGGTGAACGCGTTCTGGGCCAGGGCGCAGTGGCCGGGTGGCTTTCCGTGGAGCGACGGGACGTAGGCCAGGCACCCGCCGCCGCAGAGGGCGAGCCAGATGCACTCGGCGCACTCGCCCAGCGTCACATCGCGGGAGCGAATCAGTCGGGCCTTCTCGCTTTCCGCGGCCTGCCGGAGGGAATCGGCAGTGCCGATGCGGACCAGGCCCAGGCCGGCTAGCGGCCCCTTGCGGTCGATGCAATCGCAGGCCTCGATGGAGCCGTCCGAGGAAACGCTGAGCAGCTCCCGCGCCGCTCCGCAGCCTTGGCGCATGCACATGTTCGTGCCGGGCCCGCAGACCAGGTTCTCGAGGTAGCGAACCACGGGCCCCACCTCGAAACCGCCGAACTCGCCCGCTTCGACGGCGTCGAACAACGCGTTCCAGGCGGCGATCAGGCGGTCGTAGGACAGCTCGAAGCGTCCCGCGCCGTCTCGTCCCAGTCCCGCCGCCTGGAACAGCGTCCATCCCCAACCCGATGCGCCGCAATCCCGGAAGTGGCGCGCAATGTCCGGCAGGCGATCCTGATTATGGGCCGTAACCGTGGTCAGGACGCCGCAAGTGCGAATGAATTCAGGATATTCCCGCCGCGCTTTCTCGAAATAACGGTAGGTGCCGCCGCCGTCCGCGAGCTGTCGAAAGCGGTCGTTCAGCTCGGCCGGCCCGTCGAGCGAGATGCCCCAGGCCACACGGTGCGCGAGCGAGAAATCGACTACGTCGCGATTGAGGCGGCTGAGGTTGGTCTGGCCGCCGAAAGCGATCCGCTTCCCGAGGCGCGCGGCCATTTCTTCTCCGGCCGCGACCAGGTCGCGGATCAAAGGAAACGACAGCAGCGGTTCGCCGCCGTGCAGGATCACCAGCAGATCGGGGCGATTGGCGCCCGCGGGCGCCTCGGTTTCGCGCTGCAAGGCCTCTTCGACCGCCGCCAGCGCAATGGCGAGCGGCATCTCGCCATGGCCGTCCTCGGGCTCGGTGGAATAGCAGTAGCCGCAGCGGAAATTGCAGGTCTTGGTCAGCTTCAGGATCAGGGCGTTGAAGTTTCGCCGGGCCTTGAACGGGCCGCTGCCCAGGCCCGCAGCCGCGAGCGCGTCGATGAGGGCCGCACGCGGCGGCCGGAGGTCCGGCGGGATCGCTTCCTCGTCGAAAGGCAGCAATCGCACCAGCGGAATGGCCTCCGCCGCCACCATCGCCCACCTGCCGTTGGAACGATCCATCACCATCGCTTTCTCGCCTAACGGGAGCAGCGACAGCGATCCCCATTGCAACATTTGCCGTAAGGAATGACAGGCCGGAGGCCCGTCCTACTGGTGGAAATCGGTGCTGGGCGGAACGATCCGTTGCCAGACGACCCGCATCCATACACTGGTGGCGGACAAACTGCCCCGCTGCCAGGCGGACGGAGCGTCCACGATTGCGTTGGTCGGTACCATGCGGGCGTGTTCGATCAGCTCTTCCAGGTTTCCCGAAGCGTTCAACGAGACTTCGTGCGGCAGGCCGCCGATGAGAGGTGGCAGCGCAGGAACCTGAGACTCTGGGTTCGACATCAACATGGGGTGAGCTCCTTGTCGAGCTTTTGTACTACGTTTGCAGCTTGCCGGGGAGTGCCAGGTACGGCAATCAATCCGCGCGTGGTGCATTCAGATTAAGGCAGCCGAATTGAGTTGTCAATAAGGAAAATAACCAAAGATTTAGTACGGTCTCAAGTACCGTCGTTTGTTGGTACTGTGTCGTCCTATTTCTATGCGCTGGTACCCGCATCGGTCGCGCAGAACCCGTTGATACCCGCATGTTTCCAGTGCGTACCCGCACTCAGGTCATCCCCGCCCGAGGCTCCTCGCCTGTGGAAAATTCGGGCCGATTGCCGGCAAGTACCAATTGGGATATTATGGCCGTGATTCCCGACTCATGAAGCAACTGCGGTTTCTCCTGCGGTACATCCGGCCGAATTGGCCCCTAGTGGCGGGCGGCGCGCTCCTTTCGGCCGCCGCGATGTGCTGCCAGCTCGCGATTCCGTGGCTGGTGCGCATCCTCATCGACGATGTCCTGCTGGCGCACCGGGGCGACCGGCTGGCACGCACCTGCGGACTGCTGGCAGCCTGCGCGGCGGGCGCCTTCGTCTTCGGCGCGGCGGAGCGCCAGAGCTTCCGCTACCTGAGCGGCCGGGCGGCCGTGCGCATCGAGACCGATCTGGCGCGCCATCTGCACGCTCTCTCGCTCGCGTCCCTTCGCAACCGCCACAGCAGCCAGTTCACGTCGCTGTTCCACAATGACGTTCCGCTGCTCGAGCACTTCTACGAATCGATCCTGGGCGAGTCAATCTACAGCGCCATCCGGCTGGTGGCGACGCTGGTGGTCCTGGCCGTCGTCTTCAAATGGATGGCGCTGGTGGCGCTGCTGGCGGCGCCGGTGTACGTGGCGCTCTCGGTCCCCTTTACGAATCCGATCCGCCGGGCGGCCGTGGCCTTGCAGCGGCAGGTGACGGCCGTGGCCGAGCGGCTGCACGAAATGATCGCGGGCGCGCGCGAGATCAAGGCCTTCGGCCGGGAGGATTTCGAGCTGACGCGGTTGGCCGGGCAGTTCCGCGCTCTGCTCCGCCCGCGTCTCAAGCTGCGCCTGCTGCAGGAAAGCGCGTCGCTGACCTACCTGGCTTTCTGGTCCGTCGCGTGTCTGATCTACTGGGCGGCTGGAAGGCAGGTGCTAGCGGGCACGATGACGCTCGGCCTGCTGACCGCGCTCATCAGTTATACCAGCCTCATTCAAGAGCCGTTCTCGCGGTTCGTGGCGCTCAACGGGGAGTTGCAGTCCATTCTGGCTTCCTGCGGCCGCGTGATGGCGTTTTTCGAGACGCCGGTGGAAGGCGAGTGCGGGCTCGAAGGCCTCGAACGCTGCGAGGGGAACGTGGAATTCGAGGACGTCGGCTTCTCCTATGGGCCCGAAAGGCCGGTGCTTTTCGGCATCTCATTTGTGGCGCGCCCGGGAGAACGGATCGCGCTGGTGGGGCCGAGCGGCGCGGGGAAAAGCACTCTCGTCAGCCTGATCCCCAAGTTCTTCTCGCCAGACCATGGCCGTATCCTCGTCGATGGAAAGGACATACGCACCATCGAGGCGCGGTCGCTGCGGCGAAAGATCGGCGTGGTTTTCCAGGAAACATTTCTCTTTAGCGCGACCATTCGCGAGAATCTCAGCTTTGTCGCGCCCGGAATCGGCGACGAAGAGATGGTGGCGGCGGCAGTGGCCGCTAACGCGCACTCGTTCATTTCCGCCCTGCCGGAGGGCTACGCGACGCACATAGGCGAGCGCGGCGCAAAGCTCTCGGTGGGACAGAAACAGCGGCTCGGCATTGCGCGTGCGCTGCTACAGAACCCGGCCATTCTGATCCTGGACGAGGCCACCTCGGCCCTCGATTCGGACTCGGAAGCGGTGGTTCAGGAGGCGCTCGAGCGGCTCATGGAGGGCCGCACCTGCCTGGTGATCGCGCACCGGCTGGCCACGGTGGTGAACGCGGACCGGATCCTGGTGCTGGACGCCGGCCGCATCGTGGCCGCCGGAACGCACCAGGAGCTGATCGAGAGCTGCCCGCTCTACCAGAAGCTGTACGCGCTGCAATACGCGGAGCCGGTGGCGTGACCACCGAGGTGGTTCTAGGGCCCCTGGTGGACCTGCACACCGGCGTACACTGTTCGCTCGCGGGCGAGCCGCCGCCCGGATTCCGGTACCGGCTGGCCAACGGCCGGCACGCGTTCCTGATGGAGCAGGCTGGCTCGCCGCACCGGCTCCCGCACGTCTTCGAAGCGGTGGACTTCGGAGCCGAGGCGGGGATCGTCCACAGCTGCCGCTGGCCGGTGCTGAGTTGCGCCGCGTGGGTCGCCGACACTGACGACTTTGGCTATCCGGTGCTCTGCGGGCGGCACGGCTTGAACCCGGAGTTCCGGCGGCGCTTCCGCGAGCCCTGGCCGCCGGACTTCGACGCCCAAATCCGGCGCCGCCTGCGGAACATGCTCGCCGCCTACCTGCATCCGAGCTGCAAGCGGGTCTTCTTCCGCAGCCGGTATGCGATCGATTCGGCTCGCAACTGGCTCGACGGGCTGGATGCCGGCGCGGCCGGCCGGGCGTTTCTCGAAAAGGCCCGCGTCCTCTATCCCGCCCAGCGCGCGCTTCCCTGGCAGGCGGTGGCGGACAAGTGGGCTACGCCCGCGCCGCTCGAAATCGTCTTCTGTGGGCGGGACTACTGGACCAAGAACGGGCCCCTGGCGCTGGACGTCTTCGGGCGCGTGCTTGGGCCGCAGGTACGTGGCGCCTATATCGGGGCGATCCCGGCCGGCGAGGCCGAGCGGCATCGGCATGTTCTCGAGCGGCTGACCTGGCATCCGTCGCTCGATCGCGCCGAGGTGCTGGCGATCTTCGCGCGGTCCCACGTGCTGTTCCATCCATCGCCCTACGAGGGTCTCGGAACCGTGTTTCTGGAGGCGTCGGCGGCCGGCATGGCGGTGATCTGTTCGAAGGGGCGCGGGATGGAGCACGTGGCCGAGGTCTTCGAGGATGACGGAGCGCTGTTCGCCTCCGACGCGGCGGGGTTCGAAGAGCGACTGCGCGCCGCGATGGCCCGTCCGGCGGCCGCCCGCGAGATGGGACTCAGCAATTACGAGCGGGTGGCTCACGGGCGATTCTCGCTGGCCGAGCGGAACCGCGAGCTGGTGGCCGCCTACGAAGAGGCTCTGAGCGCCGGCGCCGCGGAGCCGCTCCGCATCGAGGATTTGCCCGAGCGCTGCGGCACGGTGCTGCACACGCTGGCGAGCGAAGAAGTAAAGGCGGACGAAACCGCCTATCGCGCCGAGATCGGCATGTCGGAGGAGCGGGTGGACCTGTGAGGGCGGGACAGAGGTATACTTGCGACGACATGGACTGGCGGCAAGGAAGTAGCCGGGGCGCACAATGATCGAGGCCTTGCTGGGTGCGTCCCTGATTGTCATGATCGCGCTGGCGGCGATGGCGGTTTATGTGTGGCGACGGCCGCTGGACATGTCCAAGGGCGGCTTGCGGCACCTTCGCAAAGGCCTGGCGCTGGCGTGCGCTTCCTCACTTCTGCTGGCCGGCGTCAATACACTCTGGCTCGTCGCGAGGACAACCGGTTTTGATTCGTTGTTCGTTATGGTAGCCGCTGTCGGCAATCTGTCGAATGCGGCAAGTCTGGTCTATGGCTTGCGGGAGCTGACCGGGGAGAGCGTGTTTGCGGGCTTACTCATCGTCTTTGCGCAACTGCTGTGGCTTTTCTTTGGAATCATTGTGATGACATCCACCGGTTATTGCTAGATGCCGGAAGCCGGCGCGGTGCGCACGGCGCTGCGTGAGCTGGCTGGGGCTGGGGAATAATGGCTACGTTGCTTGGAGCGTCCCTGGTTGTCCTGATCGCGTTGCTGTCTATGACCGCTTATGTGCGGCGACGGCCACCGGATATGTCCGAACGCGGCTTGCGACACTTCCGCAATGGTCTGTCGCTTGCATGCCTTTCCTCGGTCATGCTGGCGGGCGCATACGCACTGTGGCTCGTTGCGACGCCAAGAAGCCTTACGCCGAATCCGTTGCTTGTTCTGCTGGCTGCAGGTGGCAATCTGCTCAACGCCGCAAGTCTGATCTATGGCCTGCGTGAGCTGACCGGGGAGAGCCTGTTTGTGGGCCTGCTCATTGTCTTTGCGCAACTGATGTAGCTTTGGTTTGGAATCCTCGTGATGGTATCCGGTGATTTCTGATCGCGACATGCCGGAAGCCGACGCGGCGGTGGCGATCGTTCGGGCGGGCGGGCCGCGGGAGACCGTGCTGCTGATCCGGCGCGCGGAGCGGGAGGGCGACCCCTGGTCGGGACACTGGTCCTTTCCCGGCGGGCGGCGTGACGCGGAAGATCCCGACCTGGTTCACACAGCGCTGCGCGAGCTGTTGGAGGAGTGCGGAATCCGCCTCGGGCGCCAGGATCCGGAAGCCGCGCTGCCGCTCGCGGTCGCCCGGCGGAGAACGCCGCCGTTCCTGCTGGTGGCGCCCTTCGTATTCGCCGTGGACGGCCAGCAGCCGGCGATTCTCGATCCGCGCGAGGCGGTCGAAGCGGTGTGGGTTCCGCTCGGCGAGCTGCGCGATCCGGCGCGGCACGGTCTGCGTTCGGTGGCCGGCATGCCCCGCGAGATGCTGTTCCCGGCCGTCGACATCAACGGCTGGCCTCTGTGGGGATTCACCTACCGGCTGGTCTCGGACTGGCTGGGGCTGACGCCGGAGCAGACAGGATCGGAACCGGCGCAGGCCATCCTGGACTTCCTGCTCCGCCGCGGCCTACAGCTCAAGCACGGCTGGGCCGAGGGGGTGGCTGAGGTGGAAGGCGTCATTCCCGTGGCCGAGGTCGTGGCGGAGTTTTCGAAGCCGGGCCGCGGCTTCCCGTCCGTGAGCCTGATCGAGGCTCGCGCGGACCTGGTGCGCGTGGTGGGGCTCACGTTCGAGGAATACCGCATTCAGGCGCTGGCGGTTGCCACAGGCTGAACCCCGCGGCGCGACCCTGAAGAGGCGGCTGAAAAACTCCGAAAGCACACTTCTGGCCGCAGATAAACGCCGATCAACACAGATGAGACGTTTCTTTCGATCCGCGTTTATCTGCGGCCAGCAATGTCTTGGTCTTTCTTGGCATTTTTCGGCGGCACGCTGAAGCGCGCGGTACTGGCGCACCGAGGCTGGCCGCGGGCCGATAGCGACCCGCGGCCAGCCTGAGCCCGACTGCGGCTACATCCCGAACTTCTGAAGGACGTTCCTCAGCTCGGCGAGCAGACTCTCGCGCGAGCCGAGTCCGGGAACGTGAACCCGTTCCTGCACCTCCGGCCGGACCAGCGCCTGAAGATAGTGCGCCGGCTCCCGCACGCCGGGAACCAGGTGAACCGGTTCCATCACGTGGGAAGCGATCCGGCGGACCGACATCCTATTGGCGGCGATGCGCTCGGACAGGCGCAGCTCGGGATAGACCGCGTCGACGGCCGAGATGGTCAGAACGTCTTCGACGGGCAGGGCGATCCGCGGATCGAACCAGTGCGCCGGTTCCTGGACCTCGGGCCGAACCGCGGCCGCGGCCATTTCCGCCGGCTGCGTAATCATGTCGATCAACGACGCGAGCACCTGCGCGGGCTCGTAAATGTCCCATTGCAGCTTGAGCAGCAGGGCATCGTACCAGATCAGGAAGAACCGGTACGTGCCGGGGGACACATCCTGGAACACCTGGCCCTTCAGTTCCGCCAGGAAGGGCGTGAACTCGGTGCCGAAAAGGGTATGGCGGATCGCTTCGCCGTCCGGTTCGAGGCTGCGGACGACGCCCTTGCTCTCCACTTCCGCGCGGACGGGCAGAGTGGTGGTGACGACGAAGCCTATCTGAGAAGCCACGCGGTCGAAAACACGATCGATCTCGCGCTGGTTCTCTTTCATGGAGCGGTAAACCTGGATCAGATCCTCGTAAAGGCGAATGACCGACGGATGAGGCGGCTCGACCCAGGGTGTTGGCCTCAGATTCACGTTCACCTCGCTGTTGTTGCGGACACCAGCCTGTCCGCGCTGCCGTTTGCCTGGCTGGCGGGCGCCTGCGGGCCGGCGCAGGCGGTGCCTCTCTGTTGCGCTTCGACGTATTCGGCCAGGCGGGCTTGATAGACGCGATACGGCACGGGCGCTTGCGAGACTCCGAACAGGTCCACGTTCTCCCAGCCCGAACCGGGCCGTATGAACTCCAGACCGGGAATCTCCGGCGCCGAAGGATGGCGGTCGGAGCCGGCGCGCACTTCCGGGGGCGCGGGAGTCGGGCCGGTCAAGCCGGCGGACTTCCGGGCGTAGGCGTCCTCGAGCCAGTTCAGGACGCGCTGCCCTCGCGCGAGCAGGTCCGAGCTGTGGATGTCGACGCGCTCGCGCATGTGGCGGGCGAAGAGGCGGATGGCGGAGGAATCCCGCACATCGCCAAACGCAACGAAGTCGTATATTTCCGAAAGCCGGGCGTAGGTGTCGAGATTGGTCTCCTTAATGAAGTTGCGCACGCCGGCGCGCAGGGCCTGGCTCAGCGTATCGGGATGGAACCGCCGCAGCAGTTGGAAATAGAAATCCACCTGCATGTTGAAGTAATGCAGGCCGAAGTCGCTGAAGTTCCGGTCGAAGAAGGCGTAGTTGGCGATCTGGTGGAACGCCTCCGAGCGCGGGTCCTTGAGCCGGTAGTCGTAGCCGAAAGCATCGCCGAGCAGGCGCCCTTCCGAGACCAGTTTGCACTCGAGGCCCGTGCCGGGATACGCCTCGGCGCGGCAGAAATTGAACGGGTTCTCGATGTGCCGCTCCATGAACCGCAGGTTGACCAGAAGGTCGTCGAGCGACGTGTCGGGCTCGAACATGAGGAGGTTGTACGCGACGTGGACGTCGAACTCGTTCAGGATGCGGAGCGCGTTCAGGACCTGCTCCACCGTGTTCTTCCGGTTCAGGTTGCGCAGGCCGTTTTCGGACGCGTTTTCGACGCCCAGGAAGACGCGGAACAGTCCGAGTTGATCGAGGATGCGGATGGAATCCTCGGTGATGCTGTCGGGCCGCGCTTTCACCGCGATGGCGATGTCGCGTCCGCCTTCGCTCCACAGCCCGTCGCGAACCGCGGTGAACCGTTCCACGGCCTTGAGCGGATTCGGCAGGAAGAAGTTATCGTCCTGGAAATTGAAAATGCGGACGCCGTGGCGGTGGTACAGGTCGGCCATTTCCGCCACGATGCTGCGCACGCTGCGAATGCGGAACCGCTTGCCGCCCACCCGCTGATACCAGGCGTTGATGCTGCAGAACGCGCACTCGCGCCAGCAGCCGCGGCTGGTCAGGATGCTGGCGATGGGCTGGCCGAAGTAGCTGTGGAACGCGATGCGCTTCGGCCACGGCAGGTCGTCGAGTTTGTCGGGATTCCCGTTGGGCGGATTTGTGACTGGCTGACCGTCCGGCGCGCGGTAACAGAGGCCGGGCACGGCGGCGAGCGAGTCCAGGTTCTCGGCCAGCGCGCACATGAGCTCTTCGCCCTCGCCGAGCGCCACCGAATCGAAGGCGGGAAAGTCGCGGATCAGTTTCTCGCAGTTGAAGGACGCAAACGGGCCGCCGGCTACGATATGACCGCGGTAGCCGGCTTGGCGGAGGCGGGCCGCAAACTCGCAGAATTCGCGTCCCCGCGAAGTGAAAACCATGGAAAGTCCGGCGATATCGGGCCGGGAAGCGGCGGTCTGCTCGACGGCTTCCGCCATCTCCTGCGTGGAGTTGAAAGGAACGATCGTGACGCGGTGCCCATGGGCCTCGAGAGAAGAGGCGATGTATCGAAGCCCAAGATTCTCTTCGAGTTCCGCGCCAATGAGCGACACATTCATAGCGCACCTCTGACGGGCTCGGAAGAAACTGCCTGAATTCTACATCCGTTATGCCCAGAAAGCAAGAACAAAAGATCCTTAATGTACAAGGGTTTAGGTTTGTTTGGGGGCTGCTGCGGCGGCCCGGCGCGCCAGCGCCGTGCGGCGGATGGCTTTCTCGTCGCTGAACGGGTGGCCGCCGGTGGTGGTGCAGATCACCAGCGTGATCGAGCCCGCCTTCAGCATGTCCCTTTGTTGACCTTCAGCACGGTCTTGGTCACGATGCCCGCCGCCCTCACACCGCCGCCGTCCCGCGCGTCGCCGCGATCCCCAGCGCCCGATCCGCCACCGCCTCCGGACGCGCCGAAGAAACAATGACGGATGAGGAAGATAATGGGTTGGAGCAGAGTACCCCAAAATGGAAAGACCGACCAAGAATGCGGAACGTAGGACGCGGACGCCACTTCCCGTAGACGCACGAGTCACGAGGTTAAGAAACGCTGTCATATCTGGAAATCAGATCGCGGACGCCATGATCTCACGAGCGATGCGAGATCGGAGCCCTGTAGTGCGGGCGACCGCCGCAGAACTCATCGCTAGGGAGAAAAAGGCTTCATTTTTGGGATCGCTTCACGAAATGCTCTCCGATGCAAGTGGCCTCGTAAGAGGCGAAGTGATTGAAGCGCTGGGCGTTATCGAGGAGGGATCCGGCCGTCATCACGAAGACCTCATCTCTCGCCTGCATGATGTAAAACCACTCGTTCGAATCGCCGCAGTAGAAAGTCTCGCGCGGCTTCAAGACCTCAGGGCTATTCCTGGAATAACGTCCTGCCTACAAGATCAAGACTCTCTTGTACGAGCCTATGCGGCGATTGCACTTGCGGAGTTGGGAGGGAGCACTTGCCTGCCGTCCATCTCGAATGCCCTTGCGGCGGAGGGAGACGAAACGGCCGCCGCCGGCTTCTTGGTAGCGATGCGTCTCCTGGGTGATGAGACCAAGTTCGCGGCGCTCTTAGCCCTACTTTCATCTAGCGGCTACAGAGTGCGGTGCTTCGTTGCCAACTGGCTGCCGCGCCTGAAGTTGGCACGCAAAGAGCTAGGCGCAGCGAGGATGGCGGTCGAGGAAGCGCTCAGCCATCCGTTGGGGTGTGCCGATGCGTCGACGATGTCTAGCGCCCTAGAGCGACTCGAAGGGAATATCGACAACCGAGGCCCGGAAGGAACGTAACCCGTGAGCTTGGCTAAGACCTTTTAAGGAACTCCTCCCCTTGCACCATTCTGTGAGATAGCGCGGCAAAACGAACCCACCGACGGCTTACGCCTTCACTCCCTCCCGTGCGTGGATCTCCTGCAAGCTCCACACCCGGATCGGGTCACGCCTGCGCGATGCGATCGCCTCCGCCGCGGCTCGCGCCCCGCTCATCGTCGTGATGCACGGAATCCGGTGCGCCAGCGCGCTCCGCCGGATCGCCTTCTCGTCGCTGAAGGTGTGCCCGCCGGTGGTGGTGTAGATCACCAGCGTGATCGACCCCGCCTTCAGCATGTCCACCGCGTTGGGCCGGCCTTCGTTCACCTTGAGCACGGTCTTGGTCGCGATGCCCGCCGCCCTCAGCACCGCCGCCGTCCCACGCGTCGCCGCGATCTGAAATCCGTAGTCGGCGAAGGCCCGCGCCACCTCGACCGCCCCCGCCTTGTCCCCTTCATTCACGCTAACGAAGAGCGTCCCCTTGTCCGGGATCGGCGTGCCCGCGCTCAACTGCGCCTTCGCGAACGCCTCGCCGAAGTTCTCGCCCACGCCCATCACTTCGCCGGTCGAGCGCATCTCGGGGCCCAGCGCCGGGTCCACGCCGGGGAACTTCGCGAAGGGGAATACCGGGGACTTCACGAAGAACTGCGGCACCGGCAGCACGCCGCTAGTGCGCCCGCCCGTCAGGCTCCCCAGCTCGCGCAGCTTCTTGCCGAGCATCAGCCCCACCGCGATCTTGGCCAGCGGCACGCCCGTCGCCTTGCTCACGTACGGCACCGTGCGCGAAGCCCGCGGGTTTACCTCGAGCACGTACACCTTGCCCTTCTGCACGGCGTACTGCACGTTCATCAGGCCGATCACGTTCAGCGCGCGCGCCAGGCGCTCGGTGTACTCGCGCACCGTGGCCAGCGTCTCCGGCGCCAGCGAATACGGCGGCAGCACGCAGGAGCTGTCGCCCGAGTGCACGCCCGCCTCCTCGATGTGCTCCATGATGCCGGCCACCAGCACGTCCGTGCCGTCGCCGAGCGCGTCCACGTCGATCTCGGTCGCGTTTTCGAGGAACCGGTCAACCAGCACCGGCCGGTCCTGCGAGAACACCACGGCCTCGCGCATGTACCGCCGCACCGTGTCCTCGTCGTAGGCGATCACCATGGCGCGCCCGCCCAGCACGTAGGACGGCCGCACCAGAACCGGGTATCCGATTCGCCGCGCCACCGCGCACGCTTCTTCGACGCTCGTCGCCGTGCCGTTCTCGGGCGACGGAATCCCAAGCCGGTCGAGCAGCGCGCCGAACAGTTTCCGGTCCTCGGCCAGGTCGATGTTCGCGGGATCGGTGCCGATGATCGGAACGCCCTCCGCCTTGAGCGGCAGCGCCAGCGTCAGCGGGGTCTGCCCGCCGAACTGCACGATCACACCGTCCGGCTTCTCGGTGTCGTAGATGTTCAGCACTTCCTCGAGCGTCAGCGGCTCGAAGTACAGCCGGTCCGACGTGTCGTAATCGGTCGAGACGGTCTCCGGGTTGCAGTTGACCATGATCGATTCGACGCCGAACTCCTGCAGCGCGAAGGACGCGTGGCAGCAGCAGTAGTCGAACTCGATCCCCTGCCCGATGCGGTTCGGCCCGCTGCCCAGAATCATCACCTTCTTGCGCGTGGAAGGCGAGGCCTCGCACTCGCCCTCGTAGCTCGAATACAGGTACGGCGTGAAGCTCTCGAACTCGGCCGCGCACGTATCCACGCGGTTGAACACCGCCCGCACGCCCAACTCCTTCCGCCGCGCGCGCACAGCCAGCGGATCGGCCTTCCACAACTGCGCCAGGCGCCGGTCCGAAACGCCGTCGCGCTTGGCCTTGCGCAACTGCTCGCGCGTCACCGTCTCCAGAGTCTCCGCGCCCAGGTCCTGCTCGTAGGCCACCGCCTCCCGCACCTGCTCCAGGAACCACGGATCGATGGAGGTGTGCTCGCGCACCTGCTCCACCGTGTAGCCGCACTCGAAGGCGAAGCGTATGTACGCCAGCCGGTCCGGGTTCGGCGTGATGAGCTTGCCCGCGATCAGCTCCCGGTCGTAGACATCCGACGCGGACGACTTGCCGCTCTCCAGGCTGCGCATGCCCTTTCCGAGCGCCTGTTTGAACGTTCGCCCGATGGCCATCACCTCGCCCACCGACTTCATCTGCGTGCCCAGCACGCTCTGGGAGCCGGGGAACTTCTCGAACTGCCAGCGCGGAATCTTCACCACCACGTAGTCGATGGTGGGCTCGAAGCAGGCCGGCGTCTTCTTGGTGATGTCGTTCGGAATCTCGTCCAGCCTATAGCCCACGGCCAGCTTGGCCGCGATCTTGGCGATGGGGAACCCGGTAGCCTTCGAGGCCAGCGCCGAGCTGCGCGACACGCGCGGGTTCATCTCGATGATCACCATGCGGCCGTTCTCGGGGTGGAAGGCGAACTGCACGTTCGATCCGCCCGTATCCACGCCGATCTCGCGCAGGCACTTGATGGCGGCATCGCGCATCATCTGGTATTCGCGGTCCGTGAGCGTCTGCGCCGGGGCCACCGTGATCGAGTCGCCGGTGTGGACGCCCATGGGATCGAAGTTCTCGATCGAGCAGATGATGATGGCGTTGTCCGCCAGGTCGCGCATCACCTCCAGCTCGAATTCCTTCCAGCCCAGCACGCTCTCTTCCACCAGCACCTCGTGGACCGGCGAAAGGTCCAGGCCGCGCTCGAGCAGCTCCACCATCTCTTCGCGGTTGTACGCGATGCCGCCGCCGGTGCCGCCCAGCGTGAAACTCGGCCGCAGGATGACGGGGTACGCGATGCGCTCGGCGAATTCGAGTCCGTCGTCGAGGTTGTTGACCAGCTTCGAATCCGGGCACTCGAGGCCGATCCCGCGCATGGCGTCCTTGAACATCAGCCGGTCTTCGGCCTTCTTGATGGCGTCGATCTTGGCGCCGATCAGTTCCACGCCGTAGCGGTCGAGCACGCCCGCCTCGGCCAGCTCCACCGAGAGGTTCAATCCGGTCTGCCCACCTACGGTCGAAAGCAGCGCGTCGGGCCGTTCCTTGCGGATCACTTCTTCGAGGAACGCCAGCGAGAGCGGCTCGACGTAGGTGCGGTCCGCCAAGTCGGGGTCGGTCATGATGGTGGCCGGGTTCGAATTGACCAGGACCACCTGGTAGCCATCCGCCTTCAGCGCCTTGCAGGCTTGCGTGCCGGAGTAGTCGAACTCGCACGCCTGCCCGATGACGATGGGGCCGGACCCCACGATCAGGATCTTGTGGATGTCAGTGCGTTTCGGCATGGGCTAGTTTCCTGGTTCCAGTTCCCTGTGGCGCAGGCACTCGTGCCTGCCGCGCCGAGACTCGTCTCGGCGCCTGGTCTCGGCAAGAGTGCCGAGACGGCAGCCTGAGAGGCTGCGCCACATCACCGCTCCCCCTTCATGAGCCCCTTGAAGTCCTCGAACAGGTAGAGCGAGTCGTGGGGCCCGGGCGCGGCCTCGGGGTGATACTGCACGCAGAAGACCGGCTCGCGGCGGTGGCGGAAGCCTTCGAGTGTTCCGTCGTTCAGGTTCACGTGCGTCAGCTCGATATCGGCCGGGTTGAGCGACTCGGGGTCCACCGCGAAGCCGTGGTTGTGCGACGTGATTTCCACCCGCCCCGTCACCTTGTTCAGCACCGGGTGATTGGCGCCGCGATGGCCGAACTTCAGCTTGTAGGTGCGGCCGCCGAGCGCGAGGCCCAGCAACTGCTGCCCCAGGCAGATTCCGAACAGCGGCGTCTTGCCGACCAGTTTGCGGATGTTGCCGATCTGCGTTGTGAGCGGCTCGGGATCGCCCGGCCCGTTCGAGAGGAACACGCCGTCCGGATGGAGCGCTAGCACGTCTTCGGCCGAGGTCAGCGCCGGGACCACGGTCACCCGGCAGCCCATGTGCACCAGCCGGCGCAGGATGTTGCGCTTGATTCCGAAATCGTAGGCCACCACGTGGAACTCGCGCTCGGCGGCGCGGCCCCAGTCCTCGGAGGGCGAGCAGGCATCCACGCCCTGGTCCCACTCGTAGCGCGCGGAGGTCGACACGCGCGTGGCCAGGTCCAGACCGGCCATGGTGGGAATCGAGCGCGCCTTCTCAACCAGTTCCTTGGCGTCGCCGCCGGCCGTCGAGAGCACGCCGCGCATCACGCCTCGGTTGCGCAGGTGGCGCACCAGGGCCCGGGCGTCGATCTCGGCGATCACCGGGATATTGGCGGCTTCGAGGAACTTGTTGGCGTCCTCGTCGCGCCGCCAGTTGCTGGCGATGGGCGAGAACTCGCGCACCACCAGCCCCTCAATGTAAGGGCGGGACGATTCGCTGTCCCAATGGTTGGCGCCGTAGTTTCCGATTTCGGGGTACGTGAGGACGACGATCTGGCCGCAGTAGGAAGGATCCGTGAAGATCTCCTGGTAGCCGGTGATCGCCGTATTGAAGACGACTTCTCCGGAGCTCTCGGTGCGCGCACCAAAACTGCTGCCCTCGAAGACCGTTCCGTCTTCCAGGGCCAGGATCGCACTATTCAAACCGGTAGTCCTCCAGGTTTAGCTCGGGCCTGCTGGGGTAACCCCTATTTGACCATGTTGCGAGGTCCGCTTCAACATCGGTGGGTGCGACTGATACGGGGCGGCGGCTTGGGCGCGCCGCCCCCAAAAGCAATCTTGTCAGATCAGCTTCACATCCTCGGCTTGCAGGCCCTTCGGACCCTTCTTGACGGAGAACTCAACCTGCGCACCCTCATCGAGCGTCCGGTACCCGGAAGACTGGATGGCGGAGTAGTGCACGAACACGTCCTCCCCTGTTTCTCTTTGAATGAAGCCGTACCCCTTGGCTGCATTGAACCACTTCACTACACCTTTTTCCTTCATCTCTGATCCTTCTCTTTGCGAATCGGGTTGCGGCGCCCGAACGGGACATCCTTTGCCTTATCGCGGTATTCTAACCGACCCGACCCGGGCACACCGATAGCGGCGCCCCGCGTCAAATGCTCCTAAACCTTATACCACAATCAAGAGGCGAATACCCGAAAAATCGGACCCGGACGGGCAGATCGTGCGCCACACCCGTGAAACGGCGGAACATGAGCCCCCCGATTGTCGTATCTTGAGGCATGAACGGAACTTGCCTGGCCGTAGTCGCCGGCGCCGCCCTGCTCGCGGTGGGCTGCGCCCCATATGAGCAGCCGCAGGAAACCTCGGATACGCGGTCGGTCGAGCTGGCCGGGGCCGAATCGGCGCGGGTCCAGGTGGACATGGGCGCCGGCGAATTGTGGATCGAGGGCGGCAGCGCCAAGCTGCTGGATGCCGACTTCCACTACTCGGTGCGCTCCTGGAAGCCCGAGATCAAGTACGACGTCAGCGCCGGCCGCGGCTACCTGACCGTCCGCCAGCCTCCCGTCCATGGCTTCAACACCGGCCACAGGGACAACCGCTGGGACCTGCACCTGAACGACAAGGTGCCCATCGACCTGCGGGTCAACGTGGGGGCCGGCAAAGGCACTCTCAAGCTCTCGGGCACGGCCCTGCGCAGGCTGGAGATCGAGATTGGCGCGGGCGAGTTGCAGGTTGACCTGACCGGCGCCTGGGACCACGACCTTGAGGCCGAGGTCCGTGGCGGAGTGGGCGAGGCCACGGTGAGGCTGCCGCGCGATGTGGGCGTTCGGGCCACGGCCACCGGCGGCCTGGGCGGCGTCAACGTGCAGGGCCTCCACAAAGACGGTAGCTACTACGTCAACGACGCCTACGGCAAGTCCGACGTGCACCTGCGCCTCACGGTCACCGGTGGCATCGGGCAGATCAACCTGCTGGGGTCGTGACCGGCGGAAGCCATCGCTCGTGGCTCGCCGCAGCCAGGCGGGCATCGGGACGAGGCCGGGCGGAAGTTGCCTGCCCACCTGCTGAAGCCCGGCCCCCTAAATCGGGCCGTCCTGGCGGGCCGTCCAGGCGCCGGGCGTTCCGGTGAAGGGTTTGAAACTCGCCGCCCTTGCATTATCGTAGTTTTACGATAAACTAGAAACAGCTTGGTCCCGACTAAATCAGCGGCGTGTGCGGCAACCGCCGAACCCTTCCGGCCGGACCTTCGTCCCATCGAAGGAGATGAAGCGGATCTGGAATTGGCTTCGCTTGCGAGGGCGCTCGGCCACCCGGCGAGGGTGCGCATCCTGCGGCTCTTATCACGGCAGGACGCCTGTATTTGCGGCGATCTGGTTGACATAGTCGGACTCGCGCAGTCTACCGTTTCGCAGCACTTGAAGGTGCTCAAGGAGGTGGGGCTGATCACCGGCACCGTTGATGGCCCAAGGACGTGCTACTGCGCTAGTGCGGGAGTGCTGAGGAGGTTGAAAGCTCTCATGGCCGCCGTCTGATGGCTGGGAGGCATTCATCGGTATTATGCGATTTTGTGCGGCTCGATGGGAAAGGGAACCGCCGACTGCCCCATCGGTCGTTGGCATCAGCGGAGTTCGGTTCCGGTAAACCGGCGCTAGTCGCCGTGGTTCTCAGAGGGGGCATGGGATGGGCTGCATTCTCACACTGGTGCACAGACCGGGTTCCTGCGATCGTTCACTCGATTACGCGGTAAGCATCGCACTGGCGCAGCACGCCGAACTGCAAGTGCTGCATGTTCTTCCTCCGATCCCTCCGATACCAGCAGACCCAGGCTACAATTTCCTGGGCCGCAAAAGGTATCGAGAGTTACTCCGTGCGCAGGCGGAGGCCGGGTTCGAGGCAGTCAGGACGCGGTGCATCCCTGAATTGGCGCTCAAGGACTTGGCGATCCTTGACGGCGACCTGGTGCAAGCGGTCACGGGAGTCGCAGCAGACCTCAAGCCGGATTTGATCATCATCCCGCAGCCTGTGTTGCGCGCGTGGTCATCGCTGTTCCGCAGACACGTCCTCGAGCGTATCGCTCGTGCGACGGGCGCCCCGGTCGTGCTCCTCCCGGAAGCGCTAGGCGCGCGGGAGTTCACGTGCCTGCACTGTCCCCAAACGCCACACGTTTGGGATGCGTCGGAGGCGGCGTGATGCCCTCAGCAATGCGCGGCGCGCGCGTGGTTGTGGTTGCACTCGGCCTTGTCCAACTGGCCTGTGCGCCCGCAGCGAAGCTCGACCCGGTCGGACTGGGCGAGAGACTGCGCGAGCTGTCGGTGCCAACGGATGGGGCCATTCTTGATGCCGAAGCGCCATCATCCACGACAGGGTCGATCACGATGCGCTGGACCCTGAAGGCCGGCATGTCGTGGGCACAGTATCAGTCTTGGGTGACCGACCATCTGCGCCCGGAGTTCGACGAGGTCAAGCGAAGCGCGACCAAAGTCTCGTTCTCGAAACTGTTGGCCGGGGATTCCGTGGTGTTGGAACTGGAGTTGGTCTCCGGAGGCGACCCGATCGGGCTGCGGGCAACCTATGTGATGGCACCCGATTGAGCACGCCTAGTTGAGAAAGGAGTATGTCGAGTGATCAAGCCCAGGGTTCTGTTTCTCTGTACCGACAACTCGTGCCGAACCCAGATGGCGGAGGGCTTTCTCCGGCATTTGGCCGGAGATCGCTTCGATGTGGCGAGTGCCGGCTGTGAAGCCACGGATCTCGATCCTGACGCGGTTGAAGCCATGCGGGAGGCCGGCGTCGATATCTCCGGCCACCGAGCCAAGCCGGCCGAAACGTATTTCGGCCAGCAGTTCACCTTCGTGATCACTCTGTGCAGCCGTGAGACCGAGAACACGTGCCCCATTTTTCCAGGCGGCATCTGGCGCCTGCAGTGGCCGATCGAAAATCCGCATGCGCAACGCGCGGTTGCGGAGCACAAAGCATCCGTTCGACGTGCTCGCGATCTCATACACCAGCAGGTGCTGGACTTTATCAACGCGCATGGGTGAACGCGCGGCCGGTCTGGCGAGCAGCTTGAAGTTCGTCCCACGTTCCCTCTTGTGTTGCGGGCCGCTTTGGGGTATTTTTTCGATTAGTGGCGCGAATAGTCCCGGTGGTCCTGTCGCTTTTCGTTCTCGTCCCGCTCGCGTGCGGTCAGGATTTCAGCGGAACGTGGAAGCTGAAGTCCCAGCAGGGCGAGCCCGGCGCACTGCCCGAGCCGGCGGCGGCCACGCTCGAGATCGAACAGCGCGGCGGCGCCATCCACTGCGTCTCGGGCCCCTCCCGCTGGTCCTTCACCACCGACGGCAAGGAGGCCCGTGTCACCATCGGGCGCCGCTCGCTCAACACCGTTGCGAAATGGGAAGGGTCGGCGCTGCTGGTCAACACAATTGTGAACGATCCGGGCCGGAATTACACGCAGATGGACCGCTGGACGGTCTCCCGGGACCGGAGGGTGCTGACCGTCAGCCGGGAAATCGCCGGCCGCGACGTGGAAGCTACTCTGATCTACGAGAGGGCGGACGCCCTGACCGCGGGCGCTTCGGCGAATCCCGCGGAACCGCCCAAACCGGTCGAGTACACCGTCGAGGCCGGCACGCGCATTCCGCTCCTGCTGGTCAACAGCGTCAGCACGAAGCACTCCACGGAGGGCGACCGGGTGTACCTGCGCACGGCCTTCCCCATCCTGTCGAAGGGCGTGGTGGTGATCCCGCCGGGCAGCCACGTGGCCGGGACGCTGACCTTCGTCAAGCCGCCCGGCCGGGTGAAGGGCCGCGGCGAGATTTTCATCCGGTTCGATTCGCTCACGCTCCGCAACGGCGTCACGCGCGATTTCCGCGCGCGGGTGGACAACGTTGACGCCCAAACCCGCGGCCACGTGGACAGCCAGGAGGGCTCCATCAAGGGCGAGGGCGACCCCGGCGCAGACGCCAGGACCGTCGGGGTGGCAACGGGGGCCGGGGCTTCGGTCGGAGGCATGGCGGGGTCTGCCGCCGGACATGCGGGTATGGGAGTCGGCATAGGCGCCGCGGCGGGAGCGGTGGCCGGACTGCTGATCTCGCACGGGGCCGACACCGTCCTGGCCCAAGGCAGCAGCGTCGAGATGATTCTCGACCGCCCCCTGGTTTTCGCCGCCGGCGACATCCCAGACCGTCCCCGGCGAGTGGAGTGAGGGGAAGCCCCCCACTCGGCCGACGGCCGATGGCTGACGGCTGGACCCGTTCGTGGTACTGCCCGTACGGTCTAGTACTCAACTTCCCGATTGCGAGGATCGAGCGTTCCGGCGATAATGGGGGTGTCTCTGCGTAGCCGTTTATGCTGAGTGCGGTTCGGGAGCTATCTTAAATGAAACGCGTTGGTTCTGACGAGCCGTTGCGCTGTTCCTTCTGCCATAAAAGCCAGGATGTTGTCGGGAAGCTGATCTCTTCCCCCAGCGATTACCCGCGCGCGTACATCTGCGACGAGTGCATCGCGGTCTGCAATTCGATCCTCGAAGACGACCGGCACGACTCCCCTTACGCGGCCCCGCACAAGCTTCCTAAGCCATTGGAACTGAAGGAGTATTTGGATCAGTACGTGATCGGACAGGACGCCACCAAGAAGAAGCTGGCCGTCGCCGTCTACAACCACTACAAGCGCATCCACATGAACAAGCAGCGCGGTGGGGATGTGGAAGTGGCCAAGTCCAACATCGTGCTGATGGGGCCCACCGGTTCCGGCAAGACGTTGCTGGCGCAAACGCTGGCTCGAATCCTCGACGTACCCTTCGCCATCGTGGACGCCACCACGCTGACCGAAGCGGGCTATGTGGGCGAAGATGTAGAGAACATAATTCTGCGCCTGCTGCAAAACGCCGACTGGGACGTGCAGCGCTGCCAGACGGGCATTATCTACATCGACGAGATCGACAAGATCAGCCGCAAAGATGAAAATCCCTCCATTACTCGCGATGTCTCGGGGGAGGGAGTCCAGCAGGCGCTTCTGAAGATCCTGGAGGGCACCATCGCCAACGTCCCGCCGCAGGGCGGCCGCAAGCACCCGCACCAGGAGTTCACACCGGTGGACACCACGAACATCCTGTTCATCTGCGGCGGCGCCTTTGTGGGACTGGAGAAGATCATCGCGCGGCGCGTAGGCAAGAAGTCCATGGGCTTCCTGGCGGCGGAAGCGGACGGCAACAAGCCGTTCGTGGCCAACCCCGGCAGCAAGCGCGATATCGACCTGCTGGAGCGGATACAGCCCGTCGATCTGATCAAGTTCGGCTTCATTCCCGAGTTCATCGGGCGCCTTCCGGTGGTCGGCATCTTGGAGGACCTGGACAAGTCGGCCCTGATGCAGATCCTGGTCAAACCCAAGAACGCCATCGTGAAGCAGTACCAGCGATTGTTCGAATTCGAAAATGTTAGACTGAGATTTAGCGATGACGCGCTGGAGGCCATCGCGGAACTCGCGATGGAGCGCAAGGTGGGGGCGCGGGGCCTGCGCATGATCCTGGAAGATCTGATGCTGGATCTGATGTACTATCTCCCGTCATACAAGAAGGTCCGCGAGTTTCTGGTGACCAAGGAGATGGTGATGACCCAGAAGATCAGTCTGGCATTGCTGGAGAAGGCTGGGTAGGGAGTTCCTGGGGCGCCGTATTCTTCCGTGTGCAGCCGTGCGCGGTCCCGTGTGGGGCCGGGGCGGGGCCGAGAGAGATAATCCCAACAAGCCCGAAGCGCGAGGTGGGCTGGCTGGTGCATCTCCGGGCGCCGCCGGCGCTTGAGAGACTGAAATGCTTACATCCAAAGAGAAATCGGATTCAAGACGTCTACCGATGATGCCGGTCCGCGACGTGGTCATCTTTCCGCACATGATGACCCCGTTCGTGGTGGGGCGCGAGTCGAGCGTGCGCGCTCTCGAAGAGGCGCTGGGCGGGGACAAGCGCATTTTCCTGGCCACGCAGCACGACGCCTCGATCGACGAGCCGCGCCCGGAGGAGATCTACAGCGTCGGGACGATCGTCAGCATCGTGCAGAGCCTGCGCCTGCCCGACGGCAACATCAAGGTCCTGGTGGAAGGCATCGAGCGGGGCAGAATCGTCTCGGTGGCCGAGGACGAGGGCTTCTTCCGCGCGGTAGTCAAGGTGGCGCACTTCAAAGTGGAGCCGGGCCCGCAACTGGAAGCCCTGGTCACGCGCGTCACCACGCTGTTCGAGCAGTACATCAAGCTCAGCCAGAACCTGAACTACGAGACCATGATCGCGGCCATCCGGGTGGACGATCCCGGCAAGCTGGCCGACACGATCGGCGCCAATCTCCAGCTCACCATCGAAGAGAAGCAGGAGCTGCTCGAGATCTTCGATCCCATCGACCGGCTGACGCGCGTCGCCGAGATGCTCGATATCGAGATCGAAAAGCTGAACGTCGATCGCACCATCCAGGGCCGCGTGAAGCGCCAGATGGAGCGCGCGCAGAAGGAGTATTACCTCAACGAGAAGATCAAGGCCATCCAGAAGGAGCTGGGCCGCGGCGAGAAGAGCGAGATCGACGAGCTGAAGAAGAAGATCGAAACCGCGGGGATGACCAAGGACGCCCTCGAGAAGGCGCTGGCGGAGCTGAAGCGGCTGGAGAACATGCCGCCGATGTCGGCCGAGTCCACGGTCTCCCGCAACTACCTGGAGTGGCTCCTGGCGGTGCCGTGGAAGCAGAAGTCGAAGGAGATTCGCGACCTGAAATTCGCCGAGGGCGTTCTGGAATCGGACCACTACGGCCTGGAGAAGATCAAGGAGCGGATCCTGGAGTTCCTGGCGGTGCGGCGGCTGGTGAAGAACCCGCGCGGCTCGATCCTGTGCTTCGTGGGCGCGCCGGGCGTGGGCAAGACGTCGCTGGGCATGTCGGTGGCCAAGGCCACAGGGCGCAAGTTCATCCGGCTCTCGCTCGGCGGCGTGCGGGACGAGGCCGAGATCCGGGGCCACCGGCGCACCTATATCGGCGCGCTGCCGGGCCAGATCATCCAGATGATGCGCAAGGCGGGCACGCGGAACCCGGTCTTCATGTTGGATGAAGTGGACAAGATGTCGATGGACTTCCGGGGCGATCCCTCGGCGGCGCTGCTCGAGGTGCTGGATCCGGAGCAGAACTTCATGTTCATGGATCACTACCTGGACGTGGAGTACGACCTGAGCCAGGTCTTCTTCATCGCCACGGCCAACGTGCTGCACACCGTCCCGCCGGCTTTGCAGGACCGCATGGAAGTGATCCGGCTTTCCGGGTACACGGAGTTGGAGAAGCTGGAGATCGCCAAGCGGTTCCTGGTGAAGAAGCAGATGAAGGAGACCGGCCTCTCGGACAAGCTGGTCGAGTTCAGCGACGAGGGCCTGATGACCCTGGTCCAGTACTACACGCGGGAAGCGGGGGTTCGCAACCTGGAGCGCGAGATCGGCAACATCTGCCGCAAGGTGGCGCGGCGGACGGTGAACGCGATGCCCGGCCCGGACGGACAGGAGCAGCCGCAGCCGGAGCGTGCCGTGATCAGCGCAGCGCTGGTTCCGGAGTACCTGGGCCCCCTGAAGTTCCGCGACCTGGAAGCCGATAAATCGAATGAGATCGGGGCGGCGGTAGGGCTGGCGTGGACCGAGGTCGGGGGGCAGATTCTGACCACCGAAGCCACGATCATGGACGGCAAGGGCAAGCTGACCACCACGGGGAAGTTGGGCGACGTGATGCAGGAGTCCGCGCAGGCGGCGCTGAGCTACACCCGGTCGCGCGCGCACCAGTTGGGTTTGCCGCGCGATTTTTACCGGAACCTGGACATTCACGTGCACGTCCCTGAAGGTGCCATCCCCAAGGATGGGCCTTCGGCCGGGATCACGCTGGCGACCGCGATCATAAGCGCCCTGACCCGGATTCCGGTGCGCTGCGATATCGCGATGACGGGCGAGATCACGCTGCGCGGCCGCGTGCTGCCCATCGGCGGGCTGAAGGAGAAGCTGCTGGCGGCGCGCCGCCACGGCATTCGGGAGGCGATCGTCCCCAAGGATAACGAAAAGGATCTCCCCGACATTCCAGGGGCCATTCGCGCGGACATGAAGCTGCACTTCGTCGAATCCATGGACGAGGTGCTCAAGATCGCCCTGGAGCGGGAGATCATCGCATTACCCCTGGCGCCGACCGCCGGAGCGGTGGAGCAGATGGCGGCCCAGCAGCCCAGCGAAGAGAAGCTGCATTAGAAGAGTCGATGGTCGATAGTGGATGGTCGATGGTGCCATCGACTATCGACCATCGACCATCGACCAAACCGTGACCGCTCAGTATATAATTGGAGCAGCCCGCCGGGAGCAGTTTCCGCCCGAGGAACTACCTGAAATCGCGTTTCTCGGCAGGAGTAACGTGGGCAAATCCAGCCTGCTGAACTGCCTGCTTGGAGGCAGGCAACTGGCAAATACCAGCAAAAAACCCGGATCGACAAGACTGATTCACTTCTATCGCGTGAACGGGGAGTTCTGCTTCGCGGATCTTCCCGGGTATGGTTACGCCCACGTTTCCCAGCAGACGATCGCGGGCTGGAAGCAGTTAGTCGAAGATTACCTGCTCGGGCGGGAGAACCTGGCGCTGGCGATCCTGCTGGTGGATGCCCGGCGCGGGTGGATGGAGAAGGACCTGGAACTCCAGCGCTGGCTCGAGTTTCACAACCGGCGGCACCTGGTTGTCGCCACGAAGATTGACAAGCTGAACCGATCGGAACAGATACGCGGCCTGGAAGCCTTGGGGCGCCAAACGGGCGCGGAAGGGCCCATGCCGTTCTCGGCCGTGACCGGCCGGGGAGTAAGGGAGATTTGGCAAGCCATATGGACAACCCAGAAGAAGTCGTAAATCCAACCCAAACGCAGGAGGAAAAGCCCCAGGCGCAAACGCAAACGCCCCCCGCCGACGCCCCTCCGCAAGCGGGTGCCCGCAAAGGGCGCAACACGGGACCGGGCGGAAACGCGCCGCCCCAAAAGAACGGCCCGACGGCGGCGACCACGCTCGACCTGGTCGCGCTCAAAGACATGAGCATCCAGCAGCTCAACGGCATAGCCAAAGAGCTGGGGCTGACCGGCGTCTCCGGCCTGCGCAAGCAGGAGGTGATTTTCAAGATCCTCCAGGCGCAGGCGGAGAAGAGCGGGCTCATCTTCTCCGAAGGAGTGCTGGAGTGCCTGCCGGACGGCTTCGGCTTCTTGCGCGCGCCGGAGTACAACTACCTGCCGGGTCCCGACGACGTATACGTCTCGCCCTCCCAGATCCGCCGTTTCGATCTGCGGACCGGCGACACCATCTCGGGCCAGATCCGCCCGCCGAAAGAGGGCGAGCGCTACTTCGCGCTCATCAAGGTGGACGCCATCAACTTCGAGCCGCCCGAGGAATCGCGGAACAAGATCTTCTTCGACAACCTCACGCCGCTCTATCCCAACGAGCGGGTGAAGCTGGAGACGGTCAAGGACAACTACTCGGGCCGCATCATGGACCTGCTGACGCCCCTGGGCAAGGGCCAGCGCGGGCTGATCGTCTCGCCTCCGCGCACCGGCAAGACCATGCTGCTGCAATCGATCGCCAACTCGGTCACGGCCAATCACCCGGAGATCGTGCTGATCGTGCTGCTCATCGACGAGCGTCCGGAGGAAGTGACCGACATGCAGCGCTCGGTGAAGGGCGAGGTCATCAGCTCGACCTTCGACGAGCCGGCGGCGCGGCACGTGCAGGTGGCCGAGATGGTCATCGAAAAGGCCAAGCGGCTGGTGGAGCACAAGCGCGACGTGGTGATCCTGCTGGATTCGATCACGCGCCTAGCGCGGGCCTACAACACCATCGTCCCACCCTCGGGCAAGGTGCTCTCGGGCGGCGTCGATTCGAACGCGCTGCAACGGCCGAAGCGGTTCTTCGGCGCGGCGCGCAACATCGAGGAAGGCGGCTCGCTGACCATCATCGCCACGGCGCTGATCGACACCGGGAGCCGCATGGACGACGTGATCTTCGAGGAGTTCAAGGGCACCGGCAACCAGGAGATCCACCTGGACCGCAAGCTGGTGGACAAGCGCGTCTTCCCGGCCATCGACATCAACCACAGCGGCACCCGTAAGGAGGAGCTCTTGCAGCCGAAGGAAGAGCTGAACCGGGTGTGGGTGCTGCGCAAGGTGCTTTCGCCGCTCTCGCAGGTGGAGGCGATGGAGCTGCTTCTGGACAAGCTCTCGAAGACGCGGAGCAACGCGGAGTTTTTGAACTCGATGAACGGGTAGCTCAGGGACCCGCCCGCGACGTTCGGCTCCGGCTATAGTTGGTGAATATGGCAGCGTTAGCGGTGCCCCAGCTCTTGGGGGTCAGTGTGGCGGTCCTTGTTTTGGGGATTGGATTGGTTGACGGGCTCGTGATGCTCGTCTCCCCGCGGCGCTGGTTCGACCTTCCCTCCTGGCTCGGTTGCCATGGATCGATGCGTCGCACTATGCTCTCCACGTGGGGAGGGCGGTTCCAGATCCGGACCTTGGGCCTTATCCTCACGGTCGTCGTCGTTTACATGGCGGCGTCAGCCTTACTCTCCCTGCACCGTACCGGGGGCGAACCCGCGCCCCGAGTTGGAGCAGGTGGGTCCTCTGTGGTCTATTTCGTCTTCTGTGGGGCAACCTGCGCGGGCATCGTGGGCACGGGATTGGCGGTGCTGCTCAAGCCGGCGTGGTGTCTGCGTAAATGGGGACCGGTGCGGCTGCCGGAGCGCTTACTTAGCGAGCCGGGGCTCGCTGACGCGCAGCGCAGGGCGGCGGACCCTTTTCTGCCGGCGGCGAGGGTTTTCGGTCTTGTCGAGATCGCCGTCGGATTGTACGTTGCCTGGTCGTGCTTCCATCACGGCTAGGGTAGATCTCAAGGGCGTGGTCCCGCTTATTCTCAGACAAAGAGACGAATGACTTCCATGGCCAAAACTGTGAAGCTGCTCGATCCAATCCACCCCGGCGAGATACTGAGCGAGGAGTTCATGAAGCCGCTCGGCATCAGCATCAATCGTCTCGCCCGCGATCTGCACGTGCCCCCGAACCGCATCCATGGAATCGTTCACGGGACACGTGCTATTAGCGCGGACACCGCGTTGAGGCTCGGCACGTATTTCGGGGTGGCGCCCGAGACCTGGCTGAACCTGCAGTCGGAGTACGACCTGCGCGTCGCCCGTAGGACCACCGGCGAGGAGATCTCGAAGACGGTGCGTAGCCGGGAAGCCGCTTAGCTGGAGTCCGCTCCCTGACGGTCGCGGCTCGGTTCGGGCTCCGCTACAGTAGACGCATGGGCCGCATCCGCATCCTGTCCGACGAGGTCGCCAATAAGATCGCGGCGGGGGAAGTGGTCGAGCGGCCGGCTTCGGTGGTCAAGGAGCTGCTCGAGAACGCGCTCGACGCCGGGGCCACGCGGGTGCGGGTCGAGGTGGCGAGCGGGGGGCGGCGCCTGATCCGCATCACTGACGACGGCTGCGGCATGCTGCGCGACGATGCCATGCTGGCCTTCGAGCGGCACGCCACCAGCAAGCTCTCGAGCGCGCGCGACCTGCTCCACATCTCGACTCTGGGATTCCGTGGCGAAGCGCTGCCGTCGATCGCCTCCGTCTCGCGGCTGTTGCTCGAAACGCGGGCGCGCGAGGAGCAGACCGGGGCGCTGGTCGAGATCGTGGGCGGGAAGATGCTCCGAAGCGAGGAGGCGGCGCTGGCTCCGGGCACGCAGATCACGGTCCGCGACCTGTTCTTCAACGTGCCGGCGCGGAAGAAGTTCCTGCGCTCGGAGCAGACCGAGCTGGCGCACGTGGCCTCGCTGGTGACGCACTATAGCCTGGCGCATCCCGACAAGGCCTTCCTCCTGGTGAGCGACGAAAAGGAGCTGCTGGACGTGGCGCCGGCCGAGAAGCTGCGCGACCGCGTCTACCAGGTCTTCGGCAGCCAGATGCTCGACGAGTTGGTGGAGCTGGGCGTGCGCGAGCGCGCGCTCGAGGAGGCGCCGGCGGAGCCGGGCGGGGAAGCGGCGCGCAGGATCTTCCGCCTGAGCGGATTCATTTCCCGCCCGCAGATTCAGAAGCTCAACCGCAATTCCATTTTCCTGTTCGTCAACCGGCGGCTGATCCGCGACCGCCTGCTGCTGCACGCCATCTCGGCCGCCTATCACAACCTGATGCCGCCCGCCTGCTTCCCGTTCGCGCTGCTGTTCCTCGATTGCGACTACGAGGAGGTCGACGTGAACGTGCACCCCTCCAAGACCGAGGTGCGTTTCCGCGCGGCGAGCCTGGTGCACGATTTCGTTCGCGACGCGCTGCGGGAGGCGCTGATCGAGTCGAAGCCGGTGGCCTCGATTCCGCTGCCCGCTCCGCGGCCCACGCCGCAGCCCGCGGCCGAGCTGCCCTACTCGGAGTTCTCGCAGCAGTTGGAGCAGGGGCTGCCGGGGGCAAGCGAGATGCCGGCCGAGCGGGCGGGCGAGGCGCTCCCGGAGTTCACGCTGCGGGGCACGCGGCCCGCCGAGCCGCGCTTCGATTTCGGCGGCGGCTCGATTCCGTTGGCCGAGCCCGTGCCCGGCGCTCCGATTCCCGATACGCACGGTGCGTTTCCGCCGGAGCTGGTTCCGGAGCCTTCGCAGAGCCTGACGGCGCTGGGGGATTTGCGGCCGCTCGGCCAGATCCACGAGAGCTTCATCGTGGCCGCGGGGCGCGACGGCCTGTGGATCATCGACCAGCACGTGGCGCACGAGCGCATCCTGTTCGAGAAGATTCTGAAAGAACGCGCGGCGGGACGCGCCGAGATGCAGCGGCTGCTGATGCCGCTCATCATCCGGCTCACGCCCGGCCAGCAGGTGGACTACGACCGCATCGCGGACGAGCTCGAAGCCAGCGGATTTGAGACCGAGCCGTTCGGGCAGCGCACCATCGCCGTGAAGGGCGCGCCGGCGGGCATCCGCCCGGAGGAGATCGAGCGGCTCATGGGCGAGATTCTCGAGATCGCGGACCGCGAGCTGCGCAAGGTCTCGATGGACCAGGTGCGGCGGGCGATTGCGGCCTCGATCGCGTGCCGCGCCGCGATCAAGGTCAACATGCGCCTGGACGCCGACAAGATCGGCTGGCTGCTGAAATTGCTGGCGGCCACGGATTGCCCGATGAGCTGCCCGCACGGGAGGCCGATCGCGCTGCGCTACTCGCTGCGCGACATTCTGAAGGGCTTTCACCGGATATAAAAAGGAACGGGATCAAGGGTCGGCGGCTGGGTGTAAAATGAACAGGAGCCAGAAGTCCAGAATGGAAGTTCCGAATCCGTCCGTGCGTCGTAGTGACGGACGACGGTGCTGAGGACTCTGCTTGGAGAACGAGACCATGGCCGAAACGGCCCAGATCGCAAACGGTATCTCGGGAGATAAACGGTATCAGGAGCGCGCGAGGCGCGCGCTGCCCCTCTTGGTGCGACAAGCCCAGGCGTTCCAGCCGATTACCTACTCGGATCTTGCTTCGGAACTCGGAATGTCCAATCCTCGGACTTTGAATTATGTTTTGGGCGCCATCGGGCAGGCTCTCAAGAGGCTCGCGGTCGATTGGGCCGTGGACATTCCAGCTATCCAGTGTCTCGTAGTCAACAAGCACACGGGCTTGCCAGGGGAGGGCGTGGGGTGGTTCATCACCAGCCTCGATGATTTCAAGAAGCTCAACCGAAAACAGCAGCGGAACATCGTCCAGGCTGAACTCCAGAGAGTATTTGCTTTCAATAGATGGCCAGCAGTCCTTGAGGAATTCGGCTTGAAGCCGAAGCCACTCGACTATCGCACTATCCTTCACCAAGCCGCATCGTTTGTTGGCGGCGGTGAAAGCACGCACCACCGGGCACTGAAGGAGTTCGTCGCAGGTCATCCAGACGTGATTGGCTTGCCTTCATCAGTAGGGCCTGGAGAGACGGAACACCCATTGCCCTCGGGCGATTGTCTGGATGTGTTTTTTCAGGATCACGATGATTTCGTTGCCGTCGAGGTGAAATCCTCGCTGTCCAATACGGCCGATGTGGTCCGGGGCATGTTTCAATGCATCAAGTACCGGGCCGTCATGGAAGCGCTGCAGGCTACCAGGGGACTCGCGCAGAACGCGCGCGCGATCTTGGTCCTTCAAGGCGAGGTCCCAGCTGAACTGATTCCTATGAGAAATGTTCTGGGCATCGAGGTCGTCGAGAAGATCGAGCCGTGTTAACCAACGGCCGTTCCGCTTCAGGATGCGGTCGGCTATTGTGGAGGCGCGGGTGGGAGTCGAACCCACGCATAAAGGTTTTGCAGACCTCTGCCTTACCACCTTGGCTACCGCGCCTGCGTGAGCAGACTTCATTATCTCAAAACGGATGGCCGCCCGGAGGGCGCAGGGCCGTGGACGGAACCTCGCGGGGCGCCGCGGGCGATGGCGACGGAACCGGCCGCCGCGCGATGGCCGCCGGCGGCGCCGCACTCTCCGGAATCACCGGCAGCAGCAGTTGCGAGGGGCGCGAGCGGTCGTGGTAGACCGTTTGCCGCGTGCGACGCATCTCCTTCTCGTCCGCCACCGCGCGGCCGGTGTTGGGATTGCGGTCATAGTGGGGAAAATTGCTGCTTGAGACCTCCAGCCGGATGCGGTGGCCCGGGGCGAATTCGTTGCTGGTGACCCCGGCGTCGATGGCGATCGGATAAACCTGGCCCGGCCGCGCCAGCGCCGGCCGCTCGATCGAGTCGCGGTAGCGCAGCCGCAAGATGCCATCGCACAGGTTGATCGCGCTGCCGTCCGGGGATACGTCCACCACCTTGGCGGTGAAATCGGTATCCGGCGCGCTAGTGGACACGTACAAGATCACCCGCACCGGCCCGGTGACCTCGAGCGGCCGCTTGAGCGGCGCGCTGGTGTAGACCAGCACGTCGCGGCGCCGCTCGATTTCGCGCTGATCCCGAGGTCCCCAGGGCATCCGCATGGGATTACAGCAGACGTTGCCGCCGGCGGTCGGTACGGGATCGGCGGGGTCGTAGACGAACCGGTCGGGCGTTCCGCGGTGCGGCCGTTGCGGCTCCAGACGCCCGTCTCCGGCGAGCGTGATGGCCTTGCCGTGGCCGGCCAGGAAGAACGGCGTCACTACGGCGCGCGCGAGCGGCCACTCCCGCTCGTCGCGCCAGCGGTTGGCGCCCATGACGAAGATCCTCAGGGGCGGCTCGGATGCGGCGGCGTCGCGCGCGGCGGCCTCGTGCGCGCTGGCGGGAGGCTGGAGCCAGGTGTCGAACCAATCGAGCTGGAGCTTGCGCAGCGGCGCCCTCGAATCCGGCCCGAAGTCCACGTTCCCAAAATGATAGAAGAGGTCGTGGGGCCACGGCCCTACGATGAGGCGGCAGACCCGCCCTTTGCGCCGCAGGATGCTGAAGGCTTCCAGGTCGCTTTCGGCGAAGTTGTCGTACCAGCCGGCTGCGGCAAACACCGGAACGCGCACGCGGTCAAGCTCCCCGCGGGTGCTGATCGACTTCCAGAACGCGTCGTAGGCGGGGTGGTCGAGAGCCTGCTGGAAGAAATCGACGCTGTGGCCGGTTGCCAGGCGGTCGGTGTAACGCAGCGGCATCTCGAGTACGAAGCGGTCGAAGTCGGGTTTGAACGCCGGGGCGCGGAGGTTCTCCGCGATCCACTCCAGGCGGTGGCCGAGCTTAAGGGCGCCGCCGCGCGAGTAGAAGCGGTCGAAATAGTCGTCGCAGCCGGCCACGATGGGGAAAATCGCCTTGAGGTAGGGGCTGGCGGATAGAGCCGCCTTCCACTGCGCAATGCCTAGATACGACGCGCCGGTCATGCCCACCCGCCGATTGGACCATTCCTGGTGCGCGATCCAGCTCAGCGTGTCCTCGCCGTCGGCCACCTCCTGGCGCAACGGGTCGAAGAAGCCCTCGGACTTGTAGCGGCCGCGCACGTCTTCGATCACAACCGCGTAGCCGTGCTCGACGAAGGCGCGGTAGTTGGGCCTGAGCTCGGAGCCCTTGCCGTAAGGCGTGCGGATGAGGATGGCGGGAAGGCGGGCGGTTCCCTCCGGACGGAACACGTTGGCCGCGAGGTCGATGCCGTCGCGCATGGGCACCAGCACGTCGAATTCCTGGACGATCCGGACCGGAATGGGCGCGTGCGGGCGGGGAGCGGCCCCGGCGGTCAGCGGCAGCAGGACGAGAGCAATTCGAAGTAGCGGCGCGCGACGAGATCCGGAGAATGGTGCGCCGCGATGTGGGCGGCTGCGCGGGCACCGATCTGGCGGGCCTGCTCGGGGTGCTCGACGAGCCACATCATATAATCAACCAGCAGCGGCTCTTCCGCAAGTCCCCGGTCGATTCGGATGACGGCGTCATCCGGGAAACGCACCACTTCCTCCCCCGCGCTCACCAGCACCGGCTTGCCCATCCCCATGAGGCGGATAGCGATTCCCGACGTTTCCCGGGCCGAGGGGTGGCGCAGGCTGATGCAGGCGTCGACGGACGCGGCAAGCGCCTGGAATTCGGGTTCCGGGACATAGGGCGCGCGAAGAACGCCCGGCGCGCTGAGCATGGGGGCGAGCGCGGACTCGAGATCTTGCGAGACGAAATCGCCGGCCACGAGCAGCCGTACGCGGGCGCACCGGCTCCGCACGCGGTCGAAGGCGCGCAGGATGCCGGGCAGCCGCTTCGATTCGCGCAGGTGCCCGAAGACGCCGAAAAGAAACGCGTCGCGTGGGTGGGGCGGACCTCCCGGTCCGCGGCCGACGCCCTCGTCGGCCTGGGCGGGTCCAGGGGGACCCGCGCGGACCGGGGGGTCCGCCCCACCCCACCCCGGCGCAAACAAGTGCGGGATCTCGGCTACGCGGGCTCCGGGAGCGTGATCGCGCACGATCCGCGCCGCCGCCGGATTGTGAACCACCACCGCGCGCGACACCTCGCCGATGCGCCGCACCAGGGCACGGTCGAAGTAGCTCGCATCCTGCGCCGAGCGGCTGCGCGCGTCCCAAAGCCGCGCCGCGCGGCCGCGCTCGGACTCGCCGTAGTTGTAAACAAACTCCTCGAAGTAGCTCTGCCGGTCGAGGGACCCCAGGAGCAAGTGGTGTAGAACGGCGTCGTGGAGCACCACCACCCCCGGCCGGGCCAGCGCCTGCCGGTAGATTTCACTGTGCAGCGGGTTGTTGCCCAGGTGGTACAGGCAGACGTCCGCCGCCGTGTCGCCCACCCTCACATCGGCCAACTTGCTCAGGGCAGCGAGCAGCGCCGCCGAGTAATCGGCGACGCCGGTAGGGGCCGGCGGCAGCGGCGAGAAGAAGCCGACGGTCACGGCTCTCTGGCCCCGAACAGCGCCGTACCCACGCGAACGATGGTCGCGCCCTCCTCTATCGCCACTTCGAAATCCTGCGACATGCCCATCGAGAGTTGCGGCAGGCCGAGGCGGGCGGCCAGAGCGCGCAAGCGGCGGAAATAAGGCCGGGAGGTTTCCGGGTCGTCCGACCACGGGGGCATGGTCATCAGCCCAGTCAAATGCAGGTTCGGAAAGGCAGCCAGGGCGGCGGCGAGCGCGGGGACCCGCTCCGGCTCCGCGCCGCTCTTGGCCGGCTCTTCGGTGAGCTTCACCTCAATCAGGACTTCGAGCGGCTGCGCCCGGCGGCACGGGGCATCATTCAGGCGCCGCGCCAGGCGCACTGAGTCGACCGTCTGAATCACATCGAACAGTTCGACCGCGCGGTTACTCTTGTTGCCTTGCAGGTGGCCGATGAGGTGAAAACGGGCGCCCGGCAAGGGATCGGATGGCGCCTTGGCCTCGAACTCCTGGACGTAGTTCTCACCGAAGTCCCGGAGGCCGAGGGCGTAGGCTGCGGCGATCGCCGCAGCCGGAAACGTCTTTGTGACGGCGACGAGCGCGATCTCCTCGCGGCGCCGCCCGGCACGGCACGCGGCCTCGAGGATGCGCGCCTCGACCTCCTCAATCCGATCGCGCAGCATGAATCTCTATAATGGCGCACATACTACTCCCCGTGCCTGGGAGAGGAGGTGCACGGAGACGGGCGCCGGCGGCCGCCTGCGGAGGCCTAGTCCTTCTTCTGAAGCAGTTCGGCCCGCACGCCGAATATGGCCAGCGTCGGCGCCCAGATGCCGATCATGAGCGCGAGCGCGTGGGCGACCTCATCGGAGTAGCCGATCCTCGGGCCTGCGATAAAGACAAAGAACGACAGGATGATGCACAAGTACATCACCAGATACCACCGCTTCGGGTTCGACTTCGAATTCGTCATGCACCACCTCAGACTTAGGGTTTAGACTTCCCGCTGATTATACCCGCACATCGGTAAGGTGAAACGCGTAAAATGCGGGAACAGTTGTGGGGGGCTCGTACCATAACGTTAACTAAGTCCCGTAGCAGCGCTCCACGCGACCGCAAGTGCTTATGCTGCAACGTGGCGCGGACGATCATGCCGGTGTGGCTGGGGGAGGCCCCCACGAGGGCACTCCGTCGGAGAGGCGCGGCTCGGCGCGGCCACAAACCTACTGAATGCCCAGAAGCGCAGGCGAGGTGTGCGTGGATGAGGCCGCACTGGCCGAGGCCGCTATCCGGCGATTCCTGGCGGCGGCCCGCCGGCCCGCCCTGATCGAGCCCGGTGAAGACCGCTTCCTGCTGAGGGAGGATACCTACGCGCTCGAGTGGCATGGCAACCGCCTGCTCATACAGGCCTGGGATGAAACGCGGAACCTGGCGCGCAGAATCGTGGGAGTGCACGAAGAGAGGGCCGGAAGGCTGGAACTCACCATCGAGCGGTTCGGCGGCATCGAGGGGCGCATTTCGCTCCTGGATGTCGACCGGGCGGGGCCAGCCGGGGCGCGCCGCGGGCCGCGTTTGGTCTTCCGGGAGGAGTTCCGGCGGGCTCTGCGGAGGCAGTTTCCTGAGTGGTGCCTGGTGGAACTGAGCGCCGAATTGAACCTGGAGGAGAGCCTGTCGGCGGCGTATCCCCGTGCGCTGATCCGCAAAGGCGGCCAGGGATGGGCGGCCATCGCATCGCCGCCTGGGGCCACCAGTGGCGTGCTCACGTTCGGCCTGATCTGGTTGGACTACCTGCGAAAGCGGGAGAGGCGGATCAGCGTAGAGGGGCTCGCGCTCTTCGTTCCACACGCCGAAGCCAGGGTGGCCTGCCTGCGTCTTCCCTTCTTGAATCCGCGGGCGGCGCGGTTTGCCGCGTTCGTCTACACGGCGGATGGCTACGAGGACCGGCTGGATCCGACCGACTACGGCAATCTGGCGACGAAGCTCGACAGTTGCTCCAGCTTTGCCCGCACAGACCGGAACAAGTTGCCGCCTGGATCGAGCGCCTCTGCGCGTTGCCGTTTGTCGAGCGCATCCCGCGCCACGACGGCTCGCTCAGTCTGCGCGTGCGTGGCCTCGAGTTCGCTCGCGCGACGGGACCGGACCTGCTGTTCGGGCTGGAGCGCAGATCCGCGGCGTGGGAGGCGAACATCGCGGAGATCGAAGACCTGGCCAGGGAGATCGCCAGGCTGCGTGCGCCGCACGCCGCCGAGCGGGTGAATCCGCTCTGGCGCCTGCAAGCCGAAGCGTGGCTCGAGTCCCAGGTTCGCGCCAACCTCGAGGAGATCGATGCTGCCTTGTACGCCGAGCCCGTCTACGGCCAGGTCCCGGCGGTGGCCGGCGGCGACCGCGGCGTCCTGGACCTGCTGGCGGCGGAGCGCTCGGGATGCCTGGCGGTACTCGAGCTGAAGGCCTCCGAGGACATACACCTGCCGCTGCAGGCGCTCGACTATTGGATGCGGGTGCGCTGGCACGCCGAACGCGGCGAGTTCTCCCGCCACGGTTATTTCCCGGGCATTCCGCTGAGCCGTGAATGGCCGCGGCTACTGCTGGTGGCGCCATCGCTCGAGTTTCATCCCAAGACGGAGACGGTGCTGAAGTACTTCGCGCCGGAGATCGAGGTGGAGCGCGTCGGGCTGGCGGTAGAATGGCGTCAGAGGCCGCAGGTGATGTTTCGAGTGCGGGGCGCCGAGCGGCCGCTCAAAGAGCGACATGGCCAGCGAGATTTACGCCCAGATTAGGACCGGATTCCGGAACCTGAATCCCAGCCAGGTGCGGGAGATGGCGGAGCGGCGGCTGCGCGTCGGGCTGATCGCCTCCGGCAGTGCCGGTTTCGCGGCTCTCGAAGGGCTGCTCGCGGCGCCATCGATGGCAGAGGCCCGAAGGTGTGAGATCGCACGCCTCGTCGAGGGCGCCCCGGCGAGCCGCTTCGACCTCGTCTTGTGCGAGAGCGAACTGCTGGTCCCACCCGGCGCCTTCCGCTTCGATCGGGCGGACCCCGAGCGCACGGTTCGCGAGATCGTGGAGCGCCGCGAGGACCTGCGGCTCGCGCTGGCGCGCAACTTCCGCGCGTTTCGGAGGCCCGTCATCGGGAGAATCGTCAAAGCGATTTCCCGGGAAAACGCAGTGTTCAGCCTGCTGACGGCGCTGCCGGACGTGCTGCCGAGCCTGATCGAACTGCCCTGGGCGGCCGGCGAGTTCGCTTCCGACACGGCGTTTCTGACCATGAACCAGGTGCGCATGGCTTTCCTGATTGCAGGCGCGAGCGACCGCGACGTCGGCTACCGGGAGCAGCGCGCCCAGATAGCGGGAATCGTGGCGGGCGCGTTCGGCTGGCGTGCGCTGGCCCGCGAACTGGCGGGCAAGATCCCTTTCGGCGGCGGCCTCGTTCCCAAGGCTGCGATCTCTTTTGCCGGGACCTACACGGTGGGGGTTGGCCTCGAGCGCTTCTACCGCATCGGCTATGGGCTCACGCGCGAGGAGCGGCGGCGGATCTACCAGCAGGCACTCGAGCGGGGGCGCTCGCTGGTCAACTCCGTCCTGGACGCCGCGAAGATTCACGGCCGCCCCGCCATCGAGGGATAAGCCGAACGATGCCCAGGCCGGGTTCGGCCATCCGGATTGTCAGGCGTTCAGCAGCGGCTCGGGCGCAGTCTCTCTGCCTCGGAACAGGCGGGGCATGACCAGGTTCAATCCGAGCAGGAGCAAGCCGCCGGCCACCGCCGGGTAGAAGCTGCGCATGGCGAAGCCCGGCACCAGAAGCGCGACCACGCGAAACACGAGCGCGTCCGCGAACACCAGAAGAATCGCCGGAAGCTTCAGGACGGGCTCCCCGAAGCCCGATCTGAACACGGTCGAGACGGCGGCATGAACCAGCGCGACCACGGCCGCGGCGATCAACGCCGAGTGCAACTCATCGATCCGGCAACCCGGAAGGACAATCGCGAGCAGGGCCAGCGCCGTTGTTCCCAACGTCCAATTCAGAAACAGGTAAAGCATCCAGGCTGCCGTGAGTGGTGCACGCGCAATGCCAGAGTCAGAGAGCCGGCCCGGAGCCTCTAAGGTATAGAAACTGGCGGGCTTCGCTCGCAGGGCCTCTTCCGGGTCTGTGATTGGCTGCGGCCGGGGTCAGGCACTTTTTGCCGCCGTTCGGGAGCGTTTGCACTCGCGGGCGATCCCCGGCGCCATGCCGCCGAGGGGGCTCTGAAGGCGTGAGAAGATCAGGGTAGCGGGGCGCGCGCCGATGCCACTGGCCGAATACCACAAAAAGCGCAAGTTCGAGAAGACGCCCGAGCCGCCGCCCACGCCGGCGCGCGGAGAGGGCGGGAACGGCTTCGTGGTCCAGCAGCACGATGCCACGCGGCTGCACTGGGACTTCCGCCTCGAGATCGCCGGCGTGCTGGTGTCCTGGGCGGTGCCGAAAGGGCCCTCGCTCAATCCCGCCGATAAGCGTCTCGCGGTCCGGACCGAGGATCATCCCGTCGAATACGCGCGCTTCGAGGGCGTGATTCCCGAGGGCAACTACGGCGTGGGTCCGGTGCAGGTTTGGGACAGCGGCAGCTACGAGATGGAGGGCGGCCTCGGTGCCGCGGAGCAGCTCGCGCGCGGCGAGCTGAAGCTGAGGCTGCATGGGCGCAAACTGCGCGGCAGTTTCGCGCTGGTCCATACCGGCAAGCGCGCCGAGGATCCGAAGGACCGCCGGAACTGGCTGCTCATCAAGCACGCGGATCAATACGTCGATGCGAACTGGGACATCGGGAAGCTCGATTGGTCCGTGCTCACGGGCCGGACGATCAAAGAGATCGAGGACGGCCTCTCCGGTCGGGCCTCGACCGCCGCCGACCTGCCGGGTGCACGGAAAGCGACCCTACCGGCAACCATCGAGCCGAGCCTCGCCACCCTGATCGAGAAGCCCTTCACGGATCCCGACTGGATCTTCGAGCTCAAGTGGGACGGCATGCGCGTGCTCGCTTGGATCCGCGACGGCAAAGCCGAGCTGCGCTCGCGCAGCGGCCGCGTGGTGACCGTCCAGTTCCCCGAATTGGCGGCGCTACCGGCGCGGATCGCGGCGGAGCAGGCGCTGCTCGATGGCGAGGTGGTTGTGCTCGATGAGGCCGGCCAGCCGGACTTCTCGCGGCTACAGCACCGCATGGGCGTCGAGCGGCCTGCGCCCGCGCTCCTGGCCGAAGCGCCGGTGGTCTACTACGTTTTCGACCTTCTCTACGCGGATGGCTACGACCTGCGCGGCGTGCCGCTCATCGAGCGCAAGGATTTTCTGCGGCGCATCCTGCTTCCCGAAGATCCCCTGCGTTACTCGATCCATGTGGCGGGCGAGGGCGAAGCGCTCTACAAGCTGGCGCGCGAGAAGGGCCTCGAGGGCATCGTCGGCAAGCAGGCGCGAAGCGCGTACCCGGCCGGGCGGAGTCCGCAGTGGGTGAAGCTCAAAACCACTTCGGAGGTGGACGCGGTGGTGGGCGGATTCACCGCGCCGCGCGGCGGCCGCGAGCACTTCGGCGCGCTGCTGGCCGGCCTCTACGAGGGCCCGCGGCTGCGCTTCATCGGCGGCGTGGGGACCGGTTTCGACCAGACCACTCAGGACGAAGTCGTGCGCCAGCTCCAGCCGCTGGTCGCCAAAGAGACGCCGTTCGCCGAGCGGCCCGCGACGCGCGAGAAGGCGACGTGGGTCGAACCGAAGCTGGTGGCACGCGTGCGCTTCGCCGGCTGGACCGCCGAGCAGCACCTGCGCGCCCCGGTCTTCCTCGGCCTGCGGCCCGACATCGACCCGAAGGAGTGCACGTTTCGCGCGGAGACGCCGCAAGCGCAGCGGTCGCTGGCCGGCGAGATCGCCGCCGCGAAGGGCGACGACCTCACGCTCGACGTGGAGGGCCGCAAGCTGCGCCTCACGCACCTGAACAAGGTCTTCTTCCCGGAACCCGGGCTCACCAAGCGCGACCTGCTGGCCTACTACGCCCGGGTCGCCGGCCTCATCCTGCCGTTCCTGCGCCAGCGCCCGCTGGTGCTGCGCCGCCTGCCGGACGGCGTCGCGGGCGGCCTCTTCTATCAGAAGGAGGCGGGCAAGATGCCGGAGTGGATCGAGACCGTCACCATTCCGAGCGAGGGGAAGAACATTCGCTATGTGGTGTGCAACGACGTGGCCACGTTGCTCTGGCTGACGCATCTGGGGTGCATCGATCACGATCCGTGGGCCAGCCGCATCGACGATCTGGAGCGTCCCGATTACGTCTTCATCGATCTGGACCCGTCCGAGGGCACGCCGTTCGCCTCCGTGGTCGATGTGGCGCGGGAAGTGTGCGCGGTGCTGTCGCAGGCGGGCGTGAAGTTCTACGTGAAGACCTCGGGCGCGAGCGGAATCCACATCTTCCTGCCTCTCGAGCGGGTCTACAGCTTCGAGCAGGCCGCCATGTTCGGCCAAGTGGTCTCGCGCCTGGCTGCGGCGCGCATCCCGGAGAAGGCCACCTTCGAGCGGACCGTCGCGAAGCGGCCGCGGGGCAGCGTGCTCCTCGATTACGCGCAGCTTGCCTACAGCCGCCCGCTGGCCTCGGTCTATAGCGTGCGCCCCGAGCCGCAGGCCACTGTGTCGGCGCCCATCACGCCGCAGGAGCTGAAGCCCGCGCTCACGCCTTCGCGCTTCACGCTGAAGACCATGCCGGAGCGGCTGGAGAAGGCCGGCGACCTGTGGGCGGATTTCTGGCACTCGCGGCAGCGCATCGAGCCGGCGCTCGAGCGGTTGAAGGGCCGCCCGCGGCGGCCCGCTCGTGGCTCGTCGCCCGTTGCCCGTTGATCCTGTCGGGGCTCCGTGCCCTTCGCTGACAGGATTCGTCCCGGTGCGAAGCCGGGAACGCCCGAACCGATCAACGGGCAACGAGCAACGGGCAACGAGCGTCTTGCTACGCCGCGCCGCGCCGCTTCAGGGCGCGCTTGCGCGGGGACGCCGCGGGCTCGTCGATGGCGTGAATCTCCGTAGCGGGCTCGGGCGGTTTGCGGCCCGTGGCGGCGAGACTGCGCTGGAGCGCCTCCATCAGGTCCACCACCGGCGCCAGCTTCTGCGACCGCGCCGGCCGCACCTCCTGGCCCTGGCGCTTGGCGTCGATCAGCTCCAGCACCTTCTTCTGGTACGCGTCGTGGAACTTCTCGGGATCGAACGGGGCCGCGAGGTTCTCGACCAGCCGCTCGGCGAGCTCGATCTCCTGCGGGCGAATCTCGACCTGGTCGGGCTGGCCGTATTCGGCAAGCTGGTTGAGCTCGTTCTGGTAGTAGACCGTGTGCAGCGTCAGGCCGTGGGCGCGCGGGCGGATGATGACCAGGTACTCGTGCTGGTGCATGGATATCTTGGCGAGCGCCGCGTAGCCGGCTTTATCGAGCGTGCGCGCCAGCAAGTCGTAGGCCTTGCGTCCCGGGTCTTCGGGCAGCGCGTAGTAGGAGGCGTCGAAGTAGATCGGGTCCACCTCCGCGAGCCTCACGAACTGGACGATCTCCATGTTGCGGTCGGAGGGCAACTCGATCTTCTTCAGCTCTTCTGGATCGATCTCGATGAAGGAGTCCGCGGACTCCTCGTAGCCCTTGACGATCTCGCTGCGCTCGACGACGCGCTGATCCTGCGTGCACCAGAGCTGCTGACGTATGCGCGTGCCGCAGGACTTGTGGATTTGGTGAAAGCTGACGTGCTCGCGCCGCGCGGCGGCGAACAAGCGGATGGGCACGGAGATCAGCCCAAAAGTGAGAAAACCTTTCCAGACGGTAGAAGCCATACGGATGCGCCCCCCCTCTCGCGCCGTCCCATCGGTGGCTAACCGCATGATAGCGCAAGGTCAGAAGAAGGACAATGCCTTCATGGCAGGTGTGCAGCCGAGGAGGCACGTGAGTGAGACGTGTTCGCGAAGCAATCGAGTTGCGCCTCGATGTCGAAGGCGTGCCCGAACAGTGTCTTCGCTTCCTGTATACTCCGAGGAAATGAAGCCAGTTCACGCTCTGCTCATCCCCCTTAGCCTGTCACTCTGCCTGGCGGCCGGCGCAGCCGTGCCCGCCGGTTACGGAGGGCAGCCCTTTGAGGCACCGCAAGCCATCCCCGGCCGCCTTGAGTGCGCCTGGTACGACCGGGGCGGCGAAGGCGTCGCCTATCACGATACCGACCCCGTCAATCACGGCAGCGGAGAGCTGAACTACCAGCCGGGTCACTGCGAAGCCGGCGTTCCCGCCTCCATCTGCCATTTCCGCGAGAACGAAGGCGTCGACATTTCTTACGCCAAGCACATGGCGGATCTGAACCACCCTAACTTCGTGGCGCCCGATCCGAAACAGCTCTACATCGGTTGGGAATCCGATGGCGAATGGACTAACTACACGGTGGACGTCAAGAAAGCGGGCACTTACCGCATCGTGGCCCTTTACTCCAACGCCGCGAACACCGTGAAGTTCTCCTTGAATAACAGGCCCGCCGCCGAGTGCAAGCTGCCGATGGACACCGGCTTCTGGCACACCTGGAACAAGGCCGCGTGCGGGGAGATCAGCTTCCCCGAGGCCGGAATTCAACTGCTGACGCTCCACTACAATACCGGGAACAACCTGGCCTATTTCGATTTCGAACCCGCGGGCATTCCCGCCGCCGGCGCAGGGCTGGCCCCCTTCATCACGCGGAAGGGCGGGGTCTTGTACGAACGCGCCACGCCGTTCCGGTTTATGGGACTGGACTCGCCCAACCTCTTTCTGAACGAGGCGCAGCTCCTCCCCGATTTCAGCAATCGCTTTCCGGACGAGTTCGAGATGCGCGATTCACTGGCCTCCTTGCAGCAGATCGGCGCTCGCGCAACGCGCACGTTCACCCTGACCGTCTACAGCCCGCAGGACGCCGCGCCGGTCCACCTGCGAGGACCGAGGGCCTACAACGAGGAGGCTTTCCGCGCCCTCGATAGGCTGCTCGCGCTGTGCCACGAGTACGACATCCGCCTCATCCTCCCCTTCATCGACAGCCATTCTTTCAAGGGTATCCGCGGCGTGGACGAGTTCGCCGCCTTCCGCGGCAAGCCCGGCCCCGAATTCTTCACCGACCCGCAGATCAAGCAGGACTTCAAGAACCTCATCGACGATCTTCTGAACCGCCGCAACACCGCCTCCGGCCTGCTGTACAAGGACGACCCCGCCATTCTCGCCTGGCAGCCCGCCAACGAGGCGATGAGTTACTTCCCCGACCGCGGGAAGCCGAACAACGAAGCGCTCATCACGGACTGGACGCTCGAAATGGCGGCCTTTATCAAGACCATCGACCACAACCACCTGGTCATCAGTGACGACGGCAACGCCGCACGGTATCTTGCCAGCCCCGCCATCGATATCCTCAGCGTGCACTACTACGAGTATTGGGATCGGTTGGGCGGTTTGAGCGGCGACATCGCCGCCCGCCTCAACGCGGACGCCGCCGCCTGCAAAGGCCGCAAGCCTCTCGTCGCCGATGAATTCGGCATGGCAGCGACACCCATGCTGACGCGCTTCATGGACAGCCTGGTGCGCGGGGAGGTTGCTGGAGGCTTGCTATGGGGCATGCGGTCCCACCGCCGTGACGGCGGATTCTACTACCACAACGAATCCGGCTCGGTCTTCAACTCGTACCATTGGCCCGGATTCGCCGCCGCCTCCGGCTCCGACGAGCAGAACGTTCTCCAACTGCTGCGCGAACACGCGTTCGCCATCCGTGGCCTCCCGGTTCCCGAGGCGCCCGTACCGCTATCCGCACCCATCCTTTTTCCGGTCTCCCCAATGGGCGAGCTGCGCTGGCGCGGTTCCACCGGGGCTTCCGGTTACGACATCGAGCGCGCGCCCTCCGCGGACGGTCCCTGGACCGTGGTGGCCGAAAACGTGAGCGACGCCGTCATCGATTCCGGTGACGTAATCGGCTACGAGAACCAGTGGGAGCGCGCTCCCGTCTGCGTTCCGCCCTCGCTCTGGAAGGACTCGGCCGCCATCGGTAAAGGCCCCTTCTTCTACCGGGTGGTGGGCCGCAACCGGGCCGGAAAGTCGCTCTACTCGAACACCGTGCAATTCAAGTAGATCGTCTACCGCACCACAACCTTCGCCAGCCCGGCGTTGTTCGCCGAATCGAGCGCGCGCACCACTACCAGGTGCTCGCCCGGAGCGATGCCGTCGAGCTTGAGAACGAAGTGCTCGCGCGGGGAGTCGAGGATGCCTTCCACCGGCTCCATGGGAACCCAGGGGCCGGCGTCCACGGAGTACTCGGCGTGGCGTAGAGGCGAAGCGGCATCCACGGCATCGATCTCGATCTCGACGTGACTCCCGGAGCGGCTGGGCGGGCCCGCGGTGACTACGGGCGGGGTGTGATCGATCAACGTCGGCGCGCTCACCAGTTCGGCGGTGCGGGCCGTCGAGGGCGGATTCGCGGGCGCGTCCGAGGCCACCACGCGGAAGTAGTAGCGGCCGTCGGCGAGTGAGTCCGAATCGATCGCGTAGCTGTTCTCCGAGAGGTTGGATTTCAGCAGCTTCCATTCGCGCTCGTCCTCGCCACGGAAGTAGAGCGAGTAGGCGAGGCGGTCGCCATCGGGATCGTCGGCCTGCCAGGCGATCTGCAACTGCTCGGCGGCGGGCCGCGTGACCGGCTGCGTGGAGGTTCCCGCCGTCGGGGCCGGCGCCGCATCCGGCGTGTCGGTGACGGTCAGGGTGTAGGACGCGGTCGGCTGCGTCTGGGCGGCTGCGGCCCTCGCCGCGGCGGTGACGCTCGAAAGCTGCGACGTCACCACGATGCTCCGGACTACCGGCGGCGTGTTCTGCGGAAGATAGGCCAGGGTGACGCCTTCGAGCGACGCAGGCCCCGTGAACTCGGCCTGCCACTGCACGTAGCGGGCATTGGGACTCAGGATCGGCGATCCGGCGGCGTTGGTCAGCGGCGCGGACCACTCGCTCCAAGTCTTATCCGGGCGGGCGGAGTTACCGGTCCGGGTCCGCAGTACCAGTCGCGTGCCGTCGGGCGCATCGCCGCGCCAGCTCAGCCTTCCCCAGCGGGCGACGGTGTTGGAGTCGTGCACCGGCGACTCGAATGTCCCGCTCGCTCCCAGCCCCGGGCCCAGCCGGTACAGTTTGCCCAGGTCGCCGGTCGCCGCCAGAATGCCGTTCGGGGACGCCAACAGCCGGATGGCCTCACCCTCGTTGGTTTGCGCGATCAGGCTGGCGCGGCGGTCCGTGCCCAGCCGGTAGATGCGCCCTTGCCCGTCGGTCGAGAACACGATGTCGTCGCCGTGCACCAGCAGGTCGTAGACGTTCTCCTCCTTCGAGCTCCACAGGGTCTCGACCGTGTTGTCCGTGTTGATGCGGTAAATCGCGGCCTTTTCGACGCCGCTGGTCTCGACCGTTGCCGCCGCGCCGGCCACCGCTGCCTGGGCCGGTTGCGGCTTGGCCGCCTCGGGCTTGGGTTTGATGTCGATTCCGCTTTGGGCCTCGGAAGCTTCCACCGTCACCGTGGCCGTGGTCGTGCTGACGCTCACCGAGCCCGGAACGCCCTGCAGGGATTGCACGCCGCCCAGCGCGCGCCGGCCCATCGATCCGCCCAGCGCGGCGGCGTAGACCGTTCCATCGGCGGCCGGCACAAGCGAGCGCACCTCGGGCAGCGCGGCGTCGTAAAGCACGAACGCCTTGTCCTTTCCCGTGATGCGGTAGATGATGCCGTTCGGTTCCGTGCCGGCCAGCAGGCGGCCCTGCGCGTCGAATGCCATAGAGGTCACGTGGGATTGCCCGGTTTCGTAGTAGACCTCGCCCTTGCCCGCCTCCGTGATGCGGTAGACCCGGCCCTGGTCGCCCGTGCCGGCGTAGAGCGCGCCATCCGGCGCGAAGGCCAGCGACCAGATGTATTTCGCGCCGGTCGCGAAGTACTCGCTGGCTTTGCCGTTCTCGATGCGGTAGATCCTGCCGCCGGGCGAGGTGGCCGCGTAAAGCGCGCCCTTCGCATCGACGGCCAGCGCGAAGACCTCCGGCTGCTCGGCCGTCCAGATCAGGGACGCCTGGCCGGATTTCTCGATTCGAAACACGCGTCCGCGATGGCCGGTTCCGATGTAGACGGCGCCGTCGGGCGCCGCCGCGACGCTCCAGATGACCGGCTGGCCGGAATCGAATACGGTTTCCAGCTTCGGTGCCAGGGTCAGCTTTCCGTCGCGGGTGAGCGAGAGTCCGGTGAGGCGGCCGGCGATGAAGTCGCGATAGTTGTTCATCTCCCACGCGGTCGGGCTCGACGCCAGCGCCGGGAGAACGGCAAGGCACGTAATCAGGGCGGGTCGGTTCATTGCTCCTTCACTTCCACCTGGATGGTCTTCGTGCCGCTCACCACCATGTCTCCGGCGTCGATCTCCATCTCGGCCAGTTTCGAGTTGGGAAGGGCGGGCATCATCGAGAGCGACGGCTGGGTTCGCGCCAGAATCATGGCCACCGAGGGCGGTGGATCGGCGAGCGTCTCACCCTCCACGTCGTAGGCGGGCGCCATGCGCCAGACGCGCACGTACGCCTTGGTGTTGGCGCGCAATGCGTTCAGGAAGGAAATCAACTGCGCGGCCGAAGCCGGCGCGGAGAAAACCAACTGGCGGAACTCGGTGAGGTTGATGGTGGTCGCGTCCGCAACCGTGAACAGGAGCGGGCCCGGGGGAGCGCCCACGGGCACGGCATAGCTCACCTTTCGCGTCAGCTCCGTTCCGTTGTCGCCTGCCAGCGCCACGGTGAGGTCGACCGTCTCCCCCGGCCGCACCTCGCGCCGCGAGCTCCAGATCTGGTCGACCTGCATCTGACGTTTGCGCGGAAAAGACTCGACGTGGAGGGAGACGCGCTTCAGTTGGATGGCGTCGAAGCCGCTGCCGATGGCATAAGCCATGGGTGCGGCGGTCCCCAGCGCCGCCTGCGCCGCCAGGTTCAGATCGCCCGCGTACATGTTGTTCAGCTTGACCGGGGGCACGCCGTTCTCGAATTCGACCGTGCCGCTGACGCCGAAACTCGCCTCGCCGGTGGAGCGCTCGGTGGCGTCCAGGGCCGAGAACATCGCCATCTCGAGCAGAAAGGGCGAAAGCACCGGGTCCTTCACCATCTGGAACTGATAGCTGTACGCCCGGCCGCCGCGTTCGGCCACCGAAATCGAAACCGGGACCAGGGACGCGCGCCGTCCCAACCGGCCCGCCACGGCGGTGCTGCGGTCCTCGGTGATGGCGCCCATCCATTCCCGCGGCGTCGAGATCTTGAACGACGCCGAGAGGTTGGGCAGCAGGGTGAGCACCTCGGAACGGGCAAACGGAAGGTCCGTTGCGCCCGCCGCCAGAAACCGGTGGCCGAAGGCGTATAGGCGGACGCCATCGATGTAGGTGACGGTGCCGTCGGCGGCGATGCTCATGTCGCCGGTCAGGAGCTGGACGCTGATCATCGCACCGGGCTGAAGCTGCGAGGGATTGCCGAGCCTCTCCTCCAACTGCCCGCCGCCGCTCATCCCTTCGAGCGGCTGTAGGCCCAGCGCCCGCAACTGCGGCGCGAAATGCTCGATGGTGTTCCGGGTGAACCCGCCGAAGGAGACCGGCGTGGCGATGTCCACCATCCGCTGGCCGCCGGCCAGGACGTCCTCGCGGGGCGGCAGTTGTGCGCCGGGCTGCCAATCCGCCGGGGTCGCGAGGCGGCGCGCGCGCTTCTGGGGCTCGCCCGCGGCCTGCACCATCTCTTCAATCGGACGGATGCCGGCGATCGGCTCTTTGGAGAATGCGAAAGCCATCGCCACGGCGCCGGCCAAACGGCCGTCGATATAGACCGGGCTGCCGCTCATGCCTTGCAAGACGCCCGTCTCGGCCAGGGGCCCGCCCGCCAGGCGCGCCAGGATCAGCGACTGCTTCGGGCCGACGTTCTCGAGCACGCCGAGGATTTCGACTTGAAACTCCTCGATCCGCGTGCCGAAAAAGACCGTCTTGCCGACGCCCTTCAACCCGGGCCGGATGTCTTTCAGAGGGAAGAACTGGGGCTGAGCAGAGAGCGCCGCGGCCGCCAGCAGACCGCACAAGAACCGCACAATTCATTGTAGCGGATGGTGCTGTCCTGAACGGGTTCGCCCCGCGTCAGTTCGCTGGAACGGTGCGCGGGAAAGCGCGCACGGGCAGATCGCTCGAGGGCCGGGTTACGCGTCCGGTCGCGCGACGAACGGCGGCTACGCAGTGGGCCGGCGCCAGCGCGAAAACAGCCGCGGCCGGGAACCAGACGTACCAGTCGAGCGTCGCCACCAGCCACCCTGGGAAATAGCGGCCGAGAGCCCACAGAGCCGCCTCGCCAAACCCAATCACGAAGATACCTATGGCGAAGGCGCGCCAGCATTTCGCAATCAGCCCGCGGCCCATGCGGACAGCCGATAGCCACAGGAATAGCGCTTCCACGGACAGCACGCACAGAAGGAGAGTCCGGATCAGGGAGATCGCGCTGTCGGCGGTGAACTGCTTGCCGGCCGTTTCACCGAAGCGGGTCAGAGCGAACAGGATCAAGATACCGGCCACAGCCCAGCCGATGGCCTTGGGCCGAACCCCAAAGCCGAACCTCCGGAGAACGCGGAGCGCCGCCAGCAGTCCGGCTGCGAGCAGAGCCATCTGTACGGGACCGCTGAGAATGAGCCCTGTCCGGTGGAGCTGCTCCGTGCTCCCCAACGGCACCAGGGGGTTCAAGAGCCAAGCGGTTTCCGACGCCTGAGCAATGAGGCCGCCAGCCACGTGGGCTATCGCCGACAGCATAATCAGCAACCATACGCGGCGCAGGGGGGCGCCCCGTTGGAAGCTTCGGAACACCAGCAGGCACAGCCACGCCTGTGCCGCCGCCATGCCGGTCACCGACAGCCCTTCGGCGCCGGCCGAGGGCGTCTGCATCGAAAGCCTTTGGGCCGCGCTGTACCACACATAGAGCGCAAAAAGCCCGAGGACCAGGTATGCCCCCGTGACCATGATGATCCACCGGGGAGCCGACTCCAGTCCGCCCCAGTCTTCCGTTCGCGTCATGGTGAAACCTCCGCAGTCAACGCTGCGCAATCCAGGCCGCGGAGAATCTCTCCCGCGACGGCCTCGGCCGCTTCCTGCCCGAGAAACGCGGCCATGAGCGCCAGCGTTTTCGCCAGCAGCTCATCGGCGCGGATATCGGGCCCTTCCATGAAGGATGCGGCGCCACATCCGAAGTAGATCTCGATCTGGGCGCGGGCTCGGCTCGTCAGTTCAGGCGCCGGCGCTTCGTGCCACCGGGCAATGGTGGCGAGCACCGCCGCCAGGCCTTGTCTTGCGTCGAGCGCCCGTTGAGATCCGCTCGTAAAAGCCGATAAGTCTTGTTTTTCCTTAGAGATGCGATCCAGTGCGGCTTGGCACTCCTGGCAGTCCTGAAGATGGCGGGCGATGCGCTGGCTCCGTCCGGAATCCAGTTCCGCATCCGAAAAGGCGACCAATGTGGCGGTTCTAGGATGCATAGCGCTTTCCCGTGGCGATCTTCAGACTAACCTCACTGCTCCTGCGATCCACGGAACCCGCCGCCGCCCGGATCTTCTTGTGAGCGCGCGTCAGCAGCGCCCCCACCGTCCCTGATCGCAGTCTAAGCACGTCGGCGATCTCATCGTACCGCAAGCCCGTGCTGCGCAGTTGCACGCACTCGACCTCGCGGGGCGTCAGGGCCGTTCGCAGCGTTCTGCGCAGCGCCTCGACCCGCCCGTAAGCCGCTTCCGGATCGTAGCCGAGGCCAGGGGAGTTCATCACCGACTCCAAGCCGATCTCGTTCCGCGAGCCGGCCTTCTTCTGATCGAGCACGTGGTTGCGCAGCACGCGGAACAGCCAAGCCCTGGGGTTGCGGATCTCCTGTCCGGCGGTCCGAGCGATGAAAAAGCGGAGAAAGGCCTCTTGGACGGCGTCTTGCGCCGTTTCGCTGTTCCCGGCCACGCTCGCGGCATGGCGCAGCAAGCCGGCCGCTTCCTTGGCGTGGAGGTCCCGGATCTCCTGCTCGATGCCCGCCGCGAGCGGGCCGCCGAACTGGCTGCGGTCCATCGTAGCCGATACTACTACGGAACAACGCCCCGCGGATACTGGCGACTGGCATGGCCAAGATAGTTACCTTTGGTTAGTATCGCCGCCAAATCGGCCCGATGCGTAAAGAAACCTGGCGCCTCAGTCGTCGTGGAATTGAGCGGTTAGTTTCGAACCGTGATTTCCCAAGCCCGAGGGATGGGCATGATGAGTCAAATAGACCTTCCGAAGAATCGACCAAGCAAGCGGCGGCGCGAAGGCCGGCGCGGCCAAGAGGTGATCGAGTTTGGTCTGTGTGCGATCCTCCTGTTCGCGATGATCTTTGTTTACTTGGACATCGCTTGGGGCGTTTTTGAAAAAGCCACCCTGGAGCAGGCGTGCCGCATCGGCGTCCGTTACGGCATCACCAATGTGGTTCCCGATCCCAATATGCCGGGCTTGTGCAGCGCGGGCGATACGCTGACGCACTGTGTCCAGGAGCACGTCCAGTGGGCGGCGGGCGCTGCGCAGGGTGCATCGTACCCGCTTTCCGGCGGGCTGCTGGACGCGTCGGTGCTGACCGGAACGACCTCGATTTCGGTCAGTTACTTTATGCCCACCACAGCCGGCCTCCCCCCGGCGACGGGGATCCTCGACTCAAGCGGCAACGTGATGGTGGTTTCCGTCAACAACTTTCCGATTTACACGCTGTTGCCGCCCATCGTTGCCCCCCCGTCGGTCTCGAAGATCACGGTGAGTTCCGCGGACACGCTGTCGGGCCAGTCGACGCTGCCGTCACCGTAAGGAGCGAGATGATGAGAGACCAAAAGACGCGCGGAAACACGGTCGTTGAGTTCGCCCTCATGACGGCGTTCATCCTGCTGCCGATGTTTCTGTTCACCTATGGGATCGGCTTCAACCTGCTCCAGCAGCTTGAGGTTGTCCAGGTCACCAGAGATGCGGGGCACCTGTTCGTGACCACGCAGACGGCAGTCGGGACGACCGACTTCACGGACATTCTGGAGAAAGTCGGCGGAACCGCCGGTTTACCCGGCAGCGCTCAGGTGTACCTTTACCGGATCATTTACGTGGACAGCGCCGTTTGCGAGTCGGGCGAATCCGCGGGGTCGTGTGCCAATATCAACTCCTGGGTAATCGCGCAATTCTGGAAGGATCCTAACGGAACCCCGCCGTCGGGTTTCACGCCCTTCCTTACCGATCCAACGGGAATCGGCACAACCATACCGGTGGACTCCCAGGGGAATTTCGCCCCCGTGGACTACGTGACCCTCAACGGCTTGAATGTCAACGCCGCCTTCTCCACCCTGGGTATCGTGCCCTATGCCAAGAACCCGACCCTGGGGCTGCCGACCGGTCAAACCGTTTATTTTGTCCAGACTGCCGCAACGCCGTTCAACGTGGCGGGCGTTACGTCGATGAAGGCCTTGAGCGACTTTTCCTGCTTCTGAGGTCCGATACATGGGAGGGACTATGCTTGCGATTTGCCGTTCCAGACGCAACCAGCGGGGCACGGTGATGATCCTGATCACGCTCATGCTCATGACGGTGTTCATTCCGATGGCGGGCTTGGCCATCGACCTGACGATCATGTACATCGTTCAGGCCAAGCTTTGGGAGGCCGTGGATGGAGCGGGCCTGGCGGCGGGACGCCTGATCGGGACCACGCAGGAAAGCATTGCAAGTCTGGCCCAGCAGGTGTGCCAAGTCAACTTCCCCAACGGCTACTGGGGCAGCACCTTCAGCGGGACCGGTCTGGGTTGTACGACTACCTACACACAAGGTACCGCCGCAGCGGGATTCCCGTTCTACGTCAACGTGTCGGCCACGGCGACCACGCCGACTCTCTTCATGAGGGTCTTTGGCGTTAACGGCGTCAATGTGGCCGCGAACGCGCAGGTGACCAGGCGCATGGCGAGGATCGAAATCGTCCTGGACCGATCCGGTTCCATGGGGGGCGAAATAGGAAATCTCAAGACGCAGGTGGCCTCCTTTGTCTCGGGGTTCACGGAGGGCTATGACGAGATGGGGCTGGTGGTTTTCGGCGTGAGCGGCATCGTCAGCTATCCGTTTCAGAACACGGGTCCCTACGACTTCAACCCGCAGCACTACACAAACGTGAACGCTTCCACCGGTCCGGACGGGAGCTTCCAAAGCGCGAACCCCGGCGACCCCAGCAGCCCCGTGTGCTGCGACATGATATACGCGCTCAGCCAAATAAACTCGAATGGAAACACCAATATGTCGGACGCGCTCTCGCTAGCCAAAATCGAGTTGTTGAGGGCGCATTATCGCGACTTGCATAACAATACGGTCGACGTCTATAACAACATTATCGTGCTGTTCACGGATGGCGTGCCGAACATGTTCAGCGCGTACGTCAACGCCCAAGATGCGTACAACACGGCGATGTCGGCTAGTTATGGCTACGTTGACCCCGGCGCCGGCGTTGCGCTCCCCGCTGGTGTCTATCCCGTTCCGAATGTGCTCTCTCCGGGCAACTCGCTATGGCCTACCAACCTGCCCTACCCCTCTGCCGCGACCTTCACGAACAGCCTACAACATAATAACCTCACCCAAACCACTACTAATTCCCCGTGCTACTACAACCCGACAAACGTGCTCAACGCGAAGACCAACCCGAACGGCGTAACCTTGGCGCAGGTAGGCGCGAACCAGATGATCGGCGGCATGGGCGACAGCTCCGACGACAACAGCGGCAGCTATGCGCTTACCCAGATTGCGAGTCTCGACACTACGAACTACACCGGGGGCAGCGGCAGCAGCGCCTGGTCGCTGAAGGCCACGAAGAATGACGAGATGGCTATAAGTGGCAATGCCCCGCTTGTCAACAACGCCGCTAGCCAGAACTGCAACGGTCTAAGCTGGAATAAATGGCCGGCTGTGACCAGCGGTTCGACGCCACAGCAGATGGTCGTCAACACTAACATCAATCCCAATTACATGGACCTGAAGTATCTTCCACCATGGGACCTCTACGGGAACGCCACGACCGATTTAGGACAGGGGCACACGATCTCCGACATCGTCGCCCCCAAAGGCACGACACCACAGAGCTTCCCGTCGGGTACTGCTTACACCGCCAGTGTTAACTCCGTTCCGTCCAACGGTCTTAGCGTCGCCGGCAAAGTCAACAGCGACGCCGGCGGCGGCGCCCAGCTTCAAATCGCTGCGTGGAACGCCGTGGACAACGCAGCGAATAACATTCGCAATCTCACCGATACCAACGGCACCGCCATGAATGTCACGATCTACACCATTGGCTACACGGGAGACGGCGGAACCGACGGTGCGCTGCTGATGAGGGTCGCCAACGACGTGAACCAGTTGGCTTCGTATGGATCCACCTTGTACAGTGCCTCGCAGCGGCCGGGCTCGTTCTATGAGGCGGACAACGACGCCGGAATCAGCTCGGCATTCAACAAGATCAAGGGGCTCCTTCTGGAAATCTCGAAGTGACCTGGCTGGCGGCGCGGCCGGTGTCTGAACGGATTGCCCGTCCGGCGGGGGATGTGGTCTACTAGGTACTCATGAGTGCCGGGATCCCCGCCGCGCCCGAGGAGCGCCAGCTCCAACAGCCTTCGATGGCATTGCCGTGGGCGCCGATCCTGTGGTTTGGCCTCCTGCTCGCCGCCTGCTACGGTCCGGTGCTCTCGCGCCTGGTCAACCAATGGAGCACGGATGGCGACATGGGCCACGGCTTCTTCGTGCCCGTCGTGGCCGGCTATACCGCCTGGCAGCGGCGGCGCGAGCTGCTGGAGGCCCGGGGCCCTTCCAGCCGGTGGGGATTGCTCGTCATCGCCTGGGGCGCGGCGCAGTTGTATGCCGCCACGCTCGGCGCCGAGCTGTTCCTGGCGCGCACTGCGTTCATCGTCTCGCTCGCCGGGATCGTGCTGTTTCTGGGTGGCAGGAGGGCGTTGCGCGTGCTGGCCTTTCCTCTGTTCCTGCTGTTCTTCATGGTCCCCATCCCCGCTATCATCTACAACGTGCTCACCTTCAAGCTTCAGACGCTGGCCAGCGAGTTGGCGGAGACCGCGTTAGCGCTCCTGGGCGTTCCGGTGCTTCGGGAAGGACACATTCTGCGGTTGCCGAACCAGTCTCTCTCCGTGGTCGAGGCATGCAGCGGCATCCGCTCTCTGTTGACGCTCTCGTTCCTGTCGGTGGTCTACGCGTACTTTTTCGACAAGAAGGTCTGGATGCGGGCGGTGCTGCTGGCGGCCATCGTACCGATCGCCATCGTCGCGAACGCCTGCCGAGTCACCGTCAGCGGCCTGCTCGGCCAGGTCAACCCCGAGCTGGCCGAAGGCCTGTTCCACGAGGCTGCGGGGGCGCTCATCTTCATGTTCGGCCTGCTGCTGCTGGTGGCCGTGCACCTGGCGATCAACTGGGGCTGGAAGCTCGTTTATGGCCGAAAGTAGCGGCACGTTCCGATTCCTGAAGGGCACGCCCGCCCGGGTGCTCACGGCCGTGCTGCTGCTGCAGTTGGCCGGCTTCGTCGCCGTCTCGCGCCGGGAGACGGTGCCGCTGGCGCGCCCGCTGAGCGAGTTCCCCTCCCAACTGGGCGCCTGGTCCCTGGTTCGGGAAAGCGAGGTCGACCAGGAAACCATGGAGGTACTGCGAGCCGACGACGTTCTCTCGCGAGTTTACTCGGACCCGGTGCGGGGCCGCGCCGCCAGTCTTTTCGTCGCCTATTTCAAGTCGCAACGGACCGGCCAGGCGCCTCACTCCCCTAAGAACTGCCTTCCCGGCGCCGGTTGGACGCCGTCGGAGTCCGACGTTCTTGCGATTTCGGTTCCGGGGAGGGCTCAGCCGATCCTGGTCAACCGGTACTTGGTCTCCAAGGGCGAGGACAAGAGCGTGGTCCTGTATTGGTACCAGTCGCGCAACCGCGTCGTCGCCAGCGAATACCGCGCCAAGATCTACTTGGTCACCGATGCGATCCGGTACAACCGCACGGACACGGCGCTGGTCCGCGTGATTGTACCCGTCGCCGGCAACGATTCCGCGGCCGCCACGACCACCGCCGAGGAATTCGTCCAGGCCTTCTTTATGACTCTGCGCCGGCACCTGCCGGCCTGACGGTTCCTTCCCCGGCCCCCAGCGGCCAGGCACACCGACTCCCAGATAGGCGCGGCGATCAGGCAGGGCGGGAACGGAGCGGAACGGGGGACGAGGCGCGGACTGGGGTTTCGAGGCGGCAATCGGAGGGGCCGATGGCCGCCTGCTTCTTCATGAACCAGAGCATCAGGAGGACGACCAGGGCCGCTCCGACGATCATTAGCAGGAGGACCGCGGCGCGGCGGAGAGCGCGGCGGGCGTCGTCGATGTAGACGGCGGAGTTGAAGAGGCGGGCGAAGCGCGCGTTGCAGGCATGGCAGCGGCGGATCCGGGCGCCCACCACGGCGAGCAGGTGCTCGGTGATGCCCTTGCGGTGCGAGCGGTGGACGCTGAGGGTCCCGCAATTGGGGCAGGGGCTGCCCTCGTGGCGCCCGGGCGCGGGGGACGGTGAAGCGCTCGCGGAAGGGTCGCTTTCGGGCATTACGGTTCCATGATAGGCCGGAAGGCCCGTCCCGCGAGGGCCAGGGCGATTCCAGAGAGAACCCCCAGGGCGTTGGTCACCATATCGGCGATCTCGAAGCTGCGGGAGGGGACGAGACGCTGGGCGAACTCGAGCGCCACTCCCAGAAGGATCATAGACAAGGCGAGCGGGATGCCGCGCCGGAGTCTGAAACCCAAAACGGGGATGAAGGCGAGGAGGGCATAGGCCATGAAGTGGAGCGTCTTGTCGCCGATGTGAGTGGCGGCGACCCAGCGCATGGGGGCGCTATAGCCGGGCAGAAGCTCGCCGGTGATGGTGGCGGCCATGGCCAGGATCCAGAGGAGTGGGAAAAAGAAGGCCGAATTGGTGTCTGTTTTTGTCATTAGCGGTCAGCGGTTTGTGGCGGTCACCACCATTCCATCACAATCTCGGGGCCAAAAGGGGAAACGAGGGCGGAGTTGTGTCTTGGGGGCGTTGGGTCCGCGAGGCTTCGGATTCGTGTTGAGCGTGGTGTCGGTGATGCAGCTATTCAGTTCCGAGGGCAAAGTCTTCTGGCTGTTCCCGACCCCGCACAAGCAATTCGTGGTGGGACCGTTTCTCAACCGGGATCACTACGCGTGCTTCATCGAACTGGTGCTGACGATGGCGCGACTCTTGGCGGCAGGGACCGGGCCAAGGAGGCGGTGTAGGATTTGCGCAGGAACTCCATTTCGCGAATCGGCAGACCCAGTTCGGCGCTGGTCAACGATTGAGGCGGAGATCTGTATCGCCAGCCGGGAGGACATGGCCGTCCATCGAGTAAACTGACTGCTAGTGGTGACATCCCGAAATTCCACCAGACGACAATTCATGGGCGCCTCCGTTTTGGCCGCGGCCGTTCCCGGCCTGCTTGGCGCCGGGAGCGATCAGCCGAAGATCATCGACGCCTGGGGGCACGTTTCCCTACCGCGTTTCCTGAGCGCGGAGGAGTATCTCGCGATTATGGATGCGAACGGCGTCGAGGCGGCCATCGTTGGAACCGCGGCCACCTGCCCGGACCTTGGCGAGCTGTCGCGGGCCGCGGTCCAGTACGGCGACCGCTTGCGCTCGATCGGAATGCCGATGGGGCGCACCGCGCAAGAACGCATCGACTGCGTGACCGCGCAGATGGAGTGCGGGTTCGCGGGCATACGGCTCCAGGCGGAGCTGATCGCGAAGGAGCCGGAGCTGCTGGATATCGTCGGCAAGGCGGGCGGCACACCGTACCTCGAAGGCAGCGAAGGATACCGGGTGGGCGCGGCACGCCTTCTGGAGTTTTTGGAAGGCTATCCGAATTGCGCCGTGGCCGCGACGCACTTCGCGGGGCCTACGGACCCGGCGATCTTTTCCAGGGAGGAGCTGGTGGCGCGCCTGTTCGGGCACCCGCGGTTCCTGGTGATCTTCTCCCGACAGGGGTACATGGACCAGGACATGCTTCGCGTCTGGACGCGGGCCGTGGTGGATCGGACGGGCTGGGAGAGGATCTTGTACGGCAGCGAGTTTCCGGTGGCGCTGTGGCGCGATGAGACGTACCGCTCGACGCAGGGCTGGATCGACGCCGCCGGTCTGAAGCCCACCGCGGCCGAGCGGAACAAATTCTTTTACGAGAACGCGCAGCGGCACTTCTTCACGAAGCGGCGCCCGGCCCGGCCGATCGACGCCAAGTGGAACCGCAGGGACTGGAAGACGGACGCGCCGGTGTGGCTATTCCAGAAGAGGGGCGTCGACCTGCCCGAGGAAGCGCACCGCAAGATTTTGCGCGCATATCTCGCCCAGGGCGGCGACGCGCGCGTGGGCAGCTACAGGGATTTCGTAACCCGCCTGCTCATCGAGACGGCGGATAGGTTGTAGGTTGTCTTTGGAGGATTGATGGCGGTCGGACGCAGAACATTTGTCGGCGCCGCGTTCGCCGGCCTCGGTATCACAGGGCTGAGCGCCGAGGCGCCGAAACCGCGGGCGGGGGATATTCCGATGCGCGTGTTCGGCAAGACGGGAGTGAAGCTCACGGTGGTGGGACACGCAGGGGCGCGGCTGGCGTTGCTGCGGACCAAGGAGCGCGCCCGAGCGCAGGTGCGCCACGCCTACGATCTGGGGCTGAACTACTTCGACTGCGCGCACTCCTATTGGGAGGGACACTCGGAAGAAGTGTATGGCGATGTGCTTTCGGAAGTTCGAAAAGACGTCTTTATCACCACGAAGTGCCTGAAACGGACGAAGCAGGAGGCCGAAGAGGAACTGCATCTGTCGCTCGCCCGTCTGAAGACCGACCACATCGACCTCTGGCAGATGCACGCGATTCAGGACCAGAAGGACATCGACCGGATTCTCGGCCCCGGCGGTGCGATGGAGGCATTCGAGGCGGCGAAGAAAGCGGGCAAGTGCCGGTTTTTCGGCTTCACCGGCCACTACGATCCCGAGATTCACGTCGCGATGCTGAAGGCCTACGACCACTGGGACTCCATCCTGATGCCCCTGCATGCGGCCGATCCGGCCTACCTGAGCTTCGAGAAGACGGCGCTTCCCGTGGCCGTCGAGCGCGGGGTCGGCATTCAGGCGATGAAGGTTTTCGGCAACGCGTTTCTGCTGCGCGTGCTGAATGTCGAGGAATGCCTGCGATACGTGCTGAGCCTGCCGATTCACTGTGCGACGATGGGTTGCAGCACGACGGGCCAGTTGGATGACGACGTGCGGATCGCGAAGCAGTTCAAGCCGTACACGGCCGAGGAAATGGCGGCCCTGAGAAACCTCGCCGTGACGGCAGGGCCCGGTGGGGCGAAAGGCCCGGCGCTCGAGTATTGGAAGCGTGCATCGTGATCGACCGGCGCACACTGCTGAAGGCCGGCCTGGCGGGCCTGCCGCTGGTTTCGAGCGCGAGCGCACTGGCCGGGCCCGAGATTCCATGGCAGCGGAGAATCCGGCGGCTCGGCCAGTTGAACATGACCGAGCACGATCCCGTCTCGCTCAACGTGGAGGAATGGGCGGACTACTGGGCCAGTCTGAAAGTGGACGCGGTGCTGGTGAGCGTCACCGGGATCCTGGCTTTCTACCAGACGAAAGTGCCGTTCCACCGCAAGGGCAAGTTCTTGGGCGACCGCGATTTCTTCGGCGAGTGCTGCGCCGCCGCCCGGAAGCGCGGCCTGCACACGATCGCGCGCATGAGTCCGGACCTGAACTGGGAAGACGCCGTCGAGGCGCATCCGGAATGGTTCCAGCGCGACGAGCAGGGCGGCGCGGTGCGCCACGGCGAGGACCCGCGGCTGTTCCGCACGTGCATGTTCTCCACCTACATGACTGACTACATCCCGGCGATCATGCGGGAGGTCAACTCGCTCTACGACGTCGACGGCTTGTTTACGAATGGGTGGCCGCCGTTCGGGAGCTTCCCCGTCTGCTATTGCGACCAGTGCCGCAGGCTGCCGCGCTCCGGGACACCGGCTTACTGGGACAAGTTCAACGAGCGCACGATCTATTTGTGGAAGCTTTACGACTCCATCGCGAAAGAGAAGCGGCCGTCGAACTTCTATTTCGCGAATCTCGGCGGCGCAATTCATTGTTCGGCGAACCTGAAACAGGTCGGCGAGATTTGCGAGTGGTTTCAGGCCGACAACCAAGGCCGCGGGGGAGACGATACCCCGATCTGGGGATGCGCGCTGCAAGGCCGCGTGTGCCGCGCCGTCCAGAAGGGCAAGATGGCCACGAACATCACGGGGGCGTGGTCGACGGGCCGCATCCGCTGGCGCAACGCGTACAAATCGGAGCGCGAAGCGCAGATGTGGATGGACGAGACGCTGGCCAGCGGCATGGTGCCGTATCACCATTTCATCGGCGGCGAGAGAGGGATGGGCGAGGATCGCCGCTGGCTGGAGCCCGCGCGCAAATACTTCAACTGGATGGCGAAGCACGACCGCCACTTCGTGAACAAGCGCTCGATCGCCAGTCTGGGCGTCGTGATGGGCCAGCGCACGCAGCTCTTCTACACGCCGCCGCGCGGGGTCTCGACGCAGCAGTACATGGATGGCCTGTATTACGCGCTGCTTGAAGGGCGGTTTCTCTTCGACTTCGTTCACGAAGACAATCTCGGCTTGGAGGACCTGAAGAAATACTCCGCCGTGCTGCTGCCGAACACGGCTCTGCTCAGCGACGAGCAGTGCCGCCAGTTGGGTGAGTACGTGGACGCGGGCGGCTCGCTCTTGGCCACGTTCGAGACCAGCATGTACACCGACCGCAACGAGCCCCGCGCGGATTTCGGCCTGGCCGGCGTGTTCGGCATCCGCAGGGCCGGCGACGTTATAGGCACGGCCGGCAATGCGTTCTATGCACGCATCGAGCGGCCGCACGAAATACTGAATGGCTTCACGAACACGAACTGGCTCCCGGGCGCGGAATACCGCCTACCCGTCGCGCCCACTCGGGATGCGGTTCTGACCGTAGTCCCGGGTTTCGTGGCCTACCCTCCCGAACTGGCTTATCCACCTCAGCCGCGCACGGACGAACCGGCCGTGGTCCTGCGTGAGAAAGCGCGGAGCCGCCTGGCCTATTTCCCCGGCGATATCGAGCGCAGCATGTGGCGAAGCGGCCATACCGACCTGAGCCGGCTGCTTCAGAACACGATCCGCTGGGTTTCGCGCGGCGATTCACCGGTCACGGTGGAGGGCGAAGGCGTGGTCGAGACATTCGCGTGGGAGACAGAGGCCGGCTTCACGGTCCACATCCTCAACTACACCAATCCCAATCTGCACCGCGGTTGGGTGCGGAGCTTCTACCCCATCGTGACCCAGAAAGTCAGAATGAAGCTGCCGGCCGGCAGGCACGTTACCCGGGTCGAGCTACTACGGGCGGAGACGGACGTCCCGTTTCAGGTTACAAACGGAACAATCGAGTTCACGATACCCAGGGTCGTGGACTACGAGGTAGCGGCGATGTACTCTGGGTGAGCCTTGGGCGCCACGATGCGGCCGGCCGGCTTCGGTTTTAAACGCGGCGCGGGGAGAGGCCAGCGACTATTCTCCCGCAGCCCGCAGCACGCGAATCAGGCCGGCCTGTAGCTCCGGCGAGACTGGCAGAGCCCGGATCTTTCCGACCGTCTCCTCGACTGGATAGTGCGCCGATTCGAGCACGATCTCGCCACCTTCCCAGATGGCATAGCAGGCTGGCGCAGCGCCATTCTTGGGCTGGCCGGCGCTACCGGGGTTGACCACCATCCGGCTGCCCAAGCGCCGGCAGAACGGCAGGTGAGTGTGGCCCACCAGGAGGACATCCGCGGACGCGCGGGCGAGCTCCGCATCCCACAACGGGGAATCGGGAGCCCGATACTCGTACAGGGGATCCGGCGGCGTGGCGTGGCACAGCGAGAACCGGACGCCCTCGACCGTCCGTTCCGCGGTCAGGGGCAGGCTGCGCAGGAAGTCGCGCTGATCCTCCGTGATGACGGCCCGGGTGTAACGGCCGGTCTCCTCCGCCAAGCGGCGGAAACGCTCGGAGCACTTCGCGTCCCGATCGTAGCCGGCCGAGTGATCGTGATTTCCGCGCACGATCAGCGAGGCGTGGGCCCTTACGAACTCGATCACCTCGCAGGGATTCGGCCCGTAATTGACCAGGTCGCCGAGCACCCACATCTCGTCGTAGCTTTCAGGCAGAGCCCGAACGGCTTCGAGGTTGGCGTGAAGGTCGGACACGATCAGGATTCGCATGTTGCTTCGAACCGCAATTCTAACCTGGAAGCCGGGAGGAATGCGGCGTGACGATCTGTGGAATACTGGAACACACGATTATGAGGCTTCGAGACACTCTCTTTGGCGCGGCTCTCGCGTTCGCAATCTGCGCAGGGACATCGACCGCACAGCAGCCATGCACGAGCCTGACTGGACTCAAGCTCGATCACGCTGCCGTTACATCCGCGGCGATGGTGGAGGCCGCGCCGCTGAAGCCGCCGTCCAATGCCTACTTCAAGCTGCCGCCTGTCACGGTTCCGCGGCACTGCGAAGTGAAAGGCGTGGCGCGGCCGACCTCCGACTCCGAGATCAACTTCGAGCTGTGGCTGCCTCCGGCGGAGGCCTGGAACGGAAAGTACATCCAAAGAGGAAACGGCGGCTGGGCCGGCACCATCCCGGCCTACGATCTTGTGACTCCCGTGGCCCGAGGCTATGCCGCGTCCGCTACCGACGACGGGCACACCAGCCCCTCCCCCGTGCCCAACGCAAGTTGGGCCATCGGCCATCCCGAAAAGCTGATCGACTTCGGCTACCGCGCGCTGCACGAGACGGCCCTTCAGTCGAAGGCGATCCTGCGCGCGTTCTATGGACAGGAGCTGGGCCGGGCCTACTTCGTGGGCTGCTCGGACGGCGGTCGCGAGGCCCTGATGGAAGCGGAGCGGTATCCCGAGGATTTCGACGGCGTGATCGCCGGCGCTCCGGCCAACAACTGGACCCGTCACTTTACAGGCTTCGTGTGGAACGAGAAGGCGCTGAAGAGCGACCCCGCCGGCGACATACCCGCGGCTAAGCTGGCGGCCATCCAGAAGGCCGCGCTGGCGGCTTGCGACGAGTTGGACGGAGTGAAGGACGGACTGATCGAAGATCCGCGCCAATGCCACTTTGATCCTGAGGTGCTGAAGTGCGCGGGTCCCGACGGCCCGGAGTGCCTGACGCCACCGCAAATCGAAGCCCTCAAAAAGATCTATGCCGGCCCGAGGAGTCCGCGCACCGGGGAACAGATCTATCCCGGCTACGAGCCGGGGACGGAAGCGGACCCCGTGGGCTGGAGGGTTTGGATCGTCGGCCCAGTCCAGTCGATGTTCGGGAACTCTTTCTATTCTGGAGCCGTTTTCGAGAACCCGAAATGGGACTGGCGCACCATCGACTTCGACCGCGATCTGAAGCTGGCCGAAGAAAAGACGGGACCGATCCTCGACGCGTATAACCCCGACCTGAGGAGCTTCCGGGCGCACGGCGGCAAGCTGATTCAATATCACGGCTGGGGCGATGCCGCCATCGCGCCCCGCGATTCCATCGCCTTTTACGAAAAGGTGGAAGCTTTCCTGAAGCAATACCCGGACCCGCGAAGCGACGCTTCGGAGCCCATCCAGGATTTTTATAGGTTATTCATGGTGCCAGGGATGGGGCACTGCGCCGGAGGTTCTGGGCCGAACAACTTCGGCAACGCCGATATCGCCGATCCGAGCGTATCGCCGCAGGATGCCGGCCACGATATCCTGTTCGCGCTCGACCGCTGGGTTACGCAGGGGATCGCGCCGGAGCAGATCATTGGAACCGGCAGAATCGGCGGTGCGACCATGACCCGTCCGTTGTGCCCATACCCGAAGGTGGCCCACTACACGGGCCACGGCGACCCCAAGGACGCCGCCAGCTTCGAGTGTGCCGAACGGAGCGCCAGGGAGTAGCGCACCGGGCAAGATCTACCCGGTCGAAAATACCCGCCGCAGTGGGGCGCGGCAGGTAAGTCGCGAGGCGATCGCGCCGGCGGCCGGCGTGGTGCGCCCGGGGTCAGGCGAGTTGGCCGGCAGGAAAGGAGATTGACCGATGCACATTCGAGATCGCGTGGAGAGCAGCGGGAACGTGTTTGCCGACTTGCACCTTCCTCAGGCCGACGATCTGCTCGCGAAGGCCGAGCTGGCGGCGAAGATCATCGCGGAAATTCAACGGCGGCGGATGACACAAGCTCAGGCTGCGGCGGTTCTGGCGATCGATCAGCCCAAGATCTCCGCACTGAAGCAGGGCAAGCTGTCCGGCTTCTCGATCGAGCGATTGATGCGGTTCCTGCTCCTGCTTGGGCGGGATGTCGAAATCACGGTCAAGGCAAAAGCGGGGAGACGATCAGCTGCCAGACTTCGTGTTGCCTGACCGGGTTCTGCGGCCATCACCGCCGATTGGCCTGGTAGCCATAACGATCTTCGGCACCGTGAGCTTGGAGAAACTCGCGACCTCCGCTCGGCCGCGCTCCCTTGCGCGGCGCAGCGCAGTGCCATCCTCACCGTTCGCGTTGAGATTTGCGTTCCTGCTGACCAGGTAGCGGACTGCATCAAGGTGGCCCTCACCTGAGGCTTCGATCAGTGCCGTGTAGCCGAACTTGTCGCGCTGGTTTACATCTACGCCATTGTCGAGCAAGTATCGGAGCACCTCGGTCTTACCGGTCCATCCCGCGGCCACGATCGGAGGCCCGTTGCCCGGACCGGGTCTCTTGAGATCGGCGCCAGCGATTCGCAGGAGGCGCATGCTCCACACATCGCCTCGATGGGCGGCGGCCGTCAAAGCTTCATCGCGATGCTCGATGATCGAAACGCGGACGCGTGGAATGGCCAGTCCCAGTAGTGATAGGCCGACCATAGCGGCCACCGCAATCCTGAGGACTCTCCGGTGCCTTGATCTCACCAAGTGCCTTCCGTCTTGATGCTACCGCGTTCGGGGCGTAACCGTAGGCTCGCTTGAGTGGACAAGTGACTTAAGTAAAGTTGGCGGGGACGACGGGGTTCGAACCCGCGACCTCCGACGTGACAGGGGCAAGGACTAATTCTTTGTTTTCAGGTAAGTGGGTTACGGCTCAGTGTGTTGCGGACGCTCGTGAGGACACGAGTCGACACGAAATGACCCGTTTTCGCGGGTGTTAGTGACACAGCTACTGACACACCTCTATAGTCGCGGATCCACCGGCTCGCTCTCGAGAGCCAGCACACCAAAGACGCACTCGTGAACGCGCCGGAGCGGCTCCTGGCGAACGAAGCGCTCCAGGCCTTCGATGCCGAGCGCGAACTCGCGGAGTGCGAGGGAGCGTTTCGCGTTCAGGCCGCGCGACCGCAGCCTGGTCAGGTTCTCCGCCATGGTGTATTCCGGGCCGTAGATGATGCGGAGGTACTCGCGACCGCGGCACTTCAGCGCCGGCTGCGCCAGGCCACGCCGCCCTCGGGCGACGAACGCCAGCGGCTTGACCACCATCCCCTCGCCGCCAGCGGCAGTCAGCTCTTCCCACCACTTGGCCGCCGCTTGCTGGCTCTCCGCGTCCGTCAAGTCGACTTTCAGAAATGGCGTCGCAAGCAGGAGCGCGGGATCTTGAGCGCAAACCGCGCCCAGCGTCTGCATGTGCCACAAGTGGTCTTTGTCGCTGTGGACCGCGCCTTCGGTCGCGAGCAGATGGAAGGGCGCCAGCTTATAGTCGTCGAGCGAGTGAACTGGCCAACAATAGCGGCGGTACGCCTCGACGTATAGCGCCGCGGCCTCCGCCCGTTCACGGTAGCGCGCGAGCAGCGGCGTGACTTCCGCGTTCCCCTGCGCCGCTTGCTCCAGAACCGCTGCGACTTGCGGCAATGCGGCACATGCGGCGCAGCCGGTGCCGGCGTATTGTTGGCGCAAAAGCTCCTGCGCCTTCGCAGACCACGGCATGAGTTCGCAATCGAGGCATGCCCAGTCGGTGTCGAAGTTTTCCCAGAATCCGGAAGCGCTGAGAGCGGCGTGAACGCGAGCCAGGAATCCCGACTCAAGCTGGGGATCGCTGAAGAACCGCCGGCCGGTGCGAGTGTAACAGACGCCCATGCCCTCGTCGACGACGCCGAACCGCTTGCGGGCGACGTCCTCATCACGACAGAGGACCACCACGGCCCGCGAGCCCATGTGCTTCTGCTCGCAGATCACGCCGGGCAGACCCTCGTGCCGGTAGTGGGCGAACGCCTCCTCCGGGTATTCGAGATAGCCATCACGTTGGCTGGTCTCCGAAGGCGACATGGTCGGAGGGAGATAGATCAGCCACTTGGGGTTGATCGCGTACCGGCTCATGACTTCGAGAGCAGCGGTGGCATTCTCCTCTCGGATCGTGACCGTCTTGTGCAGCCGCGTGGTGACGATCCGCTTTCCGAGAACGTCCTCGATATCGAGCAGATCGTCGTGCTGCTGCTGGGCCGTCAACACGGGAACGTCGGCGGCTTCCTCCGGCTTGAAGGGCTTGACCGGCTCGTAGTAGACGCTCCGCGCGGGGGTGGAGATCAGTTCCTTCTCCGGGTAACGGAGCGCCGTCAGCTTGCCGCCGAACACGCAGCCGGTATCGATGTTGACGGTGCGATTGAGCCATTCGGGCTCGGCGACCGGGGTGTGGCCGTAAACGACAATGGCTTTGCCGCGATACTCCGCGGCCCAATTCGCGCGCACCGGGAGACCATACTCGTCGGTCTCGCCAGTCGTTTCCCCGTACATCGCAAAGTCGCGAACCTTGCCCGAGCCGCGGCCCTGTAGCTCCTCCTTCATCCCGGCATGGGCCACAACGAGCTTGCCATCGTCCAGCATGTAATGACTGACGAGCTTGTCCAGGAACACGGACACCTTCTGCTTGAACTCCGGCGGTTCGCCTTCCAGTTGCTGAAGCGTTTCCGCAAGCCCGTGCGTGATCTGCACGTCGCGCCCCTTCAGTTTCCGAACGAGCTTCATGTCGTGGTTGCCGGGAACGCACAGCGCCGTTCCGTTTTCCACCATCGCCATGACGAGGCGCAGCACTTCGGAGATCTTGGGGCCTCTGTCCACCAGATCTCCAAGGAAAACGGCCTTGCGGCCAGCCGGCGGAGTCACCGCGACTCCGTCGACCCGGTATCCAAGCTGCCCCAACAGATCCACCAGCTCGTCGAAGCACCCGTGAACATCGCCGACGATGTCGAACGGGCCGTGGTCGTCCTTCTTGTTGTTCCAGAGAGGCTGGCGCTCGACCTGCGCCGCCTCCACTTCCTCCGGGGACGAGAGGATATAGACGTGCCGGAAGCCCTCGCGCTCCAGAGATCGCAGGTGTCGCCTGAGCTGCTGAGACTGGCTGTGAATCACATGCCGCCCGAAGTCGCGATCTGTGCGGCCCTGATTGCGGTCCTCGCAAATCCTCGTGGAGAGGTTGAGGACGATAGCCACGGGGATCGCGTGGTATTTGCGCGCGAGTTCGACCAGCGGCGCGCGGGCTTCCTGTTGCACGTTCGTAGCGTCGATGACGGTCAGTCTCGCGGCCGCCAGCCTCTTGGCCGCGATGAAATGCAGGACCTCGAAAGCGTCGTTGGTCGCCGCCTGGTCGTTTTCGTCGTCCGAGACCAGGCCACGGCAGAAGTCCGACGAAAGGGTCTCGGTCGGCTTGAAGTGCTGTTGCGCGAAAGTGGACTTTCCGCAGCCGGACGGTCCAACAAGCACCACCAGCGAGAGTTCCGGAATTGTGATCTTCATCGGGTGAAAATCCCCATTTGCGTGGGCGCGCCCACGGCGGCGTCTTCCGGTCCCACCGGCAAAAACCGAACGGAGTATCCGAAGCGTTCGCTGACGGCGGCAGCCCATTCCTCAAACTGCGCGCGCGACCACTCGAAGCGATGGTCCTTGTGACGGAACTGCCCCGCGGGCAGCGACGTGAACTTGACGTTGTACTCGGCGTTGGGTGTCGTCAAGATCACGGTGCCGGCTTTGGCGTGCTCGAAAACGACGCGTTCGAAAGCCGCCAGGCGCGGAGGGTCCAAGTGCTCGATCACTTCGGCGACGACCGCGGCGTCGTACCCGCTCAAACGCGCATCGCGATACATCAGGGACCCATGAATCAGTCGGATGCGCTCCCGCTGTTTTGGCGCTAGCTGCTCCAGACGCAACCGCTCGGTGGAGATTTCCAGGCTCCGGTGGGAAACATCCATCCCGACGATCTCCTGAAACGAGCGATCCTCCAGCAGCGCCCTGAGAAGCTTCCCCTCTCCGCACCCCAGATCGAGAACGCGAGCGGCGCCGGACGCTTTCAATGCCGCGATGATCGCGCCGATGCGCTGCTGCCAGAGTTGGAGAGGTTCCTCGATCGCGAACTCTTCGGTGGCACGCGTCTCCTCCTCGCGATCCGGATCGGAAAGGTCCTCGTCCGTGAGGCGCGCAAGGGCCTCGCGCGTGAGGTGGCGCTGATGGCGCAGGTAACGCTTGACAATCGCGTCCCGCGCCGGGTGCGAGGCGAGCCAACCCTCACCCTGGCGGAGCAGTTTCTCGACTTCATCGTCGCCGACCCAGTAGTGCTTCTCCGCGTCCAAGACGGGAATCAGCACGTAGAGATGCGTCAGCAGATCCGAAAGGCGCACATTTCCGCGCAGCTCAACCGAGCAGTAGGGACCCTCGCCCCATTCCGGAAACCGCTCGTCCAGAGCGTGATGTTGCGCCGTCACTACATAGCCCAGAGGCTCGAACAATTCCCGCAGAAAAGGTTCGCCGCCCCGGCACGGAACGGCGGCGATGCGTGCGGTGAGGTCGAGATGCTGCTCGGCCAACTCCGGCTTACCCTTGCTCCGCCCGCCCAGGGCGCTTCCCAGCACCTGCGCGATCGCCACGCTCAAGTAGGAGGAGGCGACGTACGGCCGGTCGTTGACGTACTGATCCAGTGCGCCGCCCTCCCCCGTGCCTTTTCGCACCAGTCCAACCGGGTCGACGTCCAGCAGAAGCGCGGCCGTGCAGCGCTCATCCCCAGCCTCCGGGTAGAAGACGTGCGTCTTGCCGAACGACAACTCGAAAGACTGAACCTTGGCAGGATGCTTGTGCAAAAGATAGCCGAGGTCCGTTGCCGGCGGGCTCTGATTCGTGATCGTGAGAAGCATCGAAACGAGTATACTGTGATTCTTCGGCCTGCCCGGTTCGTTGCGATTTACATTTCCCGTCGTCGACTATTCCGGCTGCTTCGCTGGCCTCCAGTTCATCAAGGTTGCGCGTCAGCCGGGCGATGGCCAGGGTTTTCCGGGTGTTGCGATCTCAACCCAGGCTTTGCGCAAGGAAAATCGAACAAAAGGTCATAACGAGAAAGCCTGCTGCTTGGGCACGCCCTCGAGGATCTTGTAGCCCATATCGCTATAGCCCTTCAATCGTCGGTCGTACATGCGCGCCAGCATTCGCACGTTCTTATCGATGTAGTCGTAAACTTCGACGACACGCTTGCTGTCGTACAGCCGGTGAAGCCGGCCTGCGTACTGCTGCAAGGTCCCCTTCCAGGAGATCGGCATCGCCAAGAACAGCGTGTCGAGCCGGGCATCGTCAAACCCTTCGCCGATGTAGCTCCCTGTGGCAAGAATCACGCGCTGCTCGGTTTCTGGAACTGCGGCGAGCTGCTCCGCAATTGCTCTGCGCTGCTTTCGGCCCAGTCCGCCTCTCAGAACGAAAACGTTCTTCACCAGCCCGCTCACCTTGCTCGCAAAGACATTCAGGTGCTCGGTTCGGCCGGTGAGCAATAGTGGGGACCGGCCCGCCTGAACCGCGCGAACCAGGTCTCCCGCAATCATCTCGTTGCGCGCCTCGTCGCCAACAAGATCGGCATAGATGTCTTGGATGCTGACCTCCCCGGCTTCCGAAGGCATCTGGAAATCGGTGTGCCGAGGGATGACTACGTGGTCAAAGGGACTGGCCTCTGTCATTGTCCGAGCGCTCATGCGGTAGCGAATCGGGCCACACTGCATGTAGATGATCGGATGATGGCCGTCCTTTCGGGTCGGTGTCGCCGTGAGGCCGACCACGTAACGCGCCTTGGCCTCGCGCATCACCTTTTCGAAGGTGACCGCTGACAGATGATGGCACTCGTCAACGACTATGTGGCCGTACTCAGCAACGAAGTCCTTGACCTCCTGCTTTTGGTGTAGGCTCTGAAGAACCGCGACATCGATCCGCCCAGTACGGGTCGTCTTCCCGCCTCCGATCTGCCCTATCTCATCGACCGGCAGATCCAAGAACATCGCCAGCCTCTCGCGCCACTGATCGAGCAATTGTTGCCGGTGCACCAGCACCAGCGCGCTCACGTTTCGATGGGCGATCAACCACGCCGCCACGGCCGTCTTGCCGAAGGCAGTCGGCGCGCACACGACGCCATCGTCGTGCTGGATGACAGCTTTGACCGCCTCCTCTTGATGAATGCGCAGGCTGCCTCGGAATTGGACATTGATCGGCGCTCCGGAGAGTCGCTCGTCCCGAACGAGGGGCTTCACTCGATGACTCTCGAGCAGTGCGGTCGCGTCGGCCAGGCAACCGCGCGGCAGCGCCAGATGTTTGGGCAGATCCTCGCCGCACCCGATGACCCGGGGCTTGTCATAGGTGGAAAGGCGCAGGGATTGCGCTTTGTAGAACTCCGGATTCTGGAAAGCGGCGATCCGGAGCAACCGGTTCAGCATCGCCGGCGGCATCCCCTCCTTTTCGATGAAGAGAAGGTTGGCGCGGACGATATTCACCGATGCAGGCAGTGGGCCTTCGATAGGACGATCCGCGCGCCTGCGCGATGGCGGAAGCGTCCAAGGGTCAGGGACATCGTCGTCCTCGGTCGCGCTGATACGCACTCCGATGAGATCGCCCCTTCGCTGAACCTCACTGACCAGCGATTCGGCCGCCGCGGAGCTCATGCGACGGACCGAGGAGAGAAACGCCCACTGATCGGGGTACGGCACGATCCTGTCATCTACAAACACGCTGTTGCCGGCATCGCGTGGCGACTTTTGCAACGGAAGTGCGATCAGGTTGCCGAAGCCGCCCTTTGGCATGGTGTCCTGGTTGGGGAAGAACCGATCGTAAGAATCGAGGCCGATCTGATGGCGTCGCTCCATTGTGCGTGTGAGCAGCGCGCAGCCGAGTTTCCTTGCCACAACCGCTGAAATGGCGCGATCGAAGAAGATCCAGAGGTGACCGCCGTCTCCGGATCTCGATCTCTCCAGAGCGGCCTGGACATCCCAATCCAGGCAGGTGGCGAGAAACGCTGCGGCGTCCTCTTGCCAAGTCTTCTTGTCGAAATCCGCCGCAAGGAACCAACACGTTTCATCGAGCAACAACGGGTACACTCCAACGGTAATCTTGCCCGTGAGGTGCGCTCGAATCACGTGGTCGGTGAGCGGGAGGAGCTTCCGAGTGTCTCTGTCGACTCGCTGCCGGTCCTCCTGCTTCGCCGCATAGTATGCCTTCCAGTCCCGTTCCGACTTGGGGCTGTACCCATTTCGGCCGTCCGGGCTTTCCCAGCGGACTGCGTACACATCTTCGCGACCGCGAAAGAGCTCTCGAAACAGCTTGACCTTCTCATCGGGCGCCAGTGCCGGAGCGTTCTTGGTCACGGCAGGCTCTGCGGCCGTACCCGTGTCGGACGGAACCTCAATGCCAAGCTCTTCAAGCAGCTGCCGGAGGCGCCGATTCTCGCTGCGAAGACGAGTTAGTTCGTCACCCATCGGCCCTCGCGGCGCGTTCCAACATCTGAATGACCTCCAGAAACCGCTGCTCGATCGCGGCGGAGGTCCGCAGAGGAAAGCCGAGTTCGTCTGCCAACCCTTCTAACTCAGGACGCCACTCCTCTGGCATGACGAACTCGGGAGGGAATGCGTGAGTTGCGCGTTGCTCGAACACGCGGCGCGCCGCATAAGCGGTCTCCCGATAGTCGAGTTCCCCAAGCATGTCGATTAGCAGGATATCCAGCACGTCCCGTGCCCGCCCCCCAGACGCTGGGCCAGTGCATGCGTGCAGCTTCTGGGCTACTTGGTCGGCAAGCCCCAAACATCGGACGTGCGAAATCACAGATATCCCCAATTCCAGCAGACCCTGGACTCTTGGCTCGACGAGGTCAACGTGGCCCGCCTTGGCGGCCCCAAGATCGACCTCAATCGTCTGCCAGGCACGCGTTCGATATTGGATGGCCACTTGGACGCGGACGGTGTCCGCCTGTTCCATGTCCCGAGTCTGGGCCTTGACGCGAAACGTGAAATCGTCGAAGCTCAGGCGCAGAGCCTCCGCCAGCGCTTGGAGGCGGCTCGCGCGAGTGCCTTCCATCCCCAAGTCCAGATCCTTGGTAGCGCGGGCGCGCTGCGCGAAGCGCAGTTCCATCGCGACACCGCCTTTGAGACAGTAGGTGCCCAGGACGCCCTCTTCAAGCGCTCTCTCGAGGACCCCGCACAGCGCCAGAAAAGAGATCCACCGCCGCAACCGCTCCTGATCGAGACCCAACTCCCGCGCGACACGAGCCAGCCTCTTTTCCAGCCGCTCGGGCGGCCGCGGTCTGGAGCTCATCGGGCCGCCGGCTCCGTCCGGCCACGGGCGGCGCTCAGCGACTTGATGTGCGCCTCGACCCGTCGCCGGAGTCGCCTCGCCTCAGTGTCGCTGATGAATCCCTCGCGTCGCGCGTCGGAGATAGCCTGGCGCACCAGGCCAATTCTCCCTCCTGAACGAAGCAGGTCGGTGACGGTCCTGCTGATCGTCGTGACCGGGATTCCTTCTTGGATGGCCACGTCCTCCGATGTGAGGTCCTCGCGATGCACCACTACGCCCTTCGGCTTCTGTCGCCGCAGCCGTGCGGACTTGGGAACCGTAAGGTGAATGGCGCTCGGGTTTGCATCGGAGATTCCGTAGACGACAAGAGCCGTTGCACGCGACAGAGCGACGTCGTGCGGCCCGCGGTTCGCCCTCGCCCACAGGACGGCTTCCCGGTATTGCGAGAACCGGCCAGGGGGGAAGTGCGGGATACGAAAGACGCCTCGTGCAGTTCTCTCGATCCGCTCACGCTGCGCCAGCCTCGCCAGCACCGAGCCTGTGAATCCGGCCTCTCGAGCCTGTTTCGCAGTTACGAGGCCGTCGTTCTCCTCAGCGAGCGCGACGAGTTCGTCGAAACGTGTGCGGGGCACAGACCCATTTTGGCATGGTCGGGATCGCGACCGCAACATCAGGGTATGTCAATATAGTTCCATAGTGGAACTATATTGACACTACACCTCAGCTCGCGCCTGCCAAGCCGGTGGATAATAAGCTGTCGCGGCCTCGCCACGTCTCGGGAAATCGAAAGTGAAGAGCGGCATTCCGGCCAGTGACATCCCGCGCTAAGTGTTTGATTCGACGTGTTTCTGGCCTGCGCGATGTCAGCCAGTTCCAGCACTACCGGCGCCGGATATCGTGGGGATGTCATGGAAACTGCGCAGGAGAGCAGCTACGCGCCCCAGGTTCCTCCCGTAGCTTGGGAACAAGGGTGGCATGGTTCGGGTCTAAAGGAACTGTGAGGCTCACTCGGAACAAGCTGGTCGGCCCGGCTGCTCTTTCGGTCGCTCTCCTGGCGATTGGCGCTGCTGCTTCAGTTCGCTTCTGGACCCCTGCCACGCTGAGCCTGCCGCGCAAGGTCATCCGACCGCCGCAACCGTCCGAGTTGTTCGCAGACCACGGCCCTCACGACATTCCTTGTCCGACCGTCCCGCAACAGGCGGCGCCCTCTGAGCCTATCGAGACGAGCGTGTGCCGCGTAGTGCAGCATCCCGACGAGTTCCTCTGCAAGCGCATCCGGGTCCGCGCAACGCATTTTCACGGACTGCATGCATGGCTCGGTGCTCATCGAAGAGGGATGCGATGTGTACGTGAGCCCGAGCATCGGCAGGTCGGCTGCCTCCCAACGCTGTCCTTCGTCCGTTGAAACGTAGAGGCCGTCGCCCGCCGCCCACAACCGGCCCTGCGCGTCGCGGCACAAGCTCTTGATCTCTTCGCTGGTCTTGGGGCCCGGGATGCGCTCGATATCGCCACCGTCCGGTCGAAACCGAAACAGTCCCTTCACCGCCGCCACCAGCACCCATCCGTCGCGATCCGGGGCCAGGTCGAAGATGTTCTTCAACCCATGCGCGGCCGTCCTGGCCAGCGGTGCCAACTCGACGCCCCTCGGACCGGCGGCCGTAGAAAACGCTCTTGGTGTCAGCCGGCGAGGGCTCTACAAGGTGCCCGGCTCGCTGCCAGCCCTTGCCGTCCCACTCCTCCAACTCGCCCCCGAGCGACCTGAACAGCCGCCCTCCTGGCTTTTCCAGAAACCAGTGGTCGAGATAACCGCGCTGCTCTTTCCAAGTGCGTAGCACCTCGGTAGTGCCATCGGCCCGCACCCGAGTCAGGTCTCGCATCCCAGGAGCGCTGCCCTCCGCGCAGAGACCGATGATGCCACTCGAATCCGCCGCCAGCGGCCCGGCGTCATACCAGCCCATGCCGTCATGCGCCGCACAAAACCCCAGCCTTTGCCAGCGGCCGCCCGTCAGGCGCCACGCGCCGTGCAGCGAATCGGACATCACGAGCACCGTGCCAATCGGGCTGTCCCACACCTCGATGATGGGAGCCTCGATCTCGCCCTCGAACGCGAACGGCTCGACCTTGTCGTTACCGATGCGAGCCAGCCCGTCGAGTCCCATCACGGCGACCAACTCGGCGGCGCGCACACCGGTCACGAGGGAACGTACGGTCGGGGTACTCCCGACCGAATACGCCCTTCCGCCAGCCCACCGCGCACGCAGATCGCCGAGCTTGGTCCATTGCGAGAAATCGCCGTTCACGTGATAGAGCGCATGCGCAGAAAGAACCCAAAACGCGGCATCGCCATCTTCGAGTACGAAATCGATCGGCCCGTCTGGCTCCCCGGCCGACCGATTCCGCAGAATCTTTGCGACTGCCGGGGGCGCCGCCGCCCACTCCGGCCGCTTCGCGAACTGCCGCAGGTTTTCCAGGTGGCCTCTGTCGACACGGCCAATGAACCCGTTGTCCGACCACATATGCGACATCCCACCATACGCCAAGACCCGGCCATCAGCCGCGCGCAGGAAACCCAACACCCCCAGGTCGGTCTTGACTGTTTTCGTCTTGCCGTTCCGGAGATCGAGCTCGGTGTATTCACCGCCCCACTCGCCCTTGTCCGTTCCCATCCACAGACGGGTCTGGCCGTCGAGCAGAAAGGACCCCGGCGTGAAGATCTCCGTCCGCTCTAACGGAAGGACACGCTGCCGCCCCTTCTGACTGACGACTACCGAGAGCCCCTTCCCCCGCTCGATTTCCAGCTGGCGCCATCGCGCCATGAAGTGCTTGTCTGTCTCTCCAGGCCACGGCCACGGCTCAACGTCCCCATGCACCGCCGCAACGATCATTCCCGGCCTGCTGCCCAGCCACACCACTTCGCCCGGCGTCTCAAACAGCGGCTCCGCAGCCAGCGTTGCTGGATCTACCTTCCAAACCCGCCCCGCCAGCGTCCCCACAAGAAGACTCCCGTTGGCTCCGACCGCGACAGCAGTGCCGCGCCCGTGGACGACTTGCTGGCCTGTCATCTTCAGGGTTGCGGCGTCGAAGCGAAGCAGGTTGCCGGAGTCCGTGAGGGCTATCAAAATGTCGCCGATGCGGAGGCAATCCTTCAGCGCGTTGTGATCGAAATGATAGGAGTATCGAAACGCGCCGGCTCTCCCGACCTCGCGACCGAACTCCTCAAGCTTCCAGTGGAACTCGAGGGAGACCACGAGTTCTGGAACAACGTCCGGTATTTCATTCAGCCGGAACGTGAACCCCCAGCGGCGCCCCCAGGCGGACGCTTCCCTGTACACCTTGGCCGAGTACTGGCACCTTCAGCTCGCGCAGGACCCGGATCGTCTTGCCCCCGCGTTGCGCGCGCGGCTCCTGGACGCCTGCGAAGCCTACCCACGCTACGCGGCGGACCTGGCGCATCTGGTGCCGCGAACACCCGAGGCCACCAAGAGGCTTCTGGCGCTGCTCGATCGAGTGCCCGATCAAGGAGACCCTAGCGCACGCCAACAGATCATTCGGCACCTCAGCCAAACCAGCGACCTGTTTCGCCCGCAGTTGATCGCCCACGTAAAGGAAGCACACGAGGGTCCGGGCTTCATGGAGAACGAATCGGACGTTCGGGCTCTGGCGCGGCTGGATTGGAATCAAGCCGAACCTCTGCTGACGGACTTGGCGCAGCCAGACAAGCCCCGCCTGAGTGCGCTGTCCCTCGCCTTGCAGTACCAGCATGCCGCGGTGTCCGCCAATCCCAAAGCGGACGACCTTCGCCGGCGGTTGACAGCCATCGCCACGGATTCCTCCTCGCCAGCCAAGGCCCGCGATCTGGCGGTCGAGGGGCTGATGGCGACACAGTGGCCGGGACGTGATGATTGGTACCTATCTCTGCTGGCGGACGGCAGCTTCGTCACATCCTCCGATGGAAACACCTCGTATTCGACCCTCGAAGAGCCGGCGCACGACCAGCCCTCGGTCTGGATTCCCAGAATTGCGCCGTTGGTGGGAAGCTCGAATTCCCGTGTCCGCCAGAACGCGGTTCGCATCCTCGTCAGCTTTCAGCAGGAGGAATCGTGGCCCGACGCCGCGGTACCGCTGCTTCCCTGGCTATTCGATCCGAAGTGGGTGGAGGCGGAGAGTTCAAGCTGGACGCGCCACAATCTGATTTACAGCCTCTCGCTCGTGAAGGCCCCGGAGTTCCGGCGCTGCTTCACGTCCTTCAGCATCCCGAAGAGGACGACACCTTCGAGATCGAGTACGCAGCCGACGCGATCTCGCAGTACCACGATCCGCGCGCCATTCCTGTCTTGCGCGCACTCTTACCGCATGACATCGCCAAGCATGAGCGGCTGGCCGTGGCCAAGGCGCTGCTGGCGTCCGGAGACGTCTCGCAGGAGGAGAAGGTCCGTGCTGTGACCGCCCTCGCTCGCCAGGTGGCAACCCGCGCCGGCAGGGAGCAGTTGTACCAGATGGAGCTGGACGATGAAGTCAAGGGAATCGGGGGAGAAGTCATTCTTGGGCTCGGGGTGATCTCGACGCAAGGCGCATCGACGAATCTGATCGAGGCCGTGCGCGAGCGCAGCCGCCAGCTTCGAGCCCGCGACACGGAAGTGGCGGACTCGCTCGACGCAATCCTCGCCATCTTGCCCAACACAGAGCGAGACGCCCAACTGATCGCGGCGATCCGTGACGGTCGAGCAAGGGCGCCCGCAGTCCGTGACGCGATTCGGCGCCGCGCATGGTTGTGCAAAACGGAAACGGCGGCGTTGAGCGCGCTGGCCGAGGGAAAGGGAGCACCGTCTGCGGTGGCGGCGGCTCTACTAGGGAGCGCCGAACGAGAACTCGAGATTCTGGCGGGAGAGGACCGGGTCGCCCAGAGGACTTTGCTCGCCCTGCTGCGCCTCAGCGGAGACATGGTGCCTGACGACGTCGTATTGAAGCTGGTGGACTCCAAAGACCCGGCGCTGGCACGCGCCGCGCAGGCCTACTGGGAACTCCTCTGCCGCTGGCATCACTCGCTCTGAAGACCGCGCCGATGAGGACGCTGGCCTGGGTTACAGTGCTCCGCGGACCTGACCCGTCCGTTCGCGCCGAGATGAGTCGGTCAGGTTTCGCTGGGCGGCGGCGATAGCCGCCTGGAACCTGCCGAGCCAGCCTCCCCAGGCAGCGGATCCGCCCATGTCCGGGTGCGAGCGTGCAACAGCATCCAGTTTCGGCTTATTCGAGGCGAGAGCCTCGGCATCACCGAGGTCTTGGATCGCCAACCTAGATCGGGCACCGTGGCGCCGCAAGCAGATGAACGAACCCGGCCGCAACTCGCCCTGGTGCCTGGCGGCTTGCAGTTGTGCGTCGTGCAGGATGTAGTGGACGCTCGCGTCAGTTCCCTCCAGGAGCATATACCCTCGGCCAGTCATTTCCTCCTCCCCGTGGACCAGGACGCGGCCATAAAGCTCGTGGACATCACGGAGGTCGGTGACCTTGAACGGAAGGCTCGGGTCGGAAATCAGGACACCGTGCGCGGCGAGGGTCCGCTGGCGGTCGTTGGACTCCTGAAACGCTTTGAGAGCGCCGGCGAAATCCTGGCGGATTTGCCACTGGCCATTGGATGCCGGCTCCGCGAGTCCAAGAGTCGCAAGAAACCTCAGTCGCTTTGCGAGGTATGTGCCATGTGTACCGGCCGACGAACCACCCCGGCCTGCGTTGGCGAGCCCGAAGACGAAGTACACCGCCCGGTCAGAATCCGGTGGGCGGTCGCGGCTCGCCCGCGTCAAGATGCGGTCCAGGGACGTGTAGCGGTATTGGGTGACCTCCCGCGCGACTGCGTCCGCCGCGTCGAGCTGGGTTCGGTAGCCGAGCTGGCACGTGCACAGGTCCTCCGCATGCGCGCGGACCTGCTCCTTGACATAGGCGCTGGGCAGGCGGAGTTCCTGCCCGTCGCCGCGAACCCCTCGGAGGGCGACGTGAGCGTGTGGGTGTTCGGTGTTCGTGTGCACCGCCGCCACCCATTCCAGCGGGGTCTCCACATCGCGCGCCATTCGAGCCATCAGTGAACGGACGAGCGTAACCATATCGATGCGCTCGCCGAATTCGGGCGAGACGATGATCTTGAACAACCGCGGGTCGCCCGCAGCCTGCCATCGGGCGAGGGTCCTGGGCACATCCGCCACCTCCCCAGAAGGGCCGAACCCCGCTGCTTCCTTCGACACCTCGCGGGTCGCAGTCTCTCGCGCGATGTAGCGGCCGTGCGCTTGCCATTGGCCGCGGCTCTTGTTTGGCGAGTAGGTTAGCCGAACCGCGCAGCGTTGTCGGAATGGTCTGGGCGTCCCGGTGCGTCCACGAGGCGATCGCCTCTGCTTGCGCCTACGCGACATCCGAACGATGTGGATGATCCGCTTGAACGCGCTCGACCAAATCCGCGGCTCGTTCGACGACTTAGCCCGCTTGGGCCGGGGAGGTCGGAGCCGGATCTCGTCGTCCTTACTCATCGCGGTCCACCAGTCCGCCCAATGTTGCCCGAGCTTCGCCTGTCATATTCTCGGCAACGCCGCGTAGTAGTTTTTCGTACCTGCCCTTGGCCTTCGCCTTTTCGAGTTCGAAAACGTCCTTGGGCGGCTCGGGAACGCAGATCAGGAACAGTCTCGCGAAGGCGTCGGTCAGTGCAAACTGGGCCTGCTGTGCCGTTCCGAGTCGCTGCAATTGCCCACCGAGCTGATCGAGGCTCGCGGCGACTCGTTGCTCGGCGTCCGTAAGCGTCGCATCGCGGTCCGACACCCTCTCTTCGAGAGCAGCCCGGATGAAAGCGCTGGTGGAGGCATAGCCGCTCTTGCGGGCCGCTTTCTCCACCCTGTCCCGCAAGCCCTCACTGAGACGAACCACGGTGTTTTTCATGCCCCTCACCAGATTGGGCGGAGACAAGCGGCATTCGTGCCGAGCAAAAAGCGCGCATTGCAATCGCATTGCAGGACCAGGCTCCAGCAATGCGCCGGAAGTCACTGCCATGGGGGGATATCGCCCCCCGGCGGCAGCCCACACGCAATGCAATCCCTTTATGTTCCTTCTCCGCCGCTGTGTTGCACGAAACCGCCGGTCCCCGGCTGCCTTTCGTTGTCAGTCATTGGAAACTGATGCCGATTGTTGCCGAACGTTGGCTTTCGACTGAGTTCTATTGCCAACACCGGAAATTCTGTTGCCAATCGAGGCACGCGCGGGCTCAGCTAGGCCCAATCGTCTGAAGGCGATGTCTTCCCGAATGAATCTGTCACCTATCCGCGACCTCCGGTCTGAAAAACCAGTCACCAAGGCAGGCCAACTGCGCCGTGCGTGGGCGGACATCAAGGCCGCGATCGAAGCCGGCCACAGCCTGAAGACCATCGCTGAACGGCTCCGCGACTGCGGCATCGATGTCCGCTACCGGGCGCTCACGGTGTACGTCAGCCGGCTACGGCGGGAGGATAGCAGTGGCAGGTTGCCGGCAGCAGCCCAGGCCGAGACCGCAGCCGCCGGCCGAAAAAGGAAGCCGCGCCCGGCGGAGCCGTTCGATCCTCTGCGGAACGTGAAGGAGCGCGAAGCAAACCGACCGGGGTTCCAGTTCGATCCGGAGCCGGATCCCCGGAAGCTCATCTAGGCGTCCCTCACCGCCCCACGCGTCCCGGCACGGACACGTGACCTCGTGACCAACCATGAGGGAGGCAAAGCATGGCTGCCCAAGTCGAAGACGTTGTCATGAGTTATTCCGACGCGGCAAAGTTCCTGGGCGTCAGTGAGCGTACACTGGAACGCTACGTGAGGGAATCGCGCATCCCGTACGTGCAGTTCCCGCAGCGTGGAGTGCGGCGCACCGTCGTCAGATTCCTGCGGCCCCAGTTGCTAAAATGGCTGGAACAGCGAACGGTGCGGCCGAGTCGCCACGCCGACCAACCCGTCGCCAGGGTAGGGGCATGAGCAGCAGGGGCGTCTACTTCCGAAACGGCGTCGCGTATCTCCGTTACAAAGACCAAAACGGCAAGATCGTGCGCGAGAGCACGGAGCAACGCAGCGTTAAGTTCGCCCAGGACCTCCTCGCGAAGCGAAAGACCGAAGTCGCCGAGGGGCGGCACTTTCGAACCCGTCATTTTGACCGCGTGATGTTTGAGGAACTCCTGGACGATTGGTGGGAGAAGCATGGCAAGCAGACCCGCAGCCGCTTCGAGTACCACCTGCCCAAAGTGCGGGAACGGTTCGGCGGCCGGCGGGCGAGGGAAATCCAGTCGGACCAGGTCGAGGCGTTTCTCGAATCATTGGGCAAAGACGGCCTCGCCGCCTCGACCATCAACAAGTACCGCACCATCCTGTGCAGCACCTTCAACTTCGCCATACGTCGCGAGAAGTACGACCGCAATCCCGTGAGCGCCGTCGCGCAAAGGAAGGAGCCGCCCGGGCGGGATCGGTTTCTTCTGCCGGAGGACTTCCGAAAGCTCCTCGACGAATGCCGTACCGATCCGGAACTCTACGCTTTCATGTGGCTCGCAGCGACGACTGGTGCGCGCAAGAGCGAGATCCTGGCCCGGACCTGGGAGGAGGTTCGGCTGGAGGGACCGGCCCCGCACCTCTACGTTCCGCGCTCAAAGAACGGACGCCCCAAGAAGCTGGCCTTGGCCGCCGAAGCCGTCGCCGCGCTCAAGAGCCTCCCCAGCTTCGGAAGCAGCCAGTACGTCTTCCCGGCGGATCAGTCTAACGTCCGTTTCAAGGGGACGCGGCTGTACAAGTGGGACATGCGGAAACCATTCCAGGCCGCCTGCGACCGGGCCGGCATCAAGAGCCTGCGCATCCACGACCTGCGCCACATGGCCACCAGCATCCTGTTCCTGCAGGGGATCCCCGATGCGATCATCCGCAAGCTCACAGGCCATCGCAGCCGCGAACTGGAACGCTATCAGCACCTGTCACCGCTTTTGAAACAGCAGACGGTCGAGCTCATCGCGAAAAAGCTCAGTGACACAGCTACTGACACACCACATTCTGAGGCCAAGGAGGAAAGCTCGGAAGTTACTGAAAGGATTGGCGGGGACGACGGGGTTCGAACCCGCGACCTCCGACGTGACAGGCCGGCGTTCTAACCAAACTGAACTACGTCCCCGCTTGTGTCGGCAGACTTCATCCTAGCACGTCCGATCCGGTCATTCCAGGCCTTCGAAGAGTGAGGCTTCACGCCCGTCGTGCCGGGACGGCACGCGCGACACGGCCAGCCGGAGGTACACACGCCCGTCGAACATCCGCTCGTACATACGGTGGACTTCCAGCATCCGCTCCGGCTGCCATTGCGTCTTGTGGCATTGGATAGCGGCCAGCGCGGGCGCGAGGTACTCGCGGCAGTCGATTTCGGTGGTGACGAACTCGTCGCTCAGCGTGAGAAAAGGCCGCTGCCTTTTCAGCGGATCGGAATCGGCCGCGAACCGCGATTCCGGGAAGGCGACGAAGTACAACTTGCGCGGCTTGTGCACCAGGCGGCCCTGCTGCCCAAAGACGACGGCCGCGATATTCGACGCCATGCGATGGTCCGGGTGCCCCGTGATGCCGTCGGGGCCCCAGGTCAGGAGGACGTCCGCCTTCGTTTCTTCGACGATCTCGCGCAGCCGGGCAGCCACTTCCTCGGCCACGGAGTGGGTCGAGATGCCCTGGTCCTGGAACCCGAACAAGTACGGCTCGTGGATGCCCAGCGCCCGCGCCGCGCATCGCAGCTCGTCTTCGCGCACGGCGCCGAGCCGATCGCCGGCCGGCATGTTGAAGTGCGGGCGAAAGCCCTTCTGTCCCGAAGTGACGCTGGCCAGGTAGACATCGTGCCCCTCGGCCGCGCAACGGGCCAGCAGCGGCCCGGAGCTGGTTTCGTCGTCCGGATGCGCGAAGAAGGCAAGAACAGAGTGCTTCCCCATAGCTACCTCCACGTTACACGTTCGTTGCAGCCGGAGGCTCGGCGGGTGCATCCTAAGGACATATATGTGGTCTTCTGGGATTCGCGTTAGCGAAATCACGCCTAAGTCCGTGTACTTGAACCGCCGCCGCTTTCTGAGCGCCGTCGCGGGATTGGCGGCCGCTCGGGCCGCGTTCGCGGCCAAACTGACAGGCGCCAAGAGCCCGTACAGCACCAGCGAGGCGCAGACGTCCTTGAACGACGTCGCGCACTACAACAACTTCTACGAATTTGGCACGGACAAGACGCAGCCGGCCGACTTGGCGAAGAACTTCAAGACCGTCCCCTGGACCGTTTCGGTGGAAGGCGAGGCCGGCAAGCGCCAGGCGTACAGCCTGGACGAGATTCTCAAACTCGCTCCGCTCGAGGAGCGTATCTACCGCCATCGCTGCGTGGAAGGGTGGTCGATCGTGGTGCCCTGGATCGGCTTCCCGCTAAGCGCGCTCCTACGCCGCGCCGAACCGACGCCGAAGGCCCACTTCGTGGCTTTCGAGAGCTACTACGATCCCCGGCAGATGCCGCAGGGGAAATACGCCGGCATCCCGCTGCCTTACGTTGAAGGCTTGCGCCTGGACGAAGCGCTGAACCCGCTCGCGATCCTGGCGGTGGGGATGTACGGGGAGACGCTGCCGAACCAGGACGGCGCTCCGATCCGGCTCGTGGTTCCGTGGAAGTACGGCTTCAAGAGCATCAAATCGATCGTGAAGATCCGCCTGGTGGAGAAGCAGCCGCCGACCACGTGGAACATTGCGAACGCGCACGAGTACGGGTTCTATTCCAACGTGAACCCGGAGGTCGATCACCCGCGCTGGAGCCAGGCCACCGAGCGGCGGCTGGGCGAGTTCTTCAAGCGCAAAACGCTCATGTTCAACGGCTATGGGAATGAGGTCGCGCAACTTTACGCCGGCATGGACCTGAGGAAGTATTACTAAGGGCCGATGCGAGCCGCAAAAGTCGCGATCTTCGCGCTGTGCCTGGCGCCGCTCGGGTTGCTCCTGTGGCGGGGCACGCACAACGGCCTGGGCGCGAACCCCATCGAGGTCATCACGCACGCGACCGGCGACTGGACCTTGCGCTTTCTGGTCCTGACGCTGGCGGTCACGCCGGTGCGGAAGGTGCTGGGCTGGCCGCAACTGGTCCGCTTCCGGCGCATGCTGGGCTTGTTTGCGTTCTTCTACGGCTGCCTCCACCTGACCACCTACGTGTGGCTGGACAAGTTCTTCGACGTCTCCGCGATGATCCAGGATGTGGCCAAGCGCCGGTTCATCACCGTCGGTTTCACCGCCTTTGTGCTGCTGATCCCGCTGGCCGTGACATCGACTGCGGGCTGGATCCGGCGCCTGGGCGGGCGCAGGTGGCAGGCGCTGCACCGGCTGATCTACGTCAGCGCGGCGCTTGCGGTGGTGCACTACTACTGGCTGGTGAAATCCGACATCCGCCTGCCGCTGTTCTACGGCGCGCTGGTCGCTATGCTGTTGTTGTGGCGCGTCATCAACCGCCGGCAGGCCGCATCGCGGCAACGGCCCGGGACGACCCAGCCTGCGCCTGCCGACAGCCGCGGATGAGGTGGTAAACGGCGCCGTGGAGCTGCACTTCTCCCGCATCCCTGCGGACAACCTGGCCCAAAGCAGGCTGCGCGTGGGGAACCGGAAGAAGTTGCTATGATAGCGAGGAACTCGGAGCCGGCATGAAGTCCAGCCTTTCAAGCGCGGGGGTCGTCATCGTTGTGGTGGTGGCCCTGGCGATCACCGTCGCAACCCACTCGCTGCTCGCCGGTTTGCCATTTGCGACGCGCATGGCGGTCTATTCGATCGCCACGCTGCTGCTGTTCGCCGTCGTTTACCGTCTCACGCTAGCGGTCACCTACTGGCGCCGTACGGAGGAAGCGTACCGGCTGATCTTCGAGGACGCATCGGACGCCATCGCGATCGCCGGTCCGGCCTTGAAGATCCTGGAAGTCAACGCCCGGGCCACCGAGGTGTTCGGCTATTCGCGCCAGGATCTGCTGCGCATGAATCTGAAGGACCTGCTGGCGCTGGAAGAGCGCGCGGGCGCGCCCCAGAAGCTGGAGCGAGTGCTCGGAAAAGGGGAAACGGCCCTCTACGAGCGCCGCTTCCAGCGCCCCGACGGAGAAACGACCACGGCCGAAATCAGTGTGCGGGCGCTTCGCGACGGCCGGCTGATCGCGATCGGCCGGGATGTCACGGCGCGGCGGCGCGCCGAGGAGGCGCTGAGAGCGAGCGAGGCGCTGACCCGCAGTGTGGTCTATAGCGCCGTGGACGGCATTATCACCGCCGACGAGAGCGGTACGATCCAGTCCTTCAACCCCGCGGCCGAGCGAATGTTCGGCTATGCCGCCGAGGAAGCGATCGGACAGAACCTCCGCATCCTGATGCCGCAGCCCGACCGCGACCGGCACGATGCGTACATCCGGACGTATCTCGAAAGCGGCAAGAAGAAGATCATCGGGATCGGACGGGAGGCCCAGGCGGTTCGTAAAGACGGCACGAGCTTCCCGATCGAGCTGGCGGTGAGCGAGATGCTGCTTCCGGGCCGCCGCCTGTTCACCGGCATCCTGCACGACATCACGCACCGCAAAGCGGCCGAAGCGGCCCTCATGGAGACCAACGCCAAGCTCCAGGCGATCATCGAGACCTCTCCCCTGGCGATTGTGACCCTGGATCTCGGTGGCAGGGTGCTGGCCTGGAACCCCGCCGCCGAGCGGATGTTCGGCTGGAGCGCGGCCGAGGCGTTGAACCGAGTGCTGCCGGTCGTGCCGGAAGCCGAGCGCACGGAGCTGCTCGACCGAGTCCGCAGCGGCGAGCCGCTCCTGGGTGCCGAGAAGCGGCGTCTGCGTAAGGACGGCTCGCTGATCGACACGACTCTCTGGACGGCGCCGTTGCGCGATTCGGCGGGCGAGGTGAGCGGCGTAATGGGCATCTATGCCGACGTCACCCAGAGTAAGCAACTCGAGGAGCAGTTCCAGCAGGCCCAGAAGATGGAGGCGGTGGGGCGGCTGGCTGGTGGCATCGCGCACGATTTCAATAACATCCTCACGGTGATCACAGGGTATGGCGAGATGGTCGCGGAACGGATCACCGGCGACCCGCTCATGAGCGAGGAGATGCAGGAGATTCTGAAGGCGGCCGACCACGCTACGGTGCTGACCAGCCAGTTGCTGATCTTCAGCCGGCGCCACGTGGCGATCCAGGAGTCTCTGGACCTAAACACGGTCGTAGCGAAGCTCGAGCGGATGCTGCGCCGGATTATCGGCGAAGATGTGGAGCTGGTGACGGTTCCCGGGCCGGAACTGGCTCGGGTGCGGGCCGATGCGGCACAGATCGAACAGGTCATCATGAACCTGGCGGTGAATTCACGCGACGCCATGCCCGGTGGCGGCCGGCTGGTCATCGAGACCGCCAACGTCGAGCTCGACGCGGCGTACGGCCGCGGCCACATTGGCGTGAAAGAGGGCGAATACGTGATGCTGGCTGTCAGCGACACCGGCAAGGGCATTCCGCCCGAGGTGCGCAGCCGCCTTTTCGAGCCCTTCTTCACCACCAAGGAGCGGGGCAAGGGAACGGGCCTCGGTCTCTCCACCGTCTACGGCATCGTCAAACAGAGCGGAGGCGAGATCCGGGTCTATTCCGAGCTGGACAAGGGAACGACGTTCAAGATCTATCTGCCGCGCGTGACCGACGCCGACTCGCAGCCCGCGCAGGCGGCCGAGCCCTCTCCGGTCGAGCGTGGCGAGGAGACCCTCTTGCTGGCCGAAGACGAGCCGGGCGTGCGAGCGCTGGCGCGCGACGTGTTGCGCCAGCACGGGTACCAGGTCCTCGAGGCCCTGGATGTCCCTGACGCGCTGCGGATTTGCCGCGAGCATCCCGAGCGCATCCACCTGCTGTTGACCGACGTCGTCATGCCGGTGATGAGCGGCCGCGAACTGGCCGAGCGCGTCGCCCAGATCCGGCCCGAGATCAAGGTGCTGTACATGTCCGGCTACACCGACAACATCGTGGTGAGCCACGGTGTCACCTCGATCGACAAAGAGTTTCTGCAGAAGCCCTTCACGCCCCGTTCGCTGGCCCGCAAAGTCCGCGAGACGCTGGACCGGCCTGTCTGAAAGCGGGCACGGGAGTCCGGCACCGAACCGCGCGCCTAAGCGAGCGGGGATCTGCGGCGGGGCGGGAATCCGCTCCCTTACGGTCGCGGTTCGGTGCCGACTCCCCGCGAGTACCCGATACGCTCGGGTGGCTGGATCTGCATCGATGTCGCACTTTCGACTTGCCGCAAGGCGCATCTTGGGGCAGAATGAAGGTAACACTGGGGGATCTCCTTCCTGCGCTGGAACGCTCTTCAGCCCAGGGAATCCGAAATGCGTCTCCATGCGCCAAGACGCGCGGTGTGGAGCTTCCGCGACCTGCCGCTGCAGGCCAAAGGGCTGACGGTAGTGGCCCTGCCGCTGGCGTGGCTGGTGGTTGTGGCCGTTGCTTTCTACTTCGTCCAGCGGGAGAACGAGTCTGCCCAACACTGGGTGAGGCACAGCCTGGAGGTTCGGGGCGAGATCCGGCTGGTCCACACGCGTGTCGAAGAGGCCGAGACCGGGGCGCTGGGATACCTGCTGACGCGCGAGCCCAGTTGGCTTGTGCCCTACCAGCAGGCGCAGCAGGGCCTTCCCGCCGTCCTCGACCGGCTGGAAAGCATGGCCGGCGACAGCCCGCAGCAACTGGCTCGCGTGCGGCGCATCAAAACCTTGGTCGCCGAACAGATGGAGGACCTGAAGTCGCTGCCCGAGCGTGTGCCGGCGGGATCGGGCTCGAGCCCGGCGCTCGCGGACAGCGGGAAGACGCTCGCAAGCCTGCAGCAGACCCTCAACGAGACTCTGGCCCAGGAGGACAGCCTGCTGGCCGCGCGGCAGGCGCAGGCCCGGGCCAGCCGGGACAAGGGCTATGCCGTGATCGTGGCGGGCGTCTTGCTTACCCCACTCTGCGCGGTGATGGCAATGCTGCTGTTCACGTCGGGGGTGGCCCGGCGCATCGAGGTGCTGGACGTCAACTCCCACCGGCTGGCGGAGGGCCGGCCGATTGTGGCCATGCGTTCCGGAAACGACGAGATCGGGCGGCTGGGGCAATCTCTGAGCGAGGCCGCGTCGCTCCTGGCGAGTCGCGAGGCGGACCTGCGCCGCTCGGGCGAGGAACTGGAAATCCGCGTCGCGGAGCGCACTTCGGAGCTGGCAGTGGCCAACCGCGCGCTGGAGGCGGAAGTGGCTGAGCGGAAGCGAGCCGAGCAAGAGCTCGCCGACCTGAACCGGCGCCTCGAGGCAGTGATCGACGCCAGCCCGCTGGCTATCGTCAGGCTCGATCCTCAAGGCAACGTTCAGGGCTGGAGCCGGGCGGCCGAGCGGATATTCGGCTGGCGCGAGGAGGAGGTGCTCGGCAAGCAGCTTCCGACGGTTCCGGCTGAGGAGTCCCGGGACTTCCAGGCTCTCCTGGAGCGAGCCGCTCGCGGGGAAGTGCTGACCGGATACACCACGCGGCGCCGGCGGAAGGACGGGACGTTGGCGGACATCCGGCTCTGGACTGCGTCCCTGCATGGCAGCTCGGGCGAGGTCCGGGGACAGATCGGCGTCGTCGCCGATATCACGGAGCAGATGCGCCTGGAGCAGCAACTCACTCATTCCCAGAAGATGGAGGCGATGGGACGGCTGGCCGGGGGCGTGGCGCACGACTTCAACAATGTGATCACCGTCGTCTCCGGCTACGGCCACATGGTGCTCGATGGCGTCAAGAACGATCCGGACCTGCGGGAGGCGGCCGAGGAAGTGCTCAAGGCCGCGGACCGCGCCGCCGCGCTGGCCAACCAGTTGCTCACCTTCAGCCGCCACCAGGTCATCGAGCCGAAGGCGCTGAAGATAAACGCGCTCGTGCGCGACATGGAGCGAATGCTGGGGCGGGTGATCGGGAAACACATCGACCTCCAGGTTGTGGCCCGGCCCGGAGTGGGATTGGTGCGCGCCGACGCCGGTCAGATCGAACAGGTACTGATGAATCTGGTGGTGAACGCCCGCGACGCCATGCCCGGCGGAGGGACGCTGACGGTCGAGACTGCCAACGTCGTCTTGGATGAGAACTCGCGCACGCAATCCGGGGTGGCGCCCGGCGACTACGTGATGCTCGCGGTGAGCGACACGGGAACCGGAATGGACCCCGAGACCAGGTCGCACCTCTTCGAGCCCTTCTTCACCACGAAGGAACGCGGGAAAGGCACCGGCCTGGGGCTTTCGATCGTGTACGGTATCATCAAGCAGCACGGCGGCGATATCTGGGTTAGCAGCGAGCGGGGGAAAGGGACGACATTCAAGATCTACCTGCCGCAAACCGCAGCCAGTACGGACACGGTCGTGCCGGGCGATCCCGCGCCGCCGCCTGTTTCCGGCAATGAAACGGTACTCCTGGTCGAGTGCGAGCCGGGCGTGCGACGGCTGGTGCGAAGTACTCTCGAGCACTACGGTTACCGCGTGCTTGAGGCGGAATCCGGCCGCCAGGCGCTCGAGACGGAAGCCAGCCACCAAGGGCGGATCGACCTGCTGCTGACCGATGTCGCATTGCCCGAAATGAGTGGCCCCGACGTGGCCAATGCGCTGGCGGCGCGCCGTTCCGGGGTAAAGGCGCTCTATCTTTCCGGCGTGGCGGTTGACCGCGGCGGGCTTGCGGCGGGGGCGCGTTTCCTGGAGAAGCCCTTCAACGCCGAGGCCCTGGCGCGCAAGATCCGCGAGGTTCTGGACGACCAGTCGCAGGCGGCGTAGCGCGCGGCGACAATGCACGGGTTCACTAGGGGAAATCTCATGAGGCGGCGCGACCCGAAGTGGTAGTACTCTGTTTGAGGAAGGAAAACCCTCTCATGAGTACTCGAAAACAAGACGCACTGGAATACCATTCCAGGCCTCCCGCCGGTAAGCTGGCCGTCACCCCGACCAAACCCTGCCGGACGCAGCGGGACCTCAGCCTGGCATACACACCCGGGGTTGCTGTCCCTTGCAAAGAGATCGAGCGCGATCCAAGCCTGGCCTACAAGTACACCGCCAAGGGCAACCTAGTGGCCGTCGTATCGAACGGCACGGCGGTGCTGGGGCTCGGCAACATCGGCGCGCAGGCCGGCAAGCCGGTCATGGAAGGCAAGGCGGTGCTGTTCAAGCGCTTCGCCGATATCGACGTGTTCGACATCGAACTGGCGACCGAGGATCCCAAAGAAGTGATCCGCGCCTGCCAGTTGCTCGAGCCCACCTTCGGGGGAATCAACCTCGAAGACATCAAGGCGCCCGAGTGCTTCGAGGTCGAAGAGGAGCTGAAGCGCACCATGAAGATCCCGGTGTTCCATGACGATCAGCATGGGACGGCGATCATTTCCGGAGCGGCGCTACTCAACGCGCTGGAGGTGGTGGGCAAGGCCATCGGCCAGGTCAAACTTGTGTTCAGCGGCGCCGGGGCGAGCGCGATTTCCTGCGCCGAGCACTACGTCCGGCTGGGGCTCAAGCGCGAGAACATCACCATGTGCGACAGCAAGGGCGTCATTTACGAGGGCCGCACCGACGGCATGAACAAGTACAAGGCTCGCTTCGCCCGCCCGACCGAACTGCGAACGCTGACCGAGGCGCTCCAGGGGGCGGACGTCTTCGTCGGCCTTTCCTGCGGGAACTGCGTTGCGCCGGAGATGCTGAAAGGAATGGCCGCGAATCCGGTCGTGTTCGCGCTGGCCAATCCCGATCCGGAGATTCCTTACGACGTCGCGGTGGCGGCCAGGCCGGACGTCATCATGTGCACGGGCCGATCGGACTATCCCAACCAGGTGAACAACGTCCTCGGATTCCCCTTCATATTCCGCGGGGCGCTGGACGTGCGGGCCACGGCCATCAACGACGAGATGAAGCTGGCGGCGACGCACGCCCTGGCCACGCTGGCCAAGGAAGACGTGCCGGATTCGGTGCGGGCGGCCTACGGAATCGACCGGATCGAGTTCGGGCGCGAGTACATCATTCCCAAGCCGTTCGATCCCCGGGTGCTGATTTGGGAGGCGGCCGCGGTGGCGCGCGCGGCGATGGAGACCGGCGTGGCGCAGGTGCAGGTCGATCTCGATCAGTACAAGGAAGAGCTCGAACGGCGCCTCGGCAAAGCCCGCGAGATCATGCGCGTGATGATCCACAAAGCCCAGCGCAAGCCGATGCGCGTGGTCTTCCCCGAAGGCGAGGAGGCCAAGATCGTGCGGGCCTGCCAGGTCCTGCTCGAGGAGAAGATCGCGCAGCCTATCCTGCTGGGCCGGGAGCAGGCGATCTGCTCGCAGATCGAGGACTGCCACGTGCACCTGGAAGGCGCGGTGATCGTCGATCCCTCCAAGTCGCCGGACAGGGAACGTTATGAGAGTGAGCTCTACCTCTTGCGGCAACGCAAGGGGATCACGCAGCGCGAAGCGCGGGAGTGGATCGAGAACCGCAACATCTTCGCGGCCATGATGGTGCACACGGGCGACGCCGACGCGCTGGTGGGCGGCCTCACCGAGCACTATCCCGACGTGATCCGGCCCGCGTTGCAGGTGATCTCGGTCCGCGACGGGTTGCACAAGGTCTCGGGCGTATACATGCTGATCACGCCGCGGGGCGACATCTACTTTCTGGGGGATTGCACCGTCAACATCGAGCCCAGCGCCGAGGACCTGGCTGAGATCGCCATGTCCACCGCCGAGATGGCGCGCCGCTTCAACGTCTGGCCGCGCGTGGCCATGCTGTCATTTTCCAATTTCGGCAGCACACGGCATCCGCTGGCGGAAAAGGTGCGGCGAGCGGTCGAGATCGTGCGGATGCGCGAGCCGTTGCTCATGATCGACGGCGAGATGCAGGCGGACACCGCGGTGACGCCCTCGATCATCGATGAGACCTATCCCTTCAGCACGCTCAAGGGCGGCGCCAACGTGCTGATCTTCCCCAACCTGGAGGCCGGGAACGTGGCTTACAAACTGCTGGCTCGGCTGGGCGGCGCCGAGATCATCGGCCCGATCCTGACGGGCACCTCGAAGCCGGTGCACGTACTGCAGCGGGGCTCCGACGTGGAGGACGTGGTGAACATCGCCACCATCGCCGTCGTGGATGCCCAGGAGGCGGCCCAGCGGACCGCGCCGTCGCTGGCGGAGGCCGCCAGCCAGGTCGGCGAGGTGGAGGCGAAGTACTGAAGCGGGACTGAAGACCGCTCCCTGACGGCCGCGGTTGCTCCGAAGATCCTTGCTCTGCGTCCTCTGCCGGGGAGTGTCACATCTTCCTGTGAAGTTGCGCTATGAGCGGAGCGTACCCCAACCGAATATACGACCGGATGCATCCGAGCCGTTGTATCATAATAGAAACAGGAGACTTGCAGATTTGACAAGGTCCTGCCCAGGAGAGTAAATTGGATTACGGACTCGAATGGTCCGATATGCTGAAGCTCACTAGAAAGGCCGACTACGGCTTGATCGCCCTGCGCCACCTGGCCCGCAATCGCGAGGGCGCCAGCGCCAAGGAGATCGCCGCGAGTTACGGCATTCCCACTCCCCTGCTCGCCAAGGTGCTGCAAAAGCTCGCCCGCAACGGCCTGCTCACGGCCGCCTACGGGACCAACGGCGGCTACAAGCTGGCTCGCGACCCGCGCTCGATCAACGCCCTCGAAGTGGTCCGCGCCATCGACGGCCCCATCGTCCTGACCTCCTGCTTCACGCAGCACGGCCGCTGCCAGACCGTAGGATGCGGCGTCAAGGAGCCGCTGAGGAAGATCCACGAAGGTATCCTGGGGCTTCTGGAAAGCATCTCCATATCGGAGATCGCGCAGGATTCGCCCCCGCAGCCCGTCGTTCTTTCGGTGCTAGAAACGTCATGAAGAAACCGATCTACATGGATTACCACGCCACGACGCCGGTGGATCCGCGCGTGCTCGAGGCGATGCTGCCCTACTTCGGCGTCAAGTTCGGCAACGCCGCCAGCCGCAACCACTCGTTTGGCTGGGAGGCCGAACAGGCCGTCGAGAAGGCGCGCAAGCAGATCGCCGATCTGATCGGCGCGACGCCCAAGGAGATTGTCTTCACCAGCGGCGCCACCGAGTCGGACAACCTGGCCCTCAAGGGCGTGGCCGAAATGTACGCCGAGCGCGGCAACCACATCGTCTCGGTGACCACCGAGCACAAGGCCGTCCTCGATACGTGCAAGAAACTGAGAAGGCGCGGCTGCGCCATCACGCTCCTGCCGCCGGGGAAAGACGGGCTGATCGATCTCGACGCCCTGCGCGCGGCCATCACCGAGAAGACCGTGCTGGTCAGCGTGATGTGGGCCAACAACGAGATCGGCGTCATTCAGCCCATACGCGAAATCGGCCGGATCGCGCGCGAGCGCGGCGTGCTGTTCCACACCGATGCTACTCAGGCGGTGGGCAAGGTCGCCATCCACGTGGATGAAGACAACATCGACCTGATGTCGATCAGCGCGCACAAAATGTACGGGCCGAAGGGCATCGGCGCGCTTTACGTTCGTCGCAAGAACCCGCGCGTGCAACTCACCGCGCAGATGGATGGCGGCGGCCACGAGCGCGGTATGCGCTCCGGCACGCTGAACGTTCCGGGCATCGTAGGTCTGGGCGAAGCGTGCGCCATCTGCCAGGGCGAGATGGGCGAAGAGGCCGTGCGCCTCGCCGCCCTGCGCGACCGGCTCAAGGATCGCCTGCTGGCCGGGCTCGACGAAGTCTACATCAACGGCAGCATGGAGCACCGCTTGGCGGGCAACCTGAATATGAGCTTTGCTTACGCCGAAGGCGAGTCGTTGCTCATGGGGATCGGCGACATCGCCGTCTCGAGCGGTTCGGCCTGCACTTCGGCCACGCTCGAGCCCAGCTACGTGCTCCGGGCTCTGGGCGTCGGCGACGCGCTGGCGCATACCTCCATCCGCTTCGGCCTGGGCCGCTTCAACACCGAAGAGGAAGTGGATTACGTGGCCGCCCGCGTCATCGAGGTAGTGAAGAAGCTGCGCGCGCTCTCGCCGCTGTACGAGATGGCCAAAGAGGGCGTGGACCTCAGCCAGGTGGGGTGGAACAAGGAATAGGCGATGTACTCCGACAAGGTCATCGATCATTACGAGAACCCGCGCAACGTCGGGGCGCTCGACCGCAGCGATCCCCGCGTCGGCACGGGCATGGTCGGCGCGCCCGAGTGCGGCGACGTCATGAAGCTTCAGATCAAGGTCAACGAGGACACCGGCGTCATCGAGGACGCGAAGTTCAAGACCTTCGGCTGCGGCAGCGCCATCGCCAGCTCGTCGCTCGCCACCGAGTGGGTGAAGGGTAAGACCATCGACGAGGCGCTCGCCATCCGCAACGTCGATATCGTGAACGAGCTGAGCCTGCCGCCGGTCAAGATTCACTGTTCGGTGCTCGCCGAGGACGCCATCAAAGCGGCCATCGACGACTACCGGAAGAAGAGGCGGCCATGATCAACGTCACTCCCAAGGCTGTCCAGAAGATCCGCGAGGCTTTCGTCAAGCAGGGCGTGGCCGAGGGCGGCCTGCGCCTGGGCGTGCAGGGCGGCGGGTGCTCCGGCCTCAGCTACCTGTTCCGCATCGAGACCAAGGAGCGGCCCAAAGACCAGATCTACGAGTTCGAGGGCGTCAAGATTTTCGTCGATCCGAAAAGCCTGCTCTACCTCGACGGTATGACGCTCGACTACCGCGAGTCCCTGATCCACTCCGGCTTCGTCTTCGACAATCCCAACGCCAAGAAGAGCTGCGGCTGCGGGACCTCCTTTACCGCCTGATGAGCTCGCCCGACTACTTCGAGTTCTTCGGCCTCGAGCCGAAGCTCGCGCTGGATCTTGGCGACCTGGAGCAGCGCTTCTACCGCCTCAGCCGCGAGCTGCATCCGGACCGCTTCCAGCGCTCGACGCCGGACGAGCGCGAGCGGTCGCTCGAATCGAGCGCCATCCTGAATGACGCCTACCGGACCCTGCGCGATCCCATCGCCCGCGCCGAATATGCGCTCAAGCGCCTGGGGTTGGCGGGTGATTCGAAGCAGGCGCCGCCCGAACTGCTCGAGGAGGTCTTCGCCCTGAACGAGGCGCTCGAGGAGCGGGACGCCGCCCACCTCGAAGCCGGCCGCTTGCGTTTTGAAGTTCTGCGGAACCAGGCCGACGCCGAGTTGCAGGCTCTGTTCGCCAAGTTCGATGCCGGCGACCCCGCCGCGCCCGGCCAGATCCGCGCGCTGCTCAATCGCCGCCGGTACATCGTGAACCTGATCGAGAAGGCGGCTCATGTCTGACCTGCTCCAGATCGACTTCGGCGGTAGCGATGCCGCCCCGGTCATCGGCATCGACCTCGGCACCACGAACAGCTTGGCGGCTTTCATGGACCTCACCGGTCCGGTCGTCATCCCCGGCGAGGACGGCGAGCGGCTGGTGCCGAGCGTGGTCTACCGCTCGCCCGCCGGCGAGATCGTGGTCGGCAACGCAGCGCGCCAAATGCTGATCGACGACCCGTCGCGCACCGTCTACTCCGTCAAGCGCCTGATGGGCCGCGGCGTGGCCGACGTCGCCGACGAGCTGAAGCTGTTCCCCTTCCGCATCGCGCCGGAGAGCGACGCCGTCATCCGCCTCGATCTCGGCGAGCGCACGTTTACCCCGCCCCAGATCTCCGCATTCATCCTGCTCCAGCTCAAGAAGAACGCCGAAGCCTACCTGCACCAGGCCGTCACCGAGGCCGTCATCACCGTGCCCGCGTATTTCAACGACGCTCAGCGGCAGGCCACCAAGGACGCGGGCCGCATCGCCGGCCTCGAAGTGCTGCGCCTGGTGAACGAGCCCACCGCCGCCTCGCTTGCCTACGGCCTCGACAAGCGCAAGCAGGGCATCGTGGCCGTCTACGACCTGGGCGGCGGCACGTTCGACATTTCCATCCTCAAGCTGCACGAGGGCATCTTCGAAGTGCTCGCCACCAACGGCGACACGCACCTGGGCGGGGACGATATCGACAACCGCCTGCTGCGCATCGCCCTCGAAGACGTCGCCTCCGAGTGGGGCATCGACCCCTCGAACAATGGCTCGCTGGTGCAGACGCTGCGACGCGCCGTCATCGACGCCAAGGAGCGGCTCTCCTTTGCCCCGCGCGCCACCATCGACCTCGAATGGCAGGGCCGCAAATATCAGCGCGAGATCGCGCGCGAGCAGTTCGAAGCGCTGATAAAGGACATCGTGGACCGCACCCTCGGCCCCTGCCGCAACTGCATCCAGGACGCGGGCGTGACGCCGGAGCAGATCGACGAGGTGGTGCTGGTGGGCGGCTCGACGCGCATTCCGCTGGTGCGGCAGGCGGTCGAGAACCTGTTCCGCGCGCGGCCGCACACGGACCTGAATCCGGATGAGGTGGTCGCGCTGGGCGCCGCGGTTCAGGCCGGCATCCTCACCGGCGCGGTCGAGGACAAGCTGCTGCTCGACGTTACGCCGCTCTCGCTCGGCATCGAGACGATGGGCGGGGTGGTATCCAAGCTGATTCACCGCAACTCGACCATTCCGGCCAGCGCCACCGAGGTTTTCACCACCGCCGTCGATGGCCAGAAGAACGTGCTCATACACGTGCTGCAAGGCGAGCGCGAGTTGGTGAAGGACTGCCGCAGCCTGGCGCGCTTCGACCTGAAAGATATCGACCCGCTGCCGGCCGGCGCGCCGCGCATCGAGGTGCGCTTCCTGATCGACGCCAACGGCATCCTGAGCGTCACCGCACGCGACCAGCGCACCGCGAAGGAACAGTCGATCGAGGTGAAGCCCTCCTACGGGCTGACCGACAACCAGGTAGAGGCGATGATCGAGGAATCCTACGCCCACGCGGCCGAGGACATACGCGAGCGCCAGGTGCGGGAAGCGCGCCTCGAAGCCGACCAGATCCTGGCGGCGGTCGAGAAGGGCCGCGCGAGCACGGCCTACATGGAAATGACGCCCGCCGAGCAGGTCGCCATCGAGCGGGCCGTCAACCAACTCCTGGTTGTTCACCATTCCGAGGACTACGAACTCATCCGCGTGCACATCGAGTTGCTGAACCAGGTCACCATGCGCCTGGCCGAGGTGATGATGAACGCCGCGGTCCGCACCGCGCTCAAGGGGAAGACGATCTGATGCCCGCGCTCACCTGGGACGACGCCGAGTACATCGCGCTGGCGCTGGCCGCGAAGTTCCCGGCCCAGGACCCGCTGGCCGTCCGCTTCACCGACCTCCGCAAATGGGTGACCGAGATCGAGGGCTTCGCCGACGACCCCCACGCCTCAACTGAAGGGCGGCTGGAGGCGATCCAGATGGCTTGGTGGGAGGAGCGGCAGAACGCGGGGACCTCATGACTGCACACCCAGCATCGAATCCCGGCTGCCGGGCTGAGTGCGGCGTCCCCCGGTTTACCCCAGGCAGGCCTTCACCTTCTCCGCCAGCCCCGCTGCGGTGTACGGCTTCTGGATGAAGCCTGAAACCCGCTGGCCTTTGAAGAGGATCATCGTCTCGGCCTCGCTGTAGCCGCTCGATACCACCACCTTGACCGCGGGCCGGAGCTTCCTGAGCTCGGGAAGCGCCTCCTCGCCGTTCATGTTCGGCATGCTGAGATCGAGGACCACCAGGTTGATGTCGCCGGGGTGCGTCTTGAGCAGGCCGATCGCCGCCCGCCCGCTGTCCGCCAACAGGACCGCGTAGCCTTGCCGCTCGAGGGCTCTTCTCGCCATCTCCAGCACGACCCGTTCATCGTCCACTACCAGCACCACACCCGCGCCGTGAAGCGTAGCCTCGGGGGCCGCGACCGCCGGCTCCTCGGCCACCCGCGCTGCCGCGGGGAACAGCACGGTGAAGCAACTGCCTTTGCCCGGCGCGCTGCCGGTCACGATGGCGCCTTTGTGTCCGCGCACGATGCCGGCGACGGCCGCCAGTCCCAGGCCGCGTCCCGTGAACTTGGTGGTGAAGAACGGATCGAAGATCCGGGCTCTGGTCGCTTCGTCCATGCCGCCACCGTTGTCGCTTACCTCGAGGCTTACGTACTTGCCGGGTTGAAGTCCCGCCGCTTCCGGATGCTGCCGGATATACCGGGCGTTCACGCTTTCGACGCCAGTCTTGACCGTAATCAGGCCCTCGTGGCTGCCGATCGCTTCCGCCGCATTGAGCACCAGGTTCATGAACACTTGCTGCACCTGGCCGCTCATGTCGGGGATCAGCGCCGAGAGATCCAGCGCCTCCACCAGGAACTTCCCCTTGCCCGAGTAAGCCAGCATCTGCCGGGTCAGGTGAGCCGCCTGCTCCCCGGTTTTGAGGACCGCGGTCAGCAACTCAGCGACCGGATGGTCGGGCGGGAGTATGTCCTGCGCCAGGCTGGCGTTGCCGATCACGCCGACCAGCAGGTTATTGAAGTCGTGCGCGACGCCGCCCGCCAGCAAGCCCAGGCTCTCCAGTTTCTGGGATTCCCGCAGCCGCCGCTCGGCGCGCTTCAGTTCGGTAATATCGGAGAGAATCCCCACCGCGCCTCGCGGGCGTCCGTCTTCGTCCAGCATCGGCACGGCATCGGCCAGCAGGTTCAGGGTGGCGCCGTCCTCGAACACCACATCCAGTTCGTAGTTCCGGACCGGCTGCCCCGTTGCGGCCGCTTTCTGCACCGGTAGCTCCTGGGGAGGAATCTCGATACCGTCCTTCATGGCCCGGAAATTCGCCGGCCTCTCGCCCTCGGAAGCGGACTTCGAGAGATTCTTCCCGGGCTCTCTTTGCAGTAAGGTGTGCGCCGTGCGGTTGCCGCTCATGGAGCGGCACTCGGCGTCGTGCGCGATGAAAATGGCAGCCGGCGCCGCGTCCATGATCGCTTCCACCTCCGCCGCCCGCGCGCGCTCCCGGCTCTCGCTTTCCCGCAACGCATCCGTCGCCCGCTTGGCCTCCGTGATGTCATTGAACAGGATCGCGACCTTTCGGCTCTCGGATCCGCCGATGCGGTAGGCGCTCACGTCGTACCAGCGATTCAACGCTCTGGCTTCGTTCACGAACCGCGCGGGCTGGCCCGTCAAGGCGACGTGCCCATAGATCTCAAACCAGTGCGCTTCATGATCGGGAGCCAGCTCACGCATGAGCCGGCCCCGTGCGTTCTTCAAACCCGTTCGCTTCTCGAAAGCCGGATTGATTTCCAGGAAGCGATAGTCGACCGGGACATCGCCGTCAAAAATCACCTCGATAATGCAGAACCCTTCGATGAGTGTGTCGAACAGCCTCCGGTACCGCGCTTCCGAGTCGAGCATGTTTTCTTCAGCCCGCTTGCGCTCGGCGATATCGAGGTTGATGCCCACCCAGCAGGTGACCCGACCCTGCTCGTCGCGCACGGGTACGCCGCGAGCCAGGACCGGATGCCACTCGCCATCCACGCCGAGGAAACGATGCTCGATGTCCCATATTCCCTCGGTCCGGACGCACTCCTTCCATGCCGCGAGTGTCCGCTCGGCATCGTCCGGGTGCAGCACGTCTCCCCAGCCGAAACTTGAACACTGTTCCTGCGTCATGCCCACCAGCTTCAGGAACGACTCGCTGGCGTAGGTGTTGCGGCCATCGGGGGCGCACACCCACACTCCGTAGTCGATCGACTCGCCAATCGCCCGGTACCTCTTCTCGCTTTCGCGCAACGCCTCTTCGGCCCGCTTGCGTTTGGTGATGTCCAGTTCGATGCCGTCCCAAACCGTCGAGCCATCTGAAAGACGGACGGGCGTCGAGCGCAACAGCGACCAGCGCACCTCGCCGGTTACGCGGTGCCTGTGGCGCACCTCCATTTCGAACTGCGTGAGCCGCTCGCGCGACGCCGCGATCCCGGCCTTCATTCGATCGCGGTCTTCGGGCACGATATTTCTCTCCACCGTCGCGGCATCGGCCATGTACTCGGCCGCGGGGACGCCGATCAGCCGTTCGATACCGGCGCTGATGAAGTCCACGTGCGGCTCGCCGTGGACGTCGTGGCGATACCGGTAGATCGCGCCTTCCGGCAGGTTGTCGCTCAAGGCTCGCAGCCGGGACTCGCTCTCCCGCAGCGCCTCTTCCGCCCGCTTGCGCTCGGTGATATCGCTCGCGGCGCCCCACCACTCGACGATTTCGCCCTTCGCATCCTGCAGCGGGATGGCGCGCGAGAACGTCCAGCCCAGGGTGCCGTCCACGCGCAGGACCCGGTGTTCCAGCTCGAAGACGCTCTTGGTGCGGATCGCTTGGTCGATGACCGCCATTACGTGCGCCCGATCGTCCGGGGGAATATATTTCAGAAGCCAGGCGCGGTTTGGCGCTTCGGTGTCGGGAATAAAGTCGCGGCCACGGAGTTGGCGCATCTCGCTCCAATCCGGACTCATGCGATACACCACATCCGAGCTGGCCGTTAGCTGCGCACGGAAGCGGTCCTCGCTCTCGCGCAGCGCCTCCTCGGCCCGCTTGCGCTCGGTGAAGTCGAGGATCGTGTACGCGAATCGCGGGTGTTCCGAAGGCCCGGTCCCGACGTAGCTGGCGGTGGCCAGCAGCCAGCGTTCCCGGCCGTCCGCGCCCCGGCGGGCATATTCCATCGAGACGGGCTGGCCGGTGCGGCGGCTCTTATCATAGAGGTCGACCCACAATCGCGCCACCTCTTCCGCGGTGCCCGCTTCGGTAGCGGTTTTGCCCGCGATCGACTCCCGGTCCACCCCGAACAGCACCGCCGCGGCCTGATTGCAGGAAACGTGAACGACGCCGCCATCGATCAGTTCCACGAACCCTCGCATCATCCCGGGGCTGTCGAAGAAGCTGCGCAGAACGGCTTCGCTCTCCCGCAACGCCTCTTCGGCCCGCTTGCGCCGCGAAACGTCGACACCGGCGGCCACCGCGCCGCGCACGCGTCCTTCGGCATCGAACAGGGGCACGGCGCCCAGGAGCAGGTGGACGGTGCGGCCGTCGGGGAAGACCAGGTCCAACTCTTCTTGCTTCACCGGCTGGCCCGTGGCGGCGGCGATTTGGGCGGGTAACTCCTCGGGCCGCAGTTCAACCCCGTTCCGAAAAGCCCTATACGAGACTGCCACGTCGCCGGGAAGCGCGCTCGCCGAGATATTGCCGCCCCGCTCGGTTTGCATGACCACCTGGTCCGCGTAGGCGTTGCCTGTAATGCGGAGGCACCGCGGGTCGTGGGCGATCCAGATGGCAACCGGCGCAGCGTCCAGGATGGCGGCCAGGTTGCCAGCCAAGCGCTGCCGTTCCTCCTCGGCCCGCCTGCGCTCGGTGATGTCCGCGAATACCACGCCAAATCGGCCGGGCTCGGTCTGGAAGGCGGACACCTCGAACCACCGCCCCAGCGGGCCGAACCATTCTTCAAAGCGCGCCGGTTCCCCGGTGAGAGCGACTTTGCCATACCTCTCGATCCAAATGGGCTCCGTCCCGGGGAACAACTCCATGACGGTCCGTCCCAGGATGTCCGCGGCCTTGAGGCCGGTTTGCCGTTCGAAGGCCAGGTTGACCGTCAGGTAACGAAGATCGCACGGCTTTCCCGCTTCATCGCAGACGATCTCGTCCAGCGCGAATCCCTCGGTCATCGTCTCAAACAGGGTCCTGTACCGCTCCTCGCTGGCCCGCAGGGCCTGCTCGGCCCGCCTGCGCTCGGTGATATCGCGCACCAACGAGACCGCCCCCACGATGGCGCCCGCGGCATCCCTAACGGGCGAGGCGCTCACCTGTCGATGCCGCAGCTCCCCGTGGCCGGGCGTGCGGACGATCTCCTCCTGGCTCCGGACCGTCTCCCCCTTCAGGGCTCGCAGCGGCGGCGCTTCTTCCACGGGGCGAGGGCTGCCATCGGCGCGATACACTTCCAGGCTTCCGGCGAACTCTTTCACATCCACCTGTGCCGGAGCGGCCATCTTGAATTCCCGCAGGGCGGATCGATTCGCTTGCGTGAACCTGCCCTGGGCGTCGGTGAACCAGACCTCGTCGGGAATGCTGTCGATCAGCGCCTTGAACCGGTCCTCCGCCGAAGCGGTGCGCGCCCTTTGGATGAGCGCTGTGACCACGGCGATCAGGAGCGGCCCCTCGACCGGGGACTGAAGATACGCCTCCGCCCCGCTCTTCAGCGATTCCGGATAGTCGTCCCTCCGGCTGGAGGTGTGCAGCACCGGAATCGAAGCAGTCCGGAGATCGGCCCTTAGTCGTTTTGCGAGATCGAAGCCGTCAATGCCGGGCAATTCAACGGCAGCGACGACGAGCGCGGGCTGCTTTTCCGACGCCAGTTTCAGCGCCTCCGGCCCGGCGGCCGCTTCGATGACCTCAAAGCCAGCCTCACGGATGATTTCCGTGTGGGCGCGGCGAACCGCCGTATCATTCTCGATCAAGAGGATAGTCTGGGGCATGGCAACCACCGCGGACGAGTCATTCTACCCCATCGGATCAGGCATCGTGACCTGGCTGGGGGGCTAAGCGCTTCGGTGGGCCCTGCCGTCGCTTTCCTGGCAGGCGAGGGTAATGATGCCTCTGGCCGGCTGGGTGCGTTATGGCTGGCGCGCCACTTCCGGGTTTGCCGGGAGCCGAAGCGATGCGCTGGCCGCGGTGGGAATCTTCTTCATGCAGCGCGGTGCGCACCTCGATCTGCTCGGCTCGATTTTGAACGTGCGCACGCTGCCGATCAACGAGAACAGCTCGGCGGCCATCATCGACTTCCGCTTTCGGAATCCTTCCGACTACGTGTTCAAGGTCCAAAGAGTCGAGGTAACGATGACGGACTCGAAGGGGAATGTCAACGATGGGTCGCGTTGCTTGCATTTTCTATTTCGTGCTTTTTCGCAGTGGGCCACCGCGAGATCGGGGAGGCGGGGTTCGCGCTGGCGCGGGAACGTTCGATTTGGCGTTGCGAAGACATGAATACTACTGGGATGAGGATAACGCGGGCGGAGCGCGAGGCGGAGGGGCAAGTTTTCGCAAGTGATTGAGTCTGCGGGAAATGAATTTTGGGAGCTGCGGGAACCGTCCCCGAGGTAGGCCACCCAACCCTACAGCCGTCTTTGGGTCACAACCGCAACGTCCGGGGCGCCAATGGGCGGAGAAAGCGCACTGCAGAGCTTAAGACGGGGCTATCTGCTGTATACTTGTAACCACAAGGAAGGGGAAGCAATACGGGGCTGCCAAGGGGCCGCACATGCTCGATCACCCACAACGTTCTCATTGACTGAACGGTCCCAGATGAGCGGTTCGTCAGGGGTGTTTGGCTGACGCTGGAGGATCTCCATGAAACGAATGCTGTTGGCTGCGGGCTTTTCCACGCTCAGCTTCAGCGTGGCGTTCGGGGCTGAACTGATACTCGGTGACGCGCAACGCGGGGCCGAGCTGCTGCGTACTGAGAAATGTGTGTCCTGCCACAGCACACGTGGCGAGGGCGGAACCACCGCCCCGGACCTCGGAAGAATGCTTGGGCGGGACTACTCACCCTCCTGGATGGCCAGCATTATGTGGAACCACGCCCCGAGCATGTGGGCCTCCATGGAAAAGCAAGGGATCCCGAAGCCGCAGTTGACTGAGGCGCAGGCAGCCGATCTGTTCGCCTATTTTCAGTCGGTCCGCTTTTTCGAGCGGCCCGGTGATGCCGCGCGCGGTAAGCAGGTCTTCGCGTCCAAGCACTGCGCCGACTGCCATGGGGTTTCTTCTCCGGTTCCAGGGGGCGGGCCACCGGTCGCATCCTGGCAATCGGTGGCCGCGCCCATCGCGCTCGCGCAGCAGATGTGGAACCACGCTTCTCAGATGCAGGCAGCCATGAGCGCCCGGCACATCCGATGGCCGGAACTCACGGGGCAGCAACTCACCGATCTGGTCGTGTACGTGCAGAACCTGCCGCAGACGCGAGGCCGTGTAGCGGAGTTTTCACTCGGTCCTTCCGGAAATGGAGAGGCCCTTTTCAAAGAGAAGGGTTGCGCCACCTGCCACACGGGCAGCCTCGCCATCGAGAAGCATCCCACGAGCGGCACGCTAACCGATTTTGCGGTCTCCATGTGGGGGCACGCCCCGAAGATGTTGGAATACCGCCGAAAGACGGGGATCTCCCCTCCCAGGCTGGAACAGGACGAGATGCGTCAGATTCTGGCATATCTGTGGTACACCCAGGTGTTTGCCGAGTCCGGCAGCCCGGAGCACGGACGAAAGGTGTTCGAGAAGAAGAGCTGCGGCGTATGTCACAACGATCTTTCGAGCGGCGCTCCCGATCTGAAGAAGGCTCTGGCCGCGCGCAATGCCCCCCTTCGCCCCTTCTCCATGGCTTCCATGTTGTGGCTGCATGGCCCGGCCATGCTGGAGAAGATGAAGCAGACGAATCGGCCGTGGCCGCTGTTCTACAAGTCGGAGATGGCAGACCTGACCGCGTATCTGAACAGCCCCGAGTTTCTGGGCGCGAAGTAGAGGGGGTAAGGTCTCCGCCGCTCTCGGCCACATGCTAGAATTCTCACGGAATCGCAGGATTCCCTCAATAGGCCAGGATGAACGCTGCGCTCTGGGTTTCAGCCACAGTCCTCACCACCGTTCTGGTTTCCGTTGGCGCCTTCGCCCTGGGTTCTCTGCTGGCACTGGTGCTTTTCCGCCGCCGTGAGCGCAGCCTGCTCCTTCGGCTGGAGAACGCCCGGGAAGAAACCGATCGGCTGAAGCTGCAATTCGAAAGCGTCCGCGATCGCGCGGCGCAGTTGCGCGAACAGTTGTCGGCCGCGGACCGGCAAGCACGCCTCTCGAATCAGCTCACCATCCTGGGCCAGTTCACGGCCGGCTTTTTGCACGAGTTCAACAATCCGCTGGCGATCGTGGCGGGCCGCATCGAGGTGTTGCTGGAGGAACGCAAGGAAGACGCCAGCCTGTGCGTGGACCTGCAACGCATGCTGAAAGAAACGCGCTACATGGGGAACGTCGCGCGCACACTGCTCCAGGCGCTGCGGCATGAGCGCGGAGGGGAGGCCTTCGCGGCCCCGGCTCCAGCCGAGATCCTGCGGGACGCGGTAACGGCGTTGGGACCCTCCGCGGAGAAGCAGCGCGCGCAGATCATCGTGGAAGCGCCCGACGTTCCGCCGGTGGACCTGCCGGACCACGTAATGGGGGAAGTGGTGCGTGGCTTGATCTCCAACGCGCTCGAGGCGCTCAAGGGCAGGGAGGACGGCGCCATATGGCTGCGGCTCGAACCGTACCGGAGCGCAGGCTCCAAGGTGGTGCTGAGGGTCGAAGACAACGGGCCCGGCGTTCCGGAAAGCATTCGCGAGCACCTGTTCGAGCCGTTCATATCCCAGAGTCCCGGCCGGGAGCGGCTGGGCCTCGGTCTGTTTCTGGCCGCCAGCCTGATGGACACCTATGACGGCTCGGTGCGATACGAGACCAGGGACGGCGGTGGGGCGAGTTTCGTGGTCGAGATGCCTCCGGCCCGCTTCACCCGCGGACAGCCGTACCACTGGTTCGTGAAGGGGTCTACCGCTTGAACCGTGTTTTCGTGATCGACGACGAAGCCGCAATGGGCGAGAACATCCAGCGCATGTTGCGGTCTCCCGAGACCACTGTGTCGGCTTTTCAGGACCCGGTCAGAGGCCTGGAAGCCGCTCTGGCGAAACCGCCGGACCTGGTATTGCTCGACATGCGGATGCCAGGGATGTCGGGAGAAGAGGTTTTCGGGCGTCTGCACGAGGCGCATCCCGGCCTGCGCGTCGTTTTTCTAACGGCCTTCGGGTCGGTGGAAGGCGCGGTGCTCGCTATGCGCAACGGCGCATTCGATTACCTCGAAAAGCCTTTCGAACGGGACGATCTGCTGCTGGTGGTCAAGCGCGCGCTGTTCCAAGCCACGCTGGAGCAGGAGGTCGAAACGTTGCGTGGAAGGCTCGAGGCGCTGGGAGAAACGGACGAGCCGCAGAGCCGGAGCGCCGCCATGCTCGAGCAGATCGAGAAGTGCCGGCGGGCCGCGGTGACCGACGCGACGGTGATGATTCTGGGAGAGAGCGGCACCGGGAAGGAGGTGATGGCGCGCTTCCTCCACAGCCGGAGCCGGCGAAAGAACGGCGCCTTTGTGCCGGTGGAGTGCAGCGCCATGCCGGGCTCCCTGGTCGAGAGCGAACTGTTCGGCTACGAGCGCGGCGCGTTTACCGGAGCCGAGCGCACCAAGAAAGGCCTCATCGAATCCGCCGATGGGGGCACCTTGTTCCTGGACGAGATCGGAGACCTGGGCGTGGAACTGCAAACACGCCTCTTCCGGTTTGTCGAGGAACGCGAGTTGCGGCGGTTAGGCGGTCTCGAAACGGTCCGGGTGGATTGCCGGATTCTGTGCGCCACCAACCAGGATCTGGCGGCCAAGATCAAGGCCGGCACCTTCCGCGAGGAGCTGTTCTACCGGCTCGGCGTGGTCACCGTGAAGCTGCCCGCGCTGCGCGAGAGACCGGAAGACATCCCTCACTTGGCGCGGTTTTTTCTGGAGCGGTTTTCCCGGCGCTACGGCAAGAACCTGACCGCCTCGCCGCGTTTCTACGAGGCGCTCCTGGGCCAGCCTTGGCCGGGCAATGTGCGCCAGCTCAGGAACGTGATGGAGAAGCTGACCGCGCTCCACCCGGAAGGCGTGATCGAGCCGGGAGACCTGGCCGAAGATTTTCCTTTCGCCGAGGCAGTAGCCGACCTGTCCGTCCTGCCCTGGAAGGAGGCTCGAGAGCGTTATCTGGGCAGTTTCGAGCTCTCTTACGCCCGCTCCGTGCTCGCTCGTTGCGACGGCAACCTGAGCGCTGCCGCGCGGGAGGCAGGCGTGGACCGTAAGACATTCTATGCCCTGCTGAAGCGGGAAAAGGATCCCCAACCTGGGGAATAGATTCCACGCCGATTCCTTACCCATTGGGGAATCGGCTCCCCATGTAGAGAGGCGAGAGCTTCCAGGTCCTTCATAACAAAGGGCCGTTTTTTGGAGAATCGCGTGCTTCGAGTCCGTTGGACTCGAGAGGAGCGCTCTCATGCTGGCCCGAAACAAATGCTGGATCCCGGCTGCCATACCGGTTCTCACCGCACTGGCCCTGATTATGCTGTCTCCGCAGCCTTCCCGCGCGATCCCCGCGTTCGCGCGAAAATACGGCGTCAAGTGTTACACCTGCCACCTGATCCCGCCGGTGCTGAACAAGACCGGCTATATGTTCAAGCGGCTCGGGTACCGCATGCCACCGGACGAAATGGACGGGACCAAGCCCGCGCCGAAGATCTCCGAGCTCGACAAGAACATCAAGTTCAACATCATGAACTCTCTCGCCGTGATCACCCAGGGCAGTTTTACGGCTGAAAAGAACACGGCAAACACCCCCGCCTCCACGACCAGTTTCAACCTCGACGAGGCGGCCCTGTTCGTGGCAGGAGCCTTGCCGCAAACTAACTTCTCGTACTTTGTGCACTATGAGCTCTATCAGGACGGCCAGAGCGACCTCGAACAGGCCCAGATCGGTTACACGGCCGGACGCGCCAACAGCAGCTTCTTCGGCAAGGTCGGCGAGATGCACATGCAGGAGGGCGAGGGCACGCGAGGCGCGATGTTTTACAACCTCTTTTCGGATCCGTCCCTCATTCTCACTTACGTCAACGATCTCAATTTCAGCCTTGACCAGCACCCGGTCGGCGTGAATGCGGGATACACTTGGGCCTCCCCCTACTTCAAGCAGGTCATTGCGGTTTCCGCGAAAGTCACGAATGGGCTGAACGCGGATGGCAGCGAGATCCTGTCCGCCTCCACCAAGACCGCCAAGGATGCGTGGTTCGACGCCGATTACTGGTTCGGCCCGGATGGCGGGGTCACCTTCATGACCTACTATGGGCGCAAGGACCAGGTCCAGAACCAGGGCACGCCCGATCAGTTCACCTATCGCCCGACCATCCGGCGCTACGGAGTCTTTGGCAACTATCTGTTCTTCGACAAACTGGACGTCATTGGAGGCTATCTCAGGGGCCGCGATGACTGGCAGGATATGCTGACCAGCACGACCCGAAACTTCACGTCAAATGGCTACCGCGGGGAAGTGGATTATTACTTCAGACGCGGCACTGCGGCCATGGCCCGATACGACCGGCTGAGCCAGACCATCGCCGGCGGGCCCACCGCCCCCACGGAGGCCTGGGGCGTGGGCGGCCTGCACGCCCTGACCGAGTTGGGCAACGTCGTTATACGCGCCGCTTACACCCACGAGCGCGATGCGGACCCGGTCTCGGGCGCCGTGACTACCGACAAGCTTTTCCGGCTTGACTTGCGATTGATGTGGTGAGGAACGACCGACATGAAAACACTGTTTCGAACGATGACACTGGCTCTATTCTGCCTGCCCTTTGCATCGGCGCAGAGCAGCAACGTGACGCTCCCCCAGGACAAAGGGCCGGACAAGGTCGATGTCTCCGGCTACCCTGCTGAGATGCAGGCGGCCTACAAGCTGTTTGGGTCCAAGTGCTCCAAATGCCACACCATCGCCCGGCCCATCAACACCATGATGACCAGGGCGGAGTGGGAGCGCTATGTCAAGCGCATGATGCACAAGCCGAACTCCGGCATCAGCGACAAGCAGGGCAAAGATATCTTCGAGTTCCTGGTCTACGATCAGACGAACCGCAAGGACAAGAACCCGAAGTCCTTCTTCCCGGCCTTGAGCGACGAGGAGATCGACAAACTGAAGCAGCAGCAATAGCGGGGGCCCATGCGCTATCGGGTAACGGTCCCGGATCGGGAATACTTCGACCGGAACATTCCGTGCCGCACGGCGTGTCCAATCCACACCGAATGCGGACGGTACGTTCAGGCTATCGGCGTTTCCCGGGACGAGGAAGCGTATCTGCTGGCCCGGGCCCCGAACCCCTTCGCCTACGTTCTGGGCAGGATTTGCGCACATCCCTGCGAAGACGCCTGCCGGCGCGGCAAGATCGACGAGCCCATCGCGATCTGCGCGCTCAAGAGGTACGCCACCGAGCGCCACAACCTCGGCATGGGGCACGACCCCGCGCGCAAAGGCGCTCCGCCCGCTCCCAAGCGCGGGAAGCGGATCGCGATCGTGGGGGCGGGAGTGTGCGGCTTGACCTGCGCGCACGACCTCGCGCTTCTGGGTTACAGCGTCGAGGTCTTCGAATCCGCACCGGTCCCGGGCGGGATGCTCTACCTGGGCATCCCGCATTTCCGGTTGCCGCGGGAAATCATCAAGATGGAGATCGACAACATACTGGCCCTGGGCGTGACCCTTCATACGCGCGTGACGCTGGGGCGGGATGTTACGTTCTCCGAACTCCGCTCCAGATTCGACGCCGTGCTGCTGGCCACCGGCTTGAACAAGGGCCGGGAATTGAAGGTTCCCGGCGGGCACCTGGACGGCGTATTGAACGGGATCGACTTCCTGATTAATGTCAACCTGGGCTACGAAGTCAACCTGGGCAAGAAGGTCGTAGTCGTGGGCGGCGGGAACGTGGCGGTGGACGTGGCGCGCTCGGCGTTGCGCCTGGTGCAGGAGCCCTCGTGGAACTCGGGCGCCGCCGAATCCGGCGCTGAAAGCCTGCAACCCGCGCTGGACGCGGCACGCATGGCGTTGCGTTCCGGCGCCGAGCAGGTGTGCCTGGTAAGTCTGGAATCCCGCGAGCAGATGCCGGCCTGGAAAGGCGAGGTCCAGGAGGCCGAACAGGAAGGCATCGTCGTCGAGAACGGATGGGGGCCGAAAGAGATTGTCGGCCAGGATGGCGTCGTCACCGGCCTGAAAGTGCGCCGCTGCATCTCGGTCTTTGACGAAAACGGCCGCTTCAACCCGGCCTTCAGCGACGAAGAGAAGCTGATCGCGGGCCATAGCGTGGTCCTGGCCATCGGCCAGCAAGCGGACCTCTCCTTTCTGGGGGGCGAGGAATCGGTGGAGATCACGCCGCGCGGAACTTTGAAGATCGACGAGAACCTGATGACCACGGCTGCGGGGGTCTTCGCCGGCGGCGATGTCGCGTTCGGCCCGCGGGTTCTGGTGGAAGGGGTCGCCAACGGGCATCGGGCCGCCCGGTCCATACACGTCTACCTCAACGGCAAGACGCAGAAAACGGTGCTGAGCCGGTTCCGCATCTTCAGCCAGTGGGAGATGCCGCGCGGATTTCTGAGCACGCCCCGCCAGAAGATGCCGATGCTGCCAACCAACCGCCGGATCGGCATTGCCGAGGTGGAAATGGGCTTTGACGAGGCCCAGGGGCGCGCGGAGGGACTGCGCTGCCTGAAGTGCCAGGTCAACACGATCTTCGACGGCTCGAAGTGCATTCTCTGCAACGGGTGCGTGGATATCTGCCCGGAGCATTGTCTCCGGCTGGTGGATCTGACGCAGAATCAGGGGGACGCGCGGTACGAAGCCTTGATCGCAAAACGGTTCGGGGTCTCGGCGAGCGAACTAGCCCCGCGACAAGGCGGCGCAATCGTCAAGGACGAAGAGAAATGCATCCGTTGTGCGCTCTGCGCCCAAAGATGCCCGACCCATGCGATCACAATGGAAGCCCTGGAGCAGCAGGAGCGCGAAGTATTTGAATGAGTCAGCAGGAGAAGAACAACGCCATGAACCGACGATCATTCCTGAGCTGGGGCGGGGCGGGTCTAGCGGCCCTGTGGGCTGCCATCGGGGTGAGCTTGGGGGCGGTGGTCCGGTTCCTCAGTCCGAGCGTCTACTACGAGCCCCCGCTGGACTTCAAGATCGGTCCCCCGGGGGATTTCGCTTTCGGCCCTCCGACTTTCCTCGCGGACGAGAAGATCTTCGTGTTCCGCGACCGGGAGAAAGGATTCGCGGTTGCCAGCGCCGTCTGCACCCATCTCGGCTGTACGGTCGGCTACTTCCAGAGCGACGCCAGTTTCCATTGTCCCTGCCACGGCAGCGTGTTTCGAGGCGATGGCTCGGTCCAACACGGCCCGGCGCCCAGGCCCCTGGAATGGTTCGAAGTGACTCTGGCCCGAGACGGACAACTGAAGGTGGATAAGGACCACGTGGTTCCCGGGTCCTATCGCCTCATGGTGTGACGATGAATCCCCTACGAGATGCCTGGCAGTCGATCGTCCGGCGGGACCCGCTTTCCACCGACAAGGGGAAGTCCGAACTGGTCTTCCTCAACGTGTGGCTCCACATCCACCCCGCCAAGGTGCGCAAGGAGCACTTCAAGCTGAAGCACACCTGGTATCTGGGCTTCATTACGTTCTTCCTGTTCCTCATCTTGGTAACTACCGGCGTCGCGCTGATGTTTTATTACCGGCCGCAGTCGCCCCAGGCTTACCAGGACATGAAGGACCTCCGGTTCGTGGTCTTTCTCGGGCCGTTCCTGCGCAACATGCACCGCTGGTCGGCCCATGGCATGGTGATCTGCGTCTTCCTGCATATGTGCCGGGTCTTTTACACCGGCTCTTACAAGAAGCCGCGCCAGTTCAACTGGGTAGTTGGCGTCGGGCTGTTTCTGCTGACGCTCGGCCTTTCCTTCACCGGTTACCTGCTGCCGTGGGACCAACTGGCGTTCTGGGCGATCACGGTGGGGACCAACATCGGCAGCTATGCCCCCTTGGTTGGCTCCCGCCTCAGGGAGTTAATGCTGGGAGGACACGGCGTTGGCGAGTCCGCCCTGCTGCGCTTCTACGTGCTGCACGTGGCGGTGCTGCCCTCACTGATGGTCCTCCTGACCATGGTGCATTTCTGGAGGGTCCGTAAGGATGGAGGCCTCTCGCGACCGCTGTGGAAACTGAAGCCGGAAAGCTCCGCGCCGCTGGTGACCATTGGTGAAGCGGCGAACCCGGAACTTGCGATCACCCTCGTGCCCGCGGCAAGGGACAAAACCTACGGGCTGATGGAAGTGGTGACGGGCAAGCCGCTGTTCGAAACCGTGACCGAGGAAGAAGAAGAGGATACCGTCTTTTCCTATCCGTTCGCCTTCTTCCGCGAAGCCATCGCACTCCTGGCGACGGTGACCACCGTGATGGCGGTGTCGCTGTTTTGGAACGCGCCGCTCGAAGAACTGGCCAACCCCGCGAAGACGCCCAATCCCGCCAAGGCCCCGTGGTACTTTCTGGGGCTCCAGGAGTTAGTCAGCCATTCCGCGCTGCTGGGCGGAGTGGTGGTGCCGGGTCTCGCCGTGCTGGTGCTGCTTGCCATTCCCTACCTGGATTCGAACCCGAGCCGCCGGCCGGCAGAGCGGAAGTGGGCCATATGGGCGTTCACGGCGTTTGTCGTGGTCAACGTCGTTCTCATCGTCATCGGGACGCTCTTCCGGGGTCCGGGCTGGGCCCTGGTGCCACCATGGGTGCACGTCCCGGGAGTTGAGTAAATGGAACGGATCATGCCGAAGCTCTTCTTTGCGCTCAGCCTCACCGCGCTGATTCTGATGCTTGCGGCCATCTGGCAGGCCAGTGCTCCGGCGTGGAAGAAGTACCAGCAGGAGTTCTATCGCATGGAAGCGCAGGGGGAACCGAACGCCGCCGCCAAAAGCGCCGTATCCACCGCGCCTCTGACCATCCGGCAGGTCCTGCTGCCAGGATTGCAGCGCGTGGACCGGTGCGGCACCTGCCACCTGGGAGTGGAAGACCCCACCATGAAGAGCGCCCCCCATCCGTTCGCATTCCATCCCAACCTGGCGCCGCATGTTCCTTCCAAGTTCGGCTGCACGATTTGTCACGGCGGCCAGGGCTTGGCCACCGACAAGGAGAATGCCCACGGGCAGGTAGCGTTCTGGCAAGAGCCGTTGCTTCCGAAGGACTACATCCGCGCCTCCTGCGGGCGCTGCCACAAGGAAGGCGATGTGCCCGGAGTGCCGGAATTGGCGGAAGGCCGGCGCCTGTTTGAAACGCACGGCTGCCGCGGCTGTCACAAGCTGAACGGTATAGGTGGAAGCATCGGCCCGGACCTGACCGAGGAGGGCGCCAAGCGCCGCTATCCGCAGTGGCTGGAACACCATTTCCTCGAGCCCAACGCCGTATCCGCCGGTTCCGCGATGCCTGACTTCCACTTCACGCGGGAGCAGGCGCGCGCCCTGACGTTTTACATGCTCTCCCTCACCAGCGAGCAGATGGGAAGCTACTACTCCAGCGTGCGTGTGATTCCCAGCGCCACGTATGGCCGCCGGCTTTTTGTTGAGAAGAACTGCATCGTCTGCCACAGCATTGGCGGCGTGGGGGCCAAGGGCGGCCCGGACCTGCTCGGCGTCGCCAAGCAGCACTCCGCCGGGTGGCTGGACGAGCAACTGGTGAATCCCGAACTGGTGTATCCAGGAAGCACGATGCCGGCCTACGACATGGAGACGAATGCGAGGAAAGCGCTCATCGTTTTTCTGGCTTCGGCCACCGCGGACGATGCCCGGTCGATCCTCTCCGGGCGGCCTAGAGCGCTCAACGCCAAAGACGCGGCGATCGAGGCGGGCAGACAAAGCTTTGCTCGTTTTGGCTGCGTGGGCTGTCACGGCCTGGAACTGCAGGGCGGAGTGCCGAACCCCAACAGCCAGGGCGGTGAGGTGCCTTCGCTGCTGCACGCGTCGCAAGACTATACCAAGGAGGAGGTCATCGGGATTATCCGCAACGGCAAGGTGCCCCCGCTGGCGGATCCGAAGAAGCCCGCCTCGCCGTTGTACATGCCGTCCTGGAAGAACGTGCTCACGGAGGAAGACATCAATCGGATTGCCGACTATCTCTGGTCCCTGCAGCCCAAGACCGAGAGTTGGTAGCGTCCGGGCCCGCGAAGGTGCTCGGAAGACGGCGTGCAGGGCGCATTGAAGAGATTGGTCGGGCGGCCGGGATTCCACCCTGGGACCTCCATGTGGCTGTGACGCCGATGTTGGTTCTTATGCCCTGGGCTTGCCGAGCGGCCGCAGCCGTGCAGAGGCAGCACAAAAAGCGCTCTGTTAGTCGCCAGCATTTCGGCCTCGCTCAGCGAGGTGTCGTCGCTGGCGTTTGGAGCGACGCGTAAAACTGCCGCAGCCGCTCGCGGTATTCCGGGCCGGCGGCTTCGAGGATGTCGTTGTGATCGGCGCCGGCCACAATCCAGAGGGACTTCGGGCCGGACGCGGCTTCGTAGAGCTCGCGGCCGAGGCGGTAGGGCACGGTGCGGTCGCGGTCGCCGTGAATGACCAGCAGCGGGGCATGCACGCGCGCGACGCGGGATCTCGAGTCGAAACCCCAGAGCAGCAGCGGGCCGAGGACGGGAAGCGCCTGATCGGCCTCCGCGCGGAGCGAAGTGAAGGGCGCTTCGAGAATCAGGCCGGCGGCGGGGCGGCGCGTGGCCAGCTCCACCGCTACCGCCGAGCCCAGCGATTCGCCGTGCAGCACGATGGGCTTGCCCTGGGCGGCGACGTAGTCGTAGCCGGCGTCCGCATCCAGCGAGAGACCACGCTCGGAGGGCCGGCCCTGGCTGCCTCCGTAGCCGCGGTAGTCGATGATGAGCACGTCCGAGCCGGCCTCGACGATCGCGCGGATGTGCGGCCCGCGGTGGCCGATGTTGCCGGCGTTGCCGTGCAGGAACAGCGTGGCGAGGCGCGAGGCCTGGGACCGCACCCACCAGCCGTGGATTTTGACGCCGTCGCGGGCGCGGAGCCAGACGTCCTCGGCCCCGAGCGCGTCGCGCCAGGCCGGATCGGGCAAGCTCGACGAGCCCTGGTAGACCACCCGCGAGGCCAGCCAGTGCAGCGCGCCGTAGGCGGCTATGGCGGCCAAGCCGTAAACGAGGAGCATCTTACTGCTGTGGGGCATCGAACCTTGCGTCGAGATGAGTCTCGACGCGGCACGCAGGAGTGCGTGCGCCACAAGCACAAAAAACCTCCCTACGAGCCGGAGCCGGTGACTTCATAGCGTTCCGTCTTCGCCCATTTGATCTCGCGGCGGACGATGAAGTCGTCCCAGAACGCTACCGCCACCACCGGAATCCAGAGCTGGCAGTAGGTGAAGTACATCAGGCAGGTAAGAAGAATGTTGACCGGGGTGTCCTCGCCTTCGGCGCAGGAAAGCGCAATGACGAGTTGGCCGACGAAGGTGGCGTAGGCGAACACCCAGACCGTGGCGTACGGCCCGGGCACGGCGATTCGGATGAGCCCCGCCGCGCCGAGGACGAACAGAACGTCCGAAATCACCACGGCTAGGAAAAAGACGTAGTAAAGCGCGAGGGAGTAGAGCAATTCCCAGCCGATGCGCCGGGGCTTGGTCTTCAGCAGGCTTCCGGCGTACTTCCGAAAAAGGTAGTTGGAACCGCGCACCCAGCGGCGGCGCTGCCGGAACCAGACCTTCAGGCCCTCGGGCTCCTGTTCCCAGGTGATCGAATCGGGGACGAACTGGATGAGGTAGCCGGCCTGGTAGATGCGGATGCTCATCTCGGCGTCTTCCGTCAGTGCGGAGATGTCCCAACCGTTGAGCCGTTCGACCAGCGCCTTGCGGATGACGTAGTTGGTTCCGGGCAGCGTGGTGAGCCGCATCAGCATCCAGCGGCCGGCTTGCAGAATCCACTGGAAGCCGATGCCTTCGATGTTCAGGAAGCGCGTGAGGAAGGCGCGCTTGCGGTTCCAGGCGCGGTACATGCCTATTGCCGCGCCCAGCCTTGGATCGAGCACCAGTTTCTCGGCGAGCGGGCGGAGGGCGCCCGGTTCGGGGAGGTTGTCGGCGTCGTAGATGGCCAGGACCGGGTGGCGCGCCTGCGCGAGCGCGTAGTTCAGTGCGCCGGACTTGCCGCGCGCGGCCAGCGGGGCGGGGACGGCGAGCAGGCGCACGCGCGGATCCGCCGTGAAGCCCTCGACGACCGCCGCGGTCTTGTCGGTACTGCCATCGTTAATGATGAGGATCTCGACCTTGTCCTGCGGGTAATCGAGCGCCACCAGCGCGCGGATGGTGTGCGCGATGACCTTTTCCTCGTTGTGGCAGGGCACCAGGATCGATACGGCCGGCAAATCCGCGTCGGCGACGAAGGGGCCCTTGCCCCGTGCCAGCCGGTTCAGGCGGTAATAGCGGTGGCCCAGGAAGAAAAGCAGGCACTGGTAGCCGAGCATGAACCAGATGAGGGTGACCGCCGCGACAAAGAGGCCGTCGATGAAGACGCTGGAGAACATGAAATCAGGCGCGCCGCCGGACGATCCGCCGCACGCGAACTTCAAAGTAGATCAGAACCATGAGCCCCGTGGCAAGTCCACCCAGGGCGTTGATGGCGGAGGCGGAAGCCCAACCCCACAGATTCACCGCCACGCCGGCCTTGGTGTTGGTGACCGCGGCCACCCAGTGCTCGCCGGCGGGAAGCATGGCGGTCCAGGTGGCGCCGCCAGGCTCGAGGGGAACGCGGACGTGCCGTCCATCGACCAGGATGTCGCGCGGCCGCTCGTTGAAGACGGCCACGGCGCGGCCGGGGCTCGAGTAACGGAAGATCAGTCCGGTGGGCATCACGCGTGCGTCCAGCAGGTCGCCCGAGATGCTCATCAGGCGCGCGGGCATGGTGCCGGGATCGAGGAAGTGGTACCAGGGACGGAGGGTCGAAAGTCCGTGCTTGCCGGGAGGCGCCAGCACGCCGTCGGCCGAGACCGCCGGCCACAGGCGTCCATCCATGTAGTAGTCGCGGTCCTCGGCTGGCGTCAGAAGAACCGGTTCGGGACCGGCAACCTTCCAGTCGCCGCCGCCGCCGCTGAGGGTCGAAGAGCTCGCGAGGGCCATGCGCAGCAGCGTCCAGTCCTGGTCGACGGGGACAGTCCACTCGGAGTAGATGGCCACGCGGTTGAACGACGAAGCCGCGGCCATCACGGTGCGCACCAGTTCGGTTCCGGTGGCGATAAAGGTCGGTAGCGTGGTGGCGTCAATTTTCCGGGGCCCCACCACGTTCACGTCGAACATGAAGCGGGAAGGATCCTTCACCAGCTTCAAGTAGGTCTCGGCGAAGCGGCGGTAGCGGTCCGGCGGCTTCATCCAGAACTCGGAGGGATCCTGGACCTGCAAGGTGAAATCGAAGTCCTTCATCAGGGCGACGAGGCGGCGCGAATCCAGGCCCGTGCCCGGCCGGACGGTCTTGCTGTGGAGGCTGTCGATCGTGCTCACGATCACTTCGAGGTTCTTAGCGCGGCGGAACGGTTCGATCTCCGTGAGCACCTTGCGGTGCATGTCCATCACCAGGTTCTCCCGGTAGCGCATGAACTTCTCGAACGAGGCGTGGTCGTACTTGTAGTAACGCTGCGAAGTGGGCTGAAACAGTTGAATGGGGTCGAAGCCGGCGCGCTTGTGGAAGTCGGCGCGCACGTTGGCGTTCATGGGGACGAACTTCTTGGGATCGTAGGGGTCCTTGGCGAAGTAATCGAAGTTCAGCTCGGAAATGTTGACGCCGTCCCACTCGTACTGGTTGAGCAGGCCCTTCATCCAATCCATGGCGGCGCGGTAGCAGGCCGGATTCTGGAAGTTCATCAGGTAGCGCCAGACCACTTGGCCGTCGTCGCCGCTGGGCGTCTTCTCGCGCCACTCCGGGTGATCGTTCCAGAACCTCTGCGACACCTGCGGGAACCAGAACCAGGCGTACACGGCGACGCCGTTGCGATGGCAGGCCTTGATGAAATCGCTGTAGCGGAACGACCAGTTGTCTTTGCTGGCGAAGATCCAGGCCGCGGTGTACACGGTGCGGATGCCGGACTTGCGCCACTGCACGGTCAGGCGGTCCAGATCGGCGTTGGGGCGATAGCTGGGATCGAAGTAGGCTTCGATGCGCGGACTGCGCAGGGCCGTGTTCACGCCGAACGTCTCGAAAACGTAGCGCGGGAAATAGGGATAGTGGCTGGTTCCGTCCGTGGTGTGGTCGTCGAGCGGCGCGGCCAGGTAGACGTAGTGGCCGGCGCCGTGTTCGCCGGAGAAGGCCAGCATCTGGTCGCTCTCGCTGTCGCTCATCAGTTCGCTAACGCCGTCCGGCTCTTCGAACCGCTCCAGGCTCACCTCGGGGCGCCAGCGCACCGGCATTGCGGGATAAAGATCGTCGGTGACGGTAGAGAGCGTGATCTGTCTGCCCTGCCAGGCGAAGCCGAGCTGGGTGAGCCAGGGCTGCTTGCCCTCGGCCACCACGTGTCCGCCCGAATTGAGGTACTGCAGGATCTGCTGCTGCTGCGCGGCGGTCAGCTTCACGCCGGCGGCTTCGGGCGCCACCAGGATGGTATCGCGTTCGGCCGGAACGCGCGTGAAGTCTCCGGGCTTGACGAGCTTGACGTCATAGCCGAAGGTCTCGAGGACGTTGCGGTAGCTCTGCTGGTTCTTGGAAACCGCGGGCGTCGCCTTGTCGAGCCACAGAATCCACGCCTTTTTCCCGGTGGCGAAGGTCTGGGTGGCCGGGCGTTCCGGATTCTCGCTCGAAGTGAGATGAAGCCACCACTGCTTCACCCGCGACGCCACCGTGGGCTCGGCGTGTTCAACCGGGCGCTCCTTGAGCAGGTCCACCGCGGCCCAGCCGTGTGGGGGCACGTTTACGGCGACTTCCTGCTGCCCGCTGACGCGCCGATCGGACAAGTGGGTGTCCACCAGCTTGCCGCTCTCGTCGAACTGGCGCACGCGCCAGAATTCGTTTTGCGGCGCGATGCTCGCCTCTCCCGACGCGGTGCGCACGACGTAACGGCCCTGGAAGTCCACTTCGCTCGGAAAATCGCGGATGGAAACGAAGTGGTAGCCCAGGTCGCGGACGCCCTTTACAAGCTGGTCCAGCAGGTTGAGGTTCAGGAAGGGGTGGAAGTAGAAGGAGGCCACGCCATCGCGGACGACCCTGAGATTGCGGGCCGCCTTGAGCACCTCCTTGGTTTGCGGGTTCTCGACGGGCACGTAGCCCAGGTCCTCCGGCAGCACCTGGCGGCCCCAGTGGTCGATCAGAGGATACGGAAAGTACTGCTGCGAGTTGAGGCTGGGGGTCGAGATGGTGCGGTCGTAGAAGAGCGAGAAGACGCGCATCAGGGCGCGGTAGTCGGTCTCCGAGGCGGCGTAGTGCGGCGTCTCGAAGGCCACCGGGTAGATTCCGGCGTTGAAGCACTCCTGGAGGCCGAGCTGGAGACGGCGCATGACGAATTCGGTCGAATCGCCGGCGATGGCGCGGTCCCCCGTGTCGTCCCAGAACTCGTAGTCGTCGCCGCTCTGGCCGCGGTACTGGTGCGTTACGCCGTGCATCACGATGGTGCCGCCGTGCGCAACCATGTAGTGCAGGGAATCGACGAACGAGCGCCGGTCCGAGAGGCGCACCTCGAACTCTTTCGAGGGGTTCTTGAAGATCGGGATCATCGCGATCTGGAAGGGGATGTGGTAGCCCTCCAGCAGATCGGACACGCGGCGCAGGTCGACAGGATCGTCGTCGACGCTGACGTCTTCAATCCGCACCAGGGCCCGCTGGTCGGCGGGATGCTGGACCTCGAAGATGTCGTGCAGCAGGTCGCAGAACGCCAGGTAATGACCGCCCTCGTCGGGGTAGGCGAAGGGGCTGTCGGCGAAGTACCAGAAGCGGTTGCGGTGCAGGACATAGGGGTAGGAGACGCCGGCCTTGGTCACCGCCGTGGCCACCACCTGCACGTTCCTCTTGTCCGTCACCGATACGATGCTGAGGTCCGGCTCGTGCTTGGGCAGCAGCGTGTCCTTGTACATGACGCCGCTGACGCCCAGATAGCGGTTGTATTCCTGCCAGGTGAAACCGAACTGGCGCCGGCCCTCGGCCGTGTTGACCAGGCTTTCGACGTGCTGTCCGAGCCAGGCGAACGGCTGCGGATAGGCTCGCACGTCCGCGAGCAGAGCTTCGGGAACGGTCGCGCCCGGCGTCACGCCGATGTAGAAACCGGCGTGGTAGTGCTGCAACATGCCGGGCCGGTAGTTGCCGGAGGGAATGATCTCGCCGGTCAGCGCGAAGTGCCCCAGAAGATTCTCGACGAACAGCGCGTGGATGTAGCCCTTGGCCTGGTAGTCGGTGGGACCGTCGTAGATGATGGCGACCGTCTGCTGGGGGGTGCTCTGAGCCGCGGCCGGCAGAAAGGGAAGGAACAGCACTGCTAACAAAACAAACCACTTGGCTAGTCTTTGGGGAAGCGGCGTGGGCAGGGAACGGGCCGGGACCACGCCTACAACCTGGTGCGGGAGTTCGCTCATCGGCAACTTCGAGGTCTCATGACTAATAGCATTTCAGAGGCCGAACCGCAACTGCGGCCACAGCCCAGACGCCAGCGCGAATCTCCTTCGTTTTGCATTCCGTCCGGAGCCCGGGTGCGGCTGTCGTGGGCCGTGTCAGCCCATCCTTTAAGATTCTATCGCAGGGCGGGCATCGCCGTTCCCGAAGCGGCGGGCCGAGCGCTCGGACTCATTCCGCCGTCGATGCCGCCAGGCCTGCCACCACGGCGACGTTTCACGGCCAGACGGGGATCCCCCACGCCGAAGGACTCAGAACGAAAGCGGCACGCAGGTGCTGGCGTAGGCTGCGGAGGCGAAGGACCGGCCGCCGGGCGGGAGAGCGCGGGCCCGCACCGGCGACCGGGGCAGAATTCGAGGTCTAGGCGTGCGAGGCACGGCGGCCCAGAGCTCTTTCAAGGTTCTCGCCTACGGCGCTCCACTCGATGTTCTTGAAGAACGTGTCGATATAGCTCGCGCGCGCCGTGCCGTAATCGAGATAGTAAGCGTGCTCGTACACATCGAGGCCGACGATGGGCGTGGCGTTCCAGACGGGGAAGGAGTTCTGAGCGTCGCCGGCGTAGTTGAACAAGTAGTTCCAATCGTGGTCCCAGGCGGTCCAGGCCCAGCCTCGGGATGCCATGCCCGTGGCTTTCAGGTCGGCCATCCACTGCTCCACTGAGCCAAACCACTTCTCGAGCTCGGTCTTGATCTCGGCGGGGGGCTCGCCGCCTTTGCCGCCCAGATGGCCGAAGTACAGCTCGTGGTTCTTCACGCCGCCGATGGCGAAGGTGAGATCGACCTTGAGCGAGCGGAGGTCGCTGAAGGCCTGATTGGCCGTGGCGCGGTCCGCCGCCGCCAGCTTTCCCATGACCTCGTTGTACTTATTGACGTAGCCTTGATAGAGCTTGTAGTGCTCCGTCATGGTCCGGGCGGAGATGCCGTCCAGATCCCTCATGATGGTGTCGAATTTCTTGGCTTCGATTTTATGGGACATCCTTTCCCTCCTCCGATTACCTTTCCATGTAGATGAAAGTGGGGGTCAGAAGTTGCGCCAGTTTCGCTCGTGACGACGTCCAGGCGGCTCAGGAGATGGGCGAGGTCCGGCCGGGGCCGCTTGCTGAGGAACGCCCGGAGGTGGCGGATGCGGCTTTGGCTATGCCGGATCAGCCTGTTCCAACCCGGCCAGGGTCGTTCCGCTCAGTTCTTCCTAAAGCGCGACCGTGGGGAGCGGATATTGACGTCACCAGCGCACCGTCTCGCCCGGTTCGAGCGGCCAGACTTCGACGCCCGAGGGCTTGGCCAGTTCGGCCAGCTCCTCGGGCCGGCCGGTCAGGGCGGGGAAGGTGCCGAAGTGCATGGGGACGACCTTCTTCGGTTGGAGCAAGGAGCAAGCGAGGGCGGCCTCCTTAGGGCTCATCGTGAACAGGTCTCCGATGGGGAGAAACGCCAGGTCGGGACGATAGAGCTGTTCGATCAGCGCCATGTCGGAGAACACGTTCGTGTCACCGGCGAAGTAGAGGGAGCGGCCCTTCGGTAGGCGTAGCACGTAACCGCAGGCCTCGCCGCCGTAGACGATACGGCCGTCGTCCTCCTTGATGCCGCAACTGTGGACCGCCTGGGTCATGGTCACCTTGACCGGTCCGGCCTGCTGCGAGCCGCCCTTGTTCATCGCGGCCGTGTTCGCCACGCCCTTCGACGCCAGCCACTCGCAGGTCTCGTAGATCGCTACCACCTGGGGAGAGAACTTCTTCGCGAGCGGGACGGCGTCGTGGATGTGATCGAAGTGGCCGTGCGTGATGAGGATCGCGTCCACGCGATCGAATGTGTGTCCTTTGGGAAAAGCGGGGTTGCCTTCAAGCCAGGGGTCCATCAGCAGGACCTCGCCCGATTCGAGGCGGAATTGAAAGGTGCCGTGTCCAAGCCAGGTGATTTCCAGCACATGTCCCTCTGCAAACGATGATAGCTACTGTTTGGCGGGGTTGGCGGCCGGGCGCCAGTGGCTCCGGATCCGGGAGGACGTGATAATGGTGGCGGTGGTGACATGCGCCTCATCTTCCGTCGTAGAGTCCTGGGACTCGCGCTGATCGCGCTCGCCTTCGTCCCAGGCGTGCTGTACTGCCTGCTCTGGTCGGATCCACACCACACCCGCATACTCGATCAGCCGATCGTGCTGCGCCGTGGCGAGGTCCGCAGCCCTGCGTTTACGGCCCAAGTGGACGGGGGGTATCTCCTGCTCCTGGGGTTCCAGCAGCCCGTGGATGCCAGGCGTATGGAGTGCCTGCTGGGAGTGCAGGACGGCGGTTGTGAGAAGTGCCGCGATGGTCCGTGCGTCCTGGACGTGTCATGGGCCGTTTCGAAGAAGGGGAGGATTATAGCCTCTGACACGTCAGGCCATTGGTGGCGGCAGCAAGGGCTTGGCATGCAGTTCTTCCGAACACCCGGCCGAACCTTCAGGGCTGTTGGTCGTTTCGAGGCCAGACGTGGAGAGCGGTATGCCCTGTCGATGGATTTCGACGACGACCCTGGCGAACTCAACATCACGAAGCCTAGCGTGGTGATCATGCCGGCATCGTTTCTCCGGCCTTCGGACTCCGGGTTCCTCCTGGGTTTCTTGGCGTTCATCTGGGCCGGCGCGTTGCTGCTCGCGGCCCTTGTCGTGGTGACCAAGCGCGAGGCCGCCGGGCTGGCGGCTGGTGGGGGAGCGGGACCAGCAGGGTAGAGCCGCTACGTCTTGGATGGGATCGAAGCTACTGTTTGGCGGGCGCGGCGGCCGGACGCGCCGCCAACTGAATCCCGTCGCCGTACTTGGCCAGTCCCGGAATGGTGACCGGCAGGCGCCCCTGAATGGAGATCTCGCCGAAGAGCGCCTCTACCGCGGCGGTTTCGGCGGGCGGCACGGTGCTGTAGGTGGTCAGGTACGCGCCGACGCCGGGAAAGCTCCGCAGCAGGTACGGGTTGCCAAGCGCGACCAGGACCACCGGCTTGCTACCTTCGAGAATGCGGTTCAGAAGCGCGGGATACTCGCCCGCCAGCGCCACACTGCCGCGGTAGGCGGCGACGGAGACGAATGCGGCCACAACGGTCAGGGCGGAGGTCTGGGCACTTGCAGTGGCCTGGGCGAGGTCGGCCTCGCTGGCCGCGGGATCGAGCGCCGCGATCGCGGCGTTCGGCATCCGCTTGCGGATCTCGGCCGCCAGCACGCGGCCCTGCTGCGAGCCACGGCTCTCCGCCAGCACCAGGAACGATACGGAGGCCGTGGGACTAAGCGGGACGAGGCCGCCCTCGTTTCGCACCAGCGTTACGGCGCGATCGGCGATCTGCTGCACCCGCTCGACGTCTTCCGGCGTGTCGAGATCGTCCATCATGGTGTCCAGGTCCACCAGGCGATGGCGATTCAGCCCCAGGCGCACTTTCGCGGCCAGCACTCTGGCGACGCTATCCTCGAGACGCTCGCGGCTGATCGCGCCCCGGCGCACGGCGTTCGCGATGGCTGCGACTGCTTCTTCGGGGTTGGCCGGCATCAGCAGCACGTCGGAGCCCGCCTCGATGGCTCTCACCGCGGCCTGTGCGGCAGTCCAGTGCTGCGTGATGCCGCCCATATCGAGCGCGTCGCTGGCGACGATGCCGTGGAATCCCATTTCCCGGCGAAGCAGATTGGTCAGCATGGGAGCCGAGAGCGTGGCTGGGGCGCCGGATGGGTCGAGCGCCGGAACGGCGATGTGGGCGCTCATCACGGCGTCCACTCCGCCGGCGATCGCGGCGCGGAAGGGCGCCAGATCGATCTTCTCCAGGCGCGCGCGATCCGCGTTGATCACGGCCAGCGCCAGATGGGTATCGACGGAAGCGTCGCCATGGCCGGGGAAGTGCTTCGCCGTCACCAAAACGGGCCCCACCGAGTGAGCGCCGTCGATGAAGGCCCGGACGTGGGCGGCAACCTCATCGGGGTCTTCCCCATACGAGCGGATGTTGACGATGGGGTTCTCCGGGTTGCTGTTCACGTCGGAGACGGGCGCCAGGATCCAGGGCACGCCCAGCGCGATGGCCTGGCGGGCGGTGACTTCGCCTTCAAAACGGCTCAGGCTGGGGTCCCGGGTGGCGGCAAACGCCATGGCGTGAGGGAAGAGCGTCTTGGATTCCAGGCGCATGGAATCCCCGCGCTCGAAATCTCCGGCGACCAGCAGGGGGACCTTCGAGGCCTTCTGCATCCGGTTGAGAAACGCGGCCATCGCGTAGGGCTCGGCGGAACGCACGTGGCCGTCCTGCACGCGATTAATGAGCACCAGCCCACCCACGCGCAGGTTTCGCACCCAGCGGAGATACTTCTGGTACTCCACCGAGCGGGGATGCGGCGCATCGCCGAAGAAGGGGACCATCACCAACTGCGCTGCTTTCTCGTGAAGCGTCATCGACCGCATCCAGCTCTTCACGACGCGGCTACGGGTCTCCGTGGGCGTCGTGGGGCGCTGGGGAGGGCGCGCCGCCAGAGAGATCATGGCAGCCAGGAGGAGCAGGGGGAACAGCGCTCTCGCGGGCAGGTTCAAACCTCTAGTATGCCATCAGCGATCAGCCATCAGCCGTCAGCCGCCGGCGATCAGCCGTTTTCACCAGCATGATCGCGAATGCGACGAGGCCGTCATTCGCTCCCTCACGCGCGCGGTTGCTGCCACCGCGCGCCGGCCTATGGCTGACGGCTGGTGGACGCTGGCTGACGAGGCATGGCCGACGGCCGATGACTGACGGCTGACGGCCGCTGGCCGATGGCTGACGGCCGATGGCTGACGAGGCATGGCCGATGGCCGATGGCCGATGGCTGACGGCCGATGGGCAAGTCAGCGCGCGCCCTGTCCCTTCGCCTTCGGGGCCTGTGGGCGGTGCGATCCCGCCGGCTTCTTCGGCACGCCCCGCCGCAGCAGGCGATTGACCGACCGTAGGAGCTGGGGAACTTCGGTGGCGCTCTTGGCAATGACCACGTCGGCGCCGGTGTTCTCTTCGGTCATACCCAAAGCCTCGGCGTAGCCGGAGATGAGAATGATGGGCACCGTCTCGGAGCGCTCGCGGATCCGGCGGATCAGCTCCAGGCCGTTCATCCGCGGCATCTTGTAGTCGGTGATGACCAGTTCGAACTTCTCGCGCGCGAAGCGCTCGAATGCTTCCTGGCCTTCGAGGGCGGTGGTGATCCTGTGGCCGGCATCTTCGAGCACAGCCTTGCGAGCGATCAGCCCCAGCTTGTTGTCGTCGACGAGCAGAATGCGCGCAACCGGAACGATCTCGGCAGAGGTGCCTTTCATAGAGGAGATACGCGAAAGTACCAGAGGCGGGAGCGTCCTGTCAACGGATTTGTAACGATCTGAAAAAGTGCCAGATCAGCGGCTTGACTTTCGAGCGCCGCGCTATTCCACTTCACGCGGTGCCGTGTAGCCGCCCTTGGCGATGATCGTGTACTTGATGGGCTTGTTGTTCTCGGTGATTTTGAGAGGCTCACCGGTGGCCGGATTCACCAGCTCCACCTTGAGTTTGCGGAAAGAGCCGTCGCGCGCCTGGTTGGACGGGTTGTACGCCAGGCTGTACTGGTTGCGGAGGGCCTGCGCAATCGCCCGGAAGATGCCCGGGAACTCCCCTTCGAAGCGCGGCAGAAACACCTGCCCGCCGGTTTCGCGCGTGAACGTGTTGAGCGTGTTATCGGCCTGCAGCCAGTCCATCTCCGTGGGTCCGCTCACTTGGCCCTCCATCATGATGCGAACCGCCTGGCCAATCCCTATGGCGTAGATCGGGACTCCGGCGTTCTGAAGGATCTTGCGGGTCTTATCGAGGGTCAGCTTGCTAAAAGTGTCTATGCCGGAGGTGATCGTAACGATGGCCTTGCGGCCCTCGATGGAGCTCATTCGCTGGGCCGTGTCCGTAAGCGCGTCGTAAAAATTCGCTTCCGAGAAGGCCGGAATCTGAAGGCGCCGCATCGCTTCCATGGCCTCGCGTCTGTCCTGGGTGAAATCGCAGAGGATCTCCGGGTGCATGTCGTAGGCAATGATGGCGACGTAGTCCTCCTGCTTGAGCGACTCCAGAAAGCCCCAGGAAGCCTGGAGGGTTTGGTACCAGGTCCGGGTCCAGTAAGACTGCCAGCGGTTGCTGAACTCGATCACCATGGCCACGGTCATGGGCGCCTCGCCCATGCTGAAGTTGGTTACCTGCTGCGGCACTCCGTCTTCGAGCACCCGGAAGTTACCGCGGGGAATGTTGGGGATGAAGCGGCCCTTGTTGTCGAGCACGGCGACGTCGACCGTTACCGCCGTGACATTGCTCTTGAAACTGGGCGTGCCTGCGGCCGGAATGTCCTTTTTTTCGAACTTGGAAGGAATCTTGGGGCCTTCGGCCGGCTCGGTCGATGTGGTGCTGTTGCGCGGACGGGCGACCGTCTCGCTGCCTTCCTTCGCAGGTCCCTGGTCCTGGCCGGCGAGCGTGGCGAGACCGGCGGTCAGGCACACTGCGAGCGGAATGACGATAATCCTGGAGATTCTCATGCGACGCCCCACGCCCCGACTATAGCAAAACCTCTATGCCTCACCATGAGATCTGACGCCACAGGATCAGGCGGCGTTACACCCGGCTCCGCGCCGGCGGTCAGTTCACCCAAGGGCCGCCGCCCGGGCCTCGCTTGCGCAGATACACCTGGAACCTGCGCCGGGCTCGTTCCATGCGCCAGTTGCGGTATCCACCGCGCAGCACCGTGAAGGGGCTGAGCAGGCTCACCTTGAACCGAGCCTTCAGGTAGATGTAACCGACAACCATGCCGCCCAGATGGGCTACGTGGCTCACCCCGCTACCTCCCTGCCACGACCCGATAAAGGCGATTGCCCCGCAGATCATAGCGACGTACTTGGCTTTCATCGGGAAGATGAGCATGAACAGCATGATGCGGTCCGGATACATGACGGCGTAGGCCAACAGCACGGCCAGGACGGCGCCGGAAGCGCCCAGCGTTGGAATGTCCAGGTCGGGACGGCGCAGAAGCGCCACCAGAACAACGCAGACGCCCGCGGCGACGCCGCACAGGAAGTAATACCGCAGGAAGCGCGCCGTGCCCCAGTCCCGCTCCAGGTCCATGCCAAACATCCACAGACACAGCATGTTGAACACGATGTGCCACACGTTCCCCACGGAGTGCAGGAACATGTAGGTGACCAACTGCCAGATCCAGCCCCGCAGCACCAGAGCCGGCACCAGCCAGCCGTAACTGAACCACCCCAGTCCAAACCAGACTCGGAGAACGAAGTCGGCCACGTACACCCCAACATTGACGATCAGCAGCCATTTCACCGCCGGGGGAAAGTAATACGTGGGTTGCCCGATTGGTCTGTAGCCGGTGCGTTGCATGGAAGGCGTGCCCGTCACCGCCAGAATATCAGAAACAGCCGGTTGTTTTCGGCGACGGGCTTTGGGCTAAACTGGAGCATGGCGTGGCGTCCCGTCTCCACGCCAGATCAAGGCGGGCGCTTTTGATTCGCTGCTTTCTCGCTGTTCTCATCCTGACAACTTGGATCGTTTCCGGCGTCGCCCGAGGGCAGGAGCGGCCGGAAACGAAGACCGCGAAATCCGCCGGGCCGGGGCAGCTCGACGCCAGCCCCGCTCTGTTCACCGTCCTGGCGGCGATCAATGCCGTGGGCTACGACGCCGATCGCGAATCCTCATCCAACTCGCCGCTGCGGGAGGCGGTGCGGCGCTGGGTCGCAGCCAAGGCTCCGGCCAGCCAGGCCGAGATGCGGCGCTTCCTTCTCAATCACCGGCAGACCGATTCGGTGGCGGAGCTGGGCCAGTACGTCTCGTTCGCGCTTTCGGTCGAAGGGCCGCCGGAGTTCCGCTGGCGATACAGGCTGGCGGACCTGGCCCCGGAAGTGCAGGCGCTCGACGGGTTCCGGGAGCTGCTGGCGAGGTTCTACCAGGAGGCGGACATCGAGGGGGCGTGGCGCAAGTCGCAGCCGGCCTTCGAAGAGGCGATCGCGCGCTACCATGGCCCGGTAACCAACGCCCTGAACCTGGTGAACGCGTACTTGCGCACTTCGACCACCGGACCGCTTGGCGCCCACTTCCAGATCTACGTGGACCTGCTGGCCGCACCCAACCAGGTCCACACACGCAGCTTCCGCAACGACTATTTTGTCGTTCTGACGCCGTCGGCGGAGCCTCAGATCGAGACCGTGCGCCACGCCTACCTGCATTTCATGCTGGACACGCTGCCGGTGAGGTACGCCGACGAGCTCGAGAAAAAGAGGGGGCTGATCGATTACGCACAAGGTGCGCCCTTCCTCGAGGATTATTACAAGAACGACTTCCTGCGGCTGGCCGATGAGTGCCTCATCAAGGCAGTGGAGGCGCGGCTGGCGCCGTCCTCCGCCCGCCAGGGGCTGATCGGCCAGGCGCTGCGCCAGGGCTACGTTATGACGCCGGCGTGGGCCGAGGCGCTGATCCTGTACGAGAACCAGGAGCAGTCCATGCGCTTCTTCTTTCCCAGGCTGGTGGCGGCGATCGATCTGAAACGGGAAGAAGAGCGATTGGAAAAGATCGAGTTCGCCCCCGAGCGGCCCGCGCCGAAGATCAGACTGGCGGAGCATCCGGTCGAGCCCACCGGGCCGCAGAAGACGCTGGAAGAAGCCGAGCGGCTGTACTTCGCCGAGCCGCCGGATCTCGCCAACGCCAAAGCCGGCTACCTCCGGGTGCTGAACGAGACGGCAGACAAGACACTGCGGGCCAAGGCGCTCTATGGCCTCGCGCGCGTGGCGCTCCGCCAGAACGATCCCGACAAGGCGGAGACGTTGTTTGGAGAGACACTCGAGTCCGAACCCGACCCGCAGGTCAAGGCGTGGGCACAGGTGTATCTGGGCCGGCTGGCGGACGCCGCCGGGCAATCCGAGCAGGCGACCCAGCGGTACCGGGCCGCACTGGCCGTCGAAGGCGCCTCGGAGAAGGCGCGGCAGGCCGCGCGGGAGGGGATAGAGAAAGCCTCCCGGCGCCATGAGTAGCTGTGCAGACTAGTGAAGAGGAGAAGGAGTCACCGATGAGAAACGGATTCATAATGGGCGCCGTGGCGGCGATATTAGCCTGCGGTGCGATGGCCCAGCCGGCCCCGAAGGCGCGCGCGCCAAAAACACCGGCGGAGGCGCAGGCTTTAAATGCGGTGTTCCAGGCTGCCTCGCCGGATGCCCGCATCGCCGCAGCCGAAGATTTCGTCGTGAAGTTCCCCGAGTCCGACTTCAAAGCGGTGGCCTTCTACGCGGAGGCTCAGAGCTACCAGGAGAAGAACGACTACGACCACCTGGTCGTCTTCGGCGACCAGGCGCTCGAATCCAACCCCGACGACACTACCAAGGTGCAGGTGCAACTCCTCCTGGCCCACGTCATCGCCCTGAAAACGGGCGAATTCGATCTCGACCGCGAAGAGAAGCTGGCGCGAGTCGAGAAGTACGCCGACGGCGCGATCGAGACGCTGAAGACCTTGTCGAAGCCGTATCCTGCCCTGCCCGACGCGCAATGGGAGGAAGTGAAAGCAGGCCTGAACGGCCAGGCGCACGAGGCGCTCGGTCTGGACCAGATGGTGCGGAAGGACTACGAGAAGGCGATCGCCGAGTTCAAGGCCGCCGTCGAGGCGACCAAGGGCTCCGAGCCCTCCTTCCAGGTGCGGCTGGCCGGCGCCTATGAGAAGGCCGGCAAGTACGACGACGCGGTAGCGACCTGCGACAAGGTGCTGGCGGTCCCCAATCTGCATCCGGTGGTCAAGGCGGCCGCGGAGGCCGAAAGGGCCCGCGTCCTGAAGTTGAAGAGCGGCAGCGCTCCGGCAGCCGCGAAGCCCTGATCGGGACATCGATTCCATGCGCGCGGATCTGGAGGCGCTCGAAGCCGCAATCGGCCACGAATTCAGTGACCGCGACCTCCTCGTCCGCGCGCTCACGCACACCTCTCATGCCTACGAGAGGGGCCAGACCCCGTTCCAGGACAATGAGCAACTCGAGTTTCTGGGCGACTCGATCCTGGGATTCCTGGTCAGCGAATCGCTCGTGTGCCGCTATCCGGCCTACCGCGAGGGTCGGCTCTCGATCCTGAAGAACTACCTGGTCAGCGCCTCGCACCTGCACGAAGTGGCCCAGAAGATCGGGTTGGGCGAGTACCTGCTGCTCGGGCGGGGAGAGGAGTTGAGCGGCGGCCGCGTGAAGAGGGGCCTGCTGGCAGACGCCGTCGAGGCGCTGATCGCGGCCGTTTACCTGGACGCCGGAATCGGAGGGGCGCGGCACTTCGTGGTCCGGCATATCCTGGGCGCCGAGCAGGAACTGGAGGAGAACATCGAGGCGCCCTTCACTAATTTCAAGGGCGCCCTGCAGGAAGTCGCGCGGTCTCTCAATCTGCCTTTTCCCCGCTACACGGTCGTCGAGGAACAAGGGCCGCCGCACGCGCGCCGGTTCACGGTCGAAGTCACGATCGGGGCGGACCTGGCCGGCCAGGCCGAAGGCGACTCCAAGAAGAGCGCCGGACAAAAGGCGGCCCAGATGGTGCTCAAGCGCCTCGTGGAGCACGCTGAGTAACACACGGTGCACGGCAGGATTCGGGAACTCTACGATCAACGCACCTCGCAGGGCTGGCGTTACCGCGTCTGGCGGCTGGTACAGCCCCCGCAGCCGTTTCTCGCCAACCCGCGTGAACCCACCGACTTTCCTCTAGGCCGGTGGAATCTCTATATCGGCGGGGCCGGTTGCCGGACGGACGGATACGTGAATGTCGACTTGTTCGAGGCGCCTGGTGTGACGGTGGCGGCGAATGCCGAACACCTTCCGTTTCCGCCGGACCTGTTCGTGCGGGTAGAGTGCGACGCTGTGCTCGAACATGCGCGCTGGCCCGAGCAGGTCATGCGCGAAATCGAGCGCGTGCTCGCGCCCGGCGGTTACGCCCACATTGTCACGCCTTTCTGTCACCCCTTCCACGCCTACCCGGAGGACTTCCGCCGGTTCACGCTGGACGGTCTCAAGCTGATGGCGGGCTCTCTCGAGGTGGTCGACGAGGGGTGGAGGACCGGGCCCACCGGCACGCTGATCCTCTTTTTGATCGAGTACTTCAAGATGTTTCTGCCGTGGCGCGTCTGGCGGGCCGCCGTTCATTTCCTGCTGGGCTGGCTGCTGGCGCCGTTCCGCTACCTCGATCGTTTCCTGATGCGCACGGCGCGGGCGGGGCAAATCGGGAACACGTGTTATCTCTGGCTCCGGAAACCGCACCACCCTGCCGCCTGACCCGTTTGCTAGACTCGGCATCAAATGACCTATCTGGCGCTGTTGGCAATCGGACTGGTAGCGGGCGTGTTCGCCGGCATGTTTGGCATTGGGGGCGGCCTCATCATTGTGCCGGCGCTGCTCTTTGTGCTGAAGATGAGCGAACTGGAGGCGATCGCGACCAGCCTGGCGGCGTTGATCCCGCCCGTGGGCCTGCTGGGCGCGGCGGAGTACTACAGCAAGGGGTACATTCACATCCGCTATGCGGCTCTGATCGCGGCCGGGTTGTTTGTGGGCGCGTTCTTCGGGGCTCGCATCATGATCGGTCTTGAGCCGCCCGTCATCCGGAGGATCTACGCGGGGTTCCTGATCGTGATCGCGGCACGGATGTTGATGACAGGGAAGTAGCGGGGCTCGATCTAGCGGAGCAAGCGGCGAATGGGCGCCGCCACGCGAACCGGCTCGGCGTCGACGGGCCCGGCGGCCACCTCAGAACGAGGGCTGGGCAGCGGCGTCAACGCCGGCAGTTCCCGATCCACCCAGGGCGTCAGGGGGATGTTGCGGAACGAGACCCGCTCCTGCAGGAGCATCGTGCCTCGGCTTTCGATGAGAAACCGGCGCTCATCGACGCGCACGTCCGCCAGGAATTCATTAAGCGCCCTTCGCCGGGCCTCTTCCTCGGACGCCCGGACGCGCTCCTCCATGGCCCGGTGCTGGGTAGCCAGCAGGGCGCGGACTTCGGCGAGCGCCGCCCGCTGGCAGGCCAGCGCCGCGTCCGTGCGGGCGTTCATAAGGATGGCGGTGAGCAGCGCGGCGCCGGCTGCCACGACAAAGGGCATCGCCGTCCAAACGAAGTCAGGGACAAGCCCGGCCATGCCTCATCCATCGGCGGAAGGCGGGGAAAAGTTGAGTGAGGGCCCGACGTTGCCGCTTGCTTACGCGCGCGGTTCGATGCTGGGGAGCACCATGGCACCGAACCCCGAGCGTGAGCGAGGGGAGTCTCCCGCCCCCTATTCCCACTCGATGGTGCCAGGGGGCTTGTGGGTGAGATCGTAGAAAACCGCGCAGACGCCTTCGATATCCAGCAACTCCCGCGTCATGGCGGCCTGGAGGCCGGCTTCCATGGGCACCGAGCGCGCCGTCATCCCGTCTACGGAGTCCACCGGGCGCAGCGCCACCGAATCGGGACGCCCGGCCGTGCCGAGCGGGATCAGGATCACAGGAAACTGCCAGACCGTGCGGTCGAAGCCGGAATCGTGCGAAAGACGGCGGACAATGGCGTCGGCACGGCGCAGGCGTGCCAGGCGTTCCGGTGTCAGGGCGCTCGTCCACACCCGCAGCGAGTCGAGAGGCGCGCGACTCTCGACCAGGGCCACCACGCGGTTGATGCCGGAAATGCGATTGATGAGTTCCGTGGCGCGATCCTGCAGGCTGCCGTCGGGCGGCGGCGCTTCCCCGAGCGCGAGCACCGGCCGGTAGCTGCGCTCATCCCCCTGAACTCCCACCGAGTGGACCGGGAGCAGCCAGCCTTCCTCGATGCGGCGCACCGGCTCGTCCGTCTCCGAGCAGAGGCAGCGGATCGCCAGGCCGGGTCCGGGGAACGGGTGACGGTTGAGCAGTTCCGCGGGCAAGCCGAGCTCTTCGCCGATCTCGCGGACCTCGTCCTTGTAGAACGAGCTGAGCGGCTCGACGATGCGGCCCGCCTCGATCAGCCTCTGCACCCCTTCGACGCGATTGTGATGAGTCTTGATGAGAGCCGCGTTCTTGGTGCCACCGGATTCGATGGTGTCCGGATAGATGGTGCCTTGGCCCAGGATCCAATCGCCTTCGGCAAAATGGCCGCTCTCGATGATCTCTTCCTGGACCCGCACGAACTCCTCTCCGATGATGCGGCGCTTCTGCTCGGGCTCGCGAACGCCTTCGAGCGCCCCCAGGAACCGATCTTCGGCCTCTTCGATCAGGACGGCGCCGGGAGCGAGCCGGTCGAAGGTGCGGCGGACGAAGTCGGTCTCGCCTTCGCGCATCAGACCGGTATCGACGTACCGGCCGCGAACCCGCTCCGGCCCCAGCGCGCGCAGGCACAGCGTGAAGGCCACCGAGGAATCCACGCCGCCCGAAACGAAGAAGAACACGTTGCGGTCCCCGACCGCGGCGTGGATGCGGCTCTCGACCAGCGGGATGCGGTTCTTGGGGTTCCAGTCGCGCTGGCAGCCGCAGATGCCGAAAACGAAGTTCTCGAGGATCTGGCGGCCGCGGCAGGTATGCGCCACCTCGGGGTGGAACTGAACGGCATAAAGCCGGCGGCCGGTGTCGGCCATAGCGGCGATGGCGCAAGTCTCGGTCGACCCGAGAACTTCGAAGCCGGGCGGAGCGGCCAGCGCCGTATCCCGGTGACTCATCCAGATCTGCTCGCGCCCGTGCAACGGCACGCCCTCGAACAGGGGCGCCGTTTTCGCCAGGTCGAAGAATGCCATCCCGTACTCGCCCTTCTCGCCGCGCTGGACGCGGCCGCCGAGCAGGTAGGCCATCAATTGCAGCCCGTAGCAGATGCCGAGCACCGGTACTCCGGCCTCGAACAGGGCGGGGTCGACCGTCGGGCTTCCCTCCGCGTACACGCTCATCGGGCCGCCCGAGATGATGACGCCCCGGCGCGGCGCCAGTTCCGCCGCCGGCGCATCGCTGGGCCGGACCTCGGCGTAAACCCCCAGCTCACGGACCTTGCGCGCGATCAGGTGGCAGTACTGCCCGCCCGCATCCAGGACGATGATTTGAGGTTCGGGCGCGTAGCCAGCAGGCGATCTCAACACTTTCTACGATCTTACTGGAGATGCCTATTGCTTTGAAAGCCGCTGGGCGATGATCCGCTTCGCCTTATCGAGCAACGCGGTGGCCTTGGGCATGGCATCGACACCCTTGGCGACCTCCGGATCGGTCTCGACAGCCAACCGCCGCGCGTCCTCGAGGCCGAAGGCGCTCTGGTAGATCTCGCGCTTGATCTCCTGCTTCATCCAGTCCAGGTGCGCAGTGAAATCCGCTTCGGTGAACTCGATGCTTTGGCTAAGCAAGTACTGATGGAAATCTTCTACGATCTCCTGGTCCGGTTGCCATCCCTTGGGCAGCTTCGTCTGATGGGTGCCAAGGTAATGCGAGGCGAAGTTGAAGAAGGCGTACTTGCGCCGCGCCAGCAGCACCTGGAAGGTATCCAGCTTCGGTTCCTCGAACTTCTCGTCCGGAGTGATGCCCCCGCCGCCGTAGACCGTTCGGCCGCTATCGGTGGATTTCGCGTCGAGCAGGTTCTTGGTGTCGGTGTCCTTGCGGAAGTAGTAGTCGTAGAACGAGATGTTCGAATAGTCGCGCTGGATCAGCCGCCCGCTGGGCGTGTAATAACGGGCCGTGGTGAGCGCCAGACCCGTGTTCTCCGAGAGCGGATAAACGGTCTGCACCAGGCCCTTGCCGAAGGTGTTGTCGCCCAGGATCCAAGCGCGGTCATGGTCCTGGAGCGCGCCCGCGACAATCTCGGCCGCCGACGCGGAGTAGTGGTTCACCAGCGTGACAATCGGGTAATCGCGCCCGCTGCTGCCCGTCTTGGAGACGTACGGCTTCTCCGACGACACACGGCCGCGGTGCGAGACGATGAGCTGCCCCTTCTGCAGGAAGCGGCCCGCGACCGCCACGCCTTCATTGAGCAGCCCGCCGGGATTATTCCGCAGGTCCAGGATCAGGCCCTTGATGTTGCCCTCGCCGAGGCGCTTGAGCGTCTCCTCCACCTCGTGGCTGGTGTTCTCGTTGAAGGAATCCACCTCGAGGATGGCGATACCGGGCCGGACCCAGAAGGCGTCCTGCACGGTCTTCCGCGGGATCTCATCGCGGATCAGGTTAAAGACCAGCGGGGTGTCGCTGCCCTCCCGCGCCATGGTGACCTTGACGGGCGTGCCGCGAGGTCCCTTGAGCTTGTCCGCGATCTCGGTCAGATTCAGTTTGTCGGTCGGCTGGTCATCCACCGACAGGATGGTGTCGCCGGGGCGGATACCGGCCTTGTAGGCCGGAGAGCCGGGGAAGGGCGCAATGACGATGGTTTTGCCATTCCCGAGGCGGCTGGGACCGATCTGCATCCCGACGCCGTAGTAGTGCCCCGACTGGTCTTCCTTCAGCAGTTGGAAGTCGCGCGGGTCGAAGAAGTTCGAGTGCGGATCGAGGGTGCGCAGCATGCCCGGAATCGCGCCCTTGTAGAGGGCCTTTTCGGGATCCAGTGCATCCGCGTTGTTGCGCTCCACCAGGGCGTAGACCTTCGTGAACGAGTCCACCGCGGCCCGGGTGTCGTCTTCCGACGAAGCCGCGACCGCGCTGGTCAAGCCCGAGCCGTAAATCCCGCCCAGAACCGAGCAGGCAACGATGATGGCAGGAACGATAAACAGGGAACGGCGAAATTCAGCCATTGAGTCTCCAGAGGCGAATCTGACTCCAGTATAGCAGTTTGGGGCGCCGCGGCCCTCTGGGCGTCTAGACCGCGCGGATTTTGCGCAACGGCGCGGCAGCCTCCGCCCGGGCGGGCTTCCTGGGCGCAGCCTGCAGGCGGCGAACCTGGTCGCTGACGCAAACCAGGAACATGGGCTGCTTGGCGTTCTTCAGCACGTCGATGATCCGCTCCTGCCGGTCCTCCAGGTAGATCGTCTTGCCGTCCGTGAGCAGGTGCAGCGCCGACTCGTTGGCCAGGACGTCGCTCAAGCGCCGGCCCATTTCGCGCTGCAGGTATCGCAAAACGCGACGGATCTTCTGGAGCGAGAACCCTTTACGCCGCAGCTCGGCAATAACCGTAATCTCGAGGACCTGCTCGGACGAGTAGACCCGCTTGTGTCCGGCGTGTTCGGGCGAGACGACGTGCCGCTCGTCCCACCACTGGAGTTGCCGAAGGCTGACGTTCGCAACCTTGGCGACATCGAGGGAAGAATAGGCTTCAGCGGCAGGGACCGGAGCAGGACGTACCTTTCTTGTTTTGAACATGGCCAAGGGCTTCCGTTTAAAAGATTAGCAGATACAACCTCGCAATAGGATTGTACTTCGCCGCGCTGCGGAGTCCAAGTGTTTTTTTCGGAATTCTGCATGACTCCGTAGCGGGTAGTGCGTCCGGCAACCACCCCAGAACGGGCATCCTTGGACGAAAACGGGCTTCGGGGATCGTCGCGGCGCCAGCCAGCCTGCATCGGGCTGTAGCGATTCTTAACAGCCTCAGGGCTCTGGCGCCCCCAGCGATTTGACACCCAGTTTCGGAGATCACTATAGTCGAATTGGAACCACTGAAGAGTTGCTGTGGGGAACTTTGCGGCCTTCGCCGGGTGATTCGCCGGCGCCGCAGGGGCTGTTGGGAGGGCTGAGACGCTGATGCCGGGGTCGCCGGACTCATACGCTGAGGTGTACTTCCCCATCCTGCTACAGGCCGGGATCGCCATGGCGATCGCCGCGGGGATGCTGGTCACTTCCGCCATCCTGGGGCGCCGAGTGCGCAATCGGGTCAAAGACCTGCCCTACGAGTGCGGGATCACCCCGGTGGGCTCGACGAGCGGGCGGTGGAGCGTCAAGTTCTACCTGGTGGCGATGGTCTTCATCCTGTTCGACATCGAGACCGTATTCCTCTTTCCCTGGGTGGTGGTCTTTCGGGAACTGCGGATGTTCGCGTTCGTCGAGATGCTGATATTCGTCGTCCTGATCCTGTCGGGCTTCTTCTACATCTGGAAGAAGGGCGCGCTGGCCTGGTCCGTCCAGGAGAACCCGGAGGAGCGGCCGTGAGCGAGAACCCCGTGGCAGTGGCCATCTCTGGCGCAGTGCTTGGTTCGAGCGTCCACCGCGGCCAGGCGAGTCTGGAGATCGCCCCGGCGCAGATCGTCGAGGTCTGCCGGTTCCTCAGGGACCAGCAACACTTCAACCGGGTGAGCGGCGTGACCGCGGCGGACTGGTACCCCACCGAGCCGCGCTTCGAGATCGTCTACCTTCTGCACTCGCTCGAACGAAACGAGCGGCTGCGTTTGAAGTGCCGCGTGCCGTCCGATCGCGCCGAGATCGACTCGGTCACGGGCGTGTGGCCGGGAGCGAACTGGTATGAGCGTGAGGTCTTCGACCTGTTCGGCATCGTTTTCCTGAATCACCCCGACTTGCGGCGGATCATGATGCCCGAGGGATGGGAGGGCCATCCGCTGCGGAAGGACTACCCGGTGACCGGTCCGAAGTACGACTACACACAGGAATGAGCGAGCCAGCCAACACTACCGAGACGCCGGCCGACACCGCCCCGCGGCGGATGACGCTCAACATGGGCCCGCAGCACCCGTCCACCCATGGCGTGCTGCGCATGGTGCTGGAGCTCGAAGGCGAGACCGTCACCAAAGTGGGTTGCGACATCGGCTACCTGCACACCGGCATCGAGAAAGAGTTCGAGGCGAAGCTTTACCAGCAGGGGGTGACGCTCACCGACCGCATCGACTACCTCTGCCCGCTCATCAACAATCTCTGCTATTGCCTGGCGGTGGAGAAGCTGCTGGACCTGGAGATCCCGCCGGCGGCGCAGTGGATGCGCGTGCTGCTGGGCGAGCTGACGCGCATCAACAGCCACCTGGTCTGGCTGGGCACGCACTCGATGGACCTGGGCGCGATGTCGGTGTTTCTGTACTGTTTCCGCGAGCGGGAAGAAATACTGAAGATATTCGAGATGTTCTCCGGCCAGCGCATGATGACCAGCTATTTCAGGATCGGCGGCCTCGCGCTCGAGCCCCCGCGCGGCTGGCAGCAGGCGGCCGGGAAGTTCATCGATGCCTTCCCCAGCCGCGTGGATGAATACGAAGAGCTGCTGACCAAGAACCCGATCTGGATGCGCCGCACCAAAGGCGTCGGCCGCGCGGCGCTCGACGACCTGATCGCGCACGGCGTCACCGGACCGATGCTGCGCGCGGCCGGGCTCAAGTGGGATATCCGCAAGAGCGAACCGTATTCGAGTTACGAGAAGTTCGATTTCGAGATCCCCACCCGGACCGAGGGCGACGTCTACGCGCGTTACCAGGTGAGGGTGGAGGAGTTGCGCCAGAGCGCGCGCATCGTCAAGCAGGCGCTCGACGGCATGCCGGCGGGACCGTGGGTGGCGGACGCGCCCCACGTCGTGCTGCCCGACCGCGAGAAGATGAAGACCGAGATGGAGGCCCTCATCTATCACTTCAAGATCGTGACGGAGGGCTTCCGCGTGCCCGCGGGCGATGTCTACCAGGTGGTGGAGTCGCCGCGCGGCGAGATGGGTTACTACGTGGTCAGCGACGGCACCGCGCGGCCGTACCGCGTGTTCATTCACGGCCCCAGCTTCGGGAACCTGCAAGGGCTGCCGAAGATGGTGGAGGACCGGCTGGTGGCCGACGCGATCGCGGCGTTGGGATCGACGGATTTCGTTTTGGGGGACGTGGATCGGTAGGCGGCCAAGAGAATTATAGCCGCAGACGAACGACAGATGAACGCGGATAAAACACAATGACAAATAGGAATTCTTATCGGCGTCTATCTGCGTTCATCTGCGGCTGAATAGGTTTTTGCTCCTATGACTTTCTCGCCCCAGCTCGAAGCGCGGTTCGATAGGATGCTGAAGAACTATCCGCCGGGCAAGGAACGCTCGGCGGTGGTTCCCATGCTGATGTATGCGCAGGATGAGATCGGCTCGGTCACGCCCGAACTGGTCGAAGAGGTCGCGCGCCGGACGGGGATCACGCCGCTGCAGGTCGAGGAGGTCGTTTCGTATTACTCCATGCTGCACCGGCAGCCGCTGGGAGCGCATCACATTCAGATCTGCACCAACATAAGCTGCATGTTGGCGGGCGGGGCCGAATTGTGGGACCACGCCTGCAAGAAGCTGGGCATCGGACACAAGGAGGTGACCGCGGACGGGCAGTACTCGCTCGAAGAAGTCGAGTGCATCGGCGCGTGCTCGTGGGCGCCGGCGCTCCAGGTCAACTACGAGTTCCATCACGGGATGACGCCGGAGAAGCTGGACCGATTGATCGAGAGCCTGCGGAAACTCCAGTAAGCGATGCCCTATAACGAACCGAGCCCGCTCGAAGTCAAGGTGCTGACCAGGCGCTTCGGCCTGCGCGATTCGGCGTCCCTCTCCACCTACCTGGCTACGGACGGCTACACGGCGCTGCGGAAGGCGATCGAGATGACGCCCGAGCGCATCCTCGACGAGTTGAAGGCGTCGGGCCTGCGCGGGCGCGGCGGCGCGGGCTTTCCCACGGGGATGAAGTGGAGCTTCGTGCCGCGGGATTCCGCCAAGCCGAAGTACATCGTGGTGAACGCCGACGAGAGCGAGCCGGGCACCTGCAAGGACCGGCTGCTGATCGAGTACGATCCGCACCAGTTGATCGAGGGCATGCTGATTGCGGCCCGCGTGGTGGGCGCCGCGCGCGGCTACATCTACATCCGCGGCGAGTACCGTTACCTGATCGACATCATGGACCGCGCCCTCGCGGAGGCATACGCGCAGGGCTACCTGGGCCCCAACATTCTGGCGACCGGATTCGGCTTCGACGCTTCGACGCACACCGGCGCGGGGGCCTACGAGTGCGGCGAGGAATCGGCGCTGCTCGAATCGCTCGAAGGCAAGCGCGGCATCCCGCGCATTCGCCCGCCGTTTCCGGCCGTGGCGGGGCTCTACCAATCGCCCACCGTGCTGAACAACGTGGAGAGCTACTGCGCCGCGCCGGCGATCCTGCGCGATGGCGGGGCGGCGTTCGCCGCGCTGGGGACGCCGAAGAACGGTGGCACGCGGCTGTTCTGCATCTCCGGCCACGTCAACCGGCCCGGCGTCTACGAGCTGCCGATGGGTTTCAACCTGCTGCGGATGATCGAGGAAGTCGCCGGCGGCATCTCCGGTGGAAAGAAGCTGAAGGCGGTGATTCCGGGCGGCTCTTCCTGCCCCGTGCTGAAGGCCGAGGAGTGCGACATCCCGATGGACTTCGATTCGCTCGCCAAGGCCAAGAGCATGTTGGGCTCGGGTGGCGTGGTGGTGATGGACGAGGACACCTGCATGGTGAAGGCCGCGCTGCGCATCATGCGCTTCTACGCGCACGAAAGCTGCGGCTGGTGTATTCCCTGCCGTGAGGGCACGCTGTGGCTGAAGAAGATCCTGACGCGCGTGCACGAAGGCGGCGGCGTCGCCAGTGACGTGGGGCTGATCCACGAGCTGGCCGCCAACATGCTGGGCCGCACCTTCTGCCCGCTCGGAGACGCCGCGGCCATGCCCACGCTGGCCTTCGTCGAGAAGTTCCGCGACGAGTTCGAGGCGCACCTCAACGGGCAGCCCTGCCCGTTCGAGCACGTCAACCGGCTGGTGACTGCCTGATGGCCAACACGGTCAAACTGACGATCGACGGCCGGCCCATCGAGGCCGCGGCGGGGACACTGGTGATCGAGGCCGCGCGCCACAACGGCATCGAGATCCCGGCTTTCTGTTACTACGAGGGCCTGGCGCTCCAGGCCGCCTGCCGTATGTGCATGGTCGAGGTCGAGAAGGCTCCCAAGCTCATGACCGCCTGCACGCTGCCGGTGGCCGAGGGCATGGTGGTCCGTACCGACACGCCCAAGGTCGCCGAGGCGCGGAAGTCCACGCTCGAGTTCCTGCTGACCAATCACCCGCTCGATTGCCCGGTGTGCGACAAGGGCGGCGAGTGCGAGCTGCAGGACATGGTGTTCCGCTACGGCGCCGGCCAGAGCCGGTTCGTCGAGATCAAGCAGCACGTCGATGAGCGGCAGTGGTCGCCCGTGGTGTTCTACGACCGCCCTCGCTGCATCCTGTGCTTCCGCTGCGTGCGGATTTGCAGCGAGGGGATGGGCGTGGGCGCGCTGGGCATCGTCAATCGCGGCGCGGCCTCCGAGATTGCGCCTAACCGCGGCGACCAACTCGAGTGCGACGAGTGCGGCATGTGCATCGACATCTGCCCGGTAGGCGCGCTGACCAGCGGCACCTACCGCTACAAGACGCGGCCTTGGGAGATGGAGCACGTGGGCACCATCTGCGCGCACTGCTCGGACGGATGCAAAACCACACTAGGCGTCCGGCAGAACACGATCGAGCGGGCCAACAACCGCGACCGCTCCGGCATCAACGGCGAGTTTCTGTGCCTCAAGGGCCGCTACGCGGCGGACTTCACGGACCATCCCGAGCGGCTGCTCACGCCACTGGTGCGCAACGCGGCGGGCGAGTTCGAGCCGGTCTCGTGGGCCCGGGCCATCGAGACGGTGGCCGCCCGGTTCAGCGAGGTGAAGGCGCGGGGCGGGATGTTCGGCGTCATCGGCTCGAACCACACCACCAACGAGGAGAACGAGTACCTGCAGCGGCTGGCGCGGGCGGGACTGGGGACGAACAACATCGACCACCACCGCACCGGCGACGTGGTTTCGCTCCTGCGTGCGCTCGATGGGCGGCGGGATGCGCTGGCCACGACTGCCGATCTTTACAACAGCAAAGCCGTGCTGATCGTGGGCGCGGATCTCTCGCAGCAGCACCCGTTCCTGGCCTACCAGGTGCGTGCGAACTGGCGGCATCATCGTGCACCTCTGTACTTGGTTGAGCGCGGACCGACGCGCGAGGACGTCAATGCGAAGCGCGTGGTCACCACCGCTCCGGGCGAGGAGCTGAGCGGTCTGGAGCAGATTCGCGCCGAGCTGGCGGCCGAGCCCGAGCTGACGATCCTGTTCGGCGACGCGGTGCGGGGCGCGGGCGTCGGGGAGTTGGTGGCTTTCGGCGATTCGCTCGGCATCCCGGTGAAGTATGTCTGCCTGGTGGACTACTCGAATTCGCGCGGCGCGCAGGATGGGGGCCTGCTGCCGGGCCCCGGCGGCCTGAACCTGGATGAGATGCTTGCGGCCGAGGACCTGGACGCGCTGTGGATTGTGGGCGCGAACCCGCTCAAGGGCGAGCGGACGCTGGCCGCGGCGGGCGCGTTCGTGGTGGTGAACGAGTTGTTCCTCACCGAGACGGCCCGGCGCGCCGACGTGATCCTGCCGGCGGCTTCGCAATACGAAAAATCGGGCACGGTGACGAACGTGTGCGGCGAGGTGCAGCGGCTCAAGAAGGCGATCGAGAAGATGGGCGCCAAGCCGGACCTGGAGATCTTCAGGCTGGTGGCGCGCGCGATGAGGCTGGAGTTGCCGGAGGCCGCGGCGCCGGGCTTTGCCGAAGTGCGTCCCGCACTGATCCATTCGGCGGGCGACACGCTTTTCACGTCGGGAACGATGGGACGCTATTCGAAGATGCTGAACGCGGTGAAGGAAGGACCGGGGGAGTTATACAACAACAGCACCGAACCGCGCGTGTAAGCAAGCGGTCCTTGGTCTGACACCATGAACTTCTACCTTCTGGCGGTGATCAAAGCGGCGGTGGTGGTGGGCGTGCTGATGATCACGTTGCTCTACCTCCAGTGGGTCGAGCGCAAAGTGATCGCCCACATCCAAGTCCGCCTGGGCCCGTATAACGTGGGTCCGCACGGCTTGCTGCAACCGATCGCCGACACGCTGAAGCTGCTGACCAAGGAAGACCTGCTGCCGCCCGGCGTCAACCGCTTCTATTTCATCCTGGCCCCGTTTCTGGCCATCTCGCTCTCGCTGATCTCGATCGCCGTGATTCCGTTCGGTCCTGAAATCCACGTGGGCGGCGTCGATACGTGGCTTCAGCTCGCGGACCTGAACATCGGCGTCATCTTCGTGCTGGCCATCTCGTCGCTCACGGTCTACGGAATCGTGCTGGCGGGCTGGTCGTCGAACAGCAAGTACCCGCTGCTCGGCGCGCTGCGCAGCTCGGCGCAGATGATCAGCTACGAATTGCCGCTGGGGATGGCGGTAGCCGCGGCGCTGCTGCTGTCGAATTCGCTTAGCTTGCGCAAGATCGTCGAGACGCAGAGCGGCTATTACGGTGGGTTCTTCCCGGCCTGGAACCTGTTCCGCATGCCGTTCCCGCAAGTCTTCGGCTTCCTCATTTTCCTGATTGCGGTGTTCGCGGAGACCAACCGCGTTCCGTTCGATCTGCCGGAGGCGGAAAGCGAGCTGGTGGCCGGCTTCCACACCGAATACAGCTCGATGAAGTTCGCCGGGTTCTTCATGGCGGAGTACGCCAACATGGTGACGGTGACGTGCATGGCCACGGCGCTGTATCTGGGCGGCTGGCTGCCGCTGTGGCCCGCGTCGCTGGGCTCGAATTACGCGCCGGCGGCGGTGTTCTTCCTGGCTGGCGCCATCGCCATTTACAGCGGCTCGCAGGCACGCAAACGTGACCGGATCAGTTTGCAGGTGATCGGAGCGCTGTTCCTGGCGGCCGGCGTGCTGTTCCTCATTTCGATCGTCCAGGCGCTCCTGGCGCCGCTGTTCTGGTTTCTGGCGAAGACCGGCCTGCTGCTGCTCTTGTTCATCTGGGTGCGGGGTACGCTGCCGCGGTTTCGCTACGACCAGTTGATGCGGTTCGGCTGGAGCTTCATGTTTCCGGTCGCGGTGGCGAACCTGATGATTACCGGGCTGCTGGTAGCCCTGGTGGGCTGAGCTATGGACCCTATCCGATTTCTGATCTTGGGCGTGACGCACGCACTCGTGCGTGCCGCGTCGCCACTCCTGGCGACGCAGGGTCGGCGGGCGGCAAAAGCGCGTCAGTCCAGGAACACAATCTGGGCCGCCGATGAACGCGGATCAACGCGGATGACCCATTTGTTTTCCATCTGCGTCCATCTGCGTTCATCCGCGGCCAACAATGTCTTGGCCTTGTTTGAGCCTTATCCCCTATGGACCCTATCCTGTTTCTGATCTTCGCGGGCGTAGCGGTGGTCTGCGGCATTTCCGTGGTCGTGCAGACCCACCCTATCACGAGCGCGTTGTCTCTGATCGGCGTGATGGCGTCGCTGGCGATGCTGTACCTGCTGCTGGGGGCGCAGTTCATCGCGGCGGCGCAGGTGATCGTCTACGCCGGCGCCATCATGGTGCTGTTCATCTTTGTCATCATGCTGCTCAACGCCGGCCGGGAGCGGAGGACGCGCGGCTCCTTCCTGGCGCGCCTCATTGGCCCGCCGCTGCTGATCCTCCTGCTCGGCTCGCTGACCTTCGTAATCCTGGCGGTGGTCCCGCGCGACGCGGTCGTGAAGTTCGGAACCTACACCGGCGGCACGGTGGAGAACGTCGGCCGCGCCCTCTTCACGACCTACCTCTGGCCGTTCGAGATCACTTCCATCCTGGTGCTGATCGCCATCGTGGGCGCCGTCGCGCTGGCCTACAAGGAGCTGGACTGATGCCGCACGTCGTGCCGCTTTCCTGGTACCTGGCGCTGAGCGCGGTTCTCTTCACGCTGGGCGTGGCCGGGTTTCTGTTCCGCCGGAACATCCTCACGATGTTCATGTCGATCGAGCTGATGCTGAACGCGGTCAACCTGAGCTTCGTCGCCTTCTCGTATCGCCTGAGACAAGTGGACGGCCAGTTGTTCACGTTCTTCGTGATGGTGGTGGCGGCGGCGGAGGCGGCCGTGGGGCTGGCCATCATTCTGATCGTTTTCAAGAACCGCGCCACGCTGCAAGTGGACGATCTTAGGACCATGAAGGACTGAGATGCAGCACCTCTGGCTGATTCCCGCTCTGCCGCTTCTAGGGTTCCTGATCAACGGGCTCGCCGGCCGGCGGCTGCCCAAAGCAGTCATCCACACCGTGGCCGTGGGCACGGTCGCGCTGACCTTCGTTTGGGTGCTGAAGACGGTGATCGCGCTCCAACCGTTCGCGGCGCCGCATGTCGAGCGCTATTTCGACTGGATCCGCGTGGGCGATCTCCGCATCGGCTTCGACCTGACCGCGGACCGGCTCACGGCGGTGATGCTGCTGGTGGTGACCGGGGTCGGCCTGCTCATTCACATCTACTCGATCGGCTACATGGCGCACGAGGGCGGTTATTACCGCTTCTTCGCCTACCTGAACCTGTTCATGTTTTTCATGCTGACGCTGGTGCTGGCGGCGAACTTCCTGCTGCTATTCGTGGGGTGGGAAGGCGTGGGCCTTTGCAGCTACCTGCTGATCGGGTTCTGGTTCCTGAAGAAGAGCGTGACCAACGCGGCCAACAAGGCGTTCATCGTGAACCGCATCGGCGATTTCGGGTTCTCGCTGGCCATTTTTCTGATCTTCCTCAATTTCAAGTCGCTCGATTTCGCCACGGTGTTCAGCGGCCTAGCGGGCTGGCGGACGGACACGGGCCTGGGGACGCTGACCATCATCGGCCTGCTGCTGCTGGTAGGCGCGGCGGGGAAATCGGCTCAGTTGCCGCTTTACGTCTGGCTGCCGGACGCGATGGAAGGCCCCACCCCGGTTTCGGCCCTGATCCACGCTGCCACCATGGTGACCGCGGGCGTCTACATGATCGCGCGCTCGGCGCCGCTGTATCTGAAAGCGCCCATCGCGATGGATTGGGTCGCCGGAATCGGCCTGGCCACGGCGTTTTTCGCCGCCACGATCGGCATGGTGCAGACCGACATCAAGCGCGTCTTCGCCTATTCGACCGTGTCGCAGTTGGGCTACATGTTCCTGGGCGTGGGCACGGGCGCGTTCGGCGCCGGCATTTTCCATCTGGTGACGCACGCGTTCTTCAAGGCGCTGCTGTTCCTGGGCGCGGGCAGCGTGATCCACGCGCTTTCGGGCGAGCAGGACATGCGGCGTATGGGCGGCCTGCGCACCAAGACACCGGTGACGTTCTGGACGATGCTCGCGGCGGCTGCGGCCATCTCCGCGCTGCCCTTCACGTCGGGCTTCTATAGCAAGGACGAGATTCTGCTCAGCGCATGGCAGCGCTCGCCTGTGCTGTTCTGGATCGGCGTCCTGACCGCGGCAATGACCTCGTTCTACGTGTTCCGCGCGATCTTCCTGGTGTTCTTCGGAACGTATCGCGGCGAGGCGCACGCGCACGAATCCCCGCCGGTGATGACTCTGCCGCTGGTCGTGCTGGCGGTGCTGTCGCTCGCGGGCGGCGCGTTCCAGGTATCCAAGTGGCTGGCGCCGATGTTCCCGGAGCTTGCCCCGGCAGAGAATCCCATGCTGCTCGCGGTTTCGATCGCCGCGGCGTGCGGCGGCGTACTGGCAGCGTGGGTGCTCTACTGGTGGCGGCCCGGCCTCGCAGACGTCTTCGCTCGCCGCTTCCGGTGGCTGTACGTAGCCGCCCTGAACAAGTACAAGGTCGACGAAATCTACGATGCGACCGTGGTGCGCCCGCTGGTCGGGACCTCGCGCGAGGTGCTGTGGCGTGGCATCGACGTCGAGGTCATCGACGGCGCGGTGAACGGAGTCGGACGGCGGGCGCTCGGAATCGGCAGCCTGCTGCGGCTGGCGCAATCGGGCTACATACGAAGCTACGCCGCCTGGGTGCTCCTGGGCGCGGTCTCGCTGCTGATCGCGCTCGGCGTTCTGGGAGGCGCGCGATGAACCTCCTCGACGCCGTGCTGTTCATCCCGCTGGCGGGCTTCTTCCTGATCCTCTTCGTGCCGCGCGAACGCGAGGAGGCGATCCGGCGCACGGCGCTGATGGTGGCGCTGGTCGCCTTCATCGCGTCGCTCGCGCTACTGGCGGGCTTCAACCGGACGGAGGCGGGCTTCCAGTTCGTCGCGAGCCTGCCCTGGATCGGGCAGCCCGCGATTCGTTTCCACACGGGAATCGACGGCGTGAGCCTGTGGCTGGTGCTGCTGACCACGTTGCTGACGCCCATCGGCGTGCTGATCTCCTGGCGCTCCATCGACCGGCGCGTCAAGGAATTCTTCGCGCTGTTTCTGCTCATGGAGTTCGGACTGGTGGGCGTGTTCGTCTCGCTCGACCTGTTCCTGTTCTACGTGTTCTGGGAAGTCTCGCTCGTTCCGATGTACTTCCTGATCGGCGTCTGGGGCCACGACCGGCGTATCTACGCGGCGGTGAAGTTCTTCCTCTACACCATGGCCGGCTCGGTGCTGATGCTCGCGGCACTGATCTATCTTTACAATCGCGCCGGCACGCTCGACTACAGCGCTCTGCTGCAAATGCTCGCGAGCGGCCGTCTGGTCTTTAACCGCGTGGAGGAACTGGTGCTGTTCCTCGGCTTCTTCATCGCGTTCGCCATCAAGGTGCCGCTGTTTCCGTTCCACACCTGGCTGCCGGACGCGCACGTCGAGGCGCCGACGGCGGGCTCGGTGATGCTGGCCTCCGTAATGCTGAAGATGGGGTGCTATGGCCTGGTGCGGTTCTGCCTGCCGCTGTTCCCGGCGGCGTCGCGCGACCTGGCGCCATCGATCGCCATCCTCGCCATCATCGGCATCCTCTACGGAGCGGCGGTGGCGATGGTGCAGCCCAACATGAAGAAGCTGGTGGCCTACACGTCGGTGAGCCATCTGGGCTTCGTGGTGCTGGGGATCTTCACGTTCACCGAACTGGGAATGAACGGCGCCGTCTACCAGATGCTGAACCACGGCGTCTCGACCGGCGCGCTGTTCGTGCTGGTGGGCTACCTTTACGAGCGGCGCCACTCGCTCGAGATATCCGACTACGGCGGCGTGGCAACGCCCGCGCCGAACCTCTCGGGCGTCTTCCTGATCACCGCGCTTGCGAGCATGGGACTGCCCCTGCTGAACAACTTCGTGGGTGAGTATTTGGTGCTACAGGGCGTGGCGCAGGCGAGCTTCCGCTGGGCCGTGTTCGCCGCCATCGGCGTTATTCTCGCGGCATGCTACATGCTGTGGCTGTACCAGCGCGTGTTCTTCGGCGAGGCGCGGCCGGAACTGGCCGCGCACATGCGCGACCTGAGCGGGCGCGAGTGGGCCGTGGCGCTGCCGCTGGTCGTGCTGATGATCTGGATGGGCACGGCGACCCAGTCCTTCCTGCCGCCGATTACCAAGAGCGGGGCCGCGATTCTGGAGAGCACCAAGATCGGCGTGAGTTTCGAAGTGCGCGGGAGGGAGCCGCGAACCTCCTCCGTGGCGCAGGCACTCCTGCCTGCCGCCTCGACACTCATGTCGAGGCACGGTCTTGCGTCGAGACGAGTCTCGACGCGGCAGGCTGAGAGCCTGCGCCACGAGCCCGGCACCGAGGAGGTGGCGCGTGCCCGCTAACTTCGTCCCCAACGCGGCCGAGTACTTCCGGGTGCTGCCCGAGATGCTGCTGGTGGCGGTGGCCACGCTGATCATGGTGCTGGAGCCGCTGACCTCGAAGCAGTCCAAGCGCGCGCTCGGCTGGATCGCGCTCGCCGGCCTGGTGGCGGCGCTAATCCCGGCGGCGCTGGGCGAACTGGCGCCGGGGACGGCGTTCAGCGGAATGGTCACCCTCGACGGCTTCGCGGTGTTCTTTCGCGTGCTGGTGATCGCGGCGGCCATCGTGATCGTGCTGATGTCGGGGAGCTACCTGCGCCGCGAAGAGGCGGAGTCGGGGGAATACTACGCCCTGGTGCTGTACTCGGTCGCCGGGCAGTGCATCATGGCGGCCGCGGGCGAGTTGATCGTTGTGTTTATCGGCCTCGAGATCTCCTCCATCGCCAGCTACGTGCTGGCGGGTTACCTGCGGCGCGCCAAGCTCGGCAACGAAGCCGCGGCCAAGTACTTCCTGTTGGGCAGCTTCGCCACCGCGTTTCTGTTGTACGGCGTCGCGCTCATCTATGGCGCCACGGGAACCACCAGCCTGGTGGGAATCCGCAATGTGCTCGCCCGTCCGGGCAGCGCGCCGAGCGGGATGCTGGTGGGCGCCGCGGCGGCGCTGATGTTCGTCGGCCTCGCGTTCAAAGTGTCGGCCGCGCCCTTCCAGATCTGGGCGCCGGACGTCTATCAGGGCGCGCCGGCGCCGGTCTCCGCGTTCCTGGCTGCCGGGCCCAAAGCCGCCGCCTTCGCGGTCTTCATCCGCGTGTACATGACCGCCTTCAACACGCCGGGCGCGCGCTGGACGGGGATCGTGTGGGCTTCCGCGCTCGCGACCATGGTGGTGGGGAACTTCGCGGCGCTGGTGCAGAGCAACGTCAAACGCATGCTCGGCTACAGCTCGATCGCCCACGCCGGGTATGTGATGGTGGCCATCTCCGCGCATTCGGTGACCGGCACGGCGGCGGCGATGTTCTACCTCGCCGCCTACGTTTTCATGAACGCCGGGGCGTTCGCCGTGGTGGCGCATTTCTCGCGCGCCGGCGAGCGGTTCGTCGAGATCGACGATTTCGCGGGGCTCGGATGGCGCCAGCCGGGAACGGCGGCGCTGTTCTCGATCTTCCTGCTCTCGCTCATCGGCGTGCCGCTGACGGCCGGCTTCTTCGGGAAGTTCTACATCTTCAAGGCGGCCCTCGATGCCAACCTGGTGTGGCTCACGGTGATCGGCCTGCTCACGAGCGCCGTGGCCGCTTACTACTACCTGCGGCTGCTGGTGGTGATGTACATGAAGGAGCCGGGCGACGCGATGAAGGACCTGCCGCCGCTCGCCGCCGGCACGCGGGCCGCACTGTGGATCTCGGCCGCGCTCACCCTGATCCTGGGAATCTTCCCGTCGCTGGTGCTGAACTACGCCGTTGCGTACGCGCGCCTGGGGCAGTAGGCTCCCGTCCAACCTGCGATAGACTAAGAGGTTCCCAGCCCATGCCGGAACCTAACGCACCGCTCGAATCCGTGCTGACCGAACTGGAGGCGCGCGCGCGGGAGCGCATCGCCAACGCTGCCACCACCGAAGAGCTCGAAGCCGTGCGCGTCGAAGTGCTCGGCCGCAAGGGCGCGCTGGCGCAGATCTCGAAGCAGTTTGGCCAGCTCCCGCCCGAGGAGCGCAAGGCCGCCGGCAAGCGGCTGAACGCCGCCAAGGAGTCGATCGAAGCCGCCTTCGAAGCCCGCAGGGCGCGCTTCGAGAAGGACGCGCTCGCCGTCCGGCTCGACGCCGAGTGGATCGATCTGACGCTTCCCTCGCCCGGCCCCCGCCCCGGCAGCCTGCACCCGGTCACGCAGGTCCGGATGGAGATCGAGGACCTGTTCACTTCGATGGGCTTCGTGGTACTCGGCGGGCCGGAGGTCGAGACCGAGTATCGCAACTTCGACGCGCTGAACATCCCGGCGGACCATCCGGCGCGCGACATGCAGGACACCTTTTGGCTCCAGGACGGCAACCTGCTCCGCACCCACACTTCACCGGTGCAGGTGCGCGGCATGGAGCGCCTGGGGCCTCCTCTGCGCATGATCGCCCCAGGCCGTGTGTTCCGCAACGAGGAAGTGGACGCCTCGCACGAGCACACCTTCGACCAGGTGGAAGGTATGGTGATCGACCACGAGGTTTCGGTGGCGCACCTGGTCTACTTCATGAAGACGATGCTGAGCCACATCTTCCGGCGCGAGGTCAGCGTGCGGCTGCGGCCCGGCTTTTTCCCCTTCGTCGAGCCCGGTTTCGAGCTCGAGGTCCAGTGCCTGATCTGCGGCGGCACGGGCTGCCCCGTGTGCAAGGGCGGCGGCTGGGTCGAACAGCTTGGCTGCGGCCTGGTGCATCCCAACGTGCTGCGCCGGAGCGGCATCGACCCGGAGGAGTGGAACGGCTTCGCCTTCGGCCTGGGCCTGACGCGCCTGGCTATGATGCGCTACGGCATCGACGACGTCCGCCACATGCAGGGCGGCGATCTGCGGTTCTTGCGACAATTCTGAGGAGGCACTCCGTGCTCGGCGATAAGCGGCTCATCCGAACAATCCGCCTGACGAATTTGCTCTCCTTCGGACCGAAGACGGAGGAAACCGAACTGCTGGGCTTGAACGTGCTGATCGGGCCGAACGGGTCGGGGAAGTCCAATTTGATCGAAGCGGTCGATCTGCTGCGAGCTTGCCCAACGGACGTTCAGGCGCCGATCCGGGCAGGTGGAGGAATCTCAGAATGGCTCTGGAAAGGGAGCCGGGGAGCGCCAGCCAGCGTGGGTGCGCCACATGCCGTCATTGACGTCACCGTCGGCTATCCCACGGGCCCGATGCCGCTGCGCCATCGCCTAAGTTTCACGAGGGCCGCAGTCCGCTTCGAGTTGGTGGACGAAATGATCGAGGATGAAGGCGCGGACCCGGGGCAGCCCCACTACCGGAATGAGCGGGGGCAGGCGTTCGCCAGAGTTGCCATCAGCGAAACCGAGAGCCGCGAAATACGGCGCTCGCAAGTTGGCCCCGATCAGTCTGTCCTTTCGCAGCTCAGGGCTGCTGGTGTCTATCCGGAGATCACCTATCTCGGCAAGGAGTACGATGCGATTCGGCTGTACCGTGGGTGGTATACCGGAGAGCAGTCGGTTCTTCGGCAGCCACAGAGGACAGACCTTCCTCCGGACTTCCTGCTTGAAGACGCCAGCAATCTGTGCCTGGTCCTGGACAATCTGGAACTCCTCGGGATGCAGAACGTTCTCGTCGATCGTCTGCGCGAGTTCCACGAGCCGATCGCCTCTCTCCACACCATTGCCTCCGGTGGCTCCATTCAGCTCTTCCTGGATGAACGTACTCTGGCCGACCGGATCCCCGCTGCCCGGCTCTCCGACGGCACGCTGCGTTATCTCTGCCTGTTGACAATTCTGTGCCACCCATCTCCTCCGCCGTTGATCTGCATCGAGGAACCAGAGATCGGCTTGCACCCCGACATTCTCCCAACTATCGCCGAGCTCCTGGTAGAGGCCTCGCAGCGCACTCAATTGATCGTCACGACGCACTCCGAGGCTCTGGTCGACGCTCTGACGGACACACCCGAGGCCGTCGTCGTGTGCGAGAAGGAGGCAGGCTCTACCACGATGCGGCGGCTCGACAAGGGCGCGCTCAAGGAGTGGCTGGACAAGTATTCGCTGGGCCACCTGTGGCGCACGGGCGAACTGGGGGGCAACCGCTGGTGAGGATCAAGCTGTACGTTGAGGGCGGCGGGGATGATAACGACGCGCTGCGCACCGCGTGCCGAAAGGGCTTCAGGACACTGATCGAGAAGGCCGGACTGGCTGGATGCATGCCGCGAATCGTCGCCTGCGGATCGCGCACCGAGACCTTCAATAAGTTTCGCATCGCCGCGCGAAGCGCTGCGCCCGACGAGTTTATGTGCCTCCTCGTCGATAGCGAGGACCCCGTCGCGGACGGCACATCGCCCTGGGCCTTCCTCGGCGCGCGCCAGGCCGATCAGTGGGAGAAGCCAGCGGGGACCCCCGACGAGAACGCGCACCTCATGGTTCAATGCATGGAGGCTTGGTTCTTGGCCGATCCCGACGCCGTTGAACGCTTCTTCGGGCGGGGCTTTCGCCGCAACGCGCTGCCGAATCGCGCCGACGTAGAAAAGATCCCGAAAGACGGCGTGGAGACTGCGCTGGAGGGCGCCACGCGCGCCTGTGCGACCAAGGGCCAATACCACAAAGGAAGGCACTCCTTCGCCCTGCTGGCGACGCTCGACCACGGCAAAGTGGCGGCATCTTCGCCCTACGCCGCACGCCTCTTCGAGACCCTCCGCCGCAAAGCACAGGTAACCCCCGCATGAATTTCTCCTACAACTGGCTGGCCGAGCTGGTCGACGGCATCGACGCCGCGCCCGCGAAGCTGGGACAGCTCATCACCATGAGGACGGCCGAGTGCGAGGGCGTCCACGCCCACGCACCGTATCTCGACCGAGTGTGCGCCGCGCGCGTCGTCAGCGTCACGCCCATCCCTGGAAGCTCGCACAACGTGACGGCGCAAGTCGAAACGGGCCGCTATGGCGCTAAGACCGTCGTTTGCGGCGCGCCCAACTGCCGCGCCGGCCTTGTGACGGCGTACGTTCCAGCGGGCACGGACCTCAACGGCCGCATGATCGAGAAGGCCGTCATCGAAGACGTCGAGAGCGACGGCATGCTGGCCAGCGGCGCCGAGCTGGGCGTCAATCGCGACGCCGCCGGCATCCTCGAAATCGAGGCCGAGCCCGGCGCCCCCCTTCCCGGCTGCAAGCCCGACGCCATCATCGAGATCGATAACAAGTCCATCACGCATCGGCCCGATCTGTGGGGCCACTTCGGCCTGGCTCGCGAAGTCGCGGCCATCCTCCGCCGGCCGCTCAGGGACCCCGTGAAGCCCGATCTCATTCCCGCCGGCGACGCCGCGATCAACATCGCGATCGAGGACTTCGCCCTCTGTCCCCGATACAGCGCGCTAGTGTTCGAAAACGTCGCGGTGGGTCCCTCGCCGCTCTGGCTCCAGTGCCGCATGGAGGCGATCGGCCTCAACCCCATCAACAACGTCGTCGACGTGACCAACTTCATCATGAGCGAGCTGGCGCAGCCCTTGCACGCTTTCGATCGGGACCTGCTCCACGGGGACAACATCTTCATCCGGCCCGCGCGCGCCGGCGAGAAGGTAGTGGCGCTCAACGAGGAATCGTACCAGCTCGACGAGACCAACCTGGTGATCGCGGATGCCAGCGGGCCCATCGCGCTTGCCGGCATCATGGGCGGTCTCGACAGCGCTATCAACGAGCGCACCCGCCGCATTGTGCTCGAGAGCGCCTGTTTCCAGGCGTCGAGCGTTCGCAAGACCTCGGCGAAGCTGAGGCTGCGCACGGAGGCCTCGATGCGATTCGAGAAGGCGCAGGATCCCGAGAACACGGCGCGCGCCCTGGCGCGCATCGTCGAGCTGTTCCACGAAGTGTCGCCGGGGATACGGCTGCTCGGCGGCCTGGCCGACCTCTGGAAGAAGGCCGCGCCTCCCGCTCCCATCCGCCTTCCACTGGACTGGCTCACGTGCAAGCTGGGCCGCGCCATCGAGCCCGGCGAGGTGCGCGACATCCTCGAGCGCCTCTCGTTCGGCGTCTCCCAGGTCGAGCCGCAGGTCTTCTCGGTCACCGTGCCGACCTGGCGCGCCACCAAGGACGTTTCGATCAAGGACGACCTGGTCGAGGAAGTGGGCCGCATGATCGGCTACGACTCGATCGCGCCGCAGCCGCCGCTGATGCCGGTCACCGTGCCGCCGTCCGACCCCGAGCGCCTCTTCGAGCGCCGCCTGCGTGCGATGGTCGCGGCGCAGGGCTTCACCGAGGTCCACAACTACTCGTTCCTCAGCGAGGAGCAGGCGCGCGAGCTGAGCTTCGATCCGGCGGACCACCTCGCCGTGAAGAACCCCATCGCCGCCGACCAGAGCCTGATGCGGCGCAGCCTCGTCCCGGGCATTTTCAAGAACCTGCGCGAGAACAGCCGGCACCTGGATTCTTTCCGGTTGTTCGAGATCGGCCGCGAAGTCCACCCCGAGACGCGCGGCACCGACGGGTTGCCGAAGGAGATTCCGCACCTGGCCGCGTCCATGTTTTCGCGGGAGGAAGGCGAAGCGAACCTGTTCGAGTTGAAGCGCGTGGCGGAGTGCCTGATGCCGGGGGCCGAGGTGCGCCCCGCCCAAGCGCGGCCTTTCGAACATCCCGCGCGCAGCGCCGAGGTCTTGTGGCGGGACCGCGCGGTGGGCCGTCTGTTCGCGTTGCACCCGTCGCTTCTGGCGGGCCGCGGGGCCATCCTGGATATCGACCTCGACATCGTGCTGGAGCTTCAGCCCGACGAGAAGCGTTACCGGCCCATACGCCGCTATCCGTCCAGCGCGTTCGATCTTTCGGTGGTTGCGGGTGCGCGCGAGCTGGTGGGGGATCTTCAGAAGCTCATCGCCGCGCTGGCCGGCGAGCCGCTCGAGTCCATCGAGTTTCTGCGCCGCTATTCCGGCCCGCCCATTCCCGAAGGCATGCAGAGCGTCTCGTTCCGCCTGACGGTGGCCGCGCCGGATCGCACGTTGTCGCTCGAAGAAGCCGGCGCGATCCGCTCGCGCATCATCGACGGCATGCGCGAACGGGGCTACGAGCTGCGGGTGTAGGCCTTTGTGCTCGTCACACTCACCGGAGCGACCGGATTCATCGGGCGGGCGCTGGCCGGGCGCCTCGCCGCCGCGGGCCACCAGGTGCACCCCTTCAGCCTGCGCTCGGCCCAGCCACTGCTAGCTTGTGACGCGGTCATTTACCTGGCGGGCGAGCCCATCGCGCAGCGCTGGACTCCGGAGGCGAAGCGGCGCATTCGCGAGAGCCGCGTCGAAGGTACACGGCGTCTGGTTGCCGGCCTACCCTCGGCACCCCGCGTCTTCATCTGCTCCTCCGCCGTGGGCTTCTATGGATCGCGCGGCGATGAGGTTCTCACCGAAGCGTCGCCGCCTGGCTCGGGCTTCCTGGCGGATCTGTGCGTGGACTGGGAGCGCGCGGCCGGCGAGGCCGGAGCGCTCGGGATGCGCGTGGTCAACCTCCGGACCGGGATGGTGCTCGGCCGCGGCGGCGGAGCGCTCCAGCGCATGCTGCCCGCCTTCCGGCTGGGCATCGGAGGGCGGCTCGGCTCGGGCCGCCAGTGGATGCCCTGGATCCACCTCGACGATCTCCTGGACCTGGTCGAGTTCGCGCTGGCCGAGGCGGGCGTCTCCGGGCCGCTCAACGCGGTGGCGCCGGAGCCGGTGACAAACCGCCAGTTCACCTCCGCGCTTGGCCGCGCACTGCGCCGGCCGGCGTTCGTGCCCGTGCCCGCCTTCGCGCTCCAAGCGCTGTTCGGCGAGATGGCGTCCGTGTTGCTCGCGAGCCAGCGGGTGATTCCCCGCGCCGCGCTCGATGCCGGTTTCGAGTTCCGCCATCCCGCGCTGGGCCCGGCGCTTCAGGACATCTTGCGCTCGAACAGGTAGGCGCACTCTTCGAGGCGGCCGCCCGCGCCGTCGTTCACCGCGAATTTCCGGCTGACGAGCGTCCCGCGCTGCGCCACCGCGTTCCACAAGGAGGCGCCGGCGTAGTCGCCGTCTTTTCGCAAAGCGTAGAAGTTCAGGTCGAATTGCGCCAGGCGGCTGCGATCGTTATCGAAGTTGCGCGCCACGCGGCGCAGCGCGTCGAGACAAGCCTCGCGGGCCGTCATGCCGCGCCGCATGTTCTCGACGATGGTGTGCGCGCCGGCGACGCGGATATTCTCCTCGCCGCGCCCCGTCGAGCCGGCCGCGCCCACGTCCTGATCGACCCACAAGCCCGCGCCCAGTATGGGCGAATCCCCCACGCGCCCGGCGATCTTCCAGGCCAGCCCGCTGGTCGACGTGACCCCCGACATCTCGCCGCTTTCCTTCAGGGCCAGGCAGTTGATGGTGCCGGTGGGCGGCGTGACGGCTACGCTCCAGGCCCACTCGAGCGTCTCCTCATCGACGTCCGGATAGAGGCGCTTCAGACGCGCAGACGGCTTCGCGGGCGGCGCGTCCAATCCCGGGCCCCAGTTGTTGTGGCCGGCGGCATCGCGCAGCGATTCCTTCCACACCAGCCAGGCCAGGCGCGATCTTTCGGTCAGCAGGTCCTCTTCGGCGAAGCCGTGGGCTTTGGCAAAGCGCAGCGCGCCCGGCCCCACCAGCATGATGTGGTCGCTGCGTTCCATCACCAGCCGGGCCACCTTCGACGGCGTCTTGATGCCGCCGAGCGCAGCCACCGAGCCGCAGCGGCGGGTGGGCCCGTGCATCACGCAGGCGTCCAGCTCCACCACGCCGTCCTCGTTCGGCAGGCCGCCGTAGCCGACGCTGTTGTCCCGGGGATCCTCCTCGACGATGTTGACGCCGGCGACCGCGGCATCGAGGGTGTCGCCGCCGGCCCGCAGCAACTCCATGGCCCGGTTGGCGGCGCGCAAACCGTTCGCGCTCGATACGACGATGTTCCTGGCCCCGCCCGCGGCCATCCCCGCCCGCGCCGCCGGCAGCAGCGCCGCCGCGGCCATCCACTCCCGTCTGCTGATCATTCCTGAACGCCTCCTTCCGACTTCGATTCTCGCCCATCTCTGGGAGCAACGGCGGGCGAGGCTGGGCGACGATCTCGTCGCTCAATCGCCAATCCGCCGCGCGGCATATGCGTACGCAGCGTGGTATTCCTGGACATATGAAGAAGAGGACGACGGTCCAGCTCGTCAAGACGGCGCGGAAGGCGGCGTCGGCCAAGCCGAAGAGCGGGCAGCGCCGTCCCAAGGTGGTGCTCCCCGTGTCCGGTGCGACAGAAGGAACCCTCCCAGGCGTGGATCTCAACGACACGGCCACCCTGATCGACATCATGGAAGGGCGCGCCGGCCGGGCTGACGGCTGATGGCTGCTCGCCGGAGCTACTCCATCCCCAACTCCCGCACCACCCGGTCCGCCTTGTACACCTTGCGCAGCGCCTCCACGATCCCCTGGCTCGCCACGTGCACCGAGCGCGCGATCGCGTCGGTGAAGACGAAGCGGTTCGGCAGGCTTTCGATGTTGCCGTCGAACAGGATGCCGATGACCTCGTTCTTCTCGTCCACGGTCGGGCTGCCGGAGTTGCCGCCGTGCGTGTCCGTGGTGGTCACGAAGTTGAACGGCGTCGAAAGGTCCAGCTTGCCCTTGGCGTCCAGCCAGCGTTGCGGCAGCTTGAAGGGGTCCACCCCGGTGGCGTGCTTGTACAGGCCGTCGAACGTTGTGGTGTACGGTATCGGGTGCCCCGCGGCATCTGTATAACCCAGGACCGGGCCGTAGGTCAGCCGCATCGTGAAGGTCGCATCGGGATATTCGCTCGCGCCGTAAGCGGCAAACCGCGCCTGCGCCAGCTTCGCCTTACTCTCCGTCAGCACCGCCTCGACCTTGTCCTCGTACTCCTTGCGGTACTTCCGCGCCGGCCCATCCAGCACCCGCGCCAGCCGGATCATCCCGTCGTCGGACGCCGTGACCGCGTCCAGGTCCTTGGCCAGGCGCTTGCGCTCGGCGACGTCCTTCAGCTTGCTGGTGGTTACGTAGCCGCTCGCCGCCTGCTCCGGCGTCTGCCCGTTCAGCACCGCCTTCACGGTGGCGTCGTCCTCGCCCAGGTGCGTTCGCAGAAACGTGAAGTAGTTGGCAAGTACCGCGATCTCCATCGAGTCGGTGAGTGGCTCGGTCGAATACATGGACTGCTCGATGGCCGGGAGGTTCGATTCGGCATACTCGCGCAGTCGCTCGGCATTGGGCTTGCGCGTCTCCTCGGCATATCGCAGAACCTCGCGCGCGATGCCGAACAGGTCCGAGCCGAGCGACGGGCCGCGCTCCAGCAGCCATTGCTGCGCGTAGAACCCGCGGTATTGAGCGAAGGCCGCGGCCACGTCGTCCCACAGCGCGCCGAACTGCTTCTGCCTCTCGGGGTCCGCCGCGATCGCCGCCCGCAGCTTCGTCTCCTGATCCAGCTTCGCCTTCATTAGTGCCGCGTCGCGCAAGCCCGCCAGGAAACCGGTGTAGGCCTTATAGCTGTTCTGCACGGAAAACAGGTTCTCCTTTCCCACGCGGCTGTTCTCCGCACTCTGGGCGCGGTAGGCCTCCAGGGCCGCAATCAGCGAGCCCAGCCGGTCGTAAATCAGCGGGTAGGACACGTCGCGCGAGAACTCGAGCTCCGCGTAGGTTGCCAGGCGGCCGGTCGCGCCCGGATTGCCCGAAACGAAGGTCAGTTCCTTGTCCTTGACGCCGGTGTGGCTCCAGCGCAGCCAGTCTTTCACCTCGGCCGGCTTTCCGTCCTCGTAGGCGCGGAAGAAGGCGAAATCGAGGTCGTAGCGCGGGTAGGTGAAATTGTCCGGGTCGCCGCCGAACTGCGCGATATCGAACTCCGGCGCGAACACCAGGCGCAGGTCTGTGTACTTCTTGTACTCGTAGAGGTTGTACACGCCGCCCGAGTAGAGCGTCACCGCGTCGCAGCGGTGGCTGGTCTCGGCGGTGCAGGACTTCTCGATTTGCGACATCGCGGCCTTACGCCGCTTGTTCGCTTCGGCGGCGTTCGCGGCATCCTTGGCGGCGCCCTTCACCTCCGCGGTCACGTCGCGGATCCGCAGCAGCACGTTGACCTCCAGGTCGGGGCATTGCCTCTCGTCGGCCCCCGTGGCCGCGTAGAATCCAATGGCCGTGTAGTCGTGCTCCGAGGTGCTGAGCTTCTGGATGCAATCGAGGCCTACGTGGTGGTTGGTGAACAGTAAGCCGTGCGGCGAGACGAACGATCCCGAGCCGCCATTGTCGAACCGCACCGACGCGAGCTGGAGGTGATGGAGAAATGCGTCCGTCACCTGGAAGTGGTATTTGCTCCCCACCATGTCCTTCGGGAAGTTGTTGAACAACCACAAGCCCTCGTCCGCGCGTGCGACGAAAAACGGGGCCGTGGCGAGAACCGCGGCAAGAGCGACGATTTGGCGTTTCATAGCTATCATCACTTTAGCGCCATGGGGGCGGGGCTGGAGCGGACGTTCGGGCCGCTGGCCGGCGCCCCTCAGGCGGGGCCGAGCTTCGACACCGGCGCGCGGAGACCGCGGCCATTCCGGCGTCCGGCGCCCTGACGCGGAGCCGAGCCCCGGAGGCGGCACGCCGGCGCCGTCGCCTTCGTCTGGTTACTCGAACCGGACGCCCTGGCACTGGCTCGCCAGGCGTAAGAGGATCGACAGGTTGGGAATCTTCGCGGCCGGCGCTTTCGCCCAACCGACCTCGCCGCGCGCGGACATCGGCGTGCGCGTGCCCGCGACCGAGGTGATCGCGGTTCGGACGCCCTCGAGAGTCTTCTTCGCGACCAATTCCGCCGCCGAACGGGCGCGGCTGGTCACGATCAGAAAGCCCGCGTTGGGGTACACGTTGGCGACCTGCTCCCACGGCAGCAGCTGCCCGTATCGTGCGATACCCTGTCGCGTGAGGGTGAACTCGCCCAGCACGATCGGTTGGCCGGCGTCGAACATCGCTACGTAGGAGGGCAGAAGCCGGCGCGTGACTTCGCTGTCGATGGCCGCGCCGAGCTCGGCTATCCTCTCGAGCTGCGGATAAATCTTCCGGGTCGCGCCATTTCTCAGGGAGAGCGTGTACTGAAACGTCGTTCCGGTTTTGATGCCGTTGACGAACAGCGTCTGCACCTTCTGGCTCAGGGCGGCGATTTCGTCCCAACGGATGGGCGCGATCTTCCCGCGCTCCGTCACGATCATCCCTTCTTCACAGAGCGCCACGCTGTCTCCGTCGCGCCGCTTCTTCACACGCCAGAGCCACCAGACCACCAGGCCGGCCGCCAGCGCCCCCAAGGGAAGTCCCAGGACCGTTTCGTGCTCTTCATGCTTAAGAAGGTTCGCGAGGCCGACACCCGCCGCCATCCCAACGATAAAGACGTACACAGCCAGAAGCCCGACCCCCAGCATCCACCGCCCGCTCAGCCCCGCCGCAGCGCGCTTGTGAAATCCGCGGCACGCTCCCAGTCCGTAGTTCGCCGCTTCGCCTGCCGGTGCCTGCACCTGCCCTATGGCCATGGTATTAATGCTCCTTCCGAGGTCCCTAGCAGAATATCAGGATTGAGAAGATGGGGTCCGTGGATCCTTCGGAGCCGCGGGCGAGTTCCGGCTCGCCGCCCGTTTCGAGCGCCCCGGCCGCTGCACCGCAACTGGGGCATCAAACTAAATATCTCCTTATTAATCAAATACTTATAAAACAAATCTCCAGATGAAAAGTACCGTTATTGCCCTCCGCTGTGAGATACTGACAATAGAAACTCAGTTGTCATGAATCAGTTAGACGAAGCCGTTGGCCGCTACCAGAAATTACTCGAAAGCGATGCTTTCAAGGATCTGGCTTGGGCGGCAGCCCTGGCCGAGCGCATGCAGGCCGGGCGCCTGACCCAAGGAGGACGCCTGATTTGTCCCTTCTTGCGCCCCAACTTCATCTCCCGGCGCCAGCACGAATCGCTGGTGCGGGCGGCTGAGGCATTGTTTTCCGCCATCGACCGCGTCAAACAGATGGCGCTGGCGAATCCGGGCCTGCTGTCGCGCCTCGGGCTGTTGCCGGCCGAGAAGATGCTCGCCGCGATCGATCCGGGCTATCCGTTCCTGGCCGTCACCTCGCTGCTCGACACGCATCTGAACAATGGCAACATGCACTTTGTCGAGTACATTGCCGACGTGCCGGTCGGGGTGGCCTATGCCGAAGCGCTAGCCGACCTCTTCTACGATTGCCCGCCCGTGAAGGAGTTCCGCAAGCGCTATTCGCTCCAGAAGCTGGGCGGGAAGAAATACCTGCTCTCCGCGCTGCTCAAAGCCTACAAGCATTTTGGCGGCAAGAAGCAGCCCAACATCGCCATCCTCGAGTTCCGCCAGAACTTTCAGGCCACCGAGGAAGGCGAGCATGCGCTCCTGCGTTCCTTCTTCCGCACCGAAGGCTACCAGACCGAGATCGTCTCGCCGGATCAGCTCGAGTACCGCGGCGGCGTGTTGCGGCGCGCCGATTACGCCATCGATGTGATCTGGCGGCGGCTGAAAGTGCAGGAGTTCCTGCTGCGCTACGATCTCTCGCATCCGCTGGTCCGGGCTTACCGGGACGGCGCGGTTTGCCTGGTCAACAGCTTCCGCTCCGAACTGGCGCACAAGAAGGCCATCTTCGACCTGCTCACCGACGAGGCGATTACGGCCAGCTTCCCGGCCGCCGAAAAGAAGGCCATCCGCCAGTACATTCCCTGGACGCGCGTGGTCGCGGCGGGCAAGACCACTTACCAGGAGCAAACCATCGACCTGCTCGAGTTCATCCTCAAGAACCGCGAGAGGCTGGTTCTCAAGCCGAACGACGATTCCGGCGAGAACCACTCGATCAAGGGCTGGCAGACTGACGACACGGGCTGGGATCGCGCCCTCAAGCGCGCCCTGCGCATCCCTTACGTGGTCCAGGAGAAGGTGGAAGCCACCTACGCCCCCTTCCCGCTGCTGCTCTACGGCGAGCTGGAGATCCGGCAGATGAAGGTGGATCTTCACCCGCACGCCTACCTGGGCAAGGTGCAGGGCTGCTCGAGCTGGCTCTCGGCCGCCAACGGCGGCTTCTCGACGGTCGCCGGTCTGGCGCCCACGTTCATCCTCGAACCGAAGGGCTGAGGCTGCCCTACTTCTCCGGCACGGGGACGGGCTTCACATCGCCGCAGTCCGCGCCCTTGAAGACCGACGATGACTGAATCGTCCATTCCATCGGCATGGCGTTCGGTCCTGCCTGGATAGATCCGACAAAGTGAACCTTCCCCTTGGCGTGGTCGCTGTCGATCAAGTGGGACTCCAGGGTTCCCTTGCCGCTCATCGCTCCGGTGCATACCATGTCGGCGGTCATGCCGTCACTTTTCTTGACGATATTGGTCACCTGGCATCCGCGTGTGTGCGGAACGATGGCGCCGTACTTATCGATCTGCTCCTGCGTGAGGCAAACCGGCGTGGTGTGCGTGCCTCCGGCGAAAGGCGAGTTGGCGCCGCCCATGCCCGCCGGGAACGGAGACTGCTGCCAGGTCTGGGTTGTGGTCAGTTCCCAGAGACCGGGTTTTCTGCTCTGCGCCCAGGCCAAGACCGGCATGGCGAGAAGGCAACAGCCCAGCGTGATCCAATTTGTGCGCATGACCCTCATGGTAGCAGGCGGCCCCATCTCCGGCGCAGCTCCGCCGGGCCCGCCTGTATCACAGCACATAGCCGCGGCGGGCATTGATCGCATACTCACGCAAGGGCTCTGGCAGGCCGCGTTCGTTCTTTAGGAATTCGTCAATGATGCTCTCAACGGCGGAGCCTTGCGCAGGATGCCAATGGCCCAATCCATGGAGAGCGCTTTCCTTGCAGGCAATGTGGTCGATCGCCAGGATTGACCGCATGCATGCCAGCATGGCCGAAGCGCAAGGATCCCGTGTGAGCGGGCCAGGCGCTGCCTGCCAACAATCGAAGTCCCACCACATGTAGCAAGTCGAATTCAGCGCAGTACACCCCTCGCTCAAGTGGCCCAACGTGGGCGCACAGCGAGCGGCAAAGAACTCCCGAAAGAGGGTCTCGACGGAGCGGATGAAGCGGTTGCGCAAAGCCCAAGCGACGGCCAGATCGCGCACAGCGGGGAAGGCCTCGCTACTGAGGTCCCAGAGCGCCTGATTCAGGACCGCGTCGGAGTAGGGCTTCAAAGCCGTCGCGGGGTTCTCAAATACCTCGATGAGCCTTCGCAGAGTGGCCTCATCTGGCCCGCAGATTGCCGCGCGCCGGACGAGCGCCTCGTAGTCGGACGGACTGGCTTGTCCGAAGATCCGGTCCACCCACTCCGCCAGTTCCATCGTCATCGGAAGTTGACCTGCAATACACATTATCGACGAAGCGGCCGGAGTGGCGACGCTCTTACGAGGCAAGGCGCCCCGAGCCCACTCGCGGTCTCCCAGCGCGCACAGAGCGTCCCCACCTCAACCTCGCCCCTAGCCGCAAATCGGAGCTTCGCCTCGGCATCCTCCGAAATGACGCTTGGGGGTACACTGTAACTAGAAGCACTACCAATAGATATTTTCCTTGACGAGACACTATATATTGGGGCAACATTACAAACCGTGGGCCTGCTATGGGCCCGTTACCGCCGCGGGGCTGAGACAATAGACCATAGAGGAGGCTGAGCGAAATGGGACAGTTGGGCGTCGATTTGAGCATCAAGCTGCCGGAAACCGAGCGGAGCCAGAAACCGAAACGGGAGGGCATCTCGTTTCCACGCTATTTCACCCTGAAGCTCCCGCCGGGCCGAACCCCTTACGACGAGTGCCGCTGGGAGATCCGCACCGCCAGCATCGCCAACGACAAGGGCGCCGTGATGTTCGAGCAGCGCGACGTCGAGGTGCCGGCCGACTGGTCGCAGACCGCCACCAACATCGTCGCCAGCAAGTACTTCCACGGGCGGCTGGGCTCGGACGAGCGCGAAACCAGCGTGGCGCAGCTCGTTCATCGCGTGGTGGATACCACCGTCAAATGGGGCCAGGAGGGCGGCTACTTCAAAACCGCCGCCGACGCGGAGAACTTCCGCCTCGAGCTGGCCCACCTGGTGCTCACGCAGAAGGCCAGCTTCAACTCGCCGGTGTGGTTCAACGTGGGCGTCAGCGAGGCGCGCGGCTACGGCTGGTGCTACGAGGAAACGACCGGCGCGGTCCGCAAGCTGATGGCCGGCGAATCGCGCCCGCAGTGCTCGGCCTGCTTCATCAACTCCGTCCGCGATTCGCTCGAATCCATCCTCGACCTGGCCAAGACCGAGGGCATGCTCTTCAAGTGGGGCTCCGGGACGGGCACCAATCTGTCTCCTCTGCGCGAGGAAGAGGCGGGCCTCTCGGGCGGTGGCCGCGCTTCCGGCCCGCTGAGCTTCATGAAGGGCTTCGACGCCTTCGCCGGCGTCATCAAGTCCGGCGGCAAGACCCGCCGCGCCGCCAAGATGGTGATCCTCAACACCGACCACCCCGATGTCCACCATTTCATCTGGTGCAAGGCCAAGGAAGAGAAGAAGGCCCACACGCTGGTGGATGCGGGCTACGACTCCTCGATCGACGGCGAAGCCTACGGCTCGGTCTTCTTCCAGAACGCCAACAACTCCGTGCGCGCCTCGGATGAGTTCATGCACGCGGCGCTCGAAAACCGCGAGTGGTGGACCAAGTCGGTCGTGACCGGCCAGCCCAAGCAGCGCTTCCAGGCGCGGGACCTGCTGAAGGAGATCGCCGAGGCCACGCACCAGTGCGGCGACCCGGGCATGCAGTTCGACACCACCGTCAACCGCTGGAACCCGTGCAAGAACTCGGGCCGCATCAACGCCTCGAACCCCTGCTCGGAATACATGTTCCTGGACGACTCGGCCTGCAACCTGGCCTCGCTGAACCTGCTGAAGTTCCTGGGGCCGGACGGCCACTTCGACGCCGAGGCGTTCCGTCACGCGGTGGACACCGTCATCCTGGCGCAGGAAATCTTCGTCGATGCCGCCAGCTACCCCACCGAGAAGATCGCCGAGAACTCGCACAACTACCGGCCGCTGGGGCTGGGCTTCGCCAACCTGGGCGCGCTGCTGATGTCGCTCGGCCTGCCCTACGACGGCGACGCCGGGCGCGACTACGCCGCGGCCGTGACGGCCATCATGTGCGGCCAGGCCTACCTGACCAGCGCCCGCATCGCCGGCGCCGTGGGCACCTTCGCCCTGTACGCCAAGAACGACGAGCCGTTCCTGGAAGTGATCCGCATGCACCGCGGCTCGGTGAGCCGCATCGGCCAGCGTCACGCTGCCGGGCTTCAGGAGGTCGCGCAGAAGGTGTGGGACGAGGCCTACGAGGCCGGCAAGCGGAACGGCTATCGCAACGCCCAGGTCACCGTCATCGCGCCCACCGGAACCATCGGCTTCATGATGGATTGCGACACCACGGGCATCGAGCCCGACCTGGCCCTGGTGAAGCACAAGAAGCTGGTGGGCGGCGGCGTCATCAAGATCGTCAACAACACGGTTCCGCAAGCGCTCATCCGGCTGGGCTATGCGCCCGCGCAGGTGGAGCAGATCGTGAGCCACATCGACTCCACCGGAACCATCGAGGGCGCGCCCTCCATCAAGGACGAGCACCTGCCGGTGTTCGATTGCAGCCTGCGCCCGCAGAACGGCAGCCGCTTCATCCAGCACATGGGCCACGTCCGCATGATGGCGGCGGTGCAGCCGTTCATCTCCGGCGCCATCTCGAAGACCATCAACATGCCCGAGGAATCGACGGCCCAGGACATCATGGACGCCTACATCGAGAGCTGGCGGCTGGGCCTCAAGGCGGTTGCGATTTATCGCGACGGCTCCAAGCGCGTGCAGCCTCTCAGTTCGGGCGGCGGGACCAAGCCGGCGGCGGCTGCGGCCGCGGCGGCGGCGCCCGAGAAGGTGGTCTACCGCCCGGTGCGGCGCAAGCTCCCCGACGAGCGCGCCTCGATCACGCACAAGTTTTCGATCGGCGGCCACGAGGGCTACATCACCGTCGGCCTGTACGACGACGGCACGCCGGGCGAGCTGTTCATCACCATGGCCAAGGAAGGCTCGACGATTTCGGGCCTGGTGGACGGCTTCGCCACCGCCATCAGCTTCGCGCTGCAATACGGCGTGCCGCTGAAGTTCCTGGTGGACAAGTTCAGCCACGTGCGCTTCGAGCCGGGCGGGTGGACGGGCAACGCGCACGTTCCCTACGCCAAGTCGATTCTGGATTACATTTTCCGCTGGCTGGGCGCGCGTTTCCTGGGCCCGGAATACGCGGTTTCGGAAGCGGGCGAGGCGTCCAAGCTCCGCCCCACCGAGCCCGACCCGCAGCAGAACCTGCCCTTCGCCCCGGTGGCCGACGACGCGCCGCTGTGCTCCGAGTGCGGCTCGATCATGACCCGCAACGGGAGCTGCTATAAGTGCGGGAATTGCGGCGGGACTAGCGGGTGCAGCTAGGGGGGCGCTAGCGCGGGACCTCGCCGCCTCGGCTACAATGGGAATCACTCGAATGGCTGAGATCCATCCGTTGCAGGTCGAGACCGAAAGGGAAGACGACGGGCGCTGGCTCGCAGCGGTCCCCGCTCTGCCCGGCGTGATGGCTTATGGCGTCACCTCGGAAGAGGCGGTGCGCAAGGCCAAGGCGATTGCGCTGCAGGTTCTGGCGGACATGATCGAGAGCGGCGAGGAACTTCCGGAGCCGTTCAAGCTTCTCTTTGCCGCATGACCGCGTGGAGTGCGACGAGGGCCAAGCGCGTGTACGCCGCCCTTCTGAGAATTGGCTGGACCCTCAAGAAGCAGGTTGGCTCCCACCGCAGGCTTCAGCGTCCGGGGTGGCCGAACTTCACATTCAGCTTTCACGACGGTGAGGAGATCGGGCCCGCGGCCCTCGCTCGCATTGCAAAGGATACAGGCCTTCAACCTGACGACCTGTGAGTTCTGACGTCGCGCTGCAGACTCACGGTGCCCGCCCAACCCGCCGGTACAACTCCACCAGCCCCTCTATCGCCACCTGCTCCGCCCGCAGCCCCGCCTCCGGCCACGCCTCTACCTGCCTCCCGTAAAACGGCAGCAGATTGTTGCGCAGCGTCTTGCGTTTGTGGCGGAAGCAGCGGCCCGCGAACTCGAGGAAACCGGCCGCGTCTTCGACCGGCTGCCGCGGCTCCAGGCGGACGGCCGCCGACTCCACCTTGGGAGGCGGGGAGAACGCCGCAGCCGGCACGCCGAACAGAATTTCCGGCTGCGTGAAGCACTGCGTCTCGACGGTCAAAAACCCGTAGTCGCGCGTGCCCGGCTTCGCCACCAGCCGCTCCGCCACTTCGAGCTGCACCAGCACCACCGCACGCCGCAGCGCCACGCCCATCGCGAAGATCCGCTCCAGAATCGGCGAGGTGATGTAGTAGGGCAGATTACCCGCCAGCGCCGCCGGTCCCCACTGGCTCAGGCCGGTTTCAAGAACGTCCGCTTCCACCACCTCGACTTGCGGGAATCGCCGCCGCAGCCCGGCCGCGAGCGCCGGGTCCAACTCGATCGCCACCACGCGGTCCGCGCGAGCCAGCAGGAATTTGGTGAGCGCGCCGCGCCCCGGGCCGATCTCGATGACCAGCGGTTCCCGCTCCGGGCAGGCCGCTTCGGCCAGGCGCACAAGAATGCCGCGCTGGGTCAGGAAGTGTTGTCCAAGTTTGGGGCGAGCCACTGGGCCGGCGCTAGCTCTTGACGTTGACCTGCTGCCGCTGGAACGAGATGTACATCTTGCCGGAGGTCGGCCGCCCGAACAGGGTCGCCGGCGTGAACTCGGTGAACAGCAGTTTGCGCTCAATCAGGCGCTTCAGTCCGGGATTGTTCGCCAGCGACGGCCCCTGCACAACCGCGAAGTCCGCCATGCGGCCCTGGCCATCCACCACCACTTCAACCACGAAATCGGCGGTGTCGCTATCGAAACCAAACGGCAACTGACCCTTGAACGCAGGTTCGGTCGAGAGCCCGAATGGCACGTCGTTGCCCACGATGGGGTGGAACGCGAAGTTCGGAATCAGGATCGCGAAGAGGGCCACGGCCGAAACGAAGCCGCCCGCAAAGGGCAGCGCCAAGGGGCGCATCAGGTTGTCGGCCCACAGCCTCAGCCGTCCAGTCAGAAGGCCGAACTGCCCCTGCCGCGCCGCCACCCGCGCGCGCTCCTTGGACGCCATCACGCGCAGCGCCGTGGTCACCTTGGCCGGAACGGCCTCGGCCGGCAGCGACCGCACGGCGGCGCGCACCCGCGCCAACTCCTCCAGGCGCGACTGGCACCCGCCACAGCGGGCCACATGCAACGAAACCCGTTCCCGTTCCTCTTTGGGCAGACAGCCATCGAGGTGTGCGGAGAGTGAATTCTGGACAGTAGCGCAGTTCATAGCTTCACTCAGCCGGTTGTGGCGTCAAGTGCAGGACCGGTTCCGGCTCTAACCGTCCCGCCAGCTCCCTACGTAAAGCCTCACGTCCACGCAGTATCCGGGACTTCACCGTCCCGAGAGCCACCTGGAGGATCTCGGCGATCTCCTCGTAGCTCATCTCCTCTATATCCCGCAGCACCACCGCTGTCCGATAGCTCGGATTCATGCGAGCCAGCGCGGCCTCCACCAGCTTGTGCCGTTCCTGCTCGGCCGCGCAGTCGAAGGGAGAGCGGGAAGGGTCGGACAGCTTCTCGGAATAGTTCAGGCTCCCCTCTTCCTCTTCCTCCAGGCCGACCTCCTGCTTCCGATGGCGCCCAAACCATCGCTGGTAGTTGTAGGCCTCGTTCACCGCAATCCGGTAGATCCAGGTCTTCAGACTGCTGTCGCCGCGAAACGCTCCAATCTTGCGAAAGACCTTCAGAAACACTTCCTGGACCACGTCCGAGGCGTCGGAAGAATCGCTCAACAGCCGCACCGCCAGGTTATAGACCGGCTGCTGATATTCGGCGATCAGAGCCTCGTAGGCCGCTTCGGCCCCTTGCCGAAGCCCTTCCACGAGCCGAGAATCGTCACCGGTATCCCGGCGGTCCCGCAGGACCTCGATCGGTCCAACTTCGACCGGCGTGCCGAGATGAAGGGTCGCATCCGCCACGGCTAAGCCTCGACGGCAAATCCACCCTCAACTTACCAAGAATCCGGGCTTCCTGCAATTCTATAGACACCTGGCGGTCCGAAAAAGTTCCAAGGCCGCCTCCTGCGATTGCCCGTTGCTCGTTGCCCGTTGCGAGGTTTTCCCGGCTTCGCTCTCGGCGTTCGTCCCGGGGCGGAGCGGGCATGGCCCTCAAGGGCTCAACGGGCCACGAGCAACGGGCGGCGCGCGTCAGCGCGCCCCAGGCTCATGGAACAAAACCTCTTCCCGCTTCGTCTTTCCTTCGGTGAAGTCGAACGCCTCGATTGCCGAAGCTGTGTCGGTGGCCGCCGGATCGCTCCGCGGGAGCAAGCTGCGCAGCTTCCTGACCCTGCTCGGGATCATTCTCGCCACCACCACGCTGATCGCGGTCATGGCCGTCATCCACGGCATGGATCTCTATATAGGGCAACAGGTTTCGGACATGGGCGGGGATGGCTTCCGGGTGGTGCGCCTGGCTATGATCGGAGAGCACAACCCCAAGAAGTACATCGAGCTGCAGCGGCGTAACCCGAAGCTACGCAAGGCGGAGTTCGATTTCCTAAGAAGCCACGTCACCATGTGCCGCGACATGGGCATGGAGGGCTACCAGAGCGTGCCGGTGCACTACCAGAAGGAGAGCATGGACGGCATTCTGCTGCGCGGCGTCACCAGCAACATGTCCGCCATCGCCAATATCCAGGTGGCCTCCGGACGGTTCTTCTCCGAGTCGGACGACCAGAGGCGGCAGGCCGTGACCTTCCTCGGCACGGAAGTGAGCGAGAAGTTCTTCCCGAACGAGAATCCCGTGGGCAAGACGCTCGAGATTCAGGGGCGGCCCTTCGAGGTGATCGGCGTCGCCAAGGCACAGGGCAGCGTCTTCGGCCAGAGCCGGGATAACTACTTGATGGTGCCGATCGAGACCTACTACAAGATGTTCGGCACGCAGTCGGACGTCAACTTCTTCGCCGCGGCGCTCGATCGCGACCACATCGAGCGGGCCCAGGACGAGGCGCGCGTGCTGCTCCGCAGCTTCCGCCACCTGAAGCCGCAGGACGAAGACAACTTCGCCATCGTCGGCTCCGAATCGCTCACCGAGGCCTGGGACCGGCTGACCGGCGCCATCGCGGCCACCGCGGTGGCGGTCGTTTCCGTGTTCATGGTGGTGGGCGGCGTAGTCATCATGAACATCATGCTGGCAGTGGTCACCGAGCGCACGCACGAGATCGGGATTCGGAAATCGGTCGGCGCGCGCAAACGCGACATCCTCAGCCAGTTCCTGGTGGAGTCCTCGATGCTGGCCGCGAGCGGCGGCTTGATCGGGGTGGTCACGGCCTGGGGACTGGCGGTCATCGTCCGCACCGCGACGCCCGTGCCCATGGCGGTGCCGTTGTCGTCGGTGGTGATCGCGGTGCTGCTCTCCGGCTCGGTAGGGTTGTTCTTTGGCATCTACCCGGCGCGGCGCGCGGCGCAGCTCGATCCGATCGAGGCCTTGAGGGCGGAGAAATGAGCGGGTCCGAAATCCTCTCGGCGGCTCGCATGGCGCCGGCGACCATCCGCGAGCACAAGATGCGGAGCTTCCTCACCGTTCTGGGAGTGATCATCGGGACGGGCACGGTGATCGGGGTCGGCTCCATTATCACGGGGATGGACGCCTCCATCTCGAACATCTTTCGCAGCATGGGTCCCAACACCGTGATCGCGTTCAAATTCAAAATTGGCTTCCGCTTCACCATCACCCGCGAGGAGGCCATGCGCAAACCGCTCACGGTGGAGAACGCGGCCGCCATCGGCGATCGCTGCGTGGCTTGCAAGTTCGTCAGTCCCTATCTGTTCCCGGATTTCCGCGCCATCCACCTGGCCAAGTACAAAGGCAACGAGATTTACAACATCGACATGGGCGGAACCGAGGAGGCGTATGCCGCGGGCGGAACGGTCATGAAGTACGGGCGCTTCGTGAGCGACACCGATAACCGCCACCACCTGCCCGTCTGCGTGGTGGGCGAGGACATCCAGAAGTCCTGGTTCCCCGGCACGGACCCGGTGGGCCAGCGCATCAACGTGGACGGGCACGAGCTCGAGATCATAGGCGCCATGAAACGGCCGGCCGCGAGTTTTCCGGGGCAGGAAGACCTGCGCGTCCTGCTGCCGTATTACACGATGAGGAAGATGTACCCGAGCGCGCGGGAGAACATGCTGGTCATCGTGGCCTACGACGGCAAGGTCGCCGAAGCCATGGACGAAGTGCACGGGATTCTGCGCCAGGAGCGCCGCCTCAAGCAGAATGCGCCGGATAACTTCGATCTCACCACCGCCGAGCAGATGATCGAGGAGTTCCGCAACATGATGGCGGTCACGGCCCTGGTGATGGTGATCCTGAGCTCGATCGGACTGCTGGTGGGCGGCGTGGGCGTAATGAACATCATGCTCGTTTCGGTCACGGAGCGCACCAAGGAGATCGGCGTGCGGAAAGCCGTCGGAGCGCGCCGCAGCGACGTCGTCGCCCAGTTCCTGACCGAGGCGGTGGTGCTGACCGGCGTGGGCGGATTGCTGGGCATCCTGCTCGGCTGGGTGCTTTCGCTGATCGCCAAGCTGGTCTTTCCCGACCTGCCCACGATGATCCCCATGTGGGCCGTGGGGATGGGCGTGTCGGTCTCGGTGGGCGTCGGCCTGTTCTTCGGGATCTGGCCCGCCGCGAAGGCCGCGCGTCTGGATCCGGTCGAGGCGCTACGGTACGAGTAGGCCGCTACTGCGCGTCCTGAAGCGCTCTCTCGAGATCTCCGCCTGCGATCGGCTCCGCCGTGGCCTGAACCGTCTCCCCCTCGCCCACCTCGACGAGCGACCCACGGCCTTCGAGCGCCTTGAGCGCTTCCGGCTGCTGCAGCAGGCCCCAGTTCACGGCCCCACCGAAAGCGAACAAACGGTATCGGCCCGGCACGACGCGGCGGATGGTCGTCTGCCCGCCGCGGCCAGCCCCACCCGCCCGCACCTGGCCGCTTTCGAAGCGGTCTGGATCGGCCGGTACGAGCAGGAAGCCCACGGCGCCGCCCTCGGCTGGCGCGGCTGGCGTCGTCGCCTGCACCTGGCCGGTTTTGGTGCTCGCGAGAATGCGGATGGGACCGGCCGTGCCCGGCGCAAGGTCGAATCCGTAGGGCGATACGTCCTTGTCTCCGATGGAGAGCGATTTGATGTAGGGCACTCCCTCCACGCTCAGGCTCAGGCGCCATCTTCCGGGCGTCACGTCCGCCAGGGTAAAGGTGCCGTCCTTGTTCACGTTCGCCCCTGGCCGCGCGAAGACAAAGCCGCCCAGCGGCTCGAGCATGACTAAAAGGCGGTCGAGAGCGGGCGGATTATCGCTCTCCATTTGCATCGTTCCGCTTATCTCCCGAGCTCGCGCGAGCACGACGTGGATCGGATCCGTCGGCGCCGTGCCGATCCGGAGCGGCAACTGGGCGTGGTAGAGGGGGCCGTTGCCGTAAGTTTGCGCCACCAGCACATACGACCCTGGTACGACCGAGCGAATCAGAAGCTCGCCGGTGCGCCGCTCCACGGCTGCGCCGAATGCCGGTCCATCGAAGGGGCCCAGGCTGGGCGGAAGCAATTGGACGTGGACGTTCCGGCTCAGCAGAACGGAAGGGTCCGGCGCCTCGACACGGACCCGCACCGTTACGGCCGAAACACGGCGCAACTGGAAATCGACGCCCTGAGTCTCGGTCCCAAGCGCGACCCTCAGGCGGGTGGCGCTGCTAGCCTCCGGCACGCCCGGGTAGAACTGCGGAGCGTAGACCAGGGTGGGCTTGCCCGGGTCGCGGGCCGGCATCAGCCCGTGCGGCGCCTCCAACTCGCTGTCGCATCGCACCGACACATAATAGCGGCCCTGATCGAGCCCTTGGATCAAGTATTCGCCGCGGTCGTTGGTAGCCGCGCTGCCCCCGACTCTCAGAGTGTGCCGCCCACCCTGGGATCGTGGTTCTAGCGCGTTTACCGGACAGTTCGCGACCGGAGCGCCGAACTCGTCCACCACCTTCCCGCCGATGCTCCCCCGCGGGGAAAGCCGGATCTCGATTCCGCTCTTCCGTTCTCCGAACGGCAGCGTGACCTCGGCACCGGCCTCCGTGGCGACCGCATAGCCGGGGTGTCGGGCGTCCAGCCAATAGGTTCCGGGCGGCAGGGCGCGAAACGCGAAGCGCCCGCTGGTGTCCGTCCCCGCAGTCAGGTATGTTTGCTCGCCCCCCTGCGCGGCAACGCCGTTCAGCTCCACCTCCGCCTTTCTGATCGGCTCACCGGTCGCGGCGTCCAACACCCTGCCCTCGATGGATGCCGTTGCCGGGTCGGCCGCGGGCTGCGGCGGCTGTTGCGCCGGCGCAAGCCATGCCGCCAGGAAGATGGTCGCGCACAACCGCCGCCACCCCGCGCTCATCTTGTCTCCGCGTCCTCGAGCGCTTTCTCGATCTTGCCGGCCTCGATCGGCTCCGCCGCCGCCTGGACCGTCTCGCCCTCTCCCACTTCGACGAGCGGCGCGTGGCCTTCGAGCGCTTTGAGAACGTCCGGCTGCTGCTGCACGCCCCAGCCTGCGGCCCCTTCGAAAGCGAACAAGCGGTAGCGCCCCGGCACGACGCCGGAAATCGTCGTCCTGTCGCCACCGATCATACCCACCCGCGTAAGGCGGCTTTCGAAGCGTTCCGGGTCGGCCGGCACCAGCAGGAGGCCCACCCCGCCGCCCCCGGCGGCCGAGGCCGACATCGTAACCTGCACCTGGCCGGTTTTGGTGCTCGCGAGAATGCGGATGGGACCGGCCGCGCCCGGCGCCAGGTCGAATCCGTACGGCGATACGTCCTTGTTTCCGATGGAGAGCGATTTGACGTAGGGCCCTCCTCCCACGCTAAGGCGCCATCTCCCCGAAGTCACGCCCGTCAGGGTGAAGCTGCCGTCTTTGTCCACCTGCGCCTGCGGCTGCTGCGCAAAGAAGAGGTTGCCGAGCGGTTCGAGCGTAACTCGAAGGCGCTCGAGGGCAGGCGGGTTGTCGCCCTCCACTTCCACAGTTCCGCTCATTGCCGAAGCCGCCGTGAGCACGAGGCGGATCGGATCCGGCGGCGCGGTGCCGATCTGGACCGGCAACTGGGCCTGGTAGACGGGACCGTTGCCGAACGTGTTCGCGATCAGCACATACGACCCGGCCGTGACCCCACGAATCTGAAAGTCTCCGGTGCGCCGGTCCAGAACGGCGCCGAACGTCGCTCCTTGGAAGGGGTCGAGGCTGGGCGGAAGCAGTTGGACGCGGACGTTCTGCAACACCGAGGAATCCGGTACATCGACGCGGACCCGCACCGTCACGCCGGAAACGCGGCGCACCTGGAAGTCGACGCCCTGCGTCTCGGTTCCCGGCGTCACCTTGAGGCGGGTAGCGGCACTTGCGTCCGGTGCGTCCGGGTAGAACTGCGGAGCGTAGACCAGGGAGGGCTTGAGCGGGTCGCGGGCCGGCATCAGCGGGTGCGGAGCCTCCAACTCGCCGCGGCACCGCAGGGACACATAATAGCGGCCTTTGTCGAGCCCTTGGATCGAATACTCGCCCCCATCGTTGGTCGCTCCGGCGCCCCGCGCCGTAAGCCTATGCCGGCCACCCGCAGATTGGGGCAGCAACGCGCTGACGGAACAGTTCGCTACCGGAGCGCCGAACTCGTCCACCACCTTCCCGCCGATGCTTCCTCGCGGGGGCAGCCGGATCTCGATTCCGCTCTTCTGTTCTGCCGACGCCAGCTTGATCTGGGAGCGGACGTCCATGGCCGCGCCATAACTGGGATGCTGGGCATTGAGCCAATATGTGCCGCCCGGCAAGGCGCGAAACGCGAAGTGTCCGCTGGCGTCGGTGCCCGCCCTCAGGTTCGTTTGCGCGCCCCCTTGCAAGCCGGCGCCGTTCAGCCGGACGTCCGCCTTTCGTATGGGCGTGGCCGTCACGGCATCCAGCACCGTTCCTTCGATGGATGCCGTTGCCGGGTCGGCCGCGGGCTGCGTCGGCTGTTGCGCCAGCGCAGCCGACGCCGCCAGAAGGATCGCTGCGCACCACTGCCGCTCAGCGCTCATTTCGTCTCCGCTTCGAGGATCAGCGGCAACTCGCGGGTCACGTGGCCGCCCTCCTCCACTTCGATCGCCTCTCCGAGCCCGCCCAGGGATTTCAGGAAGTCGGGATCCTGGCTGGGGTTGCTGTCCATCCGCGCGAGCGCATAGAGTGTGTAGGCGCCCGGCGTGACGCCCTTGAACTCGAAGTGGCCGTTCTCATCGGCAGGCACGACCCGATAAAAGGTCCAGACGTTCTCCCGCCGGCCTGCCGGCGCCAGGAGCACGTATGCCTTCTTCGCCTTCTCTCCGGCGGCGCCGGTCACCGCGCCGTCCACCACCGCGCCGCGCGTGCTGATGACGATCCTCAGCGGCTCGCTGGTTTCGGGTCCGATCAGCATGTCTTCCGTCAGCACGTCCTGGTCGCCCAGCCGCATCGACTTGATGTAGCCGCCCTGCGGGACCGGCTCGACGCCGATGTCCCATACGCCGGGGAGCACGTTCGGAATTCGGAAGCTGCCGTCCGGCTTCACCTCCGCCTCCGGAGCAGGGCCGTAATTCGGAAGGCCGTCGCCCGGAACCAGCGAAACGCGGAAATGCGGCGGCTCGCCTCCGGCATCTCCTTCGAGGCGGACCGAGCCAGCGAGTTCCACGCCCGGATCCAGGCGGAGGGTGACGGTTACGGGGCTGTGCTCCACTTCAACGTGCTCCACGCCGCGATACGGGCGGCCTTGCGCACTGAAATTCGCGGTCACAGCGTACCTGCCGGGAAGCAGGTCGTTGATCTCGAAGGCGCCGTCGGCCTGGCTCGCGCCGACGCCACCAGAAAAGCCCTCGCCGGCCTCGTCCTCCGGGTGAACCATCACCGTTACCTGCGCATTGGGCCCGGCGTCGGAGGGAAGGATGACCTTTCCCGCGACCTTGCTCACCGATTGGGGCGACAAGTGAAAGTCGAAGGCCTCCAGATTCCTGCCGGGCGCGAGCACGACGGGAGTCGCGGCGGCAATGCGATCCGCGTTGGGATAAAACTGCGGCGCGAATCTCGACTCCTCCTCCGCCTGCCCCCGCACGACCTCCGGCAGCGCCGCCGGTCGCGTTCCCAGCGGATTCGCCATCAATATGTACTTCCCGGCCGGAAGGCCGGCGATGCGGTAGCGGCCCCGGTTATCGGCTTGCGCCGCGCGCGTCGTCGTGTAGTGGAGCTTGCGGCGATAGTATCCGGGGGTGAGCGCGCTCACGTTCACGCCAGGCAGAGGGTCGCCGTCCGTGTCGCTCACGGTTCCTGAAATCGATCCGACGGGCCGCATGCGGAGCGCGATGCGCCGCTCCTCTCCCGAGGCCAGCGAGAGCACCTCGGGCGGCTGCTCGCGGGCGACGGTGCCGAAGCGCGTCATCTCGTAGCCGTCGCGGCGCGCGGAGAGGAGGTACCGCCCCGGGGGGACCCGGGAGAACGAGAACGCGCCCCGGTCGTCGGTCCAAGCCACGGCGTCCGAGGGCTCGGCGGCCTGGGTCTGGAGCTTCACCACGGCGCGCGCAACCGGCGCTCCCGTTGCGTCATCGAGGACCGCGCCGATGATCGAGGCATAGCGGATGGCTGCCGGCCGCGCCTGTCCCCAGGCCATCGCGGCCAGCGCCAGCACGCACCATCCCGAGCCTGCGCGGGGCATTCTTTTCTCAGCGTAGCCCAAACCGGGAGGGGGGCATCCGCTGCGCCGCTCAGCCCAACTTCTCCTTGAGGAGTTGGTTCACCGCCGCCGGGTTCGCCTGGCCGCGGCTGGCTTTCATGACCTGGCCGACGAAGAAGGCGAGCACGCTGGTCTTGCCGCCTTTGTACTGCTCCACCTGCTTGGCGTTCGCGGCCAGAACCTCGTCGACGATCTTCGCCAGCGCGCCCGCGTCGCTGATCTGCTTCAGACCGTAGCGCTCGATGACCGCGCCCGCGGATTCGCCGCTGGCGAACATCTTGGCGAAGACGTCCTTGGCCTGCTTGCCCGAAATCTCGCCCTTGGCGATGCAGGCGATCAGCTCGCCGAGCTGTTCGGCCGAAACGGGCGATTCGGCTATTCCCTTGCCGGCTTCCTTGAGCGTCGCGGCTAGGTCGCCCATCACCCAGTTGGCCGCCGCCCGCGGATCGCCCGCCGCCGCGGCTGCCTTCTCGAAGTAGTCGCCGGTCTCGCGCGCCGCCGTGAGCACCTCGGCGTCGTACTCGCGCAGCCCGTAGGCGGCGACGAAGCGCGCCCGTCGCGACGCCGGCAGCTCCGGCATCTCGCTCCGCACCCGCTCGCGCCAGGCATCGCCGATGCGCAGCGGCACCAGGTCGGGCTCGGGGAAATAGCGGTAATCGTGCGCCTGCTCCTTCGAGCGCATGCCCACGGTCTCGTCCGTATCCGGGTTGTAGAGCCGCGTTTCCTGCTCCACCCGGCCGCCGCTCTCGATGAGCGCCACCTGCCTCGAAATCTCGTATTCGAGGGCCATTTTCAGGAAGCGGAACGAGTTCATGTTCTTCACCTCGGCTTTGGTGCCGAGCCGCTCCTGGCCCCGCGGGCGGACCGAGACGTTGGCATCGCAACGCAGGTGGCCCTTCTCCATATCGCAGGTGGAGACCTCGATGTATTGCAGCCGCTGCTTCAGCTCCGTCAGGAAGGCATAGGCTTCGTCCGAGCTGCGAATGTCGGGATCGGTGACGATCTCGATCAGGGGCGTGCCGCTGCGGTTCAAGTCCACGTAGGTGTAGCGAGCGGAATCCGGAAAGCCCTCGTGCAGGCTCTTGCCGGCGTCGTCCTCGAGGTGAACGCGCGTGATGCCGATGCGGCTCGTCGCCCCGTCCACGGCGACCTCGACGAAGCCGTGCTCGGCCAGCGGCTGATCGTACTGGCTGATCTGGTAGCCCTTGGGCAGGTCGGGATAGAAGTAGTTCTTGCGCGCGAAGCGCGAGAACGGCCGCACCTCGCAATTCAACGCGAAGGCGGCCTTCATCGCCATTTCGATCACGGCGCGGTTCGCCACCGGCAGCGCGCCGGGAAGGCCCAGGCACACCGGGCAGACGTTCGTGTTCGGCGCCGCGCCGAAGCCGGCCGGACACCGGCAGAAGATCTTCGACCGCGTCGCCAGTTGGACGTGGACCTCGAGGCCGATGACGGCCTCGTACTTGCTGAGCGCTGCCGTTGCGGAAGACATCCTCACCATTATGCAGCCATCGGCCACGGGCCATGCTATCCTGTGGCGCGGGTCCACACTATGTCCACGCCCATGCCGGAAACCGCCCGTAGCGCGACCGCCAATCCCGTCGGGACCGGGGGCCGTCTGGTGTCGCTCGACGTTTTCCGCGGCGCCACCATTGCCTCGATGATCCTGGTGAACAATCCCGGAAGCTGGGTCGCGGTCTATCCTCCGCTGCGCCACGCAGTGTGGCACGGGTGGACGTTCACGGACCTCGTCTTCCCCTTCTTCCTCTGGATCGTCGGCGTGGCTATGACGCTCTCGTTCGCCAAGCGGGTCGAGCGGGGTGACAACCGCCTGCGGCTGTTCCTGCACACGGCACGGCGCGCCGCCATCATCTTCGGGCTGGGCCTGGTGCTGAACGGATTCCCGAGCTTTCACCTGGCGACGTGGCGCATCCCCGGCGTGCTGCAGCGGATTGCCGTGTGCTACCTGATTGCCGGGGCCATCTTTCTGCTCACCGCGTGGCGCGGCCAGGCGATCTGGATTGCCAGCCTGCTGGCAGGCTACTGGATGCTCATGAAGCTGGTGCCCGTCCCCGGCGTGGGCGCGGGAGTGCTCGAGAATGGCGCCAACCTGGCGCAATACGTCGACGGCATGGTGCTCGGCAACCACATGTGGTCGCAGACGCGAACCTGGGACCCGGAAGGCCTGCTCAGCACGCTGCCCGCGATCGCCACGACTCTGTTCGGAATCCTCGCCGGGCGCCTGCTGCGTTCCGCGCTCACGGCCGCCGAGAAGACCGCGTGGATGTTCTTCGGAGGCAACGCGCTGGTGTTCGCCGGACTCGTGATGAACGTCTGGTTCCCGATCAACAAGAATCTGTGGACGAGCTCCTACGCCGTGTTCATGGCGGGCTTGGCGTCGATCGTCTTCGCGTGCTGCTACTGGCTGGTGGACGTGAAGGGGCACCGCGGATGGTCCACGCCGTTTGCGATTTACGGGATGAACGCGATCGCGGTGTACATCCTCTCGGGCGCAATCGAAGTTCTGCTGGACGTGATTCACGTCAGCGTCAGCGGGCCGGAGCCGGTTTCGCTGCACGGATTCCTCTACGGCCACCTCTTTGCGCCCCTGGCCAGCCCGCTCAACGCGTCGCTCCTGTGGGCGGTTTGTTGCGTGCTGCTGCTGTACGCGGTCGCCTACGGCATGTACCGGCGTAAGTGGTTTGTTAAGGTGTGAGGGCCTCGTTCACACTCTGCGGATGAGCCAAACTACTAACACGATCACAATAATGGTTCCGAGCACTCCTAAGCCGAGCATTTCATTTCTCCTTTGTAAACAAAGTAACTGTCCGTAATCGATAGCGACTCTCCAGTTCTCTTGCCAGGGAACGTTTGCTCTCACCCCCTCGAGGCTTCGAGCGGAGAGCCGCTGCTTTCTGCGATCTGCTGGGCGTTCCCAGAGCGAATGCGGCCGGGTCTAACGTATGTCGATCTTGAGCAGAGCATCCGAATGCTCGTGACGCCAGCCCCAGTATGCTTGCTGATCGTTGTCATTGAGCTTGGAAAACTCTCTGTATTTGCGATGGTTCTCTTTTCCCCACGCACGATACGCCTGATCTTCGTGGCTGCTCCATTGATGATCGTCGTTGTGCTTCTTGTCGTGGTAGGTACGGGCGGTCTTTTGGTCGTCGGCTCGCAGAACTGTCGGCGCCATCGCGATTGGCACCATAAGGGCGGCACTTAGCAGGGCCGTATTCCAGAAACGGGACATTGGTTCACTCTCCTCTTTCCCGTTTGATAGAGCACTTGTCGTGCCAGGCACTCGCTGACGGCTGCGGAGCGTAACGAGCACAATACAAAGACGGGCGCACCCGCCGATGGCATCTTACGCTCCGCGGCGGTGCACATCCTGCATCGGACCTGCAACTAACGCCGCCCGATCGGCCCCACCGTGGCTCCCACCGTGCGCAGGTAATCTGCCGGCGCCAGCAAGATCTGCGTGCCGCGGACTCCGGCCGAGACCGAAATCACGTCGAAAAGCTCGATGGTTTCATCGGCCCAAACCGGTAAGGCGCGCTTGAGGCCGAGCGCCGTGACCCCGCCGCGAACGTAGCCGGTGAGCGGCTGCACTTCTTTGAGCGGAACCAGCTCGACGCGGCGGTCGCCCGATAGCCGCGCCAGCGCTTTCGCATCGAGCTCCGCGTTCGCCGGAATCACGGCCATCAGAACGCCGGTGCGGTCGCCGCGCGCCACCAGCGTCTTGAAGACCTGCTCCGCCGGGAGGCCGACCTTGGCGGCCACGGTGGCGGCGTCCAAGTGCTCCTCACCGACCTCGTAGTCGCGCAGCTCGTAGCGGATTCCCAGTCGATCGAGCTGGCGGGCGGCGTTAGTCTTCACCTCACCAGATCGTAGCGCGCTAGACTGGCATTCGGCCATGGAATACCGGCGGCTCGGCAGGACCGGGCTCATGATTTCGGCGGTGGGACTGGGCGGGCACTGGAGGGGTCTCGAAGCTGTGCTCGGGCGGCCGTTCCAGGGCTCGGGCTACGACCAGGCCGACTTCGAGAACTTACACGCCCCGGATTTCATCGCCAACCGGCATGAAGTGGTGAGCCGCGCCATCGAGCTCGGCGTCAACTACGTGGACGCCTGCTCTCCTCCCGAGGTCCTGGCCTACAGCCGGGCGCTCGCGGGCCGGCGCGGCGCGATGCACCTGGGCTACTCGTGGCACACGCGCGAACCACGGTTCCCGGAATGGCGCAGCGCGGGCCGGCTGGTGGAGGGCCTGGAGGAGAGCCTGGCGGAGGCGAAGATCGAGGCCGTGGATCTGTGGCGCATCTCGCTGCCGGTGGATGGGATCGAGGACGCGGGCGAGCGGCGGCGGATCGAGGAAGCGACCGCCGAGGCGCTGGCGCTGGCCAAACGGCAGGGCAAGGCGCGCTTCACCGGCGTCTCGAGCCACGACGCGGCCTGGCTGCGCCGGATGATCGCGAAGTACCCGGAACAAATCGAGGTGGTTCTGTTCCCGGTGCCCGCGGGTGCGCGGCCCGCCGCGGACAATAGCGTCTTCGCGGCGGCCCAGGATCGCGACACGGGCGTCCTCGGGATCAAGCCGTTCGGCGGGGGCGCGCTGTTTCGCGGCGACGGCTGCGATGGCTGGCGCGCGCGTCTGGCGATCCGCGGCATCCTCGGTAACGCAGCGCTCGCGGCCACGCTGCTTGGCTGCGCCAGCGTGCAGCAGGTGACCAACGCCGTGGCTGCGGTCGAGGAGCCGCGCGCGCTCGATCCCGAAGAGCGGGCCGAGCTGGAGAGGTCGGTGGCCGCGATGCAGGCGCGCGTTCCCGGCTGGCTCAGGAGCTGGCAGGTTCCGTGACGGCATCGAACGGCGTGACCGGGTCGAGCAGCAGCCAGCACACCACGCCGACCAGGTAGAGGGCCGCCATCACGTGGAGCGGCACCAGCCAGTTGTTGTTGGTGGCGCGGAGCAGGTAACCCGCGGCCACGGCCGCGAAGCCGCCGGCCAGGTTGCCCATCATGTTCATCGAGCCGGAGAGCGTGCCCGCGTACTTGCCGCCGATGTCCATGCAGGCGCCCCAGGCGTTGGGCATGATGAGGTCGTTGGCAAAGCAGGCGAAGCCCATCGCCACCATGGCCCAAAACGGATCCCGGATGCCGGTGTGAACCATCAGCAGCACGGCCGCGCCCAGGGAGCCGGCGGCGGCCATGGAGCGCCGGGCGACTTTGACGCTGCCCATCCAGCCCGCGGTGCGGGCCGCGAGGAAGCCGCCCACCGCGCAGCCGACGCCGCCGAACAGCAGCGGGAAACCGGCCAGCCGGGCCGCGTAAGCCCCGTCGAGATGGCGGTACTCGTGCAGATAGGTAGGCAGCCAGGTCACGTAAAACCAGAACGTGTAGCACAGGCAGAAGTACTGGATCCAGAGCAGCCAGACGGAGGGCTTCGCGAGCATCTTGCGCCAGGGCACGTTTCCGTGGCCGGAGGCGTGCTTTTCCGAACCCGCGAGTAGCGCCAGCTCGGCGGCGTTGACGGCGGGGTGCTGGCGCGGGTCGTCGCGGAACCAGCGGTAGAACAGGACGGCCCAGACGATGCCCAGGAGCCCGAAGATCTGGAATGCCTGGCGCCAGGTGACCCAATGCAGCATCCACACCACTAGCATGGGCGTGAAGGCGCCGCCCCAGCGCGCACTCATCCACATGAGGCCCTGTGCGCGCACGCGCTCGTGCTTCGGCAACCAGGTTGTGAAGACCTTGGTGAGATTCGGGAAGCAGCCTGCCTCGCCCGCGCCGAACAGGCCGTTGGCGATGGTCATCGAGGCCAGGTTCCACATCCAGCCCATGGCGGCGGTCCAGAGGCTCCACCAGGTTACGACGCGCAGCAGGACGCGGCGGGGGCCGAGCCAGTCGCCCATCCAGCCGCCGGGAATCTCGAACACCGAGTAAGCCCACACGAAGGCGGCGAAGACGTAGCCCATCTGCACCTTCGAGAAGTGCAGCTCCTCGCGGATATAAGGCGCGGCCTGCGCAATGCACACGCGATCGATGTAGGTGATGACCGCCAGGCCGATGGCGAACAGAACGACGATGTGCCGCGCGCGGGTGGGCTTCATGCGACCGATGTCTCAATCCAGCTCAGATACGCCTCGACGCCATCCACGATAGGTAGGGCGACGACCTCCGGCAGCTCGTAGGAGTGCAGCTCCCGGACAGCGGACTGCAGCGGGTCAAACCGGCCGCGCGTGGTCTTCGCCAGCAGCAGGCACTCGGAGGCTTCTTCCACGGCGCCCTTCCAGCGGTAGACGCTCTCGATGCCGGTGACAACGTTCACGCAGGCCGCCAGGCGGCGCTCGACCAGCGCGCGCGCGATCTTGCGCCCTTCCTCCACCGAGCTGCACGTGACGAGAACGACGATCTTGTCGGTCAAGCCGCCTCCTGGCGAGAGAATTCGGGGGCCGCCGCGAGATTCCAGTGGCGCGCACGGTCAAACAGGATTATAAACAATGTAGAGATGAAATCAGTCGTACTTCGCGCCGGCCGCGTTTGCGTGCTCCTGGCGGTCGCGGCGTTCCTGTTCTTCGGGCTCCGTGTGCCGCAGGCCATCGGGCATCTGACGGCGAGCCACGAGGCCATTCGCCGTCTCCAGAAGGAGAACGCCGATCTGGAAGTGGAGCTCAAGGAAAAGCAGGAGCACGTGCGCAAGCTGCGCGAGAGCCGCTCGGAGCAGGAACTGGAGATCCGGAAGCAACTGCGCTACCAGCGCGAAGGCGACACGACGATCATCCTGCCCGAGCAGAAGCCCAGGTAGCCGCCTTGGCCCGATGCTGACTCCTGTCTCCCGACTCCTGTAAACTAATACAGTCAATGCAGACTGAGAGGATTCCGGCAGCCGTGCGCGCCGTTCCGCATCCGGACGCCCCCATCGTCGCGGAAGTGCTACGGCGCTTGATTGCAGCCTATCGGCCGCAGAAGGTCTACCTCTTTGGGTCTGCAGCGCGTGGCGATGCCGGACCGGACAGCGACTACGACATCCTCATCGTCGTCCCCGATGCCGCTCCTCTGGAGCTTCAGGATGAACGCCTCGGCTATCAAGCCCTGGTTGGCACAAGCGTCGCGGTGGACCTCCTGATTTATCGGGCCTCGGATTTTGAAGGGAGGCTGCCACTGAAAGCCTCTCTCCCGGCCGCCGTAGCCCGAGAAGGCCGCCTCCTCTATGCAGCCTGACGACCTTCGCGCCCGCGACACCGAGGACTGGCTCTCCCGATCGCTCGAAAACCTCCGTAATGCGGAACACGATCTCACCGCCCGGCCGCCCTTCGTTCGGGACGCCCTGTTTCACGCCCAGCAGTCCGTCGAGATGGCCTTGAAGGGCCTGCTGACCTGGCACGACCAACCCTTCGCGAAGATCCACAACCTCGAAGAACTCGCAAGCCTCGCTGCCCTGCCTGCTCCCGGATTGGGCGCCCTCGCAGGCCGCGCCGCGCCCCTGAACAAGTACGCCGTCCGCTTCCGCTATCCCGGCGAGCCTTATGCTCCCTCTGTCGAGGAAGCGCAAGAAGCCATCGCACTCGCGCGCGCTCTCGTGTCTGAAATCGCGGCTTGTCTGCCGAATTAGTTCGGTTCCCGGAGGCGTTCGCCGGGGTTGGCTGACAGGGAAGTCCCCTCGGCGAGGTCAAGCGTTTTGTATACCTACTGTTGGAGTCTAACCTTCGGCCTGGTGCTCGACGTTGAGGTCGAAGATGCGATTGACAAGCTCGGAGCGGCGAGGGTCGCCGTCCGGCAGCTCGTCGACTTCGACGCAAAGCGCTTCGATCTCCCTGAGAAGCTTGTCCTTTGCCATCTATTGGCGCTGGCGGACAACGATGGGGTGTAACGGTTTCTTCATCGGAAGTAGATCCTCCTGCGTGCTAATACTCAATTCGCGGGCAGATCATCCGAAAAAGCAGCGTACTACTTTGGCCCATGGGCTTTAGCGGAGCTTTCGGGGGGCTCTGCTGCCCGGTCTCACGCCACTGCTTGTGATGCCGCCCCGCCCATCGGACAGAGAGCGGTTAGCGCACGGCGGCCGCGGCGGGCTCGCGCTGCTCCATGGGCACAAAGTCGCGGCATTCGTGGCCCAGGTAGATCTGGCGCGGGCGCGCGATCTTCTGCTCCTTGTCGCCGAGCAGTTCCTCCCACTGCGCCAGCCAGCCCGCGGTGCGCGCGATGCCGAATAGCACCGTGAACATCTCGGGCCGGAATCCCATGGCCTGGTAAATGATCCCGGAGTAGAAGTCGACGTTCGGATAGAGCTTGCGCTTGACGAAGTAGTCGTCGTCGAGGGCGATGCGCTCGAGCTCGATAGCGATATCGATTTTGGGGTTGCGGCCGGTAACCTCGAAGACCTCGTTGGCGATCCGCTGGCAGATGCGGGCCCGCGGATCGTAGTTCTTGTAGACGCGATGGCCGAAGCCCATGAGCTTGCACTCGCCCTGCTTCACGCGCTGGATGTAGGCGGGGATCTTGTCCTTCGAGCCGATCTCGGCCAGCATGTGGAGCACTTCCTCGTTGGCGCCGCCGTGGAGCGGGCCGGAGAGCGCCGCCGCCGCGGCCGCCGCGGCCACGTAGGGATCGGCGTGCGAGCTGCCAACCTCGCGCATGGTGCTGGTGGAGCAATTCTGCTCGTGGTCGGCATGCAGAATGTAGAGGACGTCGAGGGCGTGCGCCAGCACCGGGTTGGGGTGGAACCTACCCTCGGATTTCCGCCACAGCATGTTCATGAAATTCTCGGTGTAGCTGAGGTCCGGATCCGGCGGAACGAACGCGTAGCCCTGGTAGAGCCGGTAGATGTACGCGGCGATGATGGGCACCTTGGCGAACAGGCGGCGGATCTGGCGGGCGCGGATTTCCGGATCGTGGATGTGGCGCGATTCCGGGTAGATCGTGGACATGGCGGCGATGGAGCTGACCAGCATGCCCATGGGATGCGCGTCGTAGCGGAAGCCTTCCATGAACTTCTTGATGTTCTCGCGGATACTGGCGTGGCGCCTGACGCCCGCTTCCCAGTCGGCCAGTTGCTGCCGGTCCGGAAGCTCGCCGTGGATGAGCAGATAGGCCACCTCCAGATACGTGCAATGCTCCGCCAACTGTTCGATCGGATAGCCGCGGTAGCGGAGAATGCCCTTGTCGCCGTCGATGAAGGTGATCCGGCTCTCGCAGGACGCCGTGTTCATGAAGGCGGGGTCGTAAGGCATCAATCCGAAGTCGTCCGGACCGGTCTTGATCTGGCGCAGGTCGGTGGCGCGAATGGTGCCGTTGTGAATGGGAAGGGTGTAGGACGTCGAGGTCCTGTTATCGACTACGGTGAGGCTGTCGTCAGGCATGCCCGCTCCTTACATGTTGCATTTCGCTATGGCGAAACGCTCATAGTTGCTCGTATTATACGCCCCAGACGCGGCTCTGGTAAAGGGCCTTAATACCCACTTCATCTACTCCAGACGATCCCCCGTGCCGCCAAGTCCCGCTCGAGCCCGGGAACCGACTCGAATCGCACCGCCTCCATTCCTGCGTGCTGGGCCGCTTCTACATACGATGGTACATCGTCTGTGAAGAAACATTCACCAGGGAGGCAGCCGGCGCGGGCCAGAGCGGCCTGGTAGATCCGCGCGTCGGGCTTGGCGGCGCCCACCTCGAAGGAGAGAACGCAATCGTCGAAGTGTTTCAGGATCGGGTACTCCCGGCGCACGGTGTCGAAGTGGATGGCATTGGTATTCGAAAGCGCGAGCAGCCGATAGCGGCGGTGCAGGCCGGCCAGCAGAGACGCCGGCACGAGCTCGCCGGGAAGGAAGATGCCGTTCCACAACTCGCAGAAGCGCTCGTAGCCGATGTCGAGCCCAAGAGTCTCGGAGAAGCGGCGAACGAAGTCCTGCGGCGACATTTGGCCAGCTTCGAGCTGCGGCACGATACCGGTGGCGCGAACCAGGCTTGCGATCTCGGCGGGAGAGTACCGGCAGTGGGCCTGCAAGGCCGCGTACCCACGTTGGATATCGAAGGGGATGACGACGTTTCCGAGGTCGAAAATGACGGTCCTGATGGGCGGCGCCACGTTTCCAGTGTACGCGGGGGCGCCGGGCGGCGCGAAGCCGCGTTTTTGGTGTAAAATCGCATTCGGCGCTGGGCCACAAGTCGCTTGGACTATGAACCCTCCCGGGCCAAAGGAAATAACAATGGAAAAGCCGGCGCAGAACATCCAGGAAGCCTTTCTGAACAACGCGCGAAAGGACAAGACCTTTCTAACCATTTACCTGATGAGCGGAGTGAAGCTATCGGGGCGCATTAAGAGCTTCGACAAGTATTCGCTGATTCTGGAGTCCAACAGCCAGGAGCAGTTGATCTTCAAGCACGCGATCTCGACGGTGGTGGTGGCCAAGACGGCGCACAGCTTTGGCGCGGCTGGCCAGTCGCCGGGCACAGGTTCGCAGCCTGGTGGCGGCGCGGGCAGTGAAACGGCGGAGGGCTGATTCTGCGCGCGCGGCCGGTTTCGGAACGCGCCCTGCTGGTCGGTCTGGAAATCAAAGGCCGCGCCGGGAAGCGCGGGGGCGCGTCCGGCGGCGGGCCGGACTATTCGGCCGAGGAGTCGCTCGAAGAGCTGGCGACGCTGGTGCGCGGCGCCGGCGCCGAAATCGCGGGTACCATTCTGCAAGCGCGCGAACGCATCGAAGGCGCCACGCTTATCGGATCGGGAAAAGTGCAGGAAGCGGCCGGGCAGGCCCGGGCAGCCGGCGCCGTCCTGGCCGTCTTCGATCACGACCTCACGCCCACGCAGCAGCGCAACCTCGAGCGGGCTTTCGACTGCCGGGTGGTCGACCGCACCCAGGTGATCCTGGACATCTTCGCCCGCCGCGCGCGCACACGGGAGGGCCAGCTTCAGGTGGAGCTGGCGCAGTTGAACTACCTGCTGCCGCGCCTTACGGGCCGCGGCGTCGAGATGTCGCGGCTGGGCGGCGGCATCGGAACCCGCGGACCGGGCGAAACGCAACTCGAGACGGACCGGCGCCGCATATCCGCGCGCATCCGGAGAATCGCCCAGGATCTCGAAAGCGTGCGCTCGAGCCGCGCCGTGCAGAGGCGCCAGCGCCAGGCCGTGCCGCTCCAGACCGCGGCGGTGGCGGGTTACACCAACGCCGGCAAGTCCACGTTGTTCAACCGGCTGACCGGCGCCGCGGTCCTGGCCGATGCCCGTATGTTCGCCACGCTCGATCCGACGGTGCGCGCGCTGGTGCTGCCGTCGAGGCGCCGCATACTGCTCAGCGACACGGTCGGGTTCATTCGCAACCTGCCGGTGGACCTGGTGAAGGCGTTCCGGGCCACGCTCGAGGAGGTGACCGAGGCGGCGCTGGTGCTGCACGTGGTGGATGTCTCTTCGCCGCACGCCGAACATCAGATCCAGCAGGTGCTGCGGGTGCTGTCGGAGATTGGGGCCGGCCCGACGCCGCAACTGATGGTGCTGAACAAGATCGATCTGGCGCCCGGGGGCGAAGCGCAACCGGAGGCGGTGCGGCGGCGCATTCTGGACGGCGTGGAGTCGAAGACGGAAACCCGGGCGGTGGCGGTTTCGGCGCGCACGGGGCAGGGGATCGAGCGCCTGCTCGAGGCGATCGACGAGATGCTGCCGCTCGATCCGCTCTCGAAGACTACGTTTCGCGTGCCGGTCGGAGACGGCGCCACCATCAACCTGATTCACGAGTTGGGGAGAGTGATCGGGCAGCGCTATGAAGGGCGGGTGTGCATTCTGGAGGCGGAGGCGCCGCAGTCGCTGAGGCAGCGGCTGGCGGCCTTCGTGAAGGCGCGCTAAGGCGCGAGGCAAGCTAGGAGCGGCTTTTCTCCCGCGCCCACTTGGAGAGGAACGTCTCCGAGGCCAGGGCTTCCACCTCGCGGTTGAAATCGAGGGTCCATTCGGCCAGGCGGCGCTCCTTGAGGCGCTCGAGCAGGCGGACTTTGCGCTCGGCTTCGACCACGCGTTGCTGCTGGGCGGCGATGCGCTTCTCGCAGTCCGCCCGCTGGGCGGCCATGCGCGCCGCCTCCCGCTCGAGGTACCGGCGGTGATAGGTGAAGGCGGCCAGTTGCTGGCCGTCGAGGGTCTTGGCCGCGATCAGTTGCGCGGACTCGCGCCGCTGGTCTTCGAGCGCCCGCGCCCGATCGTCCCAACCCCGCCGTTCGGTGAAGAGCCGCTCCAGACGGCCTTCCTCGATCTCGAGCTCGACCACCCGCCAGCCCAGGACGCTCTCGAGCCGGAACTGGAAGCGGCGCATCGGCTAGTGTCCTGTGGGGCAGGCGCTTCCGCCTGCCAGGGCAGGCCAAACGGCCTGCCCCACGCCGCTCCCGCGAGGTTCGCCGCTGCGCTCGAAACACAATCTTGGCCACGAACGAATACGCAGGCACACGGATAAGGCATTTGCTCTGAATTCCCGTTCATTCGTGTTCATTCGTGGCCAGCCTGGCTTTGGTTTCGGCGGCGCATGGGCTAGCCGAGCTTGGCGGCGAGGTCCCGCATGCGCGCCGCGGTCTCCGGGAGAGGCGACTTGGCGGTCGCCTCCTGCCGCAGAAACTCGAGCAGCGAGGGACGGGCTCGAATGGCGGCGTCGAGCTGGGGGTTGGAGCCCGAGACGTAGGCGCCGAGCTGGATCAGGTCCTCGGATTGGTGGTAGGCCGCCAGCGCCTCACGCAGCCGCCGCGCAGACTGCTGCTCGTCGCCGGTGGCGATGGCAGAGCTGAGACGGCTCACCGAGTTCAGAATGTCGATAGCCGGGTAGTGACCCATGGCGGCCAACTGCCTGGAGAGAACGATGTGCCCGTCGAGCGTGGCGCGCGCCGCGTCGGCAATGGGATCGTTCATATCGTCGCCCTCCACCAGGACGGTGAAGAAGCCCGTAATGGAGCCCTTGCGAAACCTGCCCGCGCGCTCGAACACGCGCGGCATCAGGCTGAAGACCGAAGGCGTATAGCCCTTCTGGCTGGGCGGCTCGCCGGCCGCCAGGCCGATTTCCCTCTGCGCCATGGCCAGGCGCGTGACCGAATCCATCACCAGCAGCACGTCGGCGCCCCGGTCGCGAAAGTACTCGGCAATGGCCAGCGCGACGAAGCAGGCGCGCACGCGCAGCGGCGCGGGGCGGTCCGAAGTGGCGGCGATCACCACCGAGCGTTTCATGCCTTCCGGCCCCACGTCGTGGTCGATGAAGGCGCGCACTTCGCGATTGCGCTCGCCCACCAGGCCGATCACCGTGACGTCGGCGAAGTTGTGGCGCGACATGGCGCCGAGCAGGGTGCTCTTGCCCACACCGCTGCCTCCGAAGATGCCGACGCGCTGCCCCTTGCCGCAGGGGAGCAGGCTGTCGATGGCGCGAATGCCCGTCACCAGAGGCTGGGTGATGTGCTCGCGCTCGAGCGGCCCGGGCGGCGCCTGAAACAAGTCGTAGGAGTCGGGCGCCTCGAGGGCGGGACCGGAGTCGATCGGCGTTCCGAAGCCGTCGAGAACGCGTCCCACCAGGCCTGGACCCACCGAGACGCGGGCCGCCTCCCGGCGCGCCACGATGCGGTCTCCCAACTGCAAGCCGGAGGTCTCCTCGAGCGGCATCGAAAGCACGCGGCCGTCGCGAAACCCGATCACCTGGGTGCGCAGGCGCTGCCCGGCGGCGGATTGGATCTCGCAGAAATCCCCCAGCGCCACCGCCGGGCCCGCCGACTCGATCAGCAGGCCCACTACGTCCGTCACCGTGCCGGCCCAGCGGAACGGCTCGGCGCGTTCGAGGAAGGCGATGTGCGAGGCCAGATCCAGGTGTTCCATATCAGGCCCGGATGCGGTCGATGAGGCCGCGCTGAATTTCGTCGAGCTGGGTCTCGACGGAGGCGTCCAGGCTGCCGCGGGAGGTCTCGAAGATGGCCGCGCCGCGCTCCAGACGCGGTTCCGGGATTACCTCGAACCGGCCGGCTGTGCGGGCCCGCTCCAGGTGTTGCTTCACGGCTTCGGCATCGGCGGGATGGACGCGCACGCGCTCGATTTCCCGGCCCTCGAGCTTCTCGAGGGCGGCTTTGACCAGGCCCAGCATGGCGTCCGGATCGGTGGTCATCTCGCGGCGGAGCACGCGGCGGGCAATGGCGATGGCCAGCTTCACCAGGTCGGTTTCCGCTTCGCGGCGCAGTTGGCGGCGGTGCGAAGAAAGCTCGTTGATGGTGAGAGCGAAGCGCTCCAGGACCGGTTTCAATTGCGCCGCCGCCTCCTGCCCGGCGGCGGCGCGGCCTTGTTCGAGGCCCTTGCGGAAGGCCGCCTGCTCGCGGCGTTCCATCTCGCGCTCGAGCTCTGCGACGCGCGTCTGCAAAGCGGCCGCTTCGCGCGGGTCTCCTCCGTGCCCCGGCGCCGCCCCGGAGGCGGAGGCTCCCGGGCCGACCCGCCTCCAGATGACCGGCTCGGCGGCCAGCGCCGCCTCGCCGCGAAGGATCCTCGAGTGCATCGACTGCATCGGCTCTTCCTCAGACGACGTACTGCTCGCCCACGGCCCCCTTCAGGCTGATCTGCCGGTCGTCAGCCGGGTGATCGAGGCAAGTGAAGAGGCGCCCTGCCTGGCCTTGTCGCTCAAACTCGAAATGCCCATGATCCGAGAGCTTCTCAGCCGGGAGGAGATTCAGGTGGCTGACGCGCCTCCCGACAGTCCTGCGATGGCGACCGGTGAGACCACGGTGGGATTCCTCAGTGCTTGTTGCCGGCTCCTGGACCTGTTGGACACGCCGCGGGACCTTCCCTTTCTCAGCGGCCTGATTCAACGCGAGATCGTCTACCGAGTCCTTCGCAGTGCGGAGGGGGCACGCCTTCGAGCGATTGCAACGCTAGGAGAGCAGAGCCAGCGAACGGCAAAAGCGATCGCCTGGATCGGGGCGAACTATGCAAAGCCGCTACGGGTGGAAGATCTCGCAGAAATCGCGGGCATGGGCGTGTCCACGCTGCATCATCATTTCCGGGTGCTGACCGCCATGAGTCCTCTTCAGTATCAGAAACAGTTTCGGTTGCAGGCAGCGCGGGGCCGCATGCTCATGGATGGTCTGGACGCCGCAAGCGCGGCCTTCGAGGTCGGATACGAAAGCGCCAGCCAATTCAACCGCGAATACAGCCGTTTCTTCGGCCAGCCACCGATGCGGGATATTCGGACTCTTCGCTCGCCAGGCGCTCCGCCGTTGGAGTCGGTCAGTAACAGCCCGTGGCCGCGTAGCCGTCGGGTCGTGGAAGCCCCCCTACTCCCACCGCAGCGCCTCTAGCGGATCCATCCGCACCGCCCGGCGCGCTGGCACGTAGCTCGCCGCCGCCGCGACCATCGCGAAAAGCGCCACCACTCCCGCCAGCGTCAGCGGATCGCTCGCGCTCACGCCGTACAGCAGACTTCGCATCAAACGCGCCAGCGCCAGCGCTCCGGCCAGCCCCAACGCCGCGCCCGCCGCGCTCAGCAGCAGCGCCTGCCGCACCACGATGCGCAGCACATCCACGGGCCGCGCGCCCAGCGCCACCCGGATCCCGAACTCCCGCGTGCGCTGCGAAGCGTTGTACGCCACGATGCCCGCGATCCCCATGGTCGCCAGCAGCAGCCCCACTCCCGCGAAACCGCCGATCAGCACCGCCGCCAGCCGCTGCGACGCCCGGCTCGCGGCTTGCGCCTCATCGAGCGTCTGAACCTGGAAAACCGGCTGGTCGATGTCCACGCCGCGCACTACGCTCCGAATTGCCGCCACCAGCGCCAGGGGCTCGCCGGCCGTCCGCACCACCAGGGACATCTCCGGCTTGGGTTCCTGCGCCACCGGCACGTAGACCTGCCCAATCTGCCCCTTCATCATCTTCACCGCCAGCCCCTGATCGGCATTTCCAACCACGCCTACGATCTCGATCGGCGGCTGCTTGGCTCCCAGCTTGAGGCGCTGGCCCACCGCGCCCCGGCGCGGCCAGAAGCGCCTGGCCGTGTACTGGTCCACCAGTGCCACTCGGGGAGCATTAGGGCCGTCCCGCTCGTCCAGGTATCGCCCGCCGAGCAGTGGGATCTCGAGCGCGCGCAGGTAGTCAGGGGTGACCGAGGTCCTCAGCACCACCGGAACATCCTTCGGTCTTGGCTCGGGCGCGTCGGCCACGTACAGGCCCGAACCGTGCAGATCGTCCGCGCACGGCAGTTGGTTGCTTGCGCCGGCGCTCCGCACGCCGGGTAGCGCACGGGTGCGCTCCAGCACGCGCTCGCAGAAAGCAACCTGCTTCTGCAGCGTTTCATACTTCTGTTCCGAGAGCGCAATCTGCATCGTCAGCACGCCATGCGGATTGTATCCCAGCTTGGCCGAACGCATCCGCAGGAAACTCTGCGCCATCAGGCCGGCCGCCACCAGCAGGACCAGCGCCAGGGCGATCTCACCCACCACAAGCAGCCCCCGCAGCCGCTGGTGTACCGCTCCGCTCGTCGAGCGCGCCGTGCCTTTCAGCGCCGTGTTGACGTCGGTCCGGCGCGCCTGCCACGCCGGAACCAGCCCGAACAGGATTCCCGTCCCCGCCGCCAGCAGGAAGTTGAACCCCAACGCGCTCACATTCACCGAGACCCGCGCCAGGTTCGGCAGCTCGTCCATATTGAGCGAAGCGAGCAGGCTCACGCCCCACGCCGCGGGCAGGATCGCCAGCGCTCCGCCCGCCAGCGCCACCAGCACGCTCTCCGTCAGCAGTTGCCGGAACAGCGCCCACCGGCTCGCGCCCAGCGCGGTGCGGATCGCCATCTCCCGTTCCCGCCCGGTGGCCCGCGCCAGCAGCAGGCTGGCGATATTGGCGCAGGCGATCAGCAGCAGGCATCCCACGGTAGCGAACAGGATCAGCACCAGCGTTTGCGCATCCTGGACGTACACCTCTTGTATCGGTTGGAGCAGAGCCGTGTTGCCGCTGTCGTCGGGATTCTGGCTGGCCAGCCGGGCGCTGAGCGCCGTCACCCTCTGTTGTGCAACCGCCTGGCTGACTCCCGGCCGGAGCCTGCCGATCGCGCCGAAAAACCTGGTGCCCCGCTCGTTGGCGGCGTCCGCGGCAAAGACCAGCGGCGCGTAGATCTCCTCCTTCCCGAACTTCGGGAAGTTCGGCGGCAGAACTCCGGCCACCATGTGGGCCGTCCCATCCAGCATGATGGTCCGGCCGACGATGGCAGGATCGACGCCAAAACGGGAGCGCCACATCCCGTCGCTCAGGATCGCGACGCGGTCGTGGCCCGGCCTCATGTCCTGTTCCTCGAAACCGCGGCCGAGCCTGGGCCTGACCCGCAACACGGCGAACATCTCCGCCGTCACCCTCGCTCCGATCACGCGCTCGGTCCGGTCGCCCAGCCGCAGATTGAATCCCGCGTCCGTAAAGCCCGCCAGGTGCGAGAAGACGCCGCTGGCTTTCCAGTCCTCGAAATCCGGCACCGAGGCCGGGAATTGGTGCCAGCCGCGCGCCACGTTCTCGGTCCAGACCATGACCACCTGGCCGGCGTCCGGAATCGGCAGCGGCGCCAGCACCGTGCGCGCCACGCTGAAAATCGCCGTGTTCGCCCCGATGCCCAAGGCCAGCGTGAGGACCGCCACTGCCGCAAAGCCCGGCCGGGTCACCAGCATTCGCCACCCAAACCGCAAATCTTGACCTAGTGTTCCCATGAGCCCTCGATCCCATCCCGGCAAACGCCGTGCCAACCCTAAATCATTGAAACTATGGGGTGCATCTCCCAGCCCGGTGCCGGGCCCTGTCCACTTTTGCAACGCCCCTTTCCGGCAGCGGACACCTTACAGCCCCCAGGCAACTCCGGGGGCTCCCATTACAATGTCCGTGATGGCGGTCCACCCGTGACAATGTCGATGGCGATGATGGGGCCCCGCCGCCCCTCCGATCCACCTCCGGGAACCAGCCCGGCCCCCCGCCGTTCGCGAGCCTGCCGTTACAATATCGGGGTGATGGTCCACCCTTCCCGGCGCCGTGCCGAGCTTGCGCAGGTCGGCGTCACCTTCGTCTGGGGCGCGACCTTCGTCGTCGTAAAAGGGGCCCTCCAGGACTCCTCTACCCTGCTCTTTCTCGCCCTGCGCTTCACCCTCGCCACGGTTGCCCTGGCCGCCGCTTTCCGCCCGCTCGCCAGCCGGTTTGACAAAACGAAGCCAATTCTGGCCGGCGGCGCACTGGCCGGCGTGTTCCTATTCTCTGGGTATCTTCTTCAAACCATTGGGCTTCGGTACACGACCCCCTCGAAGTCGGCCTTCATCACCGGACTCTGCGTGGTCATGGTTCCAGTCTTCTCCGCCCTCGTCGCCCGTCGGCTTCCGGGCGCCTCCGTGGCCCTGGGCGTCGGTACAGCCACTGTCGGCATGGCCCTGCTGACACTGCGCGGCGCCAGCCTGAAGATGGATGCCGGCGACCTTCTCACCCTGGGTGGCGCCGCAGCGTTCAGCATCCACATCATGCTGCTCGGCCGCCTCGCTCCGAGGCTTGGCTTCCAGGCGCTGGCGCTGACTCAGATCGCCACGGCGGCCGTGCTGGCCCTGTCGACATTCTGGTGGGTCGAGCGGCCCACCGTGCGCTGGACCCCGGGCCTGATCTCGGCGCTGCTCGTCACCGGGCTTCTGGCCACGGCGGTCGCCTTCTCGGTCCAGACCTGGGCGCAGCAGTACACTACGCCCACCCGGACCGCCCTGATCTTCGCCATGGAACCGGTCTTCGCCTGGCTCACTTCCTTCGTTGTCGCAGGGGAAGTTCTCGCCGCCCGCGCCGCGCTGGGAGCCGTCCTGATCCTCGCCGGCATCCTCCTGGTCGAGCTGAAGCCGCTGAAACGGGCGACCGGCCCGCTATAATAAAGGAGCGCCTGCCCTCGGAGATTCACCGATGAGTTTCATGGCAACACTGCGAACCCAAAAGCTTCTCTCCGCCACCTTGCTGCTGTTCACCTTGTCGATCGGAATCCTGATCGGCACCCTGATCGGCACCACGGTACGCGCGGAGAAGGCTCAAACAGGCGCCAGCGACGCAGCCCCGCTGGTGATCCCCAACCCGGTCCAGCTCTCGACCGCTTTTTCCCAGCTCGCCAAGCAGCTCGAACCGTCGGTGGTCAACATCACCGCAACCTACACGGCGCGAACCAGCCAGCCCCACACCCGACGCCGCACCCCGGCTCCTCCCGATGACGAGGACGAAGACCAGGGCCAGGGCGGCGGCGCCGATCTGTTCCACCGCTTCTTGCAGGAGCCCTTCAACGAACCCTTCCTCCACCGCCAATCCACCGGCTCCGGCGTCGTCGTGGACACGCATGGGTACATCCTCACCAACTTCCATGTGGTGGAGGATGCCAGCCGCATCCAGGTCAAGTTCACCGGCGACACCACCGAGTACAACGCCAAGCTGGTCGGCTCGGATCCCGAAACCGACTTGGCGGTGATCAAACTCGAGAGCTACAACCGGCCGCTCGTGCCGGCCAAAATCGGCAACTCGGATGGCGTCGAGGTTGGCGATTGGGCCGTGGCCATCGGCTCTCCGTTCGGCCTCGAAGCGACCGTCACGGCCGGGATCATCAGCGCCAAGGGCCGCGACATCGGCCCCGATCACCAGCTCCAGCGCTTCCTCCAGACCGATGCCGCCATCAACCCCGGCAACAGCGGCGGCCCGCTGCTCGACATCCGCGGAGAGGTGATCGGAATCAACACCGCCATCGCCACCGAGAACGGCGGCTACCAGGGCATCGGCTTCGCGCTGCCCATCAACTTGGCCGCCAGCGTGTACAACCAGATCGTCAAGAGCGGCCGCGTTTCCCGCGGTTCCATTGGCATCGGCTTCGATCCCAACCAGAAGTCCGAAACCCTGGCGGTCTACGGCTCTACTCATGGCGTCTTCGTCACCAACGTCACGCCCGGCGGGCCCGCCGCCAAAGCCGGCCTCAAGGTCGAGGACGTGATCGTCGGCTTCAACGGGCGGCCCATCAAGGACGGCGACGACCTGGTCAATCGCGTCTCGGCGACCCCGGTCGGCTCCCAGGCAACGGTCGAGGTGCTGCGCGGCGGCAAGAAGTCGGACTTTAGCCTGACCATCGGCGAACGCAACGAGGTCTGGGCGGACGATCCGCGCTTCAGCCGCTTCCGCCAGCCGCGGCCCGGCGACGACCAGGGTTCGACCCAGGTCAAATTCGGCCTCCAGATCCAGAATCTTACGAGCACGTGGCGCGAGCATCGGGGCTTCAAGGAGTCCGGCGGAGTCCTGATCGCCGGCGTCGATCCCGGCTCGTTCGCCGAGGATATCGGCCTGCAGCCGTACGATGTCGTCACCGCCATCAACCGCCGCCCGGTGACGTCCGTCGACGAAGTGCAGAAGCTTCAGGCCACGCTCAAGCCGGGCGAACCGGTCGCGTTCCGCGTGTTGCGCGGGGCGCGTGACGCCCACGGCGAGATGCAGTGGCTGCCCCTGTTCGTCGCCGGGACCCTGCCGGCGAATCCGTGATAGCATGGCCGTGGGGCAGGCGTTTCCACCTGCCCAGGCAGGCCAAACGGCCTGCCCCACGGTGCGGATGAGGAGTACCGTTTGCGGATCATAGCCGCGTTGCTTCTGGCTTTCTGCCTTTCCGGGCCGGGTTTCGCACTCCAGCCCAAGAAGCGCCCCACCCACACGGCCCAGAAGAAGAAAGGCCGCCGGCGCGCCGCCCCCAAGAACCTGGCGCAGACGGCGCCCACCCCCGAGCGCTATCAGGAGATCGAGCGGGCGCTCGTCGCGAAGGGCTACGGCCCGCAGGCGCCCACTGGAGTCTGGGGTCCCGAATGGGCCTCCGCGCTCAAGCACTACCAGCAGGATCAGAAGCTCGAACCCACGGGCAAACTCAATTCGCTGTCGCTGATTACCCTCGGCCTGGGGCCGAAACGGGAACCGCCGGCCGGAGTCACCGCTCCCCCGGCCCCTCCCGCGGATCAACCTTCCAGTTCAAGCTCAACCGTGCGAGAACCCAAATGATCATCGGCGTTCCTAAAGAAGTCAAAGATCACGAAACCAGAGTTGGATTGGTGCCGAGCGCGGCCATCGCGCTTCGTGAAGCCGGTCACCGGGTCCTGGTTCAGGCCGGCGCCGGCGAGGGCAGCTCGATTCCCGACCAGGATTATCGAGAAGCCGGCGCCGAGTTACTCCCCTCGGTCTGCGATGTCTGGCACAACGCGGACCTCGTCATCAAGGTCAAGGAGCCGCAGCCTTCCGAATACGGCTGCCTCCGTCCCGGCCTGATCCTGTTCACGTACCTGCACCTGGCGCCGCTGCCCGAGCTGACCAACCGTCTGCTCGAATCCCAGGTGACGGCCATCGCCTACGAGACCATCCGCGAGTCGGACGGCTCCCTGCCCTTGCTGACGCCCATGAGCGAGGTGGCCGGGCGCCTGGCCGTGCAAGTGGGCGCGGTGTATCTGGAAGCGCCCAACGGCGGCCGCGGCGTGTTGCTCGGCGGCGTGCCGGGCGTGGCGCCGGGCAACGTCGTCATCCTGGGCGGCGGCATCGTCGGCACCAACGCCGCCAAAGTCGCGGTGGGCATGGGCGCACACGTCACCATCGTCGATCGCAACCTGAACCGCCTGCGCGAAATCGACGACATCTTCAACCAGCAGGTGGTGACGCTGGCCTCGAACGTCTGGACCGTCGGCGAGGCCGTGCGCCAGGCCGACCTGGTCATCGGCGGCGTCCTCATTCCCGGCGCCTCCGCGCCCAAGCTGGTGCGCCGCGAGATGGTGGCCCGCATGAAGAAGGGCGCGGTGATGGTGGACGTGGCCATCGACCAGGGCGGCTGCTTCGAAACCTCGCGCGCCACCACCCACACCGACCCGGTCTACTTCGTCGACGGCGTCCTGCACTACTGCGTTTCGAACATGCCCGCAGCCGTCCCGCACACCTCGACCCTGGCGCTCACCAACGCCACGTTCCCCTACCTGCTCGAGATCGCCAACAAGGGCTTCGACCGCGCCTGCCGCGACCGCGCCGCCATCCGCGAGGGCGTCAACACCTACCAGGGCAAGGTGACTTACCCTGCGGTGGCGGAATCGCAGGGGCGGCAGTGGACTGAGGTTAGCGGGCTGCTGTGACCGTCGTGGGGCAGGCGTCCATAATCTCATCCTTCTCTATCCCAGACGCGCCGGGCCAGGAACTCAGCGGGCGCGAGTATTTCCACGCCGCGGAAGGGATGCAGCACCAGAAGATCGCGGTCGCCGCTAACAATGACCTCGGCTCGCGCCTCCAGGGCGCAACTGAGAATGTGATCGTCGTTCGGGTCGCGGCTCCCTTGGACTTCGCGCGGGCGGACCAGCCACCAGGCTTCGTCCCATAGCTCGCGGCACGCTTGCTCCGCTCGCGCTCCGGACCAACCGAATTGATGGTGAGCGTCTCTACCAGTTCGGATTTGATCTCTGCCGAGACAACCAACTGGAAGGCTCCCGATTCGGCCGCTTGGAGGACCGCCGCCGGCTTTCCGCCGAAGACCAGCGCCGACACATAGACGTTGGTGTCTATGACAACCCGGATCATTTCGCCGGGCGTCTGGTGCTGTGTCGCGTCCTGCGCTGCTTGCGAACTTGCTTCACCATCGCAACGACGTCGGCCTCGCCGAGTCCGAGTTCTTCGGCCTTGGCGCGACCGTAGGCGTTGATGTCCTCCAACCATTTCCGCCGCTCGTAGTGGCGGAGCGCTTCGCGCACGAGCTCGCTCATGGTGCGGTTCTCTCGCTCCGCCAACTGCTCGGCGCGCGACAGCATCTCCGGTGGAAGCGTTATGGACAGCGTTCTGCTCGTCCTCATTGCTCCAGTGTAACGCAAGACTTTGCAGGACCAAGCAGGACTCAGCTTGCCGTCACAGCAGCCGGCCCGCTCGCGCTCCCACCAGCCGCTTCTCCAAGCGCGCTTCGCGCTTGCGGAGATGCTCGGAATCCGCAAGGGCGCGCGCGCCGCGGACCATATCGAGAGCGCGCGCGTAATTGCGCTCCCGGTGCTCGTAGTGCTTCGCTAGCGCCTCGAACGCCTGCATGCGGAACTGGTTTGGGCTGGCGGCGAGATCGGTGAGGACAGCCAGCGAGGCCGCGTCACGGCCCAGGCGTTTCTCCAGCGCCGCCAGGTCCCACAAGGTGCGGAAGAGCAGGTTGTCCGGCAGGCCCAGGTCGATGGCGCGGCGCATGAGGCCGGCCGCCTGCTCGCGCTCCCCTGCATGCGCGAACCAGCGGGCCAGGCCGACCAGATCCGCGCCGTGCACGAACCGCGCCGCGCCCGGCTCGCGGAAGGCGAAGGGCACGATCCCGGTCAGGCACGCCGTGGTCAGCAGGTCCACCGCGTTGTGATGGAAGATGGGCACCACCTTCCAGGCCTGCTGCGTGCGCAGGTACTCGAAGTAGACGTACGGAATCATTTCGCCCGGCAGGTCGCCCTCGCGCTCGACGCCCAGGATCTGGTTCTCCAGGTCCACCAGGCGGCAGCTCTCCAGGCGCAGCTTCCAGAGGCGGCGCGCGCCGTGGAGCAGGTCCAGGTGCGCCAGGCGCGCGAACGGCGGCCGCGCCCGCGCCATGCGGTAGCGCGTTTCGAGCAGCGGCTGGTCGTAGGTCTTGCCGTTGTACGTCACCAGGACATCGAAGGCGGCCAGGTGCTCGGCCAGCGCCCACAGCAGGCTCGGCTCTTCGCCGTAGTCCCGCATGAAGAACTGCCGCACGCGGAACCCTTCGGCCGTCACGCGGCCCACGCCGATCAGGAACGCGTAGGTTCCCGAGCCGCCCGCCAGTCCCGTCGTCTCGGTATCGAGAAACGCCCAACGCGTGACCGGCGCCGCCGGCGCCTCGCCGCCCGAGAGCGCGCCCAGCAGGTCTTCCGGCAGCTCGAGCAGGCTCGATATGTCCATGCTGCCGTGGCGGCGGTGGCGCTCGTAGAGCCGCTCGGTTTCGAAGTGCCGCCCGAACGGCGTCTCCACCACTTCGCCGCTCATCCATTGCTCGATGAAGTACCGCGCCGGCCGCGAATCCGTAGGCGCCGGGGCGGGCGGGCCGCCAGCGTACTTCCGGTCGATGCGCGCGATCTTGCGCCGCAGCCCAGCGAGTTGGTCCTGAAGATCGCTCACCGCGAATCCTATTGTAAGGCTCCGAGGCTGTAACAATCTGTACCGTTTCTACGCCTCATCCTTGGAGGGAAACTGGCAATGACTATCTCGAGACTCTGCGGCGCGGCTTTGGGGATTGCCTTGGCCTCACTCCCGCTGGCGGCCCAATCGGCTCCCGTTCCTGCACAGATCCTTACGGCCAAGAAGGTATTCATCTCCAATGCCGGAGTCGACGGGGCCTCGCGGGTTGCCCTCAGCGCGGACTTCGCCGGAGACTTCAACGCACCCTACAACCGCTTCTACGCGGCCATGAAGAGCTGGGGAAGATTCGATCTCGTTGGCGCCCCCTCCGACGCGGACCTTGTCTTGGAAGTGCGCTTCAGCGCCCAACTTTACCCTCATGGGGGTTTTGCCCCGCAGTTGGAATTGACCGTCCTGGACGCCAGGACTCACTTCATACTCTGGACGTTCGCCGAGCCAGTGGGCGGGCCGGCCCGGAAAGCGACTTGGGCCAAGAACTTCGACGAAGGAGTGGCGAACCTGGTGGACGGCGTGAAGACCCTGGCGGGTAGCGCGACCAAATAGGCCAGTTGACCCGCGCGCCGGATCGTAGCATCCTGTAATGATTGATGGCCTCCTTAGGAAAGCTTCGGTTGCCGATGATCCTGGCGGTGTGCCTGTGGGCATTCGTCTGGGTCGGGCCCTATGTGTTTCAGGGGCGGCACGGCGCCGTCGCGGGAATCGAGTTGCTGTCGTGCGCATTGTTCGTGGCGCTGTTTTGGACTGACCGGCGGAGCGACTACTGGAAGGTGTTGTTCTGCGTCTTCTTCGTTGCCTTTGCGATTCCCCACTTCGTGCACGGCGACATCGTGTCCATGGCGCAGGGGGGTCTCTGTCTCCTGGTCGGCTACTGGTGGTTCCGGTACGGCAAGGAACCCGACCCGGACACGCTGATCGTGACTCGGGTCAAAGCCGCCGACCTGGCCGGCGTCGCGGAGTACGATTCGGCGCGCCTCTCCGGCGTGTGCGTGGAGGAATGCTCGGAGGACTGGACCCAGCAGTTCTCTCAAGTGAAGACCGACGAAGACGGGCGCTTCGCGTTGCCGCACAGCGAGGGGACCGTCCACTTCGTGAGGGTTTCGCGGCCCGAAGCGGGGACGATACACCTGCGGGTGGAGCTCACCCCGAAAGCCAAGCCGCTGCTGGTCCGTCTGAGACGCCGCCAAGTCAGCCCGTTCTAGCGTGGGCCAGCGTAAGCTTCACCCCACGGTCCGGACGGCGAACTGAAGTTCGCCGCAGCACGCTGAAGCGTGCGCCACACAGCGATCACGCCCCGCCGTCGATCTCGGCCGAGACCTCTTCCCACTCCGCCAGGAGCGAGGCGAGAGTCTTGCGGCGCTCTTCGACGAGGGCCGCGAGGCGGATGCTCTCCTCGGCGCTGCGGAAGTCGGCGAGCGCGGATTCGTAACCTGCGATCTCGGCTTCGAGGCCCGCAATTTCCTCTTCCATCGAGCCGGCGCGCTCGCGGAGTTGGCGCAACTTGATCGGGTTGAGGCGCTTCGAGGGCAGCGCGGCGGCTACGGCATCGGCCAGCGGCGCCGGCTCCGCGCCTGCCTGCGGCAGGGCGCCGGCTGCGCCCGTCTTGCGCCACTGGTAGTCCTCATAGTTGCCGGGGAACACGGTGATACGCTGGTCCGCAACCTCGAAAACACGCGTGGCCAGCCGGTCGATGAAGTAGCGGTCATGCGAGACGAAGACCACCGTGCCGGTGTAGCCTTCGAGCGCTTCGAGCAGCACGTCCTTGGCGCGCAGGTCGAGGTGGTTGGTGGGCTCGTCGAGCAGCAGGAAGTTCGACGGCTTCACCAGCAGCCGCGCCAGCGCGAAGCGGTTCCGCTCGCCGCCCGAAAACACGCCCACCTTCTTGAACACGTCGTCTTCGGAGAACAGGAAGCAGCCGAGCAGGCCGCGCAGCTCGACCAGCGGAGTCCTGGGCGCGGCGCCCGCCATCTCGTCGAGCAGCTTGGCGTCGGGATCCAGCTCTTTGTACTGGTCCTGCGCGAAGTAGTCCGGCTGCACGTTGTGGCCGAGCGTGAATTCGCCGGCCGAGACCGGCTCGGCGCCCACCAGGATCTTGATGAGCGTCGACTTGCCGGCGCCATTCACGCCCACCAGCGCCACGCGGTCGCCGCGCTCGATGAAGAAGCTCACGTCTTCGAAGACCAGGCGCTCGCCGTAACTCTTGGCCACGCGCTTGAACTCGGCCACGATGCGGCCGCTCGGCCTGGGCTGCGGGAAGCTGAAGTGGATGGCCTTCTCGTCCGGCGGAACCTCGATGCGCTCGATCTTCTCGAGTTCCTTGATGCGGCTTTGCACCTGCTTCGCCTTGGTGGCCTGGTAGCGGAAGCGGCTGATGAAGGCTTCGAGCTGGCGAATGCGGTCCTGTTGGTTGCGGTAGGCCGACTCAAGCTGCGAGCGCCGCTCGGTGCGCTGGGCCATGTACTTCTCGTAGTTGCCGGGGTAGAAGAACAGGCTGTGGTTCCAGAGCTCGGCGATCTTGCGCACCGTTACATCGAGGAAGTAGCGGTCGTGCGAGATCAGTACGAAGGAGTAGGGGTAGGAGTTGAGGTAGTCTTCGAGCCAGTTCCGCGCTTCGAGGTCGAGGTGGTTGGTGGGCTCATCGAGCAGCAGCAGGTTGGGCTTCTCGAGCAGCAGCTTGGCGAGCGCGATGCGCATCTGCCAGCCGCCGGAGAACTCTTCGGTGCGGCGCGCCCAATCCTCCTTGCGGAATCCGAGGCCGGTGAGCACCGCGCCCACCTGCGCCTCGATGGCGTAGCCGTCCCGCATGCGGAACTCGCTATCGACGCGCTGGAAGCGTTCGGCGACTTCGTGGTACTCGGCGCCGGCGGGATCGAGCTCGGGCATGCGGTGCGCCAGTTGTTCGAGCTCCTCTTCGAGCGCGCGCACCTCCGCGAAGACCGACAGGCACTCGGCGAAGACGGAGCGGCCGGAGACGGTGAGTCCGTCCTGCGGCAGGTATCCGGCGGTGAGGCCGCGCATGGCCGTGCGCTCGCCGCCATCCAGCGTTTCCGAGCCGCAGAGGATGCGGAGCAGCGTGCTTTTCCCGGTGCCGTTCGCGCCGACCAGGCCGACGCGGTCGTCCGGCGTTACCAGCCAGTCGACGCCTTCGAAGAGAAGCTTGTGACCGAAGCGCTTGGACGCGCGGGAGAGCTGAACCATAGGGCGGCTACTTACCTATCTTCGCATGGGCCGCCTGCGGCGGCCGCGCGTCGCCCGTCGCTCGTGGCCCGTTGATCCCCAGCGCGAGTCGTGCCGCTTCGCGCCCGGGATGATGTGCGGTGCGAAGCCGGACGGGCAACGAGCAACGAGTGACGGGCCGCAGTATACTGATTCGGACCGGGAGGGACCTGCGCATGCTGCCTGCCGACGATCGCATGGACGCGTTGACCGAGGCGATTCTCTCGGTGCGGCGTCGGCTGGAGGCGATCGAGAGGCGACTGGCGCGCCTGGAGGGCGAGCCGGCGCCCGTTGAACCGGAGCTTGTCCGGCCGGCGCCGATCGAACCCGCGCCAACTGAGCCCGCGCCGGTCGTCGCGCCGCCGCCGCTTCCGCTGGCGGCTGTTGAACCGGTGCCCGAACCGGAATCGACGCGGGCGCTCGAGACCCGCGTGGGACTCACGTGGATCAACCGGATCGGCACGGTCACGGTGGTGCTGGCGGCGGCGTTCTTCTTCAAGTACGCGGTGGACAACCAGTGGATCGGCGAGGCGGGGCGCGTGGCGCTGGGAGTGCTGGCCGGATTCGCGACGTTGGCCTTCGGCGAGTGGACGTGGCGGCGGGGCCACCGTATCTACGCGCAGGGGATCACGGCCACCGGGATCGCCATCCTGTATCTCTCGTTCTGGGCCTCCTGCCAGCTCTACCACCTGCTGCCGCAGGGCTTCGCGTTCGCGCTGATGGCGCTGACCACGGCCATGGCGGCCGCGCTGGCATTTCACTATGGCGCGATCGCCATCTCGATTCTGGGTCTGACCGGCGGCTTCCTGACTCCGATCCTGCTAAGCACCAACGTGGACCGGCCGTGGGCGCTGTTCAGCTACCTGCTGCTGCTGGATGTGGGCGCGATGGCGGTGGCGCGGGTGCAACGGTGGCGAGCGCTCGAAGGGGTGGCCATGACCGGCACGGCCATTCTGTACGCCAGTTGGATGGCGGATCGCTTCAACGGCGAGAAGCAGGTGGTGGCGACGGTTTTCGCCCTGATTTACTACGCCCTATTCGCCCTGGTGGAATCCGAGGGGGCGCTGCTCGGCTGGCAGATCTTCGCGACCTTCGCGATTGTGGCCATCTGGGCGCCACCGGCCACGGCCTCACTCTGGCTGGCGCTGGGGTTGGCGGCGGCAGGGCTGGCGCTGGCGGAGCGGCGGGGGTGGCCCCTGGCACAGATGGTGGTCTTCGGCACGTTCTGGTTCGTAAGCATGCCGCACACCGCGCACATCGGCGAGACCGAGCCTGCCTTCACCGCCGGGTTCCTGCTATTCCTGGGCTGGGTCGTGTGGCGGCTGCTGGTGAGGCGCTTCGAGACACGCACGCAGGATCTGGCCATTATCGCGTTGAACGGCGCCGTGTACTTCGGGCTTTCCTATCACTTGCTCGATCCGCATTTCCACGCCTATATGGGGCTGCTGGCGGCGGAGCTCGCGGGCCTGCACCTGGCGCTGGGGCTGCGGATCTGGAACACGCAGCCCGAAGACCGGCGGGACGCACGGCCGGTGCTGCTGCTGATCGGCGTGGCGCTGACGTTCCTGACGCTGGCGGCGCCGATCCAGTTTTCGAGGTACCGCATCACGATGGCCTGGGCGGTGGAGGCGGCCGCGCTCACCTGGATCGGCCTCCGCACGGGCGCACGGCGCCTGGTGTACGCCGCGCTCGCGGTCTTCCTGCTGACGCTGGCGCGGCTCTATGCGGTGGACTCGTGGATCCCCGCGGACAGCCTGCTCGCGAACGCGCGCTTTCTGACATTCCTGACGGGCGCGTTGGCGCTGTGGCTGAGCGCGCGCTGGATCGGAAGCGGCGCGATGGCGCTCGGCCCTTACGTGGCGGGGCACTTCGTCCTGCTGTGGGCGCTGGGGCTCGAAGTCTTCGGGTGGGCGGAGCGGTCTACGCCGGCCGCGAATCTGGCCAGCGTGGAGACGGTTTCGATTTCGATGCTGATGGCGGCCTACGGCGCCGTCCTGGTGGCGCTCGGTGTTCTGACGAAGGCCGGCATCAACCGCATGCTGGGCCTGGGGCTGCTCGGGGTGGTGGTGGCGAAGCTCTACCTCTACGATGTGTGGCAGCTCGAGAAGGTGTACCGCATCGTGGCGTTTTCCTCGCTGGGCGTGGTGCTGCTGGCGACGTCCTTTTTGTACTCGCGGTACCGCGCGACGATCGAGAGCTGGTGGCGAGATGACAAAGACCGTTCTTAGTCTCCTGTGCCTCGCGGCGCTGATGCGCGCGGACTTCGATCCGGCGCACTGGCAGTTCCTGCGGACCTCGACTGCAGGCGCGGCGCAGCAGGTCTGCGTTCTGCCGCTCGACCGCACGGTGTACGAGCGCGCGCGGGCGGACCTCGCCGATCTGCGCGTGGTGCGAGACGGCCGCGAGGTGCCCTACGTGATCGAGACGCTGGCCGGCTCGGTGGACGGGACCGAGCTGCGGCCGGAGATCCTGGACCGCTCCGTGGTGGCCGGCGCCGGGCTCGAACTGACGCTGGATCTGGGCCGCACGGCCAGGCACAACCGCCTGCGGATCGCGACCGGCCAGACGAACTTCCGCGTCAAGGTGCGGATCGAAACCTCAGCCGATGGACGGCGGTGGGCCCTGGCGCGGGCGGACGGCTACGTCTTCGATTTCACGCAGGGCAGGCGCAGCATCCACGTGCTGACTGTGGAGTATCCGCTTTCGACGCGGCGCTTCGTTCGGACCACCTTCTTCGGCTGGATGCGGACGGACGCCGTCACGGGGGCGTGGCTCACGGACTACCAGGAGCGGCCGGCGGTGTGGCAGAGCGTCGCCGTAGCCCAGCCGGCGCGGACCGAGGATCGCGAGACGAGCCTGGTGGTTTTCGACTTGGGCGCGGCGCGGCTTCCGCACTCCCGGCTGCGCCTCGAAAGCGATGCCGCACTGTTTCATCGCGCCTGCGAGATCGAATCCAGCGCGGACCGCAAAGAGTGGAGGTACATCGGTTCGGGCGTGGTCTACCGCTTCCCCGACGAGGAGTCGCTGACTCTGGACTTCCCCGAGCAATGGGACCGCTATTTGCGCCTGCGCATCTTCAACGGCGACGACCGGCCGGTGCCGTTCCCCAGAGCGGTGTTCGAAACGATCGAGCGGCGGGTGAAGTTCCTGCCGGGTGGGGCGGGCCAGGTTGCGCTGTATTATGGCAACCCGGAGGCGCGGGAGCCGTCGTACGATCTGGGGGCGATCCTGGCGCGGAGAGCGGAGGCGGCGGAGATCGTGCTGGGGGCGGGCGCGGAGAGGCGGAACGGAGCGTACCGGCCGCCGGCTCCGCCGGAGAAGCCATGGAGCGACCGGTATCCGGCGGTGCTCTACACCGTGCTGGCGGCGGCGATTTTGGGGATGGGATATGTGACGGTGGAGTTTCTGCGGCGGGTCCATTCGGCGGGCTGAGGGCTTGACGGCGGATGTATACTTATTACCTACGCCCATTGAGACGTTTGAATGAAAGATACCCATACCACCTCCCATTGCGAGCCCTTAACCAGCGCTAGCGGCGCCCGTTTTGACGGCTTTTTCGACGCGGGAAACCGCCGGAGTTACGGCAAGGAAAAACTGCTCGACGCGCGAGCACGGCGTATCTTCGACATGACGAAAGCGGCTTGCGAGCACGGCGTATATCCGTATCAGATCGCACTGCAGGGCCGTTCGGGACCCTGGGTGCGGGTGGAAGGCCGGGACATGCTGTCGCTTTCCGCGTACGACTACCTGGGCCTGATCGGGGATCCGCGAATCGACGAAGCCGCCAAGGACGCCGTGACGAAGTACGGCACCGGAACCGCCAGCGCGCGCATGCTCACCGGTACCCTCGATCTGCATCACCAGATGGAAGACGAGCTGGCCGCTTTCAAGCGGATGGACGAAGCGGTCTCGTTCAGCTCGGGATACCTGGCGAACCTGGGGGTGGTTTCGGCGCTGCTGGGACCGCAGGACCGCGTGATCCTGGACGCTCTTTCGCACCGCAGCCTGGTGGATGCGTGCCGCCTGGCCGGGGTCCAGATACAGCGATTCCGCCATAACGATCCGATCTCGCTGCGGCAGGAACTCGAAAACGGCGCACCCGCCAACCGGACGCTGATCATCGCGGACGGCATCTTCTCGATGGAGGGAGACATCTGCCGGCTGCCGGAGCTGATCGCGCTCAAGAAGGAATTCGGCTGCTACCTGATGATCGACGACGCGCATGCGACGGGCGTTCTGGGCACGTATGGGCGCGGGACCGACGAGCACTTCGGAGTGCCGGCCGGCGAGGTGGACATCTGGACCGGCTCGGTGGGGAAGTCCATTCCGGCGTCGGGCGGCTTCGCTTGCGTCTCGCAGGAGATTTCGATCTACCTGCAACATGCCGCGGGCCCCTTCGTCTTCTCCGGCGCGCTGTGCCCGATGTCGGCCGCGGTGATCCGCACTGCGCTGGCCATTATGCTCCAGGAGCCGGAGCGAGTGGCGCGGGTGAAGTCCAACGCGGACTTCCTGCGGAACGGCTTGCGGGACCTGGAGTACGACCTGGGCGCCTCGGAGACCCCTATCATCCCGATCATCCTGCGCGATGAGGCCACTGCAGCGTTCTTCGCCAGCCATCTGCGGGAGCGGGGCATCCTGGTGGCGCCGGTGATGTTCCCGGCGGTTCCCCAGGGCGCGGCGCGGTTGCGGCTTTGCGCGACGGCGGCGCACACGCTCGAGGATTTACAGTTTGCCTTGGATGCCTTCCGGGAGCTGCGGTAGGCGATAGACCGGAGGCCTGTCCCACGAACATGGTCCTGGTAACGGGCGCTAGCGGGTTCCTGGGCGGGAGGCTGGCGCAGATCCTGGTGGCTCGCGGTGAGGCGGTGCGCGTGCTGGCCCGCGCGAGCAGCGATCTGCGGCACCTCGACGACTTGCCGGTAGAGGTGGTGCGGGGGGACGCGGAGCGCGCGGTTTCGGGAGTCACTCACATCTACCACTGCGCCGGCTGCTCGACCGACTGGGCGCCATGGCGCACCTACTACGAAGGCAACGTCGCGGGGGTGGAAGAACTGCTGCGTGCCGCCGCCGGCGTCAAGGACCTGCGGCGGTTTCTGCACGTGAGCACGACCGACGTCTACGGCTATCCTCTTGTTCCCTGCGACGAATCGCATGCGCTCACCGATATCGGGTTGCCGTACAACCGGAGCAAGTGCATGGGAGAGACGCGGGTGTGGGAGGCGGCGCGCGATGCGGGGCTGCCGGTGACGGTGGTGCGGCCGGCGACGATCTACGGGCCGCGCGGCAGGGCGTTCGTCGGCGACATTGCGAAGCTGATCCGGCAGGGGCTGATGGCGGTGATCGGCGGCGGGCGCACCGCGGGCGGATTCTGCTACGTGGACAACGCCGCGGAGGCGATGATCCAGGCGGCCACGGCGAGCGAGACCGTCGGGCGGGCTTATAACCTGTCGGACGGGACCGGCGCGACGTGGCGCCGCTACGTGGATGCGCTGGCGGATGGCTTGGGCTGCCGGCGTCCGTGGATCGATCTACCGGTGGGGGCGGCTTTCGGGCTGGCGCGGGTGATGGAAGCTCCGCACCGCTGGCTGCGCGTCCCCGGGCGTCCGTTGCTGACGCGGCATGCGGTGCTGCTGCTGGCGCGGGACCAGGAGTTTCCCATCGAGCGGGCGCGGCGGGAGTTCGGGTTCAGGCCGGCGGTCGGGTTCGAGGAGGGGATCGCCCGATCGCTGGCCTGGGTCAAAGAGGCTGGCTAGGGCTTCGCGCCCACGATATCGAGGAGCTCGACCTCGAAGATCAGTGTGGCGCCGGCCGGAATCACCGGCGGATGGCCGCGTTCGCCGTAGGCGATATCGGGGGGACAGGTCAGGACGGCCTTGCCGCCAACCTTCATTCTCCGGAGACCCTCGGTCCAGCACGGGATCACGCCGTTCAGGCCAAACTGCGCAGGCTCGTTGCGGCGATAAGAGCTGTCGAACTCGGTCCCGTTGACGAGCGTACCCTTGTAGTTGACCTTGACCGTGTCGGTAGCCGCGGGGGAAGCCCCGGCACCCGCCCTCAGCTCGCGATAGACCAGGCCGGAAGCGGTCTTCACAGCGCCCGGTTCGGCCGCGGCCTTGGCCAGGTAAGCCACACCGGCGGCCTTGTCGCGCTCCGCCACATGGGCGCTGCGTCCTTTGGCGAGGGCGCCGATCTTGGGACCCCAGGTATCGAGCTCGACGGCGGGCTTGCGGGCCGCGGCATCCGTAAGAGCTTGTTTAACGAGCTCCAGTTCGGCCGGACTCAGATCGAACTGAGACAGCGTCTGGTACATGTAGAGCCCGAGCGCGTAAATGGTCTTTTCATCGTCGGTCGTGGGCTTGGGGGCGGCGGGCTTCGGCACCGCGGACTTGGCGGCGGCGGGCTTCGACACCGCGGGCTTGGGCGACGCCTGAGGCGATGGCTTGGGAGCCTGCGCCAACAGGATGGCCGGTAAAACAAACAGGAATAACCGCATGTTCTCCAAGGTAACATCGTTTCGCTGGAAGGACCGACCGGCACCGCCAGCTTCCTCCTCGCGTCCCAGGCCGGCCGCCGCGAGGGCCACGGCACGCCACGGGCATCCGATTCCAGAGCAACGGGCCCAAGCGGGTCGGAAGTCCTGAGGGCGGATGTGATCGTTCGCCGCGTGCAGAATTCGCTACAGCGAGTGCAATCTTTGCTGCGCGAGCCCGGTCGTGACGTTCGGCGAAGCCAGCCCGGAATGTCCCCAGAGGCGGTTACAAACGGCACTGCGCGTGCTCTGCCCATCGGTCAGAGTATGCGCTGGAGGCGAAACGTGACGAATAGGACGATCCAAATGGTATTTCGGCAGGCACTCCCCATAGTTTGCATCCTGCTGCTGCTCCCGACGGGCGCGCTCCTGGTGGCGCAAGAGGCGCCGCAGCCGGCCGAGCAAGGGCCACCGGTGCAAGCCGGGCCTCCCGCACAGGCGCTGTCTGCGGACCAGCTAGCCGATCTGGTGGCGCCCATCGCGCTCTATCCCGATTCCTTACTCAGCCAGGTCCTGGTCGCCGCCACCTATCCGCTCGAGGTGGTCGAGGCCGGGCAGTGGCTGCAGCAGAATCGCAACCTGCGCGGTGCCCAACTGGTAGAGGCCGCGCGCCAGCAAAACTGGGATGCCAGCATCCAGGCGCTGGTGGTCTTCCCGGATGTACTCACCCGATTGAACTCGGACATTCGCTGGACTACAGATCTAGGGAACGCATTTCTCGCTCAGCAGGCCGACGTGATGGGTGCCGTGCAGCGGCTGCGAGCCCAGGCCAGCCAGACGGGCAGATTGAAGTCGAACTCTCAGGTGACCGTCACGTCCCAGACGCAAGGAGGACAGACGGCGATTGACATTCAACCTGCCGACCCGCAGGTGGTCTACGTGCCGGTCTACAATCCCGCGTACATGTGGGGACCGCCCGGCTATGGTTTCTATCCGCCGCTTTATTACCCGGAAATCGGCTTTGGATTCGGGTTCGGCCCGGGCATTTACATTGGAAGCTTCTTCGGCGGCCTGGGATGGGGTGGTTGGGGCTGGGGGCCGAATTGGTTCGGCAACTCGATCTATGTGAACAGCTACTTCTTCCATCGTTACGGTTTCAGCGACTTCCACGGTGGCGGGGCGTTCCAAGGCAGGGGCGCCTGGGCGCACGATCCCGCTCACCGGTTGGGCGTTCCTTACTCCAATCGGGCGCTGACCAACCGTTACCGCGGGGCTTCCGGCGCGCGGGCGGGAGCGGGCGGCGCGAGATCTGCCACACCCCGGGAACCGTCGCCGAATCGCGGCGGCAACGTTGGGGGAGCCGCTGCCCAACAGCGCGGCGCGCCCGCCGAACGGTTTGGCAGCCGGGGGTTCCAGCCGCGAAGTTCCGGCGGGAGCCACAGCGCGTTCGGTGGAGTCCAGCCGCGCGGCCAGACCCGGCAACAAAGCGACCATGGCTACTCCAGCCTGGGAGCGCAACGGACTCAGCCTTCTCGTGGTGGTGGAGGGTCGCGAATGTCCTCTCCATCTCGCGGCGGCGGGAGGCGATAGGAGATGACCATGAAAACTCTCACCGTCACGCTCGGAGCCCTGCTTGTCGGGCTTCCGGCGATTGTATTGGGGCAGACACCGAAGACTTTCGATTCGGCCGAAGCTGCCGCCCAGGCCCTGATGCAGGCCGCGGAAAAAGACGATGTGGCGGGGCTTGCCGCGCTATTCGGCCCATCAGGCAAGGCCGTCCTCACCTCGGGCGATGCGGAACAGGACAAGACAGAGCGCGCCGAGTTTGCGCGCCTCGCGCGGGATAAACATCAACTGGAACCCGACGAGATGAACGCGGCCGCGATGATTCTGTCCGTCGGCTCGGAAGATTGGCCGTTTCCCGTTCCCATCGTCCAAAGCAAAGGCAAATGGAGCTTCGATGCCCCACAAGGCGCCGTCGAGATACGGGCGCGGCGCATCGGCGCGGACGAACTGGATGCCATCGAGATCTGCTCCGGCTATGTCGCGGCGCAGACGGAATACGCAGAGCAGGATCGCGACAACCACAAGATACTCGCATACGCGCAACACATCGTGAGCGCCAAGGGGCTGCACGACGGCCTCTATTGGGAAGGGAATTCCGAATCCCTGGTCCCCAAGGGTTTCGCCGACGCGGCGGTGGAGACCGGGCGCGCAGCCGCGGTGAAACCTTACCATGGCTATTACTTCCGCGTGCTCAAGGCCCAAGGGCCGAATGCGGAGGGTGGCCAGCACAACTATGTCGTGAAAGACTGGATGATCGGCGGCTTCGGGCTGGTCGCGTTTCCCGCGAACTATGGAGCCTCCGGGATTCACACCTTCATCGTCAATCAGGATGGCGCCATCTACGAGAAGGACCTGGGAAACCCAGCAACCAGCGCCTCAACGGCAGTGACCCGCTACGATCCGGACAAGTCCTGGACGCGAGTGGAATAGACCGGCCGTAGGCGGCTGGGCAGCGTCCGGCACGCATCCGGCACGCATCCGGCTTGAGGCAACCGCTGGCCGCGCGCAAACGCCGGGCCGAAGATCGGCGCTGCACCCGGAAGGGCGCGCCACGCACGTCAGTTTACCCGCCGGCGATAGCGCCCACGACCAGAAAGGGCTCGGCCCCTGTTGCTACCGCGTCGGGGAGCGGGGCGTCGGGCGATTCGTGAGAGAGATCCTGCTCGCAGGCGAAGAAGCGAACGAACGGGCGGCGGTGTTGGGTGACTCGGTCGCGGATAGTGCCGCGGAGCATGGGATAGTGGGCTTCGAGGGCGTCGAGGACGGAGCGTTGCGTAACCTGCCCCTCTATGTCGAGCTGCACCTCGCCAGCGACGCGGGCAAGCGTACGCAGATGCGCCGGGAGTTCGACCCGGATCATGGCAGCGTCTGGACCTCGACGGAAAGCACGGCCGGAAGATCGCGGACGATGGGGGCCCAGGTGTCTCCGGCGTCGGCGGAGGCGTACACCTGGCCGCCGGTAGTGCCGAAATAGACGCCGCAGGAATCGAGCGAGTCGACGGCCATGGCGTCGCGCAGAACGTTGACGTAGCAATCGCTCTGCGGCAAGCCGTTGGTGAGCGCCTCCCACTCGTTTCCTCCCGTGCGGCTGCGATAGACGCGTAGCTTGCCCTCGGGCGGGAAATGCTCGGAGTCGCTCTTGATGGGGACGACGTAGACGGTGTCGGGCTCGTGCGCGTGGACATCGATGACGAAGCCGAAGTCGGTGGGCAGGTTTCCACTGACCTCGGTCCAGGAGTCGCCGGCGTCGTCGCTGCGCATGACGTCCCAGTGCTTCTGCATGAAGAGCACGGCGGGGCGCGAGGGGTGCTGTGCGATGCGGTGAACGCAGTGGCCGACCTCGGCGGTCGGATCGGGGATGTATAGGGACTTCAGTCCACGGTTGATGGGGCGCCAGGTCTTGCCGGCATCGTCGGAGCGGAACGCGCCGGCAGCCGAGATGGCGACGAAGATGCGCTGGGGATCGGTGGGATCGAGAACGATGGTGTGCAGGCACATCCCGCCGGCGCCGGGATGCCAGCCAGGGCCCGACTCGTGGCAGCGGAGTCCGGAGAGCTCCTGCCAGGTTTGCGCGCCGTCGGTGGAGCGGAACAAGGCGGCGTCTTCGACCCCGGCGTAGACGGTGTCGGGATCGGCGAGCGACGGCTCGAGATGCCAGACGCGCTTGAACTCCCAGGGGTGAGCCGTGCCGTCGTACCACTGGTGAGTGCCGGGGACGCCGTCGTAGACGAACTGGTTGCCCGCCGGCTCCCAGGTCTGGCCGCCGTCGTTGGAGCGCTGGATCAACTGCCCGAACCAGCCGCTGGTCTGGGACGCATACAAGCGGTTGTGGTCCGCCGGCGATCCCTTGATGTGATAGATTTCCCAGCCCGCAAAGTGAGGGCCGCTAACGTCCCACTGCTTGCGCGTTCCGTCCGATGAGAGGACGAAGGCGCCTTTTCGCGTGCCAACCAGCACCCGCACCTGGCTCATTCCCGGCCCCTTTCCGACCTGCTATAACTTCAATATATTATGGATGGGGCCGGCGCGGGAGACTTATCGGGCCGCGCGCCGTTCGCTCAGCCAGCGGCGTAGCGCGACACCCGACCAGACGGTTTCCACCAAGCCGAATGGCCAGGCTCCCTGCATGAAGCCATAGACCGAAGCCGCGACGCAGGAGCCCGAGAACGCCAGGATGAACCAGTGGCTGCGCTTCTCGAGGGCGTAAGAGACCAACATCATCGTAACGGCCACGAGCCCGAACACCGTCAAGCCATTCATCCCCCGCTCCCTTCGCTCATCCCGGTCAGGCGGTTTCGAGACTGCGCGCCTCGTTCACCATGCTCGTGTACCGGCGGGCCAGCTCGTGGATCCATTCGCGCTGCCGTTTCTTGATCGCATTCTGGTGGATCAGGTGCTGGCCGATACCGAGCGCGACCGCGCCCGCGCGGATGAAATCGGCCGCGTTCTTCTGATTCACGCCGCCGGACGCAATCAGCGGAATCTGCGGGAAGGGCGCTTTGAGGGCCCGGATGTACTCGGGGCCGCCGACCTGCGAGCACGGGAACACCTTGACGAAATCGGAACCGGCCTTCCACGCCGCCATCACCTCGCTGGGCGTCAAGGCTCCGGGCAGAACTACCACGCCGCGCTTCAACGCGAACTCGACGATCTCGAGATCGAGACCGGGAGTGGTCAGAAACCCGGCGCCGGCATCGAGACATCGGCACGCCGTTTCCACATCCGATATGGTGCCCGCGCCCACGATGATGTCCGTACGGTACCGCATCAACTGAGCAATCACACCGACTGCGCCGGGTATCGTCATGGTGAGTTCGACGATGGGGATCCCGCTGCTGCAGATCGCCTCGGCGGCAAACAAGGCTTCGCTTTCGGAGTACACGCGCACGGCGGGGATGATGCCAATCTCCACGATGCGCGCGCGAATTTCATCCCTGGTCAAGGCAGGCTCCTGGTCCCCACCGCCTGGCGAAGCTGTTCGAGGGCGGTCAGGTAAGCGGCGATGGTCTGGCGCCAGGCCAGTTGGGTGGCGCGATAGCTGCGTTCGGCGTCCAAAAAATCGAGCAGGCTCGCGGCGCCGCGCCGGTAGGCATACTCGCTGATGTCGCGGTTCTTCTGCGACACATCGAGATAGCCGGATCGGAAGTAGCGAGCCACACGGTCATTGGATTCGACCGCCTCATAGGCGTCCCGCACGTCGGTCATCACCTGCCCCCGCGCCGCGACCTGCTGCTCCTGCGCCTGGGTGATGGCGTAGCGCGTGCGCGCGATTTCGCCCTGGTTGCGATCGAAAATCGGAAGCGGAAAGCTTACGCTGAACGTGGCGGCGCTGAGGCCATTGACGTGCGAGTAGTTGGCCGAGCCGGTCACATCCACTTTCCCGTTCGCTTTGGCGAGAGCGAGCTGGCTGCCCGCGGCGGTAACTCCCTGCACCGCCGCTCGCAGATCCGGCCGGTTCTCGATCGCCTTCGCCTGCAACTCCGCGAGCGTGAGGGGAAGCGGCTGGTAATCGAACGCTCCCGTTACGTCATAGTCGGCGGGCACGGATTCGTAACCCAGCAATTGCCGGAGATCGGACAGAGCTTGGGTTTTCGCGAGTTCGGCCTGCTCCACGTCCTGCTGGAACTGCAGCAACTGGAGTTTGATCTTCAAGAAATCGTTCTCGCTGGATCCGCCGGCCTTGAACAGCTTCTCGCTGATATCCACGGTTTTCTCGAAGCTCTTCAAGTCCTGCTGCGCCAGATCGAGGGTCGATTGCGCAAGTTGCACGTTGATGAATAGCTGGGCAACCTCGAACGTGAGGCCGCGTTCGTTGTCCGCCACCTGCGATCGCATCACGGCCGTGGCGTCCTTCGCCGCCTGCAGCCGGTGCTGGCGCTTCTTGCCGCGCTCGAAGAGGTAACTCATGCCGAGATCGCCCTCTGTCGAGTCGGCAAGGTAATTGAGAATGCCGCCTTCAGGGTGGACGAGCGGCAGGTACTCCCAGTCGGTGAACAAGGTCGGGTTGGGGCGAAGGTTCGCCGTGATCTCCTGAGCCTCGCTCTGTTGCACCGTCGTGCGAGCGGCCAACAGATTATGGTTGTGAGCGAGCGCCATCTGGGTGGCTTGGTCCAGCGTGATCGTGACCGGCGCCGGAGGCGTTTGAGCGAGTGCAAGTGGAAGCAGCGCGAAGGCTGCCCAGAGTGTGCGGTTAGTGTTCAAAGGCTTCCTCCGGATCGGGGAGCTTGTCCCCCTCCCTGGCCATCCACACATACAGAGTTGGAAGCAGGATGATACTCATCAGTAAGTCCGAGATCAGGCCGCCGACGATTACGATGGCAAATGGCCGCTGCGAGTCGGAGCCGATGTCGTGCGAGAGCGCGGCAGGCAGCAAGCCCAGCGTCGCCACGAGCATGGTCATCATGATGGGACGAAGCCGGAGGACCGCGCCCTCCACGGCCGCGTCTTCGATTGCGTGACCTCGCGCGCGGCGCTGGTTGATGTACTCCAGCATGATGACTCCGGTCTGCACGGAAACGCCGAACAGCGCCAGGAATCCGACGCCCGAAGATACGCTGAAGTTGGTGTGAGTGATCAGCAGCGCCAGCAAACCGCCCACGCGGGCGAGCAGCACGTTCAGTAGAATCAGCATCCCCCATTTGAACGAACGGAACATGGTGTAGAGGATTATGAAGATCAGCAGAATGGTGAGCGGCACGACGATCAGCAGCCGCGCCTCGGCGCGCTTCTCGCTTTCGTACTCTCCCGACCACTCGAGGCGATAACCGGCAGGCAGCTTCACCTTCTGGTGGACCCGCTGCATGGCGTCCCCAACCGTGCTTCCTAGGTCCCGGCCTCGCACGTTAAACGTTACGGCGTCGTAACGGGTGTTTCCTTCTCGGTAGATGTCGTAAGCGCCGTCCTTAACCTCCACCGTGGCTAGCTGCGCGAGAGAGACCCGCTCACCGGACGGGGAAAGGAGGCGGATATTGGCGATGGCTTTCTCGGTGTCACGATACGGCGTCTGGTATCGCACCACAACGTCGTATCGCTCCTCGCCGAGGAGCACCTGGCTTACGGCGTTGCCGCCCACGGCGGTCTGAATGGCGTCCTGTATATCAGCTACGTTAATCCCGAAACGGGCCGCCTGACGGCGATCGATGGTGAAGTCCAGGTTCGGCTGGCCGAGCGTGTGAAAGATCTTGAGGTCCATCAGGCCAGGCACTCCCGACATGGCGGCGACGACTTCGTCGCCCTTCTCGTCCAGAGTCTTCAGATCCTTGCCGAAGAGCTTGAGCGCCAGTTGCCCTTTTGTCCCGGTGACGGTTTCGCCCACGTTGTCTTCGATGGGCTGTGAGAAGTTCCAGAGAGCTCCCGGGAGCTTACTGACCTCGCGATTCATCGCGGCGATCAGTTCCTCTTTGTCCCGATGGAACACCGGCCTCCACTGGTCCTTGGGCTCGAGGTCCACGAAATACTCGGTGTTACCGAATCCACCGGTGTCAGTCCCGTCGTCGGGCCGCCCAGCTTGAGATACGACTTTCGTCACCTCGGGAAAGGAGGCGAACACCAGGCGGGCCTGCTCCGTGAAGCGTGTGCCCTCGGTGAGACTGGTGCTATCGGCCAGGGTGCCGCGAGCCCAGATTGCGCCCTCGTCCAGGTGAGGCAGAAACTCCGAACCGATAACTCCGCTGAAAGCCAGATACGCAGATATGCCGAGGGCCGCGACTCCGGCGCCGAGCGGGATCCAGCGGTGCCGAACGAACCAGCGAAGATTCCTTTCATAGAGGCCGGCCAGGAAGGTCATGACCGGGTTGCGCCATTCTCGAACTCCCTTGCGGAAGACGACGCTGCACAGGACCGGCGCGATGAGGATGGAAAAGGTCAGTGCGCCCAGAAGCGCGAAGGCCACCGTCAGAGCCATGGGCCTGAATAGCCGGCCTTCCACGCGCTGCAAGGTGAAGATCGGCATGTACGCGGTGATAATGATGGCGATGGCGTAAAAGACCGGGCGCTGGACCTCGTGGGCGGCGTCGCGGATAACTTGGGCGACAGGCCGCGCGGTCGCGCTTCGGCTCTGGCGGCTCAGGTGGCGAACCGTGTTCTCCACCATGACCACCGCGCCGTCCACCACCATCCCGAAATCGAGTGCACCCAGCGACAACAGGTTCGCGGGAATGCGGCTGAGATTGAGCCAGATGGAGGCGAACAGTAAAGAGAACGGAATGGTGAGCGCCACAATCAGGGCCGCCCGGATGTTGCCCAGGAAGAGGAGAAGGACGATGGTCACCAGAATCATTCCCTCGCCCAGGTTGTGCATCACCGTGTGGAGGGTAAAGTGCAAGAGGTCGGCGCGGTCCAGCATCGGAACCACTTTCACGCCGGGAGGCAGGATGCCGTTGTTGAGCTCCTCCACCTTCTTGTGGATCGCCTCCAGCGTCGGGCCCGCGTCTGCGCCCTTGCGCAGCAGCACGACGCCTTGAATGACGTCGTCTTCATCGACTATGTGCCCGTCCTCCATGCGGTTCGCCCGAGCCATGCGCCCCAGGCGGATCTTGGGGCCTTGCGCTACCTCGGCTATATCCATAACCCGAAGCGCGGTCCCTTTTTGTGTTTTGAGGACGGTTTGCTCAATGTCGTGGACGTTGCGGAAAAGCCCCAGCGCGCGAACGTTCATCTGCTGCAGGCCTACTTCCACGAAGCTGCCGCCGGCGTTGATGTTGTTGATGGCCAGTTGCTGCTCCACCTGGCCGATGCTTAATCCGTAGGACACCAGCTTGTTGGGGTCCACTCGCACCTGGTATTCCCGAACGGTTCCCCCGAAGTCGGAAACGTCAACGACGTTCGGGACGGACTTGAATTCTTTAAGCAGAGTCCAGTCTTCGATGGACCGCAGCTCCATCAGGTCGTATTTCGGATTCGTGCTCCTCAGCGTGTACCAGTAGATCTGGCCGACGGTGCTCCAGTCCGTTCCGATTTGGGGCTGTATGCCCGTCGGTAACGTGACCTGCGTGAGCCGCTCCAGCACCTTCTGCCGGTTCCAGTCGTTGTCCGAGCTGTCGTCGAAGATCATGATCACGAAGGACAGGCCGAAAATCGACTCGGAGCGCAGGAACGAGAGATGGGGAATCCCGTTCATCTGGATTTCAACCGGAATCGTGACCTGCTGTTCCACCTCCTCCGCCGACCTCCCCGGCCACTGAGTAATGACCGTCACATAGTTATCGGCGATGTCCGGGTATGCTTCGACCGGGAGGTTGTGAAAGGACACGACGCCCCAAGCGGTTAGGAGAACTACAATGGCGATCACGACGAAGCGGTTATTGAGCGCAAAATCAACGAGAGCTCGAATCATTTCGTTCTCCGGAGCAAAGTGTAATGTGTTGCGCGCTACTTATTGATTGATGGCGATCGTGTGATCCAGGACCACGGCATTCGCCACCACCTGCTGGCCCGGCTTGATCCCCGACGTCACCTCTTGCAGGCTATTCGGCAAGGGATCGCCGCTGACCACCTCGACACGGCGGAACTTCTTGTCCTTCGCGGGGACGTAGACCCAGTCGCGGTCGTGCAGATGCAGGATGGCCGCCGCCGGCAGCACCGTGTGGACTTCCTTGGTGCGGCCGCGGAACGTGGCCGTGACGAACATGCCCATGCGCATCATCCCCGGATTGGCCACCTCGATGCGAACCTTGGCGGTGCGGATGTTGGGGTCGAGGATCGCGCCGATGTTACTGACGGTTCCCTTGAGCACGCGGTCCGGATAGGCGTTCAGGCGGACCTCGGCGATATCGCCTTCGTGCACGCCAGGCAAGTCGTTTTCGTACACATCGCAAATGATCCAGACGGTGGAGAGGTCGGAGATGGTGAAGGGATTGGTGCCGAAACTCTGCACGGCCGCCGCCATCGTCACCTCCTGGTCGGTGATTACTCCCGACACGGGCGCGAAAATATCGACCATGTTGTTGGGGTGAGCGGGGTCGGTACCGAGCAGGCGGAGGTGCTCCGCCATGGTCTCCACATCCACGACGGCCTTATCTTCCGTGTCCTGCGCGACCTGAAGGTCGTTCAGGGCGATGGCGCCGTGGGTGTACAGGTCCTTCGCGCGCTCTAGCTGCGTGCGCGATAGAACTTCGTCTGCCAGCGCTTTCCTGTAATTGGAAAACGCGCCGGATATATCGTCGCTGCGGACGGTCAGCAACAACTGGCCCTTGGTCACGGTGTCGCCGAGCCGCGCGTGAATTGCGACGATGCGGCCGGAGGCCAGCGAAACCACGGGGACGTTGCGGGCGATGTCGGGGTTCACCGTGCCGGTGACCACCAGTTCGGGAGCGGCGGCCTGCGCCGAGGCCGTGGCCACCGGGAACTGCTCCGGATGGTCGACCGAGAAAACACTCACGTCGAAGGCGGGGATCACCTTAGTTACGGGCGGCGCCTCCGCCGTTGTATTTGCCTGCACGTTTCCGCAGCCACCGAGAAGCAGCAACGATGGCGCGACGGCCAGGAGAAAGCCAAACTTCAAAGCGTTGCATTTCATAAAACCCTCCAATCCACGCATAGGGGGCGGGCTCGAACCCGCCCCCTGTCGAGCTAGAACTTGATCATTACCCCGGCGCTGAGGGCGGCCTGGCTTCTGCGAAGATCCGGAAACCACACGCTGCCAGCCCCGCCGCCGCAGGCCAGTTGGGCTGCCGACAGGACGTTCGTGCCGGCCGAGGCGCCGCTACTGCAGGTGTAGTCCGCCGGGTTGCCGTTGTTGCCGCCAGGGGGCGTAATCCCGCCGCGGCCGGTAAAATACGGCACATCGGAATGCCGGTATCCAAACTCGCCCCACCACGTGATGTACTCTTTGGGCATCCAGTTGAAAGTGATCGTGGTATCCCACATGTGGGCCTTGTCCCCGGGATTCTCCGTGAAGTAAGGCGTGCCGGTGACGGCGGTCGCTCCATCGATGGGGGGCAGCAGGGTCAGATAGCGGCCCGGGTTGTTCATCTGGCCGCCGCCAAGCGTGACGGCGAACTGGTCCTTGTCCCACCACAACCGGTCGTAGAGCATCCACCCCAAAAACGCCTGTTTGGGGCCAGCCTTGCCGCCCATGCAGGTTACTCCTTGGCCATACTCGCATCCGAGATCGCCGGTGAAGGAGAACGCCATCTTGTCGATGCCCTTCTCTTCGGGCTTGTTGTAATACCTGACCTCGACGCTGTCGTCGGTGTGGATGCGGGAGCGCCCGGGAATGCCCAAATCGTCCGTGCCATTGCCGTAGTTGTTGAAGACCATCGAAAGCCACTCGTGCGGGCGATACAGGATCTGGCCGCCGAGGCCCCGGTGGCCGTTGTACTTGGCATACGACTGCCAGCCGTTGATGATCCAGGGCTCGATCTTCAGCTTGTTGGTGGGGAACCACTGGATCCGCAAGCCATTGAAAAACCACGGCGTATTGGACGAGACATAGGACGGCTGGTAAGTCCAGTTATCGAAGTTGTAGTAACTGAACAGGCCGATGTACGACACAAAGATCCCGGCGTCAACGTTCAGACCATGGCTCACATCGAAGTGATAGCCGCCATAGGCTTCCGAAACGTAGCGGTAAGCGTCCGGCAGGTCCCATTGGCCAACTCCAGCGCTGGCGTCGTTGCGCGGCGTCGTGGTTGCAAATAGTCCGTTCATAGTCAGGAGCCTGCCGCGAACGTTGTCCCAGTGGAAGTCGCCCCCGATGCTGATCTGCTCCAACTGGAATTCGCCGGACCGGAAGGATTCCGTCGATCCTCCCATAGAGTGGTCTACCGGTTGGTTGAAATCCTCCATGAAGTGAGTGTCGACTCGGACTTCCGGGGTGAAGAACTTCGTATCCAGCACCGTGTCTTTGTTGCGCGGCGTGCCGTTGAGCCAAGTGAAGTCACCGTACGCGAACGGGGTGAAGTTGTCCGGGCTGGGAGCTGGGTCAGGGGCCTCCAGCGCTACCGGGAGCACGTGCTTGGGGGCCGCGGCGGGCGCCGGCGCCTCCGCGGCCTGCGGAGCCTGCGCAGGCACGGGGACGGCTGACGCCGCGGCGACGGTCACCGGCTCGCCGCGTTCCGAACCTGGCGCCGTGCGAGCCTGTAGCGCCGCTTCGAGCACTTCGATGCGTTTCTTCAAGGCCGCAAGCTCGTCCGCCATGGCAGTCGCCTGCGGCTCAGTTATCGGAGCGGCAACCGCCGCTGGCGGATGGTCGGCCGCGAGCAGGAAATCGACCCGGTAGGTCCCGGTTGCGGCAACGTCAACGCCAACGGTCGATTTGGCAAACCCATCCCTGGCCGCCGCGACCTGATACGGGCCTGGCTGCAGTTCCGCTATCGTGAACGTTCCGTCAGAGGCGCTGACAGCCGTGCGGTCCGTGCCTTTGATTACGTCATGCACGGTGATCCGCACTTGCGCCACCGGCTGATTACTGGCGGAGTCTCGAACGACCCCACCGACGCCGCCAAACGACTCCTGCCCCAAGGCAGGCATGGGCAACGCTGCAAGCTGAAACGCGATGCAGGCTGGCACCACGGCGGAAACAAGTAAGCTGCGAGTCATTTTGTGTCCTTTCCACAACTTTGGCTGAGATCTCTTGCTTGTATGGCGCTGAAACGTGGCGCGAACCCTGCCGCCTGCTTGGGCGGCCTTCTTGCCGTCGGCGCCACCGCGTGTTACGGTGGCCCTGCCATCCAGCGCGCCGCGAACGAGGCGACGACGCTGCACGGATGAACGGCTCTTGTTATCGCACTCAGTATGGAGCGCGACTCATGAGGAAAGCATGAAGATTCCACATCGCACTTACCGGTCGGGCGGCTCTTCATTCCCGCCCTCCGGCTGCCCGATCCTTGGCTGCGAACCGGTAACCAACCTGCGCATCGGTCATAAGGTACTTCGGAGAGGCGGCGTCATCACCGAGCTTCTTGCGCAGTTGCCGGACAAACGTGCGCAGATACTCCAGCTCGCCCCCATACTCCGGTCCCCAAACCGCCCCAAGTATGCGCCCGTGCGCGAGAGACACGCCGGGGTGCGACATCAAAAAATAGAGCAGCTCGAACTCCTTGGGCGTCAGATGGATTGGCTCTCCCGCTCTCTTTACCAGCCGCAGAGCCGGATCGAGTTCTATCTCTCCAATTCGGATCGCGGCGGCTTCGTCGGCCCCGACCGCCTGTGAACGGCGCACCGCGGCGCGAAGGCGCGCCGCCAGTTCCCGAATGTGGAACGGCTTCGTTACGTAGTCGTCAGCGCCGGCATCGAGCGCCCGGATCTTGTCTTCTTCGGCGTTCTTCACGGTCAGCATCACAATTCCAAGGGTCGGCATCAGCTTACGGATTTCTTTGCACGTCTCGATGCCGTTCATGCCTGGCATTCCTATGTCGAGCAGCACGGCATCGAAGCGGATCGTACGGACAAGCGCGATCGCCTGCTCGCCGGTTTCGGCCTCCTCGATTTCGAAGTTCATACCTTGAAGCGTCTTCCGTAACGCCCAGCGGATCACCGTCTCGTCGTCCACGATCAGAAGCTTGCCCCTTATGCCGATTTCCGGTCCAACTGACGCGGGTTCGAGCATCGCACTCATTCGAGACATTCCCCGGCTAGTGAAGCGCGTTTTCGTGTCATCAGCCGCTGATTTGTAACTTCACGATGATTGTGAAGGATGCCTCATAAGGAATGCATGAAGATGCTCGGGCCGTTCCTCACGCGGGCGCGCCGCACTGCCGTAACCGGCTGGGCGGCATAGACTTCTCCCGCCAAGGCAAAGATTTTATGGGCGTCCTCAGATTTTCTTATCAGAAACGGCGCCAGCGCGAAGGGTTGTCTGGCAGCGGTCCGCCGGGTGACGAAAGTCAAGGTCGGCTGCGCGGGGGTCACCCACTTAGCCCACCTTTATGCCATCTTCATGTTCCCCGGTCTAGACTTCTGTATGCCATTGCGAGAGCGGATTTCACGGGAGGCCGTGGACGAGGGGCTTCGCAAGACGACAGTGCACCCCGGCGGCTCTGTATTGCGTCGGGCGATTCGCATGAACATCGTTTCCTTCCCGGCTCAGATACCGGTCCTATTGAAGCAGCCGCAGGCTGATACGCAGTGGCGCATGGTGCTTCTGTACTTTGTTCGCGGCTGGAGTCAGCCGGCTATCTCCGCGCGGTTCGGCGTTCCGATACACAGGGTTTCGAGAAGCATAAATGAATGGTCTATTCGCGCCTTGGCGCTTGGGTACATTCAGGTCATCGACCCGAAAGCGTTCGCAGCGTGCTGCGGAGTCGATGCCGAATACGAGGCCAGTCGCGGCAACGAAGAGATCCGACTGGCCGCAGTTAGACCGCTGCTCGCGCGTCAGGAAAGCGGGCTGAGCGGGTCGCCGGCCGAGAGCGGCGATCTGATCGCCACTCTGGATGCGGCTATCGCACATTGCGACGAATGGGGCGACGAGTTCTGGGCGCGCGCCGGCGCGCTTCTGCGAGACCTGAGAGCGGTGGCGGCGGGCCGGCTTCGGCACGAGCCGCCCATACGCGAGGAGGAGCGCGTTTCTCATGCGGTTGCGTAAAGGGAAGATCTTCGCGGTGGCCGCGTTCGCCATCGCCGCCGCGACACCTGCCGGTGCGCAGGGACGTTCGGCCCCGGGGTTCCGTACCGATTCCACGCTGGTCGTGGTGCCGGTCACCGTAGTGGACCGCCGCGGGGCCATTGTCAACGGCCTGGGAGGCAATGCATTCACCCTCACCGAGAACGGGGTGCCACAACCCATCCGGTCGTTCAGCGAGGACGACGCGCCCGTGTCGCTGGGAATCGTGCTCGACCTGAGCGGCAGCATGAGAGGGGTCCTCGGCGCGGCCAAGGAATCCTTGCGGACCTTGATGAAGGACGCCAATCCCGACGACGAAGTGTTTCTCAACGGAGTGTCGACACGGCCGCGGGCCTACTCCGGTTTCGAGGATACCTTCGAGGAGACGATGAGCCGGGTTGACTCCGAGAGGGCCGGTGGATACACGGCGTTGATCGATACCGTTTATGAGAGTTTGCAGCAGTTGCGCGCCGGCGCTCATCCGAGGAAAGCGTTGGTGGTCATTTCCGACGGCATGGACAACCACAGCCGGTACACCCGAGAGGAGCTGCTTCGGCTGGCGGTGGAATCCGACGCACAAATCTACACCATCGCCACCGTGGCCTCCATCAACCCGCCGCCGGCTCCCAAGCCTATGGTGATGACGGAAGCGAAGCGGGGACTTGTTTTTCTCGAAGAACTCGCCGCCAGGACCGGTGGGATTAACTTCGTCGTCAGTGGCGGCGCGGACATCGCCAGGGCGGCCGCTAGCATCGATCAGGCGCTCAGGAACCAGTACGTCATCGGATATGTGCCGCAGGACAATCGCGGCGACGGCCAATGGCGCAAGATCAGGGTCAAAGTCGCCGGCTCGGGAATGAGGGCGTACGCTCGTACGGGGTATCGTCTCGATTAACTTGGTTCTCCGTGCATCTCAACCTTTATGCCTTCCTCACAAGTTCCGTTACATACTGGCCAGGGATGAAAAGGAGACCTCGGATGACTCAGAGCAGATTTCGGTCGGTAGCTGCCGGACTCGCCGTCTGCGCCATCGGCATAATCTTGCCGGCGGCTGCGCAGAGCGAAGTACATTACAGCAGCTCGGAGCTGCACAAGATGATGCGGGAGGCCAGCACGGCGGATCAGTGCAGAACCCTGGCCACCTGGTTCCGCGGGGAGGAAGCCACCTTCCGCGGCAAAGCCGAAGCGGAAAACAAGGACTATGAGCGGTACAAGACCACGGCTCGGGTGAAGGTCCCGACGCGGGCGGACAACGCACGGAGCCTGGCGGGTACCTACACCAACAAGGCGAATCGAATGGCGGAACTCGCCGCCCGCTACGAGACACAGTTGGCGCGGCTGGATCCGAGCTATCGGACGGTTGCGGCGACGGCGTCCGCGGCGCAATGAAGCGCCCCTAGCGGCGAGCTGGTCCCATTGCCGGCGCGGGAACATCCTGCGCCGGCAACGTGCATAATGAAGGTGATGTTGTTGCCTGCCGGCAGCAGCCATGGACGAGAAAACTAAGTTCGTCGCCGCCGGGACCAAGGCGAATGGCTGGACGACCTATCGGAAGCTCGTGGAGCCTTACCTCCGGATTCTGCGCGGATGCCTGGCCGGAATGGCGGCCGTTGCCCTGGTGACGTTCTGTGCGTTCCGGCTGCATCTCAACCTCTCCACCTCCGGTTCTCTCTACTTCCTGATCGTGGTGATGGTTTCGGTGGTCTGGGGTTTTTGGGAAGCCAGCGTTACCTCGCTGATCGCGGTCAATTGCCTCAACTACTTCTTTGTCCCTCCGGTGCTCACCTGGAGGGTTTCGAATCCGCAGGACTGGGTCGCTCTGGCCACTTTCGAGATAGCCGCGCTGACCGTGAGCCGGCTTTCCGCGCGCGTGCAGGGCCAGGCCAGAGCGGAGGCACGGCAGCGGACACAGGTCGAGAAGCTCTACGAATTGAGCCGCCGGATTCTTTTTCTGGATCGCCGCCAGACGATCGGTCCGCAGATCGTGTCCCTCATCCAGGAAATCTTCCGGACGGAATCGGTGGCCCTGTTCGACGCCACGCTGGCGCGGCTGGATGCGACCGGTCCCCGGGCAGAGGATCTCGAACAACTCGCGCGCAGGGCCTATTTCCAGGACAGCACTGTGGAAGGTGCGGACGGGCAAACTTGGGCGCACGTGCTGCGGCTGGGCTCGAATCCCGCCGGGGCGATCGCGCTCTGCGGCCCGGAGCTGGGCCGGCTCACGGTTGAACCGATTGCGTCCTTAGCCGCCATTGCGCTCGAGCGGGCGCGTTCCTTCGAAAAAGAGAGCCGGGCCGAAGCGGGGCGCCAGACCGAACAGCTTCGAACGACGGTTCTTGACGCGCTGGCCCATGCGTTCAAGACGCCGCTGACGGCGATACGGACGGCCAGCTCGGGCATGCTTGAGGCCGGGCGGCTCTCTACGGACGATACCGAACTGGCCGCTCTCATCGACGAGCAGGCGGAGCATCTGAATCGTCTGACTTCCGAGTTGCTGCAGATGGCGCGGATCGACGCCGCGGAGGTCCGGCTCCGGCGGGGGCGCATCTCCGTGCTCACGCTGATCGAAGACGTCCTGGCGCGATATCGCGAGCAGCTCCACGACCGGCCGGTAAGCGTGCCGGAAAACGCAGCCCCCCTTGAAATCCAAGGCGACCGCGAGATACTGGCGGCGGCGCTGGAACAGTTCATCGATAACGCATCCAAGTACTCGACGCCCGGATCTCCCATTTCCGTCACCGCCGAAGAGAACTTGGGAGAGGTCATCATCGCCGTGCATAACGAGGGCCCACCCATCCGTCCCGACGACCGGGAACGGATCTTCGAGCGATTCTACAGGGCCGAGGAATCGCGGCACAGGGCGGCTGGCACGGGACTCGGCCTTTCGATCGCGAAGAAAGCCGCGGAAGCGCATGGCGGCCGAATCTGGGTGACCAGCGAAGAGCGCACGGGCACGACGTTCTTCCTCGCGCTACCCGGCGCTCTAAGGAGACGATATGAGTCCGTCGCAGGGTAGGGTCCTGATTGTCGACGATGAGGTTTCGATACGGCGCGCGGTTCACAACACGCTTCAGGGAATGGGATTTCAGGTTGACGAGGCGCCTTCCGGCGAAGAGGCTCTCCGCATGGTGGGTGAGGCTCAATACGATGTCGTGCTTCTGGACATCAACATGCCGGGAATCGGCGGCATCAAGGCGTGCCACGAGATGCGGAGGAGCCTGCCTCGCCTCGGGATTCTGATGCTGACGGTGCGCGACAGCGAGGAAGACAAGGTGGCGGCGCTGGATGCGGGCGCGGACGATTACGTCACCAAGCCATTCAACATTCGCGAGCTGGCGGCGCGGATCCGGGCCGCAGTGCGGCGTTCCTCGGCTTCCCAAGCCGACGCGGACGCAGTAATCCGAATTGGAAACATCGAGCTCGATCCGGCTCGCCGGCTCGTTCGCAAGGGCGTCGAGCTGGTTCATCTCACGCCAAAAGAGTTTGACCTCCTGCACTACCTCATGGCGCACGCCGGCCTGCCGATTACCCACGTGCGCCTCCTACGGGCAATCTGGGGGCCGGAGTACGGCGGCGAGCTGGAGTATCTGCGGACCTTCGTTCGCCAGTTGCGCAAGAAACTCGAGGACGACCCGGCCGAGCCCGCGTATCTGCTGACCGACAGCCACGTCGGTTACCGGTTCGCAGAGGCGCGGACGGAACCCGTCGAGGAAAAGGCCTGATCCGGAAGCGGCGCGGTTGGATAGGCGCGGCGATCGATTCGTCTGCGAAGGGGGGATTCGTGAAGAAGATCCTGCTGGTGATGGCGGCCTTGTGCCTGCGCGCCGAGCAACCGGCGCCGGTGGAGGGCGATTTCGTAATCCACGATTTTCAATTCCGGTCGGGCGAGAGGCTGGCGGAGCTGCGGCTGCACTACACCAGCTTCGGGAAGCCCGCCCGCGATGCGCAGGGGCGCGTGACCAATGCCGTTCTCATTCTGCACGGCACGGGGGGCTCGGGGAGGCAGTTTGTGCGGCCGGAGTTCTCGGGTGTGCTATTCGGGCCGGGGCAGTTGCTCGACGCCAGCCGGTACTACATCGTGCTGCCGGACGGGATCGGCCACGGGAAATCGAGCAAGCCGAGCGACGGGATGCACGCGCGGTTCCCGCAGTACGACTACGACGACATGGTGGAGGCGCAATACCGGCTGGTCACCGAAGGGCTGGGGATCGACCATCTGCGGCTGGTGATGGGCACGTCGATGGGGTGCATGCACTCGTGGGTGTGGGGCGAGACGCATGCGGAGTTCATGGACGCGCTGATGCCGCTGGCGTGCCTGACGGTCGAGATCGCGGGGCGCAACCGGATGTGGCGCAAGATGACGATGGACGGAATCCGCAACGACCCGGAGTGGAAGGGCGGCGAGTACACCACCGAGCCGCAGGCGGCGCTACGCACGGCGCTCGATATCCTGCTGATCGCGGGCAGCGCGCCGCTGCGCAATCAGGCCATGTTTCCGACGCGGGAGACGGCCGACAAGTACCTGGACGAGTACATGCGCAGCCGCGCGGAGGGGCTGGACGCGAACGATCTGCTGTACCAAGTGAACGCATCGCGCAACTACAACCCGTCACCGGGGCTGGATAAGATCCGGGCACCGGTGATGTACGTCAACTCGGCGGACGATTTCATCAATCCGCCGGAATTGGGGATCGCGGAGCGGGAAATCAAGCGAGTGAAGAACGGGCGGTTCGTGCTGCTGCCGATCGGCCCGGAGACGCGAGGGCACGGGACGCACACGCTGGCGGCGGTATGGCAGGGGTATTTGGGGGAGTTACTGGGAGAGTCGGGGCATTGAGGGCGCTAGCCGTAACACTCGGCCCAGCGCCGATCCTCGGGCGATGCGGCGGGATCGTCCATAATGCGCCGGATCTCACGCGCCGTTTGATCCTCGAATTGTTTTTCGCGCACGTGGAACTTCGCCAGCATGGCGAGCGACTCGCGGCCGACGGACCACCAATTACCGGGCGGGACCGCTTCGTCGGCGAGCATCGACTCCAGCGCCTCGACCGCGGCGCGGCGCTCGGGCCGGCCGGGCTTCAAGAACTGGCTGACTCCTCCCAGCGCGAAGACGGACCAGAAGCGAACCCCGACATAAGGGTCGGAGAGGGTTGAGACAAGAGCCGGGATCGCCGTCTTGGAGCGCGAATTCGCGAGGGATTCCGCAGCCTCCTCGCGCACCTCGACCGGCTGGGACGCGTCCGTGAGCAGGTGGGCAAGCGGGATTACGGCGCGAGTGCCTGCTTTTCGCATCCAGCCAAGAGCGCGGGCCGCGGCGCGGCGGCGGCCGGGATCGCCGTCTTCAAGGGCTCCGATGAGGGGCTGAAGGGCGCGTGCGTCATCGCTGCGCTCGAGGATCAGCGCCATCTGGTACAGCTCGTCCGAGCCGCTGAGTTCGAAGAACTGGGCGAGAAGACATAGCGTCGCCTCCCCGCCGTCCCACGGGGCCAGCAGTCCTGCGATTTCGCGCCTTGTGTCCCAATAAGCAGCCGGATCGGTGGCCAGCGCGTGCAGGGCTTGGGCGAACGGCAATCCCGGCCGTTCGTACCGCCGCACAGCCTGGCCGAGATCGGGACGCCGGTGCTGCCGTCGCCGGATCTGCTTGCGAATCCTCGATTCAATCCTCTGCCGCACTGGCCAAGGATGACATAGCCGTAGAATGATCTCAATGGCCCGGCCCCGGATCTTCCTCATCGATACGTTCGGTTTCATCTTCCGCGCGTTCCATGCGCGGGGGCGGATGGCGGCTCCTTCCATGCGCACCGGCGCTGGCGTGCCCACCGAGGCGGTCTACATCTTCAACAACATGCTCCGGAAGCTCACTGGCGCTTACAAGCCGGAGTACATCGCCGCGGTTTTCGAGAGCGCGGTGCCGACGTTCCGCGAACAGGAATTCGCCGAGTACAAGGCAAACCGGCCCGAGGCGCCGCCCGACCTGACGGTGCAGATCCCCTACGTGCGGCGGCTGCTCGAATCGATGCGCATCCCGATTCTCGAATACCCGGGCTTCGAGGCGGACGATGTCATCGGCGCCATCGCGCGGCGCGCCGAACAGGCGGGGATGGACGTGGCCATCGTCTCGAGCGACAAAGACATGCTGCAACTCATCGACGACCACGTCTCGATGTTCAACCCTATCCAGGAAGACCTGTGGTACGACGCGGCCAAGGTGGTGGAGAAGATGGGCGTGAGGCCGGAGCAGGTGGCGGACCTGCTGGCGCTCAAGGGCGACGCCATCGATAACATTCCGGGGGCGCCGGGGATCGGCGACAAGGGCGCGCGGGACCTGATCGAACGGTTCGGCTCGGTGGAGGCGGCGCTCGATCGCGCGGGCGAGGTGGAGCGCCGGATGTACCGCGAGAGCCTGGAGCAGAACCGCGAGCGCATCCTCCTGAGCAAACGCCTGGCGACCATCGATACGGGCGTGCCGATCGAGTTCAGCCTGGACGCGGTGCGCACGCAGGCGGCGGACACGGCGGCGCTCAAGCAGGTCTACAGGGAGCTGGAATTCTTCAGCCTGATCGAACAGTTGGGGCCGGAGGAGGACACGCGCCCGCGGGATTACGCGGCCCTGGAAACGGAGCAGGCCGTGGACGCGTTTCTGGGCGCGATTCCGGAGGGGGCGCTCGTGGCGGTGGCCGTGGCAGCGGCGGGCGAGGCCGAAGGCGACATGTTCGAGGCGGAGCGGCATCCGGCGGTGGGGCTGGCCGTCGAGGCAGGGGTGGCGCGGTCGGTGGCGGCGGGGCTGGTGGAGCGGCTGCGGCCGTTCCTCGAAGACGCCTCGCGGCGGAAGGTCGCGCACGACGTCAAGCAGGCTTGGCTCGCGCTGGCCGAGTGGGGCATCGAGCCGCAGGGGTTCGGCGACGACCTGATGCTGTATGCGTTCCTGCTGAACGCGGACCCGGCTGGCTGCTCGCTCGAGATGCTGGCGCGGCGGCGGCTGGACCGCAAGCTCGATGCGGGGGTGGAGCACCAGGCCGATTGCACGGTGGAGCTAGCCGCGGGGCTGGCGCGCGAAGTGGACGAGCGCGGCTTCCGTTCCATCTACGAGACCATCGACCTGCCGCTGGCGCGCGTGCTGGCGCGGATGGAACGGCGCGGAATCCGCGTGGACCCGGCCGAGATGCGGCGGCTCTCGGAAATGATGAACACCGAGGTTGAACGGCTGACGGGCGAGATTTACGCGCTGGCGGGGCGGGCGTTCAACATCAACTCGCCGCAGCAATTGGGCAAGGTGCTCTTCGAGGAGCTGCGTTTGCCGGCGCCGGGGAAAGGTGGCAAGGGGAAGGCGGTTTCGACGGCCGCCGATGTGCTCGAGGAACTCGCGGTGGATCACGAGGTCTGCCGCAAGGTGCTCGATTACCGGCAACTGGTGAAGCTGAAGGGCACATACGTGGACGCGCTGCCCGCGCTCATCAATCCGCGGACGGGGCGGCTGCACACCAGCTTCAACCAGACCGGCGCGGCGACCGGAAGGCTGTCGTCCTCGAATCCGAATTTGCAGAATATTCCGATCCGCACGGAGCTGGGGCGCGAGATCCGGGCGGCGTTCATTCCACGCGCGGGCTGGAAGCTGGTGGTGGCGGACTACTCGCAGATCGAGCTGCGGCTGCTGGCGCATTTTTCGAAGAGCGCGGCGCTGATCGAGGCCTTCCGGAACGGCGAGGACATACACACGCGCACGGCGGCCGAGGTGTTCAACGTGGCGCCGCTGATGGTGACGCCGGAGCTGCGGCGGCGCGCCAAGGCTGTGAACTTCGGGATCGTCTATGGGCTAAGCGCGTTTGGCCTCGCGGCGCAGTTGGACATTCCGCGGCACGAGGCGCAGACGTACATCGACAACTATTTCGCGCGCTACCCGGGGGTGAGGCAGTGGATCGATAAGACCATCGGCGAGGTGCGGGAGAGCGGCGTGACGCGGACGCTGCACGGGCGCGAGCGGCCGATCCCGGACATGGACAGCCGCAACCCGAACGCGCGGGGCTTCGCCGAGCGAACCGCTGTGAACACACCGCTACAGGGGACGGCGGCGGACCTGATCAAGCTGGCGATGATCCGCATCGAAGAGGAGATCGAGCGGCGCGGGCTCCAGGCGGGGATGCTGCTGCAGGTGCATGACGAGCTGCTGTTCGAGGCGCCGCCGGAGGAGATCGAAGAAGTGCGCAAGCTGGTGAAGGCGGGAATGGAGGGGGTGCACAAGCTGGACGTGCCGCTGATCGCGGACGTGGGCGTGGGCGAGAACTGGCGGGACGCGAAGTAGGGGGGGCGAGACCGTTTGACGGAACTGTAACAATCGCCGTGTATACTGGCGCAGATGAAACCTCATCGGCCGTGGTTCACGGCAGTGCTACTTGCCATCCCGCTGTTGGGCGCGCCGGCGGCGCGCGCCGCCGATATCTGTTCCGCGCTCACCGAAGCAGAAGTATCCGCCGCCGTTGGGACCACGTTGAAGCGCAGTCCCACCGACGCGTGCCGGTTCGGCTCGGGGCGCTCCTCTATCTACATCACGATGCATGTCGGAGGCGGGAGCGGGTTCGACACCTATGCGAGCGAGGCGCGACGGGAGTTTCCCGACGCCAAGCCAGTGCCGGGCGTGGGTTCGAACGCGATCTTCTTCGGATTCAATCTCGCGGTGCAGTATAAGCGCGATCTCTTCGTCATCGCGATGTTCCTGGGCAAATCGACACCCGAAAAGATCGCCCTGTCCAAGGCCGTCGCGTTGCGAGTGATGTCCCACCTGTGACGGTGGGGACCTCGGCCAATATGGCTGTGATCTTCGCGCGCGGCGGGGCTCAAGTTTTGCCCTCCTGCGGCCGATAAGTCGTGAAGGAGAATAAGCCATGAGCGAGGTTGCGACACTAAAAGCCAGCCCTGCGCCGCCCAGGAACGGGACGCCGTGGGCGCTGGAGCATTTGCCGCCGTTTTCTCCGGTGGCCATGCGGCTGGTCCAATTGCTGTACCGGGAGAACGTCCACATCCGGGACGTGGGCGAGTTCATCTCAGCCGAACCGGTTTTCTCCGCACGCGTGCTGCAGATCGCCAACTCGCCGCTGTTCGCGCTTGCGCGGCAGGTGCGGACGATCTCGCACGCGGTGGTGGTCATCGGCCTCGAGCGCGTCAAGGGCATCGCGCTGACCAGCGCGCTGGGCGACTTTGCGGCGCAGACGCTCAAGAAGAACGCCGCCCTGCGGGCGTGCTGGCAAAGCAGCCTCGCCGGCGCCGTGCTGGCCGAGGTGCTGGCCCGGCCCTGCAACATCGACCAGGGCTTCGCCTACACCGCGGGCCTGTTGCGCGACATCGGCCGGCTGGCGCTCCTGGTCCAGTATCCGGAAGCCTATGCCAACCTTCTGGCCGTCTCGCAGGAGAGCTGCTACGACCTGGTGGCGACGGAGCGAGATCTGTTCGACATCGATCACTGCGCGGCCGGCGAATGGATGGCCGCGCGCATGCCGTTGCCACTGGAGTTGTGCGAGGTGATCGCCCAGCACCATGACGCCACGATCGATCCGCCGTTCCGGGCGGTTCACCTAGTCCGCATCGCCGACCGGATGGCGGATGCGCTGGGTTTCTCGGTCCTGCCGGTATCCGTACGGCCTTCCTATGAGGACGCCCTTCGGGAAATGCCGGAGCAGGCGCGACCACGCATGCAATGGACCCCCGATGAGCTGACCAAGCTGGTAATGTCACGCATCGAGACCTGGAGCTAGACTGCTCCCTGACGGTCGCGGCTCTGTCACGATGACAGGCCGGAGGCCTGTCCAACCGTCCCGTCCGTAGTATGCTGGCATCCAGGCGTCCGTGGTCATCGCTTCGCAGTTGCGGGCCGGCATGGCCGTTCGGTTCGAGGGCCAGATGTACAAGGTCCTGGCGGCCGAGCATCACCTGGGACAGGGCAAGATGGGCGGCGCGACGCATTCCCGCCTCAAGAACCTGTCGACCGGAGCGCTGCGGGAAATCAACTTCCGGGCCGAGCTGAAACTGGACGAAGTCGAAACCCAGAAGGCCGCCATGGACTTTCTCTTCGCGGACGCGGACGAGTGCACCTTCATGAACCCGGAGACGTTCGAGCAGATACCGATCCCGGCGCCGCTCATAGGACCGCAGGCCGCGCTGCTGCAGGCCGAGATGCGGGTGGTGGTCGATTTCGTCGAAGGGCGGCCGGTAGGGGTGCTGTTTCCGGACGTGCTCGAGGTGAGGATCGGCGAAACGGCGCCGCCGTCGCACCAGCAGGTGGATAGCGTCTGGAAGCCGGCGCGTCTGGAGAGCGGCGTCGAGATCCTGGTGCCGCAGTTCATCAAGAACGGCGACCTGATCCGCCTGGATGTCGCTAACATGAAGTACATGGACCGCGCCAAGGGAACGAGCAGGACCTGAAGGGAGACTCATGACACCCCCGCAACAGCCGCACGTACAACTGGTCAAGACGCCGGAGTACCGCGAGAGCTACGCCAACAGCGTGCAAGTGCGCGTCAATCTCTGGGACTTCTTCCTGTCCTTTGGCGTGATCACGCAGACGGCGGCCGACGCCGTCGCCATCCAGAACTTTCAGGGCATCTACCTGAGCCCGCAGCAGGCCAAGGCTCTCTTCAACATCCTCCAGCAGAACCTCACGCAGTACGAATCGGCCTTCGGCGAGATTAGGCTGGAGCCGCACGGGCAGCAGGGCGGAGTTGTCCAGTAAGGCGCCACGTCCGCGTGCCCCACGCGGCCGGCCGGGCGGCTACCTGTTCTTCCTGGGAGCCTTCGCGCTGCTGGTGGTGTTGATCCACCTGCCGTTTCTGGATCTGCCTTTCTATTGGGACGAAGTCGGCCAGTTCGTTCCGGCCTCGCTCGATCTCTATCAGCACGGCTATTGGGTGCCGCACATGGCGACGCCCAACGTGCACCCTCCGGGGGTAATGGCGTACCTGGCGCTGGTGTGGCGGATCTTCGGCTTTTCGATTCCGGCGACGCGTCTGGCGATGCTGGCGGCCGCGGCCGTAGCGGTGTGGCTGACGTTCCTGTTGGCCATCGAGCTCTGCCGGGGCGTGGGCGGAGCGCCGGCATTCTCGGCCGTGGCCTTACTGATGGTCTCGCCCCTGTTCTACACGCAGGCCATGATGGCGCAGCTCGATATGCCGGCCATGCTGTTCACCATCGGGGCGCTGCTGCTGTTTCTGCGGGGCCACTTTCGCGGCGCGGCGCTGGCGTGCGTCGCGCTGGCGCTGGTGAAAGAGACCGGCCTGGTGGTTGCCCTGGTGTTCGCGGTGTGCCTGATTGCGGAGCGGCGCCGGCGCGAGGCGCTGTGGTTCGCTTTGCCGCTGGTGGCGCTCGGCGGCTGGCTGCTGGTGCTTTACCGCGCCACCGGACACGTGCTCGGCAACCCAGTCTTCACCGACTACAACCTGCTGTTCCCGCTCCACCCGGTCCGCGTCTCCATCGCGCTGGCCCGGCGCTGCTTCTCGATTTTCATCGAGAACTTCCATTGGATCGGCTGGATCGCCGTGGCGCTGGCTTGGCGCCGCTCCGAGATATTCCGGATCCGCGCGTGGCGTATTGCGGCGGTGCTGGGGGTGGCGCAGACGCTGGCGGTCACGGTCCTGGGCGGGGCGACGCTCGAGCGCTACCTGCTGCCGGTGCTCCCGCTGATGTACATCGCGTTCGCGGTAGCCTGGTCGGCGCGGCCGTCGCCGGCTACGCGCCTGGGGCAGTTTGCGCTCCTTGCGGGTCTGCTCTTATGCCTCTTCTGGAACCCGCCCTATCCCTATCCCTACGAGAACAACCTGGCGCTGGTGGACTTCGTCCGGCTGCACCAGCAGGCCGCGGATTTCGTCGAGCGCACCTATCCCGGCCAAAGGATCACGACGGCCTGGCCGCTCTCGATCGAGCTCCGGCGGCCGGCGAACGGCTACGTCAAGCGGCGGATGGCGGTGCAGGAGGTGGCGGGGTTCCGGCCGGCCGACTTGCAGTCGCTCGATCCGGCTTCGGTGGGGCCTTTCGTGCTCTTCTCGCGCGATTCGGATGCCGGATGGGACCTGCGAAGGGCGCCGCTGCTGGAGCCGCTGATGCGGAAGTTTTACGGATACCAGCCGCAGATCGCGCCGCGCGACCTGGAGCGGCAGTTCGGCCTGAGGCTGGCGGCCCGGTGGAGCGAGCGCGGGCAGTGGATCGCGGTGTACGAGCGGGCGGGGCCGGGCTCAGGAAGCATCCAGCACTTCCCGGATCTTCGAGAGCAAGATCTCGGGTGTGAACGGCTTGCGCAGAAAGGCGATGCCGCTGTCGAATACGCCATGTTCGAGGATGGCGTGGTCGGTGTGGCCGGACATATAAAGCACCTTGAGGCGGGGACGCAAGCGGGTGACCAGCGCGGCCAGGTCCTGCCCGCTCATTCCGGGCATGACGATGTCGGTGAGGAAGAGATGGATCGGGCCGGTGTGGCGCTCGCACCACTCCAGGGCCTCGCGGGCATCGGCGGCCAGTAACACCGAGTAGCCTCGGCCCTCGAGGATTCCCCGGATGAGGTTCCGCAACGCAGGCTCGTCCTCCGCCAGCAGCACGGTTTCGGTGCCTCGCTTGCGCTCGGGAGCCGGAGCGCCGTTCACACTGGCAGCCGCGGCGCGATCGACGGCCGGCAGGAAGATCCGGAAGGTGCTGCCCTCTCCCGGCGACGAAGCGACGGTAACCTCCCCGCCGCTCTGCTTCACGATGCCGTACACGGTGCTGAGCCCGAGCCCGGTGCCTTTGCCCCGGCCCTTGGTGGTGAAGAACGGCTCGAAGATATGAAGCTTGGTCTCTTCCGTCATACCGCGGCCCGTGTCGGCGACCGAAAGGACGACATAACGGCCGGGACCGATTCCGTCCGGGCTGCGCTCGTCGAACGTCTCGACTCCGGTCTCGATGGTGATGGTTCCGCCGCGGGGCATGGCGTCGCGCGCGTTGATCACCAGGTTCATCAGGACCTGCTCGATCTGGCCGGCATCCACCTTCACGCTGGGAAGCTGCGGCGGGCAGAGCGTCACCAGTTCGATATCCTCGCCGATGAGGCGGTGGAGCATCTTGTCGAGGCCGGCCACGAGCTGGTTGAGGTCGAACACTCGCGGCGTGGCGATCTGCCGGCGGCTGAAGGCCAGCAGTTGTTGGGTGAGGGTGGCGGCGCTGGCGCTGGCGCGGTCGATTTCCTCGAGCGAGGGGCGCAAGGGATGGTCCGGCTGCGTGGCTTCGAGAAGCATCTGGGTGTAGCCGCCAATGACAGTGAGGAGGTTGTTGAAATCGTGCGCCACGCCTCCCGCCAGGCGGCCGACGGCCTCCATCTTCTGCGCCTGGCGGAACTGTTCCTCCAAGCGCTTGCGGTCGGTCATGTCGGCGATTACCGAGATGCCGCCGATCACGTGGCCCTCGGCATCCAGTTGCGGCGCGTTCCACAGAGCTACGTCGACGAGCGTTCCGTCCTTGCGGCGGCGTTGCCGCTCGATGCCGGCAATGGTTTCGCCGCGCTGAAGGCGGTCCAGGTTGTGGCGGAAAAAGGCCTCGTCATCTTCAGGCACGATGGGGAAGGGTTTGCCGAGGACCTCCTGCTCGAGCCAGCCAAACATGCGCTCGGCGGCCCGGTTCCAGCTTCTCACGTTGCCGCTGAAGTCCATAGTGACGATGGCCAGGGGGCTGGTGTCGATGACCACCCGGAGCATGTGGTTGGCCCGGCGCAATTCGTCTTCGGTGAGCCTGCGCCCGGTGAGGTCCGTGCCGGTTCCGATGATGAACTCGACACTGCCGTCGCTCGCAACCAGCGCGGTGTTGGCCCAGACAATCAGGTGGCGGCTGCCGTCGCGGGCAACCCAGTGGTTCTCGTACTGGTTGGGAAAGCGCCCCGCCCGCAGGTCCTCAAACACGACCTTGACGGCTGCGATCTCTTCGGGCGGTTGGAGGGCGTCCCAGAAGAAGCGGCCCCGCACCTCCTCGAAGGTGCGGCCGGCAGTTTCCTCGCACGCGCGATTGAAGCCGACGATGCGCCCCTGATGGTCGAGCACGATCACCAGGCTGGCCACGGTGTCCACCACGGCTGCGGCCCAGTCGCGCTCGCGCCGCAGGGCATCCTCGTTGCTTTTGAAGGCGGTGATATCGCGAAAGACGACGACCCCGCCCGAGAGGCAGCCGGCCTCGTCGCGCAGAGGCACGGCCGAAGCGCTCACCCAAATGCTCCTCGACTGGCCGCGTACGAACATCTCGACATCCCGCACCTCTTCGCCACGGATGGCACGGGCCAGCGGAAGCTCCTCGACAGGAAACAGCGTGGTCTTGTCGGGCTTGTACAGACCGTAGCGGGCACTCACCTCCGAGGGAGGGACGTCTGCTGGATGGCCGCTCAAGAGCTGCTCCGCCGCGGGATTGACGAGAATGAACCGGCCATCCCGGTCCGCAACCACGACGCCGTCGTTGAGGCTGAGGAGAACCGATTCCAGGATCGAAGCGGCATGCGGCGTGAGCGGCAGCGCCCGTCGGAACCCTCCACTCCCTGGCGGCGATGAAGACATTCCCATCCCTCTCTGTCTTACGCCGAACACGCCCCGGTCCCGTAAGGACCGCCCCCGGGCGTCACCGTGTACAGGTTACACCAGGAGTGAAAGAAAAGCCATCCAAAATGAAGGGTGCGCGCTCAGCCCCGGGCGGCGGCCAGGGCGCGCTGGAATCCCGGCAGACTGGCCTGGATCATCTCGCGCGGCACGGTGAGGGACAACCGGATGTAACCCGCGCGGCCGAAGCCGGAGCCTGGAACGGCGAGTATCCCCTCCTCAAGCAGGATGCGGATGAACGCCACATCGTCGGCGATGGGAGTTTTGGGGAAGGCGTAGAAAGCGCCGGCCGGTTTCGAGACCTCATAGCCCATGCGCGCCAGCGCATCGCAGAGCAAGTCGCGCTTGTCCTGGTATAGGCCGACATCCACCGTCGTTTCCGGGGCGCGGGCGATCACCCACTGCCACAGGGCCGGCGCGTTGACGAAGCCGAGCACGCGGTTGGCGAAGGTCGCGGCATCGCGCAATGCGGCCCAATCCTCTATCTGGGGAGAAATGGCCAGGCAGCCGATGCGCTCACCCGGGACCGCCAGCGCCTTCGACCAGGAATCGGCTACCAGCGTGCGCCTGACCAGCGGGGGTACCTCGGGCTGTTTCCGGCCGTCGAAGACCAGGGATCGATACGGCTCATCGCTGAGCACCAGGACCTGAGGGTGATGCTCCAGTAGCGCACCGAGATCGCGCAGCACCTCGGCGGAATAGAGCGCCCCGGTGGGATTGTTGGGCGAGTTGACGATGATCGCCTTGGTCCGGGGCGTGATGGCCGCGGCGATGCGGTCCACATCCGGCTGGAAGCTGTCGTCGGTCTCGACCCGGACCACCGTGCCGGCGTGATTCTCGATGTAGAACCGGTATTCGGGGAAATACGGAACCAGGACGATGACCTCGTCACCGGGATCGAGGATCGACTTGAGCGCCACGTTCATAGCGCCCGCCGAGCCGACCGTCATGAGGATGTGCTCGGGCGTGTACGGAAGGCCGGTTCGCCCGGCGATACGGCGGGCAATCGCCTCGCGAACCTCCGGAAAACCCGCGTTGGGCATGTAGCCGTGCGTGTGCCGCCGGTTCTCCGCGACGACCTGGCGCAGAGTCGCGATGACGCCCGCCGGAGGCTCAACCTCGGGGTTGCCGAGGGTGAAATCGAAGACGCGATCGGCGCCGCGTTCGGCTTTGAGACGCGCCCCTTCCTCGAACATCCGGCGGATCCACGAGGCTTGATCGAGCTGGCCGGCGACCGTTCTCGAGACGCTCATTTCTCGATCCGGGTATAGACTTCGACGGGGTCGAGCACATTGATCGCGGAACCCTTGAGCAGACCGAGCGCGCGGTCCGGGTCGTCGAACCGGAAGATGAGCACGGCCTTGTCTCCGCGCCCGAAGGTGAACGCGTACATGTACTCGATGTTGACGCGGCTGTCTTTCAGCAGCTCGAGCAACTCTCCGAGTCCGCCGGGGCGGTCAGGAACCTCGACGGCCACCACTTCGGTAACGTTGATGACGTAGCCGGCCTCGCGCAACACCTTGGCGCCGGCCTGCCAATCCGAGACGATCAGACGCAGGATGCCGAACTGCTGGGTGTCGGCCAGGGTCAGCGTGCGGATGTCAATTCCGGCGCGAGACAGAATGTGGCATGGCTCGATGAGCTGGCCAGGCTGATTCTCCAGGAATAACGAGAGTTGGTGGATTTTCATGGCTCACTGGTCCAGGTTTCTGTTGTCGGTGACGCGCTTGGCTTTCCCTTCGCTGCGCGGAATGGTGTGCGGCTTGACAAGGCGCACCGCGACGCGCAGCCCAAGAGAGCGGTCGAGAGTCTGCGCGAGCTTTTTGCTGAGGTCCTCCATGGCGCCGACCTTGTCGCTGAAGACCTCGGGGGTGACCTCGATCTGCACTTCCATGTCGTCCAGGCCCTTCTCGCGCGTGAGGATGATGTGGTAGTGCGGCAACGTGCCTTCGACGGCCAGCAGCGCCGCTTCCACCTGCGAGGGGAACACGTTGATGCCGCGAATGATGAACATGTCGTCGGAGCGCCGGCCGATGCGGCGCATCCGCCGTAGCGTGCGCCCGCAGGCGCAGGTTCCGGGGATCAGCGCCGTGATGTCGCGGGTGCGGTAGCGGATCATGGGCATGGCTAGCTTGCTGAGCGTGGTCAGCACCAGCTCGCCCTCGACGCCATCCGGGAGGGCCGCTCCGCTATCGGGATCGACGATCTCGGGATAGAAGTAGTCCTCGAAGATGTGCAGACCGGCGTGGTGCGGGCACTCGATAGCGACGCCAGGGCCGATGATCTCCGACAGGCCGTAGATGTCGAAGGCCTGGATGCCGGAGTCGGCCTCGATGTGGCGACGCATGGAATCGGTCCAGGGCTCGGCACCGAATACGCCGACGCGAACCGGCAACTGGCGCAGGTCCACACCCAGTTCCCTGGCCCGGTCGATGAGGTGGATGAAGTAGCTGGGCGTGCAGCAGATCGCGGTGACGTTGAAGTCGCGCATGATCATGATCTGGCGGTCGGTGTTGCCGCCGGAGATGGGGATCACGGTGGCGCCCAGGGCCTCGCCGCCGTAGTGCGCGCCGAGGCCGCCTGTGAACAGGCCGTAGCCGTAAGCATTCTGGAGGATGTCGCCGTGGGTCAAGCCGCAAGCGGCGAAGCTGCGGACCATCACCGCGGTCCACACCTCGAGGTCTTCCTTGTTGTAGGCAACCACGATGGGCTTGCCGGTGGTGCCGCTCGAGACGTGCAGGCGCACCACCTCGCTCATGGGGCTGGCGAACAGGCCGAAGGGATAGGTGTCGCGCAGATCGGTCTTCACCGTGAACGGCAGGCGGGAGATGTCGTCGAGGGACCGCACGTCGTCGGGCGCGATCCCGCGCTCGTCCATCCGCTTGCGGAACAGAGCGACGCGGTCCCAGGCGCGGCGGACTACGGCCTTCAGACGCGCCAGTTGCAGGTCCTTCATGTGCTGCGCGGGGATGTAGTCCGGCGCGCTGGCCGGATGGTATCCCACCGCGAGGTCTTCGATAGTCTCGATCATGGATGGAACTCCCTGTGGGCGGCCTGGCGCCCCAGCTCGAATGCGGCGAAATTGGCCTCGTGCAACTTCTCGGGCAGGTTGGAGCGGATGGCCGCGATCCAGTGCTCCTCGGGTATCCCGGCGAGCGCGCTCAGCACGCCGAGCAGCGCGACGTTCAGGGCCTTCTTGTTGGTAAGGGCGCGTGCGTCGATCATGGAGGGGGCGATGAGCACGCCGCCGTTGCGCAACTGCCAGCGGTTCACCTCCAACTGGTCCGGGGCGATGACGACGAGGAAGTCGGCCGCGCCCGGCGGCACCATGGGGCTCTCGACGCGGGCGCCGAAGCGCACGTCGCTCGAGACGGACCCGCCGCGCTGGCTCATGCCGTGCAACTCGCTCTTCTTGACGTCGAAGCCGGCGCGGAAGGCGGCCTCGGCCGCGATGTCGGACGCCTTGAGGACGCCTTGTCCTCCCAGGCCGGCGAAGACGACGTTGGTGACGGGGCTAGTGGGTGGGGGCATAGGCAAGGTCACGGCATCTTGTGGCGCACGCACTCGTGCGTGCGCCACGACTTATCTTCAGTCCTGCTGTTCAAGGCACTTCTCCATTTGCTTGATCTTGCCGGTCGCCAGCAGGCAGGTGCGGCGCGCGACGATCACGGCCAGTTCCCGGCTTTCCAGGCAGCGCGCCACTAGGTCCTCAAGCGCCTGCTGGCTGAGGGTGGGATCGATAACGTGGACCTGCTTGATGCCGAGAGCGCGCGCTAGGTCCTCGAATACGACCTTTCCCGTGCGCTGGTGATCGAGCGTGCGGCCGGTGCCGGGGTGTTCCTGCATGCCCGTCATGGCGGTGGTTCCGTTGTCGAGGATGACGAGCAGGTGACCGTCCGGCGGGGGATTGTAGATCATTTCGACCAGGCCCGTGATGCCGCTGTGCACGAAGGTGCTATCTCCGATCACGCTCACGACGCGCCGCGCGTGCTCGGGGGCGAGGACGTGGCGCAGCCCCAGCCCCATGCCGATGCTCGCGCCCATGCACACCAGGACCTCCAGCGCGTTGAAGGGCGGCAGTGCGCCCAGCGAGTAGCAGCCGATATCGCCCGAGACGATGCAATCCAGCTTGCGCAGGGCCTGAAAAACGTAGCGGTGCGGGCAGCCGGGGCAGAGCTCCGGCGGCTTGCCGGGCGGCGGCGCGGGCTCGAGAGAAACGTCTCTCGCCAGGATGCGGCGGACGCGTTCGACGTTGAGCTCGCCGAAGCGATACATCTCGGGCTTGCCCTCGACGGGCGCGCCCGCCGCGTGAATCGCCTCCACCAGCCAGGGATCGCCTTCCTCGATGACGACGCAACGGTCCACCGATCGGGCGAAGGCGCGAATGGCTTCGAGCGGCAGCGGATAGGTCATGCCCAGTTTGAGCATCGCCGCGTCGGGCGCCGCTTCGAGCGCGTGCACCGAGGCCACGCCCGATGAGATGATGCCGAGCGACCGGCCGCCCTCGATCTGCCGGTTGGGACCGGAGGCCTCGTTCCACTCCGCAATCCTGGCGAGCTTGGCGCGCAGGCGCCGGTGGGCGGGCCGGGCGTTGGAGGGAATCATCACCCGCAGGTCGGCGTGGCGGGTGTAGCCGGATGCCGGCGGGGGAGTGGCCAGTTCGGGCCGGGGCTCGACGATGGTCTTGGAGTGGCACACGCGCGTGGTCATGCGCAGAAGGACGGGCAGCTTCCAGCGTTCGGAAACTTCGATCGCGAGGAGGGTGAATTCGTAGGCCTCCTGGGAATCGGCCGGCTCGAGCATGGGGATTCCGGCGGCTACGGCGTAGTGCCGGTTGTCCTGCTCGTTCTGGCTGGAGGCCATGCCGGGGTCGTCGGCCGAAACCACCACCAGCGCGCCCGCGACGCCCGTGTAGGCCGCCGTGAACAGCGGGTCGGCGGCGACGTTCAGGCCGACGTGCTTCATCGTCACCAGAGTTCGCGCGGAGGCGAATGAGGCTCCGATGGCGACCTCGAGGGCTACCTTTTCGTTCGGCGACCACTGCGCGTGGCCACCCAGCTCGGAGAAGGCCTCGAGGATCTCGGTCGAGGGAGTCCCCGGGTAGCCCGTTCCCAGGGCGACGCCGGCATCGCGCGCGGCGAGCGCGACCGCCTCGTCCCCGCTCAGCAGCATACGGCCCGATAGGTTCATTGGCATCTACACCAGGATGACACTCTCCCACGCCAAGCCCGGTGAATGCAAGCGGGAGGGGGCCAGAGCGAGATTAACAGATGATTTTATCGCCGAAACCTGTTGCGGATCAAACACGGTGGTGTATACTCTTTGGAAGCGTTCCGGGCCGACCGGCCTGTAGCGCTCTCTTCTGCCACGCCGGACCTACCCAGCCCGCAGGCAGGTAAGTGGGAGATAGCCCGTGCAATACCCTCTCCGGATGAGTCTTTTGTATGTGCCGTCCGTGCCGCTGGCGGATGCGCAGCTCGGGCCGCCTGACAACCACTTTGACGAGGTGCTGTTCGAGAGCGCTTCTGCCGATATGAAGTTAAAGGGAGTCTTAGATACCTGTTTCTAAATTCAGGCCACAGGGCCAACGGAGTGTGTTGCAGATTATGAAGTTAAGAACATTGCAGGTTCTCATCGCTGTCTTCGGGCTGGCGATTTCCGCGGCGTACGCCAAAGAGGGAAGCGACCAGTACGCCTATGGCGCCGAAAACTGGTTTACGGGCGCCCTCCCTCCACCGGGGACGTATTTCCTCAACTACGCCGGATACTACACCGGCCAACTGCGCGACGGTTCGGGCAACAAAGTGAATCTGGGCGGAACCACGCCTTCGGTCGATGCTGTGTTCGACGCTCTCCGAGTCGTCGAGGTGACCCATATCAAGATTCTCGGCGCCAGTTGGGGAATGCATGCGATCGTGCCGCTGGTGTGGCAGTCCGTGGACCTGGGCGGTTCGGCCAGCAAGTTCGGCGTGGGCGATATCGACGTGGATCCGATCGTGCTGGGCTGGCACGGCGAAAACTGGCACGCAGTCGCGGCTCTGGATACGATTCTTCCGACCGGCCATTACGATAAGAACGATGCGCGCGTAAGCATCGGCACGCATTACGTTACTATCCAACCGCTGCTCGCGTTAACGTTTCTGCCCGTGAAGACGTGGGAAACCTCCGCCAAGCTGATGTTCGACGCAAACACGACCAACGGCGAGACGAACTACCATTCCGGGGATGAGTTCCACTTCGACTACGTGGCCGGCAAGCACATCGGCCATTGGTCGGTGGGGGTGAGCGGCTACTTCCTCGAACAGCTCGCGAACGACACGGTCAACGGGCAAATCGTGGCCGCAAACCCGGGTTTTTGGGACACCGGCCGGAAAGGGCAGGCACTGGCCGCCGGACCGAGCGTGACTTACGCGACCAAGAGCCACATGGAGTTCATCTGCCAGTACCAGCGCGAGATGCTCGTCCGGAACCGTTTCGGCGGCGACAAGTTCTGGTTCAAGATGATCATTCCGCTGTAAGGGCGGCACGCCTCGCGATCCCGGTGATCGAGCAGTCTTATCTCCAAGAAAAGTAACCACCACCTACGGGTGGGGTTCGATCTCAGTATCATCCTGGCCTCGATACGAACCAATCTGGCAAGGCGTTCCAACCGTATGCCAACGGACTGCGGCGGCAACATCCCGGAACCGGCTTAGAAGTAATGCTCGAGAACCTGGCCGACCGCGTCCGGGGGCGGGCTGTAAGCGGCGGCGGTCTGGCCGCGGCTGGCGGAGGTCTGCTCATTCTGCTGCTGGCGCAGTTCCCGCTCGGCAGCTTGTTCCTGCACTGCGGCTGCCGCGGCTACGGCGCGGTCCTGGGCGGAGGGGTCGGCTGGGGCGTTGGCGGCCGCAATGACCGTCTTCTCCTTTTCGATGGTACGTCGGGCCGCCGGTGGCATAGGGCCCGGCGGCCGCGAGATGCGCCTCTTCGTGGGCGCGCACGTGGCGGTCCGTGGCGGTGAGTTGGGCGATCACGGCGAGCTCCGCGTCCGTCTTGCCGCCGCTGGGGGATGAGCGGGCGGCGGTGACGGCCGCTGTGGAAGGGCCGACAGACGGAGAGATCGCGCCCACGGTCATCTGATTGTTCGTATCGGCCAATCGGTGCCAGAATTGAGTGTCTGGTGTCGCCTCGTCAGCACCAAACCGCGACCGTCAAGGGAGCGGACGTCCGTGCTCAGGGGCCTTGACCTGTCTACAGCTTCATAGTTCACAGTGAGAACTGGATGTTGACCGTTTCCAAACTCGCGGCAAGCTGCGGTCTGAGCCGCAGCACGCTGCTCTATTACGAGTCCGTCGGGCTGCTGAAACCCGCTCTCAGGTCCGCCGCCAATTACCGCCGTTATGGCGAGAAGGATGTGCGGAGGCTCCAGCAGATCTGCGCCTACCGCGACGCCGGTCTGAAGCTCGACGACATTCGGCGGATTCTGGATCGCCCGGAAACCGATGCGGCCTCGGTCCTGGAACGGCGGCTGATCGAGCTGAATGCCGAGATCGAGGCGCTGCGCGATCATCAGCGGGCCATCCTCGGTCTGCTCAAAAGCAACCAATCTCTCTGGAGGACTAAAGTGATTACGAAAGACAAGCTGGTATCCATCATGCGCGCCTCGGGGCTGACCGAGGACGACATGCACCGTTTCCACACCGAGTTCGAACGCAACGCGCCCGAGGAGCACCAGGAGTTCCTGGAATTCCTGCACATCCCGGCGGAGGAGATCCGCACCATCCGCGAGACGAGCCGCGAGGGGGCGAAGAGGTAACGGCAACATCGGCCGCAGATGAACGCAGATCGACGCAGAGAGAACAAACTGCTCCGTCATCTGCGGCCTCCCATTCGCACTACTTCTTCAGCATCCCCACCACGGCGTTCAGCAGCACCGCCGCCATGCCGAGGGGGATCAGGCGGCGCCAGCCGATGTTCATCAACTGGTCGTAACGGAAGCGGGGCCAGGTGGCGCGGAACCAGATCATCGAGTAGACCAGGAACGCCACCTTGAAGAAGAACCAGAACGCGGGCGAGACCGGCGTGCTCACCACCGGAAGCAGGAACGGCAGCCCGAAAACGATCAGGCACGCCCCGATGACCACGAGGAAGATCGCGCGCGGACGGTTGGCGAGGCGGCTTGCCAGCGGGAAGCAGTACGCGCCCGTTCCGGCGAGCGCCAGGAACGGGAAGACGTTGTTGAGCGGGTAATCGAGCCAGGCCACGCTGGGGAAGGGCCGCAGCCAGCCGCCCCAGAACAGAGTCACCGCGACCGAAGAGATCACGAAGATGTTGGCGTACTCGGCCAGGAAGTAGAGCGCCCAGCGGAAGCCGCTGAACTCGGTCATGAAGCCCGCCACCAGTTCGCTCTCGGCCTCGGGCAGGTCGAAGGGCGCGCGGTTGGTTTCGGCGATGGCCGCGATGACGTAGATCGCGAACGGAAGCACCATCAATCCGAAGTTGTCGAAGACGAACCAGACCTGGCGGTCCGCCTGGGCCTTGACGATGCCCTCCATGCTCAGCGTCCCGGCCGCCATCACGCCGCACAGCAGCGAGAAAGCCAGCGCCACCTCGTAGCTGATCAACTGTGCGCCGCTGCGCAACGAGCCGAGCAGCGCGTAATGGCTGTTCGACGACCAGCCGCCGAGCACGATGCCGAGCACGCCCACCGCCGACATGGCGCTGATCACCAACAGCCCGACGTTGACGTCCGCCACGCGCACCAGACCGGTGAACGGGAGCACCGTGAAGGCCGTCAGCGCGGTGAACGTCGAGACGCAGGGGGCCATCCAGAAGATGAACTTGTCCGACTGCGCCGGGATTACGTCTTCCTTGATGATCAGCTTGAGCGCGTCGGCCAGCGGCTGCAGGATGCCGTGCGGGCCCACGCGCATGGGGCCCAGGCGCACCTGGAAATCGGCCAGCAGCTTGCGTTCGGCCAGCACGATGTAGCCGGCCAGCAGCGGAAACACGCCGATAATCACCACGGTCAGCAGCAGCGTCGTCACCAGCGGGTTTTGAAGAAGGCTTTGCATAGGATCAACGCACCACCTGGGCCAGATTCAGAAAGGGCTGGGGATAAACGCCGATCAGCACCGTCATCGCGCCGGTCAGCGCGAGCGCCACGCGCAAACCGAAGTTCGACGCGGCGGGAACCTTGTCCACCGCTTCGCTGACGAACATGGCCCGCACCATCCGGAAATAGTAGTAGACCGCCACGGCCACGTAGAGCACCGCGATGACGGCCAGCACGTTGTGGCCGGTCTCGACGAGCGACAGAAAGATGTAGTACTTCCCCAGGAAGCCGGCGGTGGGCGGAATGCCGGCCAGCGACATCAGAAAGATCAGCATCAGCACGGCGTGGCCGGGGTTTTTCTGCATGAGGCCGTTGAGGTCCTCGATTCCATCGCCGATGATCTCGCGGCGGCGCAGCGACACGATCACCATGAACGCGCCGAGGTTCATGAACGTGTAGACCATGATGTAGACGGCGATGCCCCGGATGCCCGTCGCATTGCCCGCGATCAGGCCCAGCATCATGTAGCCCGCGTGCGAAATCGAGCTGTAGGCCAGCAGGCGCTTGACGTTGGTCTGGCTGATGGCGGCCAGGTTGCCGACGGTCATGGTGAGGACCGCGATCACGATGAGCACCGGCGTCCAGGCCACCCGCAGTGAGGCGAAGGGGCCCAGAAACATGCGCAGCAGGAACGCGAACGAGGCGGCTTTCGAGCCCACCGAGAGGTAGGCGGTGATGGTCGTAGGCGCGCCTTCGTAGGCGTCCGGCGCCCACATGTGGAAGGGGACGGCCGAGATTTTGAAGAGCAGGCCGACCGAGGTCGTGACCAGCGCGAGGAGCACCAACGGATCGGTCACGCTGCGCGCCGAGATGGCCTCGGCCACGTCGCGCAGCCGGGTCGAGCCCGCGATCCCGTAGAGAACCGAGAAGCCGTAGACCAGGAACCCGCTCGAAAATGCGCCCAGGAGCAGGTACTTCATCGCCGCTTCGTTCGAGCGCTTGTCAGAGCGCAGGAAGCCCACCAGAATGTAGAAGCACAGCGCCATCAGCTCGAGGCCGACGAACAGCGTGATCAGGTCCGTGCCGGTGGCCAGGAAGAACATGCCGCAGTTGGCGAGCAGAACCAGGCCGTAGTATTCGCCGCGCGGCTCGCGTTCGGTCTCCAGGTACTTGTGGGATGCGAGGACCACGATCAGAGACGCCACCAGGAAGATCCAGTTGAAGAACAGCGACGGGCCGTCTATGACGAGCGATCCCTGAAAGGCCGCGAACGGGCCGTGCGCAGTGAGGAAGATCTGCTGCCTGACCAAGCCCGCCCCTGCGAAAGCCAGCCCGGCGACCACGAAAAGGAGCATCCACTTGCGCTGCTTCGGCTCCGGGAACACCCAGAAGTCGAACAGGAAAGTGGCGCAGCCGAACAGCGTCAGCATCAGCGCGGGAAGCAGCGCGAACTGGTCCACCGAAGTGTAGTAGATCATCGAACCGCCTCCGCGACCTGACGGCTGATGGCCGATGGCTGACCGCTCGCTTCGAAATACCCCGGCTTCACGCGCTCGACGATCTGCGCCACGGGCTTCTCGAGCACGTCGAAGAACGGCTTCGGGTAGACACCGATCCAGACGGCCCAGGCGATCAGCGGCAGAAAGGTCGCCAGCTCGCGCAGACTCAGATCCGGCAAGCCCCGGTTCTTCTCGTTGGTCACTTCGCCGAGGACGGTGCGCTGGTACATCCACAGCAGGTAGGCCGCGCCGAAGATCACGCCGAGCACGGCCAGCGCCGCCCACACGCGATTCGCTTCGAAGGCGCCCTGCAGAATCGTGAACTCGCCGATGAAACCGTTGAGCAGCGGCAGCCCCGCCGAGCTGAACATCGCGATGGCGAAGACCGTGGCGTAGACCGGCATCACGTGGCCCAGGCCGCCGTATTCTTTCAGCTCGCGCGTGTGACGGCGCTCGTACATGATGCCCACCACCAGGAAGAGCATGCCGGTCGAGATGCCGTGATTGATCTGCTGGATCACGCTGCCCGCCAGGCCGTTCGGGTTGAGCGCGAAGATGCCCAGCGTGCAGAAACCCAAGTGGCTCACCGAGGAGTACGCCACCAGCTTCTTCCAATCCTGTTGCATCAGACTGACCAGCGCGCCGTAGAGGATACCGATGATCGAAAGGCCAGCCAGGACCTGCACGATGGTGGCGTCAATCGAAGCCTTGGGCAGCAGCGGCAGCGAGAAGCGGATGAAGCCGTAGGTGCCCATCTTTAGCAGCACGCTCGCCAGCACCACCGAGCCGGCCGTGGGCGCCTCCACGTGCGCGTCGGGCAGCCAGGTGTGGAAGGGGAACATCGGCACCTTGATCGCAAAGCCGATGAAAAACGCCCAGAACACCCACTGCTCCAGGTGCAGCGGGAGGCTGAGCTTCATCAGTTCGGAGATCTCGAAAGTATAGAAACCGAACTGCTGGTAGTGCTGGAAGTAGAGCGTCAGGATGCCGAGCAGCATCAGGGCGCCGCCGGCCAGCGTGTACAGGAAGAACTTGATGGCGGCGTACAGCTTCCGCGGCCCGCCCCAGACGCCGATGATGAAGTACATCGGCACCAGTACCGCTTCCCAGAACACGAAGAACAGGAAGAAGTCGAGCGATACGAACACGCCGATGATTCCCGTCTGCTGCAACAGGAACATGACGTAGTATTCCTTGACGCGGGTGTCGATGGCGCGCCAGGAGGAGAGGATCGCGATGGAGCCGATGACCGTGGTCAGCATCACCAGCAGTAGGCTGATGCCGTCGATGCCGATGGCGTAGTGCGCGCCGAGGGCCGGAATCCAGTCCGCGCGCTCGGTGAACTGGAAGCCGTCGGCGTTCTTGTTGAAGTTGAAGACCAGCGGGAGCGACACCGCGAAGGCCGCCAGCGCCGCGATATTGGCGCAGATCCGGATGAGGTTCTTTTTCGAGGCCGGGATCAGCAGCAGCGCCGCCGCGCCGATGAGCGGCGTGAAGAGAACCCAACTTAGGTAGTGGTTGCCCATTTAGCGCACCAGGTAATACCCCAAGATCGCGGCCACGCCCAGAACGAACACCAGCGCGTAGGCCTGCACCGAACCGGTCTGGAAGAGCCGCACCGGATAGGAGGAGAGCTTCACCCCAAACGCCGTCAGCCGCACCGCGCCGTCGACGATCCAGGTGTCCCACCACATGCTGACCCGCGAGGTGAAGCGCGTGAGCCAGCCCGCGCCGTTCACGCCGCCATCTACCACCTTCTGATCGAATTGCGCCAGCAGGGTCCCGCCACCTTTCGAAAGGCCGTCGACAAAAACGGCATCATAGGCCTCGTCCACGTACCACTTGTGCAACGAGCCGGAGTAGAGCGGGCCGAGCGCCTGGAGCGGCTCGACCGCCGGCTTCCTCTTCTGGTACAGGTTCCAGGCCAGCGCAATCCCCGCCCCGGCCACCGCCACCGAGAGCAGCATCAACGCCCACTCGAGGCCGGGATTCGGTTCGCGCTCGATCTCGCTGCCCAGCACGCCACTCAGCCAGGTCTCGAACGTGCGGAAGCCTTCGGGGAAAACGCTCCACAGCTTCGGCACGCCGATCCATCCGGCCAGCACGCTGCCCGCGGCCAGCGCCATGAGCGGCACGGTCATAACCCTGGGCGATTCGTGTATGTGCGCGGCCACCTTCGCATCCACGCGCAACTCGCCGTAGAAGGTGAGCGCCATCAGCCGCCACATGTAGAACGCCGTCATGGCCGCCGTCATGAGACCCAGGGCGTACACCACCCGGAACCAGGCGTAAGGATTCGAGTACGCCTGCCACAGGATTTCGTCCTTCGAGAAGAAACCGGCCAGGCCGGGAATGCCCGAGATGGCCAGCGTGCCGATGAGCATGGTGGCGTGCGTGATGGGGATCTTGTTCTTGAGCCCGCCCATCTTGCGCATATCCTGCTCGCCCGAGAGCGCATGAATCACCGAGCCGGAACCGAGGAACAGCAGTGCCTTGAAAAACGCGTGGGTGTAGAGATGGAAGATGCCGACCCAGTAGGCGCCGGCGCCCAGCGCCACGAACATGTAGCCAAGCTGGCTCACGGTGGAGTACGCCAGCACGCGCTTGATGTCGTTCTGCGTCATGGCGATGGTGGCGGCGAAGAAGGCGGTCAACCCGCCGACGGTGGCCACGATCAGGCAGGCTTCGGGGGCCAGGCGGAACAGGTGGTTCGAGCGCGCCACCATGTAGACGCCCGCGGTCACCATGGTGGCCGCGTGGATCAGGGCCGAGACGGGGGTGGGGCCTTCCATGGCGTCCGGCAGCCAGACGTAAAGCGGAAGCTGCGCCGATTTCCCGGTCGCGCCCACGAACAGCAGCACCGCCATCGCCGTGAGCACGCCGAAGTGCGTCTCCAAGCCCATGCCCGCGAGCGCCTTGTTGACGTCCAGGAAACGCGTCGTGCCCAAGACGGAGAACATCAGCAACATGCCGAGGATGAAACCCGAGTCGCCGATGCGGTTGACGATGAATGCCTTCTTGCCCGCGTCCGCGGCCGACTTCTTGTGGAAGTAGAACCCGATCAGCAGGTAGCTGCACAGGCCGACGCCTTCCCATCCGACGAACATCAGCACGTAGTTGTTGGCCAGCACCAACATCAGCATGAAGAACACGAACAGGTTCAAATAGCCGAAAAAGCGATAGTATCCGCCGTCGTGGGCCATGTAGCCGATCGAGTACAGATGGATCAGGAACCCGATCCCCGTCACCACCAGGATCATGACCGAGCTGAGCGGATCGAGCAGAAAGCCGAAATCGGCGGTGAAGCGAGCCAGCGCGCCGGCCGCGGTGTGGAACGGCAATCCGGCGAGCCAGGTGAACTGAATGATCTGGTGAGTGCGCTCGGGACGGTCGACCAGTTGCCAGACCGCGCCGAGCGAGAACAGGAAGGAAACGAGCACCGTGCCGGGGCAAAGAATGCTGACCACGACCTTGGACTTGGCGCTATGATGGCGGCCCTGCGGATCGAGCTTGCGGCCGACCAGCAGCATCGCCAGCGCCCCGAACAGCGGGAACAGCGGAATCAGCCACACGGAATCGAGAAAGTTCATCGGTTCACCACTTGAGAATCTCGATCTCGTCGGCCTGCACGGTTTCCTTGTTGCGGAACAGGGCGATCAGGATGCCCAGGCCGACGGCCGCTTCCGCCACCGCCACCGTGATCACGAAGATGGCGAACACCTGCCCGTTCACGCTGTTGAAGTGCCGCGAGAAGGCGATCAGGTTGATGTTCACGGCGTTGAGGATCAGCTCGATGGACATCAGAATGATGACGATGTTGCGGCGCGTCAGCACGCCGATCGTTCCGATGGCGAGCAGCGCCACGCTGAGGACCAGGTAGTGCAGGGTGGTAATGGGATGCATCAGACCTTCCTCTTGGCCATCAGCACGGAGCCTACCACGGCCGCCAGCAGCAGCACGGAGGCCACTTCGAAAGGCAGCAGGTACTGGGAGAACAGCACGTCGGCGATGCGCTCGGTGTTCCCAACCTTATCCGGACCGCCGGCCCCTGGTTCGCCCAGGCGGAACGCGCCCGCGCCGCGGCTCACGAAGAACAGCAACTCGCCGCCAACCGCCACAACGCACGCCAGTGCTAGCCACCCCTGTTTGTTGAACTGCGTAATGCGTGCCGCATCGTCGAGGTTGACCAGCATGATCACGAACAGGAACAGCACCATGATGCCGCCCACGTAAAGCACAATCTGGACGGCAAACAGGAACTCCGCGTGCTGGAGCAGGAACAAGCCCGCCACGCCGATGAGCGAGAGGATGAGCGAGACCGCGCTGTGGATGGCGTTGCGTCGAGTGATGGTCAGGACCGCCCCGCCGAGCGTGAGCAGCGCGAAGAAGTAGAAGAAGACGGTGTCGAGCATGGCTAGTTCGGGCAAGCGCTCAGTAGTTGCATTCTAGAATCCTGGACAGCGTCCATGGCATGTCCTTCAACGAGGACACGTCATCCAGCAGCCAGCGGCCGTCAATACGACGAAACTCGAAGTGGATTTCCTGCGGCTTGCCGGCGTTGGCGAACTTCGCCACGACGACCTTCCGGTCCTGGCTCGCCATCGCTTCTGTAACTTCGATGTTTGTGAGCCTCCAGTCTTGGCCGTTGACCCAGTAATCGAAGTCGAGACATCCCTCTTCACCGGCTGGTGCCTTTTTGCGGTCGTCCTCGAAAAGCTTGCTAAGCCGAGGAGTGTAGATGTCCCGCGGCGCGTTGTAGTCTTGCGCTCGACCCTGGGCCGCCACGTAGTGCGTGTAGACTCCTCGGACGAACGCCACGGGGTCGTCGATCCGCGTAGATGCAGCGAGCGGAAAAGCCCCCAGGAAGGCCGATGCCGGCAATGCGAGGAAGAGGGTCCGCAGCGTGCTCATATCAGTACTTGTACTGCTTCGGCCGAGGCCCTTCTTCGAGCATCTGACGGTCCCAGACCTGGCCGTCGCGGTTGTAGCCGGCCATCTCGAAGTCCTGGGTCAGCTCGAGGGCGTCCACCGGGCAGGCGTCTTCGCACAGCCCGCAGAACATGCAGCGCGAGGTGTCGTAGATGAAAGTGGTCAGCTCCTTGCGACGGGTCTGCTCGTTGCGCTCGGCGCCCACCACGATCAGGTTCTCCGGGCAGGCCAGCGCGCACAGGTTGCAGGCGATGCACAGAGTCTCGCCGTTTTCGGGGTTGATATTCAGCCGCGGCGCGCCACGGTAGCGCTCGGCGACTTTCGGACGCTGGGCCGGATATTGTTCGGTGACGATGTATTTCGGGCGCTGGTAGTGGAAGGTGACCCACAGTCCTTCGATCAGATCGATCAGAAAGATTGTGCGCAGGAATTTACGCATGCCTCACCTGTCTACCTCACCGAGGACGATGTCGAGGGTGCCGATGATCGCCACCACGTCGGCCACCAGCGCGCCGCGCGTCATCTGGTCGAGCGCCTGGAGGTTGACGAACGAAGGCGGCCGCACCCGCAGCCGGTAGGGCTGGGTCGAGCCATCGCTGACGATGAAGTATCCCAGCTCCCCCTTGGGAGCTTCAATCGAAACGTAAGCCTCGCCCACCGGCGGCTTGATGACCTTGGGAATCTTGGCCATGATGGACCCTTCCGGGATGCGCTCGACGGCCTGGCGGATGATGCGCACCGACTGCCGCATCTCTTCCATGCGGACCCGGTACCGGTCGTACGTGTCGCCGTTGGTTCCGGTGGGGATTTCAAAATCGTATTGCTGGTAGCCGGAGTAGGGCTGCGCCTTGCGCAGGTCCCATTTGACGCCCGCCGCGCGCAGCATAGGGCCGGTGACGCCATACTGCTTGCAGTCGGCGGCGTTGAGCACACCCACGTTCTGGAGCCGCCCGATCCAGATGCGGTTGCCGGTGAGCAGCCGCTCGTACTCGTCGATCTTGGGCAGCACGTGGTCGCAGGCCGCTTTGACGTCCTGCTCCAGGCCGTCATAGGTCTCGTATTGAAGGCCGCCGATGCGAAAGGCGTGCGTCGTGAGCCGCGCGCCGCAGTACTTCTCGAAAATGTTGAGGATCTCTTCGCGCTCACGCATCACGTAGAACAGGGGCGTGATGGCGCCGATATCGAGGGCGTGCGTGCCCAGCCAGATCAGGTGGCTGGCAATCCGGTTCAGCTCGGTCAGGATGACGCGCACCGCCTGCGCCCGCGGCGGCGCCTCGGCGTTCAGCAACTTCTCGACCGCCAGGCAGTAGCCCAGTCCGTTCGAGACCGCGGCGCAGTAGTCCATACGGTCGACGTAGGGGGCGAACTGCTGGTAGGTGCGGTTCTCGCCGATCTTTTCGACGCCCCGGTGCAGGTAGCCGATGACGCAATCGGCGCCCAGCACCTTCTCGCCGTCGAGCTTCAGGACCACCCGCAGGACGCCGTGAGTGGAGGGGTGCTGCGGCCCCATGTTCAGCACCAGTTCCGTGGAGTCCAGAAAGGTCTGATCCGGCATTACTGACCGCCCTCGATCCCCAGGTGCTCCTCGATCCATTTGTTGTCGCAATCCAGAATGGACTTGTCCTTACGCAGCGGGTAGCCTTCCCAATCCTCCGGCAGCAGGATGCGGCGCATGTCGGGATGCCCGGCGAACTCGATGCCGAACATATCGAAAACCTCGCGCTCGAGCCAGTTCGCCGTCAGGTACACGCGAGTCGCCGTGGGCGGCTTGTAGCCATCGGCGATTAGCGTCTTCACGCGAATCCGCTCGTTGCGGGCAAAGCTGTACAGGACGTAGACCAGGTCGAACCGCTCCTGGCGCTGCAGATAATCCACCGCCGTGACGTCGACCAGGTAGTCGAACTCCGCCTCAAATCTGAGGAACTCCAGGATCGGGATGACGGCTTCCGGGTGCGCAATCAGGAAGTTCTGCCCCAGGTAGGTCGAAAACTCCGAGATCTGGTCCGGGAAGCGTTGCTTGAGCATCGCCGACAGTTCGCCCTCCCAGGGGCTGACGGCCATGGTGGCGGGAGGCTTCGCGGCGGGGCGGGCCGCAGGGGGCTTTGGAGAAGCGGGCGGAGCAGCCTGCGCAGGCTTAACCTCCGGCTTGTCATCCTCAGGCATTGGCACCCCGGGTGGTAGAAGATCTCCAACGTAACACAGGGGGAGACCGCCTATCAAACTCCTAAAGATGGCGGATCGTTAACGCTCCGGCCGTCGAGTCTCGGCGTTTTGGTCGCAACAGCCGTGTTAATGGTTCTCGGGTATTGCATGCGGCCCGGATTCGTGTTATAGAACTTTGGGGCTGATTCTCCGTTAAAGTACGCCATGGCGTTCTGTAACGGAGGGGCGCCCGACCTGGGAGGTGTCACGATGGCTGGGAAGCCAACCACCTACGAAGTTCTTCAAGCTCACGGTATCGACCGCCGGAGCTTTCTCAAGTTCTGCACGACAATTACGGCGGCACTGGGCCTGGAAGCCACTGTGGTGCCGCAAGTTGTGCGCGCGATGGAAACCAAGCCGCGGATTCCGGTTCTGTGGCTTCACGGTCTCGAATGCACCTGTTGCAGCGAGTCATTTATCCGGTCCTCGCACCCGGTGGCGCAGGACGTGGTTCTGAACCTGGTCTCTCTGGACTACGACGATACCTTGCAGGCGGCGGCAGGGTTCCAAGCGGAAGAGATCCGGAAAGGGATCATCAAGAAGTATCCGGGTGAGTACGTGCTGGCGGTGGAAGGAAACGCGCCGACTAAGGACGGCGGCGTCTACTGCACCGTCGGCGGCGAGAGTTTTCTGAACGTCCTGCGGGAGTGCGCGGAGAAGGCGAAGATGGTGATCGCCTGGGGCAGTTGCGCGTCGAACGGGTGCGTGCAGGCGGCGCGGCCGAACCCGACGGGGGCCAAGCCGGTGCACCAGCTCGTTTCGCATCCGGCGCTAATCAACGTACCGGGATGCCCGCCGATTGCGGAGGTGATGACGGGCCTGCTGACCTATGTTCTGACGTTCGGCCGCCTGCCGGAACTGGACCGCTACGGCCGTCCCAAAATGTTCTACGGGCAGCGGATTCACGACAAGTGCTACCGGCGGCCGTACTTCGACGCGGGGCAGTTCGTAGAGCGCTGGGACGACGAAGGGGCGCGCAAGGGTTGGTGCCTCTATAAGATGGGCTGCCGCGGCCCGAGCACGTACAACTCCTGTCCCACCATGAAGTGGAACGGTGGCGTGTCGTTTCCGATCGGGTCGGGGCATGGTTGCATCGGGTGCAGCGAAGCGAATTTCTGGGACAACGATCCGCTCTACCAGCGGCTGGCCAACGTAGAACTGCCCGGGATCGAATCGACGCCGGACAAGATCGGGAAGACGCTGGCGGCGGTGACGGCAGTGGGCGTTGCGGCGCACCTGGGTTCGTTCCTGGTGCGGAAGAGCGCGCAGAAGGCGAAAGAGGAGTAGGGAGGCTGCCATGGCGACGACCAGACGAGTGGTAGTCGATCCGATCACGCGGATCGAGGGGCACTTGAGAATCGAAGCGATGCTCAACGGGAGCAACACCGTGGAGAATGCGATCTCCTCGGGCACGATGTGGCGCGGAATCGAGCTGATCCTCGAGGGCAGGGACCCGCGCGAGGCCTGGGCGTTCACCGAGCGGATCTGCGGCGTGTGCACGACGGTGCATGCGCTGGCATCGGTGCGGGCGGTGGAGAGCGCGCTCGGGATCCAAGTGCCGCGCAACGCGGACCTGATCCGGAACATCATGTTCCTGACGCAGATGGTGCAGGACCACGTGATCCACTTCTATCATCTGCACGCCCTGGACTGGGTGGACGTGGTGTCGGCGCTTAAGGCGGATCCGGCGGCGACGGCGGCCCTGGCGCAGAAGGTCTCGCCCTCCTGGCCCACCTCGACGCCGGGCTACTTTAAGGACCTTCAGGGCACGCTGAAGAAGTTCGTGGAGTCGGGGCAACTGGGCATCTTCCAGAACGCCTACTGGGGCCATCCGGCCTACAAGCTGCCGGCGGAAGCGAACCTGATGGCGGTGGCGCATTATCTCGAAGCGCTGAAGTGGCAGAAGGAAATCATCAAGATTCACACGATTTTCGGGGGCAAGAATCCGCACCCGAATTACCTGGTGGGCGGGATGGCGTCGCCGGTAGCGCTGGAGAGCGACAACGCGATCAACATCGAGCGGCTGAATCAGGTGAAAGACCTGATCCGGCAGGCCCAGCAGGTGGTGGAAGGAATGTACATTCCGGACCTGCTGGCCATCGCGTCGTTCTATCCCGAGTGGACCAAGATCGGCGGGGGCCTCGGGAACTACATGGCCTACGGCGATCTGCCGCAGAACGGGATCGGCGACCAGAGCCGCTACCTTTTTCCGCGCGGTGCGATTCTGAACAAGGATCTCAGCCAGGTGCTGCCGGTCGATCCGACGGACAATCTCCAGGTGAAAGAGGAAGTGGCGCACTCCTGGTACAAGTACCCGGCCGGGCAAACGGCCCTGCATCCCTGGGACGGCGTGACGGAGCCCAACTACACAGGGCCAAAGCCGCCCTACAAGCAGCTCGACGAAAACGGCGCATACACCTGGCTGAAGGCGCCGCGCTGGAAGGGCAACGCGATGGAGGTGGGGCCGCTGGCGCGCCTGCTGGTGGCGTTCGTGAGCGGCCGCAAGGACGTGCAGGAAGTAGTCACGGAGGCGCTGGGGCGGCTAAAGCTGGAGCCGGCGGCGCTGTTCTCCACGCTGGGCAGGACCGCGGCTCGGGGCCTCGAGACGCGGCTGGCCGCCCAGTGGCTGATGGAGCAGTACGACGCGCTCATTGCGAACCTGAAGAACGGCGACTCGGCGACGGCGGACACTACGAAGTGGGAGCCGTCCACGTGGCCCGCGGAAGCCAAAGGCCTGGGGTTCACCGAAGCCCCGCGCGGCGCGCTGGGTCATTGGGTCCAAATCAAGAACGGGAAGATCGCCAACTACCAGATCGTGGTGCCGTCAACCTGGAACGCTTCGCCGAAAGACGGGCAGGGACAGCACGGCGCCTACGAGGCGGCGCTTATCGGAACGCCGATGGCGGACCCCGAGCGGCCGGTCGAGATCCTGCGGACCATCCATTCGTTCGATCCGTGCCTGGCGTGCGCCTCGCACGTGATCGGACCGGACGGGCGGACGCTGGCGGAAATCGTGGTGCGGTGAGAGGAGGCGCGCGATGGCCAACGCTGAATTCAATGAGGCGGATTTTGCGGCGCATCCCGACGACTACTACCGCGCCCAGTACGTGTGGCAATGGCCGATCCGCGTCTGCCATTGGCTGACGGTGATTTCGCTGACGTCGCTGTTTGCGACCGGCCTTTACATCTCGCACCCGGTGCTGGCGCCGACGGGCGAGCCGGTCGGTCACTTCGTGATGGGCCGCGTGCGGGAAGTGCATTTCGCGTTCGCGGGCCTGTTCCTGGTGAGTTTCTTCTGGCGCATTTACTGGTTCTGGATGGGGAACAACTATGCGCGCTCGGGCTTCCCGTTCGTGTGGCGGCCAAGCTGGTGGCGGGACCTGTCACGGCAGGCGAGAGACTATTTGCGGCTGGACCGCGGGCACGTGCACCTGGGGCACAACGCGCTGGGCGGCCTGGCTTACACGCTGTTCGTGATCGGCCTGGGATGGGCGCAGATTCTGACCGGGCTGGCGCTCTACTCGGAGTCGAACCCGGGCGGCTTTTGGGACCGGCTGGTGGGCTGGATGAATCCACTGCTGGGCGGCTCGTTCCGCACGCGAATGTGGCACCACTGTTTCGCGTGGGGCTTCGCGGCGTTTGCGATTCTGCACGTGTACATCGTGCTGTTCGACTCGTTCCAGTACCGCAACGGGCTGATCACGTCGATGGTTTCCGGGATGAAGTTCTTCAAGAAGGGCGACCTGGATCATGACACCTGGGTCAGTTGACGGCGCGGTGCTGGTGCTCGGTTTGGGGAACCCCTTGCTGGGGGACGACGGCGCGGGTCTGGCGCTGCTGGAGGAGTTGACGGCAGCGCCGGATCGGGGCGTCGAGTACGTGGACGGGGGCACGCAGGGGCTGGCATTGTTGGGGCGGATCGCGGGCAGACGGGCGCTGCTGATTGTGGATGCGGTGAAGACGGGAGCGGCGCCCGGAACGGTTCACGCGCTGCGGGGCAAGGCGGCGACGGAGTGGGTGCGGTGTGGGGCGACGACGGCGCACGAGACAAACGCGGGCGAACTGCTGGCGGCGGCGACGCTGCTGGGGCTGGCGCCGGCGGAAATCGCGATTGTGGGCGTCGAGCCGGAGCGGCTGGAGATCGGGATGGAGCTGACGGATGCCGTGCGACGCGCGTTGCCGGAAGCCGCGGCGCGGGCACGCGGCGTGATTGCGGAAATGGCTGGTTCGACCGTATTGCGCCCTTCCGGGCATGATGCTATGCTTATGGACGAACGTGGAATGATTTAGGGCTGGTGTTCTAGGCCCCGCTAATTGCAACCACGTAAAACAAGTGCTAAAGGCAATCGGTCACCGACGTTGAGGACCCTGCCGCTTTTGGTGCAGGGTTTTTGTTTTTGGGCCGGTTGCGCACAGGAGGAACCATGAGCGCATGGCCCGATAACCAGAATCCGTCTCTCCGCGGGACGGAAGGCGAGTTGGTCTCCGTCCGCATTACGGTCGAACCGAGGACGCTGGAGAGACTGCTGGATCTGCTCGCCGAACTCAGTTTCCCGATCAACCCCCAGCTTTACCACGACGCCGCCGTTGTGTATGTGGGGCCGGACGGCGGCCGCCACCTCGAACCCGCCACCATCATCGAGTTTCCCGCCTGGGCCGGCCGCGTCCGGGAAATCGAGGCGGCTCTGACCGGGGCCGGCTTCGACGGCGCCAGCCTGAGCGTCAAGGACATGCTGGCCGACATTCATTCGCCCGCGGCCGAAGAGACGGCGCCGGCAGGCGCGCGCTACAAGGCGATCGTCCGCTGGCAGCACCCCCTGCGCGCTATCGCGTAGCGATTGACAGGCCGGAGGCCTGTCCCACAGCTTGACGACGGTCCTAGAATAAGGAGGGGTGGAAGGAGTCCGCCATGCCTGCCGCTGGCGTTCATGTGTCACCCTTTAGCGGATCCTGGTACCCGGCCGCCGCTTCCGAGCTGCGGAGCCTCCTGGGACGGCTCTTTGCGGAGTCCGAGCGCCGCACCGGCCGCTGCGTTACTCCCCGCACCTCCGGTTTCGTGGTGCCTCACGCGGGCCTGGTTTACTCCGGCACGGTGGCCGCGGCCGCCTATCGCCACCTGCGTGTTGAGGAGCCCAAGCGCGTTGTGGTGCTGGGCTTCTCCCATCATGGGGCTGCGCCGGGTGCGTGGATTCCCGACGTATCGGCGCTCGGCACGCCGCTCGGAGAGGTTGCGGTGGACTGCGCGTTCTCCGCCGCCCTGGCGGAAGGCGGCGAGTTCGGAACGAAAAGCGAAGACGTCCTGTGCGACCACTCGGTGGAGATCCAGCTTCCGCTTCTCCAGTTTTCCGCGCCGGCGGCTAGCGTCGTGCCCGTCTATGTCAGCCGTATGACTCACGAGTCGCGCGCCGCGGCGGCCCGCAAGTTGTCTTCCTTGCTTGGGCCGGAAACCGTCGTGATCGCCAGCTCCGACTTCACGCACTACGGGCGGGGCTTTTCCTATCAGCCGTTCCCTGCCGACGAGAATGCCGGCGAACGGTTGCGGGACATCGACGAAGGCGCTATTGACGCCGCCGGAACGCTGTGCGCGGACCAGTTCCTGGCCGAGTTGCGCGCGACCGGCTCGACCGTATGCGGGTTTGAGCCCATCAGCCTGCTGCTCGAAACCCTGCGGCTGGCCGGCCGGGAAGAGGAGATCTTCCAGACTACCCTCGACTACCAGACCTCCGGCGAGATCACCGGGGACTACACGCACTCGGTCAGTTACGCGGCGCTGGGCTACTTCCCTTACCGGGCTTTGGAGCTTGGGCCCGAAGACCAGCGACTGCTCGTCGCCAGCGCCCGGGCGACCCTGGTGCACTACCTTGAGACCGGTGAGCGCCGGCCGATTCCGCCGCAGGGCGGGAGTCCCGCGCTGGAGCGGCACGCCGCGGCGTTCGTCACCCTCACGTCGCAGGGCGACTTGCGGGGATGCGTGGGCCGAAAGGCTTCGACCGAGCCGCTGGCCACGTTGGTCCCCTCGCTCACGCTTGCCGCCGCCCTCGAAGACACGCGCTTCGCTCCGATCCGGCGGGGGGAAGCGGATCTCGAACTGGAGGTTTCCGTGCTCACACCCATGAAGCGCATCGCCAGCCTGGACGAGTTCCGGGTGAATGAGCACGGCGCGCTGCTCGAAGCCGGCTTCAACCACGGTCTGCTGCTCCCGCAAGTGGCCACCGAGCGCAACTGGACCGCCCGGCAGTTCCTGGATGCGCTGGCAAGAAAAGCCGGCGCCGGCCGGGACGCCTACCGCGACCCCTCGGCGCGCGTCTACGTCTTCCGGGCTCAGATCATCCGCTAGCGCGGCGCAACCGAGAAGATGTCAAATACTACGCGGCCTTGCGCATCGGAAACGTGTGCCACGGGAAGCAACGCGACTCCGGCAACGCGAACGGATTCCTCGACCGCGCCGAAGCGCCGCGGATCCAATCTGAACGCGGCGGAGTGCGTCACAATCCGGAGTCTGTTCCCAGCATTCAATGCGGCGGGGGTGACCTGGTCATCCGGCACAATCCCGATCCGGCCTTTGCAGAGGGCGCGCAGCGGCTCCTCTATGCCCCAATCCGCGGCGACGACATTGGTGACCCGCTGCTCGCGCAATTCCCGGTCCAGGCCGTAGATGGCATCGGTCCAGTACACGCTGAGCCCGTTCGCGGACATCTGTAGCCGGTAGACCACAGTTAAGAGCCCGCCGGCACAGAACACGGCAGCGAGCACGCCTATGCCAAGCTTGCGAAGCCAGCCCGCAGCATCCACCGAGGAAACGAAGGTTGCCGCGACGATCAGGTGCGGCAGCGGATAGAGCAGCACGATGTGCTGGGGACCCGCACCTGCGTTCCGGAACGGCACCATCGACAGAAACGTAAACAGAGCGGCCATCCAGGCGAAGTGGAGCAGCCGCCTTCTTCTCCTGTCCGCTGCCGCCCAGGGCAGAACCAGGGCCGACGCCAGCAGCGCGGCCGCGAGGAGGCCATGGCGAGGCAGCTTGCCAACCGCGCCCGACATCGTGGACGCCATGGCCGGAGATTCCGCGAACAGATACCCGTTGAAGATGCTGCCATCCAGCGTCCTCACGGCGGCTCCGATCTTGAAACCCGGACCGTAATCCTGCAGGGCTTCCCGCGCGCGCCAGGTGCCCATTCCCGAACTCGCGTTGTACAGCACGAGTGGCAGACATCCGACGGCGAACGCGCAGGTAAGGATCAGGAGTGTCCGACGGCTTACTCTTCTGATGTGCTCTCGAAACACGATGCCGGCCGCAACCAGGGCGCCAGCCAGGCTGAACAGGAAGACAGCCTTGTTCCAAACCAGAAGCCCCGCCAGGAGGCCGATCGCGGCGAGGACGCCCGCTGTCGGCCGCTCCGCCGCTGAAACCGCAAGGTTGGCCAACAGAATCCAACCAAAGAGCTGGACCGCTGCGGGAGCCCAGTCAAGGCTGGTGCACAGTACGAACGTCGTGTCCGCCGCAAGCAGGGCGGTGGCTACGATCGCGGTCCGCCGGTCTGCGACTCGGGAGACCAGCCGCAAAAAGAGGCACAGGGTCGCACAACTCAAGAGAACCACCGGCAGGCGGACGGCCATCGGGCTGGGCGGCAGCCACTGGGCAAACAAGGAGTATGCGAGCGATTTGGTGGCGCCCAGATACGGCATGAGCATGAGCGGAACACGCCCGAACGCCGTATCCCAGTAAAAGGCGGACCAGTGCGGCGGGAACAGCGGGCTCAAGAACAGTACCTCGTCCGCGTTGAAGCCGGCAAAGGGAACGAAAAGCAGCGCTTCGAGCAGCAGCGCCACGGAGAACACTGCGCCCCACAACCATGCCGGGAAGCCACACGCCCGGGTACACGCTCCGCGGAGCCGGCTCTCGCTCATATCGAACCACGGTATCAGGTCGCCGACGTGGCGCGGGCCTGCGCCGTGCCGGATGGCTAAGCCCGCGTTCTCTTGTGCAGGGCGGTGATGAGGCGGTCGTGCACGCCTGCAGGCATCTGATAGGGGTCCACGCCGCGGTAGATCTGGATGGTCTTCTTGGTCGTGTCGCAGACCACCCAGCAGTTGGGGCACTCGCTCAGGTGGCGTTCGAGTTCCTGCCGGAGCCCGGCCTCCACGCTGCCGTCGAGGTACTCGTTGAGCTCGCTGAGGAAATCCTTACATGTAACCAAAGAAATCGTCCCCTTTCCGCTTGAAATAGCGGGTCAGTTTCTCTCTTAGCCTCAAACGCGCCCGAAGCAGCCGGCTCTTTACCGCGGGAACCGATAGGTTCAGGGCCGCAGCGGTCTCTTCGGTCGAAAGCTCCTCAATGTCCCTCAACGCGAACACCGCCCGGAACGTTGGCGGCAGGCTATCCACGGCCTTCTCCAGGATGGCCCGTATCTCCTCCTGCGAGTAAGTCTGCTCGGGATTCGGCTCCCAAACGGCGATTTCCCGCACCAGATTGTCCTCGCCGGTGTCGTAGGGATCGTCTAAAGAAACCGAGGCATCGGTCTTGCGCTTCCGAAGCTTCATCAGCGCCTGATTGACGGCGATCCGCACCAGCCAGGTGTAGAACTTGGAGTTTCCCTGGAAGTCCGCCAGGTGCTCGTAAGCCTTCAGGAACGTCTCTTGCAGAACGTCCTCGGCGTCCTCCGGATTCTGGGTGATGTGCCTCGCCAGGCGGTAGATATTGCCTTCGTAGCGGGTGACCAACTCGGTGAAAGCTTCTTCACCTCCTGTTTGAGCCTGGGCGACCAGCGCGGCCTCGTCGAACCCGTCTGTCTGCCCTATGCGTTGGATCATGGAGATGGTATCCAGGATTCATACTTTAACACAGGACCGCTCGGGTTCACGCCGCCGAATAGCCCCGCGGGCCTCAGGCGCCCGCGCCGGTGGCCTGCTCCAAGTTGCGCTCGACGAACCGCGGTGGACCCGCCGCATCGCGGAACGAGATGGTGAGCTTCTGGCCGGGAGCCCCTGCCAAGGAGAGCCAGCGGCCTACGTCCTCCACGGCATGCGGCGGGACCAGTCCCGCGCCATAGACCAGCGGAACGTCCCCGACGGTGGCCGTCCATGTGACGAATCCGCGATCCCGTGCCTCAACCTGCAACCGGGTGACGCCGTTCGGATTCACGCCTACCAGGAACTCTAAATTGGCCTCCACGCCCTGAAAGTGCGCCTGCAGGGCGGTTCGAGTCGCCTCTGGCTGCCCCGCCAGGCAGTGCGCGAGAAGAGGGAACCGTTCCTCGAATCGGTTTTCGATAAACTTCAACGCGCCCGTTCCATCGCGGCACGCGATGGTGAGCTTCTGACCGGGGGCGCCCGCGGAAGCGAGCCATCGGGCGGTTGCCTCTACCGCCTTCGGCCGCACCAGCCCGGCTCCATAAACAAGGGGAACACTCTCGATGATCCCGGTCCACACGACGAACCCGCGGCCCTGGGCCTCCCACATCAGCCGGTTGACGGAGTTCGGATGCATTCCCAGCAGGAATTCAAAATTGACCTTCACGCCCTGGAAGTGCACTTGGAGCCCGGTCCGAGTCGCCTCTGGCTGCCCCGCCAGGCACCGCACAAGCAGGGGGAACCGCTCCTCAAACGATCCGCGCGCCGCTCGGACGAAGTTCCAGTGCGGCCGCAATCCGCGCTTAAACTCGGCAAGGGAAGCGTTCCACCTGCTCGGCAACAGAGCGAGTACGATCGGGGTGATGAAAGGGAAGACATACCCCCACGCCCACCACCAGAAGTCGTCTCGGGCCTGCAACTTGGCCGAACAGCCGCATAGCGCAGCGATGAGGAGGCTGAGAGCAATGTAGACGAGCCTGTGCGTAAGCGGGGACGCCGTGCGGAATGCCGGCACCACTAGGGGCAGCACCAATAGCAGCGGCGACATCAGCAGGACGACACGGGCACCGCGCATATGCCTCCGGGTCTGAAACTCCCGAACTCAGAGTTATACCACGTCCACGTTCGTGCTGCGGGCGGTGCCTTCGACCAGTGGATGGCCGCCTCGAGCGTGAAGTAATTCAGATCGGTCATCTTGGTCTTATTCGGCGGGTCCTTTGGCCAGGCCGACCTAGGCCCCGGTCGCGGCTGTCCGCTCGGAGTGGTGCTCGGCGAAGTGAAGAAGGCCCTCCGCATCCCGGAATGCGATCTTCACTGTCTGCCCGGGGGCTGCGGCGGCGATGAGCCGGCCTGCGAGTTCGTCCACTTTGTCGGGACGAACGAGCCCGGCTCCGTAGACCGAAACCAACGCCCCCTGCTCCCCGGTGGTTACCTCAAATCCGCCATTCCGGGTCTCCTCCAGCAGGCGGCCGGCCGCGTCCGGAGCCACAGCGAGCGCGAACTCGAGGTTTGCTTTGACCGGCTGAAAGCGCGCCGTCAGGCTGGTTCGGATCTGCTCCGGCTGTCCCGACAGGCATTCGACGAGCAGCGGAAACCGGTCTTCCAACGCTTCGGCTGTCGCCTTGGCGGGGGCGCCCATGCCGGGGCTGGCAGCGCGCCGCAGCTCGGCACGCGACGAGTTCCACTCGTCGGGCAACAGGGCGAGCGTGATCGGGGGAACAGAAGGGAGGAAGCACGCAAGCCACCACCAGATGTCATGCCAGCCAAAAAGTCCGGGCCTTAGGAACGGCCAGCCAGACTTGATAGAGAAAATGGCCGAGCACCAAAACCACAGGATGTAATCCCGGCCAGACACCTTGGCGCAATAGCCTACCAGAACAGCGAGGACAAGGCTGAGGGCGTAGCAGGCGATTGTCGATCAAAGCCCGGGGGCGCCGCCAGGGCCAACAGCAGCAGCAGTGGCGAAAGCAGCAGAACAACTCGTGTGTCTCGCACGGTTGCCTCCGGGTCCGAAACTCCCGAACCCAGAGTTATACCACGTCTACGCCCATGCTGCGGGCGGTGCCCTCGACGCAATGGATCGCCGCCTCGAGCGTGAAGCAATTCAGGTCGGGCATCTTGATCTTGGCGATCTCCTGGACCTGTTCGGCGGTGATCTGCCCCACCTTGACCTTGTTCGGCTCGGCGGAGCCCTTGGCGAGGCTCACCGCGCGCTTGATCAGCACCGGCACGGGCGGCGTCTTGGTGATGAAGGTGAACGAGCGGTCGCTGAAGATGGTGATGACGACCGGGATGATCAACCCCTCCTGGTCCTTGGCCGACGTCTTGGCGTTGAACGCCTTGCAGAACTCCATGATGTTGACGCCTTGCGGGCCGAGGGCCGTGCCTACCGGCGGCGCCGGGGTCGCTTTGCCAGCCGGGATCTGCAGTTTCACTTGCGCGGTAACTTTCTTTGCCATTCCGGAAACCCTATACCTTTTCTACCTGTCCGAATTCGAGCTCGACCGGCGTCGCGCGGCCGAAAATCGTCACCAGCACGCGCAGCGTATTGCGCTCCGGGTTGACCTCATCCACTTTGCCGGAGAAGTTCGAGAAGGGGCCGTCGTTGATGCGCACCGCCTCGCCTTTCTCGAAGGTCTGCTTCGGCCGCGGCCGGTCGGCCGACGTGGCCTGGCGATAGAGAATATCGTTGACTTCGGTGGCGCTGAGCGGCACCGGGGTGTTGCCGCCGCCGACGAAACCGGTGACCCGCGGCGTGGACTTCACGGCGTGCCACAGGTCGTCGTTCATTTCCATTTCGACCAGAACATAGCCGGGGTACATCAGCCGCTTGCTGTTGACCTTCTTGCCCCCGCGAACCTCGACCACTTCTTCGGTGGGGATCAGGATCTGCCCGATCTTGTCCGCGAAGCCGAAGGCCTGGGCGCGGCTGCGCAGGGACTCGGCCACCTTGTTCTCGAAACCCGAGTAGGTGTGGATGATGAACCACTGCCGCGGGGCGTTCTCATCGAACCCCTGGGGCGCCTCGCCGGCGCTGGCCTCGGGTTCCGGCGGCTTCGGTTCGGGCTCGTCCTGCTGTACCTCGATGTTGTCCTCGTCTGCCATACGGCACCGCCCTTAAGACTGCCTCGCGAACACCTGGAATACCTTGGTAATGGCCCGGGCGATGAGGGTGTCGACTACGGCGAAGTACGCCGCAAAGGCGAACACGGTTGCGATGACCACCACCGTGGTCGCCCGCACCTGCTTGCGGCTCGGCCAGGTGACGCGTCGCATCTCCGCCTGGAGTTCCTGAACGTAATCCTTCACGCCCACCGGCCATTGCCGGAGTCTCTCGACCAAAGGCTTTTGTTCTTCCATCTCTTCCTTGCCTCTTACCCAGCGGGAACCGCGCGCGGCCCACAGAGCCGTCATGGCAGGGGCGGAGGGATTCGAACCCCCACTCGCGGTTTTGGAGACCGCTGGTCTACCGTTAAACCTACGCCCCTACTTTCGCGCCAACAGCCGCGAGCCGACTGCCTTCTACATTCTATAGTATCCGGTCCGCGCCGCCCTACTTCACCTCTTTGTGCGGCTGGTGCTTGCGGCAATGCGGGCAAAACTTCTTCATTTCCAGGCGCTCGGTGGTCGTCTTCTTATTCTTGGTCTTGGTGTAGTTCCGGTTCTTGCACTCGGTGCACTGGAAGGTGATGATCTCTCGTGGCATTCAACGTCCTCTATTCCAATATCTCCCCGACCGTGCCGGCCCCCACCGTGCGCCCGCCTTCGCGGATTGCAAAGCGCAGCCCTTTGTTCATGGCCACCGGCGTGATCAGCTCCACTTCCAACTGCACGCTGTCCCCCGGCATCACCATCTCCACGCCCTCCGGCATCACCGCCACCCCCGTCACATCCGTGGTCCGGAAATAGAACTGCGGCCGGTAGCCTTTGAAGAACGGCGTGTGCCGCCCGCCCTCTTCTTTGCTCAGTACGTACACCCCGCCCTTGAACCGCTTGTGCGGCGTGATCGAGCCCGGCTTGGCG
>DASWZN010000016.1:0-151205 GCA_036404435.1 Bryobacteraceae bacterium
CCACCGGGCTGTACACCACATCGACGAACTCCGTCAGTTCGAGCAGCCGTTCGTCCATGTCAAGAAACGACATGTGACAACCCGAACAGCCGTCCAGCCAGACCGTTGCCAGTTTCAGTTTGCTCATTGCGCTTCCCTCATCAGGTTCAGATAGGGCAGAAAATCGGGATACTTGGGGTGATCGGAGCCGATCTTGCTCTTGTCGAAGAGCGCTCCGGTGGGGCAAACCTGCACGCACTTGCCACACTTGGTGCAAGCTTTGGAATCCCCCCACGGCCCGGCAAGCTCCGCCACCAGGCGCGAGTTGATGCCCCGGGCGCTGATTTCCCACACATTCGCCCCCTCCACCTCCGCGCACACCCGCACGCAGCGCGTGCACAGGATGCAGCGGTTGTGGTCCAGCACGTACTTCTCGTGCGAGACATCGACCGGGAGCCGCGGATAGGTGTAGGGATAGCGGATGTGCGTCAGTCCCAGCCGCGTGGCCAGGGCCTGCAGCTCGCAATGCCCGTTCGAGACGCAGATTGCGCAGGTGTGATTGCGCTCGGCGAAGAGCAGCTCGAGCGCCATGCGGCGGTAGCGCAGCAGCTTCTCGGAGTTGGTGGTGACCGACATGCCGTCCTGGACCGCGGTGGTGCAGGCGGGCATCAGGCGCCCCACTCCCGATATCTCCACCACGCACAGGCGGCAGGAGCCCGCCGACGCCAGGCCGTCCAGGTGGCACAGCGTCGGGATGTACTTGCTGCTGGCGCGCGCCACCTCGAGAATCGTCTGGCCCTCCCGGGCCTCCACGTATTCCCCATCAATTCGGATCGCAATTTTCTGCGGCAAGGCTATGCTCCTATCGGCTTAGTCCCCAGATCGTGGCGCAGGCTCTCAGCCTGCCGCGTCGAGACTCGTCTCGACGCAAGCCATGCCTCGGCATGAGTGTCGAGGCGGCAGGCAGGAGTGCCTGCGCTACCGATTTTCCTGCTTCTCGTCATCGGTCCGTCGTCCTGATATCGCAGCGCAGGCACCGGGTGGCCTCCTCGAGCGCCTCGATGGCCGTGAGCCCCAAGCTCACCTCTTCGAAGTTCGCCACGCGCTCGCGGGCGGGCACGCTGCCCGGCACCTGGCGCGGGCACTCGCTCGATTGCGCGGGCGGCGCCTGGTCGTACTCGAAAATCTGCGCAATCTGCGCCGAGCGCTTGGTCCCCATCAACTGTTCGTCGATGTTGCGGGCCGCCTTCTTTCCATATCCCATGGCGTTCGAGACGTTCGAGGCGCCGCTGATCACGTCGCCGCCCGCGTAGAACTTGGTGCGGCTGGTTTCGAGCGAGAAACGGTCCACTTCCACCGTGCCGCTCTCTTTGAGCGTCAGCCCCGAGGCTTTGGCGAAGTCCATGTCCACTTTCTCGCCCACGGCCAGGATCACGGTGTCGCACTTGAACACGTGGATTTCATCGGTCGAAACGGGCTTGCGCCGGCCCGTGGCGTCGAACTCTCCGAGCGTGGTCTTCACTACCTCGATGGCCTTCACCACGCCGTGGAAGCCGACTACCCGATGCGGCGCGGCCAGGAACACGAAGTTGGCGCCCTCGGCCTCGGCCGCCTCGGTCTCCTCCACGATGGCGGGCATGTCCTTGCGCTCGCGGCGGTAGATCACGGTCACTTCGGCGCCCATGCGCAGCGCCGTGCGGGCCGAGTCGATGGCCGCGTTGCCGCCGCCGATGACCACCACCTTCTTGCCCAGGTTGACCTGCTCGTTCTTCGAGACCGCCTCCAGGAACAGCAGCGCCGGCATCACGCCCTTGAGCTCCGTGCCCGGCATGTACACCCAGGCTTCCTTCCAGGTGCCGATGGCCAGGAACACGGCGTCGTAGTTGGTGTCCAGATCGTTCAGCGGCACGTCGAAACCAACCGCGGTGTTGAAGATGAACTTCACGCCCAGCTCTTCGATCAGCTCGATCTCGCGATCCAGGCTCGGCTTGGGCAGCCGGTATTCGGGCAGCGCGTAGCGCAGCATGCCGCCGGCCGCCGGGTTCGATTCGTATATCGAGACGTTGTGGCCCAGCAGCGCCAGGTAGAAGGCGCAGGCCAGGCCGGTTGGGCCGGCGCCCACAACGGCCACGTTCTTCCCGGTTCGGGCCAGCTTCTTGGCCACGATGCGCTCCATCAGCGCCGGGTACCGGTCCGAGTTGTAGATGGAATCGGCGATGAAGCGGTGCACGTCGCGGATGTTCACCGATTCGTCGATGTTCATGCGCCGGCAGCGGTCGTCGCAGGGGTGCTGGCACACGCGCCCGGTCGAGGCCGGCAGCGGGTTGTCCATGATCACGGACTCGAACGCCTCCTCCAGCCGGTCCTCCTTGTAGAGCTGGAGGAACCGCGGGATGTTCATGTGCAGCGGGCAACTGTTCTCGCAGGGCGACAGCGCCAGGTTTTCGCATACGCCCGCGCGGCAACGCTTGGCGCGGATGTGGTCCTCGAACTCGTGGCGGAAGTGCCGCATAGTGGTCAGCACCGGGTTGGGCGCCGTCTGCCCCAGGCCGCACAGCGACATGTCGCGGATCATGCGCCCCAGCTCGTCCAGCGCTTCGAGGTCGCTCTCCACGCCCTTGCCGTTGGTGAAGTTGTTCAGGATGCGCAGGGCTTTGTCGAGCCCCACGCGGCAGGGCACGCACTTGCCGCAGGATTCCGCGTGGGTGAATTCGATGAAGTAACGCGCCACGTCCACCATGCAGTTGTCTTCATCCATCACCACCATGCCGCCGGAGCCCATGATGGAGCCCAGCTTGCCAAGCGTCTCGTAATCGACCGGCGTATCGAACATCTCCTGCGGGATGCAGCCGCCCGAAGGGCCGCCGGTCTGCACGGATTTGATGTGCTTTCCATTCGTGCCGCCCTCGCCCACGTCGTACACGAACGTCTTCAGCGGCGTGCCCAGCGGCATCTCGACCAGACCGGTGTTGGTGACCTTGCCGACCAGCGAGAAGACCTTGGTCCCCGCGCTCTTGGTCGATCCAGTCTCGGTGAACCAGGCCGGGCCCTTGGCCACGATGGGCGCGATGTTGTACCAGGTCTCGACGTTGTTGATGGAGGTGGGGTAGCCGTACAACCCTTTTTGAGCCGGGAACGGCGGCCGCGGCCGGGGCCGTCCCGCCCGGCCTTCGAGCGAGGCGATCAGCGCCGTTTCTTCGCCGCAGACGAATGCGCCCGCGCCCTCCACGAGTTGGATCGAGAAGTTGAAGCCTCGTCCCAGAATGTTCTCGCCCAGCAGGCCGTACTCCTTGGCCTGCTCGACGGCGCGCGTGAGCCGATGTACGGCCAGCGGGTACTCTGCACGTACGTAAATGATGCCGTCCTGCGCTCCGGTGACGAAACCGCCGATGATCATGCCTTCGAGAAGCGAGTGCGGATCGCTCTCGATCTCGTTGCGGTTCATGTAGGCGCCCGGATCGCCCTCATCGGCATTGCAGATCAGGTATTTCCGGTCGGTCTTGGCCTTGCGCAGCACTTCCCACTTGAGACCCGTGGGATAGCCGGCGCCGCCGCGCCCGCGCAGCTTGGAGGCCTTGATCTGCTCGATCACCATGTCCGGCGTGTTATCGATGAGGACCTTGTATAAAGCTTGGTAGCCCCCCACGGCGATGTACTCTTCGATCTCGTCCGCGCTGATCAGGCCGCAGTTGCGCAGGACGATCTTCTTCTGGCCCTTGAAGAACGGCACCTCGCGCCAGGACGGAATCTCGGGATAACCCGAGCCGTACTTGACCTGCCCGGTCAGGTGGTCCCACTCTTCGATCTTGCAGAGCGCCAGATCGGCCGTGACCTTGCCGAGATACAGCTCGTCCAGGATATGCGGCACGTCGTTGGCTTGGACGCGGTGGAGAATCACCAGCGGCCGGCCGGGCAGCCACACGTTGACGAGCGGCTCCTCCGCGCAGAAGCCGAAGCAGCCCACGCGGGCCAGTTCCACGTCCAGCCCGCGGCGCTCGATTTCGTCCGCGAAGGCATGATACACGCCCTCAGCGCCGTTGCCGGTGCCGCAGGTGCCCATGCCCACGCCGATGCGCGGTTTGTAGGGCAGCAGCTTTCCCAGCCCTGCCTCTCGGACGGCGTTAAAACTGCTGAGGTCCTGGATGCGCATCTAACGCTTCTCCTTCTCGATGGCGTCGATCTCGCTGCGCAGCGCCCGCTCGTTCTGGTGCCCGTAGATCTCGTGATTGATCTCGACCACCGGCGCCAGCGCGCACTGGCCGAAGCACGCCACGGTGCGAATGGTGTACTTGCGATCCGGCGTGGTGATGGTCTGCTTGGCCGCCTCGCCGTCCTCGCTGCCGTGGTCGTGCAGTCCCATTTCGAGCTTCAGGCGCTCGAGCAGGCCGCGCGATCCGCGCGTGTGGCAGGCCGTGCCGCGGCACACCGCGACGGTATTCCTTCCTTGCGGCTCCAGGTTGAAGAGCGCGTAGAAGGTGACCACGCTGTGCAGTTGCGCCAGCGGGATGTCGGCCTTTGCGGCCACGTACTCCAGCGTTTCCGGCGGGAGGTACTTGAAAGGATGGTGTTCCTGGATGCGTTCCAGAATGGTGAGCAGCGCGCCGGGCTTGCCGCTGTGTTCCGCAATGACGCGGTCCACGAAATCCTGATCTTCGAGGCTTGGTTGTGACTGCGCAAGCGTATTCTTCATCGAGGAGCAAACCTCCCTGATTGGTCGCCCTGATTCGAACATGCCCGGCGCCTCTGTCGCTGAAACGGGGGTGCAGCCCGCGGAGGCGCCTGGACCGGGCAGAGTATCGAGTACGGTTATCCGAAAGTCATGCTCGAAGAGAACAGCATACACCCTCGGAGGCGGTTTTGTCTCCGCCCGCGAAGGAGGGCGTCCGGCGCGATCCTAACGTTAACCCTTCTTCAGAAGGTGAGCCCGATGACCACCTGCAGTTCGTTCCTTCTCTGCTGCGCCGGCCAGCCGTCGAACAGGCTGGAGAGCCAGCGGGTGTAGCGCACTTCGGGCGTCACCTTGATTCCGAAATCGTCCTTCACGCGGAAGCCGGCGACGGCCACCACTCCGTATGTGACCCGGTTCTGAGGAACCCGCGGCGTATAGTCGAATACCTGGCTGCCGTCCGCGTTGGTCGTAGTCGTGGCGGTGCGAATATCGGAGATTGTTCTGAAGTCAGGGCCGACGCCCAGGAACACCCGCGCCGAGGCTGTGCGGGCAGGAAGGGTGGCGTAGCGGAACACGATCGGTAAATCATAGTACCGTGCGTGCAGCCCTTCGGACACGTCCGTGATTTGGGAGGTTCCGTCGGGCAGGCTGACGTTTGTAGTGGTATCCGCCGAGTAGCTGAAGTAGTGGTAGAGAAGATCGACGCTGACCAGCACCCGCCGCGAGGCGGCGTACTCCACGGTCACGCCTCCGCCCAGGCGCAGGTTCGCCGGCGTCAATGTCTGTGCCACGACCGTCTCGGCGTTGGGAGTGGCTGTGTTGGTTGCCGAGCTGAGGAGATCCATGGTGAGGATGCTGGCGCGCACTCCGACGGAAAAGCGCTTCAAAAAACGCGGCTGTTCCTCTTCTTGGCGAGCGCTACTCGAAGAACTTTGAGCGCGCAGGATCGGCGCCAGCAGGATCCCGCAGAGAAAGATCATCCCAGCCGCGCGGCGCACGCCGGTCTTGCGTGGGTTCAATTGCACCGGGTTCTAGGCCTCCCAAAGAGCGTTGATTCACTGGATGCGCGAGAGCGCCTTGCCGTTACCTCCGGATGCGCCACTTCACAATCCATCACGTTCGATCATACCCCGCGCGCGGCCCGGCACGCTCGCAAGCGGCGAGTCTGCCTGCCGCCGCTACTGCTGGGGGCCGTCCTGGCCCGAACGCCCGCGATGGAAGAGCTTGCGCTTGATGTCCGGCCAGAACTCCTTCGCGACTTGCGAAAACGAATCGGTCCCCAACTGGATCGCCAGCTTCTCGACATTGTCCCGGACATCCCGTGTATCGGGGTAGTAGGCGTTGGAGATGGCCGTAGCCACGGAGTTGCCGATCACCTCGGAAAAGTTGAAGCGCGTGCCGCCGGCGTCCGTGCGCGTGACGAAGATGCGCGTCGCGGCGTACCAGAGGCGCCTTGGCACGGTTCCCGTTCCGAGCCGGAAGTACCGCGGGTCCTCCTTCAGGAGGATAGGCCAGAGGCCCTCGGTCATCATGTTGCCGATCATCTGGTCGCCGTAGGCCGTGCCGTAGCGCTTGGCGTAGCCCTTCAGCCCCTCGCCGAAGGAAGGGTTCTGGTCCTCGATCTGGTACAAGCCGGCAAAGGCTGCGCCGGTCAGGAATAACGGCCAGTCGAAGGAATCCTTGGCGGCAATCGTCATCTTCTGCTTCGGCGTTATGGGCGCGAACGGCACCGCGGATTCGGCGGTCCGGTAGTTGGGCAGCACGCCGAAGACCCGCTTATCCTCTGCTGGAGCAACCGGCGCGGCGGGATCGGAGGCCGCAGGCGGCGGGGTCGGCGACGGCTGGGCGGCCGCCTGCTGGGCCGCGGCGCTGGCCGGGAGCAGGAGCGCGAATACCAGTGCCGCGCGCGTGGGCATACGTCCACATGACTGGTTCATCTAAGGCTAGTATTCCCCTTCTTCCTTCTGACGCCGCTCGGCGGAGGCAGGTTACCGGACAACCTTCTTTCGCAACTCCAGCCAGGTGGCGAAGACGCCCGGGTTCTCGAGCCAGGTGACCAACCAGAGTATCATCTCCTCCTTCGCCGCGCGCTCCTCCGCGGTGAGCCTGGGGCTGCGCAGCGAGAAGCGGGCGTGGTCCTTGGCGGCGATCGCGGAGCGGCGGCAGGCGCGGGCGCGGGATGCGTCGCCGCGAGCCATGGCCGCGGCGTACTCGCGCTCCATGTCGAGGAGGGTGCGTTCCAGGCTCTCGAAGGAATCCTGGCGGATGCCGCCCACCAGCGGGGCCAGAGAAATGCCGGTCTCGCGCAGCAGGCGGCGCAGATAGCTTTCGCTCACCGGGGCCAGCGTGCGCAGCAACTCCTCGAAATCCGCTTCGGCGATGTGCTCCGGGCGGCGCGCTTCAACTACGGCGCGCAACGCCTCCCGCTTGCCTTTCCTGCTCCCGGACGCCACGCCTATATTGTTCGACAGCGCGCGTGTGCTGCGCCAGCTCCTTCGAGAACTGGTGGCCGCCGGAGCCGTCGGGGCGCACCACGAAGTAGAGGAAGTCGGTGGCCGCCGGCTCGAGTGCCGCCTGGAGCGAAGCCATCCCCGGGTTCGCGATGGGACCGGGCGGCAGCCCCGCGTGCTGGTAGGTGTTGTAAGCCTGCCGGCTGTCGAGGTCCGAACGGTGGATGACGCCGCGGTAGCGGTCTTCGACCTGGGCGGCGTAAATCGCGGTCGGGTCGCACTGGAGCGCCATGCCCAGCCGCAGGCGGTTCGCGAAAACCGAAGCGATGAGCGCTCGCTCGGCGGGCAACTTCGCCTCGCGCTCGACCAGCGAGGCGAGCGTCACGACCTCATGCGCTTTCGCCGCCGGCGGACCCAGGGCGTTCCAGGCCTTGCGAAAGCGATCCGTCATCATCCGGCAAAGCTGCGCCGGCGTGGTGTGCCGCGTCACATGATAGGTGTCGGGGAAGAGGTAGCCTTCGAGCGACGGCGCCCGGGGGTCGAGATCGCGGACCAGCGCGGGATCGCGGGCCGCCTCGAGGAACGCGGCAGGCGGCATGATTTTCTGCCGCTCCAGCGTCTGCGCGATGTCGAACGTGCTATTGCCTTCGGGCACCACCAGCACGTAGTAGAAGACGTCGCCCCGCACGATGCGGTCGAAGACCTTCCACATGCTCAGGCGCTCCTTGAACATATACTCGCCGGCCTTCAGTTTGGCCCGGGGGCGAAGCGCCCGCACCAGCAGGAACTGCAAGCGGTGTTCGATGACGCCGCCGTCCGCGAGAATCCTGGAGATCTGGCGCGCGTTGGCGCCCCTGGGGATGACGACAAAAGCCTGCTGGTGCGGCCCCACGCGGGGCGTCAGAATCCAGACGGCGACCAGGGCGAGCGCGACCAGAACGGTCGCCATCGCGGCCACTACGAAGTAACGGCATTTCATGACGGCTCCGCCATTCCCAGAGAGTCGAGATAGCTCTGCAGCAGGATCACGGCCGAGAGGCGGTCGACGGCGCGGGCGCGCTTCTCGATGCTGATTCCGCTCTGGCGCAGCACGCGGCCGGCTTCGACCGAGGTCAGGCGCTCGTCCCAAAGCCTTATGGGCAGGCCGCTGCGCGCCTCCAGTCCCTCCGCGAAACGGCGGACCCACTCGGCCTGGCGTCCCTCCGTCCCGCTCATGTTGACCGGGTTTCCGATCAGGATCATGCGGACCCCTTTCTCGGAGGCCAGGTGTGAAATAACCGCATAGTCTTCCCGGGTGTTCGTTCGTTGAATGGTATCGAGACCTTGCGCCGTGAGGCCCAATTCGTCGCTGACGGCGACGCCGATCCTGCGTTTGCCCACGTCCAGGGCAAGGATCCGTGCGCTTCGAGAGCTTTCCAAGACGTTGTGGCGCCGTAATGTCACGCCGCCGAATTTCATTATAAGGCGCGCCGTGCTACAGTAGCGTTTGGCATTTTGAGTGCGGGAAGCACCCGCACTTGCAGGGGTTTCTTCTTCGTGGCTGTCGCTCCGCGTTCGATCCGGACCCTGGGCCCGAGCGGTTTCGGCTCGGTGGTCATCGCGCTGGCAGGCGCGATTGCGCTGGTCTACTACGGGCGCACCTTCCTGGTGACGCTCGCAACGGCGGTGATCATCGCCTTCATACTGGAGCCCTTCGTGGGCCTGCTCATGCGGCTGCGGTTGCCCCGGAGCCTGGCCAGCTTCCTGGTGTGCGCCATCGGCGTGTGCGTGGTGTACCTGCTGGGCCTGGGGATTTACGCGCAGGGGACCGGTCTGGCGGACGATCTGCCAAGATATGGCCAGAGGATCGGTGACGTGGCCGATCAGGTCATCGACCGCGCCGAATCCCTGGAGCAATCCATCGTGAACCTGGTGGTGCCCAAGCGCTTCCGCGACCAGGGGCAGCAGCAGCAACAGCAGCAGAAGAAGCCGCGGCGCCGCGGGACTCCCGAGCCGCCAGCGGCCCCACTCGCGGCCGTCCCCGGTGCAGTGCCCGAGGTCCGCATCCGGCCCGAGCGCCCTCCGCTGGTAGACTTCCTCTACTCGCACCTCAGACCGCTCTACGAAGTCCTGTTGATGGCTTCGTTCATCCCCTTCCTGGTCTACTTCATGCTGAGCTGGCGGGAGCACATTTACCGCAGCTTCCTCCAGATCTTCCGGGGAGAGGCGCGGCTGATGGCCGCCAAGTCCGTGGATGGCATCGCCATCATGGTGCGCGCCTTTGTGGTGGGCAACTTCGTGCTCGGGTTGCTGCTTGCGGCCGCGACCACGGCGGTCCTATGGGGGTTCCACCTGCCCTACGTGTTCCTGGTGGGTCCCTTCAGCGCGTTCCTCAGCCTGGTGCCTTACATCGGTCTGCCGCTGGCCATGATCCCGCCTTTCATGGCGGCGCTGGCGATTTACAAGAACCTTACTTCTTACGTCTTGATGCTGTCGATCATCGCCGTATTCCATCTGATCGCCATGAACCTGCTGTACCCCAAGATCGTGGGGCCACGGGTCCACCTCAATCCGCTGGCGGTGACGATCGCCTTGATGTTCTGGAGCGTGCTCTGGGGCGCTCCGGGACTGGTGCTGGCGATTCCGCTGACGGCCGGCATCAAGGCGGTCTGCGACAACGTGAGCGGCCTCGAGCCGGTCGGTAAATTCCTTGGTGATTGAATGAACCAAGTACTGAAAGAGAAACTCGACCCTTATATCAAGCTTTCGCCGTTCCTCGGGATCGGTCTCGTGGTTGTGGCGCTGGCGGCGGTGGGGATCTTCTACATGCAGCGCGGCGCGCACTTGGAGCTGCTGGGCTCGATTTTGAAGGTGCGCACGCTGCCCATCGACGAGAACAGCTCGGCCGCCATCATCGACTTCCGCTTTCGGAATCCTTCCGACTACGTGTTCAAGGTCCAAAGAGTCGAGGTAACGATGACGGACTCGAAAGGGAATGTCAGCGATGGGTCGGTGATTTCGGACGTGGATTCCAAGAGCCTGTTCGAGTACGATCCGGCGCTCGGGCAGAAGTTCAACCCGAGCCTGGTGCCGCGCACGGAGATCAAAGGTCGGGAATCGATGGACCGCATGCTGGCGGTGCGCTTCGAGGTTCCGGAGAAAGAACTCCAGCAGCGGACGGGCCTCCGCATCCACATCGACGAGGTTGGCGGCCCGCAAGCGGACATCGTGGAAGGGCAGAAGTAAACACCTGCTGGAAGGCCGACGGCTGACCGCCGACGGTGCCCCTACGCGTGATCGTCTTCCGCCCTCTGGCAGCCGGCCGCCTTCGGCGCAGCCGCGGCGCGGCCCCAGGCGCTGGTTTCCCAATTGTGCACGGCGCGGCGCTCCGGCGCCCACTCGGGCAGGCGCATCGAAAGGTACCGCGCCAGGGCGTTGACGTAGGGTTCGTACAGGCCGCGTAGGTGGGCCAGGCGGGCCTCGGTTTCGTCGTCGTCGGCCAGATGCAAGCCGATGGCCGCCAGCTCCTCGCTCAGGCGGCGGAACGCGTGCGGCGGCAGGCGGTCCGGGGCCGGCGCGCGCGGCGCTCTGCGCAGGATCTGAGCGATATCCACCACCGCGTGCCGCGCCATGGCAAACGTGAGCTGCGCCTGGCGCGGAGGGATTTCGCGGATTCCGGCCATCGCCAGCGCGCAGGCGTCCAGGATCGTTGTGGTTGCACCCAGCCAGGACTGGTTGTCGTGCTGCGAGCGGAAGTGGCTCAACACGGGATAGGAGATGTGGCTCTCGAGCAGCTCCGCGGTCCAGCGCTCGGCCTCGTGCAGCGTGAGATCGAACTGGTCCAGGGCGCGGGTTTCGCTGAAATGCCGCACCAATTCGAGCGCGCTCGGGGGCGAGCCGGCGCGGGCGTCCAGCAGCACGATGTTCACCTCGCGGCGCGAAAACGCCTGGTAGAGCACCGGGAAGTAGCCGATCACGATGGCCAGAAATCCGAACCCCAGCCCGGCCTCGAGCACCGTCAGCGCGCGCCCCGGGCCTGCGGCCGCGGTCACATCGCCCAGACCGAGCGTGAAGTAATCCGTGCCGCTCATGTAGACATAGGTCCAGAAATCCGGGTGCCTGTCGGGCGAGAGCAACCTGGTCCCGATCGCCCAGTGCAGGCCCGCGAAGGCGAAGATCATGCCCGCGGTCCAGACCGTCAGCAGGAGCAGCACCGAGAGCGGGCCGAAGTAGCTCAGCACGGCCTCGCGCCGGCGCGGGCGGCGGATGCGCCGCGCCAAGGCGGACCAAGGTCGCCAGGTGAGGCGGTAGAAGGTCGAGGTCAGGCGGATTCTGCGCGTCACGCGACGCGGCAGGATGATGGTCTCGAAGGCATCCCAGAGGACGATCAGAATGAGCGCGCCGCTGAGGATCCCGGCCAGAGTATGCACGCTACGCCTCGTGAACGTGGTCCTGCCCGCTGGGGATCGGGCAGCCCGGGCAGTTGACGTATTCGAATTGCACCGTGGTGTGCTGGATGCGGAAGCGTTCGTAAAGGATCCGGTTGAGGCTCCGCAAGATCGAATCGCTTTCCGAGAGCGGCAGATCTTCGATCAGCACGTGGCAACTGAGTGCGTGCGTGCTCGCTCCCAGGCTCCAGATGTGGACGTCGTGGACGTCGAGGACGTCGGGAACGCCGCGCATGGCCGAGGTCACCTGGCCCAGCTCCAGCCCGCGCGGCAGGCCCTCCAGGAGGATATTGAGGGTCTCCTTGACGACGTCCCAGGCGGTCCACACAATCAGCAGGCCGATGAGGCCGGAGAGCAGCGGATCGGTGCGCTGCCAGCCGGTGTAGTGGATTGCCACCGCTCCCGCCACAATGGCGAGGGAGCCCAGCGCGTCGCCGAACATGTGCGCCCACGCGCTGCGGATGTTGACGTCCCGGCCGCGCTCTGCGCGCAGGCCCCACATGATGGCGCCATTGACCAGCACGCCGCCCGCCGCCACCACCAGCATGGTCATCTCGCCCACCGCTTGCGGGTGCAGCCAGCGCCGATAGCTCTCAAAGACGATATAGCCGGCCAGAATCAGCAGCGAGAGGGCGTTGACGAAAGCGGCCAGGACGCCGGCGCGGTGATACCCGTAGGTCTTAACGCTGTCGGCCGGTTTCCGCCCGAAGTAGACGGCGAGCCAGGCCAGCAGCAGCGCTAGCGCGTCGGTGAAGTTGTGGGCGGCGTCGGAGAGCAGCGAGAGGCTGTGGGCGCGGATGCCCGCAACGGCCTCCACCAGGACGAAGAGCACGGTTCCGGCCAGGGACCAGACCAGGACTCTTCCCATATCTTTGGCGTGCTGGTGCTGGTGCAAGATCGGCCCTTTCAAGACCAGTGTAGCGCCGGCCCAAGTGCACGACATGTTTGTAGACGCCAAAACGGAAGTCCGTCACCGACGGCCGGGCGGGTCCGCTCCCTCACGGTCGCGGTTCGGTGCTGAGTGCCCGATCCGCTCGGATGCGGCCAGCGTGGCCCTTGCAATCCGCGACCGTTTGGCCCAGATTGGAAGTGTGAGGCCGCCGATTCCCATGCAGTTTCTGAGAGTCCTGCTGGGGCTGCTGGCGATGTTCTTCGCGTACGCGCTGGGCCGGGCGGCCACGCGCCTGCACAACGCCGGCCAGCCGATCGCAAAGGCGCTGAGTTGGGTCCTGCGCACCGTGGTGGCCCTGGGAGCCATCCTCTGGACTCGTGGCTTCGACCTGGTGAGCATCGTTATGATCGCGCTCGCTGCGGTCAGCCTCGGCGCAGGGATCTATCTCGAATCCCGCCCCCATGGGTCGGAAGAGATACATCTTTTTACAGAAGAATAACATCTGCCGCTCCCTGGAAATCCGCGTTATCCCTTGTTTTCTTTGTTTGAGCAGGTATAATTCTTGTCAGGAGCCCACAGAGGGGCCCATTGCGCGTACCGCCCACTGGCGGTTCGATTGCTCGGGCGCTAGCTGACCGACCGAGCCTGGCGGCAACTTCCAGTAGAGTCGTGTAACCCAAAGGACTTGAGGTGCTCATGAGCTTCGCGAGATATGCAGTGCGCCTTCTCCCGTTGTTGCTGGCGGTTTCGCAATTGCCTGCCCAGCAGAAAATCCAAGTGATAGGTCCGGCCAGCGCCAGCCGGCAGGTTGAGTTCAACATTTACCTTCCGCTCCAAAATGCCGGCCAACTCGACCAGTTGCTGGCCGACCTGCACAATCCCAACTCCCCCAATTACCGTCATTGGCTCACGCCGGAGCAGTTTCGGCAGCAGTTCGGCCCGAGCCAGGCGGACTTGGCACGGATCACCGCGGACCTGACTTCCCGCGGCCTAACGGTGGTGGCGACTCATTCGCACGGCTTGACGGCCCAAGGCACGGTGGGCGCCGTTCAGGGCTTGCTGGGCGTCACGCTCTATAACGGCCGGAGGCCGAATGGCGCCCAGACGCTGGTGTCCACGCAACCATTCAAGTTGCCGGCCTCGTTCGTCCAGGCCGGCGCCCAGGTGGTGGCCTTCTCGCCGGCGATCCGTCACCACGTGCATGCGGTCAACGCCGGAGCCGCCCCGGCCAACCGCTATTCGGATGTCGGACCTTACTGGTTCGACGATCTGAAGGAGGCCTACGATTTCCCCTCTTACCAGAAGCTGACAGGTGCGGGGCGGACCATCGCGATCGTCATGGCCAGTGACTTCCTGGACAGCGACATGGCCGCCTACTTCGGCCACGAGCACCTGGCGGTTCCCCACGTTGTCCGCGTGCCCGTGGACGGAGGAGCGGTGTTCGATCCCAATTCCGGGGCATCCCTCGAGGTCTCTCTCGACATCCAGCAATCGGGCGGAATGGCTCCTGGCGCCACCATCCTGGACTTCAACATCCCGGATCTCTCGGACCAGTCCGTCCTGGATGCCTATCTCGCCATCGTGGAAAACAACGCGGCGGACATCGTGTCCTCGTCGTTCGGCGGTGCGGAGGGTTTCTATACCGCCGCATACAACGGCGGCACCGATTTCACCTATATCCTGCGGCAGTACGACGACCTCTTCAAACACGGCAACGCGCAGGGGATCACGTTCGTCGCCAGCAGCGGCGACGAAGGGGGTTTGGGTCTGCCTTCGCTGAGCTATCTCACGACTCCGCCCCAGACTCCCCCCGTGGTGGCCGGCCAGTTCCTGCCGGGCATTGAAGAGCCGGCATCGAGCCCTCACGTGACCGCCGTAGGCGGAACGAACCTGGTGACGACCTCGAATCCCCCCAGCCTAGACTCGGATTATGTCCGCGAGAACGCCGATTTCGATCCGATGGCGCCCCAGGATCCCTATGGTGTCGGCAACCTGCTGTCGGGCGGCGTCTGGGGAAGCGGAGGAGGGGTCAGCGTGGTCTTTGGCAAGCCGGATTACCAGAACCTGGTGCGCACGGGCCACAATATGCGCACCATCCCCGACATTTCGTTCCAGATGGGCGGCTGTCCGGTGGGCTCACTGGGCACGTGCCCGGCGGACCGCAGTTCGGTCGTGACTGGCTTCGACGGCAATTTCTATCTGGTGATCGGAACCAGCGTCGGGGCGCCCGCTACGGCCGGCATGCTGGCCCTGGCGGAGCAGAACCTGCGGCAACGGCTCGGCAACGTGAACTACTTCCTCTACGGTCTGGCGGCCGCGCAGGGCTTCGGGCTGGGTCGGGAGTTTCACCAGGGGATTCCCGGTAACAACGGCTTGTTCACCGCGCCTGCGGGCGTTCCGGGCTACAACCTGGTGATCGGCAACGGCACCCCGTTTGTGCGCGACCTTATCCTGGCGCCGTTCGACCCGCCGGCGGGGACGCCGCAGACGCCGTCGAATCCCTAGAAGGTCGACGTGGGCATAGGGCAGGCGCAACCGCCTGCCCTATGGAAGGCGCCTAGAAGTTCACGATCGCCGCGAAGGAATCCGGCGCCAGGCTGGCGCCGCCGACCAGCGCGCCGTCGATGTCTTCCTTGGCCATGAGGGTCTTGGTGTTGTCCGGCTTGACGCTGCCGCCATAGAGAATCCGCAGGCCAGCGGCCGCGGCGGGGCCAAATGCCGCCTCCGCCCGGGCGCGGATGAAGCGGTGCGCGTCAGAGGCGATTTCGGGCGTCGCCGTCTTACCCGTGCCGATGGCCCACACCGGCTCGTAGGCGATGACGATTTTGGCGAACTGCTCCGGCGTCAGCTTGGCGATGCCGTCCGCGAATTGCTTTGCGAGCACGGCTTCCGTGTTGCCCGATTCGCGTTCCTCCAGCCGCTCGCCGACGCATACGATCGGCTTGAGGCCGGCCTCGAGCGCCGCCACGGTTTTCTTCAAAACCGACTCGTCGGTCTCGCCGAAGTACTGGCGCCGCTCGCTGTGGCCGATGATGACCCACTGGACGCCCACCGCCGCGAGCATGGGGCCCGAAACCTCGCCGGTGTACGCGCCTTCGTTCTTCCAAAACAGGTTCTGGGCGCCGATGCCGATGCGCGAGCCCTGGGTAGCCGCCACGGCCGCCGGCAGGTTCGGAAAGGTGGGACAGATGACGATGTCTCGCCCCTCGGCTGCGGCGACCAACGGGACGAATTTCTCGAAGAATGCGCGGGTCTCCTGGGCCGTCTTGTACATCTTCCAGTTGCCCGCCATCAATGGTGTTCGCATAGGACTTCTGCTAGAAAACTAGTTCCTTTCTCAAGATGAGTTTCAAAGCGTTCGGCCACGGTCTGCCCGATATCGGAGAGCGTGGCGCGGGTGCCCAAGTGGCGGCCCCGTTGTGCGCGGGGACCGTAGACCAGCAGCGGCACGTACTCGCGGCTATGGTCGGTCGAGGGCGTGGTGGGATCGTTGCCGTGATCGGCGGTCACCATCAGCAGATCGTCGCCGCCGAGCGCCGCCAGGAGGGCCGGGAGCCAGGCGTCGGCGGCTTCGAGCGCCGCGGCGTAACCCTCGACGTCGTTGCGGTGGCCGTACAGCATGTCGAAATCGACGAGGTTCGTGAAGATCAAGCCGCGCTCCGCCTCGCGCACGGCTTCCAGAGTCCGCAACATGCCTTCGGCGTTGTGCTTGGTCTTGGCCGAGTATGCGATGCCACGGCCCAGGAACACCTCGGAAATCTTCCCCACCGCCCAGACCGGCACGCCGCGCTCTGCCAGCCGGTCGAGCAGCATGCCCGGCGGCGGAGGCACCGCGTAATCGTGACGGGCCGCGCCGTCGCGCACAAAGGCCCCGGGGGCGCCGACGAACGGCCGCGCGATGACGCGCCCGACCTGGTGCGGGCCGCGCAGGATCTCGCGCGCGATTTCGCACATCCGGTAGAGCTCCGGGAGCGAAATGACCTCCTCGTGCGCGGCCACCTGAAAGACGCTGTCGGCCGAGGTGTAGACGATCGGCGAGCCCGTCCTCAGGTGCTCCGCGCCGAGCTTTTCGATGATCTCGGTTCCGGAGGCGGGGCAATTGCCCAGCGCCCGCCGGCCCACCCGCTCCTCGAACTCGCCCAGCACCCCGGGTGGGAATCCGTGGGGGTAGAGTGGGAAGGGCTTATCGAGGTGGATGCCCGCGATCTCCCAGTGCCCGGTGGTGGTGTCCTTGCCCGGGGAGGCGAGCGCGCACCGGCCGTAGCAGCCGAGCGGCCGGGCGGCGGGCGGCAGGCTCTCGAACGGCCGGATGTTCGCCAGGCCGAGCGCGCAGAGGTTGGGGAGGCGCAGGGGCCGGGTGGCGGCGATGTGCCCCAGCGTGTCGCTGCCTGCGTCCCCGTAGTCGGCCGCGTCCGGCATCTCGCCGATGCCCACGCTGTCGAGGATCAGCAGCACGATGCGGCGCGGGGTCATTGCCCCGGCGCCTTGGGCGGATTGCGGATCGCATCGGCCAGAGCCGCGGCCCGCTCCCGCGCCATATGCATGTAGCGCTCGCTCCCCGCGATCCGGTCCAGCAGCGGCAGGAACTGCGCCAGCGCGACCAGGCGTCTGCGGTCGAACTCCGCTTCCAGCTCGAGCAGCCCCTGATTGACGCCGAGCTTGTCGAAATGGGTGGCATTGTCGAGAACGGCGAAGCGCTGTTCGGATTCGGCCATGCGTTCGAACCAATCCCAGAGCTGCTGGGCCTCGAGGCGCGCCGAGTAGTTGAACTTCACCTCGTGCTTCTCGCTGCCGCTCTCCCAGCGGAACGTCTTGTCGCCCATGAAGGCGACCTTGACGGGGGCCTCGAGCGGCTTGGAGAAGCGGTCGAGTTTCGCGGCCAGGTCGAACACGGCCTCCGTCTCCGCGGGCGCGAGCTGGAACTCCATCGGGCTGTCGTCGTCCTTGCCTTCCTTGTATACCCCGTGGCCGTCTTTGTCCACGGCGATTTCGACGTAGTCGGGAACGCTCCCGGGGAACGATTTCGTGAACGTGATCTTGGGCAGGTCGGCCGCCACGAGCGCCCCCGCGGTCAGGAGGAGAAGGCCGGTGACGCGCCTCATCTCGCCAGCTCCCGTTCCACGGCAGCACGCGTGGCGTGGCAGATCGCGACCGCCAGCGCGTCGGCTGCGTCCTCCGACTCGATGGGGCAATCGAGCTGCAACAGGGACCGCACCATCATCTGGACCTGCGATTTCTCGGCCCGGCCGTAACCCACCACGCTGGTTTTGATCTCGAGCGGCGAATACTCGCCCAGCTCCAGGCCCGCTTCGGCGATGGTCAGCAGCGCCACGCCCCGCACCTGCGAGAGCTTCAGCGCCGTTCGCACGTTGACCGCGTAGAAGACGTCCTCGACGGCCGCCGCGGCGGGGCCGTGTTCACGGATCAGAGCGCGCAGACGGCCTGCGATTTCGGCCAAGCGCAGATGCATGGCCTGCTTAGGGCTGGTCGCGATCACTCCGGCCGCAATCATGCGGTGGCTCCGGCCGTCGCTCTCAACGATCCCGTAGCCGGTTCGTTCGGTCCCGCAGTCTATGCCCAGAACCCGCATGGGCCGTCCGGCACGCCTACTGTGCCAGGGCCTCCATGACTTTCTCGTCGATATCGAAGTTAGCGTAGACGTTCTGCACGTCTTCGTGCTCCTCGAGCGCCTCGCTGAGCTTGAGCATAGTCCCGGCGTCTTTGCCCTCGAGTTTCACCAGGATGATGGGGATCATGGCGATCTGCGCTTCGGCGGGCTGGATGCCGGCCTTATTCAGCGCTTCGAGCACGGGAAGGTGCGCCTCCGGGGGCGAGACAATCTCCCAGTGGAGGCCGTCGTTCCGGATGTCTTCGACGCCGGCGTCGAGCGCCGTGTCCATGAGGTGTTCCTCGGTCGTTTTCTCGAGGGGGACCAGGATCTGGCTCTTGCGCACGAACAGGCGCGACACGCTGCCCTGTTCGCCCAGTTTGCCGGCATACTTCGTGAAGAGGTGCCGGATTTCGCTCACGGTGCGGTTGCGGTTATCGGTGGCCACCTCGACCAGGACGGCAGTGCCGCCGGGCCCGTAGCCTTCAAACATCACTTCGTCGATCTGGCCGCCTTCGAGCTCGCCGGTGCCGCGCTGGATGGCGCGCTTGATGTTGTCGGCCGGCATCGATACCGCCTTGGCTGCCAGGATGGCGGTTCGCAGGCGGGGGTTGGCATCCGCGTCGCCGCCGCCGCTGCGGGCGGCAATGGAAATCTCCTTGATGACGCGCGTGAAGGCCTTGCCGCGCTTGGCGTCCGTGGCGGCCTTCTTATGTTTGATCGTCGCCCATTTTGAATGGCCTGACATGCGAACCTCGGGTAGGACAGAGAATCGTTGGGAAACCCAACACAGAGGATAACAGAATACCGGTGCAGGCTCAACCTAAACGCCGTAGGTTCCGTGAGTTCTGACGGAATGGCGCGGGCAGCGGGTGGCTGGAGCGCTGCCCTCGGGGTTGCCAGGAGTATGGGAACGGGTTATGCTCATCTAGAGTCTTGATTTGACAACGGAATGGACCCCGAAAAAGAGCGATACTACGAAGTTCTCGGCCTGAAACCTACGGCCTCACCGGAAGATGTGTACCGGGCGTACCGGGACCTGGCCCGGATTTGGGATCCGCAGCGCTTTGTCACTCAGCCGCGCCTGGAGCTGATGGCGGAAGCGAAGCTGAAAGAGATCATCGAGGCGTACAACGCCCTGACGGGGAAGACGGACGTGAGCGCAACGCCGGCGCCTCCGGAGCCTCCCGAGATCCTAAGTCCCGTGCCGGAACACATTATCGATAAGAACGCTCCATTGCCGGTCTTTCTCCCGGAGGCGTTCGTCCCGGCCGAGCCCGGCCAGCCTATCGAGGAGCCGCCGGAGACGGCGCGGCCGCTAAGCGACTGGGAGAAGGAGCGTCCGGCCTCGTATCCCAAACCGGAACCTGCGGCCCCGCCCACGATCCAGTTTGCGCCCCCTCCCGTGCCGGCACGCCCCAAGGCGGTGCTCTTTGCGGCGCAGTTCGGAGCTTTCCTGATCCCCGTGTTGCTGGCGGTTCTCGGCCTGCTGCTGTACGATTCGGGGTCGAGCCGTCCGGAGCACCGGGACCAACTGGCGCCGGGCAGCGCAGCCAAGAAGCCGGTTGCGCAGCCCGAAGCGAGGCCCACCCCCCACGCGGCGACGAAGAAGGCCGCCCAGCCAAATGCGGCGGCGGAGGCGGCTCCCATCGTCCTTCCGAACGGAGCCCAGTTGACGGCGCCGGGCGGGCCCAGAGGCGCGGGCCGGTTCCGGATCGCCAACCGTAGCGGGCAGGACGCGGTGGTCCGCGTGGTCTCGCAAGAAGCTCCGGGCACGCCCCTGCGGCAGGTGTACGTCCAGGATGGCACGGAGGTCCCGATCGAAGGCATCGGCACCGGCGTGTACCTGGTGTACATCAGCTTGGGCCCGGTTAACAAGGCGCCGCGCAAGTACGGCCGCGCGCTCGGTCCGTTCCAGTTCATGCAGGTCGAATCCGTGGAAGGGCCGCAGTCCGACGACTACCAGCTCGTGCTGAAGCCCACGCAGTAGAGCGCCCGTGAGCGAAATCCCCGGCAATCCTCGCGCGGAATATGCACGGCGCCTCGAGGCGCAGGGGCAGGTGGTGGCGGAGCTCGAGCGGCGTCATGTCGCGTTCGGGAACGCGCAACTCAGCGTGGCCATCGCGGGAGTGGTGGCGGCCTGGATGGCCGTGGGCCGGCATTGGTTCGCCCCCTGGTGGCTCCTCGTCCCCGTGGCCGCGTTTGCCGCGCTGGCGTTGCTGCACGAGCGCGTGATTCGGGTCCGGAAGCGCGCGGAGCGCCTGGCGGCGTTCTACGAGAAGGGGATTGCGCGGCTCGAGGACCGTTGGGCCGGCCAGGGCGATGGCGGCGAGCGCTTCGACGATCCGGCCCATCCCTACGCGGAGGACCTCGACCTGTTCGGCAAGGGATCGCTGTTCGAGCTGCTGTCGACGGCGCGGCTGCGTTCGGGAGCGGAAACGCTGGCGCGGTGGCTGCTGGAACCCGCGGCGCCGGCGGAGGTGAGCGAGCGCCATGCCGCGGTGGAGGAGTTGCGCCCAGGGCTCGATCTGCGCGAGGAGATCGCCATGCTGGGCGAAGACCTGAGGTCGGGAATCGACCCGGGCCCGCTGGCGCGCTGGGCCGAGAAGCCGCTGGTCTTCGACTCGCGCGGCGTGCGCATCGCGGCGGCCGCGCTGGCAGCGCTGATGGCCGGAGCGTTGGTGGCGTGGGCGGTTTTCGGCATCCCGGAGTTCTTCCTCGTGATTGCGGGGGTGGAGACGGCTTTCTCGCTGCGCCTGCGGGCGAGGGTCCAGCGGGTGGTCGAGGGGGTGGGGGAACCGGCATACGGACTGGCGCTGTTGGCGGAGATGCTGGCGCGCTTCGAACGCGAGCCGTTCTCGACACCGCGGCTGGTGGCCTTGCGGAAAGCGTTCGAGACCAAAGGGGCCCCTCCGTCGCGGCGCATCGCCCGCCTGAATCGCCTCATGGAACTGCTCGATTCGGCGGACCACGTGCTGATCCGGATCGTCAACCTGGCGTTCCTGTACAAGATGCAGTTGGCCTTCGCGATCGAGGCCTGGCGCAAAGAGTCGGGCGGGCACGTTCGGAAATGGCTCGAAGCGACGGGCCAGATGGAAGCGCTGTGCGCCCTGGCGAACTACGCCTACGAGCACCCGGCGGATCCTTTCCCGGAGTTCCGTGACGGGGACCCCTGCTTCGAGGGCGAGGGCCTGGCGCACCCGCTCATCTTCGAGAGCCGCGCCGTTCCGAACGACGTCCGGCTGTGCGGCGAGCCATCGGTGCTGGTGATCAGCGGCTCGAATATGTCGGGCAAGAGTACGCTGCTGCGGACCGTGGGAGTGAACGCCGTGCTGGCGATGGCGGGCGCTCCGGTGAGGGCGCAGCGGCTGCGCCTGACGCCGCTGGCGGTGGGGGCGTCCATTCGCACGCTCGACTCGCTGCATTCGGGCACCTCGCGGTTTTATGTCGAGATCACGCGCATCCGCCTGCTGGTGGAGCTGGCCAAGGGCCCGCTGCCGCTGCTGTTTCTTCTGGACGAGCTGCTCCAGGGCACCAATTCGCACGACCGGCGGATCGGCGCCGAAGCGGTGATTCGGACGCTGGCCGGCCGCGGCGCGATCGGCCTGCTGACCACGCATGACCTGGCGCTGGCGGACATCGCCAACGCGCTCGCGCCCCGCGCGAGGAACGTGCATTTCGAGGATCACCTGGCGGACGGGAAGATCACCTTCGACTATCACTTGCGGCCTGGCGTGGTGGAGAAGAGCAACGCGCTGGAGCTGATGAGGTCGATAGGGCTGGAGGTGTAGAGGGCGGGGGCGGTGTAAGTGTCCGATTATGGGACTGGGTTCATCATGCAATTTTTGATTTCGCGCTTTTTCGCAGTGGGGCCACCGGGAGATTGGGGAGGCGGGGGCCGCGCTGGCGGGCGAGCGTTCGATTTGGCGTTGCGAAGACATGAGTGCTACCTGGGATGAGGGTAAGGCACGGGGCACGAGCCGGGGTGGGGCGGGCTCGCGTAAGTGATTGAGGCGGTGGGAGGTGGATTTTGGGAATAGTGGGAACTCTATTTCCAGACTGGCGCTCCGAAATAGCCCGCGTGCTCTCCCAGCCTGTCACTTTGCCTGCGTAGTTCCCGTCTTGCCCTCATCCCACTTCGGTATCTTTATATCCACAGGCTCAGTCACGAGCCACTGGAAGAACGATTTGTCTCCTCTCGTGCATACGGTCTCGATGTGGAAGCGAGCAATGAGGTGCGAGGGGGCGTCTTTGTCGGTATTCGTGATAAACGCAGCGGTTCGGACATCGGGCAGGACGAGGATCCCGCTGTCAGGCACGTCGGCGCATGCCCTTGCATCCAATCGAGCGACGGTTTCCCCGCTAAATATGCGCGCCCAACGCTGGCCGAGGAGGTGATCTGCGCCAACGACTACCGCCGACTGTGGGTCGATGTGCAAATCTGTCTTCTGGTCGCTGAGAATGGCGTCAAACCGGACGTCTATGCTCACGTCGTCACGGCCGACTCTGGAAATGGTGGTCCTCACGTTCCGGACGCTGACCGTGAGCTCGGCCGCGTTCAGCGGAACAAGAAGGGCAATCAGCAGGAATCCCGAGCAGAATGCCGTCATGGCTGAACCGTGTTAGCGTCGACACCGAAGCAATCCAAGAGCACGGCCGTAGGCGACGCCGCTGACCCAGGCGGTCTGGGTCGCTCCACGGTCACATCCTGCACGGACATAACATCCTCGATCTCGGCCGCGGAGTCGCTCATGCGCCCAAAGCCGGCCTTCCTTAGGCCGTCTGGCTCTTGGATCAGCTCATCGTCCATTGACTCGAGCGTCTTGAGGCGTCCTACGATAGTCACCCAGACTCTTTCTCGGCTGAGGCTCGCGTGCAGCCCGGTCAATTTGTCCGACATTCGGCGCCAGGAGGGGTCGGCATTCTCGTCCGCGGCTTCCGCGCTAACCGCGAGGACGTTTTCCCAGGTGACGCCCCTGGTAACCAGATGGCTCTTGCATTCGCCGCGAAGCGAAAGCCCCTCCTGGGTCTTCTGCAGCAGCCCCCTGACCGCTACGACCTGGCCATTCAGCTTGGTGGGGTCGTCTGCCAACACCTCGCAGACGCTGAGAGTCCGAGATGGCATTACCGGCGGGGCGGCCAACTCGACGGTCACGTCCCGCACGGACACAACGTTGATCGCAGCCGGGGAATCACCCAGGTGCCCAAGGCCAGCTCTCGCCAGGCCGTATGGCATTTGGACCACTTCATCGTCCATAGATTCTCGCGTCTCAAGGCGCCCAACGATAGTCACCAAGATTCTGTCTCGGCCAAGGCGTGCGTGTAACCGGGTCAACTTGTCCGAACATCGGCGCCAGGAACGCTCAGCGCTCTCGTCCATGCTGCCCGCCTCAACCCACAGACTGTTCCCCCAGCTAAGACCCCTGGTGACCAGGTGGCTCTTGCACTCACCACTGAGCCAAAGGCCCTCCTCGGTACCTTCCAGTAGCCCCCTTACTGCTATTGTTTTGCCATTCAGCTTAGTAGGGTCGTCCGCCAGCACTTCGCAGACGCTGAGGGTACGGGATGGTGCCGCGAGCGGTGCGGCGATCGGCTGCAGCGCGATCAACAGAACGAGGAACATCCGTCAGACCCCTTCTGGGAAACGATTCGCTTGCACCAGCACGTCGTTCAAGGCGGTCGCCGCGGCAGCCGCCTTTTGGCCTCCCTGCGCCAAAGGCGCTGTCGGCCACCAAGAAAGTCGATCCCATCCCGTAGAGATACTCGTAGATGTGCCGCCAACGCAGCCTCCGCCGTGACAGTATGGCCGCGGGCGGTCAGTTTGTCCGCATGTTGCTTTCTGTCTTGTGCTCATCCGTTATCGGTATCTGCAAGTCCACAGGGTCGGTGACGAGCGGCTGGATGAAAACCGTCTCGCCTTCCTTGCACGCGGCCTGAAGTTGAAACCGCACGACCACGTGCGAGTGGGCATCGGCCTTCTCAACCTGCACCTCGGTCTGGACGCTTGGCAGGATGAACGGCTCGTCTTCTCGCGCAAGCCAAGCCACGCAGGGCTGGTACTTGATTTGGCCGATGTCGTACCAGTGCCAGCGCGAGATGTTGTCCCAGCGCTCGCCGCGAAGCCGATCGACGCCCACCACGAAAACAGGCCCTGGGCCGATGTGCAAGTTGTTCGGGCTCGCGTGACGCAGCACCCCGTCGAACCTGACGTCTAGGACAAGGGCCTCGCCCGCGATTCTGAGGAGAGCCGTGGTGACGTTGCGCACTCCAACCGCGAGCACGGGCGGGGCGGCCATCTTGACCGGAAGGAGAAGTGCCGCAACGGAACAGACCGCAAAGCGACTCCTCATGGGTTTGTAGTCGTCGAGGCCCATCGCCCTCGATTGTACCGCCAGCGTGGACGACAGCCTTATGCCGAGGCGTCCAGGGCGCCTTCGCCGATCACCTCTTCCGCTCGCTCGATAGCGGCGGTGAGCGGCTGGTCGCCTTCGATGCGGGGGAGGAGCGCGCGGACGGCTTTGAGGGGCGCGCTGGTGCGGAGCGGGCGGAGGAAATCGAGGGCCCGGGCGGCGGTGAGGGCCTCGATGGCCAGGACGAGGCGGGTGTTGCCGACCACGCTCTGAAGCTTGAGAGCGGCGGCCGGGGGTAGTGGAGAAGAGCAACGCGCTGGAGCTGACGAGGTAGTGCTGAACGTCAAGGCGCCCGGAGGCAAATGGCGAATCTTCGACACCGAGGAGTTCAGGCCGCCCGCCAATCCGGCGGACTGGAAGTATCCCAATCCTGCGAATCTCGATGCGCCGGCGGACCCTTGCAAAGTTGAGCGGCACCCGCGAAAGCTGATATCGAGGCCATAGCTGCGACGGCCGAACCAACCGGGTAGGCCCGCAGCTTGAAACAGAACCCACTGCTCGGGTATGGCCTACGCCGCTCCATCCAGCGCGCCTTCGGCGATCAACTTCTCCACTCGCTCGATGGCGGCGGTGAGCGGCTGGTCGCCTTGGATACGCGGCAGGTGCGCGCGGACGGCTTCGAGGGGCGCGCTGGTGCGGAGCGGGCGGAGGAAATCGAGGGCGCGGGCGGCGGCGAGGGCTTCGATGGCCAGGACGAGACGGGTGTTGCCGACCACGCTCTGAAGCTTGAGAGCGGCGGTCATGCCCATGCTCACGAAGTCCTCCTTGTTGCCGCTGGTGGTGATGGAGCCGGTGGAAGCGGGGTTGGCGAGCACGCGGTTCTCGGCGACCAGGGCCGCGGCGGTGACCTGCGCCATCATGAGGCCGGACTCGAGGCCGGGGTGCGCGGCCAGAAACGGCGGCAGGCCCTCGTTGAGGAAGGGATTGACAAGGCGGTCGATGCGCCGCTCGGAGATGCCCGCGAGCGCGGTGAGAGCGATGGCCAGGTAGTCGAGATGCAGCGCCAGCGTCTGGCCGTGGAAGTTGCCGCCGGAGAGGATCTCGCCGCCGATGACGAGGGGGTTGTCGGTGGCCGAATTGAGCTCGATCTCGAAGACGCGGCGGGCTTCGGCCAGCGTGTCGCGGACGGCGCCGTGGACCTGGGGCGCGCAGCGCATCGAGTAGGCGTCCTGAACGCGGCCGCAGCCGAGATGCGAGGCGCGGATCTCGCTGCCCTCCATGAGGCGGACGAGCCGAGACGCGCTACGGGCCTGGCCGGGATGCGGGCGGGCGCGCTGGATGGCTTCGTGGAAGGCGCGCGGGGTGCCGCGCTGGGCGTCGGTGGTCATGGCGCAGACGACGTCGGCGGCATCGGCGAGCCGTTCCGCGGCGGCGAGTTCGAGACAGCCGAGGGAGAGCATGGCCTGGGTGCCGTTGAGCAGCGAGATGCCTTCCTTGGAGGCCAGCGCGAGGGGCTCGATGCCGGCGCGGCCGAGCGCTTCGCCGCCGGCCAGGTGGGCGCCCTCGAAGTCCGCTTCGCCCTCGCCGATGAGAACCAGCGCCATGTGCGCCAGGGGGGCCAAGTCTCCGCTCGCGCCCACGCTGCCGCGCGAAGGCACCACGGGCGTGACACCGCGGTTGAGCATCTGGCAGAGGCGCTCGGCCACCACCGGGCGGATCCCCGAGAGACCTTTGGCGAGCACATTGGCGCGGATAAGCATCATGGCGCGGACCTCGGCGCGGCCGAGCGGGGCGCCCACCCCGCAGGCGTGCGAGCGCACCACATTGCGTTGCAACTGCGCCAGGTCGCCGGCGGGGATGCGGATATCCGACAGCTTGCCGACGCCAGTGTTGACCGCGTAGACGGGCGCGTCGCCCGCCGCGAGACGATCGACCACGGCGCGGGAGAGGTCCATTTTGGCGATGGCTTCCGGCGCGAGGGAAACGGCCGCGCCCGCGCGAGCGACCGACTGCACTTGTTCGATGGTAAGGTGCTCGCCGTCGAGAAGGATCATAGAATCTATGGTAGGGCCGGCGAGGTCCTTATGGAGCGTCTTCCGTACCAGGCTACTCCGCTCGGGGCGGCGTATGAGGGCATACGGCTGCCGGTGGCCGCGCTGCTCGACAACGTTCGCAGCGCGTACAACGTGGGCGCGTTTTTCCGCACCGCGGATGGGACGGCCATCGAGCGGCTCTATCTTTCCGGCATCACGGGGCGACCTCCACAGCGCGCCATCGCCAAGACGGCGCTGGGGGCCGAAGAGCGGGTCGCCTGGGAATACGCGTGGGATCCGATGCCGTTCGCCCTCGCATTGCGCGAGCGGGGGTACGAGATCGCGGCGGTCGAAACCAGCCTGCACTCGGTCGACCTTTTCGACTGGAAGCCGCGGTTTCCGGTGTGCGTCGTGTTCGGGCACGAAGTGGACGGCATACGGCCGGAACTGATTGCGGCGGCGGATTGCTCGGTCCGGATCCCGATGCTGGGCGCCAAGCACTCGCTGAATGTGGCGACGGCGGGGGGCGTGGTGCTCTACGAACTCCTGCGCAAGTACCGTACCCTGGAGGGAAGCGCCCATGCGGAACCTGGCGATCGGTTTTCTGTTCACGGCCGCGGCGTTCGCGGCTGACCCGGAGCTACTCAAACTGGCCATGCCGGAGGCCAGGATTCTGGCAGGCGTCGATGTCGCGAAGGTGAAAGACACGCCCTTCGGCCGGTTCGCGGTGGCGCAGTTTTCGGCGGCGCAGGACCAGGAGTACGACGCGTTCGTGAAGGCCAGCGGCTTCGATCCGCGGGAGAGCCTGGACGAAATCCTGCTGGCGAAGCCGGACGCCGGCGAGGGCAAGCTGCTGCTCGGGCGCGGCAGGTTCGACACGGCGCGGATTCTCGACGCGGCCAGCGCCGCGGGAGCAGGGGTGGCGACGTACCGTGGCGTGCAGGCGATCGTCGGCCCCGATGTGTGGCTGGCGTTCCTGAGCAGCTCGATCGTGGCGATGGGCGACCCGGCCAGCGTGCGGGCCGTGGTGGAGCGGCGGGAAACGGGCACGGGCCCGGCGGCGGAGATCACCGCGCGGGTGAACGTGGTGAGCAAGGCCTACGCCCTGTGGTTTGTCTCCGCCGTGCCCATCGCCGAGCTGATGCCGGACCTGCCGGGCGGAGGCGCCGCCGGCGAGGCGCTCAAGGGGGGCGCGCTCCGCTCGATCCAGGAAGCGAGTGGAGGCCTGAATTTCGGCGACCAGGTGAGGCTCTCCGCCGAACTGACGGCGGCGAGCGGGGAAGACGCCTCGAAGCTGGCGGCGGTGCTGAAATTCGTAGCCGGCGCGATCGCGCAAGCGCAGGCGGATGTGACCGCCGAGGGGAGCGTGGTGAGGCTGGGGCTGGGGCTTAGCGAGCCGCAGTTGGAGGCGCTGTGGAAGCAGGGCAAGTGAGATGCCTGTATAATCGTCCCCATATGCGAACTTCGACGGCGGTTGCCCTTTTGAGTTGCGCGGTCTTGATTCCCGCGGCGCTGGCGGCGGATTCCAGCCTGCTGGGCCTGGCCCCGGCCGACTCGGACGTACTGATCGGGATCAACTTCAAGCAGATTCGGGAATCGAATTTCGGGAAGCTGATCGTGGCGCAGATGGCGGGACCCGGCAATGCCGCGTTCAAGGCGTTCGTCGACCAGGCGGGAGGTTTCGACCCGCTGCGCGATCTCGACGAGGCGCTGATCGCCGCCCCGGCCAAGCAGAACCCGAACGCGTTTCTCATGCTGCGCGGCCACTTCGACGTGGCCAAGCTTTCGCAGTTGGCGGCGGCGGGCGGAATGATGGGCGCGGACTACCACGGCGTCCGGATCATGGCCAGAGCGGGGCAGCAGGGAGGGTTTTCGGCCGTGGCGGTGGTGGACTCTTCTCTGATCGTGGGCGGCGACGAGGCGGGCGTGCGGGCGTTCGTCGACCGGCGCGGTCAGGGCCCGAGCCTGCGCGCGGCGATCGCGGCCAAGGCCGGCGAGGTGTCGCAAGCGAACGACATCTGGATGGTGATGCACGCGGCGCCGGCGGCCTTCGCGCCCCCGGGCGCGGCCGCGGGGCCGATGGGCGACTTGGTTCAGTCCATCGAGCAGGTGACTTTGGGGGTGAAGTTCGGGACCGACATCGTGATCTCCGTGCAGGCGGTGACGCACACGCCGAAGGACGCCGAGGGCCTGGTCGCCGCCCTGCGGCTCTTCAGCGGGATGGCGGCGGCGGGCCAGAAGGACAACCAGAGGGTGGCGGCGCTGCTGCAGAGGCTCAAGCTGGATTCGGAGGGCAGCACGGCCAAACTTTGGCTGACGATTCCGGAGGCGGAGGCGGAAGCCGCTGTCCGCGATGCGATGGCCGCCCAGATGCACGCGAAGGCGGCGTCGCCCGCGCCGGCTCCCGCCCCGAGCGAGCCCGCGTCGAAAGATCCGGACGTGGTTACGCTTCCGGCGCCGAAGCAATAAGGCCGCGCTTTAGAGGGTGATGAAGAACTTTGGAAGCACAATTCTGGCCGCAGATGAACGCCGATAAACGCAGATAGGCATTTACTTCTAATCCGCGTCTATCGGCGTTCATCTGCGGCTGACAAGGTTCATTGTTGCTTCCGCGTCTGTGTTTGGTAAGTTGGGGTGATGGAGCGAATCACGCTCGGGCGCTCGGGGTTGGCGGTGTCGAGGGTCTGTCTGGGGACGATGACCTTCGGCGGGCAGACGGACGAGGGCGCGGCCCGGCGAATGGTGGATCGGTGCCTCGAAGCCGGAGTCGATTTCTTCGACACGGCCAACGTGTACGGCCAGGGCCGGGCGGAAACCATTCTGGGGCGGGCGCTGGCGGGGCGGCGGCAGCAGGTCGTAGTGGCGAGCAAGGTGCGCGGCGCCATGACGAGCGCGCCGGAAGAGAGCGGCCTTTCGAAATCCCAGATCCTGCGGGCGATCGATTCCACGCTGCGGCGGCTGGGGACGGACTATCTCGACATCTACTACATGCACTTGCCGGACTACGGCGTGCCGCTCGAAGAGACGCTCGAAGCCATCGACGAGCTGGTGCGAGCGGGCAAGGTGCGCTATCCGGCGAGCTCGAATTACGCGGCGTGGCAGGTGACGCGGATGCTGTGGCTGGCCGCCGAACACGACTATCGGCCCGCCTATGTCACGCAGCCGATGTACAACCTGCTGGCGCGCGGCATCGAACAGGAGTACCTGCCGATGTGCCGGGAATTCGGCGTCGCGACGGTGGTGTATAACCCGCTGGCGGGCGGGCTGCTGACGGGAAAGCAGAACGGGGAGGCGCCGCTGGCGGGCTCGCGGTTCGATAAAAACCAGATGTATCTCGACCGCTACTGGCCCCCGGCGTATTTCGGTGCCGTGGAGGAATTGCGCGGGCTGGCATTGCGCGAGGGGCGATCGCTGGCGAGCCTGGCGCTCAACTGGCTGCTGCACCACACGGCGGCGGATTGCGTCATCCTGGGCGCATCGCGCATCGAGCAGCTCGACGAAAACCTGAAGGCGCTCGATGACGGGCCGCTCTCCGAAGAGACACGGGCCGGATGCGACGCCGTCTGGGACAAACTGCGCGGCATCACGCCCCGGTATAACCGATGAACATTCGGTTCGCGATCCCTCTGGCGCTCGGTTGCGTCCTGGCAACCGCGGCGCCGATCCGGCTGCACCCGGACAATCCTCATATCTTCCTGTTCCGCGGCGGGGCCACGGTGCTGATCACATCGGGCGCGCACTACGGCTCCGTGTTGAACCCGGACTTCGACTACCGGAAGTATCTGGGGACGCTGGCGGCGGACGGTTTGAACTACACGCGGATCTTCTCCGGTTCGTATGTCGAGGCGTCGGGAGCATTCGGGATCGCGCGGAACAACCTGGCGCCCGCGGCGGGCCGGTTTCTGGCGCCCTGGGCGCGCAGCGGATCGCCGGGATACCACAACGGCGGGAACAAGTTCGATCTGGAGCGCTGGGACGAGGCCTATTTCGCGCGGCTGAAAGACTTCGTGGCCGAGGCCGGGCGGCGCGGCATCGTGGTCGAGATGACGCTGTTCTCGTCGCAGTACGACGAGAAGAACTGGGCCAATTGCCCGCTGAACCGCGAGAACAACATCAATGGCACGGACGCGATCGGCCGGCGGCAGTTGCACACGCTCGCGAACGGCAACATTCTCGGCTACCAGGAGCGGCTGGTACGCAAGATCGTGCGCGAGTTGAACGGCTTCGATAACGTCATCTACGAGATTCAGAACGAGCCGTGGTCGGACCGCACGGTTACGGTGGATTCGATCAATCCGTATCTGGCGGCCCCGGCGCTGAACCTGTTCCCGAACGCGGTGGACGTGGCCGATGCGGAGTCGATGGCGTGGCAAGCCCGGGTGGCTTCCTGGATCACCGCGGAGGAGACCGGGCTCCCGGAGCGGCATCTCATCGCGCAGAATTACTGCAATTTCCGGTACCCAGTGCGCGAGCTGGCGCCGGGCGTCTCGATCGTCAACTTTCACTACGCGTATCCCGAGGCGGCGCGGCTGAATTACGGGCTCGGCAAGCTGCTGGCATACGACGAGACCGGCTTCGCGGGCAGGGCGGACTCGTTCTATCGCAAGCAGGCCTGGAACTTTCTGCTGGCTGGTGGCGGGACATTCAACAACCTGGACTACTCGTTTTCGGTAGGCCGGGAGGACGGGACGGATACGGAACCGAACGGGCCGGGCGGCGGGAGTGCGAGACTACGGCGGCAGCTCGGAATCCTGGCTGAGTTCCTGCGGCCGTTCGATTTGGTGACGCTTCGGCCCGACCCGCTGGCGGTGGTGGGCGCTCCGGGCCTGTATACGCAGACGCTTTCCTCGCCCGGCGAGCAGCATGCGGTATACGCGACCGGCGCCGGTCCGGCCCGGCTGGAGCTGGCGATTGCCGCGGGGGCGTACGGGGCCGAATGGGTCGACACAAAGACGGGAGCCGTCATCAAGCGCGAGCGGGTTGCGCACGGGGGCGGGACGCTCGTTCTCGCGTCGCCGGCGTTTGACGAGGACATCGCGCTCCGGGTTTTGCGGGAGCATTAAGGCCGCTCCCTCACGGTCGTGGTTCCGTGCTGAGTGCCTTACGTCGTGCGCCGTGGGCAGGTCTCAACGGATAGAATCGTACAATGCGTAAGCCACGGAACCAGCCGAGCGGGAATCTGCAATATACTTTGCTGGCGGCGTTGTTCGTTGTCGCCGTGGCGTGTCAGGTGCAGTTCTCTAGGGACGCCGTCCGAGACCTGGCGAACAAGTATCCGCAGGTGCCGTTCGGGCTGGAAGCTCCGTGGCCGACGGTGACGTGGAGCGATCCCGCGTTGCACCGGGGCGACCGCGTGGTCACGGTGGACGGGCAGAAGCCGGCGGGCGTCGCGGACGTGCTGGTGGCCGTGCGGCGAAAAGCGCCGGGGGACATGCTGCGCGTGGAGGTTCTCCGCGACGGCGCCGCGGTTCGGGTCGCCATCCGGCTCATACCGACGCGTCCTAGCACGTCTGGTTTCGTCTACGTGTTTGCGGCCGTGGTCTGGTTTGCGCTGCCGGCGCTTTCCCTGGCGCTCGGTTTCTGGGTGGCCGCGATCCGGCCGGGCGACAGCAGGGCGTGGATGCTGCTGGGGCTGATGCTGGGCCTGATACAGTTTTTGTTGGACGCGGGTGGCAGAATCGATCCGTACGTCTTCGGTTGGCCCGCATTCCTGCGCGTGCCTGCGCTGATTTACTCGGACCTGGCTCTGGCGACGTGGCCCATCTGGATGATGCTGTTCGGCGTGTATTTTCCCGACCGGTGGAAGCTGGACCGCCGAGCGCCGTGGGCCAAGTGGATCTTGATCGTCCCGTTAGCGGCGCAGACGTTGCTGAGAACCGCTTGGGCGATCGGGAAAGCCGAGCACTTCGACTCAGCGGCTTTCCTCATACCGTGGTCCGTGGAGGCAAACAAGATCGCCCCGATCCTGTGGATCGTCGCGATGTCGCTGTTCTTCATCCCACTGAAAGCGAAGGTGCGCGATCCCGAAACGGAACCCGATTCCCGCCGGCGCCTGGCGCTTCTGCACGGGGGCGCCACCGTAAGTTTCGTGCCGCTGACCTTGGTGTGCACGTGGGCCCTGATCGATCACCGCTGGCCGCCCTCCGCAGGCGTTCTGCTGATGTTCGCCCTCATCTGGCTGTTCGGCTTTCCTCTCACCATGGCCTACGTGATCGTTGTGCAGCGGGCGCTGGATGTGAAGGTGGTGGTCCGGATGGGCGTCCAGTACGCGCTGGCTCAGGGCAGCCTCCGCACGCTGCAAGTGCTCTGCTCAGTGACAGCCGGCGTCCTGGCGCTGCTGCTGGCGCTCGATCCCAACACGGACCGCACTCAGAAGATTCTGCTGATAGCGGCGGCCGTTGCGGTTGTCTTTGTGGCGCGGATGTTTTCCGGCACGGCGCGCTCGTGGGTGGACCGCAGGTTCTTCCGCGAGGCGTACCAGGCGGATCGGATCCTGAGCGAGCTGAGCGAAGATGTGCGTAGCGTGACCGAGACGGGGCGGCTGTTCGAGATGGTGTCGCGGCGGATAGCGGCGTCATTGCACGTCGAGCAGGTGGCCGCGCTGATACGGGCGAATGGCAGCTACGTGCCGGCGTTCGCGCTGGGATATGGAGGTGAACCCGCGGCGCGCTTCTCCGCCAGTGGCGCGACCGCTCAGGAACTCCTGCGGCAGCCGCACCGCTCCACGTGTACCTGGAGGATCAGGACTCGTGGGTGAGCGACGAGGAGCGCGGCGAGCTAGCAGAGCTTCAATCCAGATTGCTGTTGCCGCTCGCGGGCAAGGATGCGCTGCTGGGCTTTCTGAGCCTTGGGCCGAAGCGGTCCGAGGAGCCCTACTCGAAGACCGACCTGCGGCTGCTGCGGTCGGTGGCGGCGCAGACGGGCCTGGCGCTCGACAACACGCGGCTCATCGCGGCCGTGGCGTCCGAGACGGCCAAGCGGGAAGTGCTGAACCGCGAGATGGAGATTGCGCGGGAGGTGCAGCAGCGGCTGTTTCCGCAAACGCTGCCGGCGGTGGAGGGTCTGGAATACGACGGCGCGTGCCGGCCGGCGCTGGGTGTGGGCGGCGATTACTACGACTTCCTGGCGCTGAGCGGCGGGCGGCTGGGAATCGCGATCGGCGATGTTTCAGGGAAGGGAGTGCCGGCGGCGCTGCTGATGGCGAGCCTTCAGGCTTCGGTGCGCGGGCAGGCTCAGAGCGGCTCGGCGAACCTGGCGCGTCTGATGGAGACCGTGAGCCGGCTGGTGTTCGACGCGTCGCCGGCGAACCGCTATGCGACGTTCTTCTATGCCGAGTACGCGGCGGGAGCGCGCAGGCTGCGGTACGTGAATGCGGGGCACAATCCGCCCATGCTGTTCCGGCGTGCGGAATTGGTGAGGCTGGAGACGGGCGGGCCAGTGGTGGGGATATTCCGCGAGGCCCGCTACGAGGAAGCCGAGGTGCAACTCGAGGCGGGCGACACGATCGTGATGTTCACCGACGGCATCAGCGAGTCGATGAACGCGGCCGACGACGAGTGGGGCGAGGAGGAACTGGCGCAGGCGGCGCGGGCGTCGTTGGGGCGCCCGGCGGCGGAGACGATCGTGCGGATCATGGAGGCGGCGGACCGGTTCGCGGCCGGCGCGCCGCAGCACGACGACATGACGCTGGTGGTGATGAGGGTGGGGTGAGGGCCGTACGTCGAGCCAGCGGGAACTTTGGAGGTACAATACGCGGTGTGATTCGCGCCCTTGCCCTCGCGGTCGCATTTCTCGCGGCGCTGAGCGCGCCAACATGCGGGCGCCGCGTCGCGGGACCCGCCCTTCGGCCTGACTCGGCAGTTACAATTTCGCTCGAAAGGACCGCGTGTTTAGGCAGCTGTCCCAGTTACAAGGTCACGGTCAGCACAACGGGTATCGTTTTTGAGGGCAAACGGTACGTGGTCGCGCTGGGAAAATACACCGGGAAAGTGGAAGCCAATGTGGTTCGACAGCTTGCGGAGAACTTCCTGGCTGCGGATTTCTATTCCCTGCATGACGAGTACAGGGTGCCGGTTACGGATTTGCCCACTTACATCCTCTCTATTGTCATCGACGCGCATCGCAAGGCGGTCGTGGACTACGGAGGCTTCTGGCCGGTAACGCCCTGGGTCGTTATCGGCCTGGAGAAGGAGGTCGACAGGGTCGCGCAGACCGAGCCTTGGATTCGGGGCGGCAGCGGGCTCGTTCGGGCGTTGCAAGCGGAGCATTTCGACTCCAGGAGCGACCAGGCGCAGGTCCTCGTGAAACAAGCAGCCAGTCTTGGAAAAATCGAGACCGTGCGCGAGCTATTGCAAGCGGGCGTGCCCCTGACGCCGCCGAAAGGCTCCGGCACCGCTCCGTTCACGGGCGTCGGATGGCTCGCCGCGGCCGACCGTCAACCGGAGATGCTGCGGGTCTTCATGTCCGCGGGGGCGAGTAAGTACGACCAGAGCGATAAGGATTCGGCCCTGGCGGGTGCCGCTCAGGCAGGGGACTTAGAGGCGGTCCGGGCCTTGATCGCGTATGGCGCCAATCCGGATGCCCGCCTTAGCAGTTGCGCCACGAACGTGGTGATTTGTCCGGGAACCGTGCTGATCGCTGCCGCGCGATCGAGCAAGCCGGAGATGGTGCGCGAGATTCTGAGATATCACCCGGCAGCGGATGCGAGGGACGCAAGGGGGAGAACCGCTCTCCACGCGGCGCTCTTCTGGGCCGAATGCGTGCGTCTCCTGGCCGACGCCGGCGTCGATGTGAATGCGCGCGACGAGGACGGCGACACCCCGCTCCACGTACTCCGACAAGCCGACGTCGTTGAAGAACTGCTCAAGCGCGGCGCGGACGTGAACGCGCGGAACAACTGGGGTGAAGCGCCGATCTTCCATGCCCTGACCGGAGACGTCATGCGGGTCATGATCCGCCATGGCGCCGATCTCACAATTCGGGACAAGCGCGGCGAAACGGCTCTCGACTTTGCCACAAAGGTCGGCCTCGAACAGGACCTCCGGAAGGCAATTCGCGAGGCACGCTGAAGGCGTGCCACGAATGGATTATCGCGCTTGAAAGCTCTAGCAGGTGAGCACGCCCCTCTTTTGAACAAGGAGGGTCAAATGAACGCGAATCATCATGGAGATCCGGTCCGGGTCTAACAAGAACGTGAGGCTCACATCAAGACGGATCGGGCTGGCTACGGTAGGTGCGGTTCTCCTGGCTGCTGCCTTCGCATACGTGCGGGTGTGGACGATTCCCAGGCTCGGTGCCGCTAGGACCATCCGGCCACCGATGACAGAGACCTCACCGCAGGATCGCGGCCCCCGCGAGGCGCCGTGCCCGACGGCGCAGGAGGAGCGTTCTGAACCGATTAACACGAGCTTGTGCGAAGTGGTGCAGCATCCGGCAGATTTCTCCTGCAAGCGTGTTCGGTTTCGTGCCTCTCTCCTGACTGACTGCATGCACGGTGCCGTTTTGATCTCCGGCGGATGCGAACGTGGCATCATCCCGGGGGGACCTGTTGACGCCACGGCGGATGCCTTCTTTGACAGCGCTTGTGGGCCGGCCATCGACCTTAAGAGGAAGAGAACGGCCACGTTCACAAGCCGATTTCGATTGCGCTCCGGCGATCGCGGCGATCTGCTGGAAATCGAAAGAGTCGAAAGAATCGAGATCGCGCCTCGGTGACGCAGCCGTCTACGGTCTGAACGGATCCACCAGCGGCGGGGAGCAGGCCAGATCGGTCAGGGCCTCAAGAAGGATGCCGACGCCGCGGTCGAGGTCGGCGACGGGAATGCGCTCGTCTACGTCGTGGCCCGGGTAGGGCTTGCCGGGCAGCCACATTCCGAAGGCGATGGCGTTGGGGAGGCGCTTGGCGTAGGTCCCGCCGCCGGAGATGGCGGGCGGAGCGCTCTGGCCCGTGGCGCGCGCGTAGTTGGCCAGCAGCCGCTTCACCAGTTTCGAATTCGGGTTGAAGGCCAGCGGCTCGTCTTTGAAATAGCCGCCGACCTGGAGGGCCCAGCCGTGCGAACGGTTGAAATCGGCGACGAATCGTTCCAGGTAGGCCTGCATGTCCTGGTGCGTCTTGGGCGGAATGCGCCGCAGGTTGGTGGTCAGCACCAGGGCGCCGCCATCGCCGGGCTTCAGCGTAGCGACGTTGACGTTGTAGCGGCCCCAGAGCGGGTCGGACTGCGTCAGGCCCAATCCCGCCCCATGCAGGTCGCGGCCCGCGATGGCGGCGAACTCGAGCAGATCGCGCGCGCCGCTGGCCGCGAGTTTTGCGCTGAGGACGTTGGCCATCAGCACCAGCGCGTTTCGACCGCCTTCGATGTTCACGCCGGAGTGGGCGGCGCGGCCGGTGGTGGTCAGGATCACGTCGGCGCCGTCGCGCTTGGTTTCACAACCATACCCCTTGGGAACCGTGGCCGGGCAAAGCGCACCGGCGGCACGAGCGAGCCCAGAGAGATCCTGGGGCAGCCAGTGCAGGTGCGCGGTGGCTCTGGGCGGCACGATGCTGGCGGCGATTCCAGAGTCCAACGCAGTGATGGCCCACCGCGCCCCGGTCCGCCCGCGAATCTTGAAAGGATCGGGCGCTGTGAGCTCGAGCGCGTCCCAGGCCTTTTCCCCGACCACAACCGGGAACGCGCTGTCGAGCACGAGGGTCAGCGGCGGCGGCGCGTGCGATTTCAGGTACGTCGCCATGTCCAGGTTGGTGCTCTCCTCGTCGCTGCCCACCAGCAGGCGAATCGTCTGGGTGCGAGTTCGGCCGCTGTCCCGCAGCGCGGCCATGGCCAGCAGAGCCTGCACCAGCGGGCCCTTGTCATCGGCCACACCGCGGCCATAGAGGTTGCCGTCGCGGAGAGTGCAGGTGAACGGCGGCACGGTCCACTCGGATTCGCCGGCGGGCTGGACGTCTCCGTGGACCACGAGGCCCAGGACCGGCGCGCCCGCTGGGCCGGGCAGTTCAATTTCGGTGACCGGGCCAGCATCATGGTAAATGAAGCCGAGCTGGCGGGCCTTCTCTTCCAGCCAGCGCGCCTGCTGGATGACGGCGTCGGCATTGCCGGGCTCGGTACGGAACCTGACGGCTTCGCACACGAGCGGCGACATGCGCGCGGCATAGCGCTGGTGGTAGATGCGCACGCAGTCGGAGGCGGTCTGAGCGGAAGCGCCGATGGGCGCAAGCAGGAGCCACAGGAGGAGTCGAGCGCGGAACCTGGGAACGGGGGCCATCCTTCCTTGTACCATCCCGAGCCAGCCAAGTGAGGTTTGTACCGTTTTGCCGTCTGGAAATCCTTGACTAGCTGTGGTAGAGTGTAACTTGAGGCGGGTTTCCGAACCTGTCGCTCTCCAGCGCTTCGGCTGCCCGCAGAATCCCTTCTGACCTTGGCTGTAAGAGAGTTTGTATCTGCCTCGCAGGGGTGGGTTAAGCCTGAATCGTTCTCCAGTGGCACGCCCACTCGATGAAGAACCCCCAAAGGAGATCGTGAATCCTTTTTATGGAAGACGATCGGAAGTACAGACAACGGGGCTACATGGACTTCGACCGCGAAAATGGCGGCCGGAGACCCGAAGAGAGGCCTAAGGGCCCTCGTCCACCACTTGACATCACCGGGCCCAGGCTTCCGCGCCTGGTGCAGACGGTCACCGCCTCCAGATGTTACAACTGTGCCACGGCGCTGCCCAACGGCACGGACTTCAAGGGCAACTGCCCGAAGTGCGGGGTGCCGCTCCACTGCTGCAAGCAGTGCGCACACTTCGAGCCCTCGACGCGGTTCCAATGCCTGAAGCCGGTCCCGATCCGGATCGCGTCGAAGGACCAGGCGAACCCGTGCGAGTTGTTCTCGCCGCGCGTGACCGTGGCCCGCGATACGACGTCTTCGGGCGCTTCCGCGTCTCCGGCGCCAACCGCACCGCGTTCGTCGAACGACGCCCGAGCCGCGTTCGATCAGCTCTTCAAGAAGTAGCCGCCGCGCCCCCGTCATGCGTGTTGCCGAGCTCTATCAGCCTCGCCGCTTCCGCCTGATCGAAGCAAGCCCCGCCGAGCCCGGTCCGGGAGAGATCCAGGTGAAGGTCGATGCGGTGGGCATCTGCGGCTCCGATCTCCACTATTTCAGCGATGGCGCAATTGGCGACCTGCCGTGCGCTTACCCCATGGTGTTGGGCCACGAGCCCGCGGGCACGGTGCTGAAGACCGGTCCCGGCGTCTCCGGCTGGTCGGCGGGAGACCGCGCCGCGCTCGAGCCCGCCATCTACTGCTATCACTGCGAATTCTGCATGACCGGCCGCCACAACGTTTGCTCGAACATCCGTTTTCTGAGCACGCCGCAGGACCCCGGGTTCTTTCGGGAACGCGTGAACCTGCCGGCCGGGAACCTGCTGCCGCTGCCTCGGGACCTGAGTGTGGAGGAGGGGACGCTGTTCGAGCCGCTGGCAGTGGCGCTGCACTCGATGCAGTTCGCGGCCCTTCGGCTGGGCGAGACGGTGGTGGTCTTCGGCGCGGGACCCATCGGCCTGCTGACCATCGCCATGCTGCGGCTCTCCGGCGCCGGGCGGATCTGGTCGGTGGAACCCGTGGCGGCGCGCCGCGAGCTGGCGCTGAAGATGGGCGCGGATGCCGCCATCGACCCGGCCGCGGCCGATCCGGTTCACGAGCTGCTGCGCGAGACGGGCGGGCGAGGCGTGGACGCGGCCATCGACTGCGCAGCGCGCGGGGAGTCTCTGAACCAGGCCATTCGCGCCACCCGCAACGCCGGCCGCGTGGTGATGACCGGCATTCCCTCCGCGGTTCGCGTGGCGCTGGACTTCCACAGTATGCGGCGCAAGGAACTGGCGCTGTTCAACGTGCGCCGCTCCAACCACGAATCCGAGGAGGCGCTGGAACTGCTGCGCGACCGCCGCAGCCTGTTCGCGCCGCTGCTGACGCACACCGTGCCGCTGGACCGGATCGAATCCGCCTTCGAGATGCTGGAACGCTATGAGGACGGCGCGGGGAAAGTGGTCATCAAGCTGTAGGGGACAAGCTGAAGCTTGTCCTACTTCTCTTCCATGAAGTAGTAACAGATGATGTGGCAGACCACCATATGCGCGTCTTCCGAGCGGCCGGTGTGGGGCGCGCGGACCTCGATGTTCAACTGCGCCAGCGGGCCCAGCTTGCCGCCGCCGCGGCCGGTGAGCGACAGCGTGCGGCAGCCGATCGAGTTGGCGTATTCGAACGCGCGGATCACGTTCACCGAGTTGCCCGAGCTGCTGAGGCCCATCACCAGGTCGCCCGGCGTGGCGAAGTTCTTCAACTGCTCGGCGAAGACGCAGTCGTAAGAGACGTCGTTGGAGTAAGCGGTGATGGTGCTGAGCGAATCGTTCAAGGCCATGATGCGGAAACGGGAGGCGCGGTTGTAGCTGGCGCCCTTGAGCATCTCGGTAACGAAGTGGGAGGCGGTGGCTGCGCTGCCGCCGTTTCCGCACACAAAGATGCTGCGGGCGGCGGTGCGCGCCTCCTGGAACCATTCGATGGCCTGCTGAACGCGGCCGAGGTCCAGCGAAGCGATGGCCTCATGGACGCCTGCGACGTACTGTTCGGGGAAAGTCATTTCCAGAGCGCCGCCTCCGCGGCCAGAACCTCTTCGGGCGAAGCCGTACCGGTCCCTTCCTTCATGATGGTCACGCTCGACACCAGGTTTCCGAACCGTGCCGCTTCAACGGGCGAACCGGTCGCAGCCAGCGCCAGCGCGGCGCCCGCCGAGAAGCTGTCGGCCGCCCCGCAGGGATAGATGGGATTGGCGACCGGGACCGTCATCACGGCCGTGGCGCGGCCCGGTTCCACCACCAGCGCGCCATCGCTGCCGCGGGTGACGATCATCAGGTTCGTCTCCAGATGGTTGCGCAGGCGTTCGTAATCCACCGTGTGGAACAGCCGCAGGGAGGCTTCGTCGGCTTCCTGGCGGTTGGGTTTCACGATCACGCCGCGGAAGAGGTGAGAGCGGCGGCGCGAATGTACCCAGATGACCTTATCGGGATAGCGCTGGGCCAGAGTCCGCAGGAGCGAGCGCACGCCGGGAGTGATCACGCCGCCGTGCTCGGTTTTGGCATGATCCGACGCAATCACCACGTCGAAGCCGCCGATGGCCGACTCCAGGCGCTGCATCACCTTGCGCTCGACGCCCGGCGGCAGCGGCCGGAAGGGGATGAAATCGACGCGCGGGCGATCCTCGACGCCGGTCTCCGAGTTGAACAGCTTGTTATAGGTGAAGGTCGGGAGCTGCGGATCCTTGATCATCAGGTCGAGCGATACGCCGCGCGCCTGGAGCGCCCGTTCCAGCTCGAAACCGTTCCCGTCATCTCCCAGGACGCCTAGTACGGCTATGCGGTAGGCGTTCAGCGACGCCAGGTTGTTGGCGACGGTGCCTCCGGCGCCGGGGCTCACGTAGCTTCCCATGACCCCCAGCGTGGGGATGCCGGTCTCGCGCGAGGGCTCGGAGAGGCCGGGATCGTAGGTGCACCAGCGATCCAGGCAGATATCGCCCACGACCAGGGCGGCGATTTTGCGGATGGCGGCGAGAGTTTCGGCGGTCGTCATCTGGTGATCGTCACTATTCTGCCACCTCGGGGCCGCCTCCGGCGGCCGCCCGTCGCCCGTTGAGGCCGGCTGGATCGACGGGTTCCCAGAACGCCGGCCCGCCTTTTTCCGTATCCTCAATGTAAGAATCCGTTCCAAGGCCAGTCTCCATGGATGAGGGAAGAAGAGAGGACGGCGCGAAGATGGCTGCTCCGGCGGCGGTATCCAGTCCGGCGATCGAGCTCGAACGGGGTTTCCGGGAACATCACGGCCGGGTGTTCCGAGCGGCTTACCGCGTTACGGGCAACGCCAGCGACGCAGAGGACGTGCTGCAAACCGTGTTTCTGCGGCTTGTGCGGCAGGGCTGGCCGGGCGCATCGGTGGACCACATCGAGAGCTATCTGCACCGGGCTGCGGTCAACGCGGCGCTGGATCTGGTGCGCGCCCGCCGGGACTCCCAGAAGGTGGCGCTCGAAGACGTAGCGCCGGTGCTGGCGGAGGATCCGCGCCTCGAGCCGGACCGCTGCCAGTCGTCCCGCGAATTGGGAATGCTGCTGCGCCGAGCCATCGCCCGCCTCGCCCCCAGGGCCGCGGAGATGTTCGCGCTGCGGTACTTCGAAGGGTACGACAACCCCGAGATCGCCCGGATGTGTGCGACCACGGCCTCGAACGTCGCGGTCATGCTGCACCGGACCCGCGGCCAACTGCAAGCGGCAATGCGCTCTTACATGGAGACTGGTCATGAATAACGAAGAGAACGGTGAGATCCTGGACCGCGCGATTTCCGAAATCCGCGACGAGACGATCGACCCAGCGGCCGTGAGCCAGGCCGCCGAGCGGGTTTGGGCCAGAGTGTCCGCCGAGGCCGCCCTGGCCGCAACCGGCGACGCCGGCGCGCTGCGAAGCTGCGGCGATTTCCAGGCGCTGATCCCGGCCTGGCGCGCGGGACACCTGTCGCCGGCACGGGCCATGCTGGTGGAGGATCACGTGCACCAGTGCCCGGCCTGCCGCAAGGCCATGGCGGGAACGAGACAGCCCATCGCGCTGGTTCCCCGGCGCGCCATCGCCCCGGTTTGGAAATGGGCCGCGGCGGCCGCCTTGGTAGCCGCAGCCGGCCTCGGTGCGTACATGGCGTCCGACCGGCTGCTCGCGCCATCGGGGCCCCGCGCCACCGTGGCCGCGCTCGACGGCACACTCTACGAAGTGACGGGCGGGCGGAACACGCCGCTGGCGTTGGGCGCGTCCATCGGCGAGCTCGAGAGCGTGCGCACGGCCATGGGGTCGGGCGCCGTCATCCGGCTGCTTGACGGCTCGCTGGTCGAGATGCGCCAGCGCACCGAGCTGGCGCTCACCGAACGGCGCAGCGGGGTCACCATCCGTCTGGCGGCTGGCAACGTCATCGTGCAGGCCGCCAAGCAGCACTCACGGCACCTCTATGTCGATGCCGGTGACTGCCTGGTCTCGGTGACCGGCACGGTGTTTTCGGTGAATCACGGGATCAAGGGCTCCCGCGTGGCCGTCGTCGAGGGCGAAGTGAAGGTGACGCAGGGCGACAACGTCAGCCTGCTGCATCCGGGCGACCAGGTCGCAACCAGCGCCAGCCTCACGCCGGTGCCCATCGAGCAGGAGATCGGCTGGAGCCGTAACGCGGACCAATACGCCGCGCGGCTGCAGGCGTTCGAGAAGCTGCGCGCCAAGCTGGAGGGGATTCCCGGCCCGGGCCTGCGCCATTCCACGCGCTTGCTCGACCTGGCGCCCGAAGGCACGCTGTTCTACGCCGGAATTCCCAACCTCGGGCCGGCCGTGGGCCAGGCGAACGCGATCTTCCACGAGCAGCTCGCCCAGAGCGAGCCGCTGCGCCAGTGGTGGGCCGAGAAGATCGGCGCGGCCGGCGGACAAGCGAAGTTCGACGACGTGCTGGCGCGCGTCGAGGCGCTCGGCGCGTACCTGGGGCCCGAGGTCGCCGTGATGCTCGGGCCGGGGACGGCGGCCGGCGGCGAATCGCCGCTGGTGATGGCCGAACTGGTCAAGAGCGGCTTCCGCGCGTTTCTGGCCGGCCAGGTGAAGGACCATCCCGAAATCCGCATCGTTGACGATCCGCGCACCGCGGCTGCCGCGGGGAAGGGTGTATATGTCTACATCGCCGGGGACCTTGTTGCGGTGTCGCCCGACCTGGCGCCGCTGCGGCGCCTCGCGGGCGGCCCGAGCCCGTTCAACCAGAGCGCGTTCCACGAGCGCATCGCGCAGACCTATAAGGACGGCGTGGCGTGGCTCGTTGCGGCCGACCTGCACTCGGTAATCGGGCGCGTCAAGGCGCAGCATCCCGCGGCGCTGGAAGACCGCTCCGGCTTCTCCGACGCGCAGTACCTCATCGTCCAGCGCAAGGAAGTGGCGGGGCAGACCGAGAACCGCGCGGTGGTGACCTTCGCGCAGGAGCGCCGGGGCGTGGCATCCTGGCTCGCCGCGCCGGCGCCCATCCGCGCACTGGACTTCGTCTCGGCGGATGCGACGGTGGCGGGCGCGGCCCTGGTTAAGAATCCTGCGGCCCTTCTCGACGACGCTTTCCGCCTGGTTGGAGGCTCGAACCCGGGTGCCCTGGCCCGCGTTGCGGAGTTCGAGAGCGCCACCGGGGTGAGCCTGCGAGACGATCTGGCGCGGCCGCTGGGCGGCGAGTTTGCCTTCGCGGTCGACGGCCCGCTGCTGCCCACGCCGTCCTGGAAGCTGGTGCTGGAGGTCTACGATCCGCCGCGCTTCCAACAGGCGATCGAGAAGCTGCTGGCGCGCGCCAACCAGTTTGCCGGCGCACCCCGGGCCCACATCGAAAAGGAACAGGCCGGAGGCCGCACGTTCTACGTGGTGCACGTGGCGAACGTGCCGGTGGAAGCGCATTATACCTACGAGAGCGGGTTCCTGATCGCCGCCCCGAGCCAGGAACTGGTGCTGAGGGCGCTCGAATACCGCACCACCGGATACACGCTGACGCGCTCGCAGAAGTTTATCGCGCTGCTGCCGCACGACGGCCAGACGGGCTTCTCGGCCATGTTCTACTCGCGCCTGGATACGGCGCTTTCGGTGCTCTCCGGGAGCGCCGCGCTGACGCCGGAGCAACAGAAGGCGCTTCAAGCGACGGCCGGGTCCGCGACGCCGTCCCTTGTTGTCGCGTACGGCCAGCCGGATCGCATCGAGCTGGCCACCACCGGCAGTCTTTTCGGGCTGCGCCTGGAACAGTTGCTGGCCCTCCAGGACCAAGGGCATCGTCCACACGTGACGGTGCGACATTGAGAGAGACTGATGCAACGACCCGGCACCGAACCGCGACCGTCAGCGAGCGGACCATTGCAGACTTGTTCCACGTCCGCTCCTTGACGGTCGCGGTTCGGTGCTGCGTTGCAGGCGGAATCGCCTGCCCCACGAGAGAGACTGATGCAACCTGTCATTGAACTCGACGGCCTGGAGGTTCGGTTCGGCAACCGCACCATCCTGGACCACCTCGATGGCTCGCTCTCCGGGCGGGCCATCGGGCTTTTGGGGCCGAACGGGGCGGGGAAGTCGACGCTGATCAACACCCTGCTCGGCTTCTACCGCCCCTGGCGCGGCACGGCGCGCGTTGCGGGCCACGACATCCGGACCGGGATCCGGAGCGTGCGCAACCTGATCGGCTACATGCCGGAGAACGATTCCTTCATCGCCGGGATGAGCGCGGTCGAGTTCGTGCGTTACATGGCCGAGCTGGCCGGTCTGCCCTCCGAGGCCGCGCTCGAGCGGGCCCACGAAGCGTTGTTCTACGTGGGCCTGGGCGAGGCGCGGTACCGCAAGCTGGAAGAGTATTCGCTGGGCATGAAGCAACTCGCCAAGCTCGCCCAGGCCATCGCGCACGGGCCGCGCCTGCTGTTCCTCGATGAGCCGACCAACGGCCTGGACCCGCCCGCGCGCCAGCGCATGATCCGCCTCATCCGCGACATCCGGGAGAAGGGCGATCTGCATCTGGTGTTGTGCTCGCACTTGTTGCGCGACGTGGAGGAGACCTGCGAGGAAGTGCTGATCCTCAAGCAGGGCCGCATTGTCCACTATGCCAACCTCGACGAGGAGCGGCGGCTGAACCGGAAATTCGTGGAGATCGAAACCGACGCGGAAGGCGAATCCTTTGCCCAAGGGCTGCGGGAATTGGGCTGCGAGTGCGCACTGGCGGGGGCGCGGCGGCTCAAGCTGGTTCTGGGCGAGAGCACCGAGGTCCGCGACGTGTACCGCGTGGCCGCCGAGCGCGGCGCGAACATCCGCCGTCTGAATTACCGGCGCGACAGCCTGGAGGACATCTTCCTCAAGGCCATGGAGAACGGCGCCACGCCGCCTCCGCTGCCGGGGGCGGGGAACGGAGTGTAATGCCGCACACTACGAAAGCTGTGGGGCGGACCCCCTGGTCCGCACGGGTCCCCCTGGACCCGCTGGTTCGCTGCGGTGCAGAGCCGACCGGGGGGTCGGCTGCGGACCAGGGGGTCCGCCCCACAAGAGTTATTTCAACGGACGAACGGAGCCACCATGGCGGTCTATAAACGCGGCTACGAGCCTTACCAGGGGCGCTTCACGCCGCAGTGGTCGAGGTTTCTGATCGTCTCGCGCTATGCCTGGCGGCGGCTGTCCGATTCCCGCTGGCTGCTGGTCTACCTGGTGCTATGCTGCATCGGCCCCGCAGTCTGCGCGGCCCTCATCTACCTGCCGCACAACGCCGCCGTGGCGGAGCTGCTCGGTGCGTTCAAACTGATCCGGATCGACCCGGAGTTCTTTCGGAAGTTCCTCAGCGCGCAGGGACAGTTGGCGTTCATATTGACCGGCTTCGTGGGGCCCGGCCTGGTGTCGCCCGATCTGACCAACAACGCGTTGCCGCTCTATCTGTGCCGGCCGTTCTCGCGCACCGAGTACGTCATCGGCAAGATGTCGGTGCTGGCGCTTCTGATCTCGGCCATCACCTGGGTGCCGGGCTTGCTGCTGTTCGCGTTCCAGGCCTACCTGGCGGGCTTCGCCTGGCTGGCCGAGAACTGGTGGATCGCCGCGGCGATCCTGCTCGGCTCCTGGATCTGGATCCTCACTCTCTGCCTGCTGGCGCTGGCAATGTCGGCCTGGGTGAAGTGGAAGATCGTCGCCGGCACGCTGATCTTCGTGATCTTCTACGTGGCGGCGGGCTTCGCGGAGGCGATCGGCGCGGCGCTGCACACGGATCTGGGCCACGTGCTGAATCTCTTCGAGGTCATCCGGACCATCTGGTTCTGGCTCTTCCGGGAGATCGGCAGCATGCGCCTCCCGATCGGGGTCGCCTGGACGGCGCTGGCCGGCTTCTGCGCCGTGTGCTATCTGCTGCTGAACAAGAAGCTGCGGGCCTATCACGTGGAGCGGTCATGAACGGGGCCGACGGCATCGTCTTCGAAGACGTCTCGAAGTTCTACGGCAACGTGCTGGGCGTGAACCGGGTGCGGCTCTCGATTCCGCCGGGCATCACCACACTGGTGGGCCCCAACGGCTCCGGGAAGACCACGCTCATGAACCTCATGACGGGTCTGGTGCAGCCGTCGCGCGGCAGCGTCCGCGTTCTCGGCATTCCGCCCTCGGATCCCGAGCGCCTCTTCAAGGTAGCCGGTTACTGCACGCAATTCGACGCTTTTCCGCGCGGCCTGACTGGTTACGAATTCATCTACCTGTATCTGCGGCTGCACGCGATGACACACGCGCGCGCCGCAGAGCTGACCGCGCGGGCGCTCGAGCGCGTGACGATGACGGCCGCGGCGGGACAACGCATCGCCTCCTACAGCAAAGGCATGCGGCAACGGATTAAGCTGGCCCAGGCCATCGCGCATCAACCCTCGGTTCTGGTGCTCGACGAGCCGCTGAACGGCCTCGACCCGATGGCGCGCGCGGAGGCGATCGCGCTTTTTCGCGCGCTGGCCGGCGAAGGGTTGCACGTGATCATCTCCAGCCACATCTTGCATGAAGTCGACCAGATCTCGGACCAGGTGGTGATGCTCAGCAACGGTTACGTGGTGGCCGAAGGGCAGATCCAGGCCGTGCGCGGCGAGATGCACCAGGAGCATCCGCTGCAGATCCTGGTGCGGTGCAGCCAGCCGGGTCTGTTGGCGGCGAGCCTGTTCGCCCAGGACCACGTCGCCGAGGTGCGGATGCATCACGACCGCGGCGGGCTCCTGGTGGGCACGCGCGATCCGGAGCGTTTCTACGAACTGCTGGGCAAGATGGTGCTGGAGGGTGCGATTCACTTAGAATCCGTGGCGCCCGCGGATGAAGACGTGCACTCGGTTTACGAATACTTGATCGGCGGCGGAGGAGGTGCGGCATGAGCCCGGCGGTGCGTTTGTGGGGCGCGCAGATTCTGGCCATCGGGCGCCTGGAACTGAAGAAGAACTTCTCGTTCCGGCGCGCCCTGCCGCTCTATCTGCTGGCGGCGCTGCCGCTGGGGATTTTCGGCGGACACGCGATCGGCTACGCGCGCGGCTGGACGAGCTGCCACGGCACCGAGGACCTCACGGTCTTCGCCGGCGTGTTTCAGCTCTTCGTTCTACGCCTGGTGGTGTTCTTCGGGTGCGTGGCGATCTTTCTGAATTCGTTTCGCGGAGAGGTAGCGCAGAAGAGTCTGCATTACTATTTCCTGGCGCCGGTGCGGCGCGACGTGCTGGTGGTGGGTAAGTATCTGGCGGGTCTCCTCACGGCGTCGTGCATTTTCGGCGCGAGCGTGGCGCTGTCTTACGGCATCCTGTGCCTCCACCTGGCGGCGACGCCGAGCGCCGGACTGGCCGGGCCGGCCTGGCACGATCTCGGCACTTACACGGGCATTACATTGCTGGCGTGCGCCGGCTACGGCGCGGTGTTCCTGCTGCTGGGAATGCTGTTCCGCAACCCCATCGTTCCCGCCATCACCGTTCTGGTGTGGGAGTCGCTGATCGTTTTCGTCCCGCCCCTGCTGAAGAAGATCAGCATCATCTTCTATCTGGAATCGCTGTGCCCGGTGCGCGTGCCGTTCTCCGGCACCGGCAAGCTGTTCGCCATCACCGCCAACCCCACCCCAGCGTATCTGGCGGCTCCCGGTATGGTTCTGCTCGCCGTGGCGATCGTGACCGTGGCCGCGGTGCGAATCCACCGCATGGAGATCCGCTACGGCACGGAGTAGGGCTGGCCACACGGGTCCGGTCTGGGAGAGCGGCGAATGGATAAAGTACCAGGTAGAGGTACTGGTACTATGGGAAACTGCGCGGCGCTCCCATGACGGGCCGTTGGGAGGAGGGAAGCCCGCGGCGGAAGAGCCGCCCTCCGCTTCCCAGTACCGGGGTCTTGCAATGTCTTCCCAACAGTTCTAGGGTCTGGTACCTGACGGTGGTAGGGTTAGTATTGCCATAGCTACCGAGGATGGTACTGTATGTTGCCAAAGGTTAATTACTTCTTTGCTATATCTTGGCCGCAAGTCCAAACCTGCGTTGCGTTTTGAGGCTTCGGCACCGGAGAAAACGTAATAAGCCGTATGGCAAACGGACTTGATTCGGTGTAAAATCGGGAACCGAATATAGCCAGTAAGGTGTATTGGGGAGGACGTCCCATTATGACGAATACGACCACTCCAGCCGAGTCGATAGGAGCTCCGACCGGAGCTGCCTCGTTTTACCGTTGGGAGGCCGCGGGTAAACCTATCGCGATCCTCTTTAGCCTGGATTTGATGGATCGCCTGGAGCGCGAGGTACTCGAGAGCTTCAAGGCCGTGACCAAGCGCGGATCGGAGATCGGCGGCGTCTTGGGCGGAAGGGTCATAGCCGGCAGCCAGCCGACGGTGGTGATTGAGCGGTTCGAGCCGGTGGAGTGCGACTACTCGCGCGGGCCTCTGTACCTGCTGTCCGAAGAGGACAAGGTGCGGATGAAGCAGGCGCTCGAGCGCACCGGCAACGCTGGCGGCGGCATCTCCGTCGCTGGCTTCTTCCGCAGCAACACGCGGCGGGAACTCGTTCTGGACGAAGAGGATCAGGCTGTCGCTAAGGAGTTCTTCTCCGACCCGAACCACGTTTTTCTCCTGGTCCGGCCTTTCGCCATGAAACCGAGCGTAGGCGGGTTCTTCTTCTGGGAAGACGGCCAGCTTCCGGAAGCCTCCTATCAGGAGTTCCCGTTCAAGCGCGCCGAGCTCGTGAAGAACTTCGCGCAGTTCATTGTGACTGCTCCCGAGGTGCCGGTCGTAAGGGAACCCCTGGTGATGCCTAAACGCGAGGAGCGTCCTGTCGCCCCGCCCGTGGCGTTGAAGCGCGAAGAGCCCAAGCCCGCCGCCGTCGCTCCCCCGAGACGCGAAGAACCGCTTCCTCCTCCGCCGCCGCCCGCGGCGCTGAGGCGCGAGGAGCCGAAACGCGAGCAACCGGCGGCTGCGCCTCCGCCACCGGTGTTCAAGCGCGAAGAGCCGAAACGCGAGCAACCGGCGGTTGCGCCTCCGCCGCCGGTATTCAAGCGCGAAGAGCCGAAGGCGAGCCCGGTAATGCCACCCAAGCGCGACGAAGCCCCGCCCGTGAGCTTCAGGCGCGAGGAGCGGCCGTCGGGTCCGACGCTTGTTTCCAGACGCGAAGAGCAGACCACCCCGCCAGTCGCGCCGCCGCCGGTGGTTCCGAGGAGAGAGGACAGGCCGCCCATGCCCCCCGTCACGGCGAGACGCGAGGAGCGGCCTCCGGTTGTTACCAAGCGGGAAGAACGGCCCGCGGTGACTCCGGTGGTTGCCCGCCGCGAGGAGCCCGCTCCCGTCAAGCCGGAGGAGAAGCCGGTCGTGGCCAAACCGGCCGAGGCGGTAGTGGTTGCGCCGCCTCCCAAGAGGGAGGAGCCGGTCAAAGTCGAGCCCGTCAAGGTAGAGCCGCCCAAAGCAGAGCCTGTCAAGGTAGAGCCAGTCAAAGCCGCGCCGCCCAAAGCGCAGCCTGTGGCCGCCGCGCCGGTCGAACGGGTGCCTGCGGCCGCTGACGAAATCGGCGGGCCGGGCGTGTTCAGCCGTTTCAAATGGGTAATCCTTGCATTGTTGCTTGTGCTGGTGGCAGGTGGCGGCTACTACTTCTTCGTTCGGCCGAGTGGGCCGGCAGCGCCCGCCAAAGTCGCCGAAACGTCGCTGGACCTGAAGGTGGAGAACAACGCGGGCCAGTTGTTGTTGAGCTGGAATCGCAATGCGACCATCGTCTCGACCGCGACACGGGCGACGCTCACGATCAACGACGGCGATCACAAAGAGGACGTAGATCTCGACCTCGCGACGCTGCGCAACGGCAGCATCGTGTACTCGCCGATTTCGAACGACGTGAGTTTCCGGCTCGAAGTGGTCGATCAGAAGACCGGAAAGAGCGAGGCCAAAGAGGTTCGGCGCCTCCAGGGCCGTCCCTCCCCGTCCGTCGCCCCCAGCAACGCCACGCAGCAGGTGCAGGCCAAGCCGGCGCCAGGGACGGAGAGGGCGGCAACGACGTCGCCGGTACAAACTCCTTCCGTGGCGCCGCAGCCGGCCGCACCTCAAGTCACTACCACCACGGCGGTAACCGCTCAGCCGGTCGCGCCGGGGTCGCTGGCCTCACACCTGCATCCTGTCGAGATCGCGGCGGCGCCCGCTCTGGACAGCCAGCCGAGCACGATTGGCGGAAGCACTCCAAACGTAGGGAGCACGGTTGTTGCGCCGCCTCCTCCCGCTCCGGTGGTAACGCAGGCGAAGCAGACTCAACAGCCGGCCGTACAGCCCCGGTCTAATCCGCCCGCTCCAGCGCCCGCGCCGAACGCTCCGGCCCGGATCGGTGGCCAGGCGCAGGAAGCCAGGGTGCTCAAGACGGTGCCGGCCGTGTACCCGAGTATTGCGAAGACCAGCCATATCGTCGGTATCGTCCGCGTGCATTACACGATTGGCAAGAACGGCAGGGTCAAGAAGGCGGACGCCCTGAGCGGTCCGAAGATCCTGCGTTCGGCGGCGGTCGACGCGGTTATGAAATGGGTTTACAGTCCGGCCATTCTGAATGGGGAACCGGTGGAGGAAGAAACCCAGGTGGATGTGAATTTCCAGATGTAAGCGACAGGCAGCAAACCTCTTGCGGCGGCTGCGGGAGCAATCCCGGGCCGCCGTTTTCGTTTGGGGCGCAGGCGACCTCGGCCGGTGGGATCGGGGCCGATGGCTGAAGGCTGGCTACCGCCCGTAGTAGGCCGCGTTCTCCTGGGCGAAACTCGCCCACTTCTCGGGCAGGTCGTCCAGCGTGAAGATCGCCGAAACCGGGCACACCGGAACGCAGGCGCCGCAGTCGATGCACTCGACCGGGTCGATGTAGAGCATCTTCGCCTCGCCGAAGTTGGCTTCATCCTTCTTGGGATGAATGCAGTCCACCGGGCAGGCGTCGACGCAGGCAGTATCCTTGGTGCCGATGCAGGGCTCAGCGATCACATATGCCATATCTTTGCTCTGGAGGCCTCCTCTTTGACTTGAGCATAACACGGGTGCGCTCCACAACCCACAGTGATCGAGCCGCGGGCATACAATGTGGTCATGGTTCCGAAAGTGCGCAAGGCAGTCTTCCCGGCGGCCGGATTGGGCACCCGCTTCCTGCCCGCCACCAAGGCCCAGCCCAAGGAGATGCTTGCGCTGGTGGACAAGCCGCTGATCCAATACGCGGTAGAGGAAGCGATCCACTCCGGAATCCAGAACATCGTCATCGTCACCGGCCGCGGCAAGACCGCCATCGAGGACCACTTCGACGTGAGCTTCGAGCTCGAGCACCTGCTGGAGACGCGCAACAAGAAGGACCTGCTGGCGGCGGTGCGCGACATCTCCGACATGATCGATGTCGCCTACGTCCGGCAGCGCGAAGCTCTGGGCCTGGGACACGCCGTGCTGCGCGCGCGCGCCATCGTCGGCAACGAGCCGTTCGCCGTGGTGCTCTCGGACGACGTGATCGAAGCCGACATTCCCTGCCTGCGCCAGTTGCTGGACGTTTACGACTTCTTCGGTTCCTCGGTGGTAGCGCTCATGGAGGTGCCTGCGGACCAGATCTCCGCCTATGGGGTGGTGGACGCCGAGCCGGTGGCGCACAATGGCTGCAGCGACCGCCTGTACCGCGTCCGTAACATGGTCGAGAAGCCGAAGCAGGGCGAGGCGCCTTCGAACCTGGCGATCATCGGCCGCTACGTTCTGACGCCGGAGATCTTCCCTTCGCTCGAAGCGATCGAGCCCGGCTCCCTAGGCGAGATTCAGCTTACCGACGGGCTGAAGCACCTGCTCCGCACCCGTCCCGTTTACGGTTACCGATTCGAAGGCACCCGCTACGACGCCGGAGACAAACTAGGCTTTCTGCGGGCGACCGTCGAATTCGCCCTGCGCCGTTACGACCTCGGCGGTCCGTTCCTCGAGTACCTGCGCGGCCTGAAGCTGGATGAATTCGCCGCCCGCCGCGTGGCGGGAGTGGGCCGGCTGCCGGAATAGGAAAGTGCCGGTGGAGGATGACGGTCTCCCCCCGCGCCTTGCCCACGTTCCTGCAACCACCTAGAATGGGTATTAGGGAGTCTGAACAACCGGGCTATGCCTAACCAGCAGGCGTTGACGCCGCGCCAGCGCGATGTCTTGTATTCCATCGTCGAGACCTATATCGCGACGGGGGAGCCGGTCGCCTCGCGGACCATCGCGAGCCGGAGGAAAGACGCGCTCAGCCCCGCCTCGATCCGCAACGTCATGGCGGACCTCGACGAGGGGGGCTACCTGGACCAGCCGCACACGTCGGCGGGCCGTGTGCCCACCGAGAAGGCGTTCCGCGCCTATGTGGAATCGCTGGCGGCGCGGCGCCTGAATCCGATCGACGTCGAACGGCTGCGGGTGGACCTCGGCGGCGCGGATTCCGTGACCGAGCGCATCGCGCGCTCCACACATTTCCTGACCGAGTTCACCCGCAACATCGGCATCGCGGCGGCGATCCCGGCCTCCAGCCAGATTCTGAGTCAGATCGAACTGCTGAAGCTTGCCGACAGCCGGGTGCTGATGATCGTCGTCACCCGGGACCGCATGGTCCGCGACCGTGTCGTCTGGCTCGACGAGGACATCTCGCAGGACGATTTGCACTCCATCCGCAACTATGTCAACGGGAACTTCAGCGGATGGAAGCTGGCCGAAGCGCGCCGGGAACTGGAGCGCCGGCTCGAACAGGAGAGCGCGGCCTACGACGCGATCCTCAAACGCCTGGTCGTTCTCTCCGCAAAGGGCCTGCTCGACTTCACCTGGGTGCCTGAGATCTACATGGAAGGCGCCTCCAACCTGGTGACCATCGACCTGCACCTCACCCGCGAGGCGCTGCGGGAGCTTTTCCACGCGCTCGAGGAGAAGAAGCGCATGCTGCAGTTGCTGGACCGGTTCCTGGAGCAGCCCGCCGGCGAGCTCGGCGTGCGGGTCGGACTGGCGCAGGCCCACCCGGCGATGAGGGACCTATCGCTCATCGGCATCAGTGTGGACCTGCCGGGCGGCCTGGCCGCCAAGATCGCCGTGCTCGGCCCCATGCGGATGAATTACGAGCGCGTGATGTCGGCCGTGCTCCAGGTCGGCAACGCTTTCCAGGAAGCGGCCGGCTGATCCGCTCTGCTACGCTGAAAGGGAACCCTCCGGCATTCCTGACTATGGACGACGACACAAAACCCACCGAGGCGCAGGCCGACGAGAGCATCGCCGTGGCCGATTCGGCCGCCATGCTGGCCGCCGTTTCCGCCGAGCGGGACGCACTGGCCGACCAGTTGCTGCGCCTGCGGGCGGAGTTCGAGAATTTTCGTAAACGTGCGGAGCGTGAGCGCGGAGAGTTCACCGAGTTCGCCACCATGGAAGCCGTGCGCGCGGTGGTCCCCGTTCTCGACGACTTCGAGCGGGCGCTGAAGATGGAGTCCGCCGACAAGGAATACGCCCGGGGAATGGAGCTGATCTACCAGAGACTGCTGGAGACCCTGAAGAAGTTGGGGCTTGAGGCGATCGAGACCGAGGGACAGAAGTTCGATCCCGCTCTGCACCACGCCGTCGAGATGGAAAAGACCGGCCGCGTCGAGGATCACACCATCCTTTACCAGCACCAGCGGGGATACAGTTTCAAGGGAAAGTTGTTGCGGCCGGCGATCGTGAAGGTCGCCGTCGAGCCGTAATCGGGCGCCGTGGAGAAGCGAGACTATTACCTGGTTCTGGGCCTCGGCCGGGAGGCGAGCGAGCAGGAGCTCAAGAGCGCCTACCGGCAGGCAGCGCTGAAGTTCCACCCCGACCGCAACCCGGGCAGCCACGAAGCCGAGGAGAAGTTCAAGGAAGCGGCCGAGGCCTACAGCGTCTTGAGCGACCCCCAGAAGCGCGCCGCCTACGACCGCTACGGCCACGCCGGCGTCTCCGCCTCGGCGGCCGGCAATCCGTTCGAGGGTGGTTTCCCGGACATCTCGGAGATCTTCGGCGACTTCTTCTTTGGCGATCTGTTCGGCGGCGGCGGCCGGGGCCGCGGCCGCGTCCAACGCGGCGAGGATCTGCGCTACGACCTCGAGTTGAGCTTCGAGGACGCGGTCCGCGGAATGAGCGCCGACATTCAGGTTCCACGTCAGGAGGCCTGCGGCCGGTGCCGCGGCACCGGAGGCGAGCCCAACGGCGGCGTCACCACCTGTCCGAAATGCCGCGGCCGCGGGCAGAGCGTGTTTCAGCAGGGGTTCCTTTCCTTACGCCAAACCTGCTCTCAATGCGGCGGCGCGGGGCAGGTGGTGCGCCAGCCCTGCACGAAATGCCGCGGCCAGGGTTACGTCCAGACCGGGCGGAAGCTGAAGATCAATATCCCGGCGGGTGTGGACACCGGGACACGCCTCCGTTTAAGCGCGGAAGGCCAGCCCGGCCCCGGCGGCGGTCCGCCCGGCGATCTCTACGTGTTCATCCGGGTGGACGAGCACCCCATTTTCGAGCGCCGGGACAGCGACCTCCACTGCACCATACCGATCAACATGGCGCAGGCTGCGCTGGGCGTGGAGATCCAGGCCCCCTCGCTCGATGGCGCCATTTCGTTGAAGATTCCGGAGGGCACTGCCAGCGGCGCCACCTTCCGGATCAAAGGCAAGGGAGTGCCGGACGTGAACGGCCGCGGCCGCGGCGACCTCTACGTTCACATCCAGGTCAGAGTCCCCGCCAAGCTGACCCGTGAGCAGAGAAAGCTCTTCGAGGAGCTCGCAGAGCTCCTGCCCGCCGACAACGAGCCGGACAAGCGCGGCCTCTTCGAGAAGGTCAAAGACTATTTCATGTAGGCGCTGTCAGCGATCGCTGGCTGCCCGCTAGAATATGAAGCTCAGGCCGCCGCGCAGGCTGCGCGGGGTTTGCAGCAGGTACATCCGGCGGGCGTCCACGGTCAGCGGAATGTAGCCCTGCCCCAGCACGTTCAACAACTCGGCAGTCGCCTCCATGTGACCGGGCAGGCCGCCGAAATACGGGATCGGCTGGCGAATCTGCAGGTTCAGCCCCGGATCCTCGCGCATCGGTTCGGTGAGATACAGGTGAGAAGGATTCAGCGCCGCCACGTCGGCCCACTGATAGCTCACGGCGAACTGCGTGCCGGTGGCGGGGAGCGTTCCGGAAGCACGGGCCGTCAGCGACTGCCGGCGGCTGGTTCCAATCGCAGATCGCGGATCGGGGGCCGGGCCGACACCGGCCTTTGCGACTAGCGCAGGGCCGCCTCCGTAAGCCAGCGTCGTGTCGAAATGCGAGCCCAGGTCCTGAGCCACCGACATCACGTAGCCCAGCCCGCCGTACCGGCCGGCGTTCACGGTCCAGCCATTGGTCACCAGGTCCGGCAGGAGGTTCATCGAGGGCATCACGCCGCCCGGACTGATCAACGTGACCGCCGCGTTCGAGACATCGTCGCTGTAAGCGGCCGCGCTGTATGTTCGCGATCCGTCCTTCTTCCGGTAGCCGGCTTCGATCGTGGCGGTTCGTTGAATCCGGGCAGCGTTGGCGTCGAGCGACACGCGCGGGAACATCCCCAACGCCGACAGATCCTGCTCCAGCTCGATGCCCGTCTCCCCGTTGCGCACAAAGGCCTCGGCGGGCGGAGTACCCGATGCGTAGCCAAGCTGGAAGACCTGGCCGTGACCGCGGTCGTAAGTCAGGCGCGCGTACGGGCTCACGTAATTCATTCGGTCTAGAAAAGTCACCGAATCCAACGAAACCCCGTACTCCAGCCGCAAATCGCTGCTGAATTGCTTCTGGTCGAGCATGGTCGCCGAAAGCGTGCGCAGGAGCGGGCCGGAGTCGGGATTCTGAACGCCTCCCTGGAGAAGGGCGCTCGCACGCTGGGGCAGGAAAAGCTGCCGCATGGTGAGCTTCAATTCCGGGCTGCTGATGCCCCCGGGCACGTCCCGGCGGAAGCTCGTGCGGAAGGCGGCCGTTGGCGCGCCGGTCACCGAACAATATCCGACGTTGCCGGCCACTTGCAGCTGGTTCTGGCCCAGGATGGACGTGGCCACCGCGAACGCCGTGCCCAGATCGGGTTGAGTGCCCAACGAGGACTCGGACGCCTGGTCCCCGGCCGACAGGCTGACCATACCGCGGGTGCCGGAAAAGATCGAAGACGCCGTCTGCCGCTGGGACGAATCCTTCCACTCGGGCAAAAGTCGCAGCACGGGCCTGGTCGCCGTCGAGCTACGCAGCACCCACCTCCACTCATCGCTCATGATGGAGGACTGGCCCGGAGACACCGCCACCAGCTCGATGGAGCTGAACACGCTTGCCAGGTTCACGTTCAACAGGCTCTGCATGCCCGGCTGAACCTGGATGTTCCTCTTGAAGGCGGGCAGGAAGCTGGCTAGGGAAACGCGCAGTGCGTAGACTTCCGGCGGGAGCGAGTCGAAACCGAAGGTGCCGCTCTCGGTGGTGAGAACACGCTGGATGAGGCGCTCAAAGCGGTCGTACAGGAGAACGCTGGCGCCCATCTGCGGAACGCCGCCCGAGTTGCTGACGACGCCCACAATGCTGCCGCTGAGCTTCGGCGGAGCGGCGGGGAATGCCAGGGACACCGGTACCAATGCACCGGCGAGCACGCCCACCGCCGTCCTCCACATCCTGGCGTTCATGCGCGTAGCCTTGTCAGGCTTCTTGTCCCTCAGTTTACCGTGAAAGTGGCCGACGGGGTGAGAACCTCGTTCCGGTTCCGGTCCGTGACCTTCATCTTGAGAGTATACTGCCCCGGCTCCAACTTAGCCAGGGGCAGAAGCTTTTCCACCGTCACCTGCTGGGCAGAGGCGCCCGGATACAGCTTCACGCCGTTCCTCACGTCGTCCAGGTTCTCGGTATAGTCGACCACCTTCTCGTTCGAGCCGTTCTTGACGACCTGATACTCGATCTGTCCGTTCGGCTTCTGGGTCTTCTCGTCCGGTGCGAAGTTATAGAGCTGAAAGTAGATCCCCATCTTCTCGTCGCGCCGGAACGTGTCCGTGAGGCGGGGCCGCACCTTCTCATCGCCGATGACGAACTGCCCGGCGCCTATGCTGCGGGTCGGCAGCGGCTCCAGGAGGTCCGCCAGGATCACGGTGCTCGAGGCCAGCTTCGCGTCCTCGAAATGCGGTACGTGCAGGGCGGTCTCGTAGTTGTTCATGGTCCCGGCCACCACGTCCTTGACCACCACGTTCAGGCGATACGTACCCGGCGCCAGGAAGACCGAATGCCCATATACGGACGAATGCTTGTTGCTGGCCTCGAGCATCTGGGTAGGCACCTCGATACTCACCGGTTCTTCCCAGACGCTCACCGGCCGCCGCCCGATCGATGTGATCCGGCCGTACATATTCACCGACGCCTTCGAGACGTTGTCCTTCTCCTGGAATTGCAGGTCCTTGTTGTCCAGTTGCACCGCCACGCTGGTCAGCACGGTCGAGTCGGTCATCCTCATGAAATCGACCCGCACCTTGACGGGCAGCAGGTTGTAAATGATGCGGGTGTCGACCGCAGCCTCCAGGTCCGTGAACTTGATCTTCGGGGGCAGGTACAGATTGTGCTGGCGATCAAGGCGGGTAAACTCGTTCAGGCTCTCTGTCAGATCCATGCCTTGGGCACCGACTCCGAGGTGCGTGCCGTCCGTGCGCATGAACCGCTGATCCTTGCTGGTCATGCCCATTTGCTCGCTCAGGGTCAGGCCGGCTCCGGGCACGTAAAGCAGAGCGTCCTTCTCGGTCGGATCGATGGTGAAATGGTATTCGCCCGAATTCGAAGGATCGACGAACTCCAGGACGACGTTGGTGCCGACGCCCTCGATATACCTGTAGCGCCACTGCTCGAACGGGTACGTCGAAGTCGAGCCGCCGCCCTCGTCGATAGGCCGCTCATAGCTTCCGCCGGCGGGATGGGACTCGATCTCGTCGGGCGGTCCGTACATGATGTAGAAGCGGCCGCGGTCGGTCTTCCAGCCCGGGATACCGGATGCGAAGTGCTCGTTGGCGTAGGCGATGCGGCGGTAGTGCTCTTCCTTGTACTCGTTCTCGACGGTATCGGGGGTCGGATCGCGCCGCAGCCAGAACTGCTCAATGAACTGGTCCCGCTCCTCGTCGGTCTGAAGCTTGTTGAACGCTTGTCTTTCCTCGTTGGTGATGATGTAGGTGACGTCTTCGGTCAGCCACTTCCGGTAGGGCGTCTCCAGCTCCTTGCGGAGCTTGGCCTCCTTCTTCTTGCGTTCCTTCTCGGAGAGCGGCTTGTGCACGGTCTCGCTAGGTGCCGCCGCGGTCTTCTTGTCCTTGTCTTCGTTCTGGTCGTCGGCTCGGCCCGTGGGGAGCCAAGCGGCTAAGCCCAGCGCCCAAACGCAAGCCACAAACTTCCGCGCCTTCATAAACCTCCTCGGCATCCTTCGGTAAGCAGGGGGCGGACACTCATCACTGTCCACCGGGCGGTCAACACCCGAAACTAACCATAGATTCTAGACCCCCGCGCTTAGGGCGTCAACCGAGTGTGGAGCCGCCACCTCGCCGCAATTCTGTTGCCAAACCGCCGGCGCGCGCCGCGGCACTACTCTGCGCTGATAAGCGGACGCACGCCCGGCCTTCTCGGTTTCAAGCATTCGGCCGGCCGAAACGCCGCCACAGGGGCGTTCCCACTCTCTCTTGCTTGCGGTATCGTAGATAGAGTCGTTCCCCGGGGCCGCATTCCGGCCCGCATCGGGCGCCAGGCGAAAGATATAATGATCCGATTGTTCCGGGTAGCGGTTCCGACCAGCATCGTCGTACTGCTGCTGTCGGAAGTGGTCCTGCTGACCTTCTGCTATGTTGTGACGACGTACTGGCTCATCGAGGTGGATGCCAGCGTCTTCCTGTGGTACGACGGCTGTTTCGCCCGCATCCTCATCGTCGTCTTCAGTATTTTGTTAGTCCTTCATTTCCTGGACCTCTACTCCGGCGTCCGCCCGACCTCGCGGGTGGCTCTGGTACTCGAGATCTGCCCGGCGCTCGGCATAGCTTTCCTGGTACAAGCACTGATTGCGTATGTCCACAAAGACTGGATGCTGCCCCACTGGATCATGCTCTGGGGCAGCGCTCTGGCGCTGATCTTGCTGTCAGCCTGGCGGATTCTCTATGACCTGGTGTTCCTCCGCGCTTTTGGAGCCCAGCGCGTTCTTTTTCTCGGCTTGAGCCCGCTGGTTCAGGAGATTGCCAGGTACTTTGCGACGCATCCCGAGGCGGGCTACACCAACCTCGGCTACCTGGACGACGGATCGGAGCCGGGAACGCTCGCGCACGGCGCCAAGGTTCTGGGTCCGGTGGATAGCCTGGCCGAGTTCGCTGCCGACACCCGGCCGGACCGCATCATCGTCGGAATGACCGAGCGGCGGGCGCGGATGCCTCTCCAGACCCTGGTAGACCTGCGCTTTTCCGGCGTCATGATCGAGGACGCCTCGTTGGCCTATGAAAACGCCAAGGGCCGGGTCTCCACCAAGGATCTCCGTCCCGCTCAGCTCATATTCTCGAGCGAGTTGGGACCCACTCGCCGCGGCGTGCTGTTCCAGTCCATCTACTCGCCGGTGCTTGCCTTGTTGGGCCTTCTGGTGACCTTGCCGGTGCTCCTGATCGCCTTCCTGGCCGTCCGGTTGACCTCGCGGGGACCCGTTCTCTACCGCCAGGTCAGGGTCGGCAAGAACGGCGTGCCCTTCACCCTCTACAAACTCCGCTCAATGTGCGCTGACGCCGAGGAGAAGACGGGCGCCGTGTGGGCTCGCCGCGACGACCCGCGGGTCACCCCGGTCGGGCGCTGGTTGCGGAGCCTGCGCATCGATGAGATCCCGCAGTTCTGGAACGTGATCCGTGGGGAAATGTCGCTGGTCGGACCGCGGCCCGAGCGGCCCGAATTCGTAAAGTCGCTCACCGAGAAGATCCCCTTCTACCGCCAGCGCCTGTGCGTCAGGCCGGGCGTCACGGGCTGGGCCCAAGTCAATCACAGGTATGGCGATACGGTCGAGGATGCCGTCGTCAAGTTGGAGTACGATCTCTACTACATCAAGCATATCTCGCTGCCGCTGGACGCCTTCATCATCTTCCAGACTCTCAAGACCATGCTCCGCTCCCGCGGGGCCCAGTAGCCTCCCAAAAAGGCCTGATTCACTGGTCCGGCCGGCCGATAAGGAATTGGGGGCATGTGCCGCCGAGAAAAGCCTGTTACTTTTGGCGATTGGCGTGCATCGTATGCCCAGGAAGAGTTGGGAGAAAACAAATGTTGGTTGCCGGCACTCTCGCGATCCTGGTGGTTCTAAGCCTGTTCCTGTCCATGCTGTCGTCGCCTCCCAGGATCAAAGACTAGGACTCCCCGCCGCCGAACCGGTCGCGGGTGTGTAAGAAATGGGCGTACCGCCGCCCGTTTGCCAGGCTCCGGACGCCTTCACGTCGAGGAGGGTCTCTGCCGGGGGTTGGGCTCAGTCACGAGAAACCGGCTTACTGCCTGGTGCGCCGGCAAGGCCACCAGGCCGGTTTTCGGTACGGGTTGCGTTCCCCTGTCACCCGGATCGGCCGCGCCGCCGACAACGACGTGGTCATCGCCGGTCCGGAGGCTAGCGTCGTCTCCGGACGCCACGCGGAAATTCGGGACGAAAACGGCCGCTGGGTTCTCCGGGACCTCGGCAGCACCAATGGCACGTTCCTCGACGGCGAACGCTGCGCGGAAGCTCCCCTGGAGCTCAACTCGGTCATCCAGCTCGGTCCCGGCGGAGCCACCCTGACCCTCACGACCTGGGAGGACGCTCCCGCTCCGGACGAACTCAATCGGACCCTTGTAGCGGTTCCGGATCCCCCTCGTGCCGGGCTCGGTACCGAGCACGACCGGCTCCTGCGCCAAGCCGTCGCCGAAGCCCGCCACGCGCGCTGGGCAGGTGCGCTCAACCAGACGGGCACAATCATGCGCCAGGCCCTGGTCGCGGTGCTGGCGCGTTCGACCAGGCGCTTCCGGCGCGTCGTCGCCGGTCTTACCTGCCTGCTGGTCGCCGTCACCGGACTTGGGGTCTGGAAGATCCAATCCATGCGTCAGGAGAAGGCCGAACTTGACGCTCGCATCGGCCGCATCGAACGCGGCATCGAAGCGGCAGCCGAAAACCCGATCCGGATGGACCGCCTCATCCTCGATCTGGACCGGTACCAGACCGAGGCGCAGGCGCTCGAACGGAATCCGCTCTACCGGTGGAGCGGGAGCCGTCCCGCTGATCCTCTGGACACGGAGATCCGAACGCTCCTGATGGAGTTCGGCGCCGAGGTCTACAGCATCCCTCCCGAATTCCGCGATGCCGTGAAGCGCGAGCTGGACCGAACCCAGCAGGCCGGCCGGCCGCTGATGGCGCGCGCTCTCGGCGAGGCCCGGCCTGAGATCGGCCGCATCGGTAGCGTGCTGGAGCGGAACCACCTGCCGCCCGACTTCGCCTACATGGTGCTGGTCGAGAGCGCCATGGATCCATCCCGGAGCAGCGCGGCGGGTGGCGCAGGCCTATGGCAGTTTACCCCGGCCACCGCCCGGGCCTTCGGCCTGCGCGTGGGCAAAAACGTCGACGAGCGGCTCAATCTGGACAAGTCCACGCAGGCCGCATCCGAGTACATCCGCAGCCTGATCCTCGACTTCGGTGCAGGAAGTTCGGTGATGCTCGCCCTGGCGGCCTACGATGTCGGCCCGGCCCGCGTGAAGCAGGCCATCCGCCGGGTCACCGACCCCATCCGTCAGCGGGATTTCTGGTACCTCTACCGCACTCGCGCCCTGCCGGAAGAGACCCGCGAATACGTGCCCAAAGTCATAGCCGCCATGATCGTCGGCCGCCAACCCGCCCGCTACGGGTTCTGAGCCGCCCGGCCCATCGCACCGGCGGTTCATTGTATGATTCTGGCTGACATGAAAACACTCGCTATCACCGCCCTGCTCCTGCTGACGGGCGCCCTCGGACAGGCCGAGCCGCACACCTGGCATTTCACCTGCGATTACTACAACTTTGACCTGAAGGGCCACCTTCTGGGCCGCCAGCGATACTCCGCGTCCTACACGCGCGGCCTGCCCGGAGATGTGGTGCGCTGGAGCGATGTGACCGTTGCCAGCGCCAACGGATGGTCCGGCGACTTCGGCCCGGCGCAGAAGCAGGGCTTCATGGAAGGCTTCAGCTACCCCCACGCCGACGCCGCCAACATGATGAAACCAGACTTCTTCCGGGGTTTCCCGCCCATGGCGATGCAGCAGCGCAACCTGGTTTGGGATACCCACATGTTCGAGGGCTTCGTGGCGGATTTCGACCACCTCAAGCCGAACGTTCCGTACCACGTTCCCGGCGCCGGCGAGGTGGATCTAGCGGGCGCGGGCACGTTCCGGAATCGGGACCTGCAGCTCATCCTGACCGGAACCGCCAAGCGCAATGGACAGGACTGCGCCGTGATCGATTACCGCGCGTTGTTCAACACCCTCGAGGGAAAGACCGTGGCGTTCGCCCTGGTGGGGCGCAGCGAATACTGGGGGCAGATCTGGGTGTCGCTCGCGACGAGGCAGATCGAGTACGCGACGTTGTACGAAGAGGTGCTCGGCGAACTGACCCTGCAGGGCCAGGAGAAGCCCATGACCATCAGCGTGGTCCGCGTGGGCGTGTTCGAGCCGGCCGGGCAGTAGTGAACTCGCCTTCCCAGGAATCTGAGGTATGTTGAGCACATGATCGCGCCCTTGCTCGCGCTGCTTGCCGTGGCTGCGGCGAACCAGGCAGGCAGCGCCGTTGCCGAGAAGCCTCCGGTACCTCTTCTTGAAGAACCGTACGAACCGCCGCCGATGCCGGACTGGTACCCAAGCCACCACGTGCGCCCGCCCGTTGTCATCTCGAAAGTGGAGCCGGACTACTTCGCGGAAGCTCGAAAACGGGGAGTCCAGGGCAAAGTCACCGTAGGTCTGTGGGTCAATACGAACGGACGGCCTTCGAGGTTGAGAGTCCTGCGTTCGCTCGACCCGGAGTTGGACGAGAAGGCGCTCGAAGCGATCCGGCAGTGGCGGTTCAAGCCCGCGCTCAAAAACGGCAAGCCGGTTCGGGCGCCCGTCACCGTCGAGGTCGATTTCCGGTACCTGTAAGCGCGGCCGTTACGACTGCCCCCTGCCGATCCACTTGTCTACGTACGGGGCCTGGTGGCTCAGCAGCTTGTCGATCAGCGGCTCGGCCTCGGTCTCGGCTAGAACCAGCGCGCGGTTCTCGGGCCGAAGGAAGCGCTCCTCGACCGCGTGATCAAGCAGCGCCAGCAGGCTGTCGTAGTAGCCGCAGACGTTCAGAAGGCCACAGGGTTTGCGGTGCAGGCCGAGCTGGGACCACGTCACGGCCTCGATGAACTCCTCCAGCGTGCCGAAGCCGCCTGGGAGCGCCAGGAAGGCGCTGGAGAGCTCGGCCATGAGCGCCTTCCGCTCGTGCATCGAGCCGACCACGCGCAGGTCTGCGAGGCCCTGGTGGGCCACTTCTTTTGCGACCAGCGCCTCCGGGATCACGCCGATTACCTCGCCGCCTCCGGCCAGCGCCGCCTCCGCGACCACGTTCATCAGCCCGACGTTGCTCCCGCCGTAGACCAGGCCCACGCCCTTCCGGGCCAGGAGCGCGCCTACCTGGACAGCGGCTTGGCGGTATTCGGGCCGCGACCCGAAACTGGACCCGCAGAACACACAAATCCGGCTGTAGGACATGCTTTAGCTTGTCCGCTGACGGCTACTTCAGCTCCAGGACTTCCTTCTCTTTCGCCTTCGCTGCCTGGTCCACTTTCAGCATGTGGCCGTCGGTGAGCTTCTGAACCTCGTCGATGGCGCGCCGCTCGTCGTCTTCGCTGATCAGCTTGTCCTTGAGGAGCTTCTTCAGCGCTTCGTTGACGTCGCGCCGGATGTTACGGATGCTCACCCGGTGATCCTCGGCCACGCCGTGGAGGTGCTTGACCAGCTCTTTGCGGCGCTCTTCGGTCAGCGCGGGAATGGGGACCCGAATGAGCTTGCCGTCATTGGAAGGGTTCAGGCCCAGATCCGAGGCGCGGATGGCTTTCTCGATGATGCCGATCTGCGACACGTCCCACGGCTGCACGGTGATGAGCGAAGGCTCCGGCACGTGCAGGGTAGCCGCCTGGTTAAGCGGCGTCGGCGTGCCGTAGTAATCGACGCGGATGGGGTCGAGCAGGCTGATCGAGGCCCGGCCCGTGCGGATGATTGCCAGCGCGTGCTGCAGGTCCGAGAGAACCTTCTCCATGCGCGCTCTGCCGCTGGCCTCGGCTTCCTTTACCGTCTGGAATGTCTGCGGACTTGGTGCGGACTGTCCTGGTTTCATATGACTCTCCAACGAATCAGTGAATCAGGGTGCCTACCGGCTCCCCCATCGATATTCGCATTATATTGCCGGGCACGTTGAGGTTGAAAACGATCATGGGCAGGCGATTCTCGCGGCACATGGCCACGGCGGTCGCGTCCAGCACGCCCAGCGCCTTCGCCAGCACATCGGAGTAGGAGATGTCCTGGTAGCGCACGGCGTCCTGCGGCGAGACCAGCGGGTCCCGGTCGTAGACCCCGTCCACGCGGGTGCCCTTGGCGATGACCTGGGCCCGGATCTCGAGCGCGCGCAGCGTCGCCGCCGTGTCGGTCGAGAAATACGGATTGGAGGTGCCCGCCGCGAAGACCACCACGCGGCCCTTTTCCAGGTGCCGCATCGCCCTCCGCCGGATGTATGGCTCGGCCACCTGGCGCATCTCGATGGCGGTCATCACGCGCGTGGGCACGCCCTGTTGTTCGAGCGCGTCCTGGAGCGCCAGGGAGTTGATGACGGTGGCCAGCATCCCCATGTGGTCCGCGGTGACGCGGTCCATCTGTTTGGCTGCGTCGGCCACTCCCCGGAAGAAATTGCCGCCCCCCACCACGACGCCCATCTGCACGCCGGCGCGCACCACCTCGGCGATCTCGCGGGCGAGGCCGCGCACCTTCTCCGGTTCGATCCCGAAATTGCCCTGGCCGGCCAGCGCCTGGCCGCTCAGCTTCAGCAGGATGCGGTCGTAGCTGCCCACGCTGTCTCTCCCGGGGCTATTCCCCGGCCTGGTCGCGTTCTCCCAGCTTGAAACGGGAGAAACGTGCCACCGTGATGTTCTCGCCCGTCTTGGCGATCTTGGTCGCGATCAACTGGCCGACCGTGAGCGTGTTTTCCTTGATGAAGGGCTGATCGAGCAGGCAGATCTCTTCGTAGAACTTGCTCATCCGGCCCTCCACGATCTTATCGGCGATCTTCTCCGGCTTGCCTTCGGCCAGCGCGCGCGCCCGCTGGATGTCGCGCTCTTTGTCGAGCACCGCCTGCGTCACGTCCTCCTTGCGGATAAACTGCGGGTCCGCCGCGGCGATCTGCATTGCGATGTCGTGGACCAACTTTTGGAACTCTTCGGTGCGCGCGACAAAATCCGACTCGCAGTTGACTTCTACCAGCACGCCGAGCTGCGAGCCCGGGTGGATGTAGCTGGCTACGAGTCCCTGCTTGGTGGCGCGGGTGGCCTTCTTGGCCGCCGAGGCGATGCCCCGTTTCCGCAGCACCACCTCCGCTTCGGCCAGGTCGCCCTGGGCTTCCTGCAGCGCGCTCTTGCATTCCATCATGCCCGCGCCGGTGCGCTCGCGGAGCTGTTTCACTAACTGCGCGGTAATTTCCGCCATAGTCTATATACCGTCCCCAAATGATTTTGAGCCGCGGCCGCCGCTCCTACGAACCCTCTTCGCGCGCCCCGGGCTCGGTCGCGCGCGCCGCATCCTCGCCGCTCTCGGTCGCCGGCCCCTTGCGCGGCAGCGACATCGACGGCAGATCCTCGTCCGGGATGCTCTCGCTCATGAGCTGATCGGCATACCGCGGATCGACATACTGCGTGTACTCGGGGATTTCCTCGAGCGGCGTCTCGTCCGTGACGATCTTCTCGGCCGCGAACTCCTGCTCGGTGGCCAGCGCCTTGCCCTCGATCACGGCGTCCGCGATCTTGCTCGAGAACAGCCGGATGGCGCGCAGCGCGTCGTCGTTGCCCGGAATGGGCAGATCCACCATGTCGGGGTCGCAATTGGTGTCCACCACGGCCACCACGGGAATCCCCAGCTTGCGCGCTTCACGCACGGCGATCTCTTCCTTGTTGGAGTCGATCACGCACAGGTAGTCGGGCAGCCCCGGCATGTCTTTGATGCCCGCCAGGTACTGCTGCAGGTGCTTGCGCTCGCGCTCCAGGCGTGTGATCTCTTTCTTCGAGCGGCCGGCGTAGCCGCCCTCGGTGGCCAGCAGGTCGAGTTCCTTGAGCCGCTTGATCGATTTCTGGATGGTAATGTGGTTGGTCAGGAGACCGCCCAGCCAGCGCTGGTTGACGTAGTACATTCCGCAGCGGGTGGCTTCCTCGGAGATCGCTTCCTGCGCCTGCCGCTTGGTCCCCACAAACAGAACGATCTTACCTTGCGAAGACATCTCACCCACAAACCGCATGGCCTCTTTGAAGAGTTTCAGCGTTTTCTGAAGGTCGATGATGTAAATGCCATTGCGTTCGCCGAAGATGTACTCTTTCATCTTCGGATTCCAGCGCTTGGTCTGGTGCCCGAAGTGAACGCCCGCTTCGAGCAATTCTTTCATCGAAATTGACGGCAAACTACCTCCTGTTGGACAAGCTTCAAATTGTCCGGTTGCCCCGCGGCGCACGCGGTCCAAAGCGAGATTTGCCTGCGCCGGGGATAGGGAAAGAACTGCACCGCGCGAAGTGCGATGGACCTGCCCTTCGCGCCAATCATTACCGCTTGGAGAACTGGAACCGCTTGCGCGCGCCCTTCTGGCCGTACTTCTTGCGCTCGTGCTTGCGGGGATCGCGCGTCAGCAGCCCGGCCGCCTTCAGCCGGGGCCTCAGCTCCGCGTTGAACTCGACCAGCGCCCGGGCGATGCCCAGCCTGCATGCGCCGGCCTGTCCCACCATTCCTCCGCCATCCGTCAGGACCAGAACGTCGAAACGGTCGGCCGTCTCGGTGGCCAGCAACGGCTGCCGCACCGCGGTACGGCACGCTTCGGTGACGAAGTACTCTTCGAACGACCGGCTATTGACCGTGATCTGCCCTTTGCCCGGCCGCAAAAACACGCGGGCCACCGATCGCTTCCTCCGGCCCGTACCTAAGTGTTGAACTTGAGCTGCCACTCAGAATCCTCTCTCAAATATTCGTCAGGGTCATCGCCACCGGCTTCTGCGCCTGGTGCGGATGCTTGTCGCCCGCGTAAACCCGCAGTTTCCGGATCATGTGCTTGCCGAGTTTGGTCTTGGGCAGCATGCCCGCGACGGCTTCCTCGACCAGCTTGGACGGCCGCGTGGCCCGCACCTTGCGCGCGGCAACCTCGACCAGCCCGCCCGGATATCCGCTGTGGCGGCGATAGAGTTTTTGGTCTTCTTTGCGCCCTGTTAACCGCACCTTGGCGGCGTTCAGGACGATGACATGGTCCCCCGTATCGAGAAACGGGGTGAAAATGGCTTTGTGCTTGCCCATCAGGAGCATGGCGGCGCGGCTCGCCAGGCGTCCCAGGGGGACGTTTTCGGCGTCCAAAACGTGCCAGGCGCGCGCAATGTCCTTCTCGGACGGAAATCGGGTATTCATGGACAGACTGGTCCGCTCCTTCGCGTTGAAAACTATAGCTTACCAATGGGGCAGGGCGGTGTCAAACGACCCAGGTCTATCCCTATGGCGCGAAATATCCGTTGATATCCAGAATCACCTGCGTCTGACCGTCCGCGTAGACGCTGATCGCGCCGCCCGCGCCCGCCGGAACGATCGCCGCGTTCGCCGCCACGGTCCCGGCAGAGGAGTTCAACGTGGAAACGACCGGTTGCGGCGATCCCGCTGGCCAAGTCGTCAGATAGGCAAGCGGCCCGTCGGGCACCACCGTCACGTTGAGCGAATAGGCCGCGGCCGTGCCGGGGACGGAGCAGCCGCTGGCCGGGATGGTGAACGAGCGCGTCGTCCCGGAGGCGACGATGGGGCCGCCGAAGGGGCCGTTGGCGTTGCGCGTGTCCGCGATCCGGCAGGGCGTCACCGGATAGAACGAGAGCGCGCCGGTCCCGCCGGGCGCGCCGAAATAGCCGTTGATGTCGAGGATGACGTTGGTCGGATTGGTCACGTACACCGAAACCGATTCGTTGGTTCCGGCGGGAACGATGGCCGCATTCGCCAATATCGCGCCTGCGAACGAATTCAGGGTCGAGACCAGCGGCTGCGACTCGCCGGTCGGCCACAGCGTGAGGTAATACAGCACGCCTTCGGGCACCACGGTGACGTTGAGCGCATAAGCCTGCGCTGTAGCCGGAATGTTGCAACCGGCGGACGGCACCGCGAAGGCCCGGCTTGCGGCGCCGGCCATGGAGGGCCCGCCAAAGGGGCCGGTCGCGTTGCGCGTATCGGCCACGCGGCAGGGCGTCGCGGGATAGAACGCGTAGGAGCTCGCGCCGGGAGTGGCGAAGTAGCCGTTGATATCCAGGATGACGTCGGTGGTGTCGGTGACGTAAACGCTCACCGCGCCGCCGGTTCCTGCGGGCACGATGGCCGCATTCGCCACCACGGCGCCTTGGAGCGAATTCAGGGTCGAAACGAAGGGCTGCGTCTGGCCGGTGGGCCACAGCGTCAGGTAGCCAAGCGTGCTCTGCGGCACCACCGTGACGTTCAGCGAATAGGCCTGGGCCGTCGCTGGAATGTTACAGGTGCTTTGGGGAATCGCGAAGGACCGCGTGGAGCCGCCGGTGGGCGTGGGCCCGCCGAAGGGCCCCGCGGCGTTGCGCGTGTCGGCGATGCGGCAGGGCGTGACGGGCACGAATTCGAGACCTGTTACGCCGGTGGAAGAACTCGTCGTCTGGAACGACCAAATGGCCGAACTGGTGGAACCGCCGCTATTTACGGCGGCTACGCTCCAGTAATATGTGGCGCCGAGAGTCAAGGCGCCCGGGTTGAAGGCCGTAAGGGTGGTCTGTCCCAGCAGGGGCGGCGGAGACGTGGTGCCGAAGTAGACGTTGTAAGAGGCAGCCCCGCTCGCCGCCTGCCAACTCAGCGTTAAGGGGATGGTAAGGTCCGTGGCTCCGTTAGCCGGCGAAGTCAGAACCGGCGCCTGGGGCGCCGTGCCGGAGCCCTGCACGGTTTCGGCAAACTGGATTACGGGGTGGCCCAGCCCGTAGGGACCCTCGGCGGTCACGTGTACCGTGCCGGCGGAGGCCGGAAGAGTGAGTTGCACGCTGGCGACGCCAGTGGCTCCCGCCTTGGCGATCTGCCGGAGACCCGGAGCGGCGGGATATACGCCGCCCGCCAGAGACCCCGCATCCACGCTGAACAGGACTGAGGCTCCCGCGGCGTACGACGGCCCGCACGAGGCTACGCTCGTGCAGACCGGAGAAGAGATCGCAGCCCCGGGAGTCAGCGTGACGGAGAGCGTTACTTGCGTGCCCGGCGCGCCGGAGGCGGAACTCGTGGTGTTGGCCAGGGTAGCGGCCGTGTATCCGACCACGATCCAGCCGCCCTGGGTTTGCGTCACACCCGCGCTGTCCTGGCCGGTGACGGTGAAATGGCAGAAGCCCGCAGCGAGGCCGCTGCCGGGGCTGACCGCGATCGCGCCCGGCAGTTGCGCCGCGGTGATGCTCATCGAGCCGCCGCTTGTGGCGCACGCCGAGCTGGAATCGAACTGAGCGGCGGTCAGCGTTACGCTTCCGGAGCCCGAAACGATCTGGGGAGCGAGCGCGACCGAGCCGTTCGCCGGAACCTGAATCGCATCCGGGTTCAATCCCCACTCCGCCGCGGGCGTGCTGGGAAGGGTTCCGTTAATGACCAGCAGCGTCGCCGTGTAGGGCTGGAACGTCTGCGTCGCGTTCCAGGTCTGGCTGGAGGATGCCACGATCGCGCTTGGGGAAGCCTGCGACAGAGTGTAGCTGGTGAACGTGCCGGGCGAGAAGTGGTTCAGCGCAAACGTCACTTGCGCCGCGTTTGCCGGGTCTTTGTTGATGACCACCATTTTGAGCGCGGAGCCCGCCGGAGCCAGAGACGCGTACACGCTGAACAGGTCCGGGTCGGCGTTATGGGTGGCCGAGACGGAGGTGGTCCCGAACGTGCTGTGGTTCCCGTCATAATTCCGGTACAGCTTCAACGCCTGGTAGTTCGGATTGGTGGGGACGGGCGCTTCCCAGCGAGATGCCAGTTGCACCTCTTCGCGGCCCAGGATGCCGTAACCGTCCGCATCGGCCAGCGCCGTCGAAAAGTCCCCCTCGCCGGCGAATGCGGCGCTCCATTCCGTGATGGCTAAGGGCGTGCCCGGATAGATCATGTTCACCATGGCGCGCATGCGTGGAATCCGGAATGGGACGATGCGATTGGGCTGAATCGAAGTAACCCAGATCTGGTTGATGTCGCTGCCGGTCGGGCTGACGTACGTGGGGTCCCAGTAGTCGCGATAGATGCTCAGCGAGAGGGCCTGGTCCTGCGCCTGCGTATAGTTCGAGGTGTCGGGTCCGTCGGGATAGGCGTGGATGTCGAACAGGTCCACCGATCGCGTGCCGTCGAGCTGGTCGTGCCAGTAGACCTCATTCAGCCACCACGGCAGCAGGTCGATGTTGCCGTGAGCGGGCTTGTCGTTCGCGTTCGCGCCGTTCCAGTAGTACCACCAGCAGCAGCTCACCGGACCCAGGCGCACCGCCGCCGGGTCCCAGGTCTTCAGGTTGCGCGCTTCGGTGAGGTAGGTGTCGCGCCATTCCTCGTAGCCGGTGGGATTGGGGTGCATGTCGCGGTGCGTGCCGCCCCAGATGTCCACTTCGTTGTCCATGTCGTAGAAGTGCTGCGCCGAGCCGAAGGCGGCAGACAGCGCCGCGGTCCAGTCCTGACGGTTCACGAAGCCCGTGCAGGGGCTGGCGGTCGCAGGGCAGGGAGTAGTGGCCGTGTCCAGAAGCGGCACGTAGGCGTCGTGAGGATCGTTCCCCGTGATATCGGTCTGGCAGTCCGGCTTCACGCCGTTGCCCGCGTTGCCATTGTCGGGACGGGTGGTGCACTGCGCGCCGTACTTGCTGACCGCAAAGCTGTAGAGCTGCCCGTTGTCCGTGCCGTTCGCGGACGATCCCTTGGAAACCCACGCCACCATGGGCATCGTCATCAGCGGGTTGGCGCCGGCTGCGATCGTTTGCGTGATGAATGCTGTCGAGTCCGGGGTGCCGGTTCCGTTGTAGATCCTATACGTATAGTCGCTGAACCAGTAATCGTTGGCCGAATTGCTGGTCTGGGTTTGCCAGTTGTAGTTGGTAGTCGCGTTTCCGCCCCAGCGAACCACGGTGGTGCCGCTGTCGGCGATCTGGGCGCTGGTGTTAGGGTAGGCCCCGCCGTAGACATACGGGCTGATCGCGTGGCGGTCGGTGAGAGTGTCCACCGTGACGCTGACCTGGGTCGGTGGGGCTACGGCTGCGGCGGCCGCCTGGGCTAAGCTGGCGCTCTCGCCGGCCGGGCTGGGCGCGGAGACAACCGGCGCGTACGGTCCGCCGCTGATTGCCGAATGCTTCGCGTCGCTTCCCGCGCCCGCTGCACCGCCGCCGGCCTGAGACAAGACGGCGGCGATTGAAAATGACACTCCAAGGATCGTTCGAATCGAGAACTGCATCTGAGACTCCCACAAAGCAGCGATCATCCGGCCGCTCCGCCGGTTTCCTATTATAGTGCACATTGCTTTTCCCGCCCTTCAGCCGTCAAAATGGAGGGCTGAGTCGCTCTGGGAATTCCGATGAATCTCGTCTTCGTTTCTGCTGCGTTGCTGGCGCTCGCTATCCCGGCCAACGGCCAGATCGCGCAGGACAAGCCCGGTCTATGCGGCCTGCCCGGCGCCAGCATTCCGTTGCCCGACGGCATCGCGGCGTTCTCCGACCCGGACCTCGGCGTATCCACCTTGATGATCGCCCGGCCCGGTTCTCCCGCGCCGGCCGCGCTGCGTTTCGCCTCCGGCCGCGTCGACGAAGTGTGTCCCCTCGGGGCGGGGCGGCTGCTGATCTTTGGTTTCAACGGCGTCTGTTACAGCATCGCCATCGTCGACAGGAACTCAGCGAAACTGGACGACTCGTTCGACGTTTACGAACCGGCCGTTTCCCCGGATCGGCACTGGCTGCTGTTTCGCGCCTTTTACGCGCCACAGGCGGAGATGGAGTTCTCCGACGAGTATCTCCTCTACGATCTCACCAAGGACGCCGCGGGCAACACCGCGCCGGACCGGCCGCCCTATACCGAGAACCTGCGCGGCCGCGTCGTCTACCCGGCCGTGAAAGATGGCACGCCCTTCGAACAACCGTTCCTCCCCGCGAATCAGATGCACTACTTCCCGTCGAAATCGTTCTTCTGGGCGCCCGACAGCAGCGCCGTCGTGTTTGCCGACGGCGTCGAGAAGACGCTTTCGATCGTCATGGTGCAAATTGGAAGCGGCGCACCCCAGGCGTTTGTCCGTCCTGTCGCGGCCGCCGAGGCCTGCGAGCAGGAATCCTCCAACCTGCCGACCCTCCCGCTCCGGCTCATCGAGGCCACTGTCGGCCCCGCCAAGGGCGGGGACCGCGCCATTGATCTCCACTTCGAATCCAGCGACATGATCGCCTGCCGCCCGCGCTGATCCTGCATCCGGACGACTTCAAGGCCGCGGAACTCGAAGTGCATACGCCCATCCAGCGCCTGGGCATACCGAAGCGCGCCGAGCGCTGATCTCGTTGACATAGCGCTCACGCTGAAGCGGCACGAAGTGGAGGGCGTAGCTCCACATCTCGCGTGCGCCCTGCCCGTTCGCGATCGCGCCCGCGGCCTGTTTGCCCATGCGGACGCAGTCCGGAACGCCGATGCCGTATCAGAGGATTCAAAGATTATAGTGCACCGGCCCGGTTCCGCGTCACTTAAGCGGCGCGCGCCCGCGTTGCTTTTCTCTCCCATCAGCCGCCACAATAGAAGGCTGAGTGGGCCTTCTGGGTTTCCGATGAATCTGGTCGTCAACGGCGCGCCCCATCTTCACCAGGGGCAGGGAACTGTCGCAGAACTGCTCGAGGAGTTCCACGCCGCTCCCGCGATGACCGCCCTCATGATCAACGGCGAGGTCGTGCGGCGCAGCCGCTGGGAATCGGTTCGGCTGGCCGAAGGCGATGAGGTCGAGCTGATCGTGGCGGCGGCGGGGGGCTAAGGGATGGAAGACGGCCTTCGTTTGGGTGACCGCGTCTTCCGGTCGCGGCTGCTTCTCGGCACCGGCAAGTTTGCGAGCGTCGAGACCATGCTCGCCGCCATTCGCGCCTCGGGAGCCGAATTGGTCACCGTCGCCCTGCGGCGCTTCAACCGCGAGCGGCCCGACGATGATATTTGCGGGCCGCTAGCTGCCATCGAGGGAATCACGCTGGTGCCCAACACCTCCGGCGCCATGAACGCGCGCGAGGCCGTGCGGGCGGCGCTCCTCGGCCGCGAGATCACCGGCAGCCCGTTTGTGAAGCTTGAGATCCATCCCAATCCGCATCACCTGCTGCCCGACCCCATCGAGACCTACGAAGCGGCGGTCAGCCTCGTCAAAGAGGGCTTCTTCGTTTTGCCGTACATCTCCGCGGACCCGGTCCTGGCCCGGCGCCTGGAGGACGTTGGCTGCGCCGCGGTGATGCCGCTCGGCTCCGCCATCGGCAGCGGGCAGGGGCTGGCCACGCTCTCCATGCTCCAGGTGATCGTCCGCGACGCCGGCGTTCCGGTCATCGTGGACGCTGGCCTGCGCGCGCCCTCCGAGGCCGCCGCGGTGATGGAGATGGGAGGAGACGCCGTGCTGGTCAACAGCGCCATCGCCGCGGCCGAGGACCCCGCTCTGATGGCCGAGGCCTTCGCCGCCGCCGTTAAGGCCGGACGCCAGGCGCGCATGGCCGGACTGATGCCCCGAAGTGAAACGGCCGTCGCCACCAGCCCGCTGACCGCGTTTCTGGCCGGAGAGGGCTCGTGACGCCGCTCGATCTGGACGTCTTCCAGTGGCTGAACCTGGCGCGCCGCGCCGGCCGCGACATGGTGAGGCAGGCCGTCGCCGCGGCCGATCCTGGCATCCGCGAGTTCGCCATTCTGCTGTCTCCCGCCGCCGGCGCGGAGTTGGAGGCTCTTGCGGCGCGCGCGCAAGCACTCACGCGCCGGCACTTCGGACGCACCATCGCCCTCTACGCACCGCTCTATCTCTCCAATTACTGCCCCACTAAGTGCACTTACTGCGGCTTCGCGAGCGACCGCCGGATCCAACGTCACAAGCTGACGCCGGCCGAACTGGACTCCGAAAGCGCGGCGCTCAAACGCCTCGGCATCGAGGAGGTCCTGCTGCTGACCGGCGACCGCCTCGTCTCCGCGGGCTATGAATTCGTGCGCGACGGCGTGGCCCGCGCGGCTTCCCGCTTTCACAACGTCAGCGCCGAGGTGTTCGCTATGACCGCAGCGGAATATGAGGGCCTCGCCGCCGCCGGGTGCACGGCCGTGACGCTTTATCAAGAGACCTACGACCCCGCGCGTTACGCGCTGCTCCACGAATCCGGCCCGAAGGCCGATTACGGGTGGCGCCTGGATGCGCCGGCGCGCGCCCTGGAGGGCGGCCTGCGATCCGTCGGGCTGGGTGTGCTGCTGGGCCTGAGCGAGCCGCTCGAGGACGTCCTTCGCCTCTTTCGCCATGCCGCCTGGCTGCGCCGGCGATTCTGGTGCGGCGGCGTCGCCATTTCGTTTCCGCGCGTCCGGCCGCAATCGGGCGACTACGCCGCCGATTTCCCGGTGAGCGAGAGGCAGCTCGCGCAGATCGTCTTTGCATTCCGCATCGCGATGCCCGACGTGACGCTGGTTCTCTCCACTCGCGAGAGTCCGCGCTTCCGCGATGGGATCGCCGGGGTAGGCATCTCGAAGATGAGCGTGGCGAGCCGAACCACGGTGGGCGGCTATGCCGAATCGACCGCGCCGTCTTCGCCGCAATTCGAGATCGACGACCACCGCACAGTGGACGAATTCTGCGCCATGCTGCGCGCCAAGGGCCTCCAGCCGGTCTTCAAGAACTGGGACGCGGTCTACCGCCAGCCATGCCTGACGTCTTCGGCCTCTATCTAGTCCTCACCGAGCCCGCCGCCGGATACGAGCGCGCGGCGGAAGCGGCCGTCGAAACGAGCGTCCGGTACCTGCAGTTGCGCATGAAGAAGCGCCCGCCCACGGAGGTTCTCGCGATGGCGCGCCGCCTTCGCCGCATCACCGCCGGGAGCCCAACGCGCTTCATCGTCAACGATGACGTCGAGATCGCCCGCGAAGCGGACGCCGACGGCATTCACCTGGGCCAGGACGACTTGAGCATCGCGGAAGCCCGCCGGCGCTGGCCCGTGCCGGGCAAAATCTTCGGGCTCTCGACGCACAATGAGGAGCAGGAACTGAGCGCGCGGGACTGCGCGCCGGATTACATCGGCGTCGGCCCGGTGTTTCCCACGCCTAGCAAGGAGCATCCGGATCCGGATTTGGGGCTGGAGCGGATGGGACGTATCATCCGCAGTTCGGCGCTCACGGCTGTGGCCATCGGCGGCATAAACGCGGACAACCTGGCGGACGTGCTTCGCCATGGCGCCGTGAATTTCTGCGTGCTGCGCGCGGTGAACCAGGCGCCCGATCCGGCCACCGCCATCCGCCGTCTGCAGGAGATCTGGGACGAGGCCCATCGCTCGTGGCCCGTCGCCCGTTGATCCCTTGAGGGCGCGAGTCGCGGCGCTACGCGCCCGTAGCGGACCTCACGGTGCGAAGCCCGCGTGGCCCGCCGGGTGGAAGCGACGGGCGACGAGCCACGAGCGACGAGCGGCCGCCGAAGGCGGCCTCACTCGTCTTTCTCCGCCGCGGGCTCTCCCGCTTCGTGAGCCACTTCCTCCCGCAGGCTGTCCAGGATTTCCCCGGCTTCCTTGGACTGCAGTTCGGAGTCCAGACGGCGCAGCGCCACCCGGATCACGTCCCGGTGGTGCAGCTTCGGTCCGCAGCCGCGCTCGCTCAGCTCGAGCCACAGCCGGTGAAGCAGGGCCAGGTCCTCCGGCCACAGGCGCGGCGGGTGCGGGCCAAGGTTGAAGTACAGCGTCTCGCCGCTGGGCTGGCAGTAAATCTGGAGCGAAAGCTGCGGCCGCGGCTCCGGCAACTCTTCCCAGGCATCGCCGAACAGCTTGGCCTGCTCGGACGCGGTCATCTTGCCCGAGAGGCCCATCACCACCAGCGACGAGCGCAGCCGCTGCGCGGTTTCGACCAGCGTGAGGTTGGGATCGCGCCCGGGCACCACCATCAGCTCGACGTGTTTGCCGGCCTTCTCGGCTAGCGTCACCACCCGGCTGAAAAGGGTCGCGATGTCGGCGGAGAAGACTTCGTCGGCGGTCAAATCGTGCTCGCCGAAGCCGGGCTGGCCGGTGTGCTTAACGGTCGCGACCACGATGTCGATCTTGCTCTCGTCCGTCTTGGCCAGCACGCGATCGAGGTGCGCGAGCTGGTTGGGGTTGCGAACCGCCACCAGCACGTTGCCGGGCCGGATCTGGGAAGTCGACGCGGTGATCTGGTCCGGCGTCTCCAGCCGAAATTTCTCGATCTCCTGCGAGTGCGCCAGGCGGTGGCGGCGGTTGATCCGCTCGGAGACCTCGAAAGCGATGAAGAAGGCGATCGAAAAAGACAGGCCGCTGATCGTGGCGACCTTCTTGGTCAGGATGTTGATGACGGCGATCGCGAAAAGGACCAGCGTGATCAGCCCCAGGCCCAGCGGGATCTCGGTCTTGCCCCAGCGGAAATTCAGCGGCACCTTCCACTCGCGCGCTTCCGGCATTTTGTAGCGCAGCACCAGCACCGAGAGCGCCTTCATGGCGAAACTCCACACCACGCCGAAGGCGTACGCTTCCCCCAGCATCTGCACGTCGCCCCTACTTAGAACGATGGTCAGAATCTGGAGCCCCACGATCAGGTTGATGAACCGGTTCGTGGTGCCGAACCGGCGATGCGGATGGCGGAACCAGTCCGGCAGCACGCCGTCTTCGGCTACCCGGTTGAGCACGCCATTCGAGCCCACGATGGCGGTATTGACGGCTCCCGCAAGCATGATGGTGCCCACCACCACCACGAAGGCGTGGAACAGCAGCCTGGCCACGAGCGGGCCGGCCAGGTGCATCGCCAGGCCGCCGATCAGGTTGTCCAGGAAGTGCCCCCGGTCCGCATCCGGGATCAGCATCACGGCGAAGAACGAGACCAGCGACGTGAAGAGCATCGAGTAGATGAAGATCACGAAGCCGGCCCGCTCCAGGTTCTTGAGCTTGGGATGCGCGATCTCGCGGTTCACCTGCGCCATGGTCTCTTCGCCGCTCATCGCCAGCACCGAGTGCCCCAGTCCCACCAGAACCATGATCCAGGTGAGCTTTGTCAGCCAGCTTCCCTGAAGCCAGCCGAGCGCGTCCGGCCCATAGTGGATGTTGGCCGCTGTGGGCAACGGCACGGGCTGGGAGCCGCGCAGGAAAATCGTGGCCAGACACCACACGATCAGGACCACCACCATGATCGTGGTGAGCTGCATGATGAGTAGCGCCTTCTGGCTCGATTCGTGCATCCCGATGATGTTCTTGCGCCAGAAGTACAGCGTCGCCAGGATCGCGAAGGTGGCGGCAAAATACGCCGGATGGACGTGCACGTCGGGGTGGCCCAGGTAGGCCGCCGTCTCGTTGAGAATCCCCGCCAGGTACAGGCCGGCCGAAACGCCGCTGATGGGCCCGGTCAGGACGTAATCGAACAGCAGCGCCGAGACCGAGAACTTGGCCAGGCCGGGGCCCATGGCCTCGTGCACGACGCGATACACGCCGCCGCGCACGAACATGCTGCAGCTCTCGATGTACACGGCGCGCACCGCGTAGGAGAACAGCATGATGGCGAAGACGAACCAGGGCGCCGACTTCCCGATGGCGGTCTCCGCAATGCCGCCCACATAAAACGCCGACGAGCCGAGATCGCAAAGGACGATGGCGGCCGCTCTCCAGAAACTGATGAAGGAGAGCATGACCGTCGTGGCGACGACAACTTTGGTTGTGCTGGATCTAGAGGGTAGCTCCACTAAAAGCCGTTCCTTCGGCCCCTGCCCAAAGGGCGCTGCCTCTCAAATTGGCCTCCGAGGTTAGCTGCCGGGCTAGAGCTTGAAAGTACTCCGTCCGATGCGGTTCACCGGGCTGCGCCCCGAACGACTTGGGTCCCCCGTCTCCTGGGTTGGAGTTCGGCTCGCCTTACATGTTAACCCGATTCGGGTCCGTTTTGGCATTGGCGTCGGTCGGCGTCGTCGGTCAGTGGCTTGGGCTAAGATCAAGGAAGATCCCGTTCATGGAGCCGACTCTGCGTTGGGAATTGCGCGTGGCCCTTGGCGTGGGCGCGATGCTTGCCGTGCTGGCGGCGGTATTCCCGGTTTGGCCCGACTACGGCTCGCCACCGCCGGTCCGAGGGTTTGTGTCGGGTATCGCGATAGCCGGCGAGTTCCTGGGTCGACTCTTGGATGACCGCAACGGAGCTACGGTAGCGAAGTTCGTGGCGGACTGGCTGTTCTACGCGGCCCTGGTGTTCTTGCCCTTCCGGGTAGAAGGCCTGCTGCTGCCGGCCCAGAACGACTCGTCCGTTCGTCCGCCGCCCCGCGATTCAAAGATCCTTCGAACTTCGATTCCGATGTTGACCCTCGCGTTCGTGGCGTACTACCGGTGCCGCTTCCGGGCAACACCCGGGGAGGACGGGTTCGGCGACGAGATCGCGGCGGAGTGGCTCGCGCCGCTTATCGTGATCGGGCTGGTAGTGGTACTGGCGGCCCTGGCTCACATGCTGTGGCGCAAACTGCGGACGCAGCCGGCGTGACCGCCGCTAATCCCCCGACGTCTTCGACCACGGCGGCACGAGCCCGTTCATGCGCGCATAGGCGATCAACTGCCCCATATGCTCGTTGGCGTGGATGATGATGCGCAGGTACACGCCGTCTGCGGTAGCGCCTCTGCCGGCGATCTTGACCTTGCGCTGAAGGCCGTCCGGAGTCTCGGCCGCGTGGACCGCCTGCACGGCCTCGATGGAACGCTTCAGCCAGGCGATCACCTCCACCTTGGCGGTCACGCTCTTCTCCATGGCCGGGTTCAACTCCGCGGGCATGGGAGATCCCGTGACGCTCAGTAAGTAGAAATTCGCGATCGCGATGTGCATGTAGACTTCGCTCACCGAGCGCACGCCAGGGGCCGGGCGCCACGCGAATTTCTCCGGAGGCGTCGCCTCGGCCAGGGCAATCAGTTGCCGGGACACGTGGCCCCACTCCCCGTCATACCCCTGCCAGACTCCCTCCAGTTGGTCGGGGACCGCGCCGCCCAGGGCAAGTGCGAGGAACAGAGTGATCATGTTGTCCTCCTATGCCGCCGCGGTCCGCGGCATCACAGCGGTCGCCGCCAGGCCCACCACCAGGAAGCCGAGGATCTGCGACGCCATGTAGGCGCCCGTGTAACTGCCCGGGAAGCCATACCAGTTCCAATAGGAGATGTTCGTCGGCAGCGCCGCCAGGATTCCCAGCGCCGCGACGAAGCCCACCCGCGCGGCGTAGCCCGCCAGGCGCGTCTGCGCCAGCAGGAAGACGGCCAGCAGAGCCTCGATCAATTCGGCCAGGAACTCCGTGACGAGCCGTCCCGGTGTCATCGCTTTCCCTCCCGGCGGATGGTAGATCAAAAGGCCCGAGGGGTTGCCGGCGAGTTTCTGTTCGTAGTCCTTCATGGCGCGGCGCTTCGGTCGCCCGGCTTCGATCCGAACGACGGAAACATATACAAGCCCGAGTATTCTCCTAGCGCGTTATGCATCTCGGCCAGCAGAGCAGGCTCGTTTCTGTTGATTTCGCCGATGCCCGTGCTACCGAGCGGCAGAACCATGTGCGCCACAGACATCCACGCAAACATGGCAATCCCGCCCAGGACGCCGGCGAGGACAATACGGCTGGTTGACATGTGAACCCCCTTTATCCGCCAGCCTACACGGAAACGAGAGGGGAGAAGGGGTGGGTTCTGAGCCGCAGCCGTTACGCTTCCGTCCAACTCCTCGCACAGCGCGGGCAAGTGAAGCTGAGGGTCTCTGTCTGAGGACCGCAGCATCCGATCTCAGCCCCGCATTCCGGGCAGTTCGGCAGCAGGTAGGCGAAGCTCCCACTCTGGCAGGACTGGCACTGAGGAACGCCGTCGGCGCCATAGGCCAACGGCCCCGTGTATCCGCACATAAGACAGCTGAAGTTGGCGAGCGTCTTGCGCGCGGTCGCGATTTCTTCAAGGGTCATCTGGGTCCAACCGGCTGCCACTGCGCAGCAACGCAGGGGCACCAAAGCAATCATACCCCGAAATTGCCCCGGTGGCGGTCGCAAAAGTGTTCGGATATCCGCGCAGGCCCGAGAATCAGCAACTTGGCTCCTGCGTTTTTGCACGGCGTGACAGTCGCGGTCCCAAAACGTTATCCAAAGTTCTGAAGTTTTGTCCAGAATTCAGGCCAGGACAAGCGCGGGGCGCCGCACACAAAGATGTCCGGATGCTCCCGGCTCTCTTCGTTCTGGACGCCGTAGGGATTGTCGATGTGCCCGGCCACGCGGCAACCGGTAAACGCTCTCTCCGCGCTTTTACGCGAGAAACCGAGCACAATCAGTGTCGATGGGGGCGGCACGGGATAGCCGCGCAGCCACGCCGAGTTGGTTCCGCTGATGGGCGGTGGCAGATGGTAAACCGGGCCCAGGATCTCGATTGCCCCCTGCTCGCCATAGTTGCCCGCCAATACCCGCACATTCGTTCGCTGCTCCGGAGGCAATGAATCCCGAATACCAGCGACCGTCTTGACTATCTCGTCCCAGCCGATCTCCTCGCGCAGATCGCCATTGTGCTGGAGCGCGAAATCCCTGAGCCAACCGCCGGACGCCAGCGGCAGAATCAGTGCGCAGCATAGCAGTCCGTACGCTGCCAGGCCGCCGAACATGGCAGCTTTTGCGGTCCACCGAAGCCGCGGCCGCAGGGACGTGGCCCAGCGCTCACCTGCGGCCGCGCCCATCGCCACCAGCATCGGGTAGGCCGCTCCCAGGTAATAGCCGCGTCCCTTCCCAGCCCAAAAGAGCGCCAGCGGGATCAAATACATCCACGCGAGCAAACGGTAGCGCCGGTCGCGCAAAAAGCACAGCAAGCCGGCGATCCATAGCGGCGCCGCAAACAAGTTCGTGCAGGCCAGGAACTGAGAGAGCAGGAATCCATTCGCTCGCCCCTCGCCCACGTCGCGGGTGTGAATGTGCCGTAGAAAGTGCAGCGAGATGAATCCATGGCTCGCCTGCCACACCAGGTTCGGCAGAAAGATCGCGAGTGCGAGTGCGATTCCACCCCAGAACCAGGCGCTTCCGAGAAAGCGGCGTGCGCGGGTCATTAGAAGCCCACCCAGGATCCCGGCGATGAAGAACGCGATCGAGTACTTGGTCAGGAGGCCCAGGCCCACCGTCGCTCCGATCGCCAGCCACCAGCGCGGATTCTCCGTCTTCAACAGGCGAATCACGAAGTAGGCAGTCAGGACCCACCACAGATAATCGAAGCTCGTGTATTGGAACTCCGTCCCCTGAAACAGAGGCAAAGGCGACAGCGCAATCGCCAGAGCCGCGGCCACCTGAGCCAGCCGTCCTCCGCCAAGCTCGCGCGCCATCCGCGCGGTCACGAAGATGACCAATGCCTGCGCGATGACCGAGAAAAGCCGAAGGCCCACAAGCGAGACGCCGAAAAGTTCCAGGCCAACGCGCTCCAGAAATGGCGTCACCGGAGGATAGGCTACGAATCCCCAGTCAAGATGGCGCGCATCGCTCAAAAACTGGAGCTCATCGCGATGAAAACCGTAGCGACTGTTCGTGAGGAGGTGGACACAAGCCACCATGGCTGCAATTCCCAGCACAACAATCGTGTCAGTCCGGGAGTGGGTGTCAATCTGCGCCATCCTGCCTGCTCCTAGCCTATCCAGTTTGTCTCACCACTTCGCTACGCACAAGAGCATATGCCAGCTCCGAGCTTTCGCTGTGCTGGTCGCGTGACCTACCGAGATCATCCAACCGGCTCGGGATCAACCCAAACGCTACTGCCATCGTTTAGACGTGGACATTCATCCCCCGCAAATCGTACCCTGGACCTGTGCGACCGGCCCACGGGCGGCCGCTCCACAACGACTGCCACATGATCGGAACCACAGTTTCGCACTATCGCATCCTGGAGAAGCTGGGCAGTGGGGGCATGGGGATCGTCTACAAGGCCGAGGACACCAAACTGGGACGGATGGTGGCGCTCAAGTTCCTGCCCGAAGAGCTGGCCAAAGACGATCAGGCCTCGCGCCGTTTCCGGCGAGAGGCCCGAGCTGCGTCGGCGCTCAACCATCCGCACATCTGCACCATTCACGAGGTGGATGAATCCAGCGGGCGACCCTTCATTGCGATGGAGTATCTGGAAGGCCAGACGCTCCGGCAGCGGATGGCAGCCGGACCTTTCGCAATTGACGACCTCCTGAGCCTGGCCATCCAGATGGCGGACGCACTCGATGCGGCGCATCGGAAGGGGATCATCCACAGGGACATCAAGCCCGCGAACATTTTCATCACACCGCGCGGACAGGCGAAGATCCTGGATTTCGGCCTGGCTAAATCGATCGGGCCGGCGCCGGAGACTCCGGAAGACGCGCCCACGCTGGCAATCGACGTCCAAACCAGTCCCGGCACGGCGATGGGGACGGTGGCGTACATGTCGCCGGAGCAGGCCCGGGGGGAAGAACTCGACGCGCGCACGGATCTATTCAGCTATGGCGTGGTCCTGTACGAAATGGCCACGGGCCGAACGCCGTTCGGCGGCAACACCCCGGCGGTGATTTTTGGCGCCATCCTGCACGAGACCCCCGCGCCTGTAACCAGCTTGAACCCCGCCCTTCCGCCAAGGCTCGAGGAAATCATCCACAAGGCCCTGGAGAAGGATCGGGAACTGCGCGCCCAGAGCGCGGCCGAGCTGCGAAGCGATCTGAAGCGCTTGAAGCGGGATCTGGATTCAGGACGCACGGTCGGAGTGACGACGGCGATTCAAGCCACCTCTGCGGCACCCGCGGTGAGCCACGCCGCGCCGGCGCCCGTCCACCGGCGGAGGTGGCTTGGCCTCGGCGCGTGCGCGCTGGCGGGCTTGGCTGCGTTTGCGTATGTCCTGCGGCCGGAATTGCCTCCGCCCCAAGTGGTCGGTTCGCTCCAGGTCACCACGGACGGTCAGGTGAAGTCAGGCGCTGCAACCGATGGCGCCAGGATCTACTTCTCGAAGGCCGGCCAGATCTACCAGGTGGCGAAGGCCGGAGGGGAGATCGTCCCGATACGGCAATCCACCGCGGACCTGTTTCCCGTCGCCATATCGCGGGATCGGTCCCAACTCCTGGTATTGACAAACAGCTTCGTCCCCGAAGGAGGCGCCGCCTTGACCTTCCCGGTTCTGGGCGGCGCGCCGCGGCGATTGGGCAACGTGGTGGCCACCGATGCTTCGTGGTCTCCGGACGAGGACAGACTGGCGTATACGTCGGGCAAGGACCTCTACGTTGCAAGGGGCGACGGGACGGAGCCTCACAAGCTGGCGAGTTTAGCCGGTGTTGCCTCCTGGCCACGCTGGTCCCCCGATGGAACCCGGCTGCGTTTCACCGTGAACGGCCAGAGCGGCTCCGCCATCTGGGAAGTCGCTCCGGATGGAAGCGGTCTCCATCAACTGCTGGCCGGCTGGAATACCCCTCCGGCGGAGTGTTGCGGCAGCTGGACACCGGACGGAAAGTACTTCGTGTTCCAGTCGTCCCGCGATGGCATCGCGAATATCTGGGCCATGCGCGAAAGCGGCAGCCTGTTGCGGCGAGCGAACCACCAGCCCGTTCGGTTGACGTCCGGGCCCACTCCCACTTTGGCTCCCGTGCCGGGCACGGACGGGGGTCAGGTTTTCGTCCAGACCATCCAGCCGCGCGGGGAGCTGGTACGGTTCGATGCGAAGCCGCGCGAGTTCCGCAGTTTCTTTCCCGGCGCCCAAGCGGACATTCAAGCGTCGGCCGTGGACTTCTCGAGGGACGGACAATGGATCGCTTATGTGAGCTATCCGGATGGGAACTTGTGGCGGAGCCGGCCCGACGGCAGCGAACGGCTGCAACTGACCTACCCGCCCCTGTTGGCGAACATGCCCCGCTGGTCCCCCGATGGAATCCGGATCGCGTTCATGGGGCAAACCCCAGGCAAACCGTGGCAGGTGTACCTGGTGAGCACGGAGGGCGGCGCCGTCGAGCGGCCCTTACCGGAGGAACGCGACCAGGCCGATCCTAGTTGGTCGCCCGACGGAAGTTCGCTGGTTTTCGGCGGCCAGGCGGTGGCCGAAGCGGACGCCGCCAGGGTGAATGCCATCCGCGTGCTGGATTTGCGAACCCGCCAAGTCACCGTTCTGCCCGGGTCACAAGGCCTGTGGTCTCCCCGCTGGTCGCCCACGGGAGGCCGCATTGCCGCCATGTCCAATGACGGGAACAGGCTGTTCCTCTTCGACGTCAGCGCCCGAGCTTGGACCGAGCTCGCGCAGATGTCTCTTGGCTACCCGCAATGGTCGCATAGCGGAGACGCCGTTTTCTTCCTGGGTCACCCGCCCGGAGCGGACAAGGTGTTTCGCGTCAGGGTCCCCGGTCGCAGGATCGAGGACGTGGCGGACCTGAAGAACTTTCACCAGGCGCCATTTCTGGCCGGCGGCTGGATGGGTCTGGCTCCGGACGATTCCCCGATGCTGATGCGCGACGCCGGAACCCAGGACTTTTACGCCCTCAGTTTGCGGCTTCCATGAGCCCCCGCAGTACCGAACCGCGCGCGTTAGCAAGCGGTCCTCGGGCTCAGAATTCGTAGCGGAGTTCCAGACGCGCGAAGCGCGGCGGCTGAATGGCCACCGGCAATCTCAGAATGAACGCGGGGCTGCTGAGATCGCTCTCCTGAAGCCGCTGGGCCGCATTCGTGACGTTGAGGATGTCGATCGCGGCAGCAAAGCGGCCGAATTCGCGTCCCAGGCGCAGATTCCAATTGGCGACATATTGCGCGCGGTTGCCGCCATCGGGACTGCCGCGCACCGTGGTGGCAACCATGATCGGCCCCTGCGCCAGGCCGGTGACGAGTAACTGGCGGGCGAAGGGAAGGCCGTCCAGGTAGTCCGCGACACTGGCCAGCTCGATCCCGGCGGGAAGACGGTATACCACCTGCGCCTTGGCAACGTAAGCGCGGTCCACGAAACTCCTGCCTGCGGCGTTGATAGTGGTGTTGGGATCGGCGAACAGCGCTCCCACAACGCCGGGATCGTTTTCGAATACCGCGTCGCCGGGATTGGTGGGGCCGTGCGACTTCTCGGCGACGAAGGACAGTTGAAACGTCAGCCGCCTCCACTGATCGGCCAGTTCGGCCACCAATCCTGAGTTCTGCTCGCCCAGACCCGGCGGATTGGTCAACAGATAGCGATCCTGGCCGAAGGTGGAGGGGTTCTGTTGGTAGACGGTCAAGGACTGGTTGTCGTATGGATCGAGGACCGCGACCGGCGTGAAGGCCGACGCAGGCACGCCCACGTTGATGGCGGCCAGCCTCTGTTTCTCGTCGCTGCGAAACAGGTGAATGCTGGCGGAGAGGCGAGCGAAGGGCGCGATCCGGGCGCCGATGTCGAACTGATCGGAATAGGGCCGGCGGAGGGACGGGTCAATGGAGGAGTACGGGCCACCGAAGCGCGCGACCAGCGGGCCTTGATACAGGTACACGTTTCCGCCCAGACTGTTCGGATCTCCGAAATCGAGGTACCTTCCGGCCAGCGGCGCGTAAGTGCGGGAGAACGAGCCGCCCAGGACCAGGCTGCGGGAATGCGGAACCCTCCAGGCGAAGCCGGCGCGCGGCGCGACGCTGTTCCAGGCGATCAGGTCCGAGCGCGCGGGGACGGAGCCGCGCGAGAAGTCGGCCGTGAGACCGGCGTCGAGCCAAAGCGCGGGCGTGATGGCGAATCGATCCGAGACGTAGCCGGAGAAAGACTGCACACGCTCCCGCGTGTCCGTGGGCATGTCGAATTCGACGGTGAAGGCGGGCGCACCCGCGGCCGTGATCAGATCCGTGCCGGATGGCGCGGTGAATCGGTTGCGCGGCGCGGACGTCTCGGAGCCTCCGCCGGCCGCGATGTGGTGGCGAGCGGTGGCGACGGCGAGGACACCTTCAACGTCGTTGCGCGTGCGGGTGGCGAGGTTCGCGAGCGGTGGTGCGCCGGTGACCGCGCCTCCCAGAAGCTCGATGCTGTTCTCGGAGCCGCTGCCTGTGGTGTCGAGATGAGCGTCCGAGTAACCGTAGCGGACTTGGAGGATGCCGCGCGAAAGCACGTGCGTCCACCCAACCTGAAGGAAATCGAAGCGGTCTCGCTCGCTCTGGCCGGCGAAGCCGCCCGCCAGAGGAAACTGCGGCATCATGCGCCCGCCCGCGAGCGCTTCAAAGCCGGCGGGCTGGCCCCAATCCGACAGATTCACGCTCGATCCGCTGTACAGCGCCTCGATCTGATCGCGGCTGCCGGCGCGGATGCGGCTGCGCACGTTCTCGAAGAGCAGCCGGCTGTGCTGCTCGGCGCCGGGCGCGGCGAGCGGAACCGTTTGCGCGGACCATTGCCCGGCGGCCGAGGCCATCAGATCCGCCCAGCTCGTCAGGGGGCCGTCGGCCTCGATGCGGTCCCGCGTGAAGGACGTGAAGCGTTCGGATTGCTGCACCAGGCCGCGATCGGCCGCGCCGGGGAGATTTGTGGTGCCGAGAAAAGAGCCGGTGTCCGCGGTCGAGAGCGCGCCATGCCAGGATTCGCGCGGCTCCTTGAGAACGAGACCGCTGCCGGTCGTGGGATCCTCGAGGGCCTCGACATCGGGCAGGATGGAGGGCCGCCCCGGCTGGTAGGAATCGGCGGCGTCCATGCCGTCGAGCGTATAGCGGGCGCGAGTCCAGGAGACTCCGCTCTGCGATTCGACCGCGAGGCGGTTATCCGCGAGGCCGGTGAAATCGAGGGGCTCGGTCACGGTGGCGGGCTCGCGGCTCAGCAATACGCCCTGCAGACTGTACGCCTCCGGGTAAGTGGGCGCGAGCGGAGCCGGAGGCGCATGCAGGAGGCCCGCCAGGTCGACCACCAGATCGAGGCTGGTTGTTTCGTGCGGCGTCACGAGGACGGCCGCGCCCGGGCGGGCATCCAAAGAGAACTCGTAGCGGCCGTTGGGCAAGGCGATGGCGAAGCGGCCGCTGGCGTCGGTGACGACGGAGGCCCGGAACCCAGCGCCTCCCGTGATGAGAATCTTGGCGCCGCCGGTCGCGTGGAGCGTGCCCTCGACGAAACCGGTGGTCAGTTGGGCCAGGAGGAGGGCGGGGAAGAGAAAGGCAAACCGGACCGCCCGTCGAGGAATCACGCCCTCACTTCCCGCCTGGCTCCGGCGTTCCAGCCGGGCATCCCATCGTCACCAAACCGGATGGGAGATTCACGTTGCACAGCCATTGCGGGAAGAGCGGGTCGGAAACCTGCGTGTTGCCTGGTAGCTGATAGCCAAAGCCGGCCGCGGCCGCTGTCGTGGGTGTGAAATTGGCGATGACCGTCGCCATGCAGTTGGGAACGCTCGTTGCGCTTCCGCAGCTTGGCGCGCCCGGAGCGGCCGGGTCCGCAAAACTCGGATTTGTCCCGAAGGTGTTATTTGGCCCGTACGAGAATCCGGCGCTATCGGTTGCCGCGTCGTTGGTTCCGCTGGCGGAGTATCCCCAGGAGTCGTAGATTTGGTCGGTGGTCGTGGCGCTGGATCCCACGTAATAGGCGTAAATTGGATTTGCGCCACAGCCGTCTGTTGCGCTGGTGGCCGCGAGGTTGAGGTACGCCTGGACGTCGAATGCGGAGTTGAGGAACAATTCCCCGCAATAAGTGCCGCTCTGGTTCGTATCTCCGTTGTTGCCCCAGATTGTATTGTGGCGTAAGTAGATCGATGCAAAGGGCGGTGTTCCGGCATCGTTAAAGGTGACCTCCAGCCCCTTCCCGCCATTGGCAACAAGGATGTTATTGTCCACTACGGCCTGCGCCCGATACGGAGACGGTAAACCGTTCCTCCCGTCGAAGGTATCGAGGATGACTCCTTCGCCATCGGTGGGCTGCCCACCCGAGCATATACTTGGCTCGAAGTTCCCCCAGGAGAAGTTTCCAGCGATATAGATGTGGGTTCCCGGCAGCGAGTCGGATTGTGCGGGTTGATAGACGCTGATGCCGCTGTAGCAGTATTCGTTGCCCTGCGCCGCGTTGTACGCAATGTTGCCGACGATGGCCAGGTAATCCACACCTGCGGTGCCCTGGCTCCAACTGGTAAGTCCGCCGCCCTGACAGCCGTTCGCTATATCGTTCGCGAAAACGATGTGATGAATCTGCACCGGAGTTGCGTAATTCGGCGCGGCCGCAAAGCAGGACGCGGCCGTGGTGCCGGTCGCGTGGACCTCCCATCCTTGCACGCCCCAGTAGCTACGATCTATCAGCAACCCGCTCTCCCCACTGATCGTGCATCCGTCGAACTTCGCGCAGATGAGCCACGCCACGTTGTTCCCGGCGCCGCATGTCACCGTTCCCCAGCTCCCGTATGTGAAGTTCCACGGCGAGTAAGACGTACTCGCTGCTGCAATGATGACATCGCCACAGTTCACGGCGTGATTGGGTGACAGCCAAGGCGCGCCAGGGGACAGACCGTCGTTGGAGTCGTTGCCGCCATCCGCGGCCGTTGCGAGGAAGTAAGTGGTCCCAATCGGCGCCGGCGTGCCGGTGCCGCTCAGGCCGATGGCCGCCGTGGCGCCGGTCGAAGAGTTGCTGGCGATGGTAAGCTGACCCGTTGCCAACCCCACGGCGGCCGGGTCGAACTGTACCTCCAGCGGCGCTATCTGGCCCGGATTCAACGTCACCGGGAACGAGGCCCCTAACAGCGAAAAGCCCGGACCCGTCAGCGTTGCCGCGGTGATCGTTATCGGCGCAGTGCCCGTCGAGGTCAAGGTCACAGACTGCGTCGCCGTCGTGTTGACCTCCACATTGCCGAATGCCAGGCTGGCCGTGCCGATGCTCAGCGTCGCCGTCTGGCCTGCGCTTGCCGCGTGGCTTCCGCAACCGGACAGAACGGGGAAGAGGCAGCACAAGATGAATCCCGCGCACCAACCGTGGAGCTGCAAGATTTCGGCGCGACTGCGCGGGCAGGGCCGAATAGGTCGCGAACGGCTGGTGCCAGGCGCCAGGACTCCGTGCACTAATTCACCTCTGCGAGCGCGTTCGGGCTTGAATTTCGAGAGACTTCAGAAGGAGTCTAGCACAGACTAGGGAAGCCTCTGACCAGGCAGCCCCCCGTCCATCCGCCCCCGCATCGAGAGCCACAAACTGTAAAGGCGGCGCGGCACTGCTACTCCGGCGTACGCCAACGGCGAAGTGTTAGTCGCAGGTGTTTGGGCATCGGCATCATGGGCGCGCCGGCGAGCATGGATACACGAAGTGAGGATAGTATGCATCCCGAACGTCGATTTTGCGTTCGTCGGCGGTCGGTACGTCGAACTTCAGATCGATTGGAGCTTGAATCGACGACGCCGGGATTCCAACTCGGTAGGGCTCAGCGATGCCGGCAAATGCTTCGCCGAGGGCGGCCTTCCTTAGGGAGAGTTGCGGTGGAATAGGCCCAAAGGGCCCCTGCACCGCCGGCATAGAAAGCACCTTCAGCGATGTGAACTCGAAAACACATCCCGTCGTCCTGCTTAAGTCCAATAACTTCGACGTCAGGGAGGCCGATAAGCTCAAGCCGCAGAATCTCAGGCCGTTTTTCAACACCAATTCTTGGACTTGATCCAGACTGGCCGCGCTGCCCGAGTCGTCGGCGCGGCCAAACAGGAAGATCGAATCGCCAAACCTTGGAGGAGTCAGCAAGTTGCTTGCGGCAAGCAAAGCATCATAAGTGGATCCGTTTGAGTTAGTGGAAGCTCCGCGAGAGGACTTCAATTTGCGCAGCCGCTTCCCGGCCTTCTTGGCCGGCTCGAAGGGGCCCGGAGCGCTACGCGATCCCGCCACAAGCAAAGCAAAGGCGTCCCCGCGCCGCCCGTGCTCGACGAAGCTCGCGGCCAACTCAGTCTGCATCTCCCACTCCTCCTTGGAGACTCGTCCGCCACCGTCGAGGATAAGAGCGACGCGCTTGGCCCCGTCATCGATGGTCGCGCTCTCCACGGAAAGCCATTCAGTCCCGAGTTGCACTGCCAGGTCGCTGACGCCCAGGTCCTTCACCATCACCGTCTTCCGCGACGACGGATCGAAACGTGTTACCACCAGAGGCACGTCGCACGTGCGCTTTTCGCCCTGCTGCGCGGGGCTCGCTGCGGCGCACAGGAGGCAAGCGCCAACAACGACCGTCGAGGACGCCGTGTTGAGTCTCATAGGTCTCGTCTTCTCCAATCCCGTCCGATTCTACGGTGGCCTCGCCATCGGAACGCCATCGAACCGCGTTTCGGTTCCGTCTACCGCATTATGCTACGATTGCTAACAACTTTCCCGAACAATGCCCCGCACCACCACCTCCGCTACCCCCGCCCCTTCGCGAGCCGCCGAGTTTCGCGAGCAGCTCTCGAAGCGCGTGCTCGTCGCCGACGGCGCCATGGGCACCATGCTCTACACCAAGGGTGTCTTCATCAACCGCTGCTATGACGAGCTGAACCTCTCCGCGCCCGCGATGGTCCGGGAACTGCACGAAGAGTACGTCAAGGCCGGCGCAGAAGTCCTCGAGACCAACACCTTCGGCGCCAACCGCATTCGCCTCGCCGGCTACGGCTTCGCCGAGAAGCTGGGGGCGATCAACCAGGCTGGGGTGCGCCTCGCCCGCGAAGCTGCCGCCGGCCAGGCCTTTGTGGCGGGGTCCATCGGCCCCCTCGGCATCCGCATCGAGCCCCTCGGCCACACCTCCTTCGCCGAAGCTCGCGCCGCTTTCCGCGAACATGCCGCCGCTCTGGTCGAGGCCGGGGTCGACCTGCTCATTCTCGAAACATTCGGCGCCATCGACGAGCTTCGCGAGGCCGTCGCCGCCGCCCGCGAAGCCGCCGGCCCGGACATGGCCATTGTCGTCCAGGTCACCATCGACGATTTCGGCAACATGCCCGATGGCACCGAAACTGCGGTCTTCACCCGGAAGCTCGACGAATGGCCGGTCGATGCGATCGGACTGAACTGCTCGGTCGGGCCCAAAGCGGCGCTCGAAACCATCGAGAAGATGGCCCCGCACACGCACAAGCCTCTCACCGCCATGCCGAACGCCGGTCACCCGGCCACGGTGGAGGGCCGCAAGATCTATCTCTGCTCGCCCGAATACATGGCCCAATACGCCCGGCGTTTTATTCAGGCGGGGGTTAAGATCATCGGCGGATGCTGCGGCACCACGCCCGAGCACATTCGCCTCATCCGCTCCGAGGCGCGCTCGCTCCAGCCGGTGCAGCGCGGCCTGGCGGTCACCGTGGAGGAGCCCGCCGCCCGCGCGCAGGCCATGCCGGCCGTGCCGCTGGCCGCCAAGTCGCAGCTTGGCGCCAAGCTCGCTGCCGGGCGCTTCGTTTCCTTCGTCGAGATTCTGCCGCCCCGGGGCGTCGACGCCTCCCAGGAAATCGAGGGAGCCCGCGTCTGCGCCGCCGCCGGCATCGACTGCATCAACGTCCCCGACGGCCCGCGCGCCTCCGCGCGCATGAGCGCTCAGATCACCTGCATGTTGATCCAGCAGCAGGCCGGCATCGAAGCCGTCCTCCATTTCTGCTGCCGCGACCGCAACATCCTCGGCATCCAGTCCGAGCTGCTCGGCGCGCACGCCGCCGGCGTCCGCAACCTGATTTGCATCACCGGCGATCCGCCTCGCATGGGCGCCTACCCGGCCGCCACCGCGGTCTTCGACGTGGATGCCATCGGTCTCGCCAACATCGTCAACAACCTCAACCACGGCCTCGACCTCGGCGGCAACCCCGTCGGCTCCCAGACCGCCCTGGTCCTGGGCGTGGGCGCCAATCCCGGCGCCGTCAACCTGGACGAGGAAATCCGCCGCTTCGAGTGGAAGGTGCAGGCCGGCGCCGAATACGTCGTCACGCAGCCTGTTTTCGACGTGAACCTGCTCGAGCAGTTCTGCCGCCGCATCGAGCACGTCCGCATCCCGCTAGTCGCCGGCATCTGGCCGCTCACCAGCTATCGCAACGCCGAGTTCATGGTCAACGAGCTGCGCGTGCCGGTCCCGGAGGAGTTCATGGACCGGATGCGCCGCGCCGATACCGCCGAAAGAGCCCGCCAGGAGGGCATCGCCATGGCCCAGGAGATGGTCCGGCGCGTCCGCCCCCTGGTGGCGGGCGTTCAGTTGAGCGCGCCCTTTGGCCGCTACCAGATGGCCATCGAAGTCGCCCAGGCTATCGGGCCGAAATAACTCTAGCGGGCCGGCACTCCCTTCGCTTACACTGAATAACTGCTAATCCCTCATGGCCACCGACTTGATCGTGATTGATTCCGAGCAGCCGTCCGCGGAGGCGCTGGACCGGGCCGCCGCCGCCATCCGCGGCGGCGCCGTGGTCGCCATCCCAACCGACGCCCTCTACTCGCTGGTTGCGGACCCTTTCAGCCTCCACGCCGTCGGCAAGGTCTTCCGAGCCAAGGGGCGCGAGCCGCACCGCTCGCTGCCGCTCCTGGTGAGCGATCTCATGATGGCCGAAGATCTGTCCAAGGAGATGCCCGCCCGCTTCCACGTCCTGGCGCGCCACTTCTGGCCGGGCCCGCTGACCATCATAGTTCCGGCCTCCGCCAACGTTCCGCTCAAGGTGACGGGGAACACGGGCCGGCTCGCGCTGAGACAATCCCGCTCCATAATCGCGGCCAAGCTGCTCGAGCGGCTCGGCCAGCCCCTGGTCGCCACCAGCGCCAACATCTCCGGCAAGCCCACCTGCCGCAGTGGCATTGAGGTTTTCGGCCAGATGGACGGCCGCCTCGACCTAGTCCTCGACGGCGGCCTCTGTGCCGGCCCCGGCTCGACCACCATCGACGTCACCGAGCCCGTCTGGAAGGTCATCCGCGAAGGCGCCATCCACGAAAAGGACATCGCGGACTGCCTGGGGTGAAGTGCCCGTCGCCCGTTGATCCAGTCGGGCTTTTCCAGCTTCCTCCCCGAACAAATCCAGGCGGCGAAGCTTAGGAAAGCCCTCAAAGAATCAACGGGCCACGGGCTACGAGCCACAAGCGGCGCGCGTCAGCGCCCTTTTCTGCTATCATCTTCTTGGAGCGTATTCGAAGGGTTGGCCGGCTCCCTATAATTTGATCCAACACCATCAAATTGGGGGTCCGACTCGAATGTGCGCTGGTGAGCATGCTCCGGCGGCAACGTGCGGAGAAGCCTGAAGGCGCCCGGGGGACACCCGCCCCGTTCACAAGACAGGGGTCAATGAAGGGTTCCGGACCGGGCTCGACGGGGCGCTCCTTTTTCCCCGGACTCTCGTCTTCATGAACCTGCTCTTTATAGGGGATATTTTCGCATCCCCAGGCCGCCGCATCATCGCGGACCACCTCGCCCACATCATCTCCTCGGAGCGCATCGACCTGGCTGTCGCCAACGCCGAGAACGCCGCCGGAGGCTTCGGCATCACCCCGCTCATCGCCGAAGAGCTGTTCGCGCTCGGCCTCGACGTGCTGACCACCGGCAACCACATCTGGGACAAGCGGGAAACCGCCGAGTACCTGGACCGCCAGCCGCGCCTCCTCCGCCCGGCCAACTACCCCGGCGACTCGCCCGGCCGCGGCGTCCACATCGGGCGCGGCCGCAATGGCGTCGAAGCCGCCGTCGTTAACCTCCAGGGCCGCACCCATATGCTGCCCATCGACGACCCGTTCCGCAAGGCCGACGAGATCCTCAACGCCATCGATCCGGCTGTCAAGGTGCGCCTGGTGGATTTCCACGCCGAGATCACCAGCGAGAAGCAGGCCATCGGCTGGTATCTGGACGGCCGGGTCTCCGCCGTCCTCGGCACCCACACCCACGTCCCTACGGCCGACACCCGCATCCTGCCGCACGGCACCGCCTATCAGACTGATGTCGGCATGACCGGCCCCTACGACTCCGTCATCGGCGTGGAGAAGAACGTTATCCTCCGCCGCTTCCTCACCGGCATACCGGTGCGCATGGAAGCCGCTCGCGGTAAGGTAGAATTGCACTCTGTGATCGTGGAAGTTGACGAGGCCACCGGGACGGCGACCTCCATTCGGCGGTATACTATCGCTCCTGACGGATAAAGCGTCATGTCAACGGGTCTCGTTCCGATTGTCGTTGAGGTAGTCACCACCGTTCTGTTCTGCGGGGTCCTGCTCTACCTGCGCAAGTCCATGACGCGGAAGACCGTGGCGTTGTGGGTGGTGCTGTGGGTGGCCCGCGGCGTGGTTTCCTTGGGGGCGATGCGGTTCGTGAATGGCGCCGATCGCCTCGTCTTCCTGCTTTACGCCCCTCTGCAGATCGCCTTCGCTATGGCGCTCGTCATCATCGCCGTGCGCCTCGAGAGCCAGAAGCAGCAGCTCCGTGCCCTCAACGAAGAGCTCAGTCGTCTGCGCAAGGACGCCGAAGGCCAGCTTGACCTCGACCCCCTCACCGGCCTTAAGAACCGTTCGGCGCTCGCGCACTGGATGGAGGAGCAGGCCACGTTCGACGGTTTGGTGGTGGTCAGCGACATGGACGACTTTAAGTCAATCAACGACAAGTACGGCCACCTGGTGGGCGACGAGATCCTGCACGGCGTCGGCAAGCTCGTTCGGGCCTCTATCCGCGACACGGATCTGGCCTTCCGCTGGGGCGGCGACGAGTTCGTGATCTTCTTCCACACGCGCGAGGCCAAGCTGGTCGATAGCCGCATGCGCAAGATCGAGGAGCACCTGGCCAGCTTCCGCATCCGCCAGCACGGCTCTCTTCCCGTTCATTTCAGTTGGGGTGTCACGACCACCGCCGGCCGGCCGCTGCGCGAGAGCGTCGAGGAAGCCGACCGCCTGATGTACGAATCCAAGCGCACCCACCGCGGAAGCGCCACCGCCGGCCAGTAGCAGCCTTCAGCCGTCAGCCTTCGGAAGCCACACGCCCGGTTCTCCGTGGGGCAGGCGGTTCCGCCTGCCTGGACAGGCCTCCGACCGGTCGCGCCAAGGCGCCCCCCCGGCGCCGAAGCGCGAGTAAGCAAGTCGCAGCGCCGCAGAGGTACCCTGAAAGCCTTATGCAAGATACAGGGCTGGCCACCCAGGTCCGCGGGGCCGTGCTGAAGCGCCGTCTGGCGCATACCTTCCACTACTGGATGGAAACTGAGGTCCACGTCTTCGGCTTCTCCATCGCCGCCAACGTGCTGCTCTCGTTCTTTCCCTTCTTGATCGTCATGATCTCGGTGTGCCACAAATTGCTGGGCTGGAAGACCGCTGGCGACGCCATTAACATCGCGATTCGCGACTACTTTCCGGACCGGCTGGGCGTGTTCATCAGCAGCGGCCTGCCGCACAGGACTCTTCAGATCGCCTCCGTTTTCCTTCTGCTGTTCACGGCCAATGGCGTGTTCGAGCCGCTCGAAGTAGCCTTGAACCGCGCCTGGGGCATCGCGAAGAACCGCAGTTTCGTGCGCAATCAGATGGTGAGCCTTGGCCTGATCTTCACCTGCGGCACGCTAGCCCTGGTCTCCTCTCTGCTGACTGGAATGAACATGCGGGAGCTCGGCGGGGCTGGGTTGTCGCGGTTCATAGCCGTGATCCTCTTTAAAGTGGCCGCCGTCCCCATGTCGATCCTGATGCTGTTCCTCATCTACTGGCGCTTGCCGAACGCGAAGATCTCGCCCCGGGTCGTGCTGCCGCCGGCGATCTTCGTCGGCCTGGCGCTCGAGCTTCTGAAGTACATCAACCTGCTGACCTGGCCCCTGTGGCGAAGGAAGCTGCAGGCCGAATACGGCCCCTTTTGCTACTCGGTCACCATCGTGCTGTGGAGCTTCCTAGCCGCCATGGTGATCCTGGCCGGCGCCGAGTGGGCCGCGCGAGCAGCCGCCGAGCAGCGCCAGGATGCGGTCGCGCAGCCGGCCGGAGAATAGGCGCCTGCGCAAGGTTCCGCCGCCCCGTCTGGAACCGCTAAGCTGTACCTATGCGGAAATCCGGTTTGCTGGTCGTTTTTTTTCTGGGGATGTGCCAGGCCGAAGTGCACACGCTGACCATGCGGGAAGCCGTGGCGCGGGCGCTCAAAGAGAGCCCCGACGTGGTGCTGGCGCGTTTGGAAGAGCAGAGGGCCGCCCAGGCCGCGCGGCTGGCCCACGCCGTCTTCGTTCCCAGAGTCGTGGTGGGGAGCGGCGCCGCCTTGAGCGACGGTTTCCCCATGAGCATCGAGGGGTCGGCGCCCTCGATCTTTCAGGCCAACGCCATCAGCAGCGTCTTCAACCGCGCTCAAAGCCTGCGCGTCGCGGCCGCTAAAGAGAGCCGCCGCGGAGCGGAGATCGACGCCAATGCCAAGCAGGAAGAGGTGGTCTATCGGACCGCCGAAATGTTCCTCGACGCCGAGAGCGCCGCGCGGATCGCCGAGATGAGCCGCCAGGAGGCGGACGAGCTCGGACGCGTCCTCGACGCCGTTCGCGCCCGCGCCGCCGAAGGCCGGGAGCTGCCCATCGAGGTAAAGAAGGCGGAGCTAAACCTGGCTCGCGCTCGATACCGCTCCCAAGTGCTCGAGTCGAATGCGGAGGCTGCCCGGATCTCGCTGGCCACCCTTCTGGCGTTTGAGCCCAGCGACCAGGTGCGTCCCGCGCCCGGCGAGCGAACGGCGCCGGCGGTTCCGGAGTCCGCGGATGCCGCAATCCAGGCGGCGCTCGCCTCCAGCAAGGAGATCCGATCGCTCGAGTCCAAGCTTCTGGCCAAGCAACTCGACGTGCGCTCCCAGCAGGCCGAGCGCCTGCCGCGGCTGGACCTGGTGGCGCAATACGCTGTGCTCTCGAAATTCAACAACTACGCAAAGTATTTCAACGCCTTTCAGAGGAACAACGCCGAGCTAGGGGTATCCTTCCAGGTGCCGCTCTTCAGCGGGCCGAGCGTGAGCGCGGCCGTGGCCCAGGCGGGGACCGAGGCGGCCGAGGTCCGCGTGCAGCTCCGCGCAGCGCAGAGCCGTGTCGCCGCCGACGCGCGCCGGACCTACGAGGACATGCGCCAGGCTGAGACCGCTAAGGAGATCTCGAAGATGGACCTGGACGTCGCCCGCGACCAGGTGTCCGTTCTGCTGGCCCAGATGGAGGAGGGGCGGGCTTCGCTGCGCCAGGTCGACGAGGCCCGCACGGCCGAGACGGACAAGTGGGTGGCCTTCTACGACGCGGCTGCCAACGCCGAAAAGGCCCGATTGGCCGTATTACGCCAAACGGGCGAGCTGCTTGCCGCCCTGAGATGATGCCGTCGGCCAGGCGGTTCCGCCTGCCCGGGCGGGCCGAACTTGTCTCGTGGCCGTTTTTTAGGATTGCGGCTGGCCCCACTTTGTGCTGAAGTAGCCAAGAGGAGTTCCATGTTGCGCCGCCTTCTTTGTGTCGCCCTGATCGTGTTTGCGGGAGTCTCGTGCAGTCGGGATCCCGAAGTGGTCAAGAAGAAGTATTTGCAGAATGGAAACCGGTACTTCGAAAAGGGCAAGTACAAAGAGGCCTACATCATGTACCGGAACGCCCTCAAGAAAGATCCCCGGTACAGCGAGGCCTACTATCGTGCGGGGCTGACGGAGCTGCGCCTGGGCGAGCCCGTCGCCGCGTTGCGCGACATGCGCCGGGCGGCCGACACGGACCCCAACTTCACCAACCCCGATGCGCGCGCACAAGAGGGCAATCTCGTCATCACGGCTTACGTAATGAACGACAGCCGCCCTCCCGTCCTCAGGGACGAGCTTCGCAGCGTCTCCAGCGAACTGTTGAAACATAACCCCAAGTCGGCCGCGGGACTCCGCCTGCGGGGGTACCTCAAACTGATCGCCGAACACGATGCGCACGGCGCCGTCGAGGACTTCCGCCTGGCGGATCAGATCACGCCCTACGACCCGGATATCGTTCTGCCCCTGGTACAGGCCCTGCAGACCGTCGGCCAGGGCGCCGAGGCCGAGAAACTGGCGAAGGCTCTCATCGAAAAGCACAAGGACTTCATCGCCATATACGACGTGATGTATATGAGCTACCTGCGTGCGAACCGGAACGATGACGCCGAGGCCATTCTGAAGTTGAAGGCCGCCAACAATCCCAAGGACGCAGTCTATCTCTTGCAGCTTGCCCAGTACTACTACCGCTTCAACCGCCATGCCGAGATGCAGCAGACGCTCGACCGGCTGCTCTCGAACCGCAAGGCGTATCCTATGGCCCCGCTGCAGGTCGCGAGGTTCTACGGGGCCGCTCGCGATTATGACGAGGCGATGAAGCAACTCCAGGAAGGCGCCCGCACGGACTCCGAGCACAAGGCGGACTACCAGAAGGAGATCGCACAAGTCCTGGTCTCCGAGAACAGGAAGGACGAAGCGGTCCGGTTGCTCGAGCAAATTCTGAAGGCGAACCCCAAGGACGAGCGGGCCCAGGCCATGCGCTCTTCGCTGCTGATTGAAACCGGCGACCCCCGCCAGGTCCAGCAGGCGATCACGGAGTTGCAGGCGGCGGTTACGCAGGACAGCCAGAATCCGGTTCTGCGTTTCAATCTCGGGCGGGCGTTGCTGGCCAAGAACCTCATCGAACAGGCGCGCGTGCAGTTCCAGGAAGCCCTCAAGATCCGCCGCGAGTACGTGCCGGCGCGGCTGGCCCTGGCGCAGTTGTTCATAATCGACAAGCAATACGCGAGTGCGGTCCAGACGGCCAAGGAGGTTCTCGACTACGATCCGCGCAATCTGACTGCGAGACTGGTCCGGACCAGCGCTTTGGCGGCCATGGGGAACAGCGCCCAGGCACGCTCCGAACTGGCCGAGGCCGTCGCCCAGTTCCCCACCTCGGCGGAAGCGCAACTGCAGTTGGGGGTCCTGGACCTCGCGGAGAAGCGTTTCCCGGAAGCCGAGCAAAGGTTCAGACAGGTCTATCACGACCACCCGGCCGATTTGCGCGCGCTGATGGGGATCGCCGAGACCTACACGCAGCAGGACCAGCACGACAAGGCCATTCAGCTACTCCAAGGCGAGTTGGCCAAGTATCCTGCCCGGCTGGAACTGAAGTACGCCCTGGGCAACGTCGCGGTCAAGGCGAAGAAGTGGGATCTTGCGATCGAGCAGTTCGAGGCCATTATTGCCGCCCGGCCCGACGCCGGCGACGTTTATGTCCGGCTGGGCCAGATGCTGGCGGCGAAGGGCGATTACGAGGGCGCGGCGCGCACGTTCGAGAAGGCCAAGCAAATGCGCCCCAATGATCCCGACGCTTATCTCCAGTCGGCGCTTCTGCTGGAGCAGATCGGCAAGAGGGCGCAGGCGCGGCCGGTCTACGAACAGGTTTTGAAGCTGCAGCCGGACAGCCCGATCGCGCTGAACAACCTCGCCTATCTGCTGGCGGGAACCGGCTCGCCGGGCGACCTCGACCAGGCGCTGCAGCTCGCCCAGAGGGCCCGCCAGAAGCTTCCCGACAACCCGGACATAGCGGATACCCTGGGCTGGATCTATATCAAGAAGAACCTCACCGTGAACGCGGTGGACCTGTTCCGCGATCTGATGGCCAAGGAGTCGGTACTCCCTCCCTCCGCCAATTTCGCGACCTTCCACTACCACTACGGAATGGCCCTGGTCCAGCGCGGAGACAAGCTGTTGGCGAGGAAGGAGCTGAAGATCGCGCTCGAGCGGAAACCGTCGCCGGACCAAGCCGCGAAGATCAGGGAGCTGCTGGGGAAGATCGGCTAGTGTAGCGCGCTTCAGCGTGGAGCGGCGAACCTCAGCTCGGCGCTCCGTGTGCTGAAGCCCAGGACAATAGTGGCTTTCGCCCCGTCCGAAGTCGAGACCAAGCGGCCGCCGGTCGGCGGCTCGGACTGGAAGCCCTACGTCCTTCCGTTCGCGGTGTTGATCGTTCTGCTGGGGCTGGGGCCTTACCTGGGTATCGGCCCCGCGCTGGCGCATCCGTCGCGCACCCTTGCGGTTCTGGCGACGCTCCTGGTCTTCTCCCGCGGAGTCATCTCCTTTCGGCCGGCGCGGCCCGTTTCCAGCATTCTCCTGGGACTCGCGGTGTTCGCCATCTGGATCGCCCCCGATCTGCTGTTCCCGGGATACCGGCACTCCTGGTTGTTTGATAACGCGCTTACCCGCGTGTCTGCGAACGGCCTCCCGGCGCCGGCTCTGCGGACCAGTGCGTGGTACGTGTGCTTCCGCGTGGGAGGGGCGGCGCTCCTGATTCCTGTGGTCGAGGAGCTCTTTTGGCGCGCCTGGCTGATGCGTTGGCTGATCTCGCCCGACTTTGAGAAGATACCGCTCGGCGCTTACGCCCCGCAGGCGTTCTGGTTTACCGCGGTACTGTTTGCCAGCGAGCACGGTACTTTCTGGGACGTCGGCCTCGCCGCAGGCATCCTCTACAACTGGTGGATGATTCGCACGCGGAGCCTGGCCGACTGCATCCTGGCGCACGCGGTCACCAACGCTTCGCTCGCCGCCTACGTGCTGCTGGGCGGCCAGTGGCAGTACTGGAACTGAAACCTCGTTCACAGAATTCTGCCGGCAAAAAACCTCGCGCTGTGAGCGAATTGCGGCTGGAAGTGCATTGCATCTCCGGTGGGTGTCTGCTACGATGTTGAAGGACGGACGCCCACGAGTTGCTCCCCCAATTCCCAACCAACGGAGTGAATAATACTAAGGAATGAGTTTCACAGTCTTTCTCGGCAATCTGCCGGCTTGGGTGACTGCCGACGATATTCAGTCCTGGCTCAGCGCGGAGAGCTTGGTCGCCGACGCGATCAAGGTCATCCGTAACCCCGAAACGCAAGAGTCGAAGGGCTTCGCCTTCATCGATGCCCCCAATCAAGAAGAGATGCAGGCGATCATCCGCCGGTTTGATCATGCGCCTCTCGAAGGCAAGCTGCTTCGCGCCAATCCTGCACAACCGCCGAAGCCGAGAATCTACGGCAACGGCAAGCCGGAAGATCGCTCTCAAAAGCGTCATACCGGCAAGAGACCCAAGCCCGGTACCGAGGCGCCCAAAAGCGCTTTCGCAGCCGAGCTAGCGAAGGCTCTGTAGGCCAGAGCCGAACCCCTCCGTGGCCAGTGGGATAACCTCCGGCACCCGCTGCACTATCCTTCGCCAGCCAGTGGCCCGCGTTAGTCCTTTCCAGTCTCTTGCGCCACCGCCCTGCGCCCGCGAAAGCGCGGGCCGGGTAGTGCGCCAAATCTGTGTGCCTGTCCTGGTGGCGGCCTCGGGAGCGGGGAACGGCAGGAGTAGAGTTCGCCTGAACCTTGGCGCTACCCGATCGACCGCATGGTGAAACGCCCACGCGACGGTTGACATCCAGCCCCGACAGATATAGAGTTCTTGAACACAGGCATTCAAGGCGATCTACGGTTCCGCCGCGCCACCTTCGCGCCCAGCAAGAGATCCAGGACGAGTTGCGCCTTCAGGTCGAGCAGGCGACAGCCGAGCTCAAGCGCACAAGAACCGAGCGCGACAAACTGGCTGCTATCAGTGCAGACGTGGCGGACACTTCAGACGGCGCTCTGGCCGTGCGGCAATCCATGCAACTCCACCGTGAGGCAATGGAGCGATTGCGCGAAGCCATCCTAACCGTTGAGGCGTTCAACCGTCACTTGGGACTAGTTGAGATTCAAACTGATCCGCTACCGAGCGAGAGATGGCGCCTTGGTTCGATTTTTTGCCGGTAGAGTCTGATCTTGCGATGACGTTCATCGCCTCCGCAAGACTGCGCCATAGCCCGGAAGGGTCCGCGATCTCTATTGACAACGCACGCAAGGCACTTGCGGAGATTCGACGCGGCCTGATGAAGCCCTCCCGCCGTCACTACCTCAGCGAAGCCGAGGTATTCTTCCTGGAACAGCGGTGCGCGCAAATCGAGGCAGCCCTGGAGAGATTGTAAGCACTCAGATTTAGCGCACTAACGCGGGCCGGAACGGCAATTCGTGTTATGCTGCAACCAGTAGTGTTTCGCGCGTCGCGCGGTTGTTCGCCCTTCTGAAAGGGCACAGGCAGACTTATGATCAACATACTGATACTACGCGGCTTATTCGTAGTCTTGTTGGGATGTGCCGGTTACTTTCTTCATCCCTTCAAAGACCTCCCGGGCCACCCGGCTCCGGTCTTCGGCGGCGTTGCGGGCTTGGTTCTTGGATTGGGCGTAATCCTGTTCGAAATGAGGCTGAAAGAGGTCAGCCTGAAGCGGCTGATCGGAGCGGCCATCGGATCCACCATGGGAATCATGGGTGCGGTCCTGATGGCCATGGTGTTGGGCTGGGCCCTCGGCGGCCAGAACGCGTTTCTGCCGTTCCTCCAGGTCCTCGTCCTGCTATGGATGACCTACATCGGTCTGGTGATCGGCGGCAACAAGGGCGACATGCTCAACCTGGCGGCCTTTGGCGGCGTCTTCGGTGGCGAAACCACCGGCAAACAGGCCTTTAAAATCCTGGATACGAGCGTCATCATCGACGGCCGCATCGCCGATATCGCCGAGACCGGCTTCCTGGACGGCACGCTGGTGATTCCGCAGTTCGTGCTGCGCGAGCTGCAACTGGTGGCGGACTCGGCCGACTCGATGAAGCGCAACCGCGGCCGGCGCGGCCTGGACATCCTGCAGCGCATTCAGAAGATGGGCCACCTGAACGTGCAGATCATCGAGGACGACTTCCCCAATGTCCGCGACGTCGACATGAAGCTGATCGAGTTGGGCAAGGTGTACGACTGCAAGGTCGTCACCAACGATTTCAACCTGAACAAAATGGCCCAACTGCACGGTGTCGAGGTGCTGAACATCAACGAGCTGGCCAACGCGCTGAAGCCCATCGTGCTGCCAGGCGAAGTGATGCGCGTGTTCATTCTCAAGGAAGGCAAGGAATACAACCAGGGCGTGGCGTATCTCGACGATGGCACCATGGTGGTGGTGGACAACGCCAAGCGGCTGATCTCGAAAACCATCGATATCAGCGTCACCAGCGTGCTGCAGACCACCGCGGGGAAGATGATCTTCGGCCGCTTCGACGAGCGCGTCCATGCGGTGTACGATAAGCCGCAGCCCGCGGGCCAGCACTCGGAGAAGCACGACCGCCCGCACCGGGAACAGCCCGCCGCGGCTTCGGTGCCCCCGACCAGCTAGACATGACGGCATTCTTGTTGGCGCCCCAGCCGCTTGCTTACGCGCGCGGTTCGGTGCGGAACCGATTCCGAAGCGCGACCGTGAGGGAGCGGATGTGTTCGCTTACACGCCAGCGCCGAGCCCCAATCAGGGATACAATCAAATCTCCACTATGAAAGTCGCCGTGATTTTGCCCGCCGCGGGCCTCGGGACCCGGATGGGCCGCCATGCTGCCGAGAAGACCGGGACGAGCCGCAAGCAGTTCATGCTGCTGGAAGGCTCGCCCATCCTTTTGCATACGATCCGGAAGTTCGTTGCCAGCACCCTGGTGGAGGAGATTGTCGTCGCGTTGCGCGCCGACGACCTGGGCTGGGTGGGCGATCTGCTCGCCAAGGAGGCGCTGGCGAAGCCCGTGCGCCTGGTGCAGGGCGGCGAATCCCGGCAGGAATCCGTCGAGAACGCGTTGGCCGTGATCGGGCCGGATGTTGACCTGGTTGCCGTCCACGACGCTGTGCGGCCTTTCATCGACCTCGCTACCATCGACAAAGTCATCCACGAAGCGGCCCAGACCGGCGCCGCGATTGTCGGCATCGTGCCCGTGGACACGGTCAAGACCCTGCACAAGAACAAGGTCCGGGGCACGGTCCCGCGCGAGGGACTGGCCCTGGCGCAGACCCCGCAGGTGTTCCGCTACGCCCTTCTCAAGCAGGCCTTCGAGAAGGCGCGCGAGGATGGCTTCATCGCCACGGATGAATCCAGCCTGCTCGAACGCCTCGATCAGGCCGAGGTCAGCGTGGTCCTCGGCAGCGACCGCAATCTGAAAATCACCAAGCCCTCCGACATGGACCTCGCCCGGCTGTTCCTGGCCGAGGAGATGGCCGAGCGCAGAGTGTCGTGAGCGAGTTCCGGACCGGCATCGGCTGGGACGTCCACCGGCTGGTGGCGGGACGGCCGCTCGTTCTGGGCGGCGTTCGGATACCCTGCGACTTCGGTCTCGAGGGCCACTCCGACGCAGACGTCCTTTCCCACGCCATTACCGACGCCATCCTCGGCGCCGCGGCGCTGGGCGACATAGGGATGCATTTTCCGGACACCGATCCGCGCTGGGCCGGCGCCGATAGCTTGGCCTTCGTCCGTCACGCCGTCGCGCTCGCTTCCGAGCGTGGCTTCCGGATCGTGAATGTGGATTCGACGGTGATTCTCGAGCGACCCAAGCTGAAGGACTACCGCGACGCCATCCGCGCCTCTCTCGCCGGCGCCCTCGGCCTCCCGCTGGACCGCGTCTCGGTGAAGTTCAAGACCGCCGAGAAGCTGGGCCCCGTGGGCGCAGGCCGCTCGGCCGAAGCGCAGGCCGTGGCGACGATCACGTAAGGCTCTTTTTAGCCGCGAATGAACACGCTTCAAGCGGCACTTCCTAGTCTTCTCTTATTCGTGTCGATTCGTGTTCATTTGTGGCTGATACGCTGGTTCAGGGACGCATGCCTTTGTTCCAGGTAGGGAGCCGCTCCAGGTTGGGTCAGTTCCCGGTAGAATGTATCGCGGCCGGGGGCCCAGAAAAAGGGAGACCTCGGTCGGAAGGAGCGTGCCATGAAGATCCCCCGAATCGTTCTCCAAGCAACACTGCTTTCAACCATCTTGTCCGCGTCGCTTTCCGCCGCGACTCCTGATGCTGCCGGCCTGGCGGCTTCCTCTGAAACAGGGAACGTGGAAGAAGTGAAGCGTCTGCTGGCGGCTGGCGCCGATGTGAATGCGATGACGAAGGACGGTATGACTGCCCTTATGCTCGCCTCCAAGAACGGCCACAGCGAAGTGGTGAAACTGCTGCTGGCTGCGAAGGCGAATGTGAACGCAAAAAGCCCAAACGGGGGAAACGCCCTCGGGTGGGCGTGTGCTGGTCCTGTAGCGCCAGGCCCCTGGCACCAACCGCCTATCGACACTGAAGTGGTAAAGTTGCTACTGGCGGCGAAGGCGGATGTAAACGCGCGCGAAGAAACGGTAATTGTCTCGGGGGGGCACACTCCTCGGTCTCGCAGACGGTCAAACGCCTCTCATGACGGCCTCCTCGCGAGGCGAGATAGCAATCGTGAAGCTGCTGCTGGCGGCGAAAGCCGACGTGAACGCCAAGCTGACGCTGCGGGGGACCGCAGCCGGTGTGCAGATTACGGGTTTTGATGAAACCGCCCTTATGCAGGCGTCATCGAACGGCCATCGTGACGTGGTGGCGCTGCTACGTGCAGCAGGAGCACGAGAATAGGCAAGGCTAGTAGCCACGGAGCCTCAGGACACCACGGCCCTCACTTCACCCCGCTCTTCTCCCGCACCGCCACAAACTCGTCGCCCTTGTTCCACATCGGCAGCCCTTCCAGGTTGGCTGGAGCGGTGAGGGCCGAAGGCCGAAAGCGGGCGCCCGGGTCCAATGAGGCTATGGTGAGTATAATCCTCTTGTGGCCGACAACGAAGATGTAAACTCTGGATTGGTCCTCCGCTCATGAGAAACCGGGGCATTCTCGTTTCAATGGCCGCGCTGGTTCTTTCGTTCGCCAGCGGCTGCGGCGGTAGGTCGTCGCCGCCTGCCCAACAGCAGGCTGCTGCGGCTCCTCAATTGGCCCCTGGTGCCGGAACCTACACGTCCCCACAAACGGTGACGATCACCGACGCCACCTCTGGAGCGGCGATCCACTACACAACGGACGGCAGCGCGCCCACAGCGTCATCCGCGCAGTACTCCGGACCGATCGGGGTCGCGTCCACGACGACCATTCAGGCGATCGCTACAGCCAGCGGCTATACCAACAGCGCTGTGTCGGCGGCAATCTACACCATCACGCCGCACCAGGCCGCCTCTTACTACGTTGCGCCATCGGGCAATGACGCTTGGCCTGGAACCGAGGCCCAGCCCTTCGCCACGATTCAATTTGCGGTGGGACGGCTGATGGCCGGGGACACGCTGAACATCCGCGCCGGGGACTATCACGAGACCGTTTCAGTGCGCCAGTCGGGAACCGCCGCGGCCCCGATCACGATCCAGGCCTACCCCGGCGAATGCCCGAACCTCATTGGGGCAACGGTCGTCGCCGGACCCTGGACCGTCTATGCGGGCGCGATCTACACGGCTGCCTGGCCCAGCCAGCCCACGCAGGTCTTCGGCGCTGGGCATTTGCTCAACGAGGCCCGCTGGCCGAACACCGCCATCGAGGACTTTGCGAACATGACCTACGCCCTGGCCGACTCCGGCAATCAGAACTACGTCACCTACTCCACGCTCCCCAACGTGGACCTCACCGGCGCCTGGGTCCGGGTGATGGCCGGGCAGGCCTGGGTCGCCTACGACCGGCAGGTGGCCTCGCACGACAGGGCTTCCGGCACGCTGACCTTTTCTTCACCCATCGACGCCATGACCGAACTGGTCCCGCGCCGGGGGAGCCACTTCTTCGTGTTTGGAAAGCTGAACCTGCTCGATGCGCCCGGCGAGTGGTGGTGGGACCCCGCGCAGCAGCGGCTTTACGTCTGGATGCCCGACGGGGCATCCCCCGAGGGCCGCGTGGAGGCCGGGATCGCCCCCGCCGTACTCGATCTCAGCGGGCAGTCTTACGTTACCGTCAAGGGCCTCGCCGCGCGGGGCGGCTGGTTCAACCTCCAGAACAGCACCAACTGCACCTTGCAGGACTTCTCCCTGTGGGCGCCCAACTGGGTCCGCACCTTCGACGGCTACGATATCTCGCCGCAGTACCTGGGCGGCGTGGACGTTTCCGGAAGCGGCAACCTGATCGACGGCGGGTCCGTGCAGCAGGCCGGCCGCAGCGGAATCCACGTCGCGGGAAGCGGCAACACCGTGCAGCAGGTCACGGTGCAGGATTCCGGCTGGAACTGGACCGCCGAGGCCGCCATCAATCTCAGCGGCGCCAGCCAGGCCCTGGTGCAGAACAACACCGTCAGCCGGACGGAGGGGGAAGGTATCGTCCTCGCGCCCCAGTCCCGCGTTCTGAACAACCTGGTCGAAAACGCATGCATGTTCGTGGAGGACTGCGGGAACGTGAACTCCTGGAGCATGGACGGCCAGGGGACGGAAATCGCCTACAACATCTTGCAGGGGAACCATTCTCGGTGGGGAGCCGCGATCTATCTGGACGCCGGAAGCCGGAACTTCCGGCTGCACGACAACCTGGCGGAAGGCATGGCGTGGAACGGGGTCAACATAACGGACGTCAACGACGTCGAAAACAACACCTTCGTTGACGTTGGGCACCAGGGCATCAGTTACGTTCCCGGCGCGACCGCGGTGGGCGCGGACTGGTCGGCGGGCCAGGCGCTCCACCCAGTTGGGAGAACCCTTCCCGCTCTTCGTCATGTTGAGCCAGCCCGTTTCGATCATTCCCGACTACGGCTTCTACATGGCTTATACGCCTCTGGCTCCTCTACCGGGGCCCCGGCGCGTGGAAATCGACTGGTCCCAACTGGCTCAGCCTGGATGGAGCCAGCAGCAGGTTCCGCTGGATCTATCTCAGGTGGACGCCATCGTTTTTGGATTCGATTCTCTGATCGACAGCTTCAATTACACGATCGGCAACCTGCGGCTTCTTCCGGCTGGTGCGACCGGGGATACGGGAGCTGTTCCAGTCACTGGGACTGCCTGGACCGCCTCCTCGTCGGGCGGCTCCGCCTGCACTCTTACCGCCTCCGGCCCCGTCACCTGGGGAGCATCGGGGGCCAGCGTCTTCGACGGAGCGAACTCTCTGACTGCGCCGCTGCCGGCGGGTTTGACGGATCTCACAGCCTACCGCGGGCTGGCCTTCGAGCTGGCGGGTACGGCCTCGCGCAACTACAGTTTCCAGGGATACCAGGACGTGGACAACGGCCCCGCTGCGGTCCCCGGCCGCGGCGCCACTTTGCCCGCTTCCGTGGGCGCCGACCCGTCTTATACAGCCCCCGTCTGCGCTGCGACGTCCGCAGCGGCCCCCAGCACTCACCGTAACCGCGCAAGGGCGCGCGCCGGCGAGTGATCGTCGAATGCCGCCAGCTCCGCTCGGGGCGGGCAGCGATCGGGTCGCCCACGGCGGAGGGCGCATCGAGCACCGTCCCCGCTGGGCGCTGAGTGCGGCACGCACTCCGGCCGGCCAAGCCCTGACCGAGTCAGCCGCGCAAGCGGGTCACGGCCGCACCCCGCTCTTCTCCCGCGCCGCCAGGAACTCGTCGCCCTTGTTCCACGTCGGCAGCCCTTCCAGGTTGGCTGTGTCCACGCCCAGCGCGAGCGAGAATCGCACCAGTTGCTCCAGGCCGGAGAAGTCCCACTCGTCTTTATACTCGTCCGAGGGCTGGTGGTAGTGCTTCTCGTCATAGTCGTGGATCATGGCCAGACCGTAGCCGGCCGGCTTGCCCATCACGTCGTCGCCCTCACCGATCGAAAACGACGGAACGCCCGCGCGCGCCAGCGAGAAGTGGTCCGAGCGGTAGAAGTGGCCCTTCTCGGGCTCGGCTTCGGGCTTGATGACGTAGTTGAAGCGCCGGGCCGTATCCTGAACCAGCGGCCACAGCGTGGTGCGCTCGGCGCCGGTCACGACAATGTCGCGGGTCCGCCCGTAAGGATAGACCGCGTCCCAGTTAAAGCCCGCCGCGGTCTTTCCAGTTGGAATAACGGGATGGCTGGCGTAGTATTCCGAGCCGCGCAGGCCGGCCTCCTCGGCGGTGAAGGCGATGAACAGCGCGCTCCGCCGGGGCTTCTGCTCGAGCGCCGCCCAGGCGCGCGCCATCTCGAGGAGCATCCCGCAGCCAGTCCCGTTGTCCACCGCGCCGTTGTAAATCGAATCGCCGTTGACCGCCGGGCCGATGCCCAAGTGGTCCCAGTGGGCGCTGAAGATGACGGCTTCCGACTTCAACTCGGGGTCGCTGCCCGCCACCATCGCCACCACGTTCCGCGTATCCTCCTCGCGGATCTTCGATGTCAGCCGCCCGCGCAGGTGGAAGCCCAGCGGAATAGGGCGGAACTGGCGCGAATTCGCGGCCGCCAGCAACTCCGCGACGGTGTGGCCCGCGAGCGCGAGAATACGGCCGCCGGCTTCCTCGGTGACCCAACCCGCGAAGGCCAGCGCCGGCTCTTCCGCTTCCAAGCGGACGTAGGATTGCTCGCGGCCCCAGGAATTCCGTACCACGTTCCAGCCGTAGGTGGCCGTGGGCGTGGTGTGGATGATGACCACTCCCAGCGCGCCGTGGCGCAGCGCCTCTTCGTACTTGTAGGTCCAGCGGCCGTAGTACGTGAGCGCGCGGCCGGCGAAAAACTTCGGATCGTTCGAATCGGGCTCGTTGGTGAAGAGCACCAGCATCTTTCCGCGGACGTCGGCGCCCTTGAAGTCGTCCCAGTGGTATTCGGGCGCGACGATTCCGAAGCCCACAAACACCGCCTCGGCGTCGAACTCCTCCCGCGCGTTCTGGCGCTCGTTCGAGCCCACGAAATCGTCGAGGTACTTCAGCGCAACGGTGCGGCCTCCGCCCACCGCGGCGAGCTCGGAATCCGGCTGCGTCTCGACGCCCTCCAGCGGGACTTTCTGGAAGTAGGTGCCGTTGTCGCCGGCCGGCTTGGCGCCCGCCAGCGCGAACTCGGTGGCCAGAAACTCGGTGGCGAGCTGCCCGCCGCGCGTGCCCGGTCCGCGGCCCTCCAACAGGTCGCTCGACAGAAGCTTCACGCCGGCGCGGATGCGCTCGCCGGAGACGTTCGGCATCTGGCCGGCGCACGCCGCCGCCAGGGTCAGGACTAACAGGGGAGATCTCATATCGAACCTCCAGTGTATGACGCCGCGCGCTGCGGCATAATGAATTCAGATACACAGAGGGAGAACATGCGGGATTACGCTGCCTTGGAGCACCTGTTCATCGAGCGCCTGGGACTGGAGCGCCGCCCCATCGCCATCTCTTTTCCCGACTCCGCGCCGTCCGGCGTGACCGCGTTCAGCGGCGCGGAGCCGGCCGGCTGCGGCTTCTGGCGGCTCGCGGCCGGAGGCCAGACCTTCTACACCAAGCCGGAGGATCACTACAACTGTCCCATCGGCAGTTACACGCACAACATGCCCTTGCCTGCGGAGCGCCAGCCGGAGCTCGATCGGACGCTGGGCCTGATGGCGGATATCGGCTATCTGCGCTGGGAGGAAGTGCCGGGAATCGCGCGCCTGAAGAGCACTCCGGCCGCGGTCGTCTACTCGCCGCTCTCGAAAACGCCGCTCGACCCCGACGTGGTGTTGTTTGCCGGCCGTCCGCGCTCGATGATGCTGTTGCAGGAGGCGGCGTTGCGCGCGGGCGTGGCCGCCGTACAACCGCTCCTCGCGCGGCCTACGTGCATGGCCCTTCCAGCGGCGCTCGCCGGCGGCACGGTAGCGTCGAACGGCTGCATAGGGAATCGCGTCTACACTGAAATCGGCGACGACGAGATGTACGTGGTGGTGCCGGGCAGCGACGTCTTCCGCGTCGCCGCCGAAGTCGAGACCATCGCCGCCGCCAACGCCAAGCTGGCGGAGTACCACCACGCGCGATTGGAGTCGTTGCGCTCGGCATAGCGCACTGGAAACGTCGAGGCTAGCGGGCCTCCCCGGGCATCCGGTCCGGTCTTAGCTTCGCCCGCCACTCTGCCGCCTGCTGCGGCTTGCCCCACGACTCATAGAGCTGCACGATACGCTCTCCGGCGAGCTTGAACCGCGGTTTCCCGGATTCCGGCAGTTTGTCGCCGAGCTGCTTCATGCCCTCATAACCGCTCAGCAGAAAGGGCTCCGCTTGCGCATACTTGCTCTGACCGGCGAGACTCGCCCCCAGCGCACTTTCGGAGTTGTAACGTCGGTATCCGTTTGGATCTCTCTTCTTGCGCAGCTCCAGAGACTCCCTCAGGACGGGCTCGGCCTCCGCGAACTTGTGAAGCTCCAGACGCACCACGCCGAGCGCCGCCAACTCGCCGTCGAAGCCCGAAGAGCTTTCGCCGCTGACCTGGCGCTCGAAGCGAATGACTTCGGCGTAAGCGGCTTCGGCTTCCGCGTACCTCTTCTCCTGCTGGTAGAGCAAGGCCAGGTTCATCGTGGGCGCCAGTGACTCGGATTGACCGGCGGCGAGTGCTTTCCGATAAATGGCCTGCGCCCTAAGGTAAAGATCCTCGGCTTCGGGATACCGTTTCTGATCGGAGACCGACATCCCGAGATCGTTCATTGCCAATGCCGTGTCCGGGTGGTCCGGTCCGAGCACTCTGAGTTTCCTCTCGAGAGTCTCCCTAAGCACCGTCTCGGCTTCGGAGTACTTCCCCAGAGAGTTGTACAGCGACCCGAGTTGAGTGAGCGCCCACAATGTCCTGGGATGATCCGGGCCGAAGAGCTTCCGATAGCCATTGGCCGCCTCCTGCGCCAGCGGCTCCGCCTCGGCAGCTTTCCCCTCGTCCTGTAGCAGCGCGGCCAGGTTTCCCATCGACTCCAAAGTGTCCGCGTTGTGGCGGCCGAGCGCTCGGGTTCGGCCCTGGAGCGTCTGCCGCAGAAACGGCTCGGCTTCGGCCGTGCGGCCCGCCATGTCGAGCAAGGCTCCGATATCGTTCAATGCTTCCAGTGTTTCCGGGTGCTCCGGCCCGAGCTTTCGGCGTCGGACGTCGAGGATCTCCCGCGCCAGTGGCAGGGCAGCCTGGGGGTTGCTCTGGTCGGCATACAGATGGGCCAGGGCATCCTTCGCGTTCGCCACTGCGAGATCGTCGGCCGCCTGGTTCGCCAGGCGCAACTTCAGCGCTCTTTCCAGATGCGGCTGCGCTTGCTGGTACAAGCCGAGATCCGCGTATGCGGTTCCGATGGTTTGACGGATGGAAGCTTCGACCAGCGGTTTGTTTTGGAAGGCGCCCTCGACGTGGGCGGCGGCCCGGTCGAGCGCCGTGCGCACCTTCAGATCCGGGTCCGGCTTCTGGCCGGGCCTGGCCTGGTTGTCCGCGCTGACTTGTGCCAACAGGTCTCTCTGCAAGAACTCGTTGACCGTCCGAGCCTCATCCGCCGCCTGCCGGGCCCGCACCTCCGCGCGGCTGGCTCTCACCGCCATCCAGGTGCTCACCACTACGCCGCCGATCAACACCGCCGCGAACGCAGCCGCCGTCGCCAGCCAGATCCGATACCTGCGGGCGAGCTTGCCGATCCGATAGGCCGCCGAAGGCGGAGCCGCCTCCACGGGCTCCCCCGCCAGGTACCGCTGCAAGTCGCGCACCAGGCCGTTGGCCGTTTCGTAGCGCCGGGTCCGCTCCTTTTCCAGCGCCTTCATCGTGATCCAGTCCAGCTCGTGATCCAATAGCTTGGGCAGGTGGCCCGAATCGCTCTGCCGAAGCGCGGCCACGTCTTTCAGCCCGGCGGATTCTCGCAATCGCGTGCTCGGCGGCTTCGGCTCCTCTTCTCGAATGCGCTGGAGGATCTCGACATACGTCGCCTTCGCCGTTCGCTCCGTGTCGAGCGGCGTCGCGGCGGTGAGTAATTCATAGAGCAGCGCCCCCAGGGAATAAACATCGCTTCGTGTGTCGATGTCCTGTCTTCCGATCTCGGCTTGCTCCGGACTCATGTACTGCAGCGTTCCCACCACGGCGCCGAGGTTGGTCATCATCGTGGCGTCGCTCATTTGACTGCCCAGAGCTTTCGCCAAACCGAAATCGATCACTTTGGGTACTGCCTGATTCTCCTGCTGCTTCACCAGAACGTTCGATGGCTTGATGTCGCGGTGAATGATGCCTTTTTGATGCGCATGCTGGATAGCCTGGCAAACCGGAATGAGGAGCTCGATCCGTTCTCTGAGGGTGAGCCGCTTGGAATCGCAGTAGCCGGTGATCGGAACTCCCTCCACCAGCTCCATCACAAAGTAGGGCAAGCCCCTGTCGGTGGCGCCGGCGTCGAAGACGCGGGCGATATTGGGGTGATCCATCATGGCCAGCGCCTGCCGCTCGCTCTCGAACCGGGCGATTACCTGTTTGCTGTCCATGCCCGGCTTGATGATCTTCAGCGCCACGTCGCGGCGGATCGGATGCTGCTGACGCGCGTGGTAGACGATGCCCATTCCGCCTTCGCCGAGTTTTCGCAGTAATCTGTACGGACCGATGAAGGCCTCCGTCGTGTCCTCACCAACGGAGACGACCGTCTCGGCCCCATCCAGAGCCGCGATGTCGGCGCTCAGGATCGCCTGCACCTCCGCCAGTAACTGTTGGTCGCCGCCGCAAGCCTGGCCGAGATAGGCGGTCCGTTCAGAGCTGCCCAACTCCAATGCGCCCTTGGCGATTTCCCTTGCGGTCATGGCACCCAGGTCCTTGTCGGATGGAACGGAGCCGCGCACAAATCGCAGTCAAGACGCTGCGACGATAAGCAATGTAGACGCGCCCCGTTACCTTCAGAATAACCGCATTCACTGCGCCAGTCTGGCCATCACCAGCGCCAGCGCCTGGTCCGCCGCCGAGGTCGCTGTCCCGCACTCGCTGCGGCGGGCCTGCCAGAGCCGTTCCGCCAGATCCAAGCGGCCGCACAACCGTTGCTCGCGCGGCCGACGTACATGGCCCTTCCGGCGGTGCGGTGGCGTCGAACGGCTGCATAGGAAATCGCGTCTACACGGAAATCGGCGACGACGAGATGTACGTGGTGGTGCCGGGCAGCGACGTCTTCCGCGTCGCCGCCGAAGTCGAAACCATCGCCGCCGCCAACGCCATGCTGGCAGACTACCACCGCACGCGCCTGGGGTCGTTGCGGTCGGAATTGGGGGCGGCGCACCTGGCCGGGAGGTGCCCAAGCCCTCCAGGGGCATTACGGCCGCAAGCCCCACGCCGTCCCGTATTCTTCCAGGGCGACTCGCACCAACTGGCTGCGGGTGCGGACGGATGTTTTCATGAAGAGCTGTTGCAGAGCCGACTTCACGGAAGCCTCGGAAATGTCCAACTGCTGGGCGATCTCCTTGTTGGTGAGGCCTTCGAAAACGCCTTTGAGCACTTCCCGCTCGCGCCCGCTCAGTTGTTTGGGCCGCTCCTGTTCGCCGCTCTTCTCGACCGCCTGGACCAGGGCCCGGATGCACCGTTGGTCGATCCACGTTTCGCCGGCCATGACCTTGCGGATCGCTTCGCTCAGCAGTGCCGGAGCGCTGTGCTTCAGGAAAATGCCGCACACGCCCTGTCCCAGCGCCCGGACGGAATCGGAATCCGTCATGCCCGCCGTGACAATAAAGACTCTGCCCTGGTAGCCTGCCTCGCGCGCTCTCCGGATGAATTGGAGACCGGTCGCGTCTCCCAGGTCGTAATCGAGGAGCACAAGATCGATGACTTCCCGGGAAAGCGCCTCCAGCGCTTCCTCGCAGGTGGCGCAATGCGTCACCATGCGGAAGTCGGGCTCAGTGTCCAGAAGCTGGCTGAGGCTCTCCCGAAAGAGTGCGTGGTCGTCCAGCAGCAACAGCCGGATTCTCGCCGTCATCGTCTGTCCAGGTCTCCTCTTCCCGCTCCGCGGCCGGAGTCAGAATCACCGCAAAACAGCAGCCGGAGGGCTGGGGCTCGTGCCGTATGTCCCCGCGGAACGCCCGCACGAACGCCCTCGACAAGTACAGTCCCAGCCCGCTAGCGGCAGCGCCCTGCTGGAAGGGCTTGAACAGGTGCTCGGGTTTCGTAACGCCGTGTCCCCGGTCAAGAAACCGAACCACAACGCCGTCTCCCTCCGTGGAAAGTCTGACAATCAGTTCCGCTGCGCGCATCCCCTCCATCGCGCGCTGGCTGTTCTTCACGAGGTTCAAGAACGCCTGCAGCAAAGCCTGGCGCTCAGCCCAGACCGGAGGAGTGTCCTCGGGCAGTTCCCAGCGAATCGGAATCCCCGCGGCGCGCAGCTCCGGCTCGATCACGATGCGCAACTCCTCGAGCACCGAATGCACGTCGATACTCTCGGCTTTGAGCCGCTCCGTTTGCCGAAGCTCCAGGCCCGCCATGCGTCCCAACGCTCCCACCAGGCCGGCCAGAGCCGCGAAATCCTCGTCCCGGGACAAGCGTTCGTCGCGCGCCAGCTTGGAGTGGACCACCGCGATGGCGCCGCAAATGTTGCGGATCTCGTGGCACACCGCGCTCACGACGAGCTTCGAACCGGCCAGCAATTGCTGCAGGCTGAACTCCTCGCGATCGCGGAGTCCCTCGGACGCGTCGAACACAACCGCGGCCAGCCGGGGGCCGGACACCGTCTTGTACGTCGAGAACCACACCTGTGCCAGAAACACTTCGCCGTCCTGGCGCCGGCCCCGGCACTCCATGGTGGTTCGAAAGAGCGACACTTGCTGGCTGAGCGGCACGCTGGCCAGCGCAGGCAGGTAGCGCGCGATTCCCTGGCCTTCCAGCTTGCCCTGCTCGACACCGACCAGCCTGTGCGCGGCCTCGTTGGCCAGCAGAACCTTCCTGTCCATATTCAACGTGAAGATGCTCGCCGGACTGCTTTCGATCAGAACCCGCAGTTGTTCCTCCGCTTCGCGGCGCAGTTCGGCCTGCTCCTCCAGTTCCGCCAGGTGTTGATCCGCCAGCCGGCGGTTCCGGGTCGACTCAAAGACGTAGATGCCGGCGCCAAAGAACGCGGCAAACGTGAGGATCAACCGCGTCACGCCGAGCTGCGCGTTCCAGTGGAAAGAACCAAAGGCCTCGCTCAGAACCGTGCACAGCCCCGCCACCCCCGCGATCTGCCAACGCGTGAGGTGGGCGCCCACCATCAGCATCGGGAACAGATACAGGAAGCCGAACGAGATCTCGACGTCGAAGCGCCAATCCACCAGCCCAACCACCGCAATCGCCACAGCCGCCCGTCCCAAGGACGCCGAGCGGCTGCCGTACAGGAAACCCGAGAGCGATGGCGTCTGCATGATTGGATCGCGTGCCTCTCGTACCTATTTTAGCGAAGCAGTCAAGCGAAAGACCCGCTTTCTTCCGATCCGAAGGAGCCAGCCGAAAGATATATGAGCAGTGCCCCGCCGAGCGGCTTCAGGGCAGCCGGGCGTCCTTCGAAAGATCTAGACGAGAGATGCGCCGTTATCACCGAACGAATCTAGCTCGGGACCGCTCTGGGCTCATAGACTAAGGCCAGATATCGCTGCGCCTTCCGTGAAGCTTCTAGGACAGGAAGGCGAGGGGGGACGCAAGTCCGTTGCGTCTTGAGGTGATTCCATGAATCGCACATTTCTTCTCGAATCGAGTCTGTGTTTGTGTGTAATTCTTTCAAACGCCTCGTGCGGAAGACAAGTCACAGTCGCGTCGGCACAGGACGGCGATACCGGGCCGCATCCGGCGTCGGTCGAACCGGACATGGATGCCGGCAACTTCAAGGTGGACCATCCGGAGCAGTTTCCACTGGCGACGGCCGGTGCGTACTTCGCCGCGCCGGAATTGAACGTGACTGGCGTGGTCGGTCCCGACGTGTCGCGGCAGGTGCCAGTGCCGTCGCTCGCCTCGGGTCGCGTCGTGGACATCGATGCCCGTCTGGGCGACGAGGTGAAGAAGGGCCAGCTTCTGTTCAAGGTCAGGAGCACCGACATCGCAGGTGCGTTCTCCGACTATCAAAAAGCGGTTCGAAATGAGCAACTGGCCAAGCTCCAACTGGATCGCGCCCAGGTGCTGCTCAACCGCGGCGCCATTCCCACGAGCGCCGTCGAGGTAGCGCAGAACACCGAGGACAACGCCCAGGTCGATCTGGTAACCGCCACCGAACACCTCCGTTTGCTGGGAGCCGATCCCAACCATCCGACCGGAATCGTCGAGGTCCACGCCCCAGTTTCGGGCGTGATTACCGACCAGCAAATCACGAACGCGTCGGGCGTGCAGGCGCTGACGGCGCCGAACCCGTTCACAATTTCCGACGTGTCACACGTCTGGATTGTCTGCGACGTTTACGAAAACGACCTGGCGCAGGTCCATCTTGGCGAGTACGCCGACATTCACCTCAATGCCTATCCAGACCGCACGCTGAGGGGACGGATCGGCAACATCGGTCAGATCATGGACCCCAACCTTCGAACAGCCAAGGTGCGCCTGGAAGTCGAGAATCCTGGGCTCATGCGCTTCGGGATGTTCGTGACCGCGACCTTCCACGGAGCGGCCAAGGAGAAGCACGCGACCGTGCCCTCTACCGCGGTCCTGCACCTGCACGACCGCGACTGGGTCTATACGCCGGTCCAAGACGGGCGATTCCGCCGCGTCGAAGTGACTGCCGGTAACATGCTTCCCGGGAATTTGCAGGAAGTCGATTCGGGCATCCAGCCGGGCGCCCACGTGGTCGCGAATGCCCTCGTCCTGCAAGACACCGTGGAGCAATAGATGATTCGGCGACTTGTCGATTTCGCCCTCAATAACCGGTTCCTCGTCTTGGCGATCGCGCTGCTCCTGTTTGTCTGGGGCGCGATTTCGTTTCACCAGCTTCCCGTCGAAGCATATCCGGACGTCGCGAATAACTATGTCGAGATCATCACGCAGTGGCCGGGAATCTCGGCGGAGCAAATCGAACAGCAGGTAACCATACCGCTCGAAGCCGTGATGAACGGCGTCCCCGGGGTGGCCCATCTGCGCTCGTTCTCCATCTTTGGGCTCTCCGACCTGAAGCTGATCTTCGATGACAACACGGAAAACGACTGGAACCGCGAGAGGGTTCTCGAGCGTCTTTCGCAGGTTGCCTTGCCGCCGGGCGTGACGCCACAGATGGGAACCGATTGGAGCCCGGTCGGCCAGATCTACTTCTTCACGCTTCACAGCAGCAATCCCCAGTACGACGTGATGGAGTTGAAGTCGATCGAAGACTGGGTGGTCGAGAAGAACCTGAAGTCCGTTCCGGATATCGTCGATGTCGCCACGTTTGGCGGACCGACCCGCGAGTACCAGGTGCGTATCGATCCCAACAAGCTGATCGCTTACGGGCTGAGTCTCGCCCAAGCCGAGCAACAGCTCGCCAATAACAATGTCAACGCCGGCGGCAGCTTCCTCGAAGCCGGCCTGCAACAAATCAACGTGCGGGAAGTAGGGCTCGTCAGGAACGTGCACGATATCGAAAACACGGTCTTAATGACGAAGAGCGGCACTCCGCTTCGCGTGAAGGATATCGCCGTCGTCGCGCAAGGCCCCAAGATCCGTTTAGGTCAGTTCGCGCGCGCGATCCGCCACGAGGACGGCAAGATCGTCGACAACGATGATGTCGTTTCGGCCTGGGTGCCCATGCGCAAAGGCGCGGATGCGGAAGTGGCTCTCCGGGGACTCCACGCCAAAGTGGCGGAGCTGAACGACCATATCCTGCCGCGGGGAGTGAAAATCGTCCCCTTCATCGACCGCAGCGAACTGGTGCAGCATACCACGAAGACCGTCCTCCACAATCTCACCGAAGGCATCATTCTCGTCGTGCTCGTTCTCCTGCTGTTTCTCGGGAACGCTCGCGGAGCCATCATCGTCGCTCTGACCATCCCGTTCTCGCTTCTGTTCGCCGCCACTTGTTTGAAGCTCAAGGGCATTCCTGCGAACCTGCTCTCTCTGGGCGCCCTGGATTTCGGAATGGTCGTGGATGGAGCCGTGGTGATGGTCGAGAACATCGTGCGTCACCTCAGCCGCAGGGGGGACGACAGCCGGTCCCCGAAAGAGAAGATCTTCGAGGCGGCGCACGAAGTGCAGCGGCCGGTGTTTTACGCCATCGCGATTATTATCACGGCCTACCTGCCCATCTTCACGCTCCAGCGCGTCGAAGGCCGGCTGTTCAAGCCCATGGCCTGGACCGTGGCATTCGCTCTGCTGGGCGCGCTTCTGTTCTCCATTCTGGTGGCGCCCGTGCTCTCCAGTTTCTTCTTCGCTAAGGGGACACGCGAGTGGCACAACCCGGTTATGACATGGCTGACTGGCAGATACCGGAGCACCCTGAGATGGGCCATCCGCCTGCGCTGGCTCACTGTTGCCGGTGGCGTCGCCAGCCTTGTCCTTGCGATCTACCTCACGGTCAGCGGCGTGATCGGCTCGGAGTTCCTGCCTCACCTGGATGAGGGTTCTCTATGGGTCCGTGGTACTCTCGCGCCGAGCACTGGGCCAGGCGAAGGCATCCGGCTCGCGAATCAAGCGCGGCTTCTGTTGTGCTCTTTTCCCGAGGCCACTGAGTGCACCAGCCAGGTGGGACGTCCCGACGACGGAACGGACACTACCGGCTTTTTCAACACGGAGTACTACGTCGGCCTGAAGCCCAAGGAACAGTGGCGGCCGGCTTTGCACCAAGACAAGGACGAAGTCATCGCCGCCATGAGCCGGGAACTGGCCAAGATCCCGGGCGTGATCTGGAACTTCTCTCAGCCCATTGCCGACAACATGGAAGAAGCCGTCAGCGGAGTCAAGGGACAACTTGCCACCAAAATCTATGGAGACGACCTGGCGGTTCTCGAGCAAAAGGCCGATCAGGTCGCCAATATCATGGGCGGGGTGAAGGGAATTCAGGACCTCGGTGTCTTTCGAGTCCTGGGCCAACCGAATCTGAATGTGACGGTCGATCGCTGGCAGGCTGCCCGTTACCAGATCAACGTGGCCGATGTACAGGATGCGATCCAAACGGCGGTCGGCGGCAACGCCCTTACTCAAGTCTTGCAAGGCGAGGCGCGCTACGACCTGGTCCTGCGCTATCTGCCGCAGTATCGGGACAGGAAGGAAGCGATCGAGAGTATTCGTTTACTGTCGCCCACCGGCGAACGGGTTTCGCTCGCGCAGCTCTCGAAAGTCGAGGAGCGCGACGGCGCTTCCGAGATCTACCGCGAAGGAAACCAGAGGTATATCGCGGTCAAGTATAGCGTGCGCGGCCGCGACCTGGGCGGCGCCGTCGAAGAGTCGATAAGGAAAGTAAACGCGCAAGTCCAAATGCCGCGTGGCTACCACATCGACTGGGAGGGCGAGTACGAGAGCCAGAAGCGCGCGCAAGCGCGGCTGCTCGTCATCGTGCCGCTTACCGTTTTGCTCATCTTCATCATCCAGTACACGATGTTCCGCTCTTTCAAATGGGCGTTGTTGTTGGTTCTGGTCAATTTGATGCTGGCGCCAATCGGCGGCTTGCTCGCGCTGCTGGTCACGGGCACGAATTTCAGCGTCTCCTCGGGAGTCGGATTCCTGGCGCTCTTCGGCGTCTCGGTCCAAACCGGGGTGATCATGCTCGAATACATCAATCAACTCCGCGCGCGGGGTCATTCGGTCGCGGATGCGGCCGTGGAGGGTGCGGTCCTGCGGCTTCGGCCCATCATGATGACCATGCTGGTGGCGACGCTGGGCTTACTACCCGCCGCTCTGTCGCACGCGATCGGTTCCGACTCTCAGCGGCCATTTGCGATCGTGATCGTCGGCGGCCTGATCTCGGACTTATTCCTGAGTATCGTTCTGCTTCCGACCCTGTACGTGTGGATGGCCCGGGACGGTGATGTACTCCCGGAGGCCGAAACGGTGAGCGTCTAAGACCAGAGGCAGCAAAGGCACTTGCATGGAAAACGCAGTGGCTCTATTCGTAAGCGCCGTTGGCGTAGCGCTGGGAGCGTTTGTTGCGGTCGAGCCGGCCCGGGCGGCTCAGATCTGGGGATCGGAAAGACTTAAGAATCTGGCGCCCCAGCACAGGGCCTCATTTCTGCTGTGGTTTCGTGCCTTCGGAATCGTTCTTTGCCTGGGGGCGGCGCTGGTCGCGCTTGAGAGCAGGTAGCACCGGCGTCGGTACACGGGCCGAAAGATCTAGACAAAAGATCCATTGCCTCCGCGGGACCCAACTGGCTCCGGACCGCTCCGGCCTCATACACTAGAAAGAGGGGTTGATCTGCCCTCCAGGGCTGGAGAGGCTCTCGTGGCCCTTGTGTGACGGGAAGGCGCAGAGGGAGACAGTGTGGATGTCTCAGAAGCGTATAAGCCGGAGGAACGGGAACATGGTGAAGCTTCCGAATGTGAGGCTCATGGCTGCTGTGCTCGTGCTCGTCGTCGCGGCGCTGCTGCTGCTCGCGGCGTCTACCGATCCGAGGCCGGGCAAAATCGCCGCGCCTTGGTGGCTTCGCTCGGCCTTGCTCGCACTGGTCGCGATGACCGGCGCCGCACTGTACGCCGGCGCGTGGCGCCGCCCTCGCCGTTCTCCGCTACGAGTTATCGGGCGGCTCGGTCTTGCGATTCTCCTGGGAGCTTGCCTGCTCCAGTCCGCTCGCGCACAGAGCCCGTACACCTGGCAGCAGATCCGCGACCGGTTCGAAGCGGCCAATCCGACCTTGCAGGCGGCGCGGATCGGCATCGACGAATCCCGGGCCGATGAGATCACGGCTTTTCTGCGCCCCAACCCAACCGTGACTGCCACCATCGACCAGATCGACCCGTTCAGCGGGAACCCCTATCGTCCGTTCGCGAACGCGCTTCCGTATTTCTCGGCCAGCTACCTGCTCGAGCGCCAGCACAAGCGGGAACTGCGGCGCGCAAGCGCGCAAGGGGCAACCGCAATCGCACAGTCCCAACTGGCCGATCAGGAGCGGACTCTTCTGTTCAGCTTGCGGACGGCATTCGTCCAGGCCTTGCAGGCCAAGGCCATCCTCGCACTAGCGAACGAGAATCTCGGCTACTATGACCGCGTGCTGGGGGTCAGCCGGGACCGCTTCAAGGCGGGCGATATCGCGGGAGTCGATCTGGACCGCCTGGAACTGCAGCGCGTCCAGTATGAATCCGATGTGCAGACCGCCGAAGTCAACGTCCGCACGGCGAAGATCCAGTTGCTGACTTTGCTGAACGACCGGACCCCGGTCGAGCAGTTCGATGTCACGGGACCGTTCGATTTCACCGACCAGGTTCTGCTCCTCGACGAGTTTCGCAAGACGGCCCTCGAAGCTAGGCCCGATCTCAAGGCCGCGCTGCAGTCGATCGACAAGGCAAAGACTGACCACCAGCTCTCCGTCGCCAACGGCTCTACCGATCCGACGTTCTCCCTCGACTTAGCCCGCAACCCCCCCATCCCCGTCTACTTCGGCATCAGCGTGTCGATTCCGCTGCGCATCTTCGACCGGAACCAGGGAGACAAGCTGCACACGCAACTGGATATTGGCCGCAACGAGCGGCTGCGGACCGCGGCCGAGGCGCAGGTATTCAGCGATGTCGACTCCGCCTATGCGACCTTGAACAGCAACCTGGCCCTGCTGCGGCCTTACAAGGCGCAGTATCTGCAGCAGGCGGTGCGAATCCGGGACACCATCACCTTTTCGTACCAGCGCGGCGGAGCGTCGCTCCTCGATTTTCTTCAGGCCCAACAGGACTACCGGGGTGTGCAGGTGAGCTACCTGAATCTGGTAGGAGCTTATCTAAGTGCCGCCAGCCAGCTCAACCTGGCGGTGGGTCGCGAGGTGATCCAATGAATCGGACCTTCTTTGTAGAAGCCATTGTATGTGTCGCCTTTGGGCTCGCGCTCGCCGGCTGCAGCGGGCCGGTTAGCGCGAACTCGGCCGCTGAAGCGCCGCCGCCGGCGACGGTCGAACCCGCCCCGGACAGCAGTATCGCCCGCGTGGACCACCCGGAGCGATTTCCGGTCGCCGCGGCCGGAGAACACGTTTCCGCGCCGGATTTGAAAGCGACCGGTGTCGTCAGTCCCGACGTGTCTCGAAATATCCCGGTGATCTCTCTGGCTTCGGGCCGGGTCGTGGACATCCGCGCGCGGATCGGAGACACCGTTACCAAGGACCAGCTCCTGATGAGCGTGCAGAGCTCGGACGTGGCCCAGGCCTTTTCCGACTACCAGCAGGCGATGGCGGACGAGACTCTCGCACGAGTGCAATTCGAGCGCGCCAAGCTCTTGCTCGACAGAGGGGCGATCGCACAGAAGGACCTTGAAGTCGCCGAGGACGCCGCTGCCAAGGCCGCGGTCACGGTGCAAACGGCCAAGACGCGTCTGCGGCTGCTGGGCGCCGATGCGGATCACCCCAGCGCGCGGATCGATATCTACGCTCCCGCCAGCGGCGTCATCACCGAACAAAACGTGACGGCATCCGCCGGTGTGAAGACTCTCGACAACTCACCCAACCTCTTTACGATCTCGGATCTCTCCGAGGTCTGGATCCTGTGCGATGTGTATGAGAACGATCTTCGGTTTGTGCGCATCGGCGAGTTCGCCGACGTCCGTCTGAGCGCCTATCCCGGCCTGGTCCTGAAAGCCCGCATCGGCAATATTAGTCCCATTCTCGATCCCAGCATCCGCACGGCGAAGGTGCGCCTCGAGGTTCATAATCGCGGGCTGTTGCGTCTGGGCATGTTCGTCAGCGCGACATTCCACGGAATGGATCGGGTCAGCCACGCGACGGTTCCCGCTACCGCGGTCCTGCACTTACATGACCGCGACTGGGTGTACGTGCCCATTGGCGGCGGTCAATTCCGGCGCCTGGAAGTGGTGGCCGGCAACATGCTCCCCGGCGGCATCGAGGAGATCCTCTCCGGAATCGGACCCGGCCAACAGGTCGTGGAGAACGCTCTCGTGCTGCAGAACACCGTGGAGCAGTAATGATCCGTGCCCTCGTTGACTTTGCGCTGAACAATCGATTTCTCGTCCTCGCTCTCGCCATCCTGCTGTTCGCATGGGGTCTGGTTTCCTTTCACCGGCTGCCGGTCGAAGCGTATCCCGACGTTGCGAACAACTATGTTCAGGTGATCACCCAATGGCCGGGGCGCGCCGCCGAAGAGGTCGAGCAGCAGGTGACGGTGCCGCTCGAAATCGTGATGAACGGCATTCCTCACCTGGCCCATCTGCGGTCCGTCTCCCTGTTCGGGCTCTCCAGCCTGATGCTCATCTTCGACGACGAATCCGACAATGATACGAACCGGCAGAAGGTCCTCGAGAGGCTTGCGCAAGTAAGTCTCCCGCCCGGCTTGCAGCCCCAGATGGGAACGGACTGGAGCCCGGTTGGGCAGATCTACTTCTACAACCTGATTAGCACCAACCCGAAGTACGACGTGATGGACCTGAAGTCGCTCGAAGACTGGGTGCTGGAGAAGCAGTTCAAATCCGTACCCAACGTCGTCGACGTCTCGAGCCTGGGTGGGATGACCCGCGAATACCAGGTCCGCATGGACCCGGACAAGCTGGTTTCTTACGGTCTGAGCATCGCCCAAATCGAGCAGCAGCTCGCGAACAACAACGTGAATGCGGGCGGCAGCTTCATCGAAGCGGGTCTTCAGCAGATCAACGTTCGCGCCGTCGGGCTCGTGACTAGCGTCCAGGATATCGAGAACACGGTCATCAAGACCCAGAACGGGACCGCACTGCGCGTGAAGGACATCGCCGAGGTGGCGCAGGGCCCCAAGATCCGTCTGGGCAAGAACGGCAAGGCCATTCACCGCGCCGACGGGAAGATCGTCGATTACGACGACGTGGTGGAAGGCATCCTGCTGCTACGCAAAGGCGCGGAAGCCGACTCCACCCTCAGAGGCATTGAAGCGAAGGTGAAGGAACTGAACGATCGTATTCTGCCGCCCGGCGTGAAGGTGGTGCCATTCCTCGATCGTAGCGACCTGGTCCATTTCACGACCCACACCGTGCTTCACAACCTGGGCGAGGGGATTCTTCTGGTCGCGATCGTTCTGTTTCTGTTCCTGGGCAACACACGCGGGGCTTTCATCGTCGCGCTCACCATTCCGTTTTCCCTCCTCTTCGCGGCCATCTGTCTCGACCTCAGTCACATTCCGGCGAATCTGCTTTCGTTGGGCGCGCTGGACTTCGGGATGGTGGTCGAAGGCACCGTGGTCATGGTCGAGAACATCGTCCGTCACTTGAACCGCCGCGAAGACGCGCCCATCGGCGACCGGATCCGCGCGGCTGCTCACGAGGTCCAGCGCCCGGTCTTCTATGCGATCGTCATCATCATCACGGCGTACATCCCCATCTTCACCTTGCAGCGCGTGGAGGGCCGGCTGTTCAAGCCCATGGCCTGGACGGTGGCGTTTGCGCTGCTGGGCGGCCTCTTGTTCTCGATCGTCATCGCTCCCGTGTTGACGGCTGTGGTGCTCCGCAAAGGAGCGCGCGAGTGGCGCAACCCCGTCATGACCCTTCTGACGGCCCTCTATCGCATCTCGCTGCAATGGGCCGTCCGCCACCGCTGGGTCGTGTCGGGTGCCAGCGCACTCTGCGTGGCAGGCAGCGTCTATCTTGCTTTGAGCGGCGCCATCGGCTCGGAATTCCTGCCCCACCTGGATGAAGGCAGCATCTGGGTCCGCGGAACGCTGGCTCCGAGCACCGGCCCAACGGAGGGCATCCGCGTGGCGGACCAGGCCAGGCGCGTGCTCGCATCGTTCCCGGAGGTCACGGTCGCAACCAGCCAGGTGGGACGTCCCGACGACGGAACCGACACCACCGGCTTTTTCGACACGGAATACTTCGTGGACCTGAAGCCCCGGGACCGATGGCGCCCCGTTTTCCGCCAGGACAAAGACGAGCTCATCGTGGCGATGAATCGCGAGCTCGAAAAGATACCGGGCGCGCTCTGGAACTTCTCTCAACCCATCGCCGACAACATGGAAGAAGCCGTCAGCGGCATCAAGGGCGAGCTTGCCGTGAAAATCTATGGCGATGATCTGAAGCTGCTCGAAGACAAAGGCCAGCAGATCGTGGATGTCATGCGCGGCGTGCGCGGGATCGAGGACCTCGGCCTATTCCGCGTTCTCGGCCAGCCGAACCTCAACTTCGTTGTGGACCGCGCGACGGCCGCCAGGTACCAGATCAATGTGGCCGACATCCAGGACGCGGTCCAGACGGCCGTAGGCGGCAACCCTGTCAGCCAGGTGCTCCAGGGCGAGCAGCGCTACGACCTGGTGCTGCGCTATCTGGCGCCCTATCGCGATACCAAGGAGGCAATCCAGGACATCCGGCTCCTGGCGCCTTCCGGCGAGCGGGTCTCTTTGGCGCAACTCTGCAAGGTGAATGTGGCCGACGGCGCCTCCGAGATCTACCGGGAGGCGAATCAGCGCTACGTGGCCATCAAGTACAGTGTGCGGGGCCGCGATCTCGGCAGCGCCGTCGAGGAGTCCATCGCCAGGGTCAACCGTCAGGTCAAGCTGCCGTTCGGCTACACCATAGATTGGGCCGGCGAATACGAGAGCGAGAAGCGGGCCGCGGCCCGGTTGAGCGTGATTGTGCCCATCACCGTGCTGCTGATCCTCATCATCCTCTACACCATGTTCAAGTCCTTCAAGTGGGCGCTGTTGATCATGGTCACTCTGGCGCTGGCGCCGATTGGCGGCGTGCTGGCGTTACTGGTCACCGGCACGAATTTCAGCGTCTCTTCGGGTATCGGGTTTCTGGCGCTGTTCGGGGTGTCGGTCCAAACCGGAGTCATTCTGATCGATTACATCAACCAGCGCCGCGCCCGCGGGCACTCCATCGAAGATTCCGCCATCGAGGGCGCTGTGCGCAGACTCCGCCCCATCATGATGACGATGCTGGTGGCCACGCTAGGATTGCTGCCCGCATCCATGTCCCACGCGATCGGTTCCGACTCGCAGCGGCCCTTTGCGATCGTCATCGTAGGCGGCCTGCTGTCCGATCTCGTGCTGAGCGTCATCCTGCTGCCCACGCTTTATGTCTGGATGGCCGGCGCCGACGATGTCCTCCCCGCGCCGGAGACGCATTTCGACCAGATCTAGCGCTTGGGCGGCCTGGGCCTCCCAGCGCGAGCGCCTGATCGGCTGGCGCGGCGGCCGTCCCGCACTCGCTGCGGCGTGCCTGCCAGAGCCGCTCCGCCAGGTCCAGGTTGCCGTCCAGACCGGCGCCCGGCTTCGTCTTCATCATCTCCGCCATCGGCTCCGCCGGAGTAGCGCCGGCGCAGGCTCGCGCCTCTTCGATCGCCAGCTCGACCAGCTTCCGGCTCCGCCGGACCTGCTCGCGCGGCGCAATGCCTCGGAATCGGAAGTGGGACACTGAGACCAATGAAACTCCGCGCCGTTCTGTCCGCGCTCGCTCTTGCCACCGTCCTGGGCGCTCAGACGGTTGAGGGCATCCCGGAGATGGCGCGGCCTCTTCGCAACGGCGAGACTTGTATCGACAACGACTGCATCCTGACAGTGGAGCAGTTTCTCGAGCGCCATGGCTACGCGCTGACACCAGACGACCTGGTCTCCGCCCTGCATGACCCGGCAGCCGAAGTGAGATCCCTAGCCGCTGGCAAACTCGCCAGGGGCGAGGTGAGGAGCGCTGTTCCCGCCCTTGTGGAAGCCTTCGCCGTCGAGCGGGCGCCGGGCACCCAGATGTGGATGGCGAGTGCGCTCGCGACGCTCGGAGATGATCGGGGGCTCCCGACACTTGAGCGCCTGTGCAAGGATGACGGAGATCCTGCCCCGCTGCATCGAGCGGCCGTTCGATCGTTCGCAGCCGGGTTCATGGTCAGGCTGCACAATAAGGCGTGCAATGACAGTGCCATCGAGGTTCTTCGATTCAGAGCCAGCCTCCGCGCGACGCCCGTCCAAGGCGCTTCTCTCGATGTGGACTTCTCTCTGGTGGGCAACCTGGAAGGGGTCTCCGAACGCCAGTCGAAGGAGATCCGCGAAATTGCCGAGCGGTACCTGGACGATGGCCGATACGACGTGAGGATGGCTGCCAGTAATGTTCTGGCGCGATTCGGAGACGACGGTTCCGTCCGAAAGCTGAAGAAAGCCCTCGCTACGGAACCAGACGTCACGGTTCGCGCTCGGATGCAGGCTGCTCTCGATCAGCTTGACCGGTAAGCTTCGTCCCCTCACCCCGCCCGCAGCGCGATCACCGTGATGTCGTCGCCCTGCACCGGATCGGCGCCCAGCGCCGCTTCGATCAGCTTGCCGATGACATCGTCGATCGGCCCGTGCCCGCAGCCGCGCAAAACCTCCAGCAGCCGCTCTTCGCCGAATTCCTCGCCGTCTTCGATGCCGGCCTCGGTGACGCCGTCGGAATAGGCCACCAGCGTGTCGCCGGGAGCGAGCTGTACCGACCGCTCTTCGCAGTCCCACTCGCGGAATGCCCCCAACACCGTAGCCGTGGTGCCGAGTTTCTCGATGCCGCTGCCGCCGCCGGCGAGCACGATCGGCGCCGGATGGCCGCAATTAACGTACCGCAGCCGCCGCGTGCCCTCATCGTACTGGCCGAAGAATAGCGTGGCGAACTGCTCCGGCGGCGTCGAGTCGAAGAACAGCCGGTTCACCGCGCACAACAGCGAGCGCGGGCTATCGAGCGCGATGGCCGCGTGGCTGCGGAAGCAACCTTGCAGGTTGGCCATCAGCAGCGCGGCTGCGATTCCCTTTCCGGAGACATCCGCCAGCACGAAGCCCAATACGCCGGGGGCCAGGTCGAAGAAATCGTAGTAGTCGCCTCCGACCTCCCGCGCCGGCGCGCAACGGCCGGCGTACGCCGTCGAAGCCAGGTGGCTACTCGGCGGCGGAAAGAGCCGCTGCTGGACATTGCGTGCGATCTCGATCTCGGTGCGCGCCCGCGATTCCGCCCGCCGCCGCAGAGCGCCCTCCCGCGCCTGCTTCTCCACCATGCCCAGCAACCGCTGGTTGTCCCACGGCTTCTGCACGAAATCGACGGCGCCTCGGCGCATCGCCTCCACCGCCACGTCAATGTTGCCCCAGGCCGTCATCACGATCACCGGCGGCGGGTTTTCGTGGCTGTGTAGCTTGGCCAGCAGGTCCAGCCCTTCGCTGCCCGACGTCGTGTCCCGTGCGTAATTCAGGTCCATGAGGATGAGATCGTAGTCGCTGGCCCCAGCCGCACGCAGCAGGCCCTGCGGCGAATCCACCAGGTCCGCTAGGTGCCCCGCGCCCTTCAGCAGCAGCCGCAGCGCCTCCAGCACATCCGACCGGTCGTCGGCCACCAGTACGTGCAATGGCCCGACTTCTACGCTCGTGGTCATCTCGGATTCCAGGTTTGCACGTTGCCTGCCATCCGGCAACTCCATGACAGCGAATGGCCCGGACACGGGCGTCAAGAAGGCAGTGTCCGATTATGGGACGCCGCGCTTCCAGTTTCGGGCGTAGGACAAGCTTCAGCTTGTCCTCTTCGTCGCCGGCGGCCCGGCGCTATGCTGAAAAACGGTGGCGGAGATCTTCACTTGCGGCCATTCCACGCGCCCGCTCCAGGATTTCCTGGCCCTCCTGGCGGAGCAGCATATCGAACGGCTGCTGGATGTCCGCACCGTGCCGCGCTCGCGGCATAACCCCCAATTCAATCGGGACTTGCTGCCCCCGGCGCTCGAGCGCGCCGGCATCGCTTACACGCATCTTCAGGCCCTCGGCGGCCTGCGCCATGCCCGCAAGGATTCGCCCAACACCGTCTGGAAGAACGCGTCCCTCCGCGGCTATGCCGACTACATGCTGACGTCCGACTTCGACCGGGCGCTCGAGGAGCTCATCGCCCTGGCGGACCGCGAGCGGATCGCGATCCTGTGCGCCGAAGCGGTGCCCTGGCGCTGCCACCGCTCGCTCATCGCCGACGCCCTGACCGCCCGCGGCCTCCCGGTGACGCACATCCTGGGCCCCGGCCGCGCGCAACCCCACTCCCTGACCTCCTTCGCCCGCGTAGAAGGCCGAAGCCTGGCCTATCCCGGCAGCCGGCCCGCGCTCGACCTGGAGTAAATGATGCCACCTTCCCAACTCGCCATCGAGGGGGCCGGACACTTGGCCTCCGCCCTGATCGAGGGCTTCTCCCGCGCGCAAATCGCACCGGTGTCGCTTCACAACCGCACCCCCGCGCGCGCGCTGGCCCTCGCCGAGCGCTTCCCATGCCTCCAGGTGTTCGACCAGGAGCCAGAGTTCGACGCCGACCCGTGCCCCCTGTTGCTGGTCATTCCCGGCCCGGCGATCCTGGCCCTGCCCGCCGGCCGACTGGAGCAGCTTCGAGGTTCCGGCAGGGTAATCGTCTCCTGCGCCGGCGGCCTGCCGCTCTCGGTGCTGGAGAAGACCTTCCCCGGACTGCACTGGGTCAAAGCGATCCCCAGCGTCTCCGCCGCTGTAGGCGTCAGCGTGACGCTGATGTCAACAGGCGCCCCGCCCGCCATCGAGCGGATCTTCGCCGCCGTCGGAACCACCGTGCAAATCGAAAGCGACGACGAGATCGATCGGCTGTCTGTCCTGACTTCCTGTCTGCCCGGAATCCTCGCCGCGATGCTCGATGAGCTGGCTCGCACCTATGGTCTCGACGAACGCCAGACCCGCGAGCTCCTGCTCGAGAGCGCCCTAGGCTCGATCCTGGTGGCCAGGGAGAAGGCGACCAACCTCTCAGACCTCGTTGCGACCGTGGCGAACCCCGGCGGCCTCACCGAAACCGGAGTTTCGGTCCTCCGCCGCGGCCTGCGCCCGCTTCTGGCCGAGATGAAGCTGGCCATGGAAGCCCGTATCCGCGACCGCCGCCGCCGCTACCTCGAGGTTGGCCCCAGATGAACGCAGATCGAAAACACGTGGCTTGTCTTATTCGTGCTTATCCGCGTTCATCTGCGTTCATCTGCGGCTAAAGCTGTCTTGCTACTGCCCGCCCCCGTGCAGCGCCTGCTTGGCGAACTCGCCCGACGGGTTCAAGGTGTATTTCCAATCGCTGATGAGCGTCGGCCCCCATTCCGGGTCGAAGCACCACACGATCCAACTGATGCCCTTGCCTTCGAGGTACTTGATGATCGCCGGTCCGTAAGGCGACTGCGGCGGGAAGCCGCCGAACTCGGTCGCGACGACGGGATACTTCTCGGCGGCGAAGCCGAAATCCTCCTCCCATCGCCCTTCCCACGGCTGCGGCCGCTTCTGAGCATAAGGATGGACCGAGTAGCCGATCCCCTCCGCGGCCAGCGGGCTCAGGCGTAGCGGCGTCAGATCGTACGCCCAGTCGAAGCCCGCCACCAGCGGAATCGCCTGCGCTTTGTTGGCGCGGATCATCGTGATCAGGTCTTCGTTGATCTTCTTCCACTCGGCCCAGGAAACCGGGCCCGCCCGCTCGAAGAGCGTGGACGGCTCGTTGAACAGCTCGAAAAACGCCACCGTGTTGTGGCCGGCATAGTGGCGTGCCATGGTGCGCCAGAACGTGAAAGTCTCCTGCTCGGAAGTATCGTACATCGGGCTCTCAAACAGACCCCTGGGCAAGTTGCCGATGGAGTGCCAGTCCAGGTCGATATACATCTCCAGTTCCGTGCACCAATCCACCGCCTGATCGAGCAATTTGAGATACTCCGCCGGTGTCCGCTCCCGCCACGCCACCGGATGCACGGGGATGCGAACCACGCGCGCGCCCATTTCTTTCACCTTGACGAAATGCTCCCGGTTCCAGTGGCCGTCCATATCGAGCTTGTCCGGGTCGGCGATGGCTAGGCCGCGGAACAGCACGGTGTTGCCCTGCGGGTCGACGAACTTGTTCCCCTTGACCGAGATCAGCGGCATCTTCTTGGCGTCGGTGGTGTAGGGGCGCAGGCCGGCGGGCCGGTCGGTCCACCAGGGGTGCGTTCGCTTCTCCGGGGGAGCCGTCTGCGCGAGCGCCGCACTCGCGGCGGCGATCAACAACAAAGCGGGGACGATGTGAATGGGGATTCGTTGCATAAAGTCCTGGGTAACTTCACGGCTTCGCATCTTTGCGTAACAACAGATCGACTGCGGCTCCAACAAGGAAGAATAACCCGATCAGTCCGAGTTCAATGACCGGCAGGAACATGTAGCCCACTTGTTCGAGCGCCTTGGGATGATAGCCAGGCAAGAAGTGCCTCACCGGGATGTAGAGATTAACCGCAAGGACGAGCGCGAACGCGGCCAACAAGGCGTATCTTTGAGCCGACGGGCGCTGAGGGATTCGGACCATCGCCATGACAGCGAAGGGGAGCGAGTAGCACACCAGCAGGCCACAACAGAATGGCTCAAAGCAGTAGTGAAGGTCGCTTACCACCAACGCGCAACCCAAGAGCCACAGCACGATGACGCTTTTCCTCACGGGAACCTCTATTTTGCCAGAGAAACTCCGCATCGCGGGTGACGACCGCTCCGTGACGCTCGCGGCTCGGTTGGCACAGGGCGCAGGGAGCAGTATGCTGAAGATCGTGCGCACCCCCCAATCCACTACTGTTCGACGCATCGCAACCGCCGCTCTCGTCGCGGCCCTCAGCCTGTCTGCACAGTTCACGCCGCCTCCCAAGCCCCCGGCCGGGCCCTGGATGGACCAGAGCCTCTCGCCCGACCAGCGCGCCGACCTCGTGATTTCCCAGATGACCCTCGACGAGAAGATTCAGCTCGTCCACGGCGCCGGCTTTCCCTTCTTCGGTCCTTCCGATCCTTCCACGGTCCGCTCTAACGGCGGCGGCGGATTCGTTCCGGGCATTGAAAGGCTCGGGCTCCCGGACCTCAACATGAACGACTCGGCCGTTGGGTCCACCGGCGGCGCGCGCAAGGGACGCTACTCCACCGCGCTCCCGTCCACGCTCGCCCTGGCCTCGAGCTGGAACCGCAGCCTGGCCCAGGAATACGGAGCGCTGATTGGCCGCGAGCTGGCCGACCAGGGCTACAACGTCTCGCTCGGCGGCGGCGTCAACGTCACGCGCGAGGCGCGCAACGGCCGCAACTTCGAGTATCAGGGCGAGGACCCGATCCTGGCCGGCAACATGGTGGCGCAATGGATCGAGGGACTCCAGTCGCAGGGCATCATCGGCGACATCAAGCACTACGCAGTGAACGATCAGGAAACGGGCCGCTATTTCGCCAACGCGACCGTCGGCAAGCGCGCCATGCGCGAGACCGACCTGCTGGCCTTCGAAATCGGCGTCAAGCAGGGCAAACCCGGAATGGTGATGTGTTCCTACAACCTCATCAACGGCGTCTATGGCTGCGAGAACGACTACACGCTCAACCAGGTCCTCAAGAAGGAATGGGGCTTTGAAGGATGGGTCGTTTCCGACTGGTGGGCCACCCACAGCACCGCCAAAGCGGCGCTGGCCGGCCTGGACCAGCAGCAGCCCGGCGGAGAATTCTTTGGCGCGGCATTGAAGAAGGCCGTCGAGGGCGGGGAAGTCCCCGTCGAGCGGCTCGACAACATGGTTCACCGCATCCTCCGCACCGAATTCGCCAGCGGTATCATCGATCACCCGCAGCCCTCCAAGGTGCCCGACATCGAGCGTGGCTTCCGCGTTGCGCAGCGCGTCGAGGAGGAAGGCGCCGTGCTGCTGAAAAACGCCGGCGGCCAACTGCCCCTGAACGCGGCCGCGCTGAAATCGATCCTGGTGATCGGAGGGCATGCGGACGTGGGCGTGCTCTCGGGCGGCGGCTCGGCGCAGGTCGATCCAGCCGGCGGCAACGCCTATGTGCCCCCAGGCGCGAAGAACGACCTGCTTTCGCTCTTCCGCCGGCCCGTTTGGCATCCCTCGCGCCCGCTCGAGGCCATCCGCAATCTGGCTCCGAATGTCAAGGTCACTTACGATGCCGGGACCAACGCGGATAGCGCCGCCGCCGCTGCCAAAACAGCCGGTGCCGTCATTGTTTTTGTCGCCCAACACACGCACGAAGGCAGCGACGTTCCCTCGCTCGCGCTGCCGGACAACCAGGACCAACTGGTAGCGAAAGTGGCCGCAGCGAATCCGCATACCATCGTCGTGGTCGAGAGCGGCGGCCCGGTAGCCATGCCGTGGGCCGCCAGAGTCAGCGCCATCCTGGAAGCGTGGTACCCGGGCATCCGCGGCGGCCAGGCCATCGCGAGCCTGCTGTTCGGGAAAGCGAACCCGTCCGGTAAACTCGCCGTCACGTTCCCCGCCGCCGATGCCGATCTTCCGCATCCCAAGCTGCCCGTGCCTCCGGGAGGGCTCCCAGGCCCGCTCGAAGGGTTGTTCCGGCCCAGTCCTCCGTTCCCTGTGCCATACGACGAGGGCTTGAAGGTCGGCTACAAGTGGTTCGACGCCGAGCATAAGACGCCGCTGTTCCCCTTCGGCTTTGGCCTCTCGTACACGAGTTACTCGTACTCCCATCTCAAGGCCACGGGAGGCCGCGCGCCGTCGGTAAGCTTCGTCGTTCGCAACACCGGGAAGCGCGCCGGCGCGGAGATCGCCCAGGTCTACGTAGCCTTTCCCGAAAAAGCCGGCGAGCCGCCCAAGCGGCTGGTCGCGTGGGAGAAGGTGCAGCTAGCGCCCGGCCAAAGCAAGACCGTCACGCTCACCATCGATCCGCTGTACCTCTCGGTCTTCAACGCGGACGAAGACCGCTGGGAGATCGTCCCCGGCGAATACCGCCTGCTGGCCGGCCCGTCCTCGGCCGACCTGCCCCTAGCGGCGACCGTGTCCCTGTAGGACAAGCTTCAGCTTGTCCGGGCCGTTCTTCTTTTCAATCCGCGTTCATCTGCGTTCATCTGCGGCTAATACTCTCTTGGCCTTCTTGCTCGATCGCGGCAGTTTCGGGCAATCGTATCCCGAACACCGGCGGCCCCCGAGTTGCCTCCCGCGCTCGCGCAGCCGCACAATGGAGATAGCGGAGGCTGCAAGGGATGCCAGTTCCAACCGAACTGAAAACCGCGCTCGCCGCAGCGCGTGCCAACACCGATGCCTTGTTCGGCGTGGTCCGCCCGGGCTCGCTCTATGAGCGCCCCATCGCCGAGCGCCACCGCATCGTCTTCTACATCGGCCACCTGGAGGCCTTCGACTGGAACCTCCTGCGCGAACCGCTCGGCCTGGAAGCGTTCCATCCGTTGCTCGACAAGCTGTTCGCCTTCGGCATCGACCCGCCGGTAGGCCAGATGCCGCAGGACAAGCCCTCCGACTGGCCCCTGATCGGCGAGACCCGCGCCTACAATCAGCGCGTCCGCGAGCGCATAGACCCCGAGCTCGAGCGCGCCCCCGCCCAGTTGCTGCACGTGGCCATCGAGCACCGCCTGATGCACGCCGAGACCTTCGCCTACATGCTCCACAACCTGCCGCCCGGCGCCAAGACCGCTCCGCCCGCCTCTCCCGGGCCTTCCGGCGATCCGCCCGCCGTCCGCATGATCGAGATTCCCGCCGGCGTCGCCACGCTCGGCCGGCCCTCCGGAAACGGCTTCGGCTGGGACAACGAGTTCCACGAGTGCGCCGTCCCCACGCCCGCCTTCGCCATCTCGAAATACAAGGTCACCAACGGCGAGTATTTGGCCTTCGTGCGCAGCGGAGCCGCCCCGCCGCACTTCTGGAGTCTGCGCAAGGGCGCCTGGCACTATCGCGGCATGTTCGGCGAGGCGCCGCTCGCGCTCGCCGCCCCGGTCTGGGTCACCGAGCGCGAGGCCGAAGCCTATGCCCGCTGGGCCGGCAAGTCGCTGCCCACCGAAGCGCAGTTTCACCGCGCCGCATTCGCCACCCCGGAAGGCGGCGAGCGGCCGTACCCTTGGGGAGACGAGCCGCCCGGCCCGGGCCGCGGCAACTTCGACTTCGCCTCCTGGGATCCGGCGCCCGTCACCGCCACGCCCGGCGGCGATAGCGCCTTCGGCCTCTCCCAACTCATCGGCAACGGCTGGGAATGGACCTCGACCCCGTTCGCGCCGTTTCCCGGCTTCGAGCCGTTCCCCTTCTACCCCGGCTATTCCGCCAACTTCTTCGATGGCGCGCACTACGTCATCAAGGGCGGCTCGCCGCGCACCGCCGCGGCCCTGCTGCGCCGCTCCTTCCGCAACTGGTTCCGGCCCGACTACCCCTACGTCTACGCCGGCTTCCGTCTGGTGGAGAACTGAGTGGGCGCCGCCGCCCTCGATCGCGCCGCCTCTGCGTTCGCGCTCGATGTGCGCGCCGGCCTCACGCGCCCGGGCCAGAAGGAACTGCCTTCGGTCTATCTCTACGATGCGCTCGGCTCGGCGCTCTTCGAGGCCATCACGCTGCTTCCGGAATACGGCCTGACGCGCGCCGACGAGCGCATTCTGCGAAGCCACGCCGGCGCGATTGTCGAACAGCTCCCCGTGCCCCTGGTGGTCACCGAGCTGGGCTCCGGCAGCGGCCGCAAGACGCGCTGGATTCTGGAGGCGCTGGCCCGCGGCGGCCCGGTCACCTATTACCCCATCGATATCTCGGCGGCGGCGCTGGCCCGCTGCAAGCTCGAGCTGGCCGAGATCGGCTCGATCGGCGTGGTGGGCCTCGAGCAGCCCTATCTCGAAGGACTGGCCGAAGTGGCCGCCCGCCGCTCTGCGGGTGAAGCTCTGCTGGTGCTGTTCCTCGGCAGCACCATCGGCAACTTCGAGCGCGCCGCCGCCGAGGAGTTCCTGCGCGCCATCCGCCGCTCGCTTTGTCCCGGCGACGGGCTGCTGCTCGGCACGGACCTGGTGAAGCCGCCTGCCCGCCTGATCGCGGCTTACGACGATCCCACCGGCGTGACCGCGGCCTTCAACCTCAACCTGCTCGCGCGCATCAACCGCGAGCTGGGCGGCAACTTCGCGCTGCGGCATTTCGCCCACCAGGCCCGCTACGACGAGACGCGCCAGCGCATCGAAATGCACCTGGTCTCGGCGCGCCGCCAGGCGGTCTCGATTCCCGCCGCCGGCATCGCGGTGACTTTCGAGAAAGGCGAGACGATCTGGACCGAAGCCTGCCACAAATTCCGCCTCGGCGAGATCGAAGCCATGGCCGCCCGCTGCGGCTTCCGGTCCCAGGCGCAGTGGGTGGATCCGCAGTGGCCGTTCGCCGAGAGCCTCTGGATCGCGGGGTGAGGCGAGCGACTAAGAATTTGGGCCACAGATGAACGCAGATGAACGCGGATAGGAACCGCTTTAGACGAACAACTGATGCACCGCGTTCAGCGTTGCTAAGCCGACTTCCCGTTCCTAACCCGCCGGTGACTTCCTCGAACGCCGTTTCCAAGGAGCCGACCGTGAGCATTCTCGGCGGGGAGCCGTAAAACTGCCCACAGCCTCAAACTGATTGAATCGAGCGCACGGTCCTGTTATGCTCGGCATCATGGAAGGGGAGATTCATCCAATCGAAGAGGCAGACCCCGGTTTGCAACGTGTTCTACGCGCGCACGACGCAGTATTCTGGCGCTTGGTAGGAAGATCTGTATACATTGATGCGCCGAAGCGCCCGGGCGACCACAGAGAGTACAAGTCGTTACTAGTGGATGCCACCCGCCTTGACCTTATTCGTCACCGACTGGAGAATAATGAGCCGCTTCAGGACTTCGAGGCTCTTGAAGCGGTTGCAGAGCCTACAAAGCGACGAAGAGCGCCGCGCGTCAGAGTGCGCGTGAGGACATCCCCGAAGCGAAGAAGGTAGTTTTCGCGGCCGGTCGCCGCTCTCCCCTGGTCCGGCTGGGGAAGCGCGCGGCGACAGAGGCCTGCACCTCCACACCGTGATCCCCTCGGACGCCGTTCCATTTTTCCCTGGAATGGCCGATGGCAGTCCATCGATCCGACCCCTTGGCCATCCAGTGAAGCAAGCCCTTGCCTATTCCTCGGTTGGAGCGCAATCCGGACCGCCGCCGTCTAGAGATGCCTGTATAATCACAAGGTGCCACCCGTTCCGGAACAACGGCCGCAGTCCTTCCAGGAATACGTAGCGCTGATCGAGAACCACCAAGCCGCAACCCGGCCCCTCTGGTGCCGCGGCTGTGGACGGGCCGCGTACAAACTAGCTCCTAGTTGGTGTCGCCATCGGGACAAGAAGAGTTCCACGGAACTCGCACGCCGCGAGGAGCGGATCATGCTGCGTTTCCGTCAACGGAGCATTCCGCTGGTGCCCCGGCCACTCGGTGACGACTGGGACGCCCTGTTCTTCATGCAACACTATGGGATTCCTACGCGACTTCTGGACTGGACGGAGAATCCCTTCATCGGTTTCTATTTTGCAGTCATGTCAGCTGAGTTCAAGGCCGTGCGACCCAGGAATTCGAAAACGCGAGTCCTCAGGTTCAAAGAGGATGCGGCCGTGTGGGTGTTGGATCCCATCGTTTGGAATGCACATGCTCTCCGGTTCCAGAGCTTTGACCGAGGCGTTCTGTCGACCACCGACGAGGCTCTCAATCCGTACAAGCCGCCGGCAGGATCTACCGACGAGCATAACCTTCCTTTGGCGATTTACGGCGCTCACAACAGTCCCCGGATCATTGCGCAACGGGGGGCATTTACGATCTTCGGGCACAACGGATTGTCGATGGAGGAGCTGTACGACCGCGACGAATTCCCGCCAACATCGCTCACGAAGATCATTCTTGGAAAGGACCTGCTTCCAGCGATGCGCCGCTCGATCCTTGGCCACGGCATAACCGAGTCCCTTGTCTTTCCAGACCTGGACGGTCTGGCCCGAGAAATTAAGAGGGACTTCCAGTTCGAGGACTGAACGTTGACCCAAAAACCCATCCAAATGAAATCGTCCACACACTCAGTGAGGTGGTGGCGAAATCGCAATGATCAAATCGACACCGCTCCCCCGTACCAAAGACGCGGCCGACTGTGGTCAGACACCGATAAGGCCTATCTTATCGACTCGATCCTTAACGAATTCGATGTGCCGAAGATCTACATGGCCGACTTCACCTATGGGGACTCAGCGCTGAACTTGAAGCGCCTTCCGTATGCAATTATTGACGGCAGGCAACGATGGGAAGCGATTCTGGATTTCTATGAGGGTCGGCTGACGCTCAACGATGATTTTGTTCTGTTAGAAAGGCCCACGCTACGGCTTGCGGGTCTCGCCTTCAAGGACCTACAGAAGAACTTTCCCGAGGTCGCGGAGCGCTTCGAGGAGTACGAGCTCTCTGTGATGAGTGTTATTACGGGCAACGAGGACCTTATCAATGAACTGTTCGTCCGACTCAATCGGAGCAAGCCTCTGACCGGCGCAGAGATTCGGAATGCAATGAAAGGTCCCGCACCAGCCCTCATCCGGCAGATCGCGAAGCACGAGTTTTTCACGGCGGACATCAGCTTCCCGGTGCAGCGGGGCGATGATTGGAACGCTGCGGCCAAAATGCTCTCCTTTGAATACTTCGACGAATTGCGTGCCACGAAGAAGCGGGATTTAAACAACTTCGTCAAGGAAACGGGAGAACTTCCGCAGACCCGACTCGAGCTGGCCGGCCGACAGGTTGTCGAGACACTAACCGACATGACAGAGATCTTCCTGCCGAAGGATCGGCTCCTAGCATCGTCTGGGGTCATACCAGTGTACTTTTGGTTCGTCCGCGGTCGCCGCCAGACTGACTTGCCACGCATACGCGAGTTCCTGGTTCAATTCGAAGCCCTCCGCAGCGCGAACCGCGATGTCGTTAAGCAGGAGCCGAACAGCACCCAGGTCGATCGGGAGCTGGTCGAATACGACCACTACAACCGAAGTACAAACGATCTTCAGAGCCATGAAGGCCGTTACAGAATTCTCGTCTCCCGTTTCAACACGTGGGTCAAATCCAAACGGCGAAGTTGAACTGCCAGGGAGGTACTGGGTCAATTTGAACCTGGCCCACTGCCGACTGGCGCGCGCTTCCGTCTAGTTGAGAGCTCAACGGAACTGCCCCGCGCGTCATTCGGAAGCACGCAGCAGCGAGGCCGTGCCGACTCAATCGATCGGGCCTCTTATCGGCGTTCATCTGCGGCCCATATTGCTTCGCCTCGCTCCTGAGCGGCCCGAGGACGTCCGAGCTGGAGGAAAGCCTACAAACTGCCCGGCGTACGAGATGAGCGATCTGATATCAGCCCTTGTAGGCGCCCGAAAAAGACGGTACTTCGGCATCGTCCAGCGGATGGGCGCCGTGCCACCGCAGCTCCCGCTCGCCCGGGAAGTCCTCATCGGCTCTCAGTAGCCCCGCCCGCCGGAGGCCCGATTCCAAGGCGTAGCGGCTCAGGCAGATCCCCAGTGTCATCCCGACAGTCAAACCAACTGAGAATGCGCAGATTAGATACATCATCCCGATAAAGAGTTTAGGAGTTTTGAGGGGTGTTTGGGAGGTTTCGGGCCATTTTTTCTGAAATCAGAACAGCGGCTAAAGACTCAGAGACTTAGCCGCGCGATTCTGTTCCGTTTCCGGAACAAGGGGCCTTCGCACGGTGCAAAAGGCGATGGACGACGGTGCCTCCGAAATCCCCCCAGGATTACGAGACCCTATGCGTGATGTTCACGCTCGGTGTCGCGTCCCCGCACCCCTCACCACACTTGTGATTGGGGAACATCTTAGCGAACGAATCGAGCAGGTATTTGCGCGCGGCGGCGAGATCGTCGTGGCGGCTTCCGCCGTCGATCTGGCAGCCCCAATGGCGCGTGGCAAATGAGCCATCCCTCAACTGGGTGATCCGCGAGTAGAAGGGACCGTCCTGGGTGGAGTGAACCGTGTTGAACGGCTCGATTCCCGCTAGCCGATCGCGGCACGCGGCGCAGATCAGGAGATGGCACTCTACAGCTTCCAGCGCTGCGGGGCCGAGCTCCCGCAAGGAGTAGCCCTCCAGGGTGGCAGCTCCGATGTGTTCCTCACCTGAGCTGAGCATCTGAAAGGGACGATAGCACGCTTGGGTGGGAGGCTGCCGCTCCTGACCGGCTGCGCGTATAACACACCAATCTGCCGATTCCGAAGAACCCTCTAGCCTCGGCTGAAACGGTAGCCCTCAACGAGCGCGTCGAACTGCGGCGACAACTCTTTCAGGGCCCCTCCCCGCCATCTCCTTCGGAGAGCGCGATCCAGGTGCTCGTATCGACCGCGACCATCGGTCGGCCTTCAGCTCGGCCGCCGTGCGCGAGAAGCGAACCTTGCCCCGGAGTTGGCGCAGCCGCGCGTAAGCCTGCGATGCCGCAACCAACTGCAGCCCGGTGCGGACCGTCTGCGTGATGCCTCCCCCAGAAGCTCCGGCTGGTCCTAGCTTTTCCGATCCGTGTTCATCCGCGTTCATCTGTGGCCAATAATGCTTCGCCCTAGATCAACCTTTTCCTCTGCTCCCCCACCCCCGCCCATCGCGCCCGCCAGCACGCCAGCGCCGCCGCCAAGACCAGATCGTCGTGCGTCCCCTCTCGCCATGCCCCGAACTGCTCCCGCCGCCCCGCCGACACCTTCACCCGCATCCCCGTCAGCTCTTTGATGAACGTCTCGCCTTCCCGCAGCCCCGCCGCGATCCGCAGCGACCCCGTCTCCAGCATCGCCTCCAGCCCCACCACCAGGTCCCGCTTCGGCACCTTCCATCCCCCGTCCGACCGCGACGCCCGCTCCCCGCCCGTGATCGTCACCGCCATCAGTTCGCACCCCAGCTCCGCCCCGCGCAGCATGTCGATTACCGGCCCGCCCACGCCCGTTGCATCCGCCACCACCGTGCACCGCCCCGCCAACGCCCCCGACCGCGCCACTTCCCGCACTCTCGCCACCACCTCCGGATACGAAGTCCCCAACGCCAGCCTCTCCAAATGCCGCAAGCTGTGCCGCACCTCGCGCACCCGCTCCCAACTCCACCGGTCAACCTCTCCCGCCGCCTCCCATCTCTCCACCACCGCAATCGCCGTATAGTCCTGCTTCTGCCCCAAATCCACACCCATGAAATACCGCTCCCTCATACCACCCCCCAGGTTTTCCAACGGGCAACGGGCAACGAGCCACGAGCGGGCCGGCGCAGCCGGCCCTAGAACAGCGGTTTTACTTCCTCCGTCACCGCCCTCTCCACCACCTCCCGCCGAAACAGTACGTCGTCCGCCTCCAGAAACTCGCAAAGATACTCCTGCCGAAACCACCGGTCCCCCAGCGAGGCTCTCTCCTCCTCCAGAAAACTAGCCAGTATCCGCGGGCATGACGTAGCCGGCACTGTCACTCGCTCCCATTGAGCGCCCCCGTTCGTCCACTCCTCCCAGAAGAACCCCCGCTTCCCGAATGGAGTGCTCATCAGCCACAGGTCCCCGTCCCCCACCGCCAGCATCGGCCGCACCGATTTATACATTTCATCACTCACCCGCGCCGCTTCGTCGATCAGCATCAGCGATACCGCCGAGAATCCGCGCACCGTCGCCTCCGTCCCCGGTAGCCCCACCAGCCGCGACCCGTTCGGGAACAGCAGAGAGATCTCGTTGTCCCCGTCCCCTCGCGGCCTGATGTCCATCCGCCGCACGAACGCCGCCGCCTTCCTCAAAAACTCTCCGCTCTGCCGCGCCGACGGACTCACCACCAGCGTCAGGCTGCCCGCCCGTTCCTGCGCCCGCGCCACCGCCTTCGCGGCCGTGATCGTCGATTTCCCCCACTGCCGCGTGCAGTTCAGCAGCAGCCGCCGCGCGTCCCGCCGCAGCAGTTCTCCCTGTTTCACGTCCGGCTCGAACCCCAGCCATTCCTCCCATCCCGCCGCCTCGTGTGCTTCCGCCTTCCGGCGCTTCCCACCCACTGGCCCGCCCTTATACACACTTTTGATCCTCATACGCCCACGGACAATTTACCGCCGCGTCCGTGCCGTTCCCCTGTTTCACAAAATGCATTTATCACCATTTCAAGCACTTAGGAATTTTCCACCCCTGTAATCGGAGTTTCCGGGTTTACTCTCATTTCAGGAAACGCCCTCCTCGTGGTGCTGCAACGAGCGACGAGCCACGAGCGACGGGCGCTTCTTGGAGGTTGCTATGTCTTCACAACGTCGTATCGATGCATCCCGCGCCAATGGCGCCCTCTCTCATGGACCCAAGACTCCCGAGGGCCGCGCCCTTTCGGCCGCCGCCGCCCTCACTCACGGCCTCACCGCGCGCCGCACCCTTGTCGGAAACGAATCCGAAGAGGCGTTCCGCGCCCTCCGTGATGTCTACACCTTGTATTTCCAGCCGGAGAACCGCCTGGAGCTCGATTGGCTCGAAGAGTTCATAGCCTCCCGCTGGCGCTTGATTCGCATCACTTCCATGGAGACCGCTCTGCTCACCCTCGAAGTGGATCACCAGGAGCCTGACGTCAAAAAGCAATTCGAGGTCTGCGAGACCGAAACGCGGATCGCCATGGTCTTCCGCGCTCTCAGCGACGACTCCCACGCCCTGGACCTTCTCAACCGCTACGAGGCCCGCATCCGTCGCACCCACGACAAACTCTACAAGCGCCTCGAAGCCCGCCGAAAAAAGCGCGCGCGCGCAGTGCAACATGGTCCTAGTCCCATAAACGGACACCCCACGCCCCCGCCTGCGCCGTAACTCCGTTGCCCCTGCGTCCCGCCTAGTTCCAGTAACTCCGGTCCAAACTCCGGTATTGCACCGCCTCAGCCAGGTGCTTGGCCGAGACCGCTTCGGAGCCGTCGAGATGGGCGATGGTGCGCGCCACCTTCAGAATGCGGTCGTGCGCGCGTGCCGAAAGGCCCATCTTGCGCATCGCCAGTTCGAGCGTGCGCTCGCCCGCGTCGTCCAGCCGGCACAGCTTGCGCAGCACGCGCGGCGGAAGCTCGGAGTTGACGTGGCCGCGCGCCTGTTGCACCCCGCGCGCTCGCTCGATCCGTTCCCGCATCTGGTCCGAAGTCGAGCCCTGCGCGTCCGCGCGCATCTCCTTGTAAGGCACCGCCGGCACCTCGATGTGCAGATCGATGCGGTCGAGCAGCGGCCCGCTGATCTTGCCCAGGTAGCGCTGGATGATGGCCGGCGTGCACCGGCACTCGCGCGTGGTGTCGCCGTAATAACCGCACGGACACCCGTGCATGTAACAACTGCACTTTTGAGAGGGTCTACCGAATGCCCGTGAGACCCCGGGCAGCGGCCTGATCCTCTGTGCAGAACTGTCGTTAAATCAATAGGTTCTAGATTGCTAGGCGGAGCGGCCCGAGGACGTCCGGGCTGGAAGAACGCCCACGAACTGCTCGGTGTACGAGATGAGCGATCTAATCTCAGCTCTTGTAGGCGCCGGAAAAGGACGGTACTTCGGCATCGTCCGGCGGACGGGTGCCGTGCCACCGCAGCCCCCGCTCGCCCGGGAGGTCCTCATCGGCTCTCAGTAGCCCCGCCCGCCGGAGGCCCGATTCCAAGGCGTAGCGGCTCAGGCAGATCCCCAGTGTCATCCCGACAGCCATGCCGACTGAAAGTGCGCAGATTAGAGACACCATTTACGGATAGAGTTTAGGCGCTTTGAGGGGTCTTTGGGCGGTTTCGCGTCATTTTTTCTGAAATCAGGACAGCGGCTAAAGACTCAGAGACTTAGCCGCGCGATTCTGTTCCGTTTCCGGAACAACGGAGCCTTCGCACGGTGCAAAAGGCGATGGAGGACGGTGCCTCCGGAATCCCCCCAGGATTACGAGATCCTATGCGTGATGTTCACGCTCGGTGTCGCGTCGCCGCACGCTTCACCACACTTGTGATTGGGGAACATCCGAGCGAACGAACAGAGCAGGTATTTGCGCGCAGCGGCAAGATCGTCGTAGCGGCTTCCGCCGTGGATCTGGCAGCCCCAATGGCGCGCGGCGAATGAGCCATCCCGCAATTGAGTGACCCGCGAGTAGAAGAGACCGTCCTGGGTGGAGTGAACCGTGTTGAATGGTTCGATTGCCGCTATCCGGTCGCGGCAGTCGGCGCAGATCAGGAGATGGCACTCCACAGCTTCCAGCGCTTCGGCGGCGAGCTCCCGCAAAGAGTAGCCCTCCAGGGTGGCAGCTCCGATGTGTTCCTCAACTGAGCCGTGCATATGAAACGGACGATAGCACGCTTAGGTGGGCGGCTGCCGCTCCTGATCGGCTGCGCGCATAACACACCAATCTGCGGATTCCGAAGGTTCCTGTATTGCTCGCTGAGTCGGTAGGCCTCAGCGCTCACTTGGCCCGATCCCAACCAGGAGGTCCCCTTGTCCAGACCCCTGCACCTCTCAGACCTTTCGCCCGCGCGGCAAGCCCTTTTCCGGCTGTGCCAGACGATCAACCACGGGTGCATCGAGAACCTCGAGGTCAGAAACGCCGAGCCCATATTTGATCCGCTGCCTGTGATGCTGAAGGACGTGAAGCTTGACTCGGACGACGGGCCCCGAGCAGAGCTCGCCCTGCACGATTTCGTCGTGAGCGACGAGGTTTCGCGCCTGATGCGCCTTTTCGACGACACGAAGAACGGCACCTTCCGGCGGGTGGAGATCCGCGGCGGGCTTCCTCGCCGAGCCGTCCTGGAGTCGCGGCTGCCGAGCAGCAGGTAGGAACGGGCGACGATCTCGGTTGCCCACAGGTCATCAGTTTCCTGAATTCTGTAACGCATCCCGCGAGGGGTGCCGGATGTCAAAGAGGAGCATGTTGAAGCTGTTTGAGTTGAACGGGCGTGGACGGTCGTGTTTGGCCGTGGCATTGCCGGGACAGCTTCATAGCCAGTCAGGAAGTCTAATCCCTTGGACGACCCAGCAACCGCCCAATACAAGAACCTGGTCAGAGGAGCTGGCGAAACTGAATTGGTGGACCTCTACCCGATCCGTAAGGCCATCCAGCCGCGCTGCCCAGAGCGGCGCGCAGAAGCACGGAACACCACCGGCTGCTGGTAAACAGGCGGGTACACAGACATGCAGGCGCGTGGGCGCCTAAAAGCTGCGGGTAACCGCGGCGCCTAAGCCCACGGTGCGAAACGACGGGCCGGCTCCATACCGAATGAGCCAGTTTTCGTTCACACAGAGTGAGCACTTCAGGGGGTCAAAACCCTCTTTGTGCTTACTCCGAGCCTCACCACCCGAACGCATAACTCAAAAGAAAAAAAGATGTTAGCTAAGAAACTCGGATCTAACTGAGGTGGGTGAACGTACAATGGACGGTGGCTCGGAAGCGGGGGGAAAGGCGGCAGCAGCGGCGCGCGGGTGAGGCGGCGGCGCCTGCCGGCTGGGGAGGCGCCGCCTGGAGTTTGTGTCAGGCCGCGGCGGCGGATTAACCTCGCCCCCGGATGGTGAGCGTCAGAGTGGCGCTATGGGTCACGCTTCCGGCGGTGCCTGTGATGGTGATGGCGTGAGTGCCCACCGGCGCGGAACTGGAGACGCTTAGGGTGAGTTGGGAAGTGCCGGAGCCCGGAGCCGCGATGCTGGCGGGGACGAACGTGGCGGTGACGCCGGCGGGCGCGCCGCTCGCAGAGAGCGACACGGCCGAGTTAAAGCCGCCCGAGACGGCCGTGGTTACCGTGGCGCTGCCGCTTCGTCCCTGCCTCACGGAAAGCGAAGTCGGGGAGACGGAGATGGTGAAGTTGCCGGAGCCCGGCGCGGTTACCTTGAGCGTGACGGTAGTCGTGTGAGTTATCGAGCCGCCGGTACCGGTCACCGTGATGGTGTAAGTGCCGGTGGCGACCGTTGAGGCTACGGTCATGGTCATGGTCGAAGTACCGGCGCCGGTGACGGAGGAGGGACTGAATCCGACCGTGACGCCGGAGGGCTGACCGGAAGCGCCGAGGGTTATCGCGGAGCTGAAGCCGCCGGTTACCGTGCTAGTGATGGTTGACGTTCCCGCGTTGCCATGAACGACCGAAACCGCAGCAGGCGAGGCGGAGAGGCTGAAGCCGGAAGCGGGCGAGCCGACCAGGGCGTTGATGAGGCCGGCGCCGTTGGGGCTGCCCCAGCCGGTGGCGAGATCGTAGCCGACGGTGGCGGAGAAGCCGTTATTGCCGCTGGTGATGTCGTGGAAGGCCGCGGAGTAACCCGATCCCGCGCCGATGGAGTAGAGGGCAGGGTTGATGAAGCCCAGGGTCTTGCCGGTCGTGGCGACGGCCTGCTGGTTGGCGAGGGCGAGGTAACCCGCCCAGATCGGCGCCGCGAAGCTGGTGCCGCCGTATAGGTTGGCTGTACATGTAGTTTGGTCGGCGCAGACGTAGTAAGTGAAATTCGCGTTGGCCGAAACGTCGGGGCCGTTGCGAAGGGTCTTCGAACAGCTCGCGCAGCCGGTGGCCGCGGCGGTCTGCCAGGAAGGAATCGCGAAGCCGTCGGGGTTGATTCCGCCGCCGCCATCCACCCAGGCGGTTTCGGAAGCCCATGGGCCATCGGCGCTCGCGGTGGCGAGGTCCGTCCCGCCAACCGATGTGATGTAGACGTCGTCCGCCGGCCAGGCAGGGTTACGCGCCGACCATTTGCCGCTGTCTCCGGCGGCGACGAAGATGTTCTGACCCTGCGCGGCGAACTCCCGGAAGTAGGGGTCGTCGACGGAGGGATCGACCGGGGTCCAGCCCCAGGAACAACTCAACTGCGCGTTGAGCGGGCTGGCGGTGGACATGGCATTGAAGATGGGGGCGTCGTTCGATCCCACATAGACGACCAGGCTGGACAATCCGGGCGCCATGCCAAGGGCGGAGGTGATGTCGATAGTCTGTTCGGTGTCGTCGCAGCGGCCGCCGGCGGCATTGTCGGTGCAGGCGGTGCTGGTGCCGTCGGTAGAGAGCAGAGCGATGGGCACGTTGTTGGTTTGGTGTGCATTGGCGTAGTAAGTCGTGACGTCCGCGAGATCGGTCCCGGCGTACTCCAGCAAGCCGAGCGATTGGCCGGTGCCGGTGAGGGCCGTTCCGCCGTAATAGGCGGCGCGCATATCGCTGCCGAGGAAGGATGCCGAGGGGCCGGAGCCGGTGGTGGCGCTGGGCACGGAGTGGGCGGTGCGCGGCACAACGAGAGGTTTCGGAATGGAGAAGTTGTCGAGTCCGGCGATGCGCCACAGGGAGACCGCGAGATCGGGCGTGGGCTCGCGATCGGGGCTGTAGAAGGTGCGGTTCTCGGTGGGATGCTGGTAGCGGCCCATGGTGACGTGGAGCGCGGCTTCGATGGCGGCAACAGGGCCGGCGACGTCCACGTTGAGGCGATTGCGGGACGTGCCGACCACCTGCAAGCCGTGCGACTGCGCAAAGTTGACCACGGCGTCATAGTCCTGCTGGGTGGGGCCGAAGCTGGCGGTGAACTCTTCGACCGTGAGGAACTGGCGGTAGGACGGACTGGCGGGATCGTAGAGGTCTTTCAAAAATGTTTCAAGCGCGGCCTGGTTGCGCAGCGGCAGAACGAGAGTCAGACGCATCTGCTGTGCGGCCGGCAGGCGATCGACGAACCGCGCCTGTCCGGTGGTGACGGCATCGCGGACGTGATGTGTCATGGGCGCGGACTGCGCCTGGCATAGAGAGCTGCCGAAGGTCGCGAGCGCGACGACAACCGGCAAAGTGCTGCTGAGTTTCCCAATCACGATCAACCTCCCTCTGACACGCCCGATCGCGGGCTAACGCTTGCGCGGATGCAACCGGAAGCGGAACGCCCGAAATCGGCCCTTTTGTCGCCTGTCGAGTATGGCCGAGAATAACCTCAGCCCCACTCACAGAATGGGCTCAGTATAGCAATAATTCGGAACTTCCATTTTGGACTGCCAGATCTCAAGCCGCTCGATCTCGGGCAGGAGCAGTTCTTCCCAGTCGTCGGCGCTGTGGACGTTGCCGGGGCGCAGCTTTTGCCGCCAGGCAGTCGCCTTCCCGATTTGAATCGCAGTAACGGGTGATAGCACGTGGACTCGAAGTGGCCTTTGTACGCGCTGTTCTCCTGCTGGCCATACACCGGGATTTCGGTTGAGTCCATATCCAGCACTATCCGCTGTTGCGCATCGATGACCTCATTCTGGCGATGCGGCGGATGCTAGTGTCGCGACCGTGAGTTGCCTGCCCAGTGAAAGAGGTCGTCAACTGGGGAAAATCTATGTAGAATCGTCTTAGAGACTTCAGTTCGCCGGGCCAGCGCCTCGGGCGCACCCTGCGGAGGATTCCTCAACCAATCGAGGTGAGAAATGCTCTCGCAGGCAGCAACGGTCCAGACCCCAGAAATTCAGATTTGGCACATTGACCGGCTCGTCTTCTACGCGCGCAACCCTCGCAAGAACGACGCCGCAGTGGATCGCATGTGCAGCAGCATCCGGGAGTTCGGCTTCAAGATCCCGGTGCTTGCCCGCAGCGATGGCGAAGTCGTCGATGGCCACCTGCGCCTGAAGGCCGCACGCAAGCTGGGCTCGTGGCCCGGCGGCGACACGACCGCAATCCCCGTCATCCTCTGCGATGAGTGGACGCCGGCCCAGGTCAAAGCTTTTCGGCTCATGGTGAATCGATCGGTGGCTTGGGCGGATTGGGACGAAGAGCTACTGGCGCTCGAGTTGCAGGAACTCAGCGAAGCAGACTTCGACCTCAGCCTGACGGGCTTCAATCCTGGGGAGATCGATGGCCTGCTCGCTATCCCCGACGAGGAACGAGCCAATGCCGCACCGCCGCTTCCGGAGCAGCCAGTATCCCGCGTCGGCGACCTGTGGCTCTGCCGCAAGCATCGCGTCCACTGCGCCGATGCCACCAGCCCGGAGGCCGTGGCGCGGCTCCTGGGCGACCGCAAACCGTTCTTGATGGTTACCGACCCGCCCTATGGGATCGAGCTCGATTCTGAATGGCGCGACCGCGCCGGCCTGAACGGTTGCGGGCCTGCGGAAGCCAGCTACATGAAACATCGCACGGAGGGGCACACGGAGACAACGATCTCCGGCGACACGCGGGCCGACTGGTCGGAAGCCTTCGCGCTCGTACCAAGCCTTCAGATCGCTTATGTGTGGCACGCCAGCGTCTTCACGCGCGAGGTGCTCGATGGACTCCTGCGGATCGGCTTCCTGCACCACCAGCAAATCATCTGGGACAAGGGCCGGACGGTGCTGACGCGGACGTTGTACTGGTTCCAACACGAGCCATGTTGGTTTGTCCGGAAGAAAAACGCTCCCTGGTACGGCAAGGCCGGCGAGAACTCGACGATCTGGGCTTGTCCTTCGCCTAAATTCATCTTTGCTGGCTCGGACGAGGAGAAGTTCGATCACCCAACACAAAAGCCTGTCGAGCTGATGCGGCGCCCGATCCTGAACCACACCAAGCGCGGGGAGTTGGTGTACGACGCGTTTCTCGGATCAGGAACGACCCTCGCCGCCGCGGAGCTCACTGAGCGCGTCTGCCTGGGCCTCGAGTTGGACCCGAAGTACATTGATGTAGCAGTCACCAGGTGGCAAACCCTGGCCGGCAAGCAGGCCACGCTCGACGGCGACGGGCGGATGTTCGACGAGATCGCCGAAGAGCGCCGGAAGGCGGCGGCATGAATCGCGCGTTGCCGCCAGGAGATCGCGGCCATCGAAGCCCAGTTGCGCGCCGGGCACCCCGACCTTCAGGGCCTGTGCCGGGCCTTGGTCGATTGGTCGGCGGAGTTGAGAATCCTGGAGGCAGACGCAAAACCGCCGCCGGATCGTTAAACCCGGCGGCGGCTTGGGGAGGCTGGCGTATTCCTCAGAAGGCCTTGCCGCCGCGCCAGTCCTGGATGTCCTGGACCGCCATGCGAATGCGGTGCTGGGCGTTGTGGTCCGTCAACTCCGAGGCCAGCTTCTTGATCTCGGCCAGGAGTTCCTGCTCCGTCCGGGTCCGGCGCGGCTGCTTCTTGGTGGTCTTCGTTGTGGCTTTCATCGACACCATTCATGGCTCTGTTCGGCCCCGGAAGCAAGGGCATAATCACGGGGTGCCGAAGAAAAGCCCGCCACGGCCGAAGCCGGGCGGGCCAGGAAGGGGGCGCGCGATGCTACTGGTTGATCCGGTAGGTGCGCTCGCCGCCCTCGGGCTTGAAGGACTCGACCTTGTAGCCAGCCTTCTTCATCGCCCCGGCCATG
>DASWZN010000017.1:0-2126 GCA_036404435.1 Bryobacteraceae bacterium
GGGTGTCGCACCTGTCCGATCAGCGTGGACGCGCGGATTCTCCTTAATCCCGACGCGCCTCTCCTGTCGAACGGCTCGGCTCCATGACAGGCGTCGAAAGACCGCCTTCCGCCCATTCGCCCCGTCTCGGGTCGGGCGCCAAGCGGTCGGGTAGAGGCGGCGGTCGCCCGCCGCCTCCCCCACAGATCCGGACTTGCAGCTTTTCCGCATCCGGCTCTTCTGATGAGTAGCCCCTTATCAAGCCGCTCGACCTCGCCAGACGTGAACGAGCCGTGGCGGCGGCAGGGGTTTGGCGCGCAAGAGAGCGTTGAACCGATCCCATGACATTCGTCGCTTTTGACCGCGCCGTCGTATCGCCCCATGCCAGGCTCGGACGGCCTGGGTCATGAAGCGGCGCAGGCCATAGCTGTTGCCGGTGACGCCATAGTAGGCGTAGTGCCCGCGCAGCACGCGAGCCAGCCATCCATGCTGCTCGCGCAGTCGCATGTGCATCCGCCGTTTCAGTTCCTGCCGCAATTCCTTCAGCTTGCGGATCAAGCGTCCGCGCTGGGTTTTGCGGTGGACCATGAACCGCCCGTCCAGGGTTTTCCCGCAGTAGTGCGTGAAGCCCAGGAAATCGAACGTCTCTGGCCGCCCTTCGCCCCGTCGCCGACGGTTCGCCGCAGCGAACCGTCCGAACTCGATTAGCCGCGTCTTGTCTTCGTGCAGACGAAGCCCAAACTTGGCCAACCGTTCCGCCAGGGTTGTCGCCATCCTGTCCGCATCCGCGCGCCGCTCGAAGGTCAGCAGGAAGTCGTCCGCGTAGCGCACCAGCCTCATCCGGCCGGTCGCCGCGCGGCGCATCCACTGCCCGACCCACAGATCAAGCGCGTAGTGCAGAAAGATATTGGCGAGCAGCGGGCTGATCCCCGCGCCCTGTGGCGTCCCTTCCACCGTCTCGGCGTAGACGCCGTTCTCCAGAACGCCGACCGCAAGCCATTGGCGTATCAGCCGCAGGATGCGCGGATCGGCGATCCGGCGCTCGACCATCCGCATCAACCACTCGTGGTCGATCGAGTCGTAGAACTTGCGAATGTCGGCTTCGAACACCCAGTTCACGCGCTCTGAAATAATGGCGTCGTGGATGGTTCGCAGCGCCTGGTGGGCGTTGCGTCCCGGACGAAAGCCATAGGAGCAGTCGCGGAAATCGGCCTCGTAGATGGCGTTCAGCACCTCCGCCACCGCGCCCTGGACGATCTTGTCTTCCAGGGCGAGAATGCCGAGAGGCCGCCTTCCGCCGTCAGCCTTGGGGATGTACGTCCGGCGCACCGGCCGCGGCTTGTAACTGCCGCCATGGACCCTGTCGCAAAGCTCGCGGAGATTGTCCGTGAGCCTTCCCTCGTAGGTTGCCACCGTCATCCCGTCCACCCCGGGCGCCGCCTTCCGCCGCAGCCGCCGAAACGCTCGTTCGAGCGCCTCGACGTCCACGTGGTGCAGCAGCGCCGTGAACCGGGTCTGGCGCGACCGTTTGGCCGCGTCGTTCACCCGGATGAGATGATCTGGAAGATAGGTCCGACCCTGTGTTCGGTCCCCCAGCTTCTCGTCCGGGTTCCTCACCAGTCGAGGCCCTCCCTCCGGTCGACTCGTCGCCTTCGTCGCCATCTGCGGTACTACGCCTCGATCCGTCATCCTGCCGCCCGCAACTTGCCGCCTCCGGTCTTCCCTCGGCGTGCGAGCCCTCCCGTGACCTACGGGAGCAAACGGCAGGACTTCTCAGGTTCCCATGATTTCCTTGTGCACATGATCTGGTCTCCGACCCCGGCGGTCCGTCGTCCCCTCGCCATGCCGGCGACGACGGTGTTGCCTTCGGCCATCAAAGCGGCCTCGGCACGCGCGATGAGGATTATTTCGTGGCCCAATACAGACCCTGCGCACTCGCTGTCTACGCTTAGCCCAGCACGTTGCCGGTCTGGACCCAAGACTCGCTACGAGGCCTCCGGCGCGGAGCTACCTCGGTGGAGCTTTCATCCACTGGAGATCATGAGCTTCTCCTGTCGCACTCAGATTTTGACCACTAGCTAGAAGAGCCGCGTCGTCACTCGGCGAGGCGCTTGCGTATCGCGCGCAGCTCGCGGCGGCGCTCGGCG
>DASWZN010000018.1:0-136178 GCA_036404435.1 Bryobacteraceae bacterium
TCGCAAATGACGGCAGCAACAACGTAACGGTGCTGCTGGGCGACGGGAAGGGAGGGTTCACGGCGGCCCCGGGCAGCCCATTCCCGACGTCGGGAACAGACGCTGACTCCGTGGCGGTAGGGGACTTCAACGGGGATGGCAGGCCGGACCTCGCCATCGCAAATGCGGGCAGCAACACCGTGACGGTGCTGCTGGGCGACGGGACGGGCAGGTTCACGGCGGCCCCGGGCAGCCCGTTCCCGGCGGGATCGATTCCCGCTTCCGTGGCGGTGGGGGACTTCAACGGGAATGGTAAGCTGGACCTCGTCGTCGTAAATCAGGACAGCACCGTGACGGTGCTGCTGGGCAACGGAGCGGGCGGGTTCACGACGGCCCCGGGCAGCCCGTTCGCGGCGGGATCGGGTCCTTGGTCTGCGGCGGTGGGAGACTTCAACGGGGATGGCAAGCCGGACCTCGTCGTCGTAGATAACGGCGGCTTCAACGTAACGGTGCTGCTGGGCAACGGGACGGGAGGGTTCACGGCGGCCCCGGGCAGCCCATTCGCGGTGGGAAGAGCGCCTGTTTTCGCGGCAGTAGGGGACTTCAACGGGGATGGCAAGCCGGACCTCGCCATCGCAAATGACGGCGGCAACAACGTAACGGTGCTTCTGGGCGACGGGACGGGCAGGTTCACGGCCGCCCCGGGCAGCCCGTTCGGGGTGGGAACAAATCCTGTTTCTGTGGCGGTGGGGGACTTCAATGGGGATGGCAAGCCGGACCTCGCCATCGCAAATCTGGAGAGCAACAACGTAACGGTGCTGCTTAACACCAGCTCGACCTGCACGCCGACTCCAACGCCGACTCCAACGCCGACTCCAACGCCGACGCCCACGCCAACCCCCACCCCAACCCCCACCCCAACCCCAACCCCGACCCCGACGCCCACGCCGACACCAACTCCGTCGGCCGGCCTGCTGTTCGTACCTGTCACTCCCTGCCGCGTGGCCGACACCCGCAACTCCGCCGGCCCGTTTGGCGGACCCACAATGACAGCCGGCTCTACCCGCTCCTTCGCCATTCCCCAAAGCGCCTGCAACATTCCAGCCACGGCCCTGGCCTACTCGTTGAACGTGACGGTGGTGCCCGATGGGCCGCTCGGCTACTTGTCGCTGTGGCCTACCGGCCAGTCTCAGCCTTACGTCTCCACGTTGAACTCCGGTGGCGGCATTGTGGTGGCCAACGCGGCCCTGGTCCCGGCCGGTTCGGGCGGAGCGGTGAGCGTTTACGTCAGCAACCAGACCGATGTGATCCTGGACATCAACGGCTACTTCGCTACGACCACCGGCGCGACTTCGTATTCGTTCTATCCCGCCCCGCCGTGCCGCATCGCCGACACGCGAAACGCCACCGGCGAGTTTGGGGGGCCTTCCATGACGGCCGGCGAAAGCAGAAGCTTCCCCATTCCCCTGGGTCCGTGCAGCTTCCCGCCCACGTCACGGGCGTACTCGCTGAATGTAACGGTAGTTCCGGACGGCCCTCTCGAGTATCTGACGACGTGGCCGACGCGAGGGGCGCAGCCGTACGTTTCGACGCTGAACTCCGGGACGGGGAAGATCGTGGCGAATGCTGCGATCGTTCCGGGGGGGACCAACGAATCGATCTCGGTGTACGTCACCAACCCGACGGATGTGGTTCTGGACGGCAACGGGTACTTCGCGGCGCCCGGGAGTTTGGGCGCGCTGACGTTCTACGCGGTGACTCCGTGCCGGGTTGCGGACACGCGGAATGCCAATGGGCCGTTCGGGGGACCGGAGCTGGCGGGAGGGAGCACGCGCTCGTTTACGATTCCGGCCAGCGGCTGCAACATTCCCGGAACGGCGGCTGCGTATTCGCTGAACGTGACGGTAGTGCCCGACGGCGTTCTCTATTACCTGACGGCGTGGCCGACGGGGTCGTCGCAGCCCCTGGTTTCCCTATTGAACTCGTTTGACGGGAGCGTGGTGGCGAACGCGGCGATCGTGCCGGCGGGGACAAACGGGGCGATCGACATCTACGTAACGAACCCGACGCAGGTGGTTCTCGACATCAACGGGTACTTCGCGCCGTAAGGCAGCGGGGGAAGAGGTTACGCCGTGCTGGCGCGCCTCTTCCCGAAGACCCCGTAGATCACCAGACCGATGGCCAGCCAGACGAAGAACCGCATCCAGGTTTCGAGCGGCAGGCCCACCATCAGCAGCAGGCAGCAGGCGATCGAGAGCAGCGGCGTCAGCGGGACCAGCGGGACGCGGAAGCTGCGCGGCCGCTCGGGCTGCGTGCGGCGCAGCACAATGACGCCCGCCGACACGACGATGAAGGCGAACAGCGTGCCGATGTTCGACAGCTCCGCGAAGGTGTCGATGTCCCAGATGCCGGCCGGAATGCCCACGAAGAAGCCTGCGATCCAGGTGGAGACGTAGGGCGTGCGGTAGCGCTGGTGGACGGTGGAGAACATGCGCGGCAGCAAGCGGTCGCGCGACATCGCGAACCAGATCCGCGCCTGGCCGTACTGGAAGACCAATAGCGAAGACAACATGCCCATGAGCGCGCCGGCGGTCACGATCAGCCGCAGGCGGTTCATGCCCAGCGTCTTCAGCGCCACCGCCACGGGCGCATCCTGGTCCAGGTCCTTCCAGCTCACGATGCCCGTCAGCACCAGCGACACCGAGCAGTAGAGAAGCGTGCAGATCACGAGGGTCGCGATGATCCCGAAGGGCAGATCGCGCTGCGGGTTTTTACACTCCTCCGCCGCTGTGGACACGGAATCGAAGCCGATGTAGCTGAAGAAGATGATGGAGCCGCCGGTCAGGATGCCGGTGAAGCCGTTGGGCGCGAAAGGATGCCAGCGCGAGGGGTTGATGGCGTGCGCCGCCCCGATGCAGAAGATCACGATGGCGGCGATCTTGATGATCACCATAGTGGTGTTCACGCGCGCGCTTTCCCGCACGCCGCGGACCAGGATCCAGGTGACTCCCAGCGTGATCAGGAGCGCCGGGACGTTAAACCATCCCGCCGGCCCGCCCGGCGCCGGGAAGGGAGGGAACGCCAGTTGGGGCGGCAAATGGAATCCGAAGACGTTGTCGAGCAGGTCCTGCAGGTAGGCCGAGAAGCCGACCGCCACCGACATGTTCGACACGGCGTATTCCAGGATCAGGTCCCAGCCGATGATCCAGGCGAAGATCTCGCCGAGCGTCGCATAGGCGTAAGTGTAGGCGCTGCCCGCTATGGGGATCATAGAGGCCAGCTCGGCGTAGCACAGCGCCGCGAAGCAGCAGGCGACCGCCACGAGCACGAAAGAAACCGTGAGCGCCGGCCCCGCGCCCGGGCGGCCGATGTGCTCGGGCACGCGAAAACCGTTCGCGGCAAAGTCGAACAGCGTGACCTTCAACCACGCCCAGTGGTCCGGGTGCAGGCGGTCGAGAACCTGCGTGATCTTGCCCCGGGCCGCGGTGCCCGTGACCGTGAAAATACCGGAGCCGATGACGGCGCCGATGCCCAGGGCGGTGAGACTCCACGGGCCGAGCGTCTTGCGCAGCCGCTTGTCGGGTGCTTCCGACTCGGCGATGAGCGCGTCGATGTTCTTGGTGCGGAGTAGCTGCGACAAGGTAGCTTTCAGCCGTCAGCTGTCAGCCATCAGCTAAGACACTAACCAGCCAGCCATTCAGCCGTCAGCCACGATCTGCGGCTGTTTGGCTGACAGCTGATAGCTGATAGCTGACAGCTGCGCAAGCGCTAGCGCTTGCGCTGGCCCTTGACCATCTTCTTCACCTTGTGCTTGTGGGAGCCGCGTGCGACACCCGCTGCGCGCTTGGCCTTGGGCGCGGCTTTCTTGCGCGCCACCCGCTTGGCCTTCTTCCGTTCCGCTCTGTCTTCAATAGTCTTGGTATTCATTCGTGTGTCAGTCCTAGGTACTTTTCAACAATCTTCTTCAGGCCGTGGCCCGGAAAGCTGACCGTGACCTTGGCGTCATCGCCTTCGCCCTCGCGGCGCACGATGGTCCCCCGGCCATAGCGCGGGTGCTCGATGGAAGAGCCGACCGCATACTTCCTGGGACGCTGCGCCGCCGCGACGCGGGGCCCCGGCGCCGCCGGGCTCGCTTCTGGCGGATTGGCCGGGGCGCGTCCGCGCGCCGCAAAAAACTCGGAAATGTTTTCTAGAGAATTATACGTCTTGCCGGTGTACACATTCTTGCGCACCGCCTCGCGCACCACGTAGCGGTCGGCGTACAGGTCCAGTTCGCCGGTCGCGGGAGCCCCACCCAACCGCTCGGTCCGCTCCTTGGGAATCTCGCTCAGGAAGCGCGAAGGGGTGGACGGCTCGGCCACGCCTCCACCGAACCGCCGCCGCTGCCGCGCCCAGGTGAGGATGAGCCGCGCCTGCGCTCGCGTCATGGCGACGTAGCACAGCCTCCGCTCCTCTTCCATGGCCGTTTCGGATTCGAGCGAGCGGCTATGCGGGAAAAGGCCGTCTTCGAGGCCTGCGACGAACACCACCGGAAACTCGAGCCCCTTGGCGTTGTGCACTGTCATCAGCCGGATTTGCGCGGCGTCGTCGATGGTGTCGGCTTCCGAGACCAGGGCGGCGTGGTCCAGGAACTCCACGATCCCTTCGCCGCGCTCGGCGGCTTCGATGGTTGCGTTCTCGAGCTCGCTCAGGTTCTCGACGCGGGTCTCGGAGTCGGGGTCCTTGCCGGCCTCGAGCATCTTCATGTACCCGCTTCGATCCAGGATCTGCCGCAGCGTTTCCTGCAGCTTCTCTCTCGCCGCCGTCTCGCGGAGGTCTTCGATCAGCTTCCGGAATTCGCCCAGCGCCGCGCCGGCCCGCGTCGCGAAGGCGTTCTCATCCAACATGCGGCCGATGGCGTCCCACAGGCCGATCCCGTGCTCGACGGCATAGCGCTCGATCTGCTCCACCGTGGTCTTGCCGATCCCGCGCGCGGGCACGTTGACGATGCGCAGCAGGCTCACGGAATCCTGCGGCGAGACGAGCAGCTTCAGATAGGCCAGGGCGTCCTTGATTTCGGCGCGCTGGTAGAAACTGAAGCCGCCCACCACCTGGTAGCTGCGGCCGTAGCGGCGCAGCGCCTCCTCGATCTGCCGCGACTGGAAGTTGGTGCGGTACAGCACCGCGATCGCCTGGCGCGGATTCTCGCGCAGCACCCGCTCGATCTGGTCGGCGACGAAGAGCGCCTCGTTTTCGCCGTCGTAGCCCTCGTAGAGGCCGATGGGCGTGCCCGCGCCCGCTTCCGTCCACAGCCACTTTCCCTTGCGCTGCTTGTTGCGCGCCACCAGCGCGCTGGCCCCCTCCAGAATGTTCTTGGTCGAGCGGTAATTCTGCTCCAGCTTGATGGTGCGCGCGCGCGGATAATCGCGCTCGAAGTCGAGGATGTTCTGGATGTCGGCGCCGCGCCAGCTATAGATCGACTGGTCCTCGTCTCCCACCACACACACGTTTTGGTGGACCTCGGTGAGCAACCGCATCAGCTCGTACTGGCTGCGGTTGGTGTCCTGGTATTCGTCGATGAGCAGGTGGACGACGCGGCGGTTCCAGGCCTCGCGCAGGCGGTCGTCGTACTGGAGCAGGCGCACGGCCTCGAGCAGCAGGTCGTCGAAATCGAGCGCGTTGGCCTGCCGGAGCCGGCCCTCGTAATGCTCGTAGATGGAGGCTAGGCGGGTGGTCTTGGGGTCCTTCGAATTCCGCAGCACGTCCTCGGGCGCTTCCTTCACGCTCTTGGCGTGGCTGATGCGCGAGAGCGCGGCGCGGTACTGCATGAACTGCTTCTCTTCCAGGCCGAGCTCGCGGTAGATGGCCTTGATGAGCGCGACCTGATCGTCTTCGTCGTAGATGGTGAAGTTGCGGGTGAAGCCGGGACGAATGCCGGCCAGCGACTGGCCGTCCCGCCGCAGCAGGCGCACGCAGAAGGAGTGAAAGGTCGAGACGATCAGGCCGGCGACCGCGTGCCGCCCGCCCAGCAGGGTCTCGATCCGCTTCCGCATCTCGTCGGCGGCCTTGTTGGTGAAGGTCACCGCCACGATGGCCTCGGGCGGGACATTGCAGGCGTGGATCAGGTGGGCGATGCGGTGCGTGATCACCCGGGTTTTGCCGCTACCGGCGCCGGCCAGAATGAGCAAGGGACCGCCATGGTAGGTGACGGCTTCGCGCTGCTGCGGATTGAGACCTTCGAGGAAATCCATCAATATCTGGGAGTTGCCGCCGGGACGCGTGGCCGGGTCGCTTGCTATCGCGTGCTTCCAGTCGATTTTAGCACGCGGGGGGACAGGCCTCCGGCCTGTCGAACGCAGGCTGTCGAACGCGGGCGCATTTGCCGGCGCTACGCGTCCAGGAACGGCAGCGGCTTGCCGGTGCGGAAACCCAGGGCCTGGCAGGTCGCCATCACCCGGCCATCCTGATCGCGAACCAGGATGTTGTAGGTGACGGTCTGGGAGGTTCGGCACGCTTCCCGCGCCTCGGCCCGCAGCCGCGCGCCCGGCCGGGGGCTCGCGACGTAGGTCACGCTCACGTTCAGCCCCACGGTCACGGTGCCCTCGCTCTGGCAGACCGCCTCGAACGCCTCGTCGATCAGCGCGAAGATGGCCCCGCCGTGCGCCCGGCCGAACAGGTTGTCCATCAGCGCCGGCTGGTAGGTCATCTCGACCGCCGAAAAGCCGGTCTCCAGCTCCTTCAGCTCCATTTGGAGGGCCTGCGCAAACGGTTCCCGCTCGACCCCGCGCTCGATGGCCTTCTTGGTTCCGGCGTCCACGGTCTTCGCGTTTAGTCTAACATCGGTGTAACCTGATAGTTCGCCGGTTCGCCTTTCTGTTGGGATAGGAATGGCCTGCCGGATGCCGCTATTGGTACGGCATGCTGGTCGATCCCGAGGTGATAAAACGTGCCCGCGAGGGTGACGATGGCGCCTTCAACCAAGTTGTGCAGGCATACCGGAAGCGCATTCTGGGTACCATCGCCCGGCTCATCGGCCGCCCGGAAGATGTTGAAGACGTTGGGCAAGAAGTCTTCTTGCGGCTCTACTATTCGCTCGGTCAATTGCGCTCTCCCGACGTCTTCGAACCGTGGCTCTACAGGCTTACCGTGAACTCGGCGTACGACTACCTCCGCCGCCACCGGCGCCGCCCCGAAGCGCGCATGGCGGACCTTTCCGAGCAGCAGGTAGTTATGGCCGATGCGGCTGCCGGCGCCAAGCTGGACCAGGACGAGCGGCGGCGCGTGCGGGTTCGGGAGACGGTCGGGGCGTTGATGAGCGCCGTCACCGAGCAGGACCGCATCCTGCTGACGCTCAAGGAAATTGAAGGACTCTCGCTGAAAGAGCTTGAAAAAGTTTACGGCGTGAACGAGAATGCACTGAAGGTGAGGCTTTTCCGGGCCCGGCAGCGGGTCCTAAGGGTGTTCGAGGCATCGGCGCGAAGGACCACCGGCGCCGGAGTATAGGTTTGGGGGGTAGTATGTCGCAGGATCGAGAAGTGCCGGCCGGCGGGCTCGAGAGGCTCTTTGCCGCCTATCGAGAAGCCTGCCCCGATCCGGAGCCAGGCGGGAATTTCATGCCCCAGCTTTGGCAGAAAATCGAATCCAGACGGGCTTTCTCATACAGCCTCAAGCGGTTGGCGCGGGGCATTATCACGGCCGCCGCTGTCGCCTCCCTCGCCATGGCCGTCTTGCTGGCGGTGCCGCAGCACCGGACGCCGCCCACCTACCTCGAGCTTCTGGCCGCGGGGCAGTCGCGCAACAATATTTCGGATACCGTGATCGTGCAGTCGGTTTACGAGAACCCCCGATGAAGCGGGCCAACCTTTCCATCGTCGTTTATGTGGTCCTGGTTTTCTTGAGCGGGGTCCTGGTGGGTGCCGTCGGCTTCGGCCTCTACGACTCGCGCGCGGCTGGCGACAAGGCCGAGCCGTGCAGCCCGGAAGCGCTCCGGCAGCGCTACCGCGAGGAGCTGCGAACCCGGCTGCAGCTTGGCCCCGACCAGCTCAAGAAGCTGGATGTCATCCTCGTCCAGACGCACAACCACTTCGTGGCGCTACGGGATAAGTACAAGCCCGAAGTGAGTGCCATCCAGGACGCGCATGCCGACAGTATCCGCGCCATCCTGGACGACCGGCAGCGCGCCGAGTACGAGAAGTTGCGGCAGGAGCGGCAGAAAGTCCCGTCGGAGAAGCATCCCACCACGCCAGGCTGTTAACGCGAGGCTTTGGCGGGTTCGGGCTTCGGTTCGGGTTTGGGGATGCCCGCGTACTTCTTGTTAAATCGCTCGATGCGGCCCGCGGTGTCGACCAGCCTCTGCCGTCCCGTGAAGAACGGATGGCACTTGGAGCAGATTTCCACGCGGATGTCGCCCTTGTGCGTCGAGCGGGTGCGGAACTGGTTGCCGCACGCGCAGATGATGCTGATTTCGTTATAAACGGGGTGAATCCCGGCCTTCATGTAGAGACTAGTCCTTTCAGTTCATTCTATCAGAAACGCGAACCGCCGCCGGAGGGCGGGCCAGAAACGCGAACCCCCGCCGAAGCGATAGCTCGGGGCGGGGGTTCGAAAGGTAGCCGCCGGAGGAACCCTGAGGCTCACCGGCGTACCGCGAACCATAGTGAGGGGCCGGTCCACAGGAACTGGGCCTCGCCACTGGATTCGAAGCCGGCTACGTTAGAACAGTCGACTCAGCAGTCGGCCACCTCACAAGGTCTAGTACAGTCAGATTGCATTTTTCTGGACCACCTCCTTTCTCAGTGATGCCTTCATCCTATCACGGAAAACGCCCGTCGCTCGTCGCTGGTGGCCCGCCGGAAGCGCGCGGGCGGCCCCTACTTGTACGCCGGAATCCCGGTCACCTTTTCCCCGATCACCAGCGCGTGGATGTGGTCCGTGCCCTCGTAGGTCTTCACCGTCTCCAGGTTGCACATGTGGCGCATGATCGGGTACTCGTCCGTGATGCCGTTGGCCCCCAGCAGGTCGCGGCTCAGGCGGGCGCAATCGAGGGCCATGGCGGCGTTGTTCCGCTTGAGCATCGAGATGTGCGCCGGCTCGGCCTTCCCCTGGTCCTTCAGCCGGCCCACCTGCACCGCCAGCAGTTGCGCTTTGGTGATCTCGGTGATCATCCAGGCCAGCTTCTCCTGCACCATCTGATGAGACGCGATCGGCCGGTCGTCGAACTGCTTGCGCAGGATGGCGTACTGGCGCGCAGTTTCGTAGCAGTCCATGGCCGCGCCGATCACTCCCCAGCCGATGCCGTAGCGCGCCTGCGTGAGGCACATCAGCGGGGCTTTGAGGCCCTTCGCCCCCGGCAGCATGTTCCTGGCCGGAACGTGGCAGTCGGCGAGCGACAGGCTCGAGGTCACCGAGGCCCGCATGGACCACTTGCCGTGAATATCCGAGCTCGTGAAGCCCGGCATCCCCCGCTCCACTAGGAAGCCTCGAATGCCATCCTCCGCCCGCGCCCAGACCACGGCCACGGCGGCTGCGGTGCCGTTGGTGATCCAGGTCTTCTCGCCATCGAGCACCCAGCCATCGCCCTCGCGGCGCGCGCGGGTTCGCATCCCGGCGGGGTTGGAGCCGAAATCCGGCTCGGTCAGCCCGAAGCAGCCGACCGCCTCGCCCGATTGCAACTGCGGCAGCCAGCGCTGCTTCTGTTCTTCCGAGCCGAACGTGAGGATCGGGTACATCACCAGCGCGCCCTGCACCGAGACCAAGCTGCGCAGGCCGGAATCGCCGCGCTCGAGTTCCTGCATGATGAGCCCGTACTCCATGTGGTTGAGGCCGGCGCATCCGTAGCCTGCGAGGTTCGCGCCCAGAAACCCCAGCCGGCCTAGCTCCGGGATCAGCTCGGAGGGAAACCGCGCCTCGCGGTAGCAGTCGCGTATGATCGGGATCACCCGCTCCTCGACGAACTGCCGCGCCGTCTGCCGCACCAACAGCTCCTCTTCACTGAACAGGCTGTCGATGTGCAGGAAGTCCACGCCGCGGAATGGTGCCATGACTTCATACTACAAGGCCATTCGGTCGCTCTTGCTCTCCAGTGCTGGGGAGTGCGCGCAAGAACGCCAGGCAGCCGCCTTTTGGCTTGGAGTTGGCCGGTGCTTCGAGGGCAACGGCGGTGCGGGCGGAACGAAGGCAAAACGAAGACAGAGGCGTTGCGGATAGAGAGATGGCAAATGGACGTATACTAAGGCGCTGAGGGAAACCCGGAATGGGAATCCCGGCTTCAGACATGCCTGTGATGGACAACAAGGAGGTAACAACAAGTGCGACTCGCTGTTCCGGTCGTTTCACTCGCCTTTGTAGCAGCAGTGGGCCTCCCGCAGATCGTCGCGCAGGTCACGTTGCCTTCATTCCGCCATGCGGTTGTCGAAAAGGTAGCGACGGTTGGCATGGAGGCGCCCGATACCAGCCAAAAGTTGAGTGATTTCGGCGCCATGGTCGGGGATCAGGTGCTCGGACTCGACTGGTATTACCTTTTGGAAAACGGAACGTTGGTCTTTTGGGCAGATGCCAAAGGCAACGGCAAACACGCCCTTTTTGTCGGGCCTGGATTGTTCTCTGCAAGAGATGGTCAAATCAAGTCGCTCACTCGCAGGCAACTGAAGACGACTGCGTCGTACTTAGAGGGTCTTCCAGAGCCCGTTGGCTTCGGCGATTCGAATTCTTCGGAACCCGGCAAGGTGGCCGATATTAAGAACAGCGGCGAATTGCTTTTCATCACTCTCGGTTTCAGCCACGGTCTCACCGGCTACCAGGCCTCCGTGTGCGCCTGGGACGGCGACAAGATGCGCCCCGTGTTGTGGCGCAATGAATCGCCTGCATGGCTAGGCGCCGGAGATAACATTGAGGTGGCAGAAGTCGTCAATGTCAATCCAGACCGTAGCGCACTGATCGTCTACTCCAGCAAGAACGGTCAACATGGGATCGCGTTGTACAGCAAGGACGCCGGATTGCGGCCGTTGATCGCTGCCGGCGCTCCGCTACCGGGAATGCCCGGCCAAAGTATCCTAAAGAGTACTTTTGAGCACCTTTCGGGGAACGGCCCCGTTTCTCGAAAGGGGAACCCGGCCGAACGGGAGAAGGAACTACGCCGGACGAAGCGTTGGCGGACCGCGGCCCCGATAGTGTTGGGTGATTGGCTTTTCCTGCTGGTTGAATCCTCCTCCGGCCATTCTCTTCTGGCGCGAATGGGTCGCGGTAGGACGGAGAGGATACTGGAAGAAGACGCTCCCGACCCAACCGAGGCCGGTACCGTGGTGGAGGAAATACGGTCGTTTAGGGCAATCACACCGGACGTTGTGGCTGTGGAGGTCGGCCACGGAAAGGGCGACCCCCGGCTGCTTCTCAGTGACCATGGCAAGATCAGCCAGATCCATAAGTTCGCCGTCCCCGCCCCCAAGGAGTCGTTAGATCGGGAAAGCCTGCACACAGTCCAGACGATGTCACCGGAGACCGGGACTTTTTGCGCCTTTATCGACGATGTGTATGTGAAAAACCAGTACGGTGCGCACCCGTACTGCTTTGATGGAGTCAAAATGTCCAATGTCAGCGGCAGCGCGCCGCTTGGGATTGGAACCGACATGAAAGCGATTCCTGGCCTGCCGGACACGCTGGTCATCCATACGCTTCTTCCTACTCGCGAACAAAGAGCCCATTGCACGTTGCAGAGCGCGGCATGGATTGCGAGCGGAAAAGAGGCGGGTCACGATCTCCAGCCCGCACTCGAAGCGTATTCTGCCGGAGACATAAGGTACACGCTGGCAGATGTCGTTGGTATCGACGCAGGGCGGAAGACCATTTGGCTGAAGCTCTGCGACGGCTTCTACAAAGTACGCGACGCCGGCAATTGAGCCGGCGTCCAGACGGCCAACACGGGAGGCCTGCCCGAACCGTGCCGTCAGCAGGGACGCTGGCGCGTCCGTCGTGAGTGCCCCGTTTCAGCGCACGGTCGCGGTCGCGTCAGCAGGTACGGGTCCAGTGCGAGCGGGCGGCCAACCCCGACCCGGCGCGCCTGCGCTACCATAGTCTCCCGGGAGGAAGACCGAAACATGGTCAACGATCGAGCCAGGAACCTCAGGGAGAAACTGGAGCGCCGTCGCGCACTCGTGGCCCCTGGCTGCCACGACGCACTGAGCGCGAAAGTCATCGAAGCCGCCGGCTTCGAGGCGATCCAGGTGAGCGGTTTTGGCCTCGCTGGCAGCCTGCTCGCCAAGCCCGACGTGGGCCTCGTCGAGATGAAGGACGTACTGGACCGAACCTGGGACATCGTCCGCGCCGTCTCGATCCCCGTCATGGCCGACATCGACACCGGCGGCGGCAACGCCATCAATGCCGCCGAAATCGCCGAGCGGCTCATCGCCATGGGCGTGGCCGGCGTCAACATCGAGGACCAGGTGTTCCCCAAACGCTGCGGCCACATGGAAGGCAAGCAGGTCATCCCCGCCGAGGAGATGGCCGGCAAGGTCCGCGCCATGGCCAAGGTGCGCGAGCGCATGGGAGTGGACCTGGTCATCAACGCCCGCACCGACGCCTGCGCCGTGTACGGCCTGGCCGAAGCCATCCGCCGCGCCAACGTCTACCTCGAAAGCGGCGCCGACATGGCCTTCATCGACGGCATCCGCACCCGCGCCGACATCGAGCGCGCGGTGTGGGAGATCAAGGGCCTGGTATCGGTGAACCTGATGGACGCCGTCACGGGAGTCAAGACCGAGCTGGTGCCGATCCCCGAGCTGGCCCGCATCGGCGTGGCCCGCGTGAGTATCCCGGTGGCTTCCATCATGGTGGCGCATCGCGCGCTGAAGCGCTTCTTCGATGCGCTGCACGCCTCTCCCACCGGCCTGCTCGAAGGCCAGGGCGACTGGGTTTCCAGCTTCGCCGAGTACACCGAATTCGTCGGCCTGAAGGAATACCGGCAGCTCGAAGACGAATTCCTTCCGCGGACCTCGCTCGAAGTGAAGTACGCGGTGAATACGTAGCATGGAGCACGCAATTCTTTGTGGCGCACGCACTCATGCGTGCCGCGTCGAGACTCATCTCGACGCTCGGGTGTCGGCACGAGTGCCGACTCGGCAGGCTGAAGCCTGCCCCACCAAGGGAGATCGCACATGACACTCGCAGAGAAGATCCTGGCGCGTGCGTCGGGGCGGACCAGCGTCGCGCCCGATGAGATCGTGGTGGCCTCGGTCGACCTGGCGCTGTCGCACGAGAACGCCGACCTGGTGCGCAAGAGCTTCGCGGAGATCGGCGTGCCCAAGGTGTGGGACCCCGAGCGCATCGCCATCATCCTCGATCACCGCGTCCCCGCCGAGTCCGAGAAGACCGCCGCGACTCACAAGGCCATCCGCGAGTTCGTGCGCCAGCAGAACATCGGCAATTTCTATGATGTCGGCCGCGGCGGCATCTGCCACCAGGTGCTGGCCGAGAACGGGCACGTGTTGCCCGGCATGGTGGTGGTCGGTACCGATTCGCACACCACCACGCACGGCGCTTTCGGCGCCTTCGCCACCGGCATCGGCGCCACCGAGATGGCCGGCGTGTGGACCGAGGGGCAGCTCTGGTTCAAGGTGCCTGCGACCATCCGCATCGTGGTCAGCGGCGAACTGGGCCCCTGGATTTCCGCCAAGGACCTGATCCTCTACATCATCGGCCGGCTCGGCTCGGACGGCGCCGACTACCGCGCGGTCGAGTTCGATGGCCCCGTCATCCGCGACATGAGCGTGGCCGGCCGCATGGTTCTCGCCAACCTGTCCATGGAAATGGGTGCCAAAGTGGCCTTCACGCCGGTCGACGAGAAGCTGCTGCGCTACCTGGCGCGGCGCACCTCCCGCGTGCTGCCCATGAGCCCGCGCTACACCCCCGATCCGGACGCCCGCTACGAGCGCGTGCTGCCGATCGACGCCTCCGTCGAACTGAAAGAGCCGCAGATCGCCTGCCCGCACGCCGTGGACAATGTCCGCCCGCTCTCCGAAGTCGCCGGCCTGGCCGTCAACCAGGCCGTGCTCGGAAGTTGCACCAACGGGCGGCTTGAGGACTTCGAGGTCGCGGCCCGCATCGTCGAAGGCCAGCACGTTCACCCGCGCACGCGCCTGATCGTCATCCCGGCTTCGCAGGAGATCTACCTCGAAGCCATGCGCCTGGGCTACATTCAGACGCTGGTGGTGGCCGGCGCTATGGTCAACCCGCCCGGCTGCGGGCCGTGCGTCGGAGTGCACCAGGGGATTCTGGCCGCGGGCGAAGTCTGTATATCGAGCACCAACCGCAACTTCATCGGCCGCATGGGCAGCAAGGATTCGCGCGTGTACTTGGCTTCGCCGGCCGTGGTCGCCGCATCGGCCATCGCCGGCTCGATCACCCATCCCGCCGAAGTCGGGGCCAAGGAGGTCGCATGACCACGGAAGCTCTGTTGCTGCGCGGCCGCGTCGCGGCGACCCTCGGCGACAACATCGACACCGACATCATCTACCCCGGCCGCTACCTGAACGTCACCGACCGCGAGAAGACGCCCGAGCACCTGTTCGAGCTGGCCTACCCGGAGATCCGCGGCCTCATCCGCCCCGGAGATTTCATCGTGGCCGGCAAGAATTTCGGCTGCGGCTCCAGCCGCGAGCAGGCCGCCGCGGCGCTGAAGTTCGCCGGAGTCGGCGCGGTGATTGCGGTCTCCTTCGCGCGCATTTTCTTTCGCAACTCGATCAACCTCGGCCTGCCCGCTCTGGTCTCGGCGACCGCCGTCGAGCGCCTTGAAGCCGGCGACGAATTGCTGATCGATCTCACCGCCGGCACCATCCAGAAGGTTGGCGACGAAGCCGTGATCGCCGCCGCGCCCCTGGATCCCCGCGCCGCCGAGCTCCTGGCCGGCGGCGGCCTTATCCCGTATCTGAAGAAGAAGTACGCCGCGGGTTGACGGCCATGCCCATCTTCATCGTGCGGCTCGGTACACCTCGAAGGCCCAACGAAGGCGTGCGGCTCGGAACGGTGCGGCGGCCTCCGCGCGGCGTTCCGAAGTCCGACTTCGCCCGGCTGGACTACTATGACGTCTGGTTCCCGAACCTGTCGCCCAGCGCCGAACTGGTGCGGGAGGCGCTGGCGGCGGCGGACCAGCGGGCGTGGGCCGTATTCAGCCGGAAGTTCCGGCGGGAGATGAGCGCTCCCGATCGAAGCCGCGAACTGGACGTGCTGGCGGCGCTGTCGCATCGCACAAATCTAACGCTGGGCTGCTACTGCCAGGACGAGAGCCGCTGCCACCGGTCCTTGTTGCGGGAACTTCTAGCGGAGCGCGGCGCGGACGTAGTCTGAGGGCCGGGCATCCCCAGCGCTCAATAGTGGTAGCGGGCTTGCAGAAAATCGATGCCGTCGTCGCCGACTCGATACACCAGGCGGTGCTCCTGCGTAATGCGCCTTGACCAACAACCCGCGAGCAGACATCGGAGCGGCTCAGGCCTGCCGGCGCCTTCGAACGGATCGCGCAAGACTGCTTCGAGCAAGTCCAGTACTCGGATTGCGGTATTCCGATCGGTTCTGACCCAATACCGCAGATCCTCCCTAAACTCGGGATGAAAGACGGCGCCCCGCTTACCTTCCCGCTTCACCGAGGATCTCTCGCCGCAACTCGGCGGCGCTTTCCGGTTTTGCCTTGCGCCGGCCTGCCCGATCGAGAGCCGCGAGCAGACGCCGCGCGTTCCGTGGCGACCGGAGCAGGTGAGCGGTCTCAACCAACCCAGCAAGTTCGCCCGCCGGGATGAGTGCAACGTCTCGCGACCCTCTGCGTCGCACGATCACCGTTTCCTGTTGATCCACGACTCGATCCAGAACGCTGGCCAGGTTTTCACGCAGGCTTGTGTATGTGGTTTCTGTTGCCATGAGCCACCCTCGTTCTATTGTACGGGATTCCTGTACGGCCCAGACCGGAAGAACGGACCCCAGGAGCATCCGCCGTGCGACTCTCGTTTGCCTTCGCCGCCGACCGATCCGCACAATGCTAAGATCGGTGGTTCAGAGCTGACGGCCCCAAGGAGCCCCCATGCACCGCATCGCGTGGTTGCCCGGAGACGGCATCGGACAGGAAGTGTGCGACGCCACGCGCACCGTCCTCGATGCCGCCGGCTTTGAAGCCGAGTACGTCCCCGGCGACATCGGCTGGGAGTTCTGGCGCCGGGAAGGCGAGGCGCTGCCCGAGCGCACCATCGAGCTGATGCGCTCCACCTCCTGCGCGTTCTTCGGCGCCATCACCTCGAAACCCGCCGCCGACGCGCAGCGCGAGCTCGAGCCCGCGCTTCAGGGCAAAGGCCTGAGCTACTGGAGCCCCATCGTCCGCATGCGCCAGATGCTGGACCTCTACGTCTGCCTGCGGCCCTGCCGGGCGTTCGCCGGCAACCCGCTCAACTACCGCGACGACATCGATCTGGTGGTCTTCCGCGAGAACACCGAGGGCATGTACATCGGCGTCGAGTACGCGCGCGTGCCCGAGAGCTTCCGCCCGGTGAAGGGCATGGAGCGGATCGCGCTCGACGCCGCCATCTCTATCCGCAGCGTCACCCGCCACGCCTCCACCCGCATCGTGCGAGCGGCCTTCGAGTACGCAGTGAAGCATGGCCGCCGCCGCGTGACCGCCGTTCACAAGGCCAACGTCCTGCGCGCCACATGCGGCCTGTTCCTCGAGTCGGCCCAGGCTATCGCGGCCGAGTTTCCGCAAATCCGGTTCGATACCGCCAACGTCGACGCCATGGGTATGTGGCTCATCAAAAACCCGCAGGATTACGACGTCATCGTCACCACCAACCTGTTCGGCGACATTCTTTCCGACCTCTGCGCGCAACTGGTCGGCGGGATGGGCTTCGCCTATAGCGGCAACATCGGCGCCCGCTACGCCGTCTTCGAGCCCACGCACGGCTCCGCGCCCAAGTACGCCGGCCTGAACAAGGTCAATCCCCTGGCGTCCATCCTGGCAGGGAAGATGATGCTGGAGTGGTTGGGCGAGACCGCGGCCGCCGCCCGCATCGAGCAGGCCGTCAAGGAAGTGATCTGCCGCGGTGAAGTGCGCACCTACGATATGGGCGGCAGCGCCACCACTTCGCAAATGGCCGCCGCCGTGGCCGAGGCCGCGGCCGCGCTCCGGTAGAGGAGGAGAAATGGAAAACCACGTCAAGATTCTGGCCATCCTGCACATCGTGTTCGGCGCGCTCGGCCTGCTGGCCGCGCTGCTCTGCCTGGCTTTCTTCGGCGTCATCGCCGGTGTGATTCAGACCGCCGCCGAGAGCAGCTCGAATCCCGACGCCCAACTCGCCGTCCCCGTGGTCGGCATCGTGGGCGCGATTATCGTGATCCTGGTCGTCGTGTTTTCGCTCCCCGGCATCGTCACTGGCTTCGGGCTGCTCCATCACCGCGAATGGGCGCGCATTCTGGGGATCGTGCTGGCGGCCATCAGCCTGCCCGGCGTCCCCTTCGGCACGGCCCTGGGAATCTATGGCCTGTGGGTTCTGCTGAACGCGGAGACCGCGCGGCTTTTCGCCAGGCCGCGTCCCCAGTCTGGCGTAATGGACCCGAGATAACGACAAAATCGCACCCTGCCCCTTTACCTTTGCCACTCGCATCTGATACTCTCCTTCTTTCCGGGAGCGCCGAACTATGATCCTTCCTGACACCCACATTGCGGCGTTGCTGCTCGCCGTTCTCACGCTGGTTTGCTGGGGCTCGTGGGCCAACACCTACAAGTTGGCGGGCAGACAACGCTTCGAGCTCTTCTACTGGGACTTCGCCCTGGGCGTCATGGTGGTGGCCACGGCCGCCGCCCTCACCTTCGGCAGCCTGGGCTTCGACATTGGCGGTGACGTGGCCGGCTTCGCGTTCTTCGACGACCTCGTGCGGGCCAGCAAACATAGCTGGGCCTACGGAGTGGCCGCCGGCGCCGTTTTCAACCTGGGGATTCTCCTCCTGGTCGCCGCCATGTCGCTGGAGGGCATGTCGCTGGCCTTTCCGGTGGGCCTCGGCCTGGCCGCGGTTGTTGCCATGCTCCTGGACTACATCATCAAGCCCCACACCAATGCCGTCCTGCTTTTCTCGGCCATTGCGCCGATCCTTGGCGCGGTGGTGCTGGACGTGGTGGCCTACCGCGCCGTCTCTCTTCAACGCGCCCAGGAAGCGATCAAGAGCGGTCGCACCAAGAGCACCAGACTGACTGCCAGTTGGAAGGGTATCGTGCTGGCTGCCATCGGCGGTCTGCTCGTAGCTCTGTGCTCCCCGCTCGTGGATCTGAGCCGGGCGCCCGAAACGGGGATGGGCCCTTACGCGGCCGCGTTCATGTTCGCGGGGGGCGTCTTCGCCTCCACCTTTGTCTACAATCTCTTCTTCATGAACCTTCCCGTTCAGGGCGAGCCCGTCGAGCTGCTCCACTACTTCCGGCAGCCGAAGAGCAGCCACCTGCTCCCTCTGCTGGGCGGCATGATGTGGGCGGCGGGGAGCGTTTCCCTCTTTGTGGCAACCAGCGCCACAACCGCCGCAGCCGGCGTGGGGGCTGAGCCGGTGCCGCTGCTCGGTCCCGCTACCGTCCACGTTGTGGGTCTGGGGGCCGCCGTGCTAAGCGCCTTGTGGGGTCTGCTCGTATGGAAGGAGTTCCGAGGCGCCCCAGACCGTGCCCGCGTCCTCGGCGCGTTGGTGGTGGTTCTGCTAGTCGCCGCCCTCGCGCTGCTTGTCTTTGCGCCGCCCTTTGGCGCTTGACGCATTCGTGACGACCGTTCCCGCGCGACCGGAGGCCGCCGGCTGCACCAGACCGCAACCGTGAGGGAGTGGCCAGATGTCACCGTATCTGCGAGTCCGAGCACGGTTGCAAGACTCCTAAGGTGCATCTGGTACCGGTACGCACAATTTGAGCTAAGTACCATACAATCTGTCGCATGGACGTTATACTTGCGGAGAGGTGTGGCCGCTCGGAGCGTTGTCCCGGGCGCGCCGGAAGGGAAATGAATGTTTCGCACCGTCACGGTTGTAGGTTGCCTCCTCGTACTGGCCTCCCGGCTGGGAGCCGCTCCCATGGGTGTTACGGTCTCACCCGAATCTCCCAACGGATGTCGTGCAGATCTCCCGGGCATAAACTGTCCGTCCAGTCCGTTTCTGCTCTCCGTGCTGAGACCCGGTCTGACCGTCAATTTCAACACGCCGTCCTCCTTCTCCCAGTGGCTATCGGCGCTCGATTCGTTCACCGTCGACCTCGACGTGTCCGACAATCCGGGACTCTCGAAGCCGTATGACGCGGCCTCGGAAGCAGGTTCGGTCTACCTGGTCATCGGCAGTTCGCAGTTCTTGCTGGGAACCTTCGGAGGCGGCAGCCAGGGACTCAATGCGTACCCCGCTGCGAGCCCGCTGGCGCTGACCGAGAGCGTCGCGACCGCCGATCTGCCCGCCGTCCTCGCCGCACTGCAATCGACGGGCTTTGTCTTCGCCATCCAAGTGTCTCGAACCGATGGCGACTTCTATGTCAGCAATGCCGCCGCCATCACGGCCAATCTGGAAGGTGAAGCGCCCGAGCCGGCGACTTTTGGCATGCTCGGAATCGGCTTGGCCGGCCTCTGCTGGGTTATGCGGCGCCGCTCGAACTGAGCGCTGCCGGAACCTGTCGCGCCGGCGGTTGACGGCCGCCCGCTACCGCAGATTGTACTTCTTCATCTTGTACCGTAGCGTGTCCCGCGTGATGCGCAGCAGCCGCGCCGCCTGCGTCTGGTTCCCGGCAGTCTTCTCCAGCGCGCGCGCCAGCAGCAGCCGCTCGTTATCCACCAGCGACATGCCGTTCTCGGGAATCTCGATGGCCGGCGTCGCGGCCGCATCCAGATCCCCGTTCGAGTGCCCGATCGCAATCGGCAGGCTGGCCGCCGTGATCAGCGCGGACTCCTCCAGGATCATCGCCCGCTCGATGGCGTTGCGCAGCTCGCGCACATTGCCCGGCCAGTCGTGCGACAACAGCAGTCGCTCCGCCTCCGGGGTCACGCCCTCGATGCGCCGCTTGAACTTGCGGTTGTAGTGGTCGATGAAGAACCCCACCAGCGCCGGGATGTCTTCGACGCGCTCCCGGAGCGGCGGAATCACGATCTGGATCACGTTCAAGCGGAAGTAGAGATCCTGGCGGAACGCGCCTTCCTTAACCGCCTCGCGCAGGTTCTTGTTCGTGGCCGCCACGAACCGCACGTCCACGCAGATATCCTTCAGACCGCCCAGCCGCCGGAAACTCTGATCTTCGAGCACCCGCAGAAGCTTGGTTTGGAGCGTCAGCGGAATCTCGCCGATCTCGTCCAGGAACAGCGTCCCTTTGTCCGCCAGCTCGAACAGGCCGCGCTTCTGCGCGCGCGCGTCCGTGAACGCGCCCTTCTCATAGCCGAACAGCTCGCTTTCGAGCAGTGTCTCCGGAATGGCCGCGCAGTTGATGGCGATGAACGGCTCGGCCTGCCTCGAGCTTTCGTAGTGCAGCGTCTTGGCCACCAGGTCCTTGCCGGTCCCGTTTTCGCCTTCGAGCAGGATGGTCGTGGCCTCGCTGGCTGCCACTTTTCGCACGAAGCTCAACACTTCGCGCATGGCCGGAGAATCCGCGATCACTTCGCGCTTGATCGGCGTCATCTCCTCGGTGATGTCCTTGATGGTGGCCACCAGGCCCTGGACTTGGCCGTCTCCGTTCGAGATCTGCGACGTCCGAATCAGCACCAGCCGCTCGCGTCCGTCGTCCGTGTGCAGCCGCACCATGCCGTGGGGAACCGCTTGACCGGCGACCAGCCCCTCGGCGAGACCGCAACCCGGTTCACATTCGCTACAGTGAAACACGTCGCGGCAGTTCCGCCCGACCATCTCGTCGGCCGCCACGCCGAATAGCCGTTCCGCTGCCCGGTTCATGCCCGTGATCGAATGGCTGTTGTCGTAAAGCACCAGCGCGTCGGAGAGTTGATCGAAAACCGTCTCCAGGACATGCGCTTGCTGCCACCGCGGCAATAGTTTAGACATCTAGGGTTCCGCCCGCTCCAAGTCTATTCTACCACCGGGTGGGTGATTTCACCCAGCGGGTCTTTCAGGTGGGGCGGGATTCAGCCCGCTTGGGGCTTCAGCCTCGCTGGGGCAGCTAGCGCAGTTCTCAAGCTGGCTGGGGCATTTCGGGCCGTCCTTCGCTATCCCGACTGGCTTTGAAACGAATAACATAGAAACAGGCCGCTGGCTCCGAAACTCTGGCCCGACGATTGCTTTACCGAATGCACGGAGGAAAAATGAGCAAGTGGAAGTTAGTCTTACCGGCCCTCGTCCTCGTGGGCGGTCTCGTCGTTCCCACGACGGTTTCATTCGGCAAGCCCGAGTACAGCAAGACCACCGGGGCCAAGTGCACCGTCTGCCACTCCAAGGGCAAGGAATTGAACGCGGTTGGCGAGTGCTACAAGACGAAGAAGGATCTGAAGGCCTGCCAGGCGAACTAGACAGCCGTCAGCCTAAGGCAGGCGAGCCGGGAATATGGAGATTGTTCAACTCACGCTCACGGACACGCAATACGCGAGCGCCCTGCGCGACCTGTTGGAGCGCGGCGGCGCATGCGATGTGCGTTCGGTCGAGGCGCCGGACCCGCACCTCGACGGCGTGATCGTGATCGACCCGGATGCGTTGGAGCTTTTGCCATTCCCGCTCCCTAACGCCGAGCGGATCGTCCTGATTACCAGAAACGATCCTCAGCACTTATCCCGCGCCTGGAACGCAGGCGTCCGCTCGGTGGTTTTTAGCCAGGACCCGCTGGCGACCGCGGTGCTGGCCATCATGGCGGCGGAGCTCCGTGCTCCCCGGGCCGACCCGCGCTGCCCGGCTGGTCACGCCGTTGCATCCCGCGCCGGCTCGGAGCGCGGCAGGAAGGGGGGCTGACATGAGACCGACGTTGGAACAGTTGGAGGCCGTGGTGCGCAGCCAGATCTGCTCTATCTGCGCCCAGCGGACCGTGGAAGGATTGTGCGGGCACCAGGAACCCGAGCGTTGCTCGCTTTTCACCTTGTTCCCGCTGGTGGCGCAGGCGATCCTGGCCACCGATTCGGACGACTTGCAGCCCTACATCGACGCCATTCATGAGCACGTCTGTTCGGTCTGCATCGATCAAAGACTCGACGGAACCTGCCCGCAGCGGGACCAGCGGCGATGCGCCCTGGATACCTGTCTGCCCCAGGTCGTCCAAGCTATGGAGGAGGCACTCGGCCGGCCCTTGCGCCAAGCGCGGTAATCGCCGGTCCGGTTCCTGAAAACAGATTATGTTGACTACCTTTCTCCCGTACATCGCGAGTTGGGCTGCGTTGACCACGGTCGTGGTGATCCTGGCTATCTACAGACGAAAACTCGACCTGAAGGTCGATGACACCCTTCACGTCCTGGACTCCGAAGCATCGAGCATTCCGATGCAGTCCGAGGTCGCGAAGAAACTGGCTGTCATCGACCGTTGGGGCAAAATCCTCACCGTCATCGCTGTTCTATACTTGTTGGGAATCGCTGCTGCGTATATTTATAGCTCCTTCACGGACACGAGCGTCAGACTAGGGTAAACTGGTTGGTTTATGCGTTTCCCCATCGTCCTCGCGGCCGTGGGGTTCGCCTTTTGGGGATCGGTTTCTCTTAGCCTCGCGCAGTCCGCCGGGGAAGTGTGTGCCTCGTGCCACGCCGACCAGGCCAAGAAGATCCAGGGCACTGCGCACGCCGACGTCGGGTGTGCCACCTGCCACCAGCGGCACGAGACCTATCCGCACCCCGCTGGCGTACCGAAGCCCCAATGCGCCCAGTGTCACGCCACCATAGTGGGTGAGCACGCGGCCAGCGTTCATGGCCAAGCGCTGAAGCAGGGCAACCAGGCCGCTCCCACCTGCGACGTCTGCCACGGCGACCCGCACGAAACCAAGGACACCAAGTCGGCGAGCTTCCACCAGGCGGTGCCCGATACCTGCGGCATGTGCCACTCCGAGATCGCCGAACAATTCAAGTCCAGCGTACACGGGCAGGCGGTCGCCCGAGGGATTACCGAGGCCCCGGTCTGCACCAACTGCCACGGCGAGCACGAGATCCTCTCTCCCAAGAGCGCCCAGTCCAGCGTGAACGCGGCGCATATCCGCGACACCTGTGGCCAGTGCCACGGCAACGTGCAGCTTTCCAAACGCTTCGGTTTCCCGTCGGACCGCATGGTGAGCTTCGACGCCTCCTTCCATGGTCTGGCGGCCCGGTCCGGATCGCAATCGGTCGCCAACTGCGCCAGTTGCCACGGCGTCCACAACATTCTGCCCTCTTCCGATCCCCGCTCCACCATCAACCCGAAGAACCTCGCCGCCACTTGCGGCCATTGCCATCCGGGGGCGGGCACGCGCTTCGTCATCGGCGCCGTACACGAGGTTCCCGGCCGCGGCGAGCCACCGGCGGTCCGTTGGGCGCGCATCGGCTATTCGATTCTCATCCCGCTCACGATCGGCTTCATGTTCCTGCACAATGCCGGCGACTGGCTCCGGAAACTGCGCGCCCGGCGCTTCCGTCGTGTGGGGCAGGCGGTTCCGCCTGCCTCCGCCCCCCGCCGCCCCCAGATCCGCATGTACCCCTTCGAGCGCATTCAGCATGCGCTGCTGGTGCTGTCCTTCTCGACCCTGGTCTGGACCGGCTTCGCCCTCAAGTATCCCGACCACTGGTGGGCCAGCATCCTGGTGATGTGGGAGCACGACTTCCCCGTGCGCGGCGTGGTGCACCGCATCGCCGCCGTGGCGCTGATGGCGGTGGCCGCGACGCACGTTGTCTCGCTGATCTCGAGCGGCCGGCTGCGCCGCCACTGGAAGCAGCTCTGGCCCCGCCGCAGCGACGTTCCCGAGGCGGTGCTCAACTTCTCTTACAACCTGGGGCTGACCCGCCAGCGCCCCTATCTCTCGTCGCATGGCTACATCGAGAAGGCCGAGTACTGGGCCGTCGCCTGGGGAACCGTGATCATGGGACTGACCGGCGTCATGCTCTGGGCCAACAATCTCACCCTGCACTTCCTGCCCAAGGCGGCACTCGATTTCGCCACCACGGTCCACTTCTACGAGGCCGTGCTCGCCAGCCTGGCCATCGTCGTCTGGCATTTCTACTCCGTCATTTTCGATCCCGACGTCTACCCGCTCGAGACCGCCTTCCTGACCGGGGTCTCGGTCAAGGAGCATGAGCCCGAGGCCGAGCCGGAGGGCAAGGCCGAATCCGAGGAACATCCGCCACAATAGAACTTATGCGCCTGCGCTCCTGGATGTACCCGCTCGTCTACCTGAGCCAGAACTGGATCAGCCGGGCCGGCGTGGTCCTGGTGACCACCGCCGCCGTCCTGTGGCTGTTCCTGCTGCCCACCAGCATGCGCGGCGAAGTTCAGCACCCCTACATCGGGATCCTGGCCTTTCTGATCCTGCCCGGCGTCTTCTTCCTGGGACTGGCCCTCATCCCGCTTGGCATCGGGCTGCACATCCGCACGGAGCGCAAGGCCGGCCGATACCCGCTCACTTACAATCCCCTCACCCTGCGCTCGCCGGAGCTTCGCCGGCTGGCCTGGTTCGTCGGCGTCACCACAATCGTGAACTTCGCTATCGGCAGCCAGTTCACCTACCGTGCCGTGAGCTACATGGACAGCGTCACCTTCTGCGGCAAGACCTGCCACACGGTGATGCAGCCCGAGTACGCCGCCTACCAGAATTCGCCCCACTCGCGCGTGGAATGCGTGGCCTGCCACATCGGTCCCGGAGCGTCCTGGTTCGTGCAGAGCAAGCTCTCCGGGATGGGCCAGGTCTTCGCCGTCATCCTGAACACCTACCCGCGGCCCATTCCCACGCCGGTCCGCAACCTGCGCCCCGCGCGCGAGACCTGCGAGGCCTGCCACTGGCCGCAGAAATTCGTCGAGGACCGGCTCGTGATCGTCGACAAGTACGCCGACGACGAGCACAACACGCTCACCAAGACGGTCCTGTTAATGCGCATCAGCGGCGCGGGCGCGCAGCCGGGGATTCACTTCGCGCATCTCGCTCCCGGCGTCACCATTTCCTACAATCCCGCCGACGAGAGCCGCCAGACCATATCGCGGGTGGAATACCACAACAGCGTGACCGGCCGCTCCACCGTCTACACCGCGGCCGACGCCAAGCCTGCCTCGCTCAAGAATCTCCCGCTCCGCCAGATGGACTGCATGGACTGCCACAACCGCCCCACGCACACCTTTCAGTCGCCCGAGCGCGCCGTGGACCTGGCCATGGAATCCGGCGCCGTCTCTCCCGCGCTGCCGTTCATCAAGAAGGTGGCCGTCGAGGCGCTGCGCAAGGAGTACAAGTCGCAGGCCGAAGGCGCCGCCGGGATCCGCGCCGCGATCGAGGACTCTTACAAGACCGGCGACCGCGCCGCCATCGGCCGCGCCGCCAGCGCCGTCGTCGCCATCTACGAGCGCAACGTCTTCCCCAATATGCACATCACCTGGGGATCGTATCCCAACAACCTCGGCCACATGGACCTCCACGGCTGCTTCCGCTGCCATGACGACACCCACGTCAGCCCCGACGGCCGCTCGATCCCCGGCGATTGCGAAACCTGCCACAAGACGCTGGCCATGGACGAGGCGAACCCGAAGATCCTGACGGAGCTGGGGCTGACGCAGTAGCGGCGCGCCATTCGCCATCCCGCTACAATTGAAGTGCGCTCAGAGAAGCCCCCATGCACAAACTGATTCGCCCGTTGCTCGTCGTAGTATCCCTGACTGCCGCTTTCGCCCAGCAGCCGCCCCAGCTTCGCCTCCCCCACGCGGTCGAGCCCGTCCAGTACACGGCGGAGCTCACCATCATCCCCGCGCGGGAGACGTTTTCCGGGGTCATCGATATCGCTCTCAATGTCCGCGAATCCACGCCGCTCCTCTGGCTCAATGCCAGGGATCTGACCATTCGGGAGGCCAGCCTGAATACGGGCGGGACCACGCTGGCAGCCCGCGTCGTTCCGGGCGGCACGGATTTCGTTGGTCTCGCCTTCGACCGGCCCATCCCGCCTGCCGAAGCCGCGCTCCACATCGTCTATTCCGGCAAGATCAGCGGCCGCAGCTCCTCCGGTATCTTCAGGAACCAGGTCGCCGGCGAATGGTACGCCTTCACGCAGTTCGAGGCCATCGATGCGCGCCGCGCCTTCCCCTGCTTCGACGAGCCTTCCTTCAAAGTGCCGTGGCAGATCGTGCTGCACGTCAGGCGCGAGCACATGGCGCTCTCGAACCAGCCCGTACTTTCCGAAACCGATGAGCCCGATGGCATGAAGGCCGTTCGTTTCGCACGCACGCGCCCTCTGCCGAGCTACCTGGTCGCCTTCGCCGTGGGCCCGTTCGACGCCGTTGACGCCGGCCACGCCGGCGCGAAGCACACGCCCCTGCGCATCATTACGCCGCGTGGCTGTGCGGACCAGGCGAAATACGCCGCCGAAGTCACCGGGCAGCTTCTAGCCACGCTCGAGGATTACACCGGTATTCCGTATCCCTATGAGAAGCTCGACAGCATCGCCGTCCCGCTGTTCGGAGGCGCCATGGAGAACGCCGGTCTCATCACCTACGGCCAGACGCTCATCCTCGCCAAGCCTTCCGAGGACTCGCTCGAGCGCCAGCGCCGGTACGCCGCGGTCTCCGCGCACGAGATGGCGCACATGTGGTTCGGCGACCTGGTGACCACCGCCTGGTGGAACGACATCTGGCTGAACGAGGCCTTCGCCACCTGGATGTCGTCCAAGACCCTGGAGAAGTGGAAGCCCGAATGGCCTACTCAGCTCTCGGAGGCGGAGTCCACCCGGGCAGCGATGTCCAGCGACAGCCTGGTCTCGGCCCGTCGCATCCGCCAGCCCGTCGATTCGAAGAGCGACATCGCGAACGCCTTCGACACCATCACCTACGAAAAAGGCGCGGCGGTCATCTCCATGTTCGAGCACTGGCTCTCCGTGGAGAAGTTCCGCACGGGCGTGCGGCGCTATCTGAGCGAACATGCCGACGGCAACGCGACCGCGGCGGACTTCCTTGCCGCCGTGAGCGCGGCGGCCGGCCGCGACGTCGCGCCGGCGTTCTCCACGTTCCTCGATCAGCCCGGAGTGCCGCTGGTCTCGGCCGAACTGAAATGCGGCCAGGGCGCCGAGCCCGGTAAGTTGGCGCTCTCGCAACGGCGCTTCCTGCCGCTCGGCTCCCCGGCAGCGCCGGATCAGCTCTGGCAGATTCCCGTCTGCTTCAGCTCCGCCCGGCGCTCCTGCATCCTACTCACGGAACCGCGGCTCGACATAACGCTGGAGGGCCAGTCCTGCCCCTCCGTGCGGCTGAACGACGACGGCGCCGGCTACTACCGCACGTTGTACCGCGGCGGCCTGCTCGATCGCGTCGTCGCGGACGGCGGCAAAAACCTGAGCCCGGTCGAGCGCGTTGGGATCGTGGGCGACGTCGCAGCGCTCCTTCGCGGCGGCGAACTTCCGGCCGCGGATGGCCTGCGGACGGCGGCCCAGTTCGCGAACGACCCCTGGCACGAGGTGGTCTCCACCACCATTCGCATCGTCTCCTGGGCAGGCTACAACCTCACGCCGCCGGATCTCAAGCCGAACTACCAGCGCTTCGTCCGTAAGGTGTACGGCCCGCGCGCGCAAGATCTCGGTTGGACGCCCAAGCCCGGAGAGAAAGACGACGCGCATCTTCTCCGGCCCGAGCTGGTTCCGTTCGTGGCCGACGACGGCGCCGATCCCGTCCTGATCGCCGAAGCCCTGCGGCTGTCGTCCAAGTGGATCGAGGACCGCAGCGGGATCGCCCCCGGCATGATCGACGCCGTTCTCGAGACGGCCGCGGCTCATGGCGACCGCCCGCTCTACGACCGCATGGCCGCCGCGCTGGCCAAGACCACCGAACCTACCGACCGCCGGGCGCTGTTCGCGGGCATGGCCGCGTTCCGCGATCCCGCCATCATCAAGGCCAACTTCGACCTTCTGCTCAAGAGCGAGACCGATCTCCGCGAGGCCGCGGGCTTGCTGTTCGGACCGCTCCAGGACCCCGAGACCCGCGCCATTCCATTCGAGCTCGTTCGCGACAACTACGACCAGCTCATCGCGAAGCTGCCTAACGGACTCCTGGGTGAGTTCGCCGGCTACCTGCCCATGGCCGGACGCGCCTTCTGCGACGAGAAGCGCCGCGCAGAGGTCGAGGCGTTCTTCAAGGATCGCTCGACCAAGACCACCGGTGGCGCCCGGATTCTCGCGCAGACCCTGGAGTCGGTCGGCCAGTGCATCGCCATCCGCCAGGCCCAGGAGCCGAGCGTCGCCGAGTTCTTGAGAGGATACTGAGGGTTGCCTGACCGCGAGAGCTACGACCTCGAGTTCACCGCCTCCGGGCGCACCATCCAGGCGACCGTCAGCATCCCCAAGGAAGACCTGCGGATGACCGACCTCCTGCCCATCCTGTTCTCGTTCTCGAACGCGCTGGTCACGCTCGCCGAGGACGTCGCCAAGGAGGCCGGTAAGCCGGTGAGCTGCCGTGCGGGCTGCGGCGCCTGTTGCCGACAGTTGGTGCCCGTGAGCGAGCCGGAAGCGCTCTACATCGCCGAGCTCGTTCAGGCGCTGCCGCCGGACCGGGCCGCGAGGGTCCTTGAGCGTTTCCGCGCCGCGCTCGAATCCCTGGGCGCCGGCCTTCTCGAAAGGCTGCGCAACGCCGGCGGCATTAAGAGCCTCGACGAACGCCGCGAGCTCGGCCTCGAATACTTCCGCGCCGGCGTGCCGTGCCCCTTTCTCGAAAACGAAAGCTGCTCCATCCACGACCTGCGTCCGCTGAGCTGCCGCGAGTACCTGGTCAGCTCTCCCGCCGAGAACTGCAAGCGGCCGTCGGCGGAGACGATCGCGATGGTCCCCGTGCCCGCCAAGCTCTCCGAACTTCTCTATTGCTTCGGCGACGGCGCCGGCGACGATCGCACGCGCTGGGTGCCGCTGGTCCTGGCCCTGGAGTGGGCCGAATCGCACGCCGCCGAGCCACCCCGCTGGCCTGCCCCCAAGCTCTTCGAGAACTTTCTCAGGCGGGTGGGGCCGGGGGGCCACGAGGCGAGCGATTGAACGTTTCGGGTAAGCCGGTCACGATTCGAGGCTGTGTTCAAGGCTGGCGATCTCGCGTCGCAGACGGGCAATTCTCGCTCTCGCCCACGTCTTTGGATCTTGAGACTGAACTTGTTCCATTAGGGGTTTCAACAAGTCGCACACATCGTCTCGGCCCGCCAGACGAGCGGCTGCGAACGGCGGGGCGCCCTCGCTCAACGCGAACAGGTCCGCACCGTTGGCAACCAGCAAGCGGACCATCTCCATGCTGCCCCTCATACACGCGACGTGAAGCGGGGTGTACCCAAGGTCGCCGGCCTCGTTGATGTCGACTCCGGCGTCGATCAGAGCCTCCGCTCCTTGGAGGTCGTCCCAAAGGACAGCAACGTGCAGCGCGTTGTCGCCATCAACGCCGCAGGCGTTCACATCGGAGAGATCGCTCTCGGCAAAATCGGGCAAATTGCGCATTGCTCTGAGTATCCGCGCCGCTTCTTCCCGCATATGCATCGGTTCTACCACAAATACTCTTTCGCCTCCGCCCGCCGCGCGTAGCTGTCCAGCACATGCACCACGCGCAGCTTCTTCAGCTTCTGCGCCGAGAGCTGGCCGATGGGAATGTAGAGAATGTTGCGGCCGAAGCGCGAGGCGATCGAGCGGAACACCGACCGCGGCGGCCGCGCGGCCACATACACCACGTTCCTCTGGATCGAGTAGTCGAGCCCCGCCAGCAGGAGCCGCTCCGGCTTCGTCTCCGCGAAATCGTAATCCGGATCGTTCCACACGTCGATCATCCGCCGCGGCGGCAGGCTCATCAGAAAGCCGCCGTACTCGGCCCGCCCGACCCCCGGCCCCACCAGGTGCTCGAACGGGCTGGTCGAATAGAACGCCATATCGGATTCGTTCTGATTCTCGCCCAGCCATGTCGTGAGGTAGGTGTAGCGGTTCTCCAAATCCGGGTCGAAGATCACGACCAGCGAACCCACTTCGCCCGACATCTTGTCGAACTGGCGCACGTAGATCTTCCCCTCGTGCCAGTTGCGGATGGTCTCGCGCAGGTCCACGCCATCGAGCAGCGAGGTGGTGAAGGGCTCCGTCCGCATGCGCTCGTCCGAGAGAATGCTCTTCGCCTTCTTTTTGATGACACGGCCAGTCCGGATGCGGGTTCACCAGCTCGACCTCGCGCCTCCGTCGGCGGCCGCGCGGTGGTTCCTGCGGGACCTCCATGGCATCCAGCACCGCGTCCAGCAGGTTCAGCGAAATGACCACCAGCACGCTCGCCAGCGGGTCGGTGCCCTGCAGCTTCCACGCAATGCCGCCCGCGTGCGCCGCGATCTCGTCTGACCGCGGCTGTGGATAGACCCGATACGCTTCGACGTATTTCTCGAAGCCGATGCGTCCCAGCGTGTAGGGATCGGGGTATTGATCCGGCAAGTGCGGGCGCTCACCCAAATCGGGATCCGCGAACAGCACCTCCGCGCCGGTCTCCGCCGCCGTGCGGATCGCCTCCGTGAACGGGTCGGCCGGCTCGACGGGCACGTAGATCGCCTGCTCTTCCGCCTTCGCGTCGGGATAGACCAGCACCGTCATCTGGGGCAGCCGCGCCACGGCCTGTCGATAGGCGGCTTCCAGCGTGACCGGCAGCTCCACCGCCACTACCCGCGGCCGCTCGGCGAGAATGGCCCGCCGCACCTCGACGGCGAACTCCAGCCGCCCCGGCGCCACCGGCAGGTAGCGGAAGTTCCCGCGCCGCAGGCTGCCCGAGTCACGCAGCAGGTCGTCGATTTCCGAACCCACGTCCCTATTGTCGCGCCGCCGGCCGCACCTCGACCCGCCCCGCCAGGCCCTCCACCGTTACCCTCGATTCGCCGCCGACGATCACCAGCTTCGCCATCCGCGGCGCCTTGATGCGATAGTGGACCAGCGGCTGCTCGGTGCATTCGCCGAAAAGCGCCGCCAGCACTCTGGGAATGCGGCGCTCCACGAACGCGTACTCCGGCGTGATGCGGACCGAGCGCGGCCACGCGTCGACGCGCACGTCGGTCTCGACCACGCACGCGCGCTGGCTGCCCAGAATGTTGCGCGGCTCGATGCGCGCCTCCACCTCGACCTGGTTCCGCTCCCACGCCGTTACCTGAATGCTGCCGCGGGAACTCTGAACGTAGACGCGACCATCCGGCTCGAGCGCCACAGTTTTGCGAATCTCTTTCGCCGGCCCCGCCACCAGCGTCGAAAGCGCCATCATCGCCAGGACTGTTGCCGTGCTCACACCAGCAGACTATCAGCGGCCCGCCGCGCTTTCATCGGCTTTTCGGCAAATCCCGTGCGTCCACCGGCGAGTGACCGTGGGGCAGCCGCTTTTGGCCGTACACTGGCTCCATGGCACGCCTCCTCAAGATCTGCGCCCTGCTCGTCGCCCTTGGCGTGGTGTGGATCGCAGCCGCGTCTCTTCTTGTCGAGCGGGCGGCTCGCGGCAGAACCTGGTCCGACCCGGCAGCCATTCCCGCCCGCCGCGTCGGGCTTGTGCTCGGCTGCGCGCGCCTTCTCGGCGGCTACCACAATCCCTTCTTCGACAGCCGCATCGGGGCCGCTGCGCGGCTGTTTCGCGCCGGGAAGGTCGAATACCTCATCGTCAGCGGCGACAACCATATCCGCGGATACGACGAGCCGCAGGACATGAAGGACGGCCTTGTCCAGGCGGGCGTGCCGCCTGACCGCGTGGTTTGCGACTACGCCGGCTTCCGGACCCTGGACTCCATCGTCCGCGTGCGCGAGATCTTCGGCCAGACCGCCATCACCGTCGTCTCGCAGGAGTTCCACAACCAGAGAGCGATCTTCATCGGCCGGTACCGCGGCGTGGACGCCATCGCCTTCAACGCTCCGGAGGTGGATGCGTACGACAGCTTCAAGATCAAGTGCCGCGAGCTTGTCGCGCGCGCGGATGTGCTGCTCGACCTCTTCGTCTTTCGCCGCGAGCCGAGATTCCTGGGCAAAAGAGTGAGGCTTGGCGGAGTGTGATTCTTCCGTGGCGAGAATAGCGGCTATTGCCGTCCTCATTTTCGGTCTGGCCGTCCCGGCGACGGCTCCGACTAGCCGTCCCACGTTCAGAGCCAAGGTAAACCTTGTCAAGGTGCCCGTGGTGGTGCGGGATCGCGAGGGGCGCGCCGTGGGCAATCGCACTCTCCGACAACGGCCGGAGACAACTCATTACGAAGTTCTCCGTCGAGAAGGCGGTCCAGCCTGCCGGCGGCCAGCAGCCGCCCGGAGAAGCCGGCCAGCCCTCCGCCCGTGCCGGCGAGTCCGGTTCGCTCAGCGCGCTCGCCCAGGCGGGCAACCCGATGATCCCCTTGGCGTGGCGGCTGCCAGTGGCGGGCCTGGCGCCGGGATCCTATAGGGCCGAGTTCACCGTGCGCGATTCCTCCGGAGCCACGGCCCTTCGCGAGGCACGCTTCCAACTGGAATAGGCCCGCGCAGCCGATTTGTGAGCCCTAAGCGCTGAAACATGATATGCTTAGAGTGCGTTTGACAGTCCCGCCGACTTGGCCACGACGCCAACCCGCCTCGTATAGCCCGCTCTCAAACGGCAAGGAGACCACGTGAAGAATATCTTTGTGGGCAACTTGGACACGGGCACCACCGCCGCCTCGATCCGCCTGCTGTTCCAACCGCACGGAAGTGTCGGACATTTCAAGCTGATGACGGACCGGGAAACGGGCGCCTCGCGGGGATTCGCCTTTGTTGAAATGGTGGACTCCGAAGCGGACCGCGCGATCGCCGCTTTGAACGGCAGCGTCGTAGATGGCCGCACGGTCGACGTCCACGAGGGGCGGCCGAGACTACTGCACGCCAGCCGCACGGGCGAGCGTTGCGTGCCGCGCCCGTAGCCCGCTTCCAGGGGATCCCAATGACCGGAAGAATCAAAAGTCTCAGTACGCTGAGTCCATCGGGTTTCATCACGGCGGCCAGCGGCCATGACGTCTACTTCCATTCGTCGGAAGTGTTGCCGCCCGGCGGTGGCGGTCTGGCCATCGGCCAATTGGTAACTTATGACATCGGCGGCGGCAAGTGGCCCTCGGCAATTAACGTCCGCATACCGGCGCAACCGCAAAGCACTCCCCGGGTGTCGGAGAGGCGTTTGCCGGCCGCCTATCTTCAATACCTGGGTTTCGAGCAAAGCGGGAGCACGCGGGCCTATCGGTTCAGGCGAATTGTGCGAGGCGAGGAGACGCGGGAGTTCGTCGTGAGTGCCGACCTGGCGCTGTTCTTCAAGCACCATGTCGGGTTCCAGGAGGGTCCGGCCTTATCTTTGCGCCTGCTATCGGAAGGCGTAGACCAGTCCACGCCCATGGAGTGGCCGCCGGCGCAATCGCTCTCGGATGTGGACATGCTGGCCCACGTGGCCCGCCGTGCCGTGGGGAGAAGGACGCACGGTTCCAAGCGAAACCCGAGCAGTTAGCCGATCCGAGCGGCGCACGCTTCAGCGTGCTGCGGCGAGCTTCAGCTCGCCGTCCGGCTCGCCCTCACCCCCGCGGCGTGTACCGTAGCGCTTCCTCTCCCAGCGTCTCCAGGATCGAAAGCTCCAGCGCCTGTCCCTCCTGGAACTGGTCCGTCGCCAGGCTCTTCAGCTTCATCGCAAACCGCGCAATGTTGATCCCGTCCCGCACCGTGTAGCGCTCATCGGCCGAGCGCGCCTGCTGCAGGAAGTCCGTCACGTACTGCAGGATGCGCTCCTCGCCGAACGGCAGGTTCTCGCGCAGGATCTGGTACTCCTCGTCGCGCTCCGGAAAATCGATCAGGATCTGCGGCTGCAGGCGGGAGTGTATGTACTCGGGCAGGTCGAACGTCGAGGCGTCGTCGTTCATCGTGGTGACCAGCCGGAATTGCGGGTGCGCCTTGATCTTGATTCCGGCCACCAGCGATTCCACGTAACGCCGGCTGTCGAGCAGCGGAGCCAGGCTGGCCCAGCTCTTCTCGCTCATCCGGTTCGCTTCGTCCAGGATCGCGACCCCGCCCCGGATCACCGCCGTCAGCAGCGGCGAAGCGACGTAGCGCAACTGCGAGGCGCCCTCGATCACCGGCTGCACGATCAGGTCTTCGGGCCGCGTGTCCACCGTGGCCTGCATGATGTAGACCTCGCGCCCCAGCCGCTTGCCGGCCGCGTACGCCAGCGTGGTTTTGCCCACGCCCGGCTTGCCGATGAGGCGCGGGTTCATGGGCAGGTCCCTCGCGTCCACTACCAGCCACGCGGCCAGCAATTGGCGCATCACTTCTTCCTGCCCCACCCAACGCACGGGAATCTCGTCCGGATGGGCGAGGTGAAGTTGTACGCCTTCTATGTCAACGGCCATCACAGCCATTGTCCTAAAAAAGGCGGTGGGACAGGCCTCCGGCCTGTCACGTTCAGCAAGTGGCCAGCCGGGACAACTCCTGGTCGAGATGCGCAAGCGCTTGGGTCAGCATGTGCTTGTAACGAGGGTTTTGGGCTGCTTCGAGATCGTGCAGGACCCGCGTGCGGGAAAGTTGCAGGTCCTCAGTCTTGCGGAGCTGTTCGAGTTGTATGGGGGACCGGGGCTTGCGCGCTTCTTTCCCAACCCTCCGCACCTCGACTCGGCCCTCTGCCGCGTTACTCTGCCATCCTCGGGCCATACATCTATTATAGGACCCCGACACCCGGAACCGCTCGCGCCACCCCGGTTTAATCGGATGTTAATAACGGCCAGGCGGTGCGGTCGGGTGGCGCGGGCCTTTGCCTGCCCCCCGGGGCACCGAACCGCGCGCGTGAGCAAGCGGCGCCCCATCCGAAGGTTGACAAGCCCCCGGCGTCAAGACTACGCTGGTTTCGCTCACTTCAGCCTTGACTATGACCTCCGCCACCAGCCTCCCCATCGAGCGGCAGCTTCATCCCGACGACCTGATCGTCATCGCCGGCGCCGGCGGGTTCGTTGCCGGCGCGCTGACCCGCCGTTTCCACGATCTTGGCTTCTCGCGCATCCGGGCCATTGACCGCAAGCCCCTGTCCGAGTGGTACCAGCACGTTCCGGGCGTGGAATGCCTTTCCATGGATCTCAGCGAGAAGCACAACGCCATCCGCGCGGTGGAGGGCGCCGTCGAGGTCTACAACCTCGCCGCGGACATGGGCGGGATGGGCTTCATCGAGCGTTTCCGCGTGGAATGCCTGCGCAGCGTGCTGATCAACACGCACCTGATCGACGCGGCCTGGCGCGCCGGCGCCGAGCGCTATTTCTTTTCCTCCTCGGCCTGCGCCTACAACACCGATCTGCAGAAAGATCCCCGTGTCCGCGGCCTGAAGGAATCCGACGCCTACCCCGCCATGGCCGAACGCGGCTACGGCTGGGAGAAGCTGATTTCGGAGATGTTCTGCCAGGAGTATTGGGCCGAGCGCGGCCTCGAAACCCACATCGCCCGCTTCCACAACATCTACGGCCCCAACGGCACCTGGTTCGGAGGCCGCGAGAAGGCCCCCGCCGCCATCAGCCGCAAGGTGCTCGAGGCCATCGACTCCGGCAGGCTCGCGATCGACATCTGGGGCGACGGCACGCAGACGCGAAGCTTCTGTTATATCGACGACTGCACGCAGGGCATCGACCGGATCATGCACTCGAAGGACCTCATCGCCACGCCGATCAACCTCGGCTCGACCGAGCTGATCTCGATCGATGCCCTGGTCGGCATGGTCGAAGAGATCGCGGGCGTGCGCCTCGAGCGCACCTACGATCCGAACGCGCCCAAGGGCGTCGCCGGCCGGAATAGCGACAACACGTTCATCCGGCAAATCCTCCACTGGGAACCCCAGACTCCCCTGCGCACCGGCATGGAGCGCACCTATGCCTGGATCGCCCAGCAGTTCGCGGATCGCAAAGCCGGCAAGCGCGTAGTGACGGACTAAGCAAGCGGATGTTGGCTCACCCCCGCCGCTTGCTGAACCTCAAAATCCCCGGGTCGCGGATGAATCTCGGCAGTGCTGGAACCAGCGCCACGATCAGCTTGTACCTCCACCCCGGCACCACGAACAGCTTCCGGCGGTCGAGGCCCTTCAACGCCGCCGCCACCACGCCCTCGGCCCGCATCCACATCGGTCCCGGAATGACGCGCCGGTCCATGCCCGCCACGTCGTGAAACTCGGAGTAAGTGAAGCCCGGGCACAGCGCCTGCACCTTCACCGCCGATCGCCTGCTCTTCAATTCCAGGTACAGCCCTTCCGTGAAGGCGTTGATCCAGGTCTTCGTGCTGCCATAGGTGCTGCTGACGGCCGCCGGCATGAAGCCTGCCACCGAGGAAACGTTGATGACCGCGCCGCTGTTGCGTGCCGTCATCGCCGCCAGCGCCGCGTGCGTGAGGCGCATCGTCGCCAGGATGTGCAACCGGTGCAGGCTGTCTTGCGCTTCGAGCGCGGTCTCCCAGAAGCGTCCCAAAACGCCGAAGCCCGCGTTGTTCACCAGCAGGTCGATGCCGCCGTCCCGCGCGATGCGCTCCTCGACGGTTTTCAGCTCCGCACGCTCGGTCAGGTCCGCCGCCAGCGCCTCCGCCCGCACGCCGTGCGCGGCCGCGATGTCGGCCGCCAGCTTCTCCAGCCGCTCCTTCCGCCGCGCCACCAGGATCAGGTCGTACCGCCGCGCCGCGAGCTGGCGCGCGAACTCCGCGCCGATACCGCTCGAGGCGCCCGTCACTAGGGCAGTCACCGCGCGCCGTCTCCCACCAGCTCCAGGAACCGCGCCACCGCCTCGATCCCGCGGTAGAAGTTCGGCAGGTAGAATTTCTCGTTGGGCGAATGCAGATTATCGTCCGGCAGTCCGAAGCCCATCAGCACGCTCGGTATCCCCAGGCTCCGCTCGAACGATCCCACGATCGGAATCGAGCCTCCCGAGCGTATGAACACCGTCTTGTTGCCGAACACTTCTTCCATCGCCTTCGCCGAAGCGCGCACAAAATCGTTGTTCGGATTCACCAGCGACGGCTCCGCGCCGTGGATCGGCTTCACTTCGGCCGTAACGCCCCGCGGGCACGCCGCCGCCACCGCGGCCTTGAACTGCGCGAGAGCCTCGTCGGGCCGCTGGTCGGCCACCAGGCGCATGCTGATCTTTGCCACCGCCCGGGCCGGGATCACCGTCTTCGCGCCCTCGCCCGTGAATCCGCCGCGTATTCCGTGGACCTCCAGCGTCGGCCGCGCCCAGGTGCGCTCGAACACCGTGTGGTCGGCTTCGCCCGTCAGTTCCGGCGAGCCCACTTCCTTCTTGCGGTATTCCTCCGCATCGAACGGCAGCCGCCCCCACGCTTCGTTCTCTTCTTTGCTCTGCTTGACGACGCGATCGTAGAACCCCGGAATGTGAATCCGCCCGTCGCGCGTCTTGAGCGCGGTCAGGATCTCCGCGATCGCCATCAGCGGATTCGGCGCCGCGCCGCCGTAAACCCCCGAGTGCAGATCGTGGTCCGCCCCCTGCACGTGCAACTCCGTGTAAACGATGCCGCGCAGCCCGGTGCAGATGGTCGGCAACTCCGGCGCGAACATCTCCGTATCGCAGATCACCGCCGCGTTCGAGGCCAGACGGGCCGGCTTCGAGGCCACGTAGCTCTCGATGTGCTCCCCGCTGACTTCTTCCTCGCCCTCGATCAGAAACCGCACGTTGCACGGCAGCTTGCCCTTGGTCTTGAGCAGCGCTTCGACAGCTTTGATGAGGATGTAGGTCTGCCCCTTATCGTCCGACGAGCCGCGCGCGTAGATGTTGTCGCCGCGCACCTCCGGCTCGAACGGCGGCGACTTCCACTCTTCCAGCGGATCCGGCGGCTGCACGTCGTAGTGCCCGTAGAACAGCAGCGTCGGCTTCCCCGGCGCCCCCAGCCACTCGGCGTACACCAGCGGGTTGCCCTCGCCTTCGATCAGCCCGGCATTCGCTAGGCCGGCCGCCGTCAGCGCCTCGCGCGCGAACTCCGCCGCCCGCCGTATGTCGCCCTTGTGCTCAGGCTCCGTGCTGATCGACGGAATCCGCAGCCACGCCTTCAACTCTTCCAGATATCTCTCGCGGTTCTGTTCGTAGTAAGTCATCCTCTGTGCCCTTTCGTGGCGCACGCGGGCCTCGGCCCACGGTCCCCGCCGCCCCAATCATAGCCAATCTCGATGGCCAGCGCCGCCCTCTGAGTGGGACGGGCCTCCCGCCTGTCAACCCGCTACACTGAATCCAGAGGGCCACGGGATGTCAGAGAATTCCCTCATCCACGAGAAGAGTCCGTACCTGCTCCAGCACGCCCACAATCCGGTCGACTGGCGCGCCTGGGGCGAGGAGGCTTTCGAGAAGGCGCGCGGCGAGGACAAGCCCATCTTCCTGTCCATCGGCTACTCCACCTGCCACTGGTGCCACGTCATGGAGCGCGAGTCCTTCGAGAACGAGGACATCGCCGCCCTGCTCAACCGTTCCTTCGTCCCCATCAAGGTGGATCGCGAAGAGCGCCCCGACGTCGACCGCGTCTACATGCTCTTCGTGCAGGCCACCACCGGCTCGGGCGGCTGGCCCATGTCGGTCTGGCTCACGCCGGATCTGCGGCCCTTCTTCGGCGGCACCTACTTCCCGCCCGAGACGCACTACGGCCATCCCGGCTTCCGCCACATCCTCGAGCGCCTCGCCGAGGCCTGGAGCTTCGACCGCGCCTCCATCCTCGAATCGAGCGCCGCCTTGATCGAGCAGCTCCGGACGCACGTTCAGGCGGCTCCTTCCGGCCGCCTCGACGCCTCCGTGCTCGATTCCGGCTTCTACGCCCTTCGCCGCACGTTCGACACGCGGCACGCCGGCTTCGGCGGCGCTCCCAAATTCCCGCGCCCGGCGGCCCTCGAGTTCCTCCTCCGCACGGGCAAGCCAGAGGCTCTCGAGATGGTCTTCGCAACGCTAACCCAGATGCGGCGCGGCGGCATTTGCGACCACCTGGGCGGCGGCTTCCACCGCTACTCGACCGACGACCGCTGGTTCGTACCGCACTTCGAGAAGATGCTCTACGATCAGGCCCAGCTCGCCGTCTCCTATCTCGAGGCCTGGCAGCTCTCGGGCGACGAGTTCTACGCGGAGGCCGCGCGCAGCACGCTCGACTACGTCCTCCGCGACATGACCGACGCGGGCGGCGGCTTCTATTCGGCCGAGGGCGCCGACAGCGTCATCGATCCCGCCCAGCCCGCCGTCAAGGGCGAAGGCGCTTATTACCTCTGGACCAAGCAGGAGATCGACGCCCTTCTCGACGCGGCCGACGCCGAGCGCTCTTGCCTCGCGTACGGGATCGAGGAAGGCGGCAACGTCCGCGACGATCCGCACCAAGAGTTCACCGGCAAGAACATCCTTTCGATCGTGGGGCAGGCGGTTCCGCCTGCCGTCCGGGACCGCCTCTTCGAAGCGCGCTCCCGCCGCGTGCGCCCGCACCTCGACGACAAGATCCTCACCGCCTGGAACGGCCTCATGATCTCCGCCTTCGCCAAAGGCGCGCAGGCGCTCGAAGAAAACCGCTACCTGGAGGCCGCGCGGCGCGCCGCCGATTTCATTCTGACGCGGATGCACGACGCCGCGGCCGGCACGCTCCTGCGCCGCTTCCGCGCTGGCGAGGCCGCGATCCCCGCGTTCCTCGACGACTACGCTTTCTTCGTCCAGGGCCTCCTGGATCTGTACCAGGCGGAGTTCGACGCCGGCCGCATCGAGACCGCCATACGGCTGAGCGAAACCATGATCGCCCGCTTCGAGGACGCCGAAGCCGGCGGCTTTTTCGCCACCGCCGCCGATGAGCCCTCGCTCGTCCTGCGCCTCAAGGACGATTACGACGGCGCCGAGCCTTCGGGCAACTCCATCGCCATCCTCAACCTGCTGCGCCTGGCCCGCATCACCGGCCGCAAGGACTTTGAGGACACCGCCGCTCGAGCGCTGGCCGCTTTCGCCCCGCGCCTCTCGGAGGCGCCCGAAGCGATGCCGCAGATGCTGGCCGCGCTCGAATACAGGCGCTCGAAACCCGTCCAGATCGTGCTGGCGGGAACGAGAGACGCGATCGAGCCCTTCCTGGCCGAACTGCGCCGCCGCTTCCTGCCTTTCGCGACGGTCCTGCTCGCCGCCCACGCTCCGGTTCCTTACCCACCGGGCCCCGCGGCCGCCTACGTCTGCGAGAACTTCTCTTGCCGCCTCCCCGCCACCGGCCCGCACGAATTCGCGCAGTCGCTCGACGCCGCCCGCACCGCCGCGGGGTAGCACCGTGGCGCACGCTTCAGCGCGCTGCGGCGAGCTTCAGCTCGCCGTCCGGATCGTGGCCTGAAGCCCGCACCGGCGCGCTCTCCGGTAACTTACGCTGCCGTGGGGCAGGCGGTTCGCCTGCCCAGGCAGGCCAAACGGCCTGCCCCACGCGGGTTGCCGATTCAGTGGCCGCGGGCCGCCCGCGGCCGGGTGCTGAAGCGTGAGCCATGGTGCTATCGTAGGTTCCTTATGCTCTACCGCACCATGCCCGCCACCGGGGACCGCCTGTCCATTCTGGGTTACGGGTGCATGCGCCTGCCCGTCGCCGGCGGCCGCATCGACGAACCGCGGGCCACGCGGCAGATACGCCATGCCATCGACAGCGGCGTGAACTACGTCGACACCGCCTGGCCCTATCACGCGGGCGATGGCGAGCCCTTCGTCGGCCGCGCCCTGGCCGGCGGCTATCGCGAGAAGGTGAAACTCGCCACCAAGCTTCCCTGCTGGATGGTCCACACCACTGCGGACATGGACCGCTTCCTGAACCTGCAACTCGAGAGGCTGAACACCACGCACATCGACTATTACCTTGTGCACGGCCTCAATGGCAGCGCCTGGGAGCGCATGGCCGCTCTCGGCGTGCTGGAATTCCTCGAACGCGCCCAGGCCGACGGCCGGATCGTCAACGCAGGCTTTTCCTTCCACGGCGAATTGCCGGACTTCAAGCAGATCGTCGAAGCCCATCCCTGGGTCTTCTGCCAGATCCAGTACAACTTTCTGGACGAGGTGCGCCAGGCCGGCACTGAAGGTCTCGGATACGCCGCGTCCAAGGGCCTGGGCGTGGTGGTCATGCAGCCTTTGCGCGGAGGCATGCTTGGCTTGGCCTCGCCGCCGCCGGCCATCGCCGCCATTCTGGAAGAAGCCGGCCAAGGGCGGACTCCCGCCGCCTGGGCGCTCAGTTGGGTCTGGGATCACCCGCAGGTCGTCGTGGCCCTCTCCGGAATGAACGATGAATCCCAGATCGAGGAGAACCTCGCGCTCGCCTCGCGCGCGCACCCGAATTCGCTGGGCGCCGACGAGCTCGACGTGATCGCCAGAATAGCGCGCAAGTACCAGGAGATCGTGAAGGTCGGCTGCACCGGGTGCGGATACTGCAAGCCCTGCCCCAGCGGAGTTGCCATTCCTGATTGCTTCGACGTCTACAACCATCTGTATATGTTCAGCGACCCCGGCGGGGCGAAGTTCGTCTACGCCCTCCGGATGAGCGGCATGATCTCGGGCACGGCCGGATACGCCTCCCAATGCTCCCGCTGCGGCGACTGCATCGAAAAGTGTCCGCAGTTTTTGCAGATCCCGGACCTGCTCGAGAAGGTGGCCGAGGAGTTGGAAGGCCCGGACCTCAAAGCCACCGAAGCCATGGTGCGCCACGTCATGGCCATCGCCTGACTGCTACAATGGCACTGGCACTTCGGAGGGATCCATGGAACGCACTGTCACTCTCAGAGGCAACCCTGTAACGCTCACCGGGCCGGAGTTGCATCCCGGCGATCCGGCGCCCGATTTCGCTTGCGTGGACAACGGCATGAAGCCGGTCATGCTCGCTGGCACGGGCCACAGCGTCCGCATTTTCAGCGTGGTTCCGTCGCTCGACACACCGGTCTGCGACGCGCAAACGCGGCGCTTCAACGAAGAGGCCGCCAAGCTTTCGGGCGTAGACATCTACACCATCAGCGTGGACTTGCCCTTCGCGCAACGCCGCTACTGCAACGCTTTTGCCGTCGATCGCGTGAAGATGCTCTCGGACCACAAGGACACGTCTTTCGGCCGCAACTACGGCACGCTGCTCGAGAGTCTGCGCATCGAGAGCCGCGCCATTTTCGTGCTGGATCGCGACAACGTGATCCGTTACGTCGAATATGTCAAGGAGACGGGCGAGCATCCCGACTACGAGCCGGCGTTGCGGACGGCAAAAGCGCTGGCGGGCGAGGCACAGGTGGCTTGACAAGCGTATAACCCTAATCCTATCATGTGGTTTGCCGTTGGCCAGCGGTTCAACGACCGTTCGGACGCCTGCAGAAGGAGGATGTTTTGATCAAGCTCGACATCATCAACGAGGTTGTCAATCGCACCGGCATCACCAAAACGAAAGCGGAAATGGCGGTCGAAACCGTTTTCGAGAGCATGAAAAAGGCTCTGGGGGCGGGCGAGCGGATCGAGTTGCGCGGCTTCGGGATTTTCAACGTGCGTCCCCGCAAAACGGGAATCGGGCGGAACCCCCGCACCGGCGCGGAGGTCTCCATTCCTCCCGGCAAAGCCGTCCGCTTCAAGCCCGGCAAAGAATTGCAGTCGTTACAGTAGTTCTGTTCTGTGGCAGCTCAGGACAATAGTCCCGGTATAGGTCTGTCCGTTCCGTCCAACGGAACCGGCGTCCGTTTCCAGCGTTTTTGGAGAGGCTCGGGCCGCCCGCGCTACTGGCTGCACGCTCTGCTCCTGCTCCTGACGCTGGTGACCACCACCACCATCGGAGCGCGCCTGGTTGCGAACTTCCGCGAGAACCTCCCCGCCTTCGACCTGGAGCGCGATCTGACGGCCATCGCCGCCATGTGGTCCCACCCGGTCGAGTTGCTCGCCGGGTTGCCGTTCTCGCTTACGCTGCTCACGATCCTGCTGGCGCACGAGTTCGGGCACTACCTGGCCTGCCGCTACTACCGCGTCGACGCCAGCCTGCCTTACTTCATTCCGTTCCCGTCCTTCATCGGGACCCTGGGCGCCTTCATCCGCATACGCTCCCCCATTTACTCCCGCCAGGTGCTCTTCGATGTCGGGATTGCCGGGCCGCTGGCGGGCTTCGTGTTCCTGCTGCCCGCGTTGGGAATCGGCCTCGCCTACTCGAAGATCCTGCCGAGTATCGCCCACCGGGGCGACCTCATTATGGGTGTGCCGCCGCTGATCTGGCTGCTCGACAAGGCCATTTTCCCGGGCATACCGGCGGCGGACATTTACTTGCACCCGGTCGCGCGCGCCGCCTGGGTCGGCATCTTTGCCACTGCTTTGAACCTGCTGCCCATCGGCCAGCTCGATGGCGGGCACATCCTGTACTCGTTCGTCGGCGACCGCCACAAGCTGCTCTCCAAGATCTTCGTGGCGGCCCTGTTGCCGCTGGGGCTGTTTACCAGGTACTGGCCCTGGTTTCTGTGGGCGGTGCTGCTCTACATCTTCTGCCTGCGGCACCCGCTCGTCTTCGACTCCTCCCGCCTCAGTCCTGGCCGGCGCTGGCTCGGCTACCTGGCTCTGGCGATCTTTGTGCTGTGCTTTATGGCGACGCCGCTACTGGACAACGCGCAGTGAAGATCTCCGCCACTCTCATCACCTGCAACGAGGAGCGCCGGATCGCCCGCGCCATCGAGAGCCTGCGCTGCTGCGACGAGATTGTGGTGGTCGATAGCGGCTCGACCGACCGCACGGTCGAGATCGCGCAGCAGCTCAACGCGCGGGTGATCGAGAGCCCCTGGCCCGGCTACGCAAAGCAGAAAAACCTGGCCGCGGCGCAGGCGGCCAACGACTGGATCCTCTCGCTCGACGCCGACGAGGCGCTCAGCGAAGCGCTGGAAGCCGAGATCTGGCAACTGCGCAAGAAGGGCCCCGAGTTCGACGCCTACACCATGCCGCGCATGGCGCAGTACGTGGGCCGCTGGATTCTCCACTCGGGCTGGTACCCGGACCGCAAGATCCGCCTCTACGACCGGCGCAAGGCCAACTGGGTCGGCGAATTCGTCCACGAAAGCGTCGAGTTCCACGGCGCGGTGGGGCACCTGAAGTCGAACATCCTGCATTACACCTACGACTCCATCTCCGAGCACGTGCGCACGCTCGACAGCTACACCACGCTGGCGGCACAGGAGATCGTCTCGCGCCACGAGCGCGTGGGTTGGCGCAGCCTGCTGTTCGAGCCCGCCTGGACATTCCTGCACACCTACGTCGTCCAGCGCGGCTTCCTCGACGGTCCGGAAGGCCTAATGATCGCCTACATGGCCGCGCTCTACACGTTCCTGAAGTACGCCAAAGCGCGGAACATGTCGTAACATCACCCCCGGCGGCCAGCGTCATAACATGGCAGGCGCGGACATGAACAGCTTCGCGGCAGCCATTGTTGCGATGAGTTGCTTCTCGGGCGTGGCGGGTTTTTCCGAAACGCCCGGCAGTTGTCACGTTACTTTCCCGCCTCTCTCCCACAACAGTTACAACATATTCTCTCCGCAACAGGAAGTGGACCTCGGAGACGCGGCTGTCGAGTCGGAGCTGCTCGACCTGCGAGTGCTCGCCGAGGACGACCCGATGCTGCAACGGATTGCCGCCAGGCTGGCTCGCAATGCGCCGCTGCCCGGACTGCAGATCCACACGTTCCTCGTCGACATGCCCCAGGCCAACGCATTCGTTGTGCCCGGTGGCCGCATCTACGTCTCCCGGGCGCTCATCGCTCTCCTGCAGACCGAGGATGAATTGGCCGGCATCATGGCCCACGAACTTGGCCATCTCCTGGCCCACCAACAGGCGATTCGGGTTTCGCGTTTCCTGAAGGTGGCCATGCGTGTCACCGAAGTCGGCGGCCGGCGGGACGTCTTCGACAAGTACAACCGGCTCATTGAGAGCCTCTGGAGGGACCCCGAGGAAATCAGACGTACCTGGGACAAGGAAGAGCCTGAGCAGATCGAGGCCGACCGGCTGGGTCTGCTGATCCAGGCCGCTGCCGGTTATGACACCGCGGCCCAGGTCCGCGCCTACGACCGCCTTGCCGAGACCAAGGGCAGAACCGGCAACGTCTTTTCCAATTTCTTCAACTTCACGCCGGACGAAAAGCGGCTGGGAGCCATGCTGAAGAATGCGCCCGCCGGCTGCGCGCAAGCTTCCGTGCCGGCCCCGGCCGATTTCGCGGAATGGCGTGAGCGCGTCCTGGCCGAAACCAAGCCGTGGATGCCGGAGTCGCTGCACGGTGTTTTGTCACGCCTGAGGCTCCAGCCGCCCCTCAACGGGGACCTTCGCCAACTTCGGTTCAGTCCCGACGGACAGTACGTGCTTGCTCAGGACGAGTCCGGCATCACGGTCCTTACCGTCAGGCCATTCCTCGTTCTATTCCGGGCGCCGGCGGAAAACGCCGCTTTCGCCGCTTTCACCCCGGACTCGCGGGAAATCGTGTTCGTCGGTTCGGGCACGCACGTGGAGCGGTGGAGCATCGCCGGCCGGGCTCGTGTCGAGTTCACGGAGACACCGCTGCGCAGGCCGTGTGAAACGGAGAGGCTGTCTCCGGATGGCCACACCCTGGCATGCGTCGACCAGGCCGGTGGGCTGCGGCTCATCGATGTGGCCTCGTCCGAAACCATCTTCGAGAAGAAGCGTTTCGGCACCGCGCGGGACGGGGTGCCTGGCGACGACCCCGGAGCGGCCCGCATGGATTTTTCCTCCGACGGCCGCTATTTCATAGCTTGGGCACCGCGCGCCGCAACCGCCGTCGTCGCCCGCGATTTGGTCCAGAAGAGCTCCGTGACGTTGAGCGGCAAATTGGAGCGCCTCCTTGGGCATAACTTTGCGTTTCTCGCGCCGGATCGCGTCATGATCTCGCCCGAAGTCGAGCCCATCAGCCGCCGCGATCCGGACACGCTGCCCGATATGCTCGAGCCGTTCCCGTCGATGCGGCAGATTGCCGCTTCTCCTCCACTGCGCAAGGTCAGTGTGACAGGCACGCTGGTGGAGTTTCCATCGGGAAAGGTTCTGTCGCAGCCTCAGCTACCCCCGGGCCCGCTGTTTCGCGCGGCGGACCCGGGGTTTGTCCTCGTCCGTCCGCTGGGCAGGTTCGCCGTCGGGGCCGTCGAATTCCAGACCGGCCAAATGATCACCGGCCAGGCTCCCGCGCTGGACGTTCTAGGGCGCAACTACGTCGCCGAGCGGCTGATGGGAGAGCTAGCTCTGTACGAAAGAGGCCGTGGAGTGCAGGCCACGGTGCAGTTGCCGGAGGCGGAATTGGCCGGCGTCCGAGCGGCGGTTGCGTCGCCGGATTTGCGCTGGGTTGCGGTCTCCGATCAGACCCGAGCGGCGGTCTGGAATTTGGCGACGGGCGAAGCCTCGCTGCGCTTCCGTGCATTTGACGGCGGCTTTTTTGATGCTCGCGGTCACCTCCTTGTGGACGCTCCGAGGTACGAAGAACAGAAGCGTCACATCGTCGATATCGACCTGGGCCGGCGTGACTCGCAAGCCAGCCCGGAGGTCGGGAACCCAGTCGCGAAACAGGCTGGCCCCTATGTTGTCTCGGTCCGGACGCGGGACGGCTCTCGGCCGGCCTTTGTTCTCGACCCGAGGACGTTCCAGGACATCGTGTACGACGTCCTCGACGCCCGGACCATGAAGACCGTCTGGTCGAAGAAGTACAACGGGGAAGGGCCGCTCGATTTCTTTGAACCCTCCGGCCGTTATGGTGTGTTCGTATGGAGCCCGGGCAGCGACCGCGGTTCGCACGATCCGGCTCTCCGGGACCGCCTCTCGATGATCCACTCGCAAGCGATGGCCAGTTGGAGAATGATCCAGGATGATCGCCTCTGTTACATCGCCGACGCTAATCCATTTGGCGCGCGAAGCGGGTCCGGCGTGTACCTGGCGGAGACGATCGACATGGCCACGGGCGAGCCGAAGAGTCGCGGTGTGATGGACCTGGGTGATCGCTGCTTGCGGATCAAGAACGCTCTCCCGCTCCATGGCGGCGTCGTCATCGAGGACGACCGGAACAGGGTGCTCGTCTACGACGCTGACATCGCCGAACCGCGCGTCCGGCTGTTCGGGCATCTGCTGGCGGCCGACCCGACGCGGGGCCGCCTCGCGATCGGCAAACAAACCGGCCGGCTCGTCCTCTACGACGCGTTCTCTGGCGAGCAGACCGAGGAATTCAGTTTCCTGGCGCCCCTGATTATGGTTCGCTTCCGCGACGACGGCCGCGCGCTGCTCGAGCTCACCTCCATGCGAGAAGCCATCACGCTCGAGGTGCGCTGACACGGCTACGCCTCACCCGACCGCGTATTCCAGGATGCCCGGATCCATGACGATCCAATCGGCTTCGCCCTTCGGCCCGGCGATGTAGCCATCCAGCCTCGCTACGACTACGTAGCGAACCCTGTGCATCACTGTTTCTGCCGCCGGACCGTCAGCTCCACGACCCTGCTCGGCGGCTGCCCGGGCATGGTCATGTCCCCAGTCTCGGTCCACTCGCCTTTGTCGTTGAGGGCCATGACGTAGCTCATCTGGGCCGGCCCGAAGGCCAAGCCCCAGGCGAAGCCTTTGCCGCGCTCGGGGAGTTTGAGCTCGGTCTCCATGTAGCGGCCATCGTTGTAGGCACGCATCCGATACTGCCCGGCCGCGTCGTCATAGGAAACAGTGGCGAGAGCACGGAAGACCGGTTTGCCATCGGAGGTGCTGCGTCCGGTGCCTTCGATCAGGAGGACCAGACCATCCAGCTTGTACTGCACTTCCTCGGTCTGGGCCAATTCCAGTGGTTCGCCCGGGCCACGGTGCACGCGCACCTCCCCGCACCATGTCCCGACCAGGAAATCCAGCTTCTTCATGGCGGCGCGTTGCGCTTCGACGTTGGGCGCCCGCGGCGGCTGCGCGAGGCAGGTAGCGAGCATCGATATCCACAGCAGAGAAGGCCCCAGTTTCATGACGACAGCGTATCGCACGGCGCGCCAGAGCGCGGAGAATTACGAATCGGCGGACCGGCGATAGAGCGCGGTCCACTTTGTCTCGAAGGCCGGGAACGCGACCCGCTGAAACCACTCCTCCGGCGCCAGGCATCCGGGGAGGTAGCGGGGCAGCGCACGGATCAGCTCCTCATATCCGGCGTAGTCCTCGCAAACGAGGACACGCACCCGGCCGGTGCTGTCGCTCAGCGCGACGCGGATCTGGTCTACTGCAAAGCAGTCCACCTTGTACGCGTAGACGGTGGCGACCTCGCTCCACAAGAGCCGCTCCCGCACCTCTCGGTCCCGGAGCTGGTTGCATTGAACAATGCCGGATTCGTCGCAGGCCACGGACGTGGACACGATGCGTGCCTCCGGACGGTTAGCCGACCACCACGCTCGGGCTCGCGCCATGAAGTTCAGTCCGCCAATACCTCCTCGTACACCCTCAGCACCGCCTCGGCCGCGCGGCGCCAGGTGAATTGGCGCGCGCGTGCGCGGCCCTTTTCGATCAACTCCCGCCGCAAGGCTTGGTCTTCGACCGCACGCTCGGCCTGGGCCGCGATGCCCGCCACGTCCAGCGGATCGACGTAGAGCGCGGCGTCGCCGCCGACCTCGGGCAGGGAAGAAGTGTTGGAGGTCACCACGGGCAGGCCGTTCGCCATAGCCTCCAGCACCGGAAAGCCGAAGCCTTCTTCGAGCGACGGGAACAGGAGCGCGCTGGCCGACTGATAGAGCGCCGGCAGCCGCTCCGCCGGCACGAATCCAAGCCGGACGATGCGGCGCTCCAGGGCCTGCACCGCAATGAAGGCGTGGATCGCCTCGGCGCCATAGCCGTCGCCGCCCGCCAGCACCAGGCGGTAACGCTCCGGCAGCAGCGCCAGCGCCCGCAGCGCGTTCCCCACGTTCTTCCGCGTCTCGAGGTTGCCCACGCTGAGAAGCATCTCGTTCCCCGGGCCCACCAGCCGGTCGCGCTCTTCGAGGCGCTCCTCGGGCGTCAGCGTCCGGACCGGCTCGTCCACGCCGCAGGGGATCACCGACAGGCGCTCGGACTCGACGCCGCAGTGCCGTTCGAGCTGAGTCGCCGTGTACTCCGAGTCGGTAATGACGCGGGCCGCGCGCGCTACCGCTTCACGCAGGAGCGCAGAGAAACGGCGCTGGAATTCGGGCGTCGAATAGTCGCGGCCGGTGATGGGGAAAGCGTCGTGGACCGTGACCACCTCCCGCCGGAACCGGAACGCGGGCGGCCGCTGCACCAGGCTGTGGAACAGGTCGGTCTGCCACGGCAGCCAGAAGGTGAGGGGCCATTGGACGAGGCGCACCGGACAGCCCGGCAGCCGCAGGAATTCGCGCCGGCGGTTCCATCGGGACAGGCGATAGCAGACCAGAAAGCGGTGCGGTGTATCGAGCGCGGCCAACGACTCGACGAGACGCCGCGAGTACGTTCCGGTTCCGGTGGGACGCGCACCCAGCGCGTAAGTGGCGTCGAGCCCGATGGTGGCCATTTCAGGTTTAGTGTATCAGGAGGTATTCTGAACCAATGGCGCAACTGCGGGCTCTGATTACCGGCATCAGCGGGCAGGACGGCTCCTATCTGGCCGAACTGCTGCTCTCGAAAGGGTACGAGGTGCACGGAATCGTGCGCCGCGTGGCCATCGAGGATCCCGAGCATCGCCTGGGCCGCATCCAGCACATCCTGGACAGGCTCACGCTGCATGCCGGCTCGCTCGAAAGCTACGCCAGTATGCACGCGGTGGTGAGGCGGAGCGCGCCACACGAATGCTACCATCTGGCGGCGCAGAGCTTCGTCTCGTATTCCTTCGAGGACGAGTTCTCGACGCTCAACACCAACATCAACGGCACGCACTATCTGCTTTCGGCGCTCAAGAGCGAGGCCCCCGACTGCCGTTTCTATTTCGCGGCCTCGAGCGAGATGTTCGGGCGCGCCGAGGAGACTCCGCAGCACGAACGCACCCGCTTTCACCCACGGTCCGCTTACGGCATCAGCAAGGTGGCCGGCTACGAATTGACCAGAAACTACCGCGAGGCGCACCAGTTGCACGCCAGCAGCGGCATCCTCTTCAATCACGAGTCGCCCCGGCGCGGCTTCGAGTTCGTCTCTCGCAAGATCACCTCGGCCGTCGCCCGGATCGCGGCCGGCCGCGGAGGCAAGCTGAAACTGGGGAATCTGGAGGCCCGGCGCGATTGGGGCTACGCGCCCGAGTATGTCGAGGCCATGTGGATAATGCTGCAGCAGCCTGAGGCGGACGACTACGTGGTAGCGACCGGCGAAACCCACTCGGTCAGGGATTTCGCCGAGCTGGCGTTTTCGCATGCGGGCCTGGACTGGCGCGAGCACGTCGAGATCGACGCGGTCCTGTACCGGGCGGCCGAGGTGGAGGTGCTGCTGGGCGATGCCAGCAAGGCCCGCCGCGTCCTGGGCTGGACGCCGCGCACCTCGTTCGACGGTTTGGTGCGATCGATGGTGGACGCGGACTTGGCGCTGGCCGCGGGGAGACGGTCGTGAGCGTGGCTGGACAAGCCGAAGCTTGTCCCACGCGGGGCATGCTTCAGCTTGCCCAGGGACTTCTTCGGCAGCCGGTGCAGCGTGCGCCCCGGGAATACGAATGATCACGCTGCATGTCGATTTGGGCCGGCAGTGGCGCGGCGGCCAGAGCCAGGCCCTGCTGCTCGTGCGCGGCCTGCGGGCCGAAGGGCACGGCGCCGAGCTTGTCGCCAGAGAAGGATCGCCGCTGGCCGAGCGCGCCCTCGCCGCCGGCCTTCGCGTGTTTCCGCTCAGGCATCTGCTGCGCAGCGAGCGGTTCGACGTGGTTCACTGCCACGACGCACACGGCCTCACCGCGGCGTGGCTCGCCGGCGCCGCCCGGCACTCGCGCCTGGTGGCCTCGCGGCGCGTCGCCTATCCGCTGAAGCGGAATCCGCTGGCGCGGGCCCGCTACCGTGCCGCGCGTATCATCGCGGTGTCGAACTTCGTGCGGGACAGCGTGGTCGAATCCGGGATTCCGGCCGGACAAGTCGAAGTGGTTTACGACGGCGTCGAACTGCCGGCGCCGGTTCCGCCTCGGAGCCGTTCGCAGCGGCTGGGCTCAGTCGGTTATTTGCTGCCGGAGAAAGGGCAGGAACTGGCGATCCGGGCTCTGCCTCTGGTGCTCGCGCGGCATCCCGATTGCAGTCTGCTGCTGGCCGGCGACGGACCTTGCCGCGGCAAGCTCGAGCGGCTGGCCGCGGAGTTGGGTGTGGCGCGGGCGGTCGAATTTGCAGGCTATGTCGAGGACGTTGAGGCGGTGTTTCGAAGCCTCGACGTCTTTTTGTTTCCTTCTCTGGCCGAGCCGCTGGGCAGCGCGCTGCTCGCCGCGATGGCGTATGGCCTGCCCGCTGTTGCGCTGGCGCGCGGGGCCGTGCCGGAGGCGATCGAGGACGGCCGCAACGGCCTGTTGGTCGGCGGTCCGGAGCCGGGCGCTTTTGCCGAGGCGGTGGTGCGCCTGCTCGATGACGCGGCGCTGGCCTCGCGGCTGGGCGCCGCCGCCCGCGAGACCGTCGAACGGCGCTTCAGCGCGGAAGCCATGATTCAGGGCACTCTACAGGTGTACCATCGGGTATTGGCATGTTAGAAGCCCTTCTTGCTTTCGTTGCCGGACTCTTGATCGGCAGCTTTCTGAACGTCTGCATTTACCGGATGCCGCGCGACCTCTCGGTGGTTTCGCCGCGCTCGTTCTGCCCGGCTTGCGAGCACCCGGTCGCCTGGTACGACAACATCCCGCTCGCCAGCTTCGTGGCGTTGCGCGGCCGCTGCCGGCACTGCGGGAAGCGGATCCCCATCCGCTACCCGCTGGTCGAAGGGCTCACGGCGGTGTTGTTCTTCGTCGTCGTGTTGATGCGCGGCCCGTCGCTGCTCTCGGTGAAGCTCTGCGTCTTCTGCGCCCTGGTGATTGGCCTCGTATTCTCGGACCTGGAAGAGCGCATCCTGCCGGACGAATTCACACTGGGCGGCATCGCGCTGGGCCTGCTGTTCGCCGTTCTGGCGCCGGTTCATACCATCGTCTCTTCGGTCTTGAGTATCTACTTGCACTGGAACGCGAGATGGCTCTCCCTGCTGCAAGCGGCGGTCTCGGCGGCCGTTCCGGCGCTTCTGCTCTGGGGTTTGGCCGCGCTCTACCAGAAGGTGCGGCACAAAGAAGGGCTGGGCCTGGGCGACGTCAAGATGGTGGCGATGATCGGCGCGTTCCTGAGCCTGGAGGCGACGGTAGTCACGGTGATGGTGGGGTCGCTGCTCGGCTCGGTGATCGGCCTGGCGTATATTTACCTGGCGCGCAAGGATCCCGGCACTTATGAGCTTCCGTTCGGGACCTTCCTGGGTGCGGGCGCGATCCTGATTGCGCTGCTCTCGCTACGATAGGATGGAAATACCGCCCAGATGGACGCCTTACTCGAGACGATGAAGCCGGACGACCCGGCCTGGGAACTGGCGCGCGCGCTCGACGCGGCGCGGCTCCCCAAGCACATCGCCATCATCATGGACGGCAACGGCCGCTGGGCCCGGAAGCGGAATCTGCCGCGGGCGGCCGGGCACCGGGCGGGCGTCGATCCGGTGCGGGTGACGGTCGAGACCTGCGCGCGGATCGGCATCGAGGTGCTGACGCTGTACGCCTTTTCGCTTGAGAACTGGAAGCGGCCGCGGACCGAAGTGGACATGCTGTGGCGCCTGCTACGCATCTACATCCGCAAGGAGCTGCCGGACCTGATGCGAAACGGAATCCGGCTGCGCGCCATCGGTCGGCTGGAGGCGCTGCCCGCGGCGGCGCGCCACGAGCTTCTAGCCGCGGTCGAGGCCACCAGCCGCAACCGACGCCTGGTGGTGAACCTGGCCATCAATTACGGCGGCCGGGCCGAGGTGGCCGACGCCGTCAACGCCATCCTGGCGGGCGCGCGTGAGCGGGGAACCGTGGACCGGCTCCACGTGGACGAGCGGATGATCGCCGCCCACCTTTACACCGCGGGCCTGCCCGACCCGGACCTCCTGATACGCACCTCGGGCGAGATGCGCATCAGCAACTTTCTGCTGTGGCAGATCGCCTATGCCGAGCTGTACGTGACCGAGACGCTGTGGCCCGATTTCTCCCGCGCCGAGCTGCTGCGGGCGATTCTCAGCTACCAGACCCGCGAACGCCGCTTCGGCGGCCTCGGCGAGCCGGGCGACGGGCGGATTCCGCAGGAGCCGGTCGAGGCCGAACTCGCCCGATGAAGCGCATCCTGACCGCTGTCGTGGTGGCGCCGCTGGTCGTATACGCGGTGGGCTGGGCGCATTTCTATTTCTTCCTGGCGGTGGTCTCGGCCGTCGCGCTGCTCTGCTACTACGAATACGCGGGGATCGTGGCCGCCTACGGCATCGCGAAGCCCGGGCCGCTCGGCTACACGGCGGGCCTGGCGGTGCTGCTGGTGCCGCACGAGCCCGAGTTTCTGATGATCCTGGCCGCGCTCTTCGCGCTGTGCCTGGGCCTTGCGGAGACGGACCTGGCGAAGGGACTGCCGCGCGCGGCCGTGCTGCTGTTCGGCGTGATCTACATTTTCGGAGCGTGGCGGATTGCGATCCTGCTCTGGGAGCGCAGCCGCTGGTGGCTGCTGTTTGCGCTGCTGCTGAATTGGATCGGCGACAGCGCGGCCTACTACATCGGTCGCCGGCTGGGGCGGCACAAGATGGCCCCGCGCATCAGCCCGGCGAAATCGTGGGAGGGCGCCGCGGCATCGCTGATCGCCTCGTCGGTGTTTGCGGCGCTGTACCTGCCGCGGCTGATTCCGGCGGTGACGCTCGTGCCGGCGGTCGCTCTCGGCATCGCGGGCAACGTGGCCGGGCAGATCGGCGACCTGGCGGAATCGGCCCTCAAGCGCGGCGCCGGCGTGAAGGACAGCGGCAACATGCTCCCCGGCCACGGCGGCTGGCTGGATCGCGTGGACAGCGTCCTGTTCGCGATGCCGGTGATCTACGCGCTGATGCGGTGGGTGGAGTAGGGATAGCGCCCGCTCGCTTGTCGGTCGTTGGGCGGATCAGTTGCGAGCTATACTGCAAGCATGAAGTTTCGTGTCGTCCTGGAATATGACCCGGAAGCTGAGAGCTACTCCGCGGTCTGTCCCGAGTTGCCAGGGTGCGCTTCGGCCGGCGACACGGAAGAAGCGGCCAGGCGTGGTATCGAAGAAGCGATTCGACTTTACCTCTCGCCCGCCGAAATCGAGTTGCCACCGGCCGCGAAGCTGATCGAGGTAAGGGTTGGGTGACCGCGGAACGCCGCGCCTCACGGCCGCCCAGGTGATTTCGGTCCTCCGGCGCGATGGTTTCAGCCTCGTGGGTTCTGCCGGCAGCCATCAGAAGTGGCGCAACCTGTCCACCGCAAAACAGGTCATTGTGCCGTATCACCAGGGGCGGATCCTGCCGCTGGGCGCAATGAGAGCGATCATCGAAGGAAGCGGGATAGACCCGGCGCGTTGGAGCAAGTAGAGCAGCAGTTCCTACTTGGCCGCGACCCCCCGGAGGGTAGTTCGCATCCTGCGGTTCATGGCACTACTCACAATTCGGGAGCGAGTCTGACTTGCCGAGGTTGCATTGATCGCAGAGAGTGCGGTCAATACAACTTCGGATAGGATTGTCATGGTTGGGGGGGGCTCCGGTCCGGGCGGCATGTGGCATCCTGCGGGCCATTCTACGCCCCGCGGAGCCCGGCGGTGCGGGGCCCATCGATCTGCCGCCACCAGCGAGGGTGCTGGCGGCGGATCCATGAAGGCGTGATATCCGGTTGTCAAAGAACACGTCGCCCCGGCTCGTCGGGGGACGCCCGGGTCGTTAGTGAACCGTTCTCGTTTTGCGGTTCATGTAGTCCATCAGCAGATACTGGCCTAGCGTGTAGGGCGTGGTGAAGTAGGCTTTGCCGCGGCAGAGCTCGGTGACTTTCTGCACGAAGTTCACCAAGCCGTAATCCGACGCGAGCATGAAGGTGTTGATGAGGATGCCCTGGCGGCGGCAGCGGCTCACTTCTTCGAGCGTGCGGCTGATCACCAGCGGGTCGAGGCCGAAGGCGTTGCGGTACATGCGGCCGTCGTCGAGCGTGAGCGCGGAGGGCTTGCCGTCGGTGATCATGACGATCTGCTTCATGTCCTTCTTCTCTTGCGCGAGCAGGCGCTGGGCCAGGATCAGGCCGTCGCGGGTGTTGGTGTAGTACGGCCCCACCTGCACGCGAGCCAGCTCGGACAGGCGCAGCTCCTCGGCGGAATCGTGGAACAGAACGCAGCGCAGACTGTCGCCGGGATACTGCGTGCGGATCAGGTGCGCGAGCGCGAGCGCGACCTTCTTGGCGGGCGTGAAACGATCCTCGCCGTAAAGGATCATGCTGTGGCTGCAATCGAGCATGAGCACGGTGGCGCAGGAGCTTTGATACTCGGACTGGTGGACGTGGAGGTCGGGGTAATCCAGTTCGAGCGGCACCTTCAGGCCGCCGCGCTTGACGGCGGAGAACAGCGTCTCGCCGATGTCCAGATTCAGCGTGTCGCCGAATTCGTAGGGCTTGGAAGCGCCGCTGGTTTCGACGCCGGTCGCCAGATCCCGCGTATCGTGCGCGCCGAAACTCGACTTGCCGAGCGAGGCCAGCAGATCCTTGAGCGTCTTGAAGCCGAGGAAGTCGAGGGATTTGTCCGTTACCTCGACCTTGACTTTGCGGTCAGCGTCGCCCGCGCCCGGCCCCGGGCTCCGCTGCGGGCCGGGCTCCTCGGTCTGTAGATAGCCCTCGTCGACGAGCTTCTGCGCCAGGCGGTCCAGGAGCCGATCGAGCTGCTCGGGCGAGAGGCTGCGGAGGCGCTCCATCATGCGCTCGGCCTCGTTGTTGTCGAAGAGCTGGCCCTCCTCGAGAGCTCGCTCGATGGCGCGCTTCAGATCCTCGAGCGTGTGCTGGTTCAGCTCGCCGAACTGCATGTGGGACGGGTTGAATCCGCTTTCGAGGAAGAAGTCGGAGAGCGCGCGGAGCAGATCCTCGGCGCCGATGCCGAGGTCCTCGCCGGTGTAGCGCGAATAGGTGACCCAGCGCATGGGCGTCTAGTGTGACGGCACCTGAGCGTCGAGACGAGTCTCGACGCGGCACGCAGGAGTGCGTGCGCCACGAAGAACCGCTTTGGCAGTGTGGTTCATACAGGTCCTCAGTTAAACTGGCGGCGGTAGTTGGAGCGCTGCCGCGCATCTTCGGAGGCGTGCGCCTCGCGCTTGCGCTCTTCGGCGGCGAAGCCGCGCTCTTCGCTGCGGCTGATGCGGCGATGCGCGTACAAGCCTTCGAGAACGAACTCGGCGGCCGCGGCCCGGACCGCGGGCGGATCTTTGGGAGCGAGGTGAAACCGGGAGAGCTTCTCCATCAAGCCGTGGATGGAGCCGAGCTGCTGCAGCATGGCCGCCGAACCGACGCTCTCATCGATCTTGAGCGAACCGCCCAGATCGAACCACTGCACGATCTGGGAGACGTTGTCGTTCTCGAACAGGTCGGAGAACACCTTGCCGACGGCGGCGCGGATGAGCTCGCGGCCGATGGCGTCGCCGCCCTTGAGCTCGCCCTCGTACTCGAGCTCGATCTTGCCGGTGACGGCGGGCAGCGCGGCGTAGATATCGAGCACGCGGGGCACCGCCATCGGCTCGCGGGTGGCCAGGGCGCGGCGCTCGGCATTCGAGACGGCGTTCTCGAGCAGGGCGATGGGCAGGCGCTGGGAGACGCCGGAGCGCTTGTCGATGCGCTTGTCCTCGCGGGCCTGAAAGGCCACCTGCTCGGCGATGTGGCGGATGAAGTCGGGGATTTGGATGCGGGCCGGCGAGGTGCGGTCGGCCCAGGCCTCCTGGCGCGTGATGGCAACGCCTTGCTCGACGGCGGCGGGGTAGTGAGTGCGGATCTCGCTTCCGATGCGGTCCTTGAGCGGCGTGATGATCTTGCCGCGCGCGGTGTAGTCCTCGGGATTGGCGGTGAAGACTAGCATCACGTCGAGCGGCAGGCGCACGGGGTAGCCTTTGATCTGAACGTCGCCCTCCTGCATGATGTTGAACAATCCGACCTGGATCTTGCCGGCCAGGTCGGGCAGTTCGTTGATGGCGAAGATGCCGCGGTTGGCGCGAGGAAGCAGGCCGTAGTGGATGGTCAGCTCGTCGGAGATGTCGGCGCCGCGGCGGGCGGCCTTGATGGGGTCGAGGTCGCCGATCATGTCGGCGATGGTGACGTCGGGGGTGGCCAGCTTCTCGACGTAACGCTGGTCGGGCGCGAGCCAGGCGATGGGAGTGTCGTCGCCCGCATCGGCGATCAGGGCGCGGCACTGCTTGCAGAGAGGCCGGTAGGGGTTGTCGTGAAGCTCGCAGCCGGCGATCGCGGGAGTGCGCTCGTCGAGCAGCGTGGTGAGCAGGCGGATGAGGCGGGTTTTCGCCTGGCCGCGCAGGCCGAGCAGGATGAAATTGTGGCGAGACAGGATGGCGTTGACCATCTGCGGCACCACGGTGTCTTCGAACCCGAGAATTCCGGGGAACAGCGGCTCGCCCTTCTGCAGTTTGCAGATGAGGTTGGCGCGGACCTCGTCTTTGACGGTGCGCGCGGCCAAGCGCTCTTCGGAAAAAGCCGGGGTTTGCCGGAGGCTTCCCAGAGTGGACGGAGTTTCCCCGCTGAGTTTCGTCATCGCGATAGCATCCCTTGATTGCATTTTAGCAGAGGGCCGGCTGCGCCGGCCCGCTCGTGGCTTGTGGCTCGTGGCTCGTCGCAAAGCTCCGCTCCCTTACGGTCGCGGTTCGGTTGGCTACGGCACGGGTGCGGGGTGTTCGTTTATGGGACTGGGTTCTTCGCGCAATTTTTGATTTGCGCGGAGGGCCTGTAGCGCCTTGACGATTTTGTCGCAGATGCGGCGGAAACGGGATTCGTAGCGGCTGAGGCCGGACAGGACGCGGGAGTCGTCGTAGAGGCCTCGAAAGGCGAGGGCATTACGGACCTCGTTGCTGCAGGCTTGGAACTCCTTTTCAATGTCGGGTTCGCGGCGGCCGATTTCGACTTCGAGGAGGGCGGTCTCCAGGGACCAAACGCGATCCAGGCGCCAGCGGGCGGCGACCAACTGTTCGACGAGGTCGGCTTCGAAGGGGTTGCGGGGCTGAAAGTGGAGAAGGTAGAGGTCGCGCAGGGTGCGGAAGTCGTTCTCGGACTCGTTTTCGAGGAGGACGCGGCGGGCCGTTAGGCCGTGGGTGGCCGCGGCTATATCGGAGCGGGCGCGTCCTTCGGGTGTGATGGGTCCATGAGACTTGGCGCCATTGGCGCGTGAAGAGTCGATTCGTCGCTGAGAAGACATTTGTTCCCCCCTGAGAGTCCGCTCCGTGACCCCAAGCGCCGAGATGAGTCTCGGCGCGGCAGTCTGAGAGCCTGCGCCACGTGGTCGCGGCTCGGTACCAGCGTAATTGTCGGATTTCGAGTCCCGAACAGGCGAAATCTGTATGTAGTTGAGGAGATTGGAGATGCAGTTGGGGAGAAGTGGGGACTGGCACGGGCGGGGTGTAGAGTTGCGGCGGTGAGTTTATGGGCAAAAGCTACGTTTTCAAGAGCGGCGGGCGGGGGATGAGGCGGCGGCCGGCGGAGACAGGAGGGGCGAAACGAGAGGGCTGGCTGGGGTTCGAGCCGGATGCGCGGCAAGCGGAGCCATTGCGACGGGATGCGCGGCGGTTGATGTTGAACTGCACGCGGCAGTGGGGGAAATCGACGATCACGGCGGCCAAGGCAGTGGCGCGGGCGCAGGAGCGGGCGGGCAGCCTGACGCTGGTGGTGAGCCCGTCGGCGCGGCAGAGCGGAGAGTTTCTGAGGAAGGCGGCGGCGTTCGTGCGGCGGATGGACATACGGCCGCGAGGGGACGGGGACAACGAAATCTCGCTGCTGTTCCCGAACGGTTCGCGGCTGGTGGGGCTACCGGGGACGGAAGCGACCGTCCGCGGGTTCTCGGCGGTGTCGCTGATGCTGATCGACGAAGCGGCGCGGGTGAGCGATGAAATGTACAAGTCGGTGCGGCCGATGCTGGCGGTAGGGGATGGGGACCTGTGGCTGATGAGCACTCCGTTCGGGAAGCGGGGATTTTTCTGGGAGGAGTGGACGAACGGGGGGGCTCAGTGGGAGCGGGTTACGGTGCCGGCCACGTCATGCCCTCGGATACTGGCTAGTTTTCTGGAAGAAGAGCGGGCCTCTTTGGGGGACAGGTGGTTCCGGCAGGAGTATTTGTGTGAGTTTCTGGAGGCGGACGATGTTCTGTTCAGGCGGGAGGTGGTGGAGCGGGCGATTACGGAGGAAGTCAAGCCGCTGTTCTAGGGCCGGCTGCGCCGGCCCGCTCGTGGCTCGTTGCCCGTTGCCCGTTGGAAAACCTGGAGGGTGGTATGAGGGAGCGGTATTTCGTGGGGGTGGATCTGGGGCAGAAGTTGGACTATACGGCGATTGCCGTGGTGGAGAGATGGGAGGCGGCGGGAGAGCTTGACCGGTGGAGTTGGGAGCGGTTGAAAGAGGTTGGGTACAGGCTGCGGCATCTGGAGAGGCTGGCGCTGGGGACTCCGTATCCGGAGGTGGTGGCGAGAGTGCGGGAAGTGGCGCGGTCGGGAGAGCTGGCGGGGCGGTGCACGGTGGTGGCGGATGCGACGGGGGTGGGCGGGCCGGTGATCGACATGCTGCGCGGGGCGGAGCTGGGGTGCGAGCTGATGGCGGTGACGATCACGGGCGGGGAGCGGGCGTCGCGGGCTTCGCGGTCGGACGGGGGATGGAAGGTGCCGAAGCGGGACCTGGTGGTGGGGCTGGAGGTGATGCTGGAGACGGGGTCGCTGCGGATCGCGGCGGGGCTGCGGGAAGGCGAGACGTTCATCAAAGAGCTGACGGGGATGCGGGTGAAGGTGTCGGCGGGGCGGCGGGAGCAGTTTGGGGCATGGCGGGAGGGGACGCACGACGATCTGGTCTTGGCGGCGGCGCTGGCGTGCTGGCGGGCGCGATGGGCGGGGGTGGGAGGGCAGGGGAGGAGGTTGATTTAGGGGAACGCATTATTGGCCACAGATGAACGCGGATGAACACGGATAGGAAAACCTAGGACCAGCCGGAGCTTCTGGCCAAGGCGCAACGGGCCGGCGGTGGCGGCATCACGGCATCGCAGGCCTACGCACGGCTGCGCCAACTCCGGGGCAGGGTGCGCTTCTCGCGCACGGCGGCCGAGTTGAAGGCCGACCGATGATCGCGGTAGATACCAGCACGTGGATCGCCTTCTTCGAAGGGGATGGCGGGGAGGGCCCTGAAAGAGTTGTTCACAACGCAGCTCCGGTCGACCGCGGCCCGGTCCCAAAAGATTAAGGTTGGTGCGGCGTGGCAGACCGGGGGATCGAATCGAGGCTTCTCTCCCCAATTGCGGTTCGCCTCCGGTTCGCCTCCCGGTGGCCCGGGAGTCTGGAGGCTGCCATGCTGCATTTGCCTACCGCTTCACCCACAAAGCGCTTTCGTGCTGCCAGACTCCCGATTCTCGATTACATAGAGGGGAAGCTGAGTCCGCCGCCGGGAGCTAATCATGCCTCGAATCCTTGTTGTCGAAGACGAAGCGGTCATCAGAGCGCTTCTCTGTAACGTCCTGAGCGCCGCGGGCCACGACGTTCGGGCTGCGGGCGACCCGGACGAAGCAATGCAGTTGTGCGATTCGGGCGGGTTCGACCTCGTGTTGTCTGACATCGTCATGCCAGGCATTGACGGCCATGAACTCGCGCGCCGGCTTGCGCTGCTGTGCCCGCGGACCCGCGTGATCCTGATGTCCGGATTCGATCCAGGCTGCGACAGTTGCCCGTACATCCCACGTTGCGAACTGATTTCCAAACCGTTTGGCTCGCGGCAACTGGTCGAATTTGTTTCCAAGGTCCTCTCCAAACCGCCGCCGCGTGTGACCGCGGCGGGAGGCCCGACCGATTGAGTCGGCACGGCCTCGCTGCTGCGTGCTTCCGAATGGCGCGCGGGGCAGTTCCGTTGAGCTCTCAACTAGACGGAAGCGCGCGCCAAACTCCGCGTGGAGGGAGTCGGCGTCATATGGAGACGCGGTCGCTGCGGGGTGGTGCGAGGGGAAGCAATAGGGGCCGCGGATGAACGCGGATGAACACGGATAGGAAAACCCAGGGGGACGGAGAGATCAGGCGCGCCGACGGGCTTTCCAGGCGAGGCCGAGGATGATCCCGCATGACAGCAGGGCCAGCGTGCCCGGCTCGGGAACGGACTCGCCGACGTAGGTCTGGAAGGCCATGCTGACACCAATCGATTGCGTCTGATCGGTCCAGGAGCCATCGTCGAAGATGTACAAGTCGCCACCCGGGTAGGGTACCTTCGAACCACTTAAATTGCAGCAACCGGGGCCTCCGGACACGTCGATGACGAACGTCTCGCCGGGTGTAAGAACGATACCGGCCGCCGAGGTGTCGATGAAGGTGCCTGTGGGAACGATTATAGCGGTCGTAGAGAAAGCGTAGCTGCCAGAAAAGACGGCCGGGCCGAGTCCGATTTGTACAAAATCGGTATCGCTGCCATCGATGGTGAAAAGCACGATGCCGGCGAGTGTGCCGCCGATGCCGGCGGTTACCTGCTGCTGCCATTCGAAGGAGTCGTTCAAACCAGTGCTGTTTGGCAAATTACTCTGGTCGAGCGTAGCCGCCTGCGCCGGGACGGCCCGGGCGAGAAAGAAAAGGGCGAGGCCGACTTGCGTCCAGGAAAAAGAGTTTCGGATCATCCTCCCTCCTCCCGGTTGCCAGTATCACATGAGAGGGTGCGCTTGGCAATAGAGCATGTACTGGTACGTATAGCTCCCAGCCGCTGGGAAGGCGTTCCGGACAGATAGGTCGTTGATTCCGTTGTGAGCCAGCCGTGCGTGGAAATCAGGTTTCCGCGTCCGCCAGATGCTGTCGGAGGAAGGCGGTAAGCTTTTCGATGTTACACGGATTCCGGTTGTGCTCACCGAGGTGCTCAGCGACCCGAAGCTTCCTGCCGAGGTCTCGGAAACTCTCTTGGAACTGCCTCTGGTGGAGGTCAGGCCTGGCTATTGGCGGCGGGCGGGCGAGAGCACGGCCTGGGCCACGGCCACCCGATCGATGAGCTTGGGCAGGAGGTCTACGACCGATCAGAGTGAGATAACAGACAGGCTAGGTATCCGCGACGGCGATCACTGCCGGGAGATCACATCGGCGCCAGCGAGTACTTCTGCTCCCTCCGCTGGAACGCCTCCGTACCACCTTCGAGAACGTCGCAAACGCGCTCCCGGAGGCCCTGGGGCGGCTCCTTGCGTGTGTCCTCAATGGCACCACTCACGTACCTGATCTTGGGAGCCGTGCTCCCATCGAAGTTGGCAACGATCATCTGTTCGGCGTCGGTATTGACGACGAGGTTCGGATTGTGGGTGATGATGATAATCTGTCTTGTCTTTTTTCGCTTTCTGAAGTAGTCGATCAGGTTTCTGTAGACGGACAGATTGTCAAGATTGTCTTCCGGCTGATCGATGATAAGTGGCCGATTGTCGCTCTGGTCGACCTCTAGGTACACCAAGAGTAAGACGATGCCCTTCTGCCCCGGTGACAAGAGTTGGAGATCCTTGCCTTCAAACTTCATCGAATAGCCGACGGAGAAATGGTCCGTATTAAAGAACCAATCGTCAAACTCCTGGACTGACTTTCCCTTTCTCAGTTGATCGGAGATTCTGACAAAGGAACCGGCCTCGTCCGTGTCAAACGACCTTCTGAACTGCTCGATTGCGCCCCGAACTGATTCGCGTTGAAAGTCTTCGTTCTCGAGGCTGGCCCACAGCTGTTTGAGCCCGGCCTCCAGAACGCCGTCTTCCCGGTACTTTCCCTTTCGGGTTCGGTCCAGAATATCAAGTCCACGCTGGGCAAAGCTGACGGTATCCCAGGCGGACCGGGCGATGAACGCCAGCTTCTGATCCGTCTCGGTTCCTGCGAGCAGTGCTGATCTTAGCGGGTCATAAAGGCCTTCTAGCGTCGTCTTCTCTTCGTCCAGGAGCGCGAAGAAGTCGAGGTACTTCTCCATTCGTGCATCCTGCTCCGTCTTCTTCATCGGGATCAGATCCTGATCAATCTCAGCAAGCTCACGCTGGAGCGATGCCAGGGTCTCAGTTAGCTCGGCGTGGTCGTTCTGATACTTGTCGAACGCCTCCCGCCCCACTCGCTCCCGCTCAAAACGAGGAGGTGCCTGTTCTTGAAGCAGTTCTTCTGGAGCAAGCGCTGCACGTCGTCGAGCGCAACAGTGATGTTCTTGACGGCGGCCTCAACGTCGCCGTCATTGCGAAACGCTTCATGGTGGGCCCGAATCTCCTGTCCCACCTGGATCAGCGTTCTCTCCGTCAACTGACGGACGCCTCCGGGATGACCACCGCCGCCGCTCACCTGAATGGGCAGTGCCTTGATAAACTCCTCTTCGATTTCGTCCGGAGGAAGATCGCCGCTGAAGATCACGTGAAGGTTGATGTCTCTCGACTTCTGGTGCACTACAAAAGTGCCAAGCCTGAGCTCAACGTTTGGCAGAATGCACTGGATATTCGCGAGTCGGCCGGCCCGTCGGAATTCGGCAACAGCCCGGTACCCGACGATGCTGAAGTAATCGGTGATCCCCACGACCGCAACGTTGGAAAGGCCTTCGAGAGCCTTGATGTAGGGTTCCCAGTCCGGCCCCTGTCCGGCTGGGAGTTGCGGAAACTGGTTGTTGAGTACGGAAAGCGGACTGTGGATGTGGAGATCCCATCTTCTCCAAACAGAGCCCTGGGAGAGTTGATCGGCAGCGATGGTTGCCGATTGATTAGCGCTGGCCATATCGATTCGCCCGGCTCCTTCTGGCTCGTGGCTTGAACCTTGGCGGTGCTAGAGGAACGATTTTACCCCATGTCGCGATGTCCCGCCGGAGAGACGAAGGCGAAACTCGTTAGGCTGGGCCCTGCAGGCGGCTGAAAATGAGCGCACCGCTCCGGGCGCTCGGGCCTCCGGTACGGGGCGACATGCACTTGCCGCACAAAGGAACGGCGCGTTTGCGCTGTTTTGACTGCTTCCACTGATGTGAGGTCTCAGCGTCGTGCGCGGGATTCTGAGTTTCTCCGGACAAGTCGACTTGGCAACGCTGAACGCGGTGCGCCGGTTGTTCGTCTAACGCAGTTCCTATCCGTGTTCATCCGCGTTCATCTGTGGCCCAAATCTTAGCCGTAGCGTCTCAAAAGTCAGCCCCACCTCAGGCCTTTCCGATCCTGCGAATCCACTTACAAGTCGGCTTCCCGACTGGAATCTCGTGACCAAGCCCCGGCTGGAAAATGGCTGCGGCCCACCGGTAATGTTCAATTGACCACGTGAAGCCGTTCCGAGCCGGAGTAGCGGGTGTGGTTGCACCTGTTGTCGGCCTCGTAGACCAGGCGGGCGGCTTTGTCGTGGCCGAAGATGGTCACCGTGACCTCATAGTTGATGCAGCCGCCCTGGCCACGATGGACGCGGAAGAAGACGGAGTCGCCGTCGCGGTGGCCTTCGAAGGGATCGCCGTCCCATATGCCGCGCACTGTGCCGTTGTTCTCCTCGTTGACCTCCCACCGTCCCTCGCCTTGATCGCCCAGGGAGTTTTCCCAGTGGCCGATCCAGACGCCGCGGATGCCGCCGCTGAAGCCCTCGCGCTCGCTCTCGTCGATGCGGCGCAGCCGCTGCCAGCCGGAGTAGTGATGTGGTTCATTGCAGTGATTGTTCGCCTCGTAGGTCAGGCGGCCCGCGTCGCCGCCATAGAAGACGATGTGGCCTTCGTAGTCCGTGCAGCCATGGAGGCCGCCAACGATACGGAAGTTCACCTCGTTGCCCCTGCGATGCCCCTGGAAGCGGTCGTCGCCCCACGTGCCGCTCACCCGATCGCCGTCTTCATCGATGGTCAACGAGGATTGGCCGCTTTGGCCGAGGGAGTTTTCCCACGGCCCGGTCCACGCGCCGCGGATGGACTGCGCGCGCAGGGAAACAGGAAGCGCCAGCAGGCAGACGACAAAGGCCAGGGACAGGAGCGTCAGCAGGCGAAATGCAGGCTTGCGGGATGCAGGCACCGAGAGATGCGGAAAGAGCATGAGAGGTCTCCTTTTCGTCCCGGAATGCACGGACTGGGGCAGGAGCACCGCGAAAGAATGCTCCTGACTCAAGTCCCTTCCGGCAAGGAGATTATAACGCGATTGGAAAAAGGCGATGTGAGGTTCTGAGTCGCTCGCCTCACTCCGCGATCCACAGGCTCTCGGCGAACGGCCACTGCGGATCCACCCACTGCGCCCGGGACCGGAAGCCGCAGCGGGCGGCCATGGCTTCGATCTCGCCGAGGCGGAATTTGTGGCAGGCTTCGGTCCAGATCGTCTCGCCCTTCTCGAAAGTCACCGTGATGCCGGCGGCGGGAATCGAGACCGCCTGGCGGCGGGCCGAGACTAGGTGCATCTCGATGGGCTGGCGCGTCTCGTCGTAGCGGGCCCGGTGGGCGAAATGGCGGAGCGCGAAGCCGCCGCCCAGCTCGCGGTTGATGCGCGCCAGCAGGTTGAGGTTGAAGGCCGCGGTCACGCCGGTGGGATCGTCGTAGGCGGCGATCAGGCGGGCGGGTGGCTTCACCAAGTCCGTGCCGAGCAGCAGCCCGTCGCCGGGGCAAAGCGAGCGGCGGATGGCGCGCAGGAACTCCTCGGCGGCGGCGCGCTCGAAGTTGCCGATGGTGCTGCCGAGGAACAGCACCAGCAGAGCCTCACCCGCAGAGCGGCGGGCGGCCACTTCGAATTCCGCGATCAGCCGATCGCGGCCCCATTGAAGCGGCGGGTTGAGTTGGGACTTCGCGACTGGGCCTCCGCTTCGGCGACAAGGTGGTTGCGGCCTTCTGCGCAGGCGCAGGTGCACGGGAAAATCGGGGACAGAGTATACTGTCCCCTGTTTGCCGGTTTCGGTCTTTGTTTTCAATCGGCGTTTATCTGCGGCCAGTAATGTCCTGGCCTTTTTGTCACGGGTTTAGTCGGGACAGAGTATACTGTCCCCTGTTGGGAGGAGGGCTATGCCCGAGACGGCGTTTCAACGGTTCTGGCGGAGGCTGCAGCAGATCGGGCTGAATGCGTACGAGGCGCGCTCGTACATGGTGCTGTTGGGGCATCCGCGCTTCAAGGCGCTGGAACTGGCGGCGCGCGCGCACGTGCCGAGGCAGAAGGTCTACGAGGTGCTGGACAGCCTGGTGGAGAAGGGTTTCGCCCTGGTGGTGCAGGAGAAGACGAAACTGTTCTCCGCGGTCGAGCCCGTGCTGGCGGTCCCGGGGCACCTGGCGCGGAAGCGCGCGGCGGCGGAGCACGAGCTGGCGGAGCAGGCGCGCACGGCCACGGCGCTGATCGAGGACCTGAGCGAAGCGTACTCGGAGGGGCGGAGCGAACGAGGCACGCTGGACTACCTGCGCATCGTCGGCGAGCCCTCGCAGACGGCGGCGCAGTTTCAGCGCATGCTGGCGGAAGTGGAGTCGGAATACCTGGAGTTCTCGCGTCCGCCGTATGCCGTGGACCCGCTCGACGAACAACTAGTGAAGCAGGCGCGCGAGCGCGGCGTGCGGTGCCGGCTGCTGCGGGCTGCGGGGGCGCTCGACGACGCGCACAGGCAGCGGCTGGAGGAGTACCGCCAGGCGGGAGTCGAGATCCGGGTGGCGGGGTCGCTGCCGCTGAAGCTGGCGCTGTTCGATTGCCGGCGGGGCATGATCGCGCTGCTCGATCCGGTGATCACGCGGCCGGCGTGGACGTCGGTCGTGTTCGACCACGAAGGGTTCGCCGAAGCGATGAAGGGGCTGTTCGAGGATCACTGGCGGCGCGCGGCGGGCAGCACGTTCGACGCGCAGGGTTGAAGGCCGGGGCGCGATCGAGGGGTAGCGGCTGCGCGGAACTTCGTCAACGCCCGGCGAATCCAGCGCGCAAGCCCGCTCCGCGGTCCCGCAGTTGGAAGCGCCGATCGACGATTTCCGGCGTGCACGGCAAGGGAAGATCCCAGCATTGATCCGATCCCACCGGCATCAGGAAACGCAGATCGCCGTTGACGGCGCTGGAGACCCGCAACTGGGCCCAACGATCCGAGGCCCGATTGAAGACGTGAACGGAGAGGCCCTCCCAGCTGGGCATCGCCTGCGGCAGGAGCCAGCGATTATTCATGGTGCGGACGCCGGCGCCCAGGACTCCCGCGCAGATCGAGACCGCAACAAGAGAGAGGACGGCCGGGCGCAGCTTTAGGACACCGGGCTGCCGGCGGCCGGCCGCCAGCGCGAACGCGGTGGCTGGAAACAGAAGGAAGAAGCTCAGGCCGAACCTCGGATTCGGAGCGCCCCAGAACAGGAAGGCAAGTTCCGCCGACCCGGTGGCGAGCACCCAGAGAAGGAACCTCGATCGTCCGGCGATCCAGCGCCGGATCAAGAGCAGCGCGCCTGCCAAGGCCAAGCCGAGCAGACCGGCTTTGTCTTTTCGCCGCACCCAGGAGACGAGCCAACCCGCGCGGCTCCGTCCGTGGCGTTCCTCGGCGCCGTGCCAGCGCGCGAACTCCGTAGTCTCCTCCGATACTCGTTGGGCAAACGAGGCGGGCACCGCCCAGCGGGTCTGAACGCGTCCCGCCACGGACGGGTACAGTGGGCAACCGCTGGTTTTGACGTTGGCGGCCATGGCCGCGAGGACCGGCAGCGAACAAGCCGCCAGCGCGGCGATCCGCACCCAGCGGGCCGGCGCTCCGTTCCGGGCCAGCAGGAAGGGCAGGGGCAAGGTGAGCGGAAGCAACGGCAACATGCTGAACTTGAACGAACAGGCCAGGCTGGCCAGCAGGAAAGGAAGGGACAGCGCTCCGAATCCCGCCTCAACCGGTGGAAGAAGGAGAACGACCCAGACCGCTAGGGCGCACAGAATCCAAGCCGGCAGGTCGGGGCCGAGCGAGATATCGTAGTGCCAGGACCATGCGGCGGCCAGCAGAATAGGGTAGGTGAACAGCAGATACCAGTCGGCTGGCCGGGCCTTGCGGAGGGCGATGCGATCCAGCGTCAGAAGCCAGTGCAGGACGCCCAGCGCCGTCACGAAGCCACCTAGGATGGGGCTCACACGACCCTCGAGGAAGCCGTGATTCAGCGCCGCGCCCAGCGCGAACCAGGAGGAGCTCCAGCCCAGCCTGAAATGGAGCCACGCGAGCCCCTTCACGACGCCGAAGTGCGAAAGCCAGGACACGGCCTGCTGATGGTAGAGGGCCGTGTCATAGGCGTCCACCCCGGCCGCCGCGGCGTGAAAGGCCAGGGCCACCAGGACGGCCGGGCAGCAGGCGGCCTGAAACCGAGACAGCCGGCAGGCTGTAGCGAGTTTCCGCCGGACGCTTGCGGAGGCGAGCGCGGCCAGCCCGGGCGCCACAACGGTCCACGGCGCGACCGGTGCAAAAAGGCCCACGGCGAGCGAGAGCGACGCGGCCGCCCCCAGGCCCAGCCAGGCCGCAATCGCGATCCGGTCCAGGGGATCGGCCAGCGCGCGATCCGCCCGGAGCGCTGCCAGCTGCGCCAGTCCCAGCGCGATCGCGCCCGCCCCGAGCACGCACCACGAGATCAGAAGGACGGCCATTCTTGTCTCTTTAATGTTTGACTGTCCTGCGGGCATCGGCCGCCAGCGCGCCCAGGATGGTGAAGGCGAGGGCCGCCAGCGCCGGTTTCTGAAGCGGGTAGTCCACCAGAGCGTGCGCGAAAACCGCTACCACGCCGATTCCGCAGCGGCGGCGGGCGGAATAGAGGACGGCGGCGCCGGCGAGCGCGATTGTGGCCGCCAGGAACGGCAGGCCTCCCTCGGCCGCCCACTCCGCCCAGTCGCAGTGGGCGTGATTGGCGAAGACGCCGAGATCGAACGTGGCATAGGCGGGATAGGCCGTGGGCCAGGCACCGAGGCCGAACCCCATCCAGGGCCGGTCGCGGAACATGGCGAGGGACGATGCGACCAGTTCGCGCCGCACCGCCAGCGGGTCGGCTTGCTGGAAGCGGGACCATAAGAAGCCCGGCCCCGCGATCGCCAGCAGAACCGCCGTCGCCGCCGCCAGCTTCCACACAGCGCCCAGAGCGCGGCCGCGCGCGTCCAAGGCCAGGACGACGAGCGTTTCGAGGACCACCAGAACCGTGCCCGCTCTCGATCCGCCGGCCACCACCGAGGCGGCCATCAGCGCGGCAGCGGCCGACCAGGCCAGTGCGGTGCGAGGACGCGCCAGGGCTTTGAGGAGCGCCAGCGGGATCGCCAGCTCGACGAATGCGGCGTAGTTGTTGCGATAGACGAACGGTCCGAGGACCAGGTCTTTATAAGGGGTCGGAAAAAGCCAGAAGATGCGTCCGCCGGAAGTGAACAACTGGACGAGAGACACGGCGGCGATCGCGGTGGCGAACCACAGCAGGCGATCGAGGAAGCGGCGCCGGCGCGAGGGGTCGCCGAAAAGCTGGAGGGCGAGGGAAAAGACGGTCAGGTGCGCCGCCCAGACCAGGGCGGCATTCCAGGTTTCGAACCGGTAGACGGAGACGCCGGCGGCGAGTTGGACCAGCGGCCAGGCGGCGGCGAACGCCAGCGCCGCCGCGAGCAGGCTCGAGCGGAGAGCATACGGCCGCGCGACCAGGCGCGCCGCCCAGACCGCTCCCAGGGCGAACGCGCCGGCGTCGAAGAACGAGACCGCCCAGCGGCCCTGCGCGGAGACCGTCAGGATCCCGAACGCGAGGAGCGCGGCCAGGGCCGCCGCCGAGAAGCGGACCAGGCGTGGGGGCGGGTCTGGCGCGGTGACGCTGCGGGGATTGCGGGTCTGGAGACCCGCCGCAGGCGTGGACGCCTGCCCAACGGCTAATAGGCTCCGCTGCGGGCGAGCACCGCTCTCACCGTGCGCGCCAGGATGTATGCATCCAGCCATAGGGACCAGTTGCGTATGTAGTAGGTGTCGAGCTTCTCCTGCACGGCCAGGTTGCCGTCGCTGCGCGCCTCCACCTGCCACAGGCCGGTGAGGCCGGGAGGCACCTCGCCACGCAGCCGGCGAAACTCGGCGTCGAACCGATCGAGGTGATAGAAGGGAAACGGCCGCGGGCCCACCAGGCTCATGTCGCCCCGCAGAACGTTCCACAACTGCGGCAGCTCGTCCAGGCTGGTGCGGCGCAGCAGGCTGCCCACCACGGGCAGGAGGCGTGGATCGTTCTTCAGCTTGAAATGCTGGCGCCACTCGTCGCGCGCGGCCGGGTCGCGCTCCAGGCGCTCCCGGAGCAGGGCGTCCGAATCGAGGTACATGGTGCGCAGCTTGTGAACGCGGATGGTCGATCCGCCCTCGCCCTCGCGGTCCTGCGCGTAAAACGCCGGCCCCGGATTGACGCGCTTGATCCACAGGGCCGCCAGCGCCACCAGCGGCGCCGCTGCCAACCCGAACAGCGCGCAGAGCGCCAGATCGAGCGCGCGCTTCAGGCGGCGGTTGAGCGGCACCAGCAGGTTCTGGCGCAGCTCGAGGCCCAGCACCCCGCCCAGGTCGCGCGCCGTCACCCACAGGCTGGCCATCCCCAGCAGGTCGGGAACGATGATGACGTGCGGGAACACGGCCGCCCGGCGCTCGAGGACCTCGAGAAGCTGCTTGGCCGAAAGCGAAGGCATGGCGACCAGGGCATGCCGGATGCCATAGGCGCGGCCGATGGCGGGCGCGTCGGCCAGCGGGCCGGCGATCTCGATGCCGGCGCAATTGCCGCGGTGGCGGCGCTCCCCGTCGTCCAGGCAGGCGACGGGTTTCAGTCCCAGCGCCGGCCGCTTTTGGAGAGTGCCGATGACCAGGTGCGCGGCCCGGCCCGCGCCGAAGATCAGAATCGGCACCCCCCACCACGAGCGCCGGGCAAAGAGGCGGCGTGCGGCGGCCCTGGCCAGCGGCACCAACGCCGTCGAGAGCAGCCACTTCACGACGAAGATGCCGCGCGAGAACGTGGCCACGTCTTTGTGGAGGAAAATGGCGCCCGCCAGCGCCAGGAAAACGATGGCGTTGGCCGCGGTCAGACGCCTCAGCTCCTCCACCGGGCTGAGACCCACGCCAGGGTACAGCCCCAGAACGGCATAGGCGATCAAGAACAACGGGGCTGTGGACCACAGCCCGTAGTAACCGCCCGCATCCGGATTTACCAGCAGCCAGAGCGAGGTGGCCAGGACGGCCGCGGTGAGCAGGCCGGCCGTGTCGGCGCCCGCCACAATCAGGCCGGTCGCAACCGGGCGGGCGCGAGTCTCGACGCGGGCTCGCCCGCCAATTCGCGTGTTCCAGAGATCGAGTGTAGGATTCATCGGAATTCCCGGAGACCGCACAGTTGCGCCAGGAACAGGACCAGGAAGCGGGGGTTGTGCTTTAGATACCGGCGCGCCAGGCGGCGAGGTTCGCTGCCCAGGCGGAACAGCCATTCCAAGCCCGCGCGCCTCATCCAGCGCGGCGCCTGGCGTTTGACGCCCGCCAGGAAGTCGAAGGCCGCGCCGACGCCGAGCATCACGGCTTCGACCCGGCCCCGGTGCGCCGCCATCCAGCGCTCCTGCTTGGGAGTGCTCAGCCCGACGAACAGAATGCGGGCGCCGGACGCGTTGATGCGCGCGGTCGCGGCGCGGTCCTCCTCTGCGCTCAGGGCGCGGAACGGCGGCGCCCAGGCGTAGGCGATTTGGAGGCTGGGGTAGCGGCTGCGTACGGAGCCGAGGAGGCGTTCGAGGACCGGGTCCGTGGCGCCGTAGAAGCCGACTGGAATTCGGTCCCGCTCGGCCTCCGCGAGCACGCACGGGGTCAAGTCCGGCCCGTAGACCCGCGCGGCCTTACGGATGCCCAGCAGGCGCAGCCCCCACACCAGCGGCATCCCGTCGGGCGCGACCAGGTCGGCGGCGTTCATGATGCCGCGGAAGGCGGGCGAATCGTAGGCCTCCATGACGTTGTTCACGGTGGCGACGGCGACGTAACGCGACTGGCGGGCGGCGGCCCAGCTCAGGATCCGGGAGGACGCGGCGGGGTAAGAGGTCGCATCCGCGCGCATCCCCAGAATGGATCGGGATTCGACGGCGCCCGGCCGGCTCATCGGTTCAGTTCCTCGCGGCGCGGGCCCGCTCGTAGATCTCGATGAGCGCCTGGTAGTTCCGCCCGGCCGTGTAGCGGGCTTCGAACTCGACGCGCGCTTCACGCCGCATACGGCCGAGCTCGGCCGGGTGCGAGGCGGCCCATTCGATCTTGGCCGCCAGATCGGCCGAGTCTCCGGGGGTGAAGAGCAGGCCCGTGCGGCCGTCCTCGACCACCTCCGCCATGGCGCCGAGGCGCGAGGCGATCACCGGCAACCCGCAGGCAAACGCCTCGAGAATGGCCATGGGGAGGCCCTCGTAGCACACCGACGGGAACACCAGGAAGGACGCCTCGCGCATGAGCGCCAGGATGTTTTCCCGAGGTTGGCGGCCCAGCAGCTCGATACCCGGAACGCCGGCGAGGGTTTGGACCAGCGGTCCGTCGCCCGCGGCTTTGAGGGGCGGTCTGCCGTCGAGGAGCTTCCAGGCTCCGGCCAGGGCCGGCAGGCCCTTCTCCTGAGACAGGCGGCCGGCGAACAGAGCGTATCCGCCGCTTCCCTCTCCGGCGCCCGGGTCCGGCCAGACGAAATTGGGCTTGACCACGATCTTGGCGGCGGGCAATCCGCCCTCGACGAACCGCGCCCGCGCGAATTGGGTGAGCGCTATGTAGACGTCCACGGCATGGTTCCAGGTGCCGGCCGCCCGGTGGAGGGCGGTCATGGCGGCCAGGGCGGCCGTGGCAGAGCGGCTCGCGCGGTAGCATCCGTGCAGGATTCCGGGCCAGGCCAGCGCCCGGCCAAGACAGGATTCGCAGGGAGCGGCGCCGCGCTCGATCAGCGTGCCGGGGCAGAGGAGACGGTAGTTATGAAGCGTCTGGACGACGGCCGCGCCCCCCTCTCTCGCCGCGCGGTAACAGGCCGGCGAGAGTAGCGGAAAGGTGTTGTGAAAGTGGACCAGCTCGGGCCGGTGTTGCGCCATCAGGGTGCCGAGCGTGCGGCCGGAAGCCGGGTTCCACACCGCGGCGGCGGCGATTCCGAGGCGGCTCATCTGGAGAGCGCTGCGGTTGTCGGCCGAGTGCCGCACGACGGCGTGGCCCCGCTCCTCGAGCAGGAGCGCCTCCGAGCGGAACACCTGGTCCTCTCCGCCGGGCTCGAGATAGTAGTTGTGGGCGGTCAGAATGCGCACGTTGTCAAAGGCCTCACGCGCCTTCGAGACGCGGAGTATCGCCGGCCCAGTTCCCGGGCGCCGCAGCCTGGCAAGGCTCCAGGAGCACCTCGGCGCGGACTGCCGCGGCTGCGCCCGTGGCGGCTCCGACCAGCACCCCGAGCGGCGCCATGGCGAAAATGTAGGTCATGGGGTTGTCGGTGATCATCATCAGGCACATCCCGAGCGCGGCCAGGAAGGCCGCGAATTGAAGCTGCGCGTCCGGCTTGTTCCCTCTCTCGCTGAACCTGGCCTGCGCCCAGAGCCGCCTGAGGACCCGCAACCAGCCCCAGAGCCAGAGAGTGAGACCGACGATTCCGTAGTCGTGCAGCACGCGCAGGTAGTCGTTGTGCGGGTGCGCGATGGTGCGGAAGCGGTTCTGCACCACATGGGACGCCGAGCCCGCACCTTGTCCCACCCAGGGCGAGCCGAGGAACGAATCGTAGGTAACTTGCCAGATGTTGAACCGCCCGGAAACGTTGATGGCCGTATCTCCCACGCGCAACTTCACATCGCCCGAAAGGAAGTGCTCGCGGAGGGGGTCGATGTTGTTGAACATCCACCAGAAGCTGGCGACGGCCAGCCCTAAGGAGAGCAACCCCCACAGCCAGCCCTTGACGGTGGCCGACACGCGCCCCAGCATCAGCATCGCCAGGCCGGTGACCAGCGCCACACGCGAGAGACTGAGGCCAATCTCCAGCAGGAGCAAGATCGTCAGCACCAGCGCGCCACGCTTTCCGAAGCGCCACCGGGATGCGTACCAGGCGACCCCGAACAGGGCCACGATGCCGAAACTGCGCGGACCGATCGTCTCATCAGTTCCCAAGCCGCCCTGCCACATGCACCACAGGTACGCGCCGGCGGCGCACCAGATCCCGAAGCGGAAGAAGACATCGATGGAGGTTTGGATCTCCCAGGCTTCCGCCAGGCCGCTCGCGAGCAGAGCCAAACCGATGAAGCTGGCCAGGCAAAGGACGTTCTGAGCGCCGCTGATGCTGGGTGTGTACCACAGCATTGTGGTCAGGGCCCAGATCACCAGTGCGAGGAACGGCCAGACCACCTTGAGAGCGGTCTTGGAGATCTTTCCGGACCCCAGCAGAAGTGCCAGCGAGGCGATGGCGTAGAGGATGGTCAGCAGGCCCTGGCCGGAAAAACGCAGACCCAGGTCGACGCCGCCGAGCAAGTCCACGCACCCCAGCAGCAGCAGAACCAGTATGAGAAACCGTCGCGCCATAAGTACCTCCTGCACAGGGAGGCGCGTTACACCGCGCCCCAGGCGTTCCGTTTCAGCTGCCGCCTGATCCAGGAGCGTGGCAGCAGGAATCCGTAAACCAGCTTCGTCAGTTGAAGCAAGGCCAGCCGCGTGCAGCCTTCCCTCAGCAGCAGGCCCACGCTGGCCAGGCCACCCGCGCACAGTCGCAGGCGCAAGGGCTCGAGCCGGTGCCCGGAGCGCATGTAGGCGGCAATCATCTCGTGCTTGTACACGTGGGTGGGGACATAGCCCTGGCACGGGTGGACCTCCAGAAACGCGCGGGCCATCGCGCTCTCCGCTTCCACGACCGCCCGGAAATCGCCTCCACACCCGGACATCTGGACGGTATGCCGCCGGTAGAGTCCCAGCTCCTCGTCGAGCGAGTATCCAGTCGCCCCCAGCAAGCCGCACATGTAATCGAGGTACAGGTCCGGCCCGCGTCGAAACAGCGCCTCGGGGATCGGAAACAGCCGTTCCGCCAGCTCGCGGCGCAAGGACAAGCCCGTGGTGGAGAAGGCGACCGTCTTCTCCAGGTGGGCGTATTTGGCATTCCGCACCCGCCGCGAGCCGCGACACGCCGGGAGGACCGCGTCGAGCGGCCTCAGCGACTCATCGGTCAATCGCAGCCTGTGCCGCACCCAGCCGGCCTCCGCCACGGAGGAAAAGATCTCGATCATGCGGGCGACCTTGTTCGGCTTCCACACGTCGTCGGAATCGAGCAGGCAGACGATCTCTCCGCTGGAGGCCGCAAAGGCCGCGCTATATGCCGAGCCCTCCCCGCCGTTCGGTTTTCGCACCAGCCTGACGCTGCCGTACCGCGCGGCGTACCGTTCGGCCACCCGGCAGGAGTCGTCGGTCGAGCCGTCGTCGCAGACAACGACCTCCCGGACCGGGCAGGACTGCGCCAGCGCGCTCTCAATGGCGGTGCCGAGAAACCGCCCATAGTTGAAGTTGGCGATCAGCACGGAAACCGTGGGGCTGTTCGCGCTTGCGGAAATCATGGGGATGCCTGCCTTTCGGCCGGGCCGAAGCGGCGATACAGCCAGAACGTCGCCGCCGCGGAGACCGCCAGGTTCGACACCATGCTGGCCGCTGCGCCGGCGAGGCCGGCCCAGGCCGTGAGGATCAAGGCCGACGCCACACCGACGGGTCCGGTCACCGCCCCTCGAATCAAGTAATGCTGCGGTTTCTGCACCGCCTGCAAAACCAGCGCGCGGCCGGAGGCAAGCGCGGTGAACACCGGCATGAGTCCCAGGACCGGGATCAGCCAGTCGTAGGCTCGAAACCTGCCGCCGTACGCGATTTCCTCCAAGCGCGAGCCGAAGCCCAGTAGCACCAGCTCATAGACCAGCGAGACGCCCAACAGGCCGGAGCTGATGAGCGTGCCTTTGAGGCGCAGTCTCCCGGTCCGTCCCGCGCCAAAATCGGCGCTCAAATTGGGCAGGAACAGCAGCGCGGCTGCCGCCGTCACCTGGCTCATAGGCTGCACGAAGTTGAAGATTGCCCGGAACGCTCCGGCGGCCGCCAGGCCGAGCCAGCCGGCGACCAGGAACGTCTGCAGTTGCGTCACGCCGAAGGTCAGCATGGAGGTCGCGCCGAGCCACTTCCCGTACTGCCAATGCGTGCGGGCCAGTTCCAGGCACGCGCCGGGCCGGATTCCGCTCCACCCGCCGTCAAGGCCCAGCTTCTTCGACGCCGTGGCCGAAGCCGCCAAGGAGGCGGCGGCCATGACCAGGAAGGCGGCGAATGGCGACGGCTCGGCCCAATGCCGGAGCAGGAACAGGCCTCCGATCAGAAATGGAGCGTAGGCAGCGCTCGATACCAGCGCCGCGGCCGGGCCCGCGGCCACGTAACATAAACGGCGCAACAGCCAGAGCAGGAGCAGGAACGGAAGCGAGATAGCCAATCCGCAGAAAGCCCGGCGAAGAGAGGCATCGCTGGTCGTAAGGGCAGCCACGGCGACCAGCAGCGATGCCGCTACGCTCCAAGCGCCATGCAGGCAAACCACCCTCTTCAAATACCCCGGCAACTGGTTCGAGAAACGCGCCGGGCCGAGGATGCAGGCCGGATCGAGCAGCAGGGCATTGTGAAATCCCGACAAGAACAGAAACAGCGCGAAGCCGACCGCAAAGGCTCCATACTCGGCGGGAGGGAGCCATCTCGCCAGCAGCACGTTAGCCGTGAAATTCACGCCTGAGACCACCCCCTGGTCCAGGCAACTGACCAGGCCGCGGCCGGCCCAGCGTGCCATGGACCGGCGCCCCTCGCGGGCCGGGGCGCAGGCGTACCGCACTCGGTCCCAAACTTCCGTCATGGCGGCCACCGGGGCTAGTCGTTGTTCTCCGATTCGCGATAGTGATAGTACTTTCCGTAGTAGCCGTAGTAGTGGTAGGTGTCGCTCATGTTCTTCTGGATTTGGTTGAGCACCACGCCGACGATGTTGGCGCGCAGACGCTGAAGCGATGCCAGCACGGAGCTGACGGCCTTGCGCTCGGTTTCTCCGGCGCGCGCGACGACGATGACGCCGTCGACGATGGTGGCGATCTCGAGCGGCTCGGCGAACCCGAGAGTGGGGGGCGCGTCCACGATCACCAAGTCGTAGGTCTGGACTGCTTCATCGAGAAGATGCACCAGCCCCTTGCCGATCAGGTCGGTAGCGCGCCGGGAGGGCGCACCGGCCGCCAGGATGGACAGGTCCGGAGCGCCCTCGGCCGCCGTTAGCGCGGCGCGCCAGTCCGCGCCCTCGAGCAGTACGCTCGCCAAGCCGCCCCCAACCGGGATCTGAAACCGTTTATGCAGAGAAGGGCGCCGCAGGTCGGCGTCGATCAGCAGCGTCTTGCGCCCCTGGCGGGCGTGGGCCAGCGCCAGGTTGGCGGCCACCGTCGATTTGCCTTCCGCGGGAGAGGCGCTGGTAACGAGCAGGGAGTGCAGGTTACGCTCGAAATCGGCCAGCAGGATCGAATTGCGCAGGCTTCGAATGGCATCCTCGTATCCGTGCCGGGCGTGCTCGGTCCCGGACTCGGAGGCGAGCACCAGCTCCTGATGCCCGTTTCCGTTCCCGTTCTCGCCCCCGGCAACGAGCGCCAGACGGCCGCGCCACGACTTCACCATGGGCAGGTTGCCTATGACTTCAGCTTTCAGCGTGCGCGCCACCTGTTCAGGATCGCGGATGGTGCTGTCCAACACGTCGGTGAGAACGGCGGCGCCGACCGCCAGCAGGCTCGAGAACACGAAGGCCAGTGCGACGTTCAGCGGAATGACGGGAAACACCGGCTGGACGGACGGCCGCGCCGGGTCCGCGACGCGGATGGCGCTGTTCTGGAAGCCGGCGTTGATGCCGGCTTCCTTGATCTTGCGCACCAGCTCCTCGTAGAGCTTCTTGTCGGCTTCGGCCTCGCGCTTGAGAGACTGGTACTCGAAAGAGCGCGCGTTGAGGCGGTCGAATTCAGCCTTGGTTTGGGACACGGCGCTTTCGAGCATCCGTTCCCGCGCCACGGCCTGGCGGTATTCCACTTCTACCCGCTGGGCGATGTTCTGGCGCGCGCCGTCGAGCAGCCGCCGCGCTTCGGCCAGTTGGGCGGCGGCCTTGCGGTACTCAGGGTGGTTCGGCCCGTAGTGTTCCCCCACGTCGGCGAAGCGGGCCTGCGCCTCGTCTACGCGCTCGTCCATCCTCTTCAGCGCCTCGCCTTGGGCGTAGACCTGCGCCGCCTCGAGGCTGCCGCCGCGCACCGAGCTCTCCGCGGCCTCCTTGCGGACCCGGTCGGCCTGCGCGCTGGTGTACTCGGTGTTGAGCTGCAGGAGGCGGGCCGAGAGGATGCTGGTCTTCTCCTCGGGGTTGATAACGTTCAGCTCGCGCTCGAACTGGACCAGCGCCGCGCTGGACTGCTCCATCTTGGCCTTTAGCTCTTCGAGTTGTCTCTCCATGAACGCCGAAAGGCTGGCCGAGGAGCGGTAGCGGATGTTGTAGGTGTGGTCGATGTAGGATTGCGCAATGGCGTTGGCCACCCCGGAGGCCAGATGCGGGTCGGTGGAGCGGTAGCTGATGAGCAGGAGGTAGGTGTTGGCGGGACGCGTGACCTTCAGCTTCTTGAGCCGGACGGGCGCTTCGGCCGCGTCGCCCGGCTTCACGTCGTCCGGAATGCTGGCATCGCCGTTCTCCAGCAGTTTGAAGCGGTCGGCCACGGGGCGCAGCACCGAATCCGACTGCACCAGCTTCACTTGGGTGGCGAGGAACTGGTCCGCGTCGTTGGCACCGCTTTGCATGGCCTCTTCTCCCAGCACGCCGGTGGGCATGCGCCGGTCGATGTCGATCGTAGCCGTCGATTCGTACACGGGCGTGATGCGCGAGGAGACGACCAGCGTAGCGGCCACGCAGGCCATCACGAACGCCAGGATCTTCCAGCGGTGGCGCTTGATGATCCAGAGGTACTCGGAGAGCGAAATCGAAGCCGCAGCCGCCGGGTCGGGCAGAGGGCTGGAGATGCGCCAGCTCTCCACCGCCGGCTGGACCGGCCAGGAAGCCGGAGCGGGCAATGATCGTACGACGAGTGGTTCGAGCATTTTCCCTTTCCTCGATGCGAATGCGACTGGGTGGCTGGGCCGGGCGTCCGGCCGCCACAACTAGTGCCACACCAGAACGCCGGTGGCGGTGGCAGAGCCGAAACTGAGAATGCGGTCGAGCGCGGTCATCCTGGCCCGGCGCCCGGAGTTGTCCGGAATATAGAAGACGTCGTTGGCGAGCAGCGGAATGTCGGGCGCCTTGCGCTCCATGATCTTGTGCAGCGGAATCGGAATCTCGTGTTTGGAAACCGAATCGGCGTCCCGGCGATAGATGTAGGCGACGTTCGTGGAGTACTGAGTCAGGCCCTCGGCCAGCGCCAGGACCTTCAGCACACTGGTTTCAGCCCCGTCCTGGAGAGCGTAGGCGCCGGGTTTCTTCACGTTCCCCACCACGAACACCTTGCCGGCCTCGGGCACGCGTATCTCCTCGCCGCCGGTCAGACGGAGGTTGAGCTCAGGATCGGCCGCATCAATGAGACCTTGGACCGGGATGCGCTGTACCAGGGCCGTGGGAGAGCCGCTCGTCGCCGGCTGGGGACAACTAACCAGGATTTCGGACCCTGCTTCCGGACTGAGGCCGCCGGCGCGGGTCAGCGCGCCGAGCAGAGTCACCGTCCCCACGGCCTGGAAGGTCACCGGATTCTTGACGGCGCCGGCCACGCTGATGGGCCGGCTGTGGTACTCGACCACGGTGACCGTGACCACGGGTTCGACTACCAGGCCGCCCGAGCGCAGCGTCTCGGCGACCGCAATTTCCAGGTCGGCCGGCAGCAGGCCCTGCGCTTTGATGCGATGGTCGGTCATGGGCAGGCGGATCATGCCGTCGGCGCCCACGCGCACGCTACGCGTAAACTCGGGCGCGTCATAGACGCTGACTGCGATCAAGTCGTCCGGGCCGATTCTCTGGGCCGGCAGGTTGGGGGCCGTAAGGTCTGCGAAGGTTCCGTGCGTCTGTGCGACCGCGGTTCCGCATGCGACCAGGAGCAGAAGGAAGCGAATCATGATGGGGTCCTCACCTCTCTGTATTGCGCCGGGCACCGTCTGCGGCTGGTTCGGCCAGGCTTCGAAAGCTGCGTTCCAGGTCGCTGAGCCGCTCGCCGAGCGCGGCCAGCAGCGTATCGGGCGGCCCTTCGCGCGCGGCTTCGGCCTCGATGGTGCGCAAGATGGCGGCGCGCGCGAAATCCGAAATGCTGGGCGACCCCTTGCGCGCACAAACCGCCGCCAGCCGGCCGTACTCCTCTTCCGTAAGCCGGAAGTTCACCAAACGGTTGCGGGGCTTCAACCCGGGCATGTTGGCGATTCGGGGGGCGCGGAGCCGCGCGGCGGCAGCAGGGCCGCCAGGCATAGCTCACGCTCCGTGAGTCCCAAAGGTCTTCTGGAAAACACGCCGCGGCGGCGCGCCATCCGCTTTTGGTTCGTGCGGATTCTCCCGGCCCTCAAAGGCGCCGGATTGTTGTGGCGCTGTACTACAGCCAGCGTACAGCCAGTAAATCGTCGCCAGCGGCCAGATCTTTAGGGCCTCCGCCTGAGAAACACGAGTGAGCTCCACCTCCGGCAGGGGCCTGATGTTCGCCCGCCCGTCATCCCGCTGGATTCGCCAAATCCGGATTTGCTGCGCTCCGTCGCCGGCGCGTGCGTGTTCCTTTTCCACCGACGGCGCGCTTTCGGCTCGGAGTGGCTGTGGGGCGCGGCAGGCCTCAGTGAAGCAGGCTTAGCCGGCGGCTTCCAGGCGCAGCATCTCGCCGCTGGTGGCGCTCAGCCGCGGGCCCGGCAGCAGAATCCCGGCGAGGTTAAGCGGATCGGCGGCGGAGACTTCGAGCGCTTCGGCCCGATCGCTCTGGCGCCGCAGCGCGCGAAGCAGGTCGAGCGCCTCCGGGAGCGCGAACTGCTCGCCCACGAAGGCGCCGGCGAAGCGGCCGCCGCGAATTTCCCCGCGCGCCTCCATGCGCCGCAGCGCCACCAGCATCTCGCGCCAGGCGGGCGCCAGCGTCTCCCGCGCCACCAGCTCGCGCAACACGACGCCCCAGCGCCGCAGCAACTGGCGGGCGAACGCTTCGGCGGCGGCCTCGGAAGCGGGAGCGGGACCGGGGACCGGCGGCCGCAGCAACGCCCAGCGTCCGGCGGCGTGGCGGGGCCGCGCCTTGCGCCCTCGCCCCTGTCCGCGGCGCCGTTTGGGATCGACCAGGGAGCGCAGGTTCTCGAAGCCGTCCGCGGTCACCAGTCCCGCCGCGACCAGTTCCCACAGCGCATCTTCCGCCTCGCTGGGCAGGCGGCCCGTGGCGCGCTGGAGGTCCACGAAGAACGAAGCTCCGCGGCTTTCGAGTTGCTCCAGCACGTCGTGAGCGGCGGGCGAGAGGCTCGCCTCTTTTCTGGCGGCGCCGGGCTCTGGCGAAAACGCCACCAGCGTCTCCACATCCTCGCGCAGAAAGAGGCTCAGCGGCGCGGCGCGCGTGGGCCGGACGCGATGCCCGCCGCCCGGCTCCTCGAAGGCGGGATGCGGCGAGAGGCGTCCCCACATCACCTCGCCGGAAAGGCACAGGCGGTCGAGGAACTCCGGGTCGTAGCGGGCGATGCGGCGCGGCAACACCGCGGATTCCCAAGCGCCCGCCGGGATCTCGTATCCCTGGAGCTGACGGATGACGGCCAGCGTCCCATCGACGCCATGCAGCTGGGAGCCGCGCCCCAGGTGTTGCCAGCGCGCGAGAAAGCGCACGAAATCGGCGGTGGTGGCGGGTTCGATCTCGCCGCGCAGCCGGGCCAGCGTGAGGCGGTGGATGCGGGCCAGCAGACGCCGGTTCGCCCACTCGGTCTCGCCGGTCCGGTCCGCGGTGAACTGGCCGCGCAGAACCTGACCTTCGCCCTCCAGCCGCGCCAGCCCGCTCTCGACCAGCCAAAGCGGCAGGGCCAGGCGCGCGGCGAGAGCGGAAGCCTTGGCCGGTCCCGTGGATTCGAGCCAGCCGCGCAGGACGTCCGTGGCGGCGGGTTCTTCAGAGGCCTCATAAGCCCGGCGGGCCAGATCGAGACGCTCGGCGGCCACCCAGAACGCTCTGCCGTCCACGCGCAGGACGCTGGCGCGCCGTGCCGCTGCCAGTTCTTCGAACAGCTCCGTCCATTCGGTGGCCGGCGCGAGCGCCACCAAGGTCAGCAGCGCGTCGTGCAACTCGTCGGCATCGCGCACCAGCGGCCAGGCTTCGGCGGCCACCTGCGCGATGGCCTGGGGATCGAGTGCCCCGGCGCCGGCGGCCAGATCGGGCGAGAGCGTGCGGCGCAGCTGCACGGCGCGGGCGCGGCGCTCTTCGAGAGGCGCATCGTCGAGGAAGGCGTACGGGTTGGCGTTCAGAATCTCGTGCGAGAAGGGCGAGGGCTCGGCGGTGTCGATGGCAACGGTCTCGATGGAGCCGGATTGAATTCCCGCCAGCACGGCGCGCAGGCCGTCCAGGTCCATGGCCTCGTGCAGGCAGTTGGCGATCGTCTCGTCGACGAAGGGATGGTCGGGGATGCGAATTTCGCCGACCAGGTTTTCGGCGCAGGCCGCCTGATCCGGGAAGACGGCCGCGAGCAGGTCGTCGGAGCGCATGCGCTGTAGGGGCGCGGGCACTTTGCGGCCGCCCGAAAAGCGCAGGATGGCGAGAGCGCGGGAAACGTTCCAGCGCCAGCGGGCGGTGAACATCGGGGAATCGAGCAGGGCCTGCGTGAGCAGGTGCTCGACCGTCTCCGGCCGCAGGAACTCGAAGACGATTTCTAGGGGAAAGGAGTGCTGCTCGGCGAGAGAAATGACGATACCGTTATCGGTGGCCGCCGCCTGCAGCTCGAAGTTGAAAGTGCGGCAGAAGCGCTTGCGCAGCGCCAGTCCCCAGGCGCGGTTGATCCGGGCGCCGAAGGGAGCGTGCAGAACGAGCTGCATGCCGCCGGCCTCGTCGAAGAAGCGTTCGGCGACGATGCGGCCCGGCGAAGGCAGCGCGCCTAGCGCGGCCTGGCCGGCGCGGATGTAGACGACCGCCTGGCTCGCCCCCGCGCGGTCGAGGCCGCACTCGGCCATCAAGAACGCCTCGGCGTCCTGCGGCGGACGGCTCGCAATCTCCTCGCGCAGGCGCGAGAACTCCCGCGAGAGCTCGGCGGTGCGGCCGGGCGCTTCCCCGCGCCAGAAGGGGAAGTTGGGCGGCGCGCCCTGGGCGTCCTCGACGCGCAACCTTCCCGGTTCGATGCGGCGGATACGCCAGGAGCTGGTGCCCAGCAGGAAAATGTCGCCGGCCATGCTCTCGACTGCGAAATCTTCGTCAACCGTGCCCACCACCGTGCCCTCGGGCTCGAGGATCACCTGGTAGTTGGCGTTGTCCGGGATGGCGCGGTCGCGATGCCGTCGGAGAGGATCTCGACCACCGCGTCGAACCGGGCGCGCTCGACGCGGCGATAGGGATACGCCTGGCGCACCAGCGCGAAGAGGTCGTCCTCGTGCCAATCGTCGGTGGCGGCCGCGGCCACGATCTGCTGCGCCAGAATGTCGAGCGGCGCTTCGGGGATGGACAGGCGGTCGAGCTCGCCCGAGCGTATGGCGCGCACCAGCGCGGCGCACTCGAGCAACTCGTCGCGCGTGGTCGCGAAAATGCGGCCCTTGGGCGTCGCGCCCATCCAGTGGCCGGAGCGGCCGATGCGCTGGAGCCCGACCGCGATCGAGCGCGGCGAGCCGATCTGGCACACCAGGTCGACCGAACCGATATCGATGCCCAGTTCGAGCGAGGCCGTCGCCACCACGGCTTTCAGCTCGCCCTTCTTGAGACGCTCTTCGGCAGTGAGCCGCAGGCGGCGGGCCAGGCTTCCGTGATGCGGCAGCACGGCGTCCGGTCCCAGGCGCTGGCCGAGGTGGTGCGAGACGCGCTCGGCCAGGCGCCGCGTATTGACGAAGACGAGCGTGGTGCGGTGCTGGCGGATCAGATCGGCCAGGCGGTCGTAGATCTCGTCCCACATCTCGTTGCTGGCGACTGGGCCGAGCTCATCGCGTGGCACTTCGACGGCCAGGTCCATTTCGCGGCGGTGGCCGATATCGACGATGGCGGCGGCCGGGCTGAGAAACTCGGCCACCTCCTCGACCGGCTTCACCGTCGCCGAAAGGCCGATGCGCTGGGGCCGCGCGCGCCCGCCCGCTGCGACCAGCGCGTCGAGCCGGGCCAGCGTCAGCGCCAGGTGCGAGCCACGCTTATCGTCGGCCACGGCGTGGATCTCGTCCACGATCAGGGTGCGCGCCGTGCGCAACGCTTGCCGGCTCTTCTCGGCCGTAAGCAGGATATAAAGCGATTCGGGCGTGGTGACCAGAATGTGCGGCGGCCGTTTCAGCATCTGGCGGCGCTCCCAGGCGGTGGTGTCGCCGGTGCGCAGGGCGGTGCGGATGGGCGCCAGCGGAATGCCCCGTTCGGCGGCCAGCGCCGCGATCTCGGCCAGCGGGATTTCGAGGTTCTTGCGGACGTCGTTGCTGAGCGCTTTGAGCGGGGAGACATAGACCACTTCGACCTCGTCCGCAAGCGGGCCGTTGCGCGCGGCGCGCACCAGGCCATCCAGGCAGATCAGGAACGCGGCCAGCGTCTTGCCGGAGCCGGTGGGCGCGGAGATGAGCACATCGCGGCCGGCGCGGATCTGGGGCCAGCCGAGGGTCTGCGGCTCGGTGGCGCGGCCAAACCGGGTCAGGAACCACTCCTGTATGAGGGGGTCGAAATCGCGCAAGGACATGCTGTTGATCCCATTGTCGCAAGGAGGGGCGGGTAGTTACGGCGGCGGGCCAGTTTCCGCAGCGGTCGCGCCACGGGAGGAATCGGCGGCCTCCCGGACCTCCAAGCTGAGACGCTCGTCCCGGGAAACGGTCCACCTGTCGAATGTGCCGTCCTGGATGTGGGCCCCGCGGAGGCCGGAGCGGGCGCTTTCTGCGCGGGCGGCGCACCGGTTTCGCGGCCCGGCAGGCGATCTAAAGTCCACCATTCGCCCACTTAACGCCCGATCCCCCCGGCCTCGTCTCGCAAAGGGTACCTTTCGGAATGATGGGCGGCTTATCTGCGCGGGCTTCTGGCCACACTCTAAAGGGGAAAGAAAGTCTTATCCCCGACGTGTTCAGCCCACCGCGCGGCTTGCGCTGAGTTTGTGCGGCATTCCTCGGTCTTGGCGTCGGCGCATCGTTTCAGGGTTGCGATGTCCTTTTCTTGCATGGCTATTCTCCATCCTGCCGGTCGAGCTTCGAAATCAATCTCTGGAGCTTGAAAGCGTCCGGATCATGGCCGAGTTCAAAACTGAATGCAGCCAATCTTGATGCGCGGTCTTGGTACCAGCTGGCTTGTGCTGCAAGCGATTCCCGGAGTGCGGTTTTTGGATCGACGTAGCGGCTCGTAAGAACCAAGGAGGAAGGGTCGCCGGGTCTGCTCCGCCCAAAGAGCGTGCCGCCACGGCGCAGAAACCCCACTGAAGGGGCGCTCTCGTCAGTTCCCGTCAGTCGTCAGGGGGGCGGGTCAGTTGTGGAAGGGCCGCCAGTGGGGCTGATAGGTCATTTCGAGGGACGCCGCGACGTCGTGGTGGACGCCGCCCAGCACGGGAATGAAGTAGCGCTCGTATTGGGTTGAGACGTCCAGACCCCAGGCGGGACCTAGCCGGATGGAGCCGCGAACGAAAGCGTCGTCCTGCGTTCCCCCGCCGGGTAGAAAATTGGGTCCGATGCGGTTCTGGCGGTAGCCGAAGTCCCAGTGGGACCGGGCGGTGCGCCACCAAGAAGTTTGGGCCAACAGGCCCCGCCCGTCGCGGCCCACCCAGCTACCCAGCAGGTTTCCCTGATTTGTGTTGGCAGTGAGGTAAACGCCGCTCCAGTAGAGGAAGAACCCGCCCTGGTCCGACGCCAGCATGCGAGTGGTGGGCGCTTCGACGCGCAGATCCCAATGAGGCAGGCCGGGAAGGCTGGCCACGTAAATCCCCGGAGCCCAGGCGGAGCGCTGCGGACCGGTGAACGGCGTGGGCTCGTCATCCGCATATGCGTCCGTGTAGACAGTAATGAGGTCGCGGACTCCCGGCAGGCGCCAGCGCACGTCGAGTCCGCTCTTGCGGTCGCCGGCGGCGTTCCCAGACGTGTATCCGTTGTCGAACAGGTTGCGGATGATGGAACCTGCGGTGAAGGCCTGCTGGCCGGCGCCATCGAAGAGCGACCAGCGCGTAAAACCCAGCTCGAGGTTCTTGGTCGGGTTCCAAGTGAGCTTCTGGCCATTAAGCAAAGGGCGCGGAGGGAAATGCTGCGAAAGCTCGCCGCCGATGAAGTCCGCACGGAAGGCGCCGAGGTGACGAAGCCATCCGGGCAGGTAGATGGGCGCGGCGCTGGTAAAGCGAAAGCAGGTAAACGGCTCGGCATCGGTGCTGAAGGAAAACGGTCCGGCTTCGCCGGGTCCCCACCAGAGCTCCTGCTTGCCGACGGTGAGCGACCAGCCGCCGAGCTGAATGCCGGCGTACATTTCGAGCGGGTCGAAGCGATTCACGGCGGTCGCGGAGCCGTCGACCACGGGCTCGAGCTCGTGTACGGTGGGCTTCAGCGCCGCCGCGGGGCTGGAAAAGGGCGGGGAATGCTGAAACTCGCTCTGGGTGTAGAAGGAGACGCGGCCATCTACTGCCTCAGCCGTGAAACCCGCGTCCACATTGGCGCCCTCCGAAACGGGGCGGCCATTATCGTTGATCACGGTCTGGCCGAAGTTGTAGCCGTCGACGAGCGGCTGGCCGGCTATCGAGAGGTAGCGGCCGTAGAGGGAACTCAGCTCGAGGTACGCGGTAGATCCGGTGTCCCGTCCGAATTCCTCTCGAAGGGCGGCGATGAGGCGGGAGGCCTCCTCGGAGCGGCGGCGGCCAGCCGCCTCGGTCTCCATCGCCTCGCTCAGTTGGCGGGCGCACTCCGCGCGGGTCCAGGGGCGAAGCCCGCTGGCCTGGTCGGCGATGTAGCCCAAGGCCGCCAGGCGGCCGAGAGCGGGGTAGACCCAGCTATCCATGGGGACGAGAACGGGGCCGCTGGGCCGCTTCGGACGCTCGCGCTCTGGCGCGAAGAAGGCCGGGGGATCGGTTGGTGAAGGCACAGGGCGGGAGTGGGCGGGCGCCGGCTCGGGCGCGACCGCATCCCACTCGGTGTGCCGCCGTTCAAAGACCTCACGGCCGATCAGCCAACCGAGCAAGCTGCCCACCAGAACGTCGGAGGGGAAGTGCTTCTCGGCCGTGATCCGGGGAACGCTGGCGGCTGTGGCCAACGAATAGACCGTCAGCTCGGTGAGCCAGCCGGGATAGCGGTGGGCGATGGCCGATGCGATGCTCCAAGAGACCATGGCATGGGACGAGGGAAACGAACCATCCGACCAAGAGGACTGGAAGAAGCGGCCGGAGGCGCCATCGATCGAGGGCGGCTCCCGGCGGAACGTGAGTTTCAGCGCTTCCGCGACGATGAGGCTGTCGGCGGCGGTCTCGATGGAGAGCATGCCGCCTTCCTCGAGGCGGGGCTGATAGTCCAGGCGGCCGAAGCCGATCATGGCGACGGGGAGCGCGGCCAGCGAGGCGAGGCTGGCATTCGAGACCGTGTCACTCGACTGGGCCGCGGCGGGAGTCGAGTGGATATGCGCGTTGAAGTTGTGACGGTCGGTGGCGATGAGGACGCCGGTCAGAGCGCCCAAGGGGACCAGCCAGGCGAGGTCGCGCTTGCGGGCGCGGAGCGGGCTGCTGAAGAGCAGGCACTCATCCGAGAAGACTCGTCCGGGCATTGCGCGCCACGACGGTTCGGAGGGAGGCGGCGTCTCCCCAGGCACCGCCGCCTCCTGGGCCGGGCACAATCCTGCCGCGGCCCAAATCAACGCGCCGGCAACCAGGGAGCGGGAGCAAGACGGCACGGCTCAATCCTGTCTGCCGGGCAGCGAAAACAGATAGGAGATCAGAAGATCCCTATCGTGGTCGGAGAACGGAAAGGCGGGCATGGCGGTCCCGGGGGTCTGAGACCTGGGGTTGCGTAAGTGCTGGGCGACCCATTCGCGGCTATGCCGCGCGGCGACACCGTTGAGGGGCGGTCCCAGAGTCCCGCCCGAGCCGTTCACTTTATGGCAGGCATCGCAACCGCTCGAGACGAAGATGCCTGCGGCCGCGAGCGGGTCCGTAGGGGCTTGCGAGAAGGCGTCCGCATTGTCCGGGGTCAGCTTCAGCAGGAAGGCTGTGAGCGCGCGCACCTGAACATCGCTCAGATTGATGCGCGGCATGCGGCTGCCGGGATTGAGATCGGCCGGATTCTTGAGGTGGGCGATCATCTGGTCGCTGGATTTGAGGGCGCCGAGTTCGGCCAGATTGGGGCCCGGCTTGGGCTCGCCTTCCAACAGGTTGTGGCAAGTGGAGCAGCGTGCCTGCCGGAAATAGCCGGCGCCGGCGAGTTCCTCGGGTCCCAGTTGCAGCCAGCGGCTGGCGGCCAGTGCGGGCGTGCTCGCCTCGGGTTTGGGCGTGGTCACGACGGCCGCGGCCGTGAGCGAAGCCCAGCCCATCAACGACACCAGGACGATGCCCATGGCGGCCGTACGCCGCTGGATCCGGCGCGCCTGGGAGCGATCGAGGAAAGGCACCGCGAAAAGGAGGGCCACCGCAAGGGTTGGCAACAGCACGCTGCCGATCGGCTCGGCCGCTCCCTTGAAGAACTTCAGCGATTGAAAGAGAAACAGAAAATACCAGTCGGGGCGAGGAGTGTAAGTGCTGTCGGTCGGGTCGGCCATGCGCTCCAGCGGCGCCTGAGCGACGGCTGACAGAATGAACAGGATCACGAAGAATGCGAAGATGGCCGCGGTATCTTTGAACGCCTGGCTGGGGAAGAAGGGGCGATTGGGACGAGTGTCCGACGGGTCCGCTGCAACGCCGTGGCGCCGGACCAGGTAGACATGAATGCCGATCAAGCTGAAAGCTAGCGCGGGCAACAGGAGCGTGTGCGCGGCGTAAAAGCGCGCGAAGGTCACGGCGCCGACTCCGTTCTCGGCACCCATCAGCCGTTGCACGTAGCGCCCCAGTAGCGGCGCCTGCCCCGCGATTTCCGTGCTGACCACGGTGCCCCAGTAGGCCCGGTTATCCCAAGGCAGCAGGTAGCCGGTCAGCCCGAACGCCAGCGTGATCAGCAGCAGAAGCACGCCCACGATCCAGGTGGTCTCCCGCGGGCGCTTGTAGGCGCCGTAAAGGAAGACCTGGGCCATGTGGACCGCGACGACCACCACGATCATGCTGGCGCCCCAGTGGTGTAGCCCGCGGATCATTCGCCCGCCCGCGACGTCGCGGAGAATATAGTTCAAGCTGGTGTAGGCCTCACCCGCCGTGGGCGCGAAGTTCAGCGCGAGCAGAATGCCCGTGAACGCCTGGGTGACGAACAGGAAAAGCAGCACGCTGCCGAAAACCTGGGGCCAGCCACTGGAGGCCGGGACTTCCTCGGTCAGGAACGCGTGCAATGCGCTGGGAGCTCCGGTGCGATCGTCGAGCCACCGGAGGAGGCCCGGAATCATGAATGGGCGGCCTCCGGCGCCTGCGGCGGCTTCAGCCAGACCCGAGTGCCCTCGACCCGGACTTCATAGCGATCCAGGGGCCGCGGGGCCGGCCCGCTGAGCACTTGCCCGGCGATGGAGAAGCGCGAAGCGTGGCAAGGGCAGACGAACTCGTGGCTGGCCGCCGCCCAGCGATAGGCGCAACCGAGGTGCGTGCAACGGGGCGAGAACGCCGTGATCCCTCCTTCCGGATCCTTGACGACCCAGGCGCCGATCCTCTCCGTCAGCACTTTCCATCCGTCGGTGCGCCTGTGGGTGAGCGCGAGCTGGGCGGGTCTTTCGGGCTCGATATCGGCGAGGTCGCCCGCATCGATCCACTCCGTCTTTCGAACTCCCTCGGGCGCACGCAGGAGATAGCGCAGGGCCGGCACGCCCAGTCCAGCCCCGATGAAGGAAGCGAATCCGCAAATGGCGCCCAGTACGAATCCGCGCCGGTTCAATTGATTTCGCATGACACTCGCAGAGTAACAGCAGCTAAAGCGCTCGGTCGCAAAGGATTTGTCAGTTTTGTGTAAAACGCCCAAGAGCCGCGGAAAGCGGCGAGTTTCTACGCGGTAAAAGAAGTGTAAAAAGGCGCTCCAGTTACTGGCTTGTCGGGTTGTATTCGACTAACATCGAGATGCAGAGGGGACGCTCGTGCCGCACTCACGAAGGCTCATGTTTGCGTTGTTAGCCGCTTCCGCGGTTGCGTGGGCCGAGGAGCCGGGCACCGGCAACAGCTTTGTCGGCAGCGAACAGTGCAAGACTTGCCACGCCAACATCTGGTTCACGTTCTACAAAAACCCCCATTTCAGAAGCGTCGCATCGGGCAAGGAGAAGCCGGAGGACACCGGCTGCGAGAGCTGCCACGGCCCCGCGAAGGCGCACGTGGAGGCGCACGGAGGCAAGGCCACGATCGTGGCGTTCTCGGCGCTCCGGGCGGACGCGGTCCTCAATGCCTGCCTGCGCTGCCACAGCGCGGCGATCTCGCGCGCGAACATCCGGCGCTCGCCCCACACACAGAATGACGTGGCGTGCAACAACTGCCACTCCATCCACAAGGCTCAAACTCCGAAGTTTTTGCTGGCGCGTCCCGAAAGCGAGCTCTGTTATGGGTGCCATGCGAACGTGCGGGCCGAATTCTCGATGACGTTCAAGCACCGGGTCAACGAGGGGTTCATGACGTGTACCGATTGTCATAACCCGCACGGGGCCTTCCCGGCTACCTGGCGCATGGCGGAGCGGCCGCGCATGGTGGGGACCGCGCTGGCGAATGAAGAGCCCTGCCTGAAGTGCCATACCGACAAGCGCGGGCCGTTCGTCTACGAGCACCCGCCGGTGCGCGTGGAAGGCTGCGAGATGTGCCACTATCCGCACGGATCGACCAATTCGCGCCTGTTGCGCCGGCCAGTGGTTTTCACCATGTGCCTGGAATGCCACAATGGCGCCCCGCCGTTCGGCCTGCACGGGAGCGGCGATCCGCGGCCGTCCCAGACCCACAATATGACCGACCCTCGCTATCAGAACTGCACCAACTGTCACGTTCGCATCCACGGTTCGAATAGCGACTCTCTCTTCATGCGATGAGAAGGAAACTGCAACTCGCTTGTTGGACCGTCCTTCTGCTTACCGGCGCGCACTCGCGGGCGCAGCAGGTGGTGGCGCCGACCCCGGAAACCGTAGGCTCGCCGCGGGGATCTACATGGGACGACTACAACATCCTCGACTCTTTCGAGACGGGCTACCGGTTCGCCAGCGTGACCGGGAACCAGGACGAGTATCGCAGTTCGGTGAACTTCGGGGACGGCATCCGCCTGTTGAGCGGCGATCTCTCCCTGAACTCGAAAGACGGGCACGGGAGCTTGTTCGACCAGGCCGTGCTCTCCACCCGCGGGCTGGGCGGCGACCCTTACGAAGCGGCGACGTTGCGCATCGAGAAGAACCGCTGGTATCAGTACGACCTGCTGTGGCGACAAAACGACTACTTCAATCCGGGCCTGGTGACGGACGGAGCGAGCGGGTCGCACTTACTCGACACCACGTACACTTCGCAAAATCACGATCTGACCCTGCTGCCGGGATCGAAGATACAGTTCTTTCTGGGTTACTCGCACGATAATCAGTCCGGAGCCGGCATTTCGACGGTCCCCGCCTTCGACCCCACGTCGAGCTTCCCGGTGTTTGAGAACGTGCGGCGTACGCGCAACGAGTACCGGGTGGGAAACCAGGTGCGGTTTCACGGCCTCACGCTCAACTGGACTCACGGGTGGGAGGACTTCAAGGACGACACCGGCACTCAACTCAACGCAAGCGGGGCGGCGATTCCCAACACGGGCGCTGAACTGACCTCTTTTCTTGGCCCGCAGCCGACTCACGGCACCAGCCCCTATTGGCGTGTCGGTCTGCTCTACGACCACCACTTCTTCAGCGTCAACGGGCAGTTCACCGACACCGCGGGCCAGCAAGCCTACTTGCTGAATGAAAGCGCACTGGGCCTGGACCGCGTCGGCGCTGCCGCGAACCAGCAGGTGGCTTCCTTCGGCAGCGCGCAACGCCCGGTCACGACAGGCAACCTCACGGTCACCCTGCTCCCGACCGACCGCCTTACGATCGTGAACGAGACGTCGACCTACAACGTAAGAACCGAGGGCAACAGCGCGTATGAGGAAATTGACGACGCCACTCAAACGGCGAGTTTCGTGTTCTTCGAGTATCTGGGGATGTTCACGGTATCGAACCAGACGGAGTTCCACTATCGCGCCAAACAGTGGCTGGGCTTCTACGGTGGCTCTGACTATTCCCAGCGGCGCATCGACTCGGTGCAGGAAGCGCTCTCGCCCGGCGCGGCGCCGACGGTTTACGACCAGACCAACCGGCTGAATGCGGGGCGATTCGGGATCCGCCTGAACGCTCTCAAGGCGCTGACGATCACGGCCGAGGGCGAGATCGGGCGCAACAGCCTGCCCTTTGCCCCCAAGAGCGACGGCGCCTATCACGCTTTCACGGGCCGCGTCCGGTACAAGTTGCGCAATCTCGATCTTACGGCCTGGTCGCATGCGGACTACAACGTAAACGCCGTCTCGCTGACCGCTTACAGCTCCCACGCCCGCACGTATGCGGCCTCGGCGTCTTGGACGCCGGTGTCATGGCTGGGCCTGGATGCGAGTTACTCCAAGCTGCACCTCGACACCCTCGGCGGCATCGCGTACTTCGCGGGTCCGCTATCGGTTCAGGGCGAGCAATCGTACTATGTCAGTAACATCCATTCCGCGAATCTCGGCGTTCGATTCGAGGTGAAGAGGCTGGCGAGTGTCTACGTCGGGTACAGCATTGTGCAGGACACGGGGGACGGGCGGTCCAACCCTCTCGGCAACCAGGTTGATGCGAGCCTTCCGGCGCTCGAGGCCGCGCAGACCTTCCCCATGAGATTCCAATCTCCCATCGCGCACCTGTCCTTCCGTCTGGCGGAGAAGGTTCGGCTGAATGTGGGCTACCAGTATTACGGCTATCGGGAAGACTTCTACATGGACCAGAACTACCGCGCCAGTACCGGGTATACGAGCCTGCTATGGTCTTTCTGAAAGGGCGGCCTGGTGCAGAACGGCGAGGACGCGTGCGGCAACCCGGTCCCAGGAGAAACAACGGGCACGATCTAGCCCGGCGGCGCGCATACGGGCGCGCAAACCGGCGTCGTCGAGAGCGAGCGCCATGGTTCGCGCCAGGTCGCCGGCGTCGAGCGGATCGAACAGGAGAGCGGCGTTTCCGGTGGTCTCCAGAAGCGCCGGGGTGCGCGAGACCAGGACCGGAGTTCCGCACGCCATGGCTTCGAGCGCGGGAAGTCCGAAGCCTTCCGCGAGGCTGGGCAGGACGAGAAACAAAGCGCCGCGGTACATTGCGACCAACTCGTCGTCGCCGGCCACTTCGTGTCCGGGCGTTCCGGCCAGCACCAGTTTCAGGTCCGGGCGAGCCAGGCTACGGAAGGCCTCCAGCAGACGATCGAGGTTCTTGTGGGGGCGGGAATTGCCAACATACAGGATGTAAGGGAAGCCCGGCTCGTGGCGCGGGCCGTCCGTCTGGAACGGGTCGCCGACTCCATTGCCTACGTTCAGAACGCGCTCGGCGGGGAGCCCGGACCAGGCGAGGATGCGGGAACGGGAATGCTCGGAAACCGTCAGCACGCGAAACGCACGCCGGCACGCCGGCTTGACGATGGCTCGATAGTAGAGGCGCTTGGCCGGGGTAGAGACCTCGGGCGTCTCTATGTGGATCAGGTCGTGAATGGTGAATACGAACGGAGCGGGGCACAGCGGAGGCGGATTGAATCCCGGGGAGAAGAGGACGGCGGGCCGGCGCACCAGCACCTGGCAGGCGAGCCATAGCGGGTCGGCAAGCGAAAGGGGCCGTGGCCCGTTCTCGAGGCGCTCTTCTACAGGCAGGCGCCGGAGCACCTCGCTGGCAAAACGGCCGATCCCGTGGTGCCCCGTCCAGCGCGCGTCAGCGAGGAGTCTCATAGTGGTCCGCTCATGAAGATCGCGATTGTCGCGTCATTGTTTCCGCCCTATGCGATTGGCGGAGCCGAACACCTGGCCGCTCAACTGGCCGGGGCGCTCGACCGGCTGGGACACCAGGTGGACGTCATTTCGACTTGCGGGCGGTCCCAGCTTGGCGGCCAGCCTTACCAGGGCGAGATACGCGAGGGGATACGAGTGTGGCGAGTGGCGCCCCGGAATCTGTACTGGAGTTACGACAAACAGCGCGATCTGCCGGGCCGCCTGGCGCGCGCCTGCTGGCACGCCATCGACCTGTGGAATCCGTCGGTCATTCTCCCGCTGCGCCGGGTGCTGGACCAGATCCAGCCGGATGTGGTCAACACGCACAACATCGACGGATTCTCTCCGGCGGTGTGGCAAGTAGCTCGCAAATACACGCCCGCGGTCGCGCACACGCTGCACGACTTGCATCTGCTCTGCCCGCGCGCTACGATGCAGCGCCGCGACGGAACTATGTGCGAGAGCCTGTGCCGTTTCTGCGCCGTCTACACGGGCTACCACCGCCGCTTCCAGAAGCACGTCGGGATGCTGATTGCGCCGGCGCTGGCGACCGCGGAACTGCATCGCCAGGCCGGGTGGACGGAACCGCGGATCGAGATCATCCGCAACGGCGTCGATGTCCGGCCCGTGCCGCAGCCCGAGCGGGCGCCGTCCGACCCGTTGCGGGTTCTGTTCCTCTCCCGGCTCGAGCGCGAAAAGGGCTGCGAGACACTGCTGGCTTCCATCCCCGCGTTTGCAGAATCGTCGGAGATCGAGTTTCACGTGGCCGGCATTGGCACGCTCGAGAAACAGTTCACGGAACTGGCCGCGCGAGTGCCCAACGTCACCTGGCACGGCTTCGTCCAGGGCCGACGCAAGGAGGAGTTGTTCTCGCAGTGCGACGTGTTCCTGCAGCTCTCGGAGTGCCGTGAGAACGCGCCGTTGAGTCTCAGCGAGGCGAAGGCGCATGGGTTGTACCTCGTCGGCACTGCGGTGGGCGGGATTCCGGAGCTGATCGAGAACTCCGAAGCGGGGCAACTGATTCCGCCCGGCGACCGGCAGAAGCTGCTGGCGTCTCTGGAGAGAGTGTGCCGCTCCAGAGGGGCGATTCGCAGAGGCCGGGCCGCCAGAGCGCGGCGGAGCGCCGGATACGGCACGCGCCAGATGGCCGAGGCTTATGTGGAGGCGTACCGTTCACTGATCGCGCCTCCCGCCGCCATCACGAACGCGGCCACCAGCCACGGATAGAAGAAATTCAGGTTAACCCCCAGCAGAAATGCGAGCGGTTGAAAGCTGGCAGCCACGGCGAGAACGGCGGGTTGGCCCATCTTTCGGGAACGGGCCAGCGGCCTCAAAAGCAACGCCAGCAGGAAGAGCGTCAGAGGAATGCCGAACTCCGCGGCGGAGCCCAACAAACCCATGCCCGGCAAGTCCCACTCACTTACGGGCGGCAGGCTTTGAAGATACTCGGGATCGTTTCGCATAAGGGAGTAATTGCCCACTCCGATGCCGAGCAGGGGATGCGCGGCGATCATGCGGGGAACGATCGCGGAGGCCGCGATGCGGCCCATGATCAGGCTCGGATCGTCGGGACGGTAAGCCATCGCTTCTTCCAGATTCAGGTAGGCGTAGAAGTAGCCGAACACTTTTCCGCCGGCGAGGCTCAGGGATGCGATGAGCACCAGCGCGCACACGAGCGCCAGCGCGATCTTCTGGACACGGCTGCCGGAAAACAGCATCGCGACGCCGCACAGTCCCAGGGCCACGAGCAACCCCGCCTTGGACTGGCTCAAAGCGAGCGCGGCCGCGAGAACGGCCAGAATCGGCCAGCGCAGCGCGGGGTAGAGGGGCCGGAAGACGCGTGCGCGAAGCAGCAGGACGGCCGCCACGCTGACCAGGAAGATGCCGTAAGGACCGCCCTCGTTGAAAAAGCCGCGCACCCGCTGGTCCGGTCCGTAGACGGCAAAGGTTGCGTGGCCAGATGCTCTTACGAGAGCCCAGGCCGCGGTGGAAACGCACGCGCTGACGGTTCCGGCCCAGACGTATGCATCCAGCGCTAGGCGAAACAGAGCCGGCTGCAGCCGTAGCGTCCGGGCAACGCGAAGCATGAAGTAAGCCACCAGGAACAGCTCGAAGATGCGCGAGAGTGATATCCAGAGCGGCTGCTTCAGCACGGAGACGCCGGGCGGCGTGTAGAAGGACAGGCGCAGAGACGCGAGGGATAACGCGGCACAAAGGCAGAGCAGCAGCAGGTAGCGCCCGCCGACATCCCGCCACAGGCCGTAAGCCGGGACCCTTAGACCGCGACTCACGAAGGCTGGCACGGCCATCGCCAGGCACAATGCTTGCAGGACCTCGAGGATCTGCACGTCGCCGATCTTGGCGACCGGAGCGGCGCTCAACAGGACGAACGCGAGGAGCCATCCGGCCGCCATCCTCAACTCCTCACGGCGCGCCGCGCCGACCAGGCCAAGCCGCAAACGAGCAAAACCGCGCCGGCAACGTTGGCCGCCGCCGCTCCCAGCGCGCCGTAACTTGCGGACAGCCAGGCCGTCAGCGCCACATTAAAGAGCGCGGCGGCGAAAACGGTGCGGCTCACCAGCGAATCCAGGCCGAGAACGAGCAGCGTCTGGACACCGATGAGGTTGACGAGGGCCAGCAGGAACGGCAGCGGCGACAAGCAGCGGAGCACAGCGGCGGAGCGCAGGAACCCGTGCCCCCACAGAGCGAGGCCCGCCGGGCCGGCGACTGCGAAGGTAGCCACGGACACAGCCAGCGCCGGCAATCCGATCCAAACATAACTCCTGCGCATCAGCCGGGCCGTCAGATGCGGCGAACGCGTTTTGAGGCTGTTGAGGTGAGGGTACAACGCCTGGGTGACCGGATTGAGTAGAGAGCTCAGCGCCCGGATCACCTTGTCCGCGGCGCTGTAGTAGCCGACTTCTGCGGCGCCGGCAACCAGGCCCAGCACGGTGATGGTGGCGGTCGCATTGAACACCAGCGCGGAGTTGGCGACGAAGGCGCTCCAACCCTCCCGGAGCACGCCGGCGATTTCCGAAACGGCAGGCCGGTGGAAGCCATGGCGCAGCTTTCTCCATAGCACCGGCGCGACCAGGATACCGGCTAGGACCGGAACGGCGCCCTGCACGGCTGCCGCCCTTACGTAGTGATCCGGATGGCGCACCAGGAGGAAGAGCGCCGGAATCGTCAGGACCCGCGCCGAAGAGTGCGCCGCCGTGACGTACTTCATCTGCTCGATGCCCTGGAAGAACCAGACCGGGAAGATAGCGGTTCCGATGACGGTCAGAAACGCCGCCGCGTACAGCGTGGCCGCCGCTCGGAGCGGTGGCGCCGCCAGAACCAGGGCGCTCAGCGCCAGAGCGCAGCCAAACGCGAGCGCGAGCCGGGCGGCTGCGGTCCGCCAGAAGATGTGCGACAGAGCTTCGGAGTCGTGGCGGTGGACGGCCACGGCCCTGGTGGCGCTGAGAAGAGAGCCGTAGTCGGTCAGCAGGTCGAAGTAGACGATCAGCGCCTGCGCGAACGCGAGCAATCCGAAATGCGCCGGGCCGAGCACGCGCACCAGATAGGGCACCGTGGCCAGAGGCACTGCGTAGTTCATGACCTGCAGAATGGAGAGCGCCGCGACGTTCGAGCGCAGGCGGGCGGGCTGGATGGCGGGCTGTTCGGCGACGGTGTTCATCGCGCCGGCCTCATTCTCACCCGGTAGTCCTGGAGCAGCACGAAGAGGCTGGCGGCGATCAGCGCCAGCAAGCCGCCAACCAGAACGAACAGCGTCCGCGGCGGCCAGCTCTTCCTGTCCGGCGCCACCGCACTGTCGACCACCTGGACCAGCGGCGCTTCCCTGGCTTCGTCGATGCGGGCGGACTCGTACTGCTTTGCCAGCAGCTCGAAGAGCGTCTCTTGATACTTGAAATCGCGCATCTTGCGCAGGTACTCGAGCTCGGTCTCCGGGATCTTGCGCGCGGGCACGACCAGCTCTTCGCCGCTGCCCGCTTCGAGCTTCTGCAACTGCTGGTGCAGCCCCGCCAGCGTGGTCTCCATGACCTGAACCTGGGGATTGTCTCCGGTGGCGTACATGCGCATGCCCTGCAACTGAACTTCACGCGCCGCGATCTCCGCACGAAGCGAGGCGATGGAGCGCATGAGCGCTTCGGACTGGCCCGAGGGGAACACCAGGCCGCTTGACTGCTGCATCTTCTTCATGGCGATTTCGGCATCCGCCAGCGAGTTTCTCTCCTCAGCCAACTGTTGCTCGAAGAAAAGCCGGCGCTGTGCGGCGGAGGTGAGTGCCAGGCGCGAATTCCGGTTGTGTAGCTCGTCCACGTAGGCGTTGGCGATTTGAGCGGCGCGGGTGCGGTCGCGATCCTCGATGCGGATCCGGATGAGCAGGTCCTTGCCGGTCTCAATGCTGCTATGGCGCTCCAAAGCCTTGCGCGTGCCGATCAGGCTTTTTGACCCATAGACCTGCTGGAGCCGGAACCTGGCGATGAGCGCATCGGCGATGGTGCGGCTCTTCAGAATGCCGATGTACAGTTCCGCTGGGTTTCTCAAGAGCCCTCCGGCAAGGCCCGAGCCGAGCCCGCCCAATCCGGCCAGACCGGCAGGCGATCCCATCATCAAGAGCTGGGAGGACTGATCGGACTGAGGCGGCAGGATCACCGCTTCGGCGGTGTAGCTCGCCGGGATGAGGAGCGCGACGGCGGCGGAAGCAGCCATGGCCGCCAGCGTGGCGCCCGCAAGCAGGCCCTTGCGGCGGCCGAGCACGGCGGCGATGTCCAGCAGGGAAACCTCAGGCTCGGCGGAAGCGGCGCTGGTGTGCATCGCCCCCGTCGAGCCTGCCGTCTCCCCCCGAGCGGTCACTGCTCCCAGCCCGTTTGATCCTTGGGATGCCATTTCGCCTACTTCAAGATGCTGATCGCTGCTGCGCCCAAACCGAACTGGGCGAACACCTGCGACCAATCCTTGAGCCCCTTGAGGACGGTCGTCTTGTTGATTTGTTCCGGAACGACGATCGTGTCGCCCGGATTCAAGCGCAAGCCTTCGAAGCGCTGCGCCAGCGGGCCGTTCCACCACGCCTTGCTGACCACGGAACCGTCCGCACGGATGAGAAACGCGTGGCGCGCGTCGCCGGTGCGCGTGGCGCCGCCGGACTCCCGCAGGTAGTCGCCGAGCCGCTTGTCCGGCTCATACAGAAAGGACAAGCCGTTGTACACGCTGCCCACGACGTTCACGAAGGACGGCCGGCTGGGGACGGTGAAGACGTCGCCGTCCTCCAAGACAAGATCGGGCAAGGCCTCAGGGCCCGGAAGCCTGGGATCGAGGTCGAGGACGATGCGGCCGGTGGCGCGCACCTCACGCAGCTTCTGGACGAGCTCGCGTTGCTCGGCGACCTGGCTCGTGGCCGCGGCGGCCTCTTCCGGCGAGAGCACCGAGCCGCGCAAATTCGCCGCCGAGGAGGCTGCTTCCCGCTCGAACGAATTCGCGAAATCGCCCAGCCGCTGCTGCTGCTCGAAGCGGCTCGATTCGCGCAGGAACTCGGAGCCGAATAGATAAGCCTGGGGCGTGAGTCCACCGGCGCGTGCGACGAGATGGTGCAGGTTTTCGCCGGGCTCGACGCTATAGACGCCCGGCGACACGAACTCGCCCTCCAGGCGGACGTATCGCGTCTGCATGCTCTGCGGCACGCGAACATCGGCAGTGGAGAAGATGGTGACAACGTCGCCCGGCTGGAGCGGCAGATTCTCGGATTCGTCGCCTTCGAGGACCGCTTTGTCGAGCCGGAACGGAATCAGGCTGGTGCGGAGGTCCTTGGGATCGCGGCGCTCGATCACCGCGTAACTCCAGTTCACCTCCAGGGGATTCCGTTCCACGCGATTCCTGGCGGTGCCATTTGCCGCTCCGGCGTTCGCCGCGCCAATCGAGCCCGGCGCATTCGTTTTGGAGCCGGTTCTCGGTTCGGACGGCATTGCAGCGGCCGGGACGTCCGTCCTCCTGGCTTCGAAAATAGGCCGGGGCTGGCCGCGGGCGGTGCCATCCGTAGCGGCGAGGCCGTCGGAGGAGGCCAGCATCACGTTGTCCTCGGGCTGCCGATCGGGCGGCGCCAGCCGGTTGCGAGTGCGCCAGTAATCGCGCGTCAGGAGGGCCAGGCGGTCGGGGATCAGATCGCGGATTCTCATGCCCGGCCGCCAGGGCATGCGGATGGGGTCGGCCACATTGCCGCGGAGAGTCACGGCATTCTCGAAGCGGGGAACGATGGCCAGCACGGAGATCAGGTCGCCGTTCTGGAGCCTGGTGGCCGAGTCCAGCGGCACCTGCATCACCCGGCGCGACGAATCGTCGATGCGTTCGATGGTGGCTTCGCGCCGGGCCGCGACGGGAGTCAATCCGCCCGCAAGTTCGAGTGCGTGGGCCAGCGTGCTGCCCGGCTTGAGCTCGTAGATGGCGGGTGTGTTCACGCTGCCGGTTACGGCTACCTGCGGGCCCACGGGCGGGATGTAGATCACGTCGCCGGAGAGGAGGTGCACATCCTTGGACTTGTCACCGTCGAGGAGCAGATCGTACAGGTCGAATTCGGTGACCACCTTATCGAGCCGCGTGAGGCGAATGCTGCGCATGGAGCCGCGGGAATCGGGACCGCCGGAAGCGAATACGGCGTTCACCAGGGTGCTCAAGGCGCTGATGGTGTACGCGCCGGGCCGCCGCGCGTGGCCGACGACCAGCACCTGTATGGAGCGCAACTGCCCCATGTTCACGCTGAGATCGAAGTTGTGAAACACGCGGCCGATGGCGGTCTTCAGATAGTCGTGGATCTGGCCGAACTTCAGGCCTGCGACGTTCAGCTCGCCGACCTGCGGAACGTAGATCGCGCCGGAACGGTCCACCACCGGCGACACGCTGAGGTCGATCTGTCCCCAGGCGCGAATCATCAACCGGTCGCCTGGGCCGAGCGCGTAATCGGGAGTCACGGGAACGCGGTCGGCCGGAGCGAAGGTGCTGGGAACGTCCTGAAACAGGCTCTGCCCGAAGATCGGAAGGACATGCCCGATGGACTGCTCGACGAACTTCTGGAATTCGGTTGGCTCTTCGGGAGCGAGCGGCCGGCGCGGGGCCGGCGCGGGCTGATCGGCCGGTCTACGGCGGTCGAGCGTTTCGGTCTGGAAAGGCGCGGCGCTTTGATCGCGAATGACCGGAATGCGAGGAGCGGACACGTCTTGCCGGTTGGACTGGCCGAGAGAGCGGGATGCGGCGTCACAGCGCGGGTCGTCGATGTTCTCCGGTGCGCTGCAGTCCGGCATAGTTTGCTGTTGCTGGCCGCGCGAGACCGCGGCCCCGAGCAAGAATCCCAGAAGCGTGATCGCAGGCAGGCGCATCCTCATCCTCCGACTCCGGTCCTTGCGCGGGGAATAACGTACGGCAGACGGGGAGCGCTCGCCGCGAGGCCCAGCATTTCCCCCATACGGCGTTGAAACCGCGACTCGGAAAAGCGGGACGCCCAAGTCTGCAAGGCGAGCCTGTGAAAGGATGCCTCAGTCCGTTCAAAGGCGCCTACCGCCTGATCGAGCGGCGCCTCCCCGGGTTCCTGATAAAAGACCCCTGCCGCCGGTTGGAGTGGAACCGCCTCCAGAACGCCTCCGCGGCCGAGCGCAATCACGGCCTTCCCGCTGGCCATGGCCTCCACGGCGACCATGCCGAAATCCTCCTCGCCGGGCATCAGAAGGGCGCGGCAGCGGGCATAAAGATCGCGCAGCTCGCCCGCGCCGACCCGGCCGCAAAACTCCACATTCGGTTTCGCCAGGTGCTTGAGACGCCGGTACTCCGGGCCCAGCCCGACGATCTTCAGGCGTCTGCCAGTCCGCGAGAACGAGCGCACTGCGTCTGCCACGCGCTTATAGGCGACCAACTCGGATACCAGCAAGTAATAGTCGTCCGGCGGCCGCCACGAGAACGTCTCCACGGGTACCGGAGGATGAATGACTTCCGCCGGCCGGCGGTAGGCGCGCCAGATCCGCCGTTGGACATTGATGCTGTTGGCGACGAATTCGTCGACGCGGGCCGCGGTGGCGTGGTCCCACACACGGAGCGGCGCGGCAAACGCTCCAAGTGCAATCTTCTTCCAGAGCGAGGGTGTCCAGTCGTGCAGATAGGCCGGGTAAAGATCCCATAAGTACCGCATGGGTGAGTGGCAGTAACATACGTGCCGCGTGTTCGACCCGGTGAGAACCCCCTTGGCTGGCCCGGACTCGCTGCTGATCACCAGATCGTATCCCCGCAGGTCCAGCGATTCGAGCGCAAAGGGAGCTAGCGGCAGGAGGTCCCGGTACCAGCGCCGAAGCGGGTTGAGGAAGGACGCGGTGACCGAACGCGAACGGATCAGAGGCGAGACCGCGCTCGGATCGTAGAACAACGTGAACAGGTCCGCGTCCGGCAGAAGGCGGCACAACGCCTCCACGACGCGCTCGCCGCCGCGCATGTTCAGCAGCCAGTAGTGTACGATCGCCGCGCGCATGAGCTAAGTGGGCCCCTCTTGCCCCATTCAATCGCCAGTGTACAGCCTGCCGCGTCGAATGTTGTCTTATGTGACTGCAAAATCACAGAAGTTTTACAAGTTCGGCGTGGCGGCAGTGCGCGGCGACGCGCGCCGCGGCGTTTTACCAGTTTTTTACACTCTCTCAATTACTCCACCGGGAAGCGCCGGATATTCTCAATCGTGATGAGTGTTTCCCAGTCGGGCTCGCACGTTTCATCCGCGTGCGACCCCTTGCTTGCATCCATGCATCTGCACCATTTTGGGGAGTTCTACCCCTACGGCTTTCCGGCCGTGATCCGGTCGAACTCCCCTCTTGTTATCTCCGCGGCCCGCGAAAACTGGGGCGCCGTTGCAAAACGGTTCGGCGAAGTACCGGTTGAGGTCCGCTGCATGGTGGCCGAGAGCGGGGCCACGGAGTGCCCGCCGACGCCTGTATGGCGCGCACAAGGCCACCTCCTGACCGCCATCGCCGATCGGGAGAACTACTTCTGCTGCGACCTTCAGCGCGGCTTTGGATTTGCCTGGGTAACCCCGGCGACCGTGGCGGACGGCGGCTATTTTCGATACTCCGTCCTCGAAGGGATCGCCACCACCCTGATCGAGACCCTGTACCTCGCCTCCGTCCATGCCGCGTGCCTGGTGCTGGACGGACATGGGGTGCTGCTGGCCGGAGACTCGGGCGCGGGTAAGTCGTCGCTGGCATACGCCTGTGCGCGCCGGGGCTGGACTTACTGCTCCGATGACGGCAGTTCGCTCGTGCGCCGCGGGAGCGGGCGCACAGTGATTGGAAATCCGTCCCTTTTTCGATTTCGCTCCACGGCGGGCGAGCTGTTCCCCGAATTCCGGGGAATGAAAGACCACCGGCGCGGCAACGGCAAGCCGACGATTGAAGTCAGCACCTCGTCGCTGCCTACAATCCGCACTACACCCGAAGCGTCCGTCGACTATCTCGTGTTTCTGGACCGTAGCGCCGGCGGCGACGCTCGACTGCATCGGATTCCGGCAGCGGAAGCCCTGAAGCGGCTGTACTTCTGCCCTTGGCCCACGGAGCTGCCTTCCACTGGGGAGCAGCGCGCGGCCGTCGAGCGCCTGGCAGGGGCGCCGGCGTATGAGCTTCACTATCGCGACCTGGACAGCGCGGTAGATGTTTTAAGCAAACTCGTTCGCGGAGGACTGCAATGAAGACGCTGAGTCATGCACTGTTGATGGGGGCGCTCTCCGTTTCAATCGCTTTGGGGCAGGCTGCTTCGGGGTCGGTCGCGGGGCAGGTCAAGGACGAATCGGGCGCCGCGCTGGCGGATGCCCGCGTAGTGGCGCAGCAGGAGAACACCGGGTTCACGCGAAGCGCCGTATCGGACCAATTCGGCGTCTATCGGATCGACCAGTTGGCACCCGGGACTTACTCGTTGGAAGTTCGGCGCGACGGCTTTCGCACCGCGGTAGCCTCGCACGTAACCATCGAGGTCCAGCAACAAGCTAAGCTCGACTTCAGCCTGAAGGTCGGAGGCGCGCACGATTCGGTCGAGGTCCAGGCGAACGTGTCTCCCCTCCAGACCGAGGACAGCGCCATCGGCTATCGCATCGATGCGGACACGCTGACGCAACTGCCGCTCGATGAGCGCAACGTGAGCGCTCTGGTGACTCTGGGCCCGGGCGCGATCCCGCGGCAGCTCGGCGGTTTCACCCACGACGTCGATAACGACATACAGCAAGGCACGCGCGGCTCCGTGGCGCTGAATCCGCCTATCAATGGCGCCCGGCCCTCCATGAACTCCTTCCTTCTGGACGGCGCCTACGACACGGACCGCAACGCCTTCGCGATCGTGATCCAGCCGCCCATGGAGGCCGTCCAGGAATTCCGCATCCAGTCCTCGCTGGCGCCGGCTCCGTTCGCGCAATCCGGCGGCGGCGTGATGGATGTCATCACCAAATCGGGAGGCCATGAGTTTCATGGCGGTCTGTTCGAGTACTTCCAAAACGGAATCACGGACGCGCTGAACTATTTCGACGATCCCACTCTGTCCCGGCCCACCGTCCGGGAGAACCAGTACGGCGGCTCCCTGGGTGGCCGGCTGCCGGTCCCTTCCACGTTCTTCTTCGTGACCTACGAGGGATTGCGCAGCGACCAGGCGACGCCTTCTCTGCAACTGGTGCCCGGGGCCGCCGTGCGCGGCGGCGACTTCTCCCAGGGGAACCTCATCCACGACCCGCTCAGCGCACCCACCCAGGCCGCCAGGACTCCTTTCCCGGGTAACGTCATTCCAGCGTATCGGATCGATCCCATCGCGAAGGCTTATCTGGCCCAGTTCGAGCCGCTGCCCAACCGGCCCAATAACCCCTCGAGTAACTATGTGGACGGCACGCCGAGCACCAGCAATCACGATGAGCTCTCCGCCAGGATCGACCACCAGTTCGCGAACGGCGGTCTGCTGTTCGGCCGGTACACCCTCAACGACGAGGGAGGAGGGATCGGCGGGAACTTCCCGCTGCGGCCCACCGACGAGCAGCTTCGCGCCCAGCAGGTTGTGCTGGGCCACACGATCGGCGGAGCTTCGTGGAGCAACGAACTGCGGCTGTCATTCTTGCGCTTGCGGCTGCTCGATGTCCCGATCAATGCGGGGAACCAGAACATAGCGGCGCAACTGGGCATCTCCAATCCGCCCATGGATCCCTCGGCCTTCGGCCTGCCGTATTTCTTCCTCACCGACTACTCCACGGTAACCGACGATCCCACCTTGCCGCAGACCCAGCGCGACAACACCTGGGACTCCTCCGACACGGTGTCCCTGGTCCGCGGGCGCCACACCTATAAGTTCGGGGTCGATTGGATCCATTTCCAGTTGAATTATCGCCAGAGCAATAACATCCGCGGCGAGTACGATTACACTGGCGGATTCACGGGCAACGGCGGTTCCAACACGGGCGACGCCTTGGCGGATTTCCTCCTAGGCTACCCCGCCCAAACCGAGCGCACCGTCGGCAACTCTCAGGCGTATCTGCGGAACAACACCTTTTCCGGCTTTGTAGGACAGGACTGGCAAGCCAGCAGGGACCTCACCGTGACCATGGGCGTGCGGTACGAATACACCTCGCCGTTTACAGATGTCGGCGGAAACTTGTGGAACCTCGACTATTCGACGCTGCCCCAGCCGCCGACGCTGGTGAACGTCTCTCGCGCCTACGATCCGAACTACCTCGACTTCGCTCCGCGCGCGGGGATCGCCTGGCGTCTGCCCGGATTCCTTTCCACTCATGGCGACACCGTCTTTCGCGCCGGCTACGGCATCTACTTCAGCCCCGAGATGGCCGTGGAGAGCTACGACTTGACACTAAACCGGCTGGTCAACCAAATGAACACCGCCGATGCCACCGCATTGCCCGTGCTGACTACGGCGAACGGGTTTCCCGTCACTTCGAGCACCGGCTTCCCCACTTACTTCGGGCTGGACAACCATCTGCCGACCCCTTACGTGCAGCAATGGAATGCGGGTTTCCAGCGGGAGCTGTCCGGCGCGGTTGTTTTCGAGGCCTCCTATGTGGGCAGCAAAGGCACGGACTTGGGGATGTTCCGCCGCTTCAACACCGCGCTGCAGACCGAGACCGGAGCGGATCTGAATCCACGGCCGGGAGTCCTGCAGTTGCTGCGGACCTGGCCCACGCTGGGTCCAATCGACCAGGTGCAGCACATTGGCAACTCCTCGTACAATTCGCTCCAGCTCAAGGCGGAGAAGCGCTTCGCCAAGTCGCTCAGCTTTCTGGCCAGCTTCGTGTGGTCCAAGTCCATCGACGATGAAGACGCCATAGTCCCGAGCTTGTTTGCAAACGCGGGCCCGCAGGACGAACGCAACCTGCGCCTGAATCGGGGCCTGTCCTTCTTCAACGTGCCCCGGAGGTTTAGCGCGGAATTCGTGTACCGGTTGCCGAGTCCCCAGATGCTTCGCCGCCTGACCGGCGGGTGGGAGTTGAGCGGCGTCATCACCCTTCAGGACGGCACTCCCCTGGATCCGTTCTACAGCGCGCTCAACATCGCCAATGCCGGAACCATCAGCCGGCCGAACGTCGTTCCCGGCCAGTCGATCAGCCTGCCCGCGAGCGAGCGCACCCCCGACCACTGGTTTAACACCGCGGCCTTCAGCCAGCCCGCGCCGTACACGTTCGGCGACGCCGGCCGCGACATCATCCCCGGCCCTGGTAACGAGGTGATCGACCTCGCGCTGCACAAGCGCTTCCCGCTCGCGGAGCGCCTGGGTCTGGAGCTCCGGGCCGAGGGATTCAACGTGTTCAACCACCCGAATTTCGGCATCCCGGATCCGTTCCCGGACAACGGGCCGTTCTTCGGGAAGATCCTGAGCGCCGGTGAGCCCCGGCGCCTGCAATTCGCGGCGCGGCTCGATTTCTAATGGCTCTGCCGCTGCCTGGCGTCGAAACGGCCAGGGCCGCCTGGAGCCGTCACGACATCCTTCAGGCCCGCGTTCCGAACCACGCCCTGGCTGTGCTGGAGGCGCTGCGGTTTGACGGCAACAGCAGCCGCCTGGCGGCGCTCGACGAGGCGGCCCACCGCAAGGCGCTCGAGTTCTGCGACCGCGCGCAGCTCACTCTGCTCCTCAACAGCCTGTGCCGCGACGCGCTGCCCGGCTGGGTGCAGGAGCGCATAGACCGCAACCTCGCCGGCTACTCGCAGCGCTTCGAACGGCTGAAGCGATCGCTCTTCGAAATCGCGGACGTTCTCGCGGCCCGTGGCATCGATTTCGTGTTGGTGAAAGGGCTGGCGCATGCGCCCGATTTCACGCCCGATGCGCTGCTGCGCGCGCAGGGCGACATCGATATCTGGGCCGAACCGGCCGCGGCGGCCGCGGCTGCCGAAGCTCTCGGCGAGATCGGCTACGTTCCGGTATGCGCTTCGGAGGGCCGCCACCTCGCGCCCATGTCGCGCGAGACCGAGTGGGAATGGCGCGGGGACTTCTTCGCGCCCGACCTGCCCATCTCCGTCGACGTTCATTACGAGCTGTGGGACTCGCGGGCCGAACGCATTCCCGCCCCCGGAGAATCGGATTTCTGGGAGCGGCGCACCGCGGCCTGGGTGGACGGCCATCCGGTCCAGGTGCTGTCTGCTCCCGATGCGCTGGCCTTCGCCGCGCTCCACCTCCTGATGCACCTGTTGCACGGCGACCTGCGGTTGCAGCGGGCGTGGGAGATCGCTCGTTTCCTGGACGCGCGCGCGCGCGACGACGCTTTCTGGGCCCAATGGCGCAACTCCCATTCCGATTCGTTGCGGCGCCTCGAAGCCGTCGTCTTTCAACTGGTCGCGGACTGGTTCGGCGCGGCCTTGTCCCCGACGGCGGAAGAAGCAATCGGGGCGCTGCCCGAAGACGTGCAACTGTGGATCGAGCGCTACGCGCTCTCGCCCGTGGAGGCGCTGTTCCATCCCAACAAGGACGAGATCTGGCTGCATGTCTCGCTGGCGAAGGGCCTCCGCGACAAGTACTCGATATTTCTGCGCCGGGTTCTGCCGCTGCGGGTGCCAACGCAGCCGGCGACCCAGGCGGCCACCGCATCGCAGGTGAAACTCAGCGTCCTGTACGCCGCCCGCCGCGCTCTGCACCATGCGCGCACTCTGGCGCCGGCTCTCGCGGGCGCGGCCAGGTGGCAGTGGGCGCGAACGCGGATCGACGGCGCCTTCGTCGAGTACCAGGTCGCCGCCGCGCTCTTTTGCATCGGCGTGGTCATCTTCCTGCTGCTCTACAACGTGTACCTGCTGGGGCTCGGATACCGCGAAAACGTGCTCGGCCACATCGCCAGCGCCATGAGCGTAGGCACGCTGTGCGGTTCCTTGCCGGCGGCATTGATCGCGCGCCGTTTCGGCCTGCGGAACACGCTACTGACGGCGATTCTGGGAGGCGCGGCGGCGGCCTGCCTGCGCGTGCTGGCGGTGGGCGAACCGTGGCTGCTGGCGACGGCATTTCTAAACGGACTCTGTCTTTCGCTGTGGGCCGTCTCGTACCAGCCCGCCATCGCGGGCGCGACCAACGAGCGCAACCGCCAGTTCGCATTCAGCTTGTCGAGCGTGATCGGCATGTTGGAGTGCGTGGTCGGAGGAATGCTCGGCGGCTGGCTGCCGGGCCTGCTGGGCCGCTTCGCCCATTCGCTCAGTGTGGTCGGCGCCGAGAGAGCGGCGCTGCTGGTGGCCTCGGGGACCATCTCCCTCGCCGCCCTGCCGGCCGCGCGGCTGCGATTCGCACCGCTTCCGAAAGAGCGATCGAAGATCTACCCGCGCAGCCGGTTCCTCTTCGTATTTCTGTTCTCGCTGTGCTGGTGGAGCGCGGCGGTGAGCGCATTCCATCCGTTCTTCAATGCATTCTTCGTGCAGCGGATGCGTATGCAGGTGTCTCGCATCGGCCTGGTGTACTCGGGCGCTCAATTCGTGCAGGCCATGGTGGTGATGACGGGCCCGCTGGTGTTGAGGCGGCTGGGGCAGGTGAGAGGCATCGCCTGGATGCAGTTCGGGACCGCCTGCGCACTGGCCGCACTGGCCTTCAGCCGTCAGGGCGGCGTGGCCGCCGTCTGGTACGCCGCGTACATGTCTCTCCAGTACATGAGCGAGCCCGGTCTGTTCAGCATGTTGATGGAGCGGGTCCGGCCGGGTGAGCGCAGCGGCGCGTCGGCGCTGTATTTCCTGGTGACCTCGCTGATGGGGAGCCTCTCGGCATTCGTGGCGGGCAGCGCCATCGCGCGCTTCGGCTACCCGTGGCTGCTTATCGCATCGGCGGCGCTGGCGACCGTGGCGGCGCTGCTGTTTCGAACTCTCGTCCCGAGGGAGAACTGCTCGATGGCCTCGATCACCTCTTGCTGATACCGGTCCAGCGTGTAGCGCCCCCTCCACGCGGTCCGCGCTCGATCCACAACTGCGTTGACCGCGCGCGGATCCATCAACAGGACGGAGCGGATTCGCGCTGCCAGGGCCGCGGCGGACCGCGCCTCTGCCAGGAACCCCGTCTCGCCGTCCTGAACCAACTCCGGGATACCGCCGGCAGGAAAGGCGACCACGGGAATGCCGGCCGAGAACGCCTCGAGGACGACGCGCGGTGTAGAGTCGCTATCGGAGGACGGCACCACCAGCAGATCCAGTTTCGAGAACGCGGCGCCGATATCCTCCTGCCATCCCAGGAATTCGACCGGCAATCCGCGGCTTTCGGCTTTCACTTCTTCGAGGTACCGAGGTCCCGAGAACAGGGGCGCGCCGATTACGGAAAAGTGGCTCTTCGGAAACTCCGCCGCCAGAGCTCGGGCCGCTTCGACGAACTTCAGTTGGCCCTTCTCCGGCTCGACTCTTCCAATGACGCCGATGTTCCAGGCCCCGGCAGCCTTTCGCCGCCGGCTTGGCAATGTGGGCTCCGAAACGCCGTTGTAGAGGACGCGCTGCCTGTCGGCGGCCACGTATGGCAGTAAGGGTTCCGCGGCGAACCGGCAGCAGGCAATCAGGCTGGCGCGCGACCATCTCAGCGCTGCGCCCGCGAGGCGCACCGCCGCCGGCTGCACCAGCCGGTGGTGAGAATGAAACACCAGTGGAATCGCGCGGGCTCGTGCGACCAGCCCCGCAGCCGGGAGGAGCCGCGGACCGTTCACGTACAGCAGGCTGGTCCGATGGCGCTCCGTCAAATCGAAAACACCCCGCAGCATGGGCAGGCCCTCGCAGCCGTACCGGACGAAGTCGGCCAGCCCCTTTCGGCCCGGCGTGTAATCGCCGCAAGGGACGAAGTCCACGGGGAACCCGCTGGCGCGGAGTTTCCCGGCGTAGCTGCCGTTGCCGGGCAGGACGACGCGGGCGTTCCACCCGCGGCTTCGGATGGCGGGCAACAACTCGAGAAGGCTGCGCTGCCCGCCTCCCATGGTGCGGAACTGATCGAGGAACAGGATGTTCACCAGGCGTCCTTCCCGGTGAAGACCCTGGGGATGGTAGCGAGCAGAATGGCCAAATATAGGCGGACAGACGCCTTGCGGACCAGGAACAGATCGAGTTTCCGGCGCCGGCGGTGGCTCAAAGAGCTCCGCCCTCGTATCTGCCACAGCCCAGTCAGCCCGGGCTTGACGCGTAACACCTTGGCCGCATCGCGGCCGTAGTGCTCCAAAAGCTCTTCGGCGGTCATCGGCCGCGGGCCGACCAGCGACATCCTGCCCTCGACTACGTGCCACAGTTGCGGCAACTCGTCAATGGAGAACTTGCGGCAGAACGCGGCGAAGCGGCTGGTGATCCGCGGGTCCTTGGGATTCTTGAGCTCCGGCACCGGCTCCGTTCTCAGACGCTCAATGAGACCCCTTCTGCGAGCGCCTGCCGCCGCGGCGTTGGACCACATGCTCCGGAACTTGAGGACCCACAGCGTGGCGCCGCCCTGGCCGACCCGGGCGTGGGCGACGAGCGGCGGGCGCCGCGACAGGAACCAGATGACGATCCCGGCCACTGCAAGCAGGGGCAGAAGCACGGCGAGCAGTGTCGCGGCCGCCAGCCTCTCGCCGATCGCGACGGCTGCCCACGCCGGCGCCGCATCCGCGGTTTTCTCGATCCCGGGTAGAGTTTCCGGGAACGTGAGTGTCTGAGTTCCAGGGTCCAGTTCGGAGTAGCTCAAGCGAAACCCTCCTGGACCCAGAGTAGGATTTCACCTCGAATACACTGGTTGCGCAGCGGTAAAACTCCTGTAAATCTGGGCCCCCCCTTTCAGCTTCTTTCGCGAAGACTCAATACGAGATCGATGGCGGCAGATGCACCACGTCGGCGCGAGGCTCCGCCAGCGGTCCGGCGAGAGGTCACTCCCGGCTGGCGACGTAGCTCGGCTATTGGGAGCTAACGGGAGTTTGCGGTGTGCTCAGGGATCTGTGCAGGGTTTTGGTTGCGGGGGGTGGATTTGAACCACCGACCTTTGGGTTATGAGCCCAACGAGCTACCAGACTGCTCCACCCCGCATTGTCATCCTAGCGCATGCCGGGGCGCGGGTCAATCGGTGTTTTCATTTCAAGGTGTTTTCACCGCTCGTCGTGCGGGCCGTTCAGCGACTGGCCGGCGTGGTCCGGATCGTCGAGGGCATTCGCCAGGAACTCGGCATCCACCCGGGCCTGGAGGATCACGGTCTCGCTGGGTCCGAACGTGGCGATGAGCATCCGCCAGTCCCGGCCCTCCGGGCGGGCGTAAATATAGACCCACTCGTGGCTGCGGCGCGAGCGGACGCGGATCACGGAGCTCCACTGCTCGCCGCCGGCCCGCTTCACGATGGCGTCGAATCGGCTGCTGTCGGGTGGCGGACCGTCGCGCGTCTCGAAGATCGCCATGTCGAAGTCCTTCACGCCCTCGGGCTGCGCGACATTGACAACGAAACGAGCCAGTCCGAACAGCGGAATGTGCACACGGTGGACGCCGTAACCGGATTCGACGCCGCGAACGATGGCGTGGAAGTCCGGGTCGCCCGCCGCCGCCGGGGCGGCCAGGAATGTCACCAGAAGCATCGCGACGAGGAGCGTTCTCATGACCTACTCCTTCTCGGCCGGCTTCTTGTGTTCCTTGCCCGTCTCGATGTCGGGGACACCGAGGTGCCCGCCCAGCGCGCTGAGATCGTCCAGGCTGATGTTGCCGACGATGTTCACGACCGTCAGCTTCTTCGGGTCGGCGCACAGAATGACCAGGCCCCCGATGCGGTCGTTGTCGAGCCACATGTAGATCTCGGCGTTGTCGCCGCTCTTCTTGCTGACGACGCCGACCATGCGCGACCAACCGGGTCCGCGGAGCTGGCGCCGGATCTCGTCGAGGTCGGAAGGCGAGTACTCGCCCTCCTTCTCGAACTCGAAGGACTTCACGTAGATGCCCTTCAGCCCGCTAACGATGTTCTTGACCTTGGCTTCGTCCGGGTCGTTGTTCGACAGGAACCGGCCCGCCAGGCGCAGCAACGGGCCATCGAGCGAGACATCCACCACGTCGGATGCCTTGCCGGCGAGCTTCTCGATTCCTGGGGGCAGCTTCACATCCTGCGCCAGCAACGGGCCGATCGCCAAAAACAATACCAGTGCGTGTTTCATAAAGTCTCCTTGCCAGGCCGAAGGCCTGTCCCACTTCAATCTCCCGCGTTGATCTGCTGCACCCGATCCCGCGCCAGGTTGAGTTTGGCGCCCGCAATGCGGAGCGCTAGCACGAGCTGCTGCTTGGCTAGCCGACCCTGCCTCTCCTCCTGCGCATGGCGGTACTCGAGGCTGCTGCCGACCAACAGGACGCACGCGAGCGCCCCCGCCGTCGCCCAGCGCCACGCCGGCGCCCACCACCAACTCGTTTTCGGCGGGGCGCCGGCGGCCGCGGCCACCACGCGGGCCGTGAACTGCGGGCCCGGGTCCTGGCGCCGGAACGCCTCGTGAAGTGCATCATCCAAGCGGCTCATTCTCGACTTCTCCCATCTCCCTGGAAAGGTTCTGGCGGCCGGCGGCCGGCGTGAAAGCCCGGCTCGCCTTCTCTCGCAACATGACGAGCGACCGCTGCAGGTGACTCTTCACCGTCCGCACCGGCATTCCCAGCGTGGCGGCGATCTCCTCCGGATCCAGGTCCTCCTGGTAGCGGAGAACCATCACCGCGCGCGGCTTCTCGGGAAGCGACGCAACCAATCGCCGCAGCCGCTCGGAGAGCATGGGATCGCCCGCCGCGGCCGGGGTCGCCGGCTCGGGGGCATCCTCCAATCCCACCTGCGGCCGGAACCTGCTGCGGCGCGCATAATCGATCGACCGGTGGACCGCGACCTTACGCAGCCACCGGGCGGCGTGCTCGGCGGATTGCATGTCCGCCAGACTCCGATGAAGCTGGAGGAAAACGTCCTGGGCCAGCTCCTCGGCCGACGAGCGGTCATGCAGGTAATGCAAAGCGATGCTGAACACCATGGCTTGATGCGTCCGCACCAACGAGGCGAAATCCGGGAGCGGTTCCCGCCCCATCACCGCGTTGGAGGCCGCTGCCATCACCTTTCATAGGATAGATACGCAGCGGCAGCCACGGGGGACGCAAATCTTGTGCCAAAACCGCCCGTGCGCTACCCTTCGGTTTCCGGGAGGTGCAACTTGATCGCTATCACCCTGGCGCTGGCGGCGGGTTTGGCGGCCGCGCCGCGCACCATGCGGCTTGACTATATTCATACGGGCACCGCGTCCGAGGAGCAGTTTGCCCTCGACGGCCTGGCGCTCGAAGGCGAGTGGCCGGGACCTCCGGACCGCATGATCGACCACACCAACCTCGGCAAGTACTATTTTGAGGTGATCGATCGCAAGACCAGCCGCTTGCTCTACACCCGCGGCTTCGCCAGCGTCTTCGGGGAGTGGGAGCTGACGCCGGAGGCCGGCCGCGAGCGGCGGGCGTTTCACGAGTCGGTGCGCTTTCCGTCGCCGGCGGCTCCGGTTCAGGTGGTGCTCAAGAAGCGCGATCGCGAGAACGCGTTCCGCCAGATCTGGTCGGTGGAGGTGGATCCGGCAGACAGGACGATCGATCGCAGCGGCCCGCCCGCGGTGCGCGTCTGGGCGGTCATGAAGAACGGCGAGCCCAGGGACAAGGTCGATCTGTTGCTCATGGGCGACGGTTACACCGCCGCCGAAATGGAGAAGTGGCACAACGATGCCCAGCGGCTCACCGAATTGCTGTTTGCGGCGTCGCCCTTCAAGGAGCATCGCACTGACTTCAACGTCTGGGCCATCGACACGCCCGGGGAGGAGAGCGGCATCTCCCGGCCCTCCGACGGCCGCTGGCGGCATTCGCCGCTTCGCACCACATACGATGCCTTCGGCTCGGAGCGCTATATTCTGACCTTCGACAACAAGCGCGTGCGCGAGCTGGCCTCGGCGGCGCCATACGAGTTCATCGAGATTGTCGCCAACAGCCGGGAATACGGCGGCGGAGGGATCTTCAACCAGTACGCCACCGTGGCCGCCGACAACGAGTGGACGCCCTACGTTTTCGTCCACGAGCTCGGGCATCACTTCGCCGGGCTGGCCGACGAGTACTACACTTCGGACGTGTCTTACAGCAGCTCCTCCGAGCGGCCGGAGCCGTGGGAGCCCAACGTGACCGCCGATCCCAAAGCCGCCAAGTGGGCGGACCTGATCGCGCCGGGCACGCCTCTGCCGACGCCGTGGTTGAAGCAGGAGTTCGAGTCCGAGGAGCGGCGCATTCAGGCGCGCCGCCGCGAGCTGCGGGCCCAGCACCGTCCCGAAGCGGAGATCGAGGCGCTGTTCCGCGAGGAGATGGGCCTCGACCAGAAGCTGCTCGACGGGGCGGAGTATGCAGGCAAGACCGGCGCCTTCGAGGGCGCCAATTACGAGGCTCGCGGCTACTACCGCCCGCAGACGGACTGCATCATGTTTACGCGCGACCCAGTGGGCTTCTGCTCGGTGTGCAGGCGGGCGATCGAGCGGGTGATCGAGCTGTACGCCACGAAGTAGGGCGCATTAATGGTCCCAGTCTACGAGAACTATAAGGACTACCCGGCGCCACGGTACGCTCGTGCCGCAATCGAGAACATTCTCGCGAAATTGCCGCAGCAGTACCTGTCGGGTCTGCGGTCCGTGGTGTTGACGAACGCGACGGCCGTCGGCGAAGGAAAGACGCATAGGATCAAGGGCAAGAAGTACCTTCGCCGGGAGTGCCTCGGATACTACCACCCCAAGACAACTGATGGACAAGCGTGGATCGAGATCGTCGTCGACAACGTGATCGCCGGTTGGCCCACGTCGGGAATCGCACGGGTGCTCTGGCGCTTCCCGCTGATACGGAACGCGCGATTTGCGCAAACGTTGTGTCACGAGGTCGGCCACCATTTGGATCACATTCTCGGGGCCCCCGCCCCCAGCGGCGAGGCGGCCGCCGAGGCATGGAAGAAACGGCTACTACGCCTTTACGGCCGCAGACAATACTGGTACCTTGTGCCTTTCATGAGGCTCTGCGCGGGCCTCCTGGAAACGATCCTTCGGGTAGCGGCGCGGAGGCGCGAGGCGGCCCGCTCCCGATAGTCGCGGCACGCGTTTCCCGGCCAGTCGAACAAGAAAAGCCTTGACAAACCCGCTAAGATGCCTGACACTATACATAGCAATACAATGTATATGGCAAACAAGAGCCAACCTCCCGCCCCCGACAACTGGGACGCCCAGCTTCGCAAGGGCTGCCTCGAACTCGCCATCCTCGCCAGCCTCTGGGCGGAGCCGCTCTACGGCCTCGCCATCCTCCGCGCCCTCCTCGGCCGCGGCGGAATGGAGGTGGCCGAGGGCACGCTCTACCCCATCCTGAACCGGCTCCGCATCGACGGGCTGGTCACCTCCGAATGGCGTGACGCGGGAACCGGCCACCCGCGCAAGTACTACACGCTCACCGGGCCGGGCCGCGCCAAGGCCAGGGAGATGGCCGCGGCGTGGAGCGCATTCTCCGCACAGATGGACGAGATCGTCTCCGCGGTCCGGACGAAAGGAAAGCACCATGGCGACACAAACTGACCCGCGCTCGCAAATCGAACGTTACTTGTTGCGCCTGCGAGCGGCGCTGGGCCGGCTGCCGGATGACGAGAAGGCCGAGATCCTGTCCGACATACGCAACCACATCGAGGAGCGGTTGTCCGACGCCGCCGAAGGGCAAGCTGAGATTGTCACCGAGACCATCGCGGCCCTCGGCAGCCCGGAATCGCTGGCGGAGTCGTATCACCGCGAACGCCTGATGGCCCGCGCCAGCGTCTCCGCGGCGCCAACGGCGCTACTGCACGCGACGTTTCAATGGGCGCTAACCGGACTGCGCGGCTTCCTCGCGTTCCTGGTGCTGCTTCTCGGCTACTCGCTCGGACTCGGGTTCCTGGTCTGTGCGTTGCTGAAGCCTTTTCTGTGGAATCACGTCGGGCTGTGGCTCGATCCCCCCGCGTTTTCGCTAGGCTACATCAGCCCGGACTGGCACGGCGCGCGAGAACTCTTGGGTTGGTGGATCATACCAATCGGCTACACGGTCGGCCCGCTATTCCTGATCTGGACCACGCGCCTGGTCCAATGTCTGCTTCGCCGGCGCTCCGCTCACTCCATGGAGGCATTATGAGAATCCTGACAATCCTGGCGGCGTGCGTCGCCATCCTCGGCGCACAGACTGCGCCTTTTGAAGGAGCCTGGTCCGGCACGCTCGACGCCGGCGGCCAGAAGCTTCGAATCGGATTCAACATCAAGAGCCAGGACGGCAAGCTGTCGGCCACCTTGGACAGTCCAGACCAGGGAGCGCTCGGCCTCCCGCTCGATTCCGTCACCGTCGATGGCAACCGGATTCGCTTCTCGATGCAGTCGCTGGCGCTGTCCTATGAGGGCGTGCTGGGCGGCGGCCGGATCGAAGGCACCTTGACCCAGGGCGGGCAGAAGATGCCCCTCGCTTTCGAACGCGGCAAACCGAAAGCCGTGGCCAGGCCGCAGTACCCGGCGCCGCCATTTCCCTATGACGCCGAGGAAGTGATCGTGTCGAGCGGTGACGTCCAACTCGCCGGCACGTTCACGCATCCCAAGCACGGCGGACCGTTCGCGGCGATCCTGCTCGTGACCGGCTCCGGGCCCCAGGATCGCGACGAGACGGTCTTCGGGCAGAAGCCGTTCCTGGTGATATCGGACTACCTGACGCGCGCCGGATACGCGGTGCTGCGTTTGGACGACCGCGGCACAGCCAAGTCCACGGGCAGCTTCCGCGCCTCCGGCCTCGCGGAATTCACGGGCGATGCGCTCGCCGCCGTCGGTTGGTTGAAGGCTCGTCCCGATGTCAACGGCAAACGGATTGGCATTCTGGGGCACAGCGAGGGTGGCATGGTGGGCCCGCTCGCGGCGGTGCGCTCGGACGACGTGGCTTTCGTGATCATGCTGGCCGGCCCCGCACAGCCCTTCGACGAATTGCTGGCCGAGCAATCGGCGGGGATGATGCGCGCCGGGGGCGCCCCGGAAGCGCTCATTGAAGCCGATCTCGAAATCAGCCATCAGGCATTCGCCATCTTACGCCAGGAGCCCGACAACGCCAAAGCTCGGGAGCGTTTGCAGCAAGTGGCCGCGGAATGGAAGACGAAGCAGCCGGAGCTGGCAACTCAGTTCGAAGCGGGGCTGGCGCAACTGCTCACACCGGAACTCCGCTCCCTGTTCGCCTACTCAGCCGCCGAGACGCTGGCGAAGCTCCGCTGTCCGGTGTTGGCTTTGTTTGGCGGCAAGGATCTGCAGGTGCCCGCCGATTCGAACATACGGGCGGCGGCCGCGGCGTTCACCGCCGGCCACGTCGCCTCCTTCACACTGGTGAAACTCGCGGGCCTGAATCATCTGTTCCAGACCGCGAAAACCGGCAGCGTTGCCGAGTACGCCGCGAGTGAGGAGACGATCTCGCCGCGGGCGCTCGATACCATGGCAGCCTGGCTCCGAAGCAACGTGCAGTAGTGTGGCGCACGACTCACAGGCTGATGAAAAAGCCCAAGAAAGGCCAAAACATTTCGGGCCGCCGATGAACGCGGATAAACGCCGATTGGAAACAAATGATTTATCCGTGTTGATCGGCGTTGATCGGCGGCCCAGATTGTTTTCTGGCACCTCTTCAGCCCCCGCTTCAGCATGCAGTGGCGAACTTCGCTAAAGCGCGCGCTGCGTCGAGCTCAGCCGTTCTTCCGCTCGAATTCCTTCATGTAGGCGGCCAGTGTCTGGGCGCCTTCGAGCGGCATGGCGTTGTACATGGAGGCGCGCACGCCGCCCACGTCCCGGTATCCCTTGAGCGCGTACAGGCCTTCCTTGAGCGCGCCCTTCAGGAACTGGTCGAGCAACTCCTGATTGGGCAGGTGGAACGTGATGTTCATCTTCGAGCGATGCTCAGGCTGAACGACGCCCTTGTAGAAGCTGGATGCATCGATGACGTCGTAAACCAGCTTCGCCTTCGCGTCGTTCACGGCCTCGATCGCCGCCACGCCGCCCTGCTCCTTCAGCCACTGGAGCACGAGCCACGTCACGTAGATGTTGAACGTGCTGGGCGTGTTCACGAGCGAGTTCCCTTTGTCCACGCTGGCGTAGTTGAGCAGCAGCGGCGTCACAGGCAGCGCCTGCCCGAGGAGGTCCTTGCGGATGACCACGAGCGCGGTTCCCGATGGGCCGAGGTTCTTCTGGAGCCCGGCGTAAATCACGCCGAAGCGCGAGTAGTCTATGACCCGCGACAGGATCTCCGAAGTCGAATCTCCCACCAGCGGCGCCTGGCCCGTGTCGGGGAAGGCGTTCCAGCGCGAGCCATAGACCGTGTTGTTGGTCGTGATGTGAACGTAGGCGGCATCCTGGTCGACGGCGGCGGGATCGACCGCGGGGATGCGGTCGAAGCCGGTGTCGCGGCTGCTGGCCAGCACCCGGATGTCGCCATACGGGGCGGCGTCCTTGATGGCATTGGCCGAGAAAACGCCCGTCTCCACGTACAGGGCTTTGCGCGAGGGCGACCGTCCGATCAGGTTCAGGGGCACGGCCGAGAACTGCATTCTGCCGCCTCCGGCGACGAACAGAACGCTGTAATCGGCAGGCAGGCCGGCCAGTTCCCGAAACAGACTGGTGGCGCCGTCAACGATGGCCACGAAGTCCTTCGCCCGATGGCTGATCTCGATGACGGAAGCGCCAAGGCCGCCGTAGTTGAGGAATTCTTCCTTGATCCTGACCATGACCGCGTCGGGAAGCATGGCGGGACCGGGGCTGAAATTGTAGATGCGACCGTTGCTGAGCATTTGGTAAATGTTACCAAATCGCTCGTCGGCTGTGGCCCGGCCGAATTGCGCCACCGCGGCCTGGGTTGAGCCACGCGGAGTCGGCCTCAAAAGTGAAAACCGATCGTTGCCGTCAGTGCGCGCGGCGTGACGTAGTGCGTGCCGCTGAAGGTCGAGAGGAAATTGTAAAGCGCCACCTTGTTTGTCACATTGACGACCGCCAGGCGGGCGCTCCACTTGTACTTGTCCCCGTGAAAAAGGTTGTCGTGTCCCACAGCGATGTCGAACAGGCTGCGCGGCTGGATGCGGGGCGGATTGTGATCGTCATTTTCCGTGCCAGCCGCCGGAATCTTAACCAGGTTGGATCCGTACTGCGAAGCCGGGCAGAGTCCGGTTGGACTGATGGGAGTCGTCGGGGTCGCGAAAACACTGCCGCAATAGAGGCCGGCCTCGAACTGCTGGTCCGGCGTCAAGCCGGAAACGTCCACGATGGAGGCCGTTCCATTGGGCCCGTTGACGCAATTGCCGCCCGCGCAGGGCACCGGGCCAGCGACCAGGCCGCTATCGTAGCGCCAGTTGAAGCCGATCCAAGGCGCCTTTTTGCTGGGAGGCTGGTACTGAAGATGGGTGGTTTGGTTGAAGTGCTCGTCGTGATCGATGCGGAATACCTGGTCGGTTCCGGTTGAAGTCGGAGTCGCTCCGATGCCGCTAACCTGAGGGCCAAAGAAGCGCGCAGCGACGGAGGACAGGACGATGAACGCGGTCAGGCCGTGGAAGTTCGGAACGCTGGCGCGGATCGCATAGCCGGGGATCTTCGACTTGCTCCACTCGATCGGGTAAGTGATGGGGGTATTGCCGAGCACGCTGAAATCGTAAGCCCGATCCGTGTACTTCCATATGTACTCGCCGTCAATCACAAGGTACTTGCCAAAGGCCTGCTCGAGGCCGGCATGGTATTCGTTCCGCGTTCCGGGCTCGAGCGGCGCGGCCAGGCACGGATAGCCCTGGATGAGCGCCGAGAGGGCGTTGATTACGGGGTCGTTACAACCGTTGCTGGCCAGGACCAGATTCTCGTTGAAGGGCGTCTCCATTGTGCGCGCGTAAGAGACGCGGAACACGGTGTTCGTTCCCTTGATGTTGTAGGAAACTCCGAGACGGGGTTCGGCCAACCCGGCGCTGGTGATTCCATTGTAGACATCGCCGCGAATTCCGAGATTGACGGTCCAGTTCTTGAAAGAGACCGCGTCCTGGATATAGAGGGCCAGTTCCTTGATGTCCGCGTGACCTCGAAAAGTGTAGGACCCGACGCCGGGGCCTGGGCGGGTCAGATCGTAGGGAGCGAGGACGGAGACGTAACCGGCATTGGCGGACAGGCTTCCGGTGCACTGGCTCTGGCCGGTGATCGCGGGATCGGTGTTGGCGCTACCATCGGCATTCAAACATGGAGCGTTGAATGCGGGATCGACGATGCCGAGGGTATCGGCTTCAGTGAGGAGCGTGTGCTCGTAGAGGATTCCCACTTTCAGGTTGTTGACACCTTTGACGTAGGACAAGTCGGCGTGTGCGCCGATGTTGGTCAGCCTCCGGCTCTGAGCCTCGGAGGTGGTTTGGAGCCCGGGAGTGAAGTCAGCGAACGGGTTCGCGCTGGGATAGTAGTTGAATTGATCCTGGCGGACGAAACCGCCGAGGGTGAGAACCGTAGTATTGTTGAGGAGGCGGGTGTAGGTGGGCGCGATGTTGAACGTTCGGATCTTCGAACGCTGGTCCTGAGGTCCAACCGGCAGGCCGTTGGGACCGAGGCCTCCATTATCGACCACCAGTCCGTTCCAGGCAGCGGCGGTCTGGGCATCGTAGGAATTGGGGGTCTGGAACCATGAGCGCGTGAAGCCGAGATTGACGCTGATGGTGTCCGCCTGGGAGAACTTGTAGTCGACGCGGTCGAAGAAGTTCTCTTCGTTGCCGTGATCGTGAAAGACCTGGAGCTCGGGGCCATCGAGAAAGCGGCCCGTGTCGAGCCCGCTGGCGGAGATGAAGTTGCCCCAACTCTTGACTCCGTACGCGAGGTCGAACGATCCGTTGGAAGTTCCGAAAGTGCCGTAAGACGCGGTCGCGTCGCCATGGGGCTGAGTCTCACCGAGCCCCGAACGGGTGGTCACTACGATCACCAGGCTGGTTTTATCGCCGTACTGAGCAGGTGGGGCGCCTTCGATCACTTCCATCGACTCGACGGAGTCGACGGGAATCTGATTGGAGAAGACCTTGCTTTGCTGGTCGGTGATGGGCTGGCCGTCGACGGAAAATGAGTTCTCCGCGTGATCGCCGAGCCCGTGAAACAGGCCGTTCGAATCCGCCGCAACCCCGGGCACGGCGAGCGTGACCAGCGAGCTCACCGACGACGAAGCGCTTTCGAGAGGCAGCTTGTCAAAGAGCCCCCGATCGACGTCCGTGTGGGTGATGGGTACGGTCTCGACCAGGTCCTCCCCGGCTGTTACCGTCACCTCGGTGTTGGAAGCGCCGAGCTTCAGGGCCACTGTGAGGTCGAGAGCTACCGGCGAGCGCACGTTCACGTCCTGTGCGGTCGACTGAAACCCGGCGGCTGCCACGATGAGGTGATAGTTGTTGTATGGAAGGTTGTCGAATCCAAAGTTTCCCTGGTCATCGGTCTGGACGGTCCGGCTATAGTGCGAGACGGGATTCTCGATGCTCACCGCAGCGCCCTTGATGACGGCTCCCGATGGGTCCAGGACCGCACCCCGAACTGTTCCGGAGTTCCCAGATGACGCGGACCGGGCCGGTTCTGTCGAGATGCACAAGAGGAAAACCGGCAGGGCAGCGGCGAGAACTCCTCGCAACACTCGCATGCCACGGTTGCGGGCGGCGCCGGAGGGTTGCGTGACCAGACCTGCCAACATGTGCAAGTATTTGAAATACATAGAGCTATCTCCTTCATAAACGACTTGAAGAGGCTGGGAGCCCAACTCCGGTCGGGGAATTGCGCAAAACGAAAGGAGAAGGGCTATGCGGGAGGTGCGCGGGAGAAGTTAAGGACAGGCGACTGATCGCCCGGGAGGACGGGCTCCTCACGCCAGCAGCGCCACTCCGTGATCGTGGCCGGCGTGGTATCGGGGGCGATGGCCGCTTCGAGGGCAGGCAGGTGGGCCGCATGGCAGATTACGCAGCAATGGTCGCCATTCCCGTGGTCGTGGGAGTGAACCGTAATGGCTGCGGCGGTTTGGACGCCGGCAAAGCAAGCCAGCAGGAGCAGAACGAGCGCAGGACGGACCCAGCGAACGGCAACGCGGTCCGGATCGGCCCAGTGCAATAGAGACTCCCTCTCTATCTTAGATGGAACAGGGCGGCCAAGGTTTCGAAAACCTCGGGTGGGGCAGGCGGTGGGGCAGGCGTCCACGCCTGCGCGGGACAGTCCACGTCCCGCCGTGCCAGAGCTGGAGGTCCGGCGCAGTCCTGGAGGACTGCCCCACGTGTCCCCTCAGATCTCGAACACCGCGCCGGTATCCGCGCTGGTCACGTGCAGAAGGTAGCGCGCGAGCCAGCCCCGTTTCACCTTCGGCTCGAAGGGCGGCAGCGCCTCCAGGCGCCGGGCGATTTCGGCGTCGTCCACTTTCAGATCGATCCGGCAGGTCCGGGCGTTGATGTAAATGCGGTCGCCCGGGCGAATGGCCGCGATGGGCCCGCCCGCCGCCGCCTCGGGCGATACGTGCCCGACGCAGAGCCCGCGCGTGCCGCCGGAAAAACGGCCGTCGGTGATCAGGGCGGCACGGATCCCCGCGCCCGTGAGGGCCGCGGTCGGCGAAAGCATCTCCTGCATGCCGGGTCCGCCGCGTGGACCCTCGTAGCGGATCACCACCACGTCGCCGTCCTTGACCTCGCCCGCCAGGATGCCACGTAGCGCGTCCTCCTGCGATTCGTAGATGCGCGCGGCGCCTTCGTACTCCATCATGTCGGCCCCCACGCCAGCCACCTTTACCACCGCGCCCTTGGGCGCCAGGTTGCCGAACAGAACCGCCAGCCCGCCGGTCTTCGAGAATGCGTTGGCGACAGTCCGGATCACGTCGCCGTCCGGGTCGGGCGCGCAGGCCACCGAGTCAACTAGCCTTCCGGTGACCGTGGGCGTATCGAGATCGAGGCCGCTGTGCGCGTGGCGATCGATTTCTTTCAAAATGGCCGGAATGCCGCCCGCGCGGTGCACGTGTTCGATATGCACTTCCGGCCGGCTCGGCGAAACCTTGCAGATGTTCGGCGTCGCGGCCGAGATTTCATTCAGCCGATCGAGCTTGAACGGGATTTCCGCCGAATGAGCCAGGGCCAGCGCGTGCAGGATGGTGTTGGTGGATCCACCCATGGCCATGTCGAGCACGAACGCGTTCACCAGCGCCTGCTCGTTGACGATGTCGAGCGGGCGAACGTTCTGGTCGAGGCAGCGCTTCAGCGCGTGTGCAGCTTTCTTCGTCAGCTCGATGCGCTCGGGGTTGAGCTCGGTCGAGCGCCGGCCGTCGGCCCATCGTTCGGCCGGAATGGTTCCGTTGCCGGGCAGGGCCAGGCCAATCGCCTCGCCCAGGCAGTTCATCGAATTCGCCGTGAACATGCCGGAGCAGCTCCCGCAGCCGGGACAGGCGCGCTCGGCCAGCGACCGTAACTCCACCTCGCTCATCTTCCCCACGCTGTGGCGGCCCACGCCCTCGAATACCGTGATGAGGTCGGTGTTCCCTTCGCCCGCCAGCATCGGCCCGCCGCTGACGTACACCGCCGGGATGTTGATCCGGACCATGGCGTTGTACATGGCCGGGACGATCTTGTCGCAGTTGGCGATGCCGATCCAGGCGTCGCAGGGGTGCGCGCCGATGATGGTCTCGATCTGGTCGGCGATCAGCTCGCGCGAGGCCAGCGAATACTTCATGCCGAAATGGCCCATGGCGATGCCGTCGCAGATGGCTCCGCCGACGTTCACGTACCAGACGTTGAAGCCGAGCGCCTTCAACTCGTCGCGCACGATGGCGCCGATGCGGTCCAGGTGCGCGTGGCCGGGGATCTGGTTGGTGTAGGAGTTGATCACCGTGACGAACGGCTTCTTCAAGTCGTCCAGCGAGCGGATCACGCCCTCGGCCATCATCAGCGCCGCGGCCGGGAGCATGTGCGTGCCCTCGGCGATAATGCGGCTGCCCTTCTTGCGGATATTCTCGATGCCTTCGTTCATTCGTTCTATTTTGACACGGGTGTAACATGGCTTGGATGGTGCGTTTCTCGACGGCACTGCTCCTGGCTGCCGCAGCCGCGGGCGGCCAGGACCCGATCTCCCTAATCCGCGCACGGGTGGCCGAAACAACCGCGCGCACCCCGAATTACACCTGCCTGGAGACGATCGAGCGGCGGTGGTACGCCGACGAGTACGCGACCAGCCAGGTTCTCGATCGGATGCGCTTCGAAGTTGCGGTCATCGACGGCAAGGAGCAGTTCGCCTGGCCCGGAGGGAGCCGGTTCGACAGCCAGGAACTCCAGAAACTCCTGGAACGCGGCCTCACCAAGACCGGAGATTTTTCCGGGTTCCTCTCCGGCATATTCGGTTCGAATTCCGCCACCTATACGCTGGTCGGAGAACAGCCGGCTGCGATCCGGCGGGCGATCCGTTACGATTACCGCGTTGCGCAGGCAAACTCCGGGTACCGGATGGCCTTGAATGGGGTGCAGGCACTGGTGGGGTTCCACGGCTCCTTCTGGGTGGATCCGGAAACGCTGGATCTCACGCGCCTCGAAATCGAAGGCGACGACATCCCGCCGGTATTGAAAACGTCCAGCGCGAAGATGGCCATCGACTACGGTCTGGTTGCGGTGGGCGCGGGCAGCTTCCTGCTGCCCCAGGCCACCGATGTGCGGTTGGTCAGCGATCGCGGGCTCGCAAGCCGCACCATAACGCGGTTTTCGCAATGCCGCCAGTTCCTTGCGGAATCCAGCATCTCCTTCGAAGAGCGGCCGGTCGAGCAGGTGGCGAACCAGACCGATGCGGGAGCCGAACTGCCTCCCGGCGTGACCCTGGAAGTCGGGCTGGCGGCGCCGATCAGCCGGAAAACCGCGGCCACCGGGGACGTGGTCGAGGCCGAGCTTCGCAAAGATGTGAAGGCCAAGGGTGGCATCCTGGTCCCGAAAGGCGCGGCGGTCGAAGGCCGAATCCTGCTGCTGGAGACCCGCGGCTCCGCCCATCCAAGCGACTTGCTGGTGCTGCGCTTTACGAAGCTGCGGTTCGGCGCCAGACGGTTTAGGCTTCGCGCCTCCGTGGTCAGGTTCGCGATTAGGAATCGAGGCCTGCTGGGGTCTTTGCGGTGGGGCGAAGACGAAGCGCCCCGAATCTCCCCAGGAACCCCTATGGTGTTCTGGGGCGGCTTCCTGGAGCTGCCTAAGGGGTCTGCGCTGACGCTCGAGACCGAGGCTGTCCCGTCCCCATGACGGCAAGCGAGACTCAAGAAGGCTAGGGAAGCGCCGATAAGTAACTGCTGTGAGCCCACAGGCCGCCGCCGGTACCACTCCGCTGCAAGACGCTGGCCGGACCGCGCAGCCGCCCATGCCGCGGGAGGTGCCGCGCTTCCCGGCCGAACGGGGACTGGTCTCGGAGGTCTTTCTGGGGCGCCAGCCGATCTACGATTCCCTGCGCGAGATTCAGGCCTACGAGCTGCTCTATCGGGGAGCGGCCCGCGACACCACCGCGCTGATTTCGGACGGCGACCGCGCCAGCGCCGAAGTCATGCTGAAGGCTTTCCTAGAGATCGGGCTCCAAACCGTCTCGCCGTCGCGCCCGGTGTTCGTCAACTTTAGTGAACCGCTGCTGGGCGTCGATCCCATCATTCCTCCCGACCGTTGCGTCATCGAGGTTCTCGAAACCGTCAGCGTCACGGCCAGCACCGTGGCCTGCCTGGAAAAGCTCAAGAGCCGGGGATACCGTCTGGCGCTCGACGATTTCACGTACGCCGAACGTTCCACTCCGTTCCTGCGGCTGGCGGATTTCGTGAAGCTCGACGTGCGGGCGCTGTCTCCCGAGGAATTCCGCCGTCAATTGGACCTGCTCCAAGGCTGCGATGCGCGGATCATCGCCGAGAAGGTCGAATCGCAGCAGGAGCTCGACCGCTGCCGGGGCTGGGGTTGCGAGCTCTTCCAGGGATATTACCTCCGCCGGCCCGAGACTCTGAGCGGCAGGCGCGTCCCCTCGAACCGGCTGTCGCTTCTGGCGCTGCTTTCCGAGTGCGTGAATTCCTCGAGCAGCATCGACGCCATTGCGGGCGTGATCCAACGTGACGCGGTCCTGACTTACAACCTGCTCAAACTGGCGAACTCAGCCCTCTATCAGCGCACCTTCGAGATCCATTCCACCGTTCAGGCTATTACCATGCTGGGCCTGGATTTCGTCTTCCGGTGGGTTACGCTGCTGGTTCTCGCGGGCAACCAGAATTGCCCCAGCGGCTACCTGGACTACGCCCTGCAACGGGCTCGGACCTGCGAACTGATCGCTTCCTTTGTGGGTTGCCAGCGTAGCGAAGCCTACTTTGTCGGACTGCTCTCCGCGCTCGACTCGATGCTGAACATGCCGATGGCCGCGATCGTCGAACCGCTCCCGCTCGGCGCCGAGCTCAAGAGCGCGCTGCTCCAGCGCGAAGGCAAGCTCGGAGTAGTCCTCGAAGCCGTGACGGCTTACGAATCCGGCCATTTCGACACGGTGCTGCGCACCGGAATCAACGTTCCCGTGCTGCAAAAGGCTTTCTGGGAAGCCGTGGATTACGCCAGCGCCATGCTCTCCAGTCTGGCCGCCGCCGCCCCGCAGCCGTAGGGCAAGCTTCAGCTTGTCCTGCCGAGCCGCGACTCAGCGGAGAATTGGACAAGCTGAAGCTTATCCTACGGCGTCGCCGTCAGTGCGATACGGTCGAGGCCCGCGCCGAGCGCCACATCGATCACGCGCGCGACGCTCTCGAAAGGCAGCTCCTTTGAGCCGCGCAGGACGAGCACGGTGTTGCCCCGCACTTCGAAAATGCGCTTCAGCCGCGCGGGCAGCGTTTCCATGTCGACGGCTTCCTGGTTGATCTCCAGCGCGCCGTTCGCCGCCACCGTGATCACGATGTCCTGCGGCTGAGGCGTCGTGTCCGGACCGGGCGGCGCCGGCTGTGGCGCCAGGGCCTTCAAGCCCTGGGACTGGACTGGCGAGATCACCATGAAGATGATCAACAGCACCAGCAGCACGTCGATCAGCGGCGTCACGTTGATGTCGGCTTGCCGATCGCCTCTTACACTGAGTGTCATCGCCATGGCCTCAGCCTCCTGCCGATTGGACCCCGCAACGCGGTTGAAAGTTCCCAGGCGGGGCGCAAGCCGTCTGGCCTGCGATCTCATGAACCCCGGGGCGGGGAAGTTGCTACGCCGTGATGATGCGCGCCTGGAACGGAAGGTAGGCGGCGCCGTACAGACCGGCATCGCTGCCGAGCGTGGCTTTATCGATGCGCGTCTCGGTCCGCCGGAAGGTCAGGGAGCGTTGCTTGAGCACCTCGAACATCGGAGGCGCGAACAGATCCCACGCCCCCAGCACGCCGCCGCTCAGCAAGTACAGCGGGAAGTTGAAGATGTTGACCAGGCTCGCCAGCGCCATCCCCAGCGCTTCGCCCATCTTCTCGAAGCACACGCGCGCCCGTGCATTCCCGCCGATCGCCAGATCGTAGACCTCTTTGGAGCTGAGGTTGTCGCCCAACCCCAGCATCCTGGCCCAGGCCGTGATGGCGGTGGCGGAAGCGTGCTTCTCCAGGCAGCCGTCGTTGCCGCAATTGCAGGGATTGCCGCCCGGCACGACTGTCATGTGGCCCAGTTCGCCCGCCATGCCTACAAAGCCGTGCAGAACCTTGCCTCCGCTGATGATGCCGCCGCCAACGCCGGTGCCGAGCGTGAGCAGCACCAAATCGTCCACGTCGCGGCCCGCGCCGATCCATTTCTCGCCCAGCGCCGCCACGTTGGCGTCGTTCTCGAGCAGCACCGGCGCTTGCAGCAGCCGCTCGATCTCGTCGCGAATGGGGAAGTTCTCGAAGAAGGGCAGGTTGGGCGACATCGAGATGATGCCCTTCTCCATAATGATGAAGCCCGGCACGCCGATGCCGATGCCCGCCAGATGGTCGGACGCCCTGTCGGCGCGCAGTCTCAGGATGGAGGCCACGATGTCGGAGGTGACCGCGTCGCGTCCGGCGGTCAGTTGCGTCGACCCGGACACCCGGTCCAAGACCTTCCCGCTATGATCCACTGCCGCGGCGCGGAGGTTGGTGCCTCCCAAATCCACACCAATCGAGTATTCAGCCATGCCGTTGCATCATAGCAAATTCCGGTACGCCGCCAGGCCCGGCCTATGATATGCTGCCTTGCTAGCAGCAGACAAAGGAGACAGCACCATGAAAAGGCCGCTGGTATTTGCTTTCCTGCTATTCGCATCCGTGTCCGGCTACGCGCTGGGACAAAAGCCCTGCGAAGAGCTGAAGGGTGAAATCGCAAAGAAGCTGGACGCCAACAACGTGAAGGGGTACTCGCTGGAAATCGTGGATAAGGCCAAAGAAGTGGAGGGTAAGGTGGTCGGCACCTGCGAGGCCGGGACGAAGAAGATCGTTTACAACCGCGCGCCGGCTCCGGCCCCAAAGCCGGCGCCTGAGGCGGCCAAGCACTAGCCGATCCACCCGCCGCTTATCGGTCCGGAGGGTGTATCAGGGGAATTGCTTCGCGACGGCCCCGGCGATAGATCCTGAAGTCTCCCACGTCCGTGGTGACGACGGGATGCTTCGGATACAGCTCGCTCAGCCGGATCAGACAGAGGTCCGCCAGATCCGGCTTCCGGTCGGCGTAGCGTGCCGCCAACTCCGCGAGCCGCGGCATGTGGTCGGCCATGACAAACGCCGGCCGGACCAGCCCCTCTTGAACGAAACCCAGAACCAGGCGCGCGCTTCCCAAGTGGAAGGCGGCCTCCGCCAGGACCGCCTCCGAGGTCAGCAAGGGTTCTGTGACGCGTTGCGCGATCTCCAAGGCCCACATGTGGTACAGGTCTCTGCGGTTGCCGAATGCCACCAGGAAGCCGGTGTCCGCGATGGCCTTCATTTTGAGGAAAAGCCCTTGCGAGTGGACAGGTTCGCCGGCCCTTCGACCGCGCCCGCCAGCCGAAGGAAGGGCTGCTTACCGGATGCCCGCGTTCTCTCGAGTTCCATCCGGACGATGCGGCCGCGCGAGAGGCCCGTCCGGCGGGCCGTCCTGTCCAGCCACTCCGCCAGGTCCTCCGGGAGCCGCACGGTCAATGTATTACTCATTTGCTTAAAGTGTAACACACCCGAGCACTAGTCGATCCACCCGCCGCCCAGCACCAGGTCCCCCTGGTAAAACACGGCCGCCTGGCCCGGCGTCACCGCGCGCTGCGGGTCGTCGAAGCGCACCTCGACCCGGCCCGCCTCCGCGCCCGGCAGCAGTGTCGCCGGCGCCGCCGCGTGCTTGTTTCGGATCTTGACCTCGGCGCGCAGCGGAGCCGTCAAGCCTTCGAACGCGATCCAGTTCACCCCGCCGGCCACCGCGCTCGCCCGCAGCAGGTCCTCGTTCCGCCCGACCGTCACGCGGCCCGTCGCGGCGTCCGCCGCTATCACGTAGAGCGGCTCTCCTACAGCGACGTTCAGCCCGCGCCGCTGCCCCACGGTGAAATGGTGCACGCCGTCATGCTCCGCCAGCTTGCGGCCGTCCGCGGTGACGATCTCCCCCCACGTGCGCTCGCGCGCCTCGCCCCGCTCCCGGAAGTAAGCGTCGATGAAGGCGGCGTAGTCGCCGTTGGGCACGAAGCAAATCTCCTGGCTGTCGCCCTTGGATGCCACCGCCAGCCCCATCTCGCCGGCCATCTCGCGCACCCGCGACTTGCGGTACTCGCCCAGCGGAAACATCGTCCGCGCCAACTGCGCCTGCGTCAGCCCCCACAGGAAATAGGTCTGGTCGCGCGTCTCGTCCACGGCGCGATAGAGCAGATACCGGCCGGCGCCCTCATCGAAGCGCAGCCGCGCGTAGTGGCCCGTCGCGATCCGCTCCGCACCGAGCGCGGCGGCCATCTCCAAAAACTGGTCGAACTTGACGAAGTTATTGCACAGCGTGCAAGGAATCGGCGTGCGCCCCGCCAGGTACTCGTCGATGAACGGCCGCACCACCTCGCGCTCGAACCGCTCTTCGAAATTGACCACGTAGTAGGGAATGCCGAGCTGCTCCGCCACGCGGCGCGCATCGTACACGTCGTCGAGCGAGCAGCAGCGTCCCGTGGTGCGCTCGGAGGCCAGCTCCGGGAGCCGCCGCTGGTTCCAGAGCTGCATGGTCAATCCGATGACCGGCACGCCTTGCCGACGCAGGATTCCCGCCACCGCCGAGCTGTCCACGCCGCCGCTCATCGCGACCGCGATCAGGTGCTCAGGCATGCGCCCGCTCCGCCGGAGCAAGCCGCCGCAGATGCCCGACCGCTTCCGCAACGGCCTCCACCAGCGCCTCCACCTGCTCGGCGGTATTCAGCCGGCCCAGCGAAAAGCGGATCGTGCCGCGCGCGCGGTCCGCGCTGAGACCGATGGCGGTGAGCACGTGCGACGGCTCGACGGCCCCGCTCGAACAGGCCGCGCCGCTCGACACCGCGAACCCCTTCAAGTCGAGAGCGATCACCAGCGCCTCGCCGCGAATGCCGTCGAAATACATGCTGGAGGTGTTGGGCGTGCGCGGCGCCCCGCCGCCGTTGACGCCCGCGCCGGGGACGCGGTCGAGCATCGCCGCCTCCAGGCGGTCCCGCAATCCCCGCAGCCGCTCCGCCTCGGCCTCGCCGTTCTCGGCCAGCCACTCCGCCGCGCGTCCCAACGCCACCGCGCCCGGCACGTTCTCCGTCCCCGGCCGCCGGTCCCGCTCGTGGTGCCCGCCGAATTGAATCGAGCCGATCGGCGTCCCCTTGCGAACGAACAGCGCGCCCTCGCCCTTCGGCGCGTACACCTTGTGCCCGCTCACCGAATAGAGGTCCACGCCCAGCGCCGCGACATCCACCGGGATCTTGCCCAGCGCCTGCACGCCATCCGAGTGGAACACCACGCCGGCCTCTCGTGCAATGCGCGCGATCTCCGCAATCGGCTGCACCGTGCCCAGCTCGTTGTTCGCGTGCATCACCGAAATCAAGACCGTCGAAGGCCGCAGCGCCCGCCGGATGGCGTCCGGATCCACCACGCCCTCCGGGCTGACCGGCACTCGCGTCACCTCGACGCCCTCGCGCTCGAGCTGCGCGCAGGCGCCCAGCACCGCCGGATGCTCGATGGCCGTCGCGATCAGGTGCCTCGCCGTCCGCGCCGCGTTGCGCACCACGCCGAATAGAGCCAGGTTATCGGCCTCGGTGCCCCCGCTCAGGAACACGATCTCCTGCGGCTCGGCGTGAATCAGCCCCGCCATCTGCCACCGCGCCGTCTCCAGGTGCTGTTTCGCCCGCTGGCCGTAATGATGGATACTGGAGGCGTTCCCGAAATCTTCGCGCAACAGCGGCGCCATCGCCTCGAATACTTCGGGCGAGACCGGCGTGGTTGCGTTGTGATCGAAGTAATAGCGGGTCATTGCCCAGCCTCTTTCTATTATGGCGCGACCGATCGTTACGCTGACAACCGACTTCGGCCTCTCGGATCATTTCACCGGGGCCATGAAGGGCGTCATCCTGCGCATCGCGCCGTCGGCCGAGATCGTCGACATCACGCACCAGGTGAGCGCTTTCGAAATCACCGAGGCCGCCTTCGTCATCAGCGAGGCGTACCGCTATTTCCCGAAGAAGACCGTACATGTGGTGGTGATCGATCCCGGCGTGGGCACCGCACGCCGCCCCATCGTTGCCGAGGCCGCCGGGCAGTTCTTCGTCGCGCCCGACAACGGCGTGCTCTCGATGATCTACGCGCGCGAGAAGCACAAGGTGCGCGCCGTCACTTCGGACCGGCATTTTCTCAAGCCCGTCAGCCGCACTTTCCACGGCCGCGACATCTTCGCTCCCACCGCCGCCCATCTGGCCGCGGGCGCGCGTCCGGCCAGCTTCGGCCGCCTCATCCAGGACTATTGCCGGCTACGCTTCGCCGAGCCGCTGCGCATCGGCAAGCGCGTCTGGCAGGGCACGGTTCTCAAGGTGGATCGCTTCGGGAACCTGATTCTGAACCTTCACATCGCCGAGTTCCCCGGCCTCGAAACCCGCCCCTTCCAGCTCCTGTGCGGCCAAGTCACCATCGACCATCTGAACGCCACCTTCGCCGAAGGCGCGCCCGGCGAGCCGCTCCTCATCGTTGGCAGTTCGGGCTATCTCGAAGTCGTAGCCAACCGGGCCTCCGCCGCCAAGGTCCTCGGCTGCGCCACCGGCTCCCCGGTGGATCTCACGATCTGGTAAGACGGCGGGTTCCCCACGTCGCGGGCAGGGCCACGGTCCCTTTGGGTGTAGAATTGTTTCCGGTCCGAACCTCTCGATACCAATTCGCGAGGAAAGAGCTCAGCCATGACGAAACTGCTATGGATCGCTGGGGCTGTCGTCGCCCTGCTGGCGCTCTCGGGCGCTGCGGGTACCCAGTTAAACGTGGCCCCGAGCAAACTGTTGTCGCTGGCAAGTCTGCCCGTCGGACCGCGGTCACCGGCCGGGGCCACTGTCGGCAGACCCTTGGTGGCCGAGGGCTACGGCAAGCTGCCGCTGGCGTTCGAGCCCAACCTGGGCCCGACCGACGCGCGGGTGCGGTTTATCGCGCGGGGCGGCGGGATGACGGCCTTCTTCACCGATACCGAAGCGGTCATGGTGCTCAGCCGGGCGGAGCGGCGCGATCCCAAAGCGTTGCCACAGGAGCGGCGGGAGCCGGGCAAGGTCGAGCAGGCCGTGGTGCGGATGAAGCTGGAGGGCGCCATGAAACCCCGCCAGGCTGTGGGGCTGGACAAGCTGCCCGGCATCAGCAACTACTTCATCGGCAACGATCCGAAGAAGTGGCGCACGGACGTGCCGCACTACGCGCGCGTCGAGTACGACGGCGTGTACCCGGGCATCAACCTGGTGTGGTACGGGAACCAGCGCCAGTTGGAGTACGACTTCGTGGTGGCGCCGGGCTCGGACCCCAAGCAGATCCAGGTGGCCTATGAGGGAGTGGAGTCGGTGGGAGTGGCGGCGGACGGGGAACTGGTGCTGCGGACGGCGCTGGGCGAGGTGCGGCAGCAGCAGCCGCGCGTGTACCAGGAAGTCGACGGAAAGCGCGCGGCGGTGGGGGCGCGGTACGCGCTCCTGGCGCGCAACCGGGTGAGCTTCGAGCTGGCGAAATACGACCGCAAGCGAGAGTTGCGCATCGACCCGGTGGTGCTGGTCTACTCTACCTACCTGGGCGGCACCGGCAGTGACGGTGGCGCCGCCATAGCGGTGGACGGGGCGGGCGCGGCCTACATCACCGGCATCGCAGGGTCGGTCGACTTCCCCACCCAGTCGCCGTTCCAGGACGCCTATGGGGGCGGACAGGACGTGTTCGTCGCCAAACTGGCGCCCACCGGCGACGCACTGATCTACTCCACCTACCTGGGCGGCAGCGGCTACGATGTCGGCAACGCCATCGCGGTGGATGGAGCCGGCTCGGCCTACGTCACCGGAATTACCATGTCCGCCAACTTTCCTGTCCAATCGCCTTACCAGGCTTCCATTCAGGGCGATAGCAACGCTTTCGTGACTAAGCTGGCGCCGGCGGGCAACGCTCTGGTCTACTCCACCTACCTAGGTGGATACCGCGACAGTTTCGGCCAGGGAATAGCGGTGGACGGAGTGGGCTCGGCCTATGTAACGGGCCAGACTGGCTCGGGCGACTTCCCAACCCAATCGCCGTACCAGGCGAGCCTCAAGGGATACTCTAGCGCCTTTGTGACCAAGCTCGTCCCGGCCGGAAACGCGCTGGTGTACTCGACGTTCTTGGGTGGCAGCGGCATTGATGTAGGCACCGGCATCGCTGTAGACGGAACAGGTGCGGCTTATGTGACGGGCAACACGAGTTCGACCGACTTCCCCGTTAAGTTTCCCGTGCAGGACACATATGGGGGCGGAAACGCGGACGCCTTTGTGACCAAGCTCACGCCTGCAGGCAACGCTCTCGTCTACTCCACGTACCTGGGGGGCAGCGGGTTCGATCAGGGGTTTGCCATAGCGGTAGATGGGACGGGTTCGGCGTATGTCGCGGGCAGCACGGAGTCGCCCAACTTCCCCGTCCAGGAGGCATACCAGAGCGCTCTCCGAGGGCCCGGCAATGCTTTCGTGACGAAGCTGACACCGGCCGGCTCCCTCACCTATTCCACCTACCTGGGAGGCAGCGGCGCGCTCGGGGACGGGGCCGGCGGCATCGCGGTCGATGCTGCGGACTCGGCCTACGTCACGGGTACAGCGTCTTCGGTTGATTTTCCCACCAAATCGGCGTATCAGAGCACCCTCCGAGGAGTCTCAAGCGCATTCGCGACCAAGCTGGCGGGGTACCCGGGGGCATTCGTTCTGTTGAGCCCGGCCCAAGGCGCGACCGGGATTTCGATCAATCCAACTCTAAGCTGGGATGCCTCGCCGTTTGCCACCTCCTACGACCTCTACTTTGGCACGTCGTCCTCGCCCCCGATTATGACGACCACCAGTGGCACAAGCTATGCCCTGGGGGCGCTGTCGCCTGAGACAACCTACTACTGGCAGGTCGTGGCCAGCGATAGCTCGGGCTCGGCCTCCTCCGGGATCTGGTCTTTCACGACGGCGGCGCCGCCCGCGCCGCCACTGTTGCTCCTGCCCGCCAACGGAGCCACGGGCGTGACAACGCCTGTCTTGAGCTGGAATGCCGCTAGCGGCGCAACCTCCTACGACGTGTCCTTCGGAACGCAGGCGTGGCCGCCGTTGGTGACCAACACGACGGGAACGAATTATAGTCCTGGGACGCTGGTGGCGAGCACGACCTATTACTGGCAGGTCGTGGCTACGAACAGCGTCGGCTCAGCGAGTTCCGCCACATGGTCGTTCACGACGCTGGTATCCGCGCCACCAGGGCCGGCGCTGGTCTCGCCCTCCAACGGGGCCGCCGGGGTTTCGCTGACGCCAACGGTCAACTGGAACGCTGCGACCGATGCAACCTCCTACGACGTGTACTTCGGGACCGCTTCCCCACCGCCTCTGGCGACCAACACGATCGGCACCAGCTACAGTCCGGGCACGCTCAGTCCGGGCACGGCCTACTACTGGCAGGTTGTGGCCAAGAATAGCGGCGGCTCGACCAGTTCCGGCACCTGGTCGTTCACGACCGCCGCTCCGGCGGCCGGCTTGCTGTTCGTGCCCGTCGCCCCCTGCCGCGTGGCAGACACGCGCAACTCCGGCGGCCCGTTCGGCGGACCCACGATGACGGCCGGCTCTACGCGCTCCTTCGCGATTCCTCAAAGCGCGTGCAGCATTCCGAGCACGGCTCTGGAGTACTCGTTGAACGTGACGGTGGTGCCCGCAGGGCCGCTGGGCTACTTGTCGCTGTGGCCCACCGGGCAGACGCAGCCGTACGTCTCCACGTTGAACTCCCCTGGCGGCATCGTGCTGGCCAACGCGGCCCTGGTCCCGGCCGGCTCGGGCGGGGCGGTGAGCGTCTACGTCAGCGACGAGACCGATGTGATCCTCGATATCGACGGCTACTTCGCTACGAGCACCGGCACGACTTCGTATTCGTTCTATCCCGCCCCGCCGTGCCGCATCGCCGACACGCGAAACG
>DASWZN010000019.1:0-86068 GCA_036404435.1 Bryobacteraceae bacterium
GTGCATTAGATCCGGTTCGTGCCCTTCCACAAAATATGGCTGCCAACCGTAGCCGTGAAACAGTTGTTCCAGTTCTGCATGGGGAATCCGCGCCAGTACCGTTGGATTGGCGATCTTGTAGCCATTCAAATGAAGAATCGGCAGCACCGCTCCGTCGGTCGCCGCGTCGATAAACTTGTTCGAGTGCCATGCAGTCGCCAGCGGCCCGGTCTCCGCCTCTCCGTCGCCAACGACGCACGCAACGATCAATTCGGGATTATCCATGACGGCACCGAACGAGTGGCTCAGCGAATAGCCCAACTCGCCGCCCTCGTGGATCGAGCCCGGGCACTCCGGCGATGCGTGGCTGGGGATTCCCCCCGGAAACGAAAACTGAACGAAGAGCTTCCGAAGCCCGGCCTCGTCCTGGCTGATGTCGGGATAGATCTCGCTGTAAGTGCCCTCGAGGTAAGTGTTGCCCACCACGGCCGGCCCGCCGTGCCCGGGGCCGGAGACGTAAATCATGTCGAGGTCGTACTTCTTGATGATCCGGTTCAAGTGCACATAGATGAAGTTCTGCCCGGGGGTTGTGCCCCAGTGTCCCAGCAGCATGTGCTTCACATCGGCGAGCGCCAGCGGTCGCTTTAAGAGCGGGTTATCGTACAAGTAAATCTGGCCGACCGACAGATAGTTGGCGGCGCGCCAGTAGGCATCCATCTTGTGGAGCAGTTCCGGGGAAAGAGTTGGTGTCGTCATGGTTCTCCTTATCACCCAAGGCCGAGAACGCGGCAAACCGTCTTGGCGATCATCAGCTCCTCGTCCGTGCGAAGGACGCGGACCACAACCCGGCTGGCCGCCGCGGAGATCACGCCCTCGCTGCCCGCATTGCGCTTTTCTTCGAGTTCGATTCCCAGGAATCCCAGCCCATCGCAGATCCGGGCGCGGACGGCGGGCGCATTCTCGCCGATGCCACCGGCGAACACCAGCGTGTCCACGCCGCCCAACGCCGCCGCGAAAGCGCCGATCCATTTCTTGACCTGGTAGCAGAACAGCGCCACCGCTTCAGCGGCCCGCACGTCCTGCGTTTCCCGGTCGAGCAGGTCGCGCATGTCGGAGCTGGTCTCCGACACGCCGAACAGCCCGGACTGGAAATTGACCATCTCGTTGAACCGCTTTGCGTCGAGGCCCTCGGCGCGCGCCAGATACCAAACCAGCCCGGGATCGAGATCGCCAGATCGGGTGCTCATCGGTATCCCGGCTGCCGGGGTGAAGCCCATGCTTGTGTCCACGGACTTGCCGTCACGAACCGCCGCCAGGCTCGCGCCACTGCCGAGGTGGGCGAGGATGACCCGGCCTTGTGCCGCTTCCGGTCCGGCCAGACGGGTCAGTTCTCCCATTAGAAACGCATACGACAGCCCGTGGAACCCGTAGCGCCGCACCCCTAGCACCTCGTAGCGGCGCGGGATCGGCAACAGCCGGGCCACGCGCGGCAGGTCGTGGTGGAAAGCCGTGTCGAAACACGCCACTTGTGGCAGGTCGGGAAACCGGCGATGAAACGCCCCGGTCAACAGAATCTCCTCGGGCAGATGCTCAGGATCGAATGGAGTGAGCCGGCGCAATTCTTCAACCATCTCCGCAGTGATTCGCTGCGGTTCGCTGTACTTCGGCCCGCCGTGCACCACGCGATGCCCGACCGCGGTCAATCCGTCACTCCCGACGCGCTCCTCGATCCAATCCATCAAAGCGTCCACCGCCACGGTGTGATCCGGCGCCCTGACGGGGCGCGAGAAGTTGTCCGCGGGGTTCAAGCCTTTCACTCGTAACGCGGCCTGCGGCAGTCCGATCCGATCGATTCCGCCCTCCAGAAGCCGGCGGAGCGGGTCCCCGGCCTCGAACAGCGCGAACTTGATGCTCGACGAGCCGCCATTGATGGTCAGGATGCGTGCGTTAGCGGGTGGCATGAAGGACTTCCATCGTCATCATAACTGGGGGTGAGGCTCCACAGGGGAATCGAACCCGCGCGAGCTCCGCGCTGTCGCCGACGATCGCCTGGGTCGCCGCCCGCCCACTCGTGCGACGAGTACTGGGCCTGAGGCGGATTCAGCTTGATCTCGATGGTCTTCTCGGGTTCCGTCACCTCGTAGGTCGGGCCGAAAGTCCGATCGTCCTCGGCAATCACCTGGAGGATGGCAAGATGGAACACAAGCTCCCGAGAAACAGCGCCTTTCAGGGTTGCGATGTCACGGCGAGATGGCGCGCCCGCGGCTTCCCGGAGATTCTGTTTGCCAGTCGCGTCCCAAACCGGATCAGCGGGTACTCAATCGCGTGATAACATGCCAGTGAAACCGCAGCCGTCGCGATCGCCAGCCAAATAGCCCGCTGCCAATCGGCAATGGCAAGCTTGCGATAGAGCAGCCACATAACTGGCGTGTGGCAAAGATAAATACCATAAGAGTACTTGGCTATGTACGACGCGGCGGTGCTAATTGCGCCACGACTCATTTGGAACAGCGGAATCAGCGCACCAACCGTCAGACAAGTAAGAATGTCTTTCGACCAGCTTGCATCGGAGTACGGACCCAAGACGTATAACACGACAGCGCCTATAACCACGGGGCACCAGGGCCAGGCCCGAAAACGTGGTTGCACGGTTCCGAGTCGCTGGTATGCCATCACGCCGGCAAGAAAGCATGGCAAGTAGCGAAGCGGCTGGAATAGGCTGAGAAGCGTGCTAACAGCGTAAATCAGAATGAGACGAACACGGCCTCTGGGCGCTCTCAGTACTAGAAAGAGCATTGGCAGTACGAGGTACATCTGTACCTCATACGGTAAGCTCCACAAAGGAGCGGAAACATCGCTGACACCGACGATGTTCTGGATAAGCAGGATGTTCGCCGTCGCCCATCTCGCGCCGAGCCATGTATAGGGAGTGCCCAACGCGTTCGGCGGGACCGAGAACGCTATGGACAGCAAGACGAGACAGACGCTCAACGGGTAAATGCGAAATGCTCTCCTGGTATAGAAGTATTTAATCAGCGGCCAGCCGAGTAGATTTGTCCCCGTCCGCTCAAGGGACTGCATTAACACCAGGCTAGTGTGGACAAAGAAGATCAAGACGCCGACACGTCCAAGAGCGTAAGTGTCCACGCCATAAGCAAAGTGCTCTCCGAATTCGCAGCCGGCAAACACCTGTAGCGCGTGGCTTGCGAAGACCGCTAGCACGGCGACCGAGCGCAGGATGTCCAGATTTGAATCCTGACCAGCTTTCGCCATTCCAGACATATTAGCATCCGAAGTCGTCACTAAGATACTTGTGGTTGTCCCGAGGCGTCATGTGGTGGCCGGCCCCCGCTGTCCGGCGATGTTTTTCCAGAGCCGGCTCCGAAGCAGCTACCCGAGGGTGCCGCTCAGGGTTCGAGCTATCGTCTCAGCCGAATTGACAGCCTACTCGTGCGACGAGTACTGGGCCTGGGGCGGATTCAGCTTGATCTCGATGGTCTTCTCGGGTTCCGTCACTTCGTAAGTCTGGCCGAAAGTCTGATAGTCCTTGGCGATCACCTGGACCCGGATGTTGCCCTGGGGAAGTTCGGGGATCTTCGCCACGCCTTCCTGGTTGGTCCGAATATCCCAGCTCGTGATGACCTTCTTCCCCAGCTTCGCGACCGAGCGCGAGCCGGCGAAACGTACCACCACCTCGGCTTGCGTGATCGGCTTGTCGCTGAGGCTCTTGACCTCGATGCGCAGCTTGGTCATCGGCAAGTCGGCCGCGAGAGCGGCTGCCGCAAGGCAGATCGGGATGGCGAGCAGAGCGAAGGTTCGCATAACGCCTCAATTATCGCAGAACCGCAAACGGGCGGCCCGCGCGTGCCGACTGTCCGCACGCACCGCTGCGTTCGGAACCGAGCCGCGACCGCCAGGGAGCGGTCTCACGTAAGTGGGGTGGAACCGCTTGCTCACGCGCGCGGTTCGGAATCGAGGACAAACCGCTCGGGACGGCCCGCGGCCTCGGCCACCGCCTCCGCCGCCAGGTATCCGCTGCGGACGGCGCCCTCCATCGTGGCCGGCCAGCCGGTGCGAGTCCAGTCGCCGGCCAGAAACAGGTTCGGAATCGCGGTCCGCGCGGGCGGGCGCAGAGCATCCAGGCCGGCACGCGCAGAGAACGTGGCGCGGGCTTCTTTCACCACGTGCGCCTTCACCAGACGGGCCTCGCGCGCAGCGGGGAAGAACTCGCGCAGCTCGCCGAGGGCCAGTTCGACGATCGCCTCGCGGCCCATCGCGAGCAGGCTGCGCGACGCGCTCACCACGAGCTGGACATACCGGCCTTCGCCCTTGTTGAAGGCCCACTGAATGGTGCGATCGAGCAGCGTGGCGTGCGGGACCTCCATCACCGGCCGGTCGAACCAGAGGTGGATTCCGGTGATGGGAGAATGCTCGAACGCGCTCACGTCCAGGCCGAGCGCAGGAGCGACCGCCGGCACGCGCTCGAACGGCAGCGCGCAGACGTAGTAGTCGGCGGCGTGCGGTTCCCCGCCTGCCAGCGCGCCCGTAACCCGCCCGCCTTCGACCGAGAAGCAATCCACCGGCGTCCGGAGGTGAAGCGCGGTGTTGGCCAGCCCGCGCGCCGCGTACAACTCGCCGAGCGGCACCGCCGCCAGGCCCATTTGGTACGCGTCCGGGCGCGCCAGGAAGCCCTGCCAGAACACCTGGAAACCGTGCCTGGCCGCCATGCGGTCCAGATCCTCGTTGATGGCGCTGACCAGCACCTGCTGCCAGAATCGGCCGATGGCGCGCGGCGTCTGGCGTTTCTCGCGCAGCCAGTCGAGCATGGTGATACGGTCGAGGTCGTCCCGCCGGCCGTGCTCGCGCTCGATCGCGCGAAGGCCGCGCGCCAGCGCCAGTTTGTCCCGGGCTCCCAGAAAATGGAGCCCCGCAAACGAACCGAGAAAGTGCAGCGGAGCGGGCAGCGAGCCCGCGCGCAGCAGCGACACGCGCCCGCCCGGCTCGACGAAGCGAAACTCGCGGAAGAACCGGATGCGGTCGCGCACGCCCAGCCGCTCGTAGAGGTTCAGCAGGTTCGTGAAGCAGGCCAACAGGACGTGCTGGCAGTTGTCGATGACTTCGGAGCCTTCGGCCGTGGGGAGCGGGTAGGACGTCGCGCGACCGCCTAGAAAGGCGCGCGCTTCAAACAGGTCGACGTCGAAGCCGGCGCCGCCGAGCGCAGCCGCCGCGGAGAGTCCGGCCAGGCCCCCTCCGGCAATCAGGACGCGGGGCATGGCCGCACGCGCCCGTACAGGCGGACCACGTTTTCCATCAGCCGCAGGCCGCAATCGTCCGCCAGCGTCAGCATCGACTCGGGATGGAACTGCACCGCCTCCATGGGCAGCTCGCGGTGCCGCACGCCCATAATTACGCCGTCTTCCGTCTCGGCCGTGATTTCGAGACACGCCGGCAACGTAGCCTTCTGCGCGAACAGGGAGTGATAGCGGCCCACCGTGAACCGCTGCGGCAGGCCTTCGAACACGCCCACGCCCTGGTGCACAACCAGCGACGGCTTGCCATGCATGGGGTAGTCGAGCACGCCGAGGGTGCCGCCGAAGGCTTCGACCATCCCCTGCAGTCCCAGGCAGACGCCGAACACCGGGATTCCGTTGCGCGCCGCGTACCGGACCAGGTCCGGCACGCCAAATTCCTCCGGGCGGCCCGGACCGGGCGAAGCCAGAATGATGGACGGCGCGATGCGCTCGATCAGGTCGAGCGGAAACCCCGCGCGGTAGGTGACCACCTCGGCGCCGGTCTGCCGCGCGTAGTTGGCGAGCGTGTGAATGAAGCAGTCGTCGTTGTCCACCAGGAGCAGGCGCACGCCTTCGCCCACTCGCGCCCCCGCTTCCGGCGCCGCTTTCGCTTGCGGCCGGCCCCGCAGGGCGCGGAAGAAACCCGTCGCTTTGGTCCGCGTCTCCTGTTCTTCGAGCTCGGGAACGGAGTCGTAGAGAATCGTGGCGCCCACCGCGTAGTGAGCGATGCCGTCGCGCAGATGGGCGGTGCGGATGGTGATGCCCGTGTTGATGTCGCCATTGAGCGACAACATGCCGACCGCGCCGCCATACCAGCCGCGGGCGTCCTTCTCCAGGTTCTCGAGAGCCTGCGCCGCCGCTTTCTTCGGCGCGCCGATGACGGTGACCGCCCACATGTGGCTCAGAAACGCGTCGAGCGAATCGAAGCCGGGCTTGAGCCGCCCTTCTACGTGATCCACCGTGTGGAACAGGCCCGCGTAGGCCTCGATGAGCCGCCGGCCCAGCACCGTCACGGAGCCCGGCACCGAGACGCGCGACTTGTCGTTCCGGTCCACGTCCGTACACATGGTCAGCTCGGACTCGTCCTTGGTGGAGTTGAGCAGCTCGCGGATGCTCTCGGCGTCGTGAATCGGATCGCCGGTGCGCCGCGCGGTGCCCGAGATGGGGCAGGTCTCCACGCGGTCGCCTTCGATCCGGACGAACATTTCGATCGACGCGCCCACCAATTGCTCGTCGCCGAATTGCAGCAAGAACTCGTACGGGCTGGGGCTGTGGAGCTGCATGCGGCGGAACAGCTCGGAGGGCGGGTCGGAATAGGGCGTGCGGAAGGTGCGGCGCAAAACCACTTCGTAGAAGTCGCCGCGGCGCATGCCCTCGCGCAGGGTCTCCACTTTGGCCGCGTACTCCTCGGCCGTGTGGTCGGAGACGGGCTCGCCGGTTTCGCCATGGTGGGGCGGCGGTGCAACCGGTGCGCCCGTGCGGACGACGCCGGCCGTGGTGAGGTCCTTGTATTCGAAGTCGTACTCGTAGCGCTCGATCTGCTCCTTCTTGCGGTCCATGTAGAAGATGTCGTCGCACAGGAGCAGGTGCAGGTCCTTAACGCCGGCGCGCGGCAGCTTCAGATTGATCGGGTCGAACTGGAACAACAGGTCGAAGCCAAAAGCGCCCACCAGCGCCAGCCGGCTGTCCTTTTCGTTGCGGAATTCTTCGATCAGCGCGCGCAGGATGGAGAACGCCGACGGCTGCTTGCTGCGCTCCTCTTCCGGAAACAGCGCCGGCAGGGGCCGCAACCGGCCGCGGAGCGCGCCCCCGTCGAGAGCCAGCGATTCCCAATGCGGGTGCGGCGCCAGCACGTCGAGCAGCATCCGGTTGAGGATTTCGCCGCGCTGGTTCAGCGGACGGAATTCCATCGCGCGGCCGTAAGCAACGATCTCGAGCATCGGCCGCACCGAGGCGATGTCCCAGCGCGAGTACCGCCCCGGATACTCGTATCCGGAAGAGAGGTAGAAGCCGCGCTGGGTGTCGAGCTCGTGCAGCAGGTGCTTCAGACCCCTCTTGTACGGGGCCTTGGAGAGGGTCCGCGTGACTACGATCCCGCCGCGTGTAGAATACCTGAGTTGCCGCATGACGCCCTGGGGTAAACGTCCAGGATACCGCAGGCGGGCGGCTGCCGCTAACTCTGGGTGCGGCGGCGCGGGACTGTCCGAATGCGGGATTGGCTTCGTTTTGTTTTTTGGTATGACTGGCTGTAATCGATTGATGCTGTGGAAGTTGTCCCGCACACGATTGATTGTCGCGGGGGCGGAGCCGGCCGGGCAGGGCAGAGTTGTGGAAGCGCTGGAGGGGGTTGGAGATAGAGTTCGGAGTCTGCGGTGAACGCGAGGGCTCCGCCGGCATCGGCGCACCTTTCAGACACCACCTAACTCTGGTACGTTCCCACCACGATGAGCGCGATGGGCCGGTCGCCGATAGCGCCGTAGAGCACCCAGTCCGCGCCTTCCTGTTTGAGCGCGGCGGGGCCGGGCGAATCGGGCTTCCAGCAATTCAGAACCGCCGGGTGCGGGACGCCGGACGCCTTCTTGCTCATGGCCACCAGTTGATCGAAAGCGGGCGTCGCGTTCGAATCGGTATCGGTTGCCGCGGGCGACATCAACAAAAAATCGCGCGTCTGCGCGACTCCCTGGTGCGCGCCGTCGGCCGGATAGAAACTCAGGCGCAGCGTGTACACGCCCGGCTGGATCGACTGGCCGCGCCGGTCCGTGCCCTTGACGGGGAAGCGAACGACGCCCACCAGCGTGCCCTGCGCGATGTCGGTGAAGGAAACGTTCTGCTCCGAGTTCGCCGCGGCCGGCACCTGGGTTCGGAGCCACACTTCGCACACGGTGCCGTTCGGGCCGGCGATCTTCGCGCCGTCCTTCTGAAGAGCGTCGCGAATGGCGGGGGCCACCTCGGATGGCGGCGCGCCCGCGGATTCGAGCTTGTACTGTGCGGAAGCGCACACTGCGGTCAGCGAAAGGGTGAAGAGCAGTCTTTTCATGGAGGGTCTCCTCTGATGATCCCAGTCTAGCGCTACGGAAAGGTGCTGGACGGCCGCGAGGCGTCACATATAGCATTTAAGTCAGATATAGCGTATACTGGATCATGGAGGCTTCGATGCCCACCCAAGAAAAGACCGGGATACCCGTTGCGCTCTCTAAGGCCGACCAGCGGCAGGTACTGGAGCTATACCAGAAAATCCAGCGTAGCCGCGCCAGGCTGGTCGGTCCCGACGGCAAGGCCCAGAGCCTCCCCGCTTCGTTCCACGAATTCCTGGTGAAGTTGTGGGCCGACCTCTGCGAGGGGCAGTCGGTCGCCATCGTTCAGAACGACGCGCAGTCAACCACGGTCGAGGCTGCGCGGATGCTGGGGGTGTCGCGCCAATTCCTGATCAAGCTTCTGGAGCGCGACGAAATCCCGCACCATATGGTTGGGACTCACCGGCGCGTTTATGTCCAGGACCTCCTGGCATACAAGGCTAAGCGGGACTCAAAGCGTCGCCAGATCCTGGATGACCTGACGCGTGCCGAAGCCGAAGACGGCCTGTACGATCTGGAACCGCCGGATGATCGTGCAGGGTAACCAGTACATTGCTGTGCTCGATACCTGCGTGTTGGCGCCGATGCCGCTCTGCGACACGCTGCTGCGGCTGGCCGAAGACCCAGCGTTCTACAGCCCTCGCTGGAGCGACGACATCTTCCGGGAACTGCGCTCGACGCTCGCGCGAATGGGCTACACGGAGGCACAGGCCACCCGCCGGATCACCGCGATGGATACCGCCGTCGAGGACGCCAGGGTCACTGGCTACGAACGCCTGGTCGCCTCGATGACCAATGACCCAAAGGATCGGCACGTCCTGGCCGCGGCCGTTCGCTGCGGCGCACACGCCATCGTCACCGAAAATGTGCGGCACTTCCCGGCCGAGTCCGTGAAGCCGAATGACCTCGACGTGCTGACTCCGGACGAGTTCCTCGTGGGCCAGTTCTACTTGAACGAGGAGTTGCTGCGCGAAAAGATCGCCGCCCAGGCAGTGGCCCGAGGAGTCAGCATGGAACATCTCCTCAGCCGCCTTGGGAAGTGGGCGCCGGCTACGGTCCGGCTTTTGGCCGGCACGCGCTGAATTCACTCCGCGCGGAAATGGTCGTACCCACGCGGCGGAAGCGGACGACCTTCGACCTCTACCCAACCCGGCCGGCCTTCGCGAATCGTGCCGATGCGCGCCAGGGGCAGGCCCTCGAACGAGCGCGGCACCTGCACGCGCGGGCGCACGGTGAACAGCAGCTCGTAGTCCTCGCCGCCATCGAGAGCCTGATCGAGCGTGGCGCCGCGGAAGATTGGGATCGGACCATCGAGCTGGGCCGCGACTCCCGACGCCTGGCACAGACGGTAGAGATCGAGCGAGAGGCCGTCGCTCAGGTCCATGCACGCGGTCGCGCGCAGTTTCTCGCGCACGAACCGGCCCAGCGCGATTCGCGGCTCGGGTTTGAGGTGCTTCTTCCACGCGGCGCCCGAGCTGGTTTGGAGGCCCAGCGCCGATCCGCCGAGCCTTCCCGACACGTAGATGTGGTCGCCCGGCCGCGCGCCGTCGCGCCGCAGCGCCTTGCCACGCGCCACGCTGCCGCAGACCACGATGTCGCACGCCACGCGCTCCGCGTGTGCCAAGTCGCCGCCCGCGAGCGCCACGCCGTATTTCCGCGCCAGAAGCAGAAGCCCGCCGTAGAACCGGTCGATCCAGCGCTCGTCCGCCCACGGCGCGATGGCCAGCGAGAGAAGGCAGAACCGCGGCGTGCCGCCCATGGCCGCAATGTCGCTCAGCCCGCGCGCCAGCGTCTTCCAGCCCAGCGCCTCGGGTGGATGGGTCTCGCGGCGGAAGTGGACGCCCTCGATCGTCATGTCCGTGGTGAACAGCAGGTCTTCGGCGGCGCCGCGCGGCCGGTAGATGGCGCAATCGTCGCCGATGCCCAGGGCTAGGCCGTGACCGGGCGCCCGCGCCGCGATGCGCTTAAGTAGTTCCAGCTCGTTCATTGGCGAACACCAGACCGGAGGGCAGCTCTTCGCCGAACATGCGGTCGAGCGTGCCGGAATCGAGCGCCTCCTCGCCTTCGAGGATGGCGGCCAGCCGCTCGGCGTCCGGCCGCTTCGCGACGCTCTGCCGCACCTGCTCGATCACGGCGGGCGAGAGGTCGCGCACGGGATCGCCGGTGCGCCGCGCGATGGTGACCACGGCCTCCGCCGCCCGCTCGAGCGGCAGCAGAGCCTGCACCCAACGCGCCGCTGCGGTCGCCGGGACCACCTGGTTCGCGGGACCGTAGAACAGCGCGCGCGCGCCCAGCCGCGTCAGGCACCAGAAATCGCTGTCGCCGGCCTCTCCCGTCTTGACGCGCGCGGCCAGCGCGTCGCCCAGCTCGATTTTGGTCTGCATCGGCAGCAGCTCGAGGCTCGCCGCCGTGCGCCACATCTCGCGCAGCAGGCTGCTGTTCACCCTCTGGCGCTTGGCGGCGCGCGGCAGCAGCGTGGCCGCGAGCCGCTGGAAAACGTCGACCTGTTGGTTGCGGTTCAGTCCTCCGGCCACGCGCCCCCAGAAAACCCACCACTGCACCTCGTTCTCCATGCGGTTTGCGAATGCGAGTCCGGCGGCGTAGACGCGGCGCGCCTGCTCGATGCGAAAGTCGTCGCCCGGATAGCCGAAGCCCGGCCGCAGACAGAAGCCTGTCAGATTGAGCCAGCGCAGCTCGTAGGCGGCCGCGAGCTTGCGGCCCTCGGCCGCTTCGAGCAGCACGTCGGCAAGCTGCCGCACCGTGCCCAGCGGCCAGGAATTCTTGCCCAGGCCGAGCGCTTGTTCCAGTTTTGCGGGCAACTCCTCGGGCGGCGCGGGCGCTTCAACCGCCGGTGCGAACGCGGCGCGGATCAGCCCCTTCGCGCGCTCCACGGCCTCCTCGCTAATCACCGCCGCGGGACGGCGCGACACGTCGGCCTCCGCGGCCTTCTTCCGCAACTCGAATTGCAGCCGCCAGCGATGCTCGCTGATCTTCGATTCGGCCCAGATCTCGAGCGTCCCAATCTCGGTCAGCCGCGCGCCCAGCTTCACCGGAATCAGCTTCTCGCCCGTGCGCTTGCCGAAGCGGATTACCGCGTAGAGCGGCGCGTGCGTGTGGAATTCGGCTTCGATTTCCACCACCTGGCCGAGCGCGTCCTCGGTGCGCGTGAGCGAGCTGTAGAGGCGGAACGACACCGGCCGGTTGGCCACCAGTTGCAGGTTCTCGAGATCGAGATCGAGCGAGGCGCCTTCTTCGGTGCCGCGCGGCACCAGGCACACCGCGCGCGCTCCGGCGCCCGCTTCCGAACCGATCCCGATGTAGTAGGCGCGCGGCAGGCCGCCGCGCACCAGCACACCCGCTCCGCCGCTCCGCGCGAAGGAGTGATACGCCGCGCCGACGGCCACCGCTAGGTCCAGATCGCGGTTCTCGAAAACCACCGGCCGCCGGCCGTACCATCGCTCGACCACCTCGGCTACGCGCTCGCGGCAGACATCCGGAATGAAGAAGCCGCCGTTGAACAGAATCGCGTCGACGCCGTTGGGCGCGTACTCGGCCGCGCCGCTGAGGAACGCCGCCAGGTGCCGCGTCACCGCTGGGTCGGAGACATAGGGCAGCCCCAGTTCGCGAAAGAGGCTCCGCTTCTCCTCCTGGGGTTTGTCGGCGAGATTGCAGAAGGGCAGGAACCCTTCGAGCGCCAGTTCCAGCGCTTCCTCGCGCAGGATCTCGGTCCTCTTCACGCCTCCGACGAGCGACGTGCCCGCGCCCACCACCGTCACTTCGACGCTCGCCAGGTTGGCATCCGAAAGCAGCCGCTCCTTGGCCGCCGTGCACTGCCTCCGCACCGCGTTGCGCTGGCGGATGGAAAGCGGCGCGCCGATCTTGCTCTCTACGAGCCAGGCCAGCGTCAGGTCCAGGTTGTCGCCGCCCAACAGCAGGTGGCGCCCCACCGCCGTGCGCGTGAATTCGACGCGGTCCTCGGCGCGCGACACGCGGATCAGCGTGAAGTCCGACGTGCCGCCGCCGACGTCCACCACCAGCACCACCTGGCCATCGAACAGGTTCTGGCGCGATTGCGCCAGGTGGTTTGCGATCCAGGAGTAGAAGGCCGCGGCGGGCTCTTCGAGCAGCGTGAGGCGCGGCAGGCCCGCCTGCGCGGCCGCCTCGACCGTCAACTCGCGCGCTTCCTCGTCGAAGGAGGCGGGCACGGTGAGGGCGACGTCCTGCTCGGCGAACGGCGTGCCCATCTTCCGCTCCCACGCCTCGCGCATGTGCGCCAGGTACTTGGCCGAAACCTCGACCGGCGAGAGCACGCGCCCCGTCTCCTGCGAATCCCACGGCAGGATCTTGGCGGTGCGGTCCACGTCCGGGTTCGAGAGCCACGACTTCACCGAATGGACCAGCCGCGTGGGAACCAGCGCACCCTGGTCGCGCGCGTAGACGCCCACATATTCCCGGTCGCCCAAAAACAGGAACGACGGAAATGTTCGCCGCTCCTCGACCGTCTCCGGAGCTACGTACTGCGGAATGGGCAGGATGTGGATGGGCGGGAATGCGGAGTCCTCGGCTTCGCGCGGGTCGATATAGGCCACCGCGGAGTTGGTGGTCCCCAGGTCGATGCCGATTTTCATGCCGCCGAGACGCGCTCCCTCACGTTGAATTCCAGTTTCCAGCGGCGACCGTCGCGGGCCACGCACCATAGTTGCAGGAGGCCCGTCCCGGTGACCTCGGTCTCGAGCGACACCGGCACGACTTCGCCCGCGTTCGCGCCCTCGGCCGGAAGCGTCACATCCATCGGCGCCAGTTCTTCGAGCTCGTCGCGCAGGTCCTCGATCATCGCGCCCACGGCGTCGTCCTTGCGGGCGGTGGAAGAGAAGAAGCGGAACTCGGCCGGCTGGCCGATCGCCAAGCCGAATTCGCGGTCCGGGATGCGCGCGCCGGTGCTTTCCTCCATGCCGAAGGGGACTACCGTGAGCGCCTTGACCGGAGCGGGGACACCTGGCACCGCCGGCATGGCGCTCTCGATGCCGACGTAGTAAGTCCTGGCCACGCCGCCGCGGATGCGCACGCCGCGGCCCTGCCGCGCCAGCCCGTAGGTTGCCGCGCCGCGCGCCACCGCGTGCATCAGGTCCTCGCCCGTGAGCGGGAGTACCGCCGGCATGCCTTCTTCCTTCAGCCACGCGTCGAGCGTCGAAACCAGGCGCTCGCGGATCAACTGCGCGCGCAGCACGCCGCCGTTGAACAGCACGTGCGTCGGGCAGGCGAGGCCGCTCGGACCTCTCCGCACCGAACTATGCTGCGCCGCCGAAGCGTGCTGCCGCAGGAACCGCGCCATGTGCCGCGTCACCGCGGCATCGGCTGCATACGGCAGCCCCAGTTCCTGCAACCCGGCGCGCCGCGCCCCCTGCGGCATCTCCTGGCTCGAGACCACCGGGAAGAATCCATCCCGCAGGATGCGCTCCAGATCCGCGCGCTGCAGCTTGGCGCGAATCGTCCCGCCGACCACGCCCGTGCCCTTGCCGAGCACCGTCACCGGGTAGTCGCTCGCGTCGTTGCCTTCTTCGAGCAGCTTCTCTTTTCCGATGCGGCAGTTCTGCCACAGCGCGTGAAGCTGGAGCGTGTCAAGGCGCACGTTCTTCGCCGCAAGCTGGTGCTCGATGGAGCGGGCCAGCGCCAGGTCGATGTTATCACCGCCCAGCAGAATGTGCTCGCCGATGGCCACGCGCTCGAGCTCCAGCTCGCCCTCGCGCTCCGTCACGGCGATGAGCGTGAAGTCGGTGGTGCCCCCGCCGATATCGACCACCAAGATGAGGTCGCCCACCTTCACGCGCTCGCGCCAGTCCGGGTGCCGCTCGATCCAGGCGTAGAAGGCCGCCTGCGGCTCTTCGAGCAGGCTCGCATCCTTGATGCCCGCGCCGTGGGCCGCCTGCTCGGTCAGCTCGCGCGCCACCGCGTCGAAGGAAGCCGGCACCGTAACCAGCACCTGCTGCTTTTCGAACGGCGCCTCCGGATGCGCGTGGTTCCAGGCGTTGCGCATGTGGTCCAGATAGCGTAGCGAGGCTTCCACCGGTGAAACCTTCTGCACGCCCTCGGGCGCGTTGGCGGGAAGGATCGCCGCCGTGCGGTCGACGCCCGAATGGCAGAGCCACGACTTCGCCGAAGACACCAGCCGGCCCGGATTCTCGACTCCGCGCTTCTGCGCCAAAGCCCCAACAACAAAGTCCTGGTCTGCCTTCCACGGCAGCGCCAGCGAGCCCGCGGGAAAATCGGCCGCCCCAGGCAGAAACAGGAACGACGGCAGCAGCGCTTCCTCGCGCACCTCGCCCGGGTTCACCACCTGCGCGATCGCGAACAGGCTGGCCGGTGTCACCGACAACGGGTCGCCCTCCGCCAGGGGAACATACGCCAGCGCCGAGTTGGTGGTCCCGAGGTCGATGCCGATGACGAACTGCGCTTTGGATGGCTTGGCCACTCTGCCCCTATTCAACCTCGATTTCAGCGGGAGCGATGACTCGCGCGCCGCGGCGCGGCGCCGGAAGCCCGGTCTTCTCCACGCGCCAGCCCTTGTGCCGCAACGTTCCGCCATCGGGCGGCTGCGCGGGGACGTTACCGATGAACTTCACGAGCCACCCCCGCTCCGCCGCTGGCAGCGCTCCGACACTCGTATACGCACCCTCGACGGCGTCGATCACCGGCGTCAGGCTCACGTAGCGAAGCAGTGAATCGCGGCACTGATCGTGTACGCTTCTGACCGCCGCGCCCACCTGATCGTCGTCGTAGCCCGAAATGTCTTCCATCAGAAAATCCACCAGCCGCGCATCGCGCTGAAGAATTCCCAGGAGACCAACCGCGCCGTCGACGTGATCCGGCGGAGGTTCGGCGGGCTTGGGCGCCGCGACGGTCTTGCTCAGTCCGAGCGCCTTGGCGGCCTCGGCGGGAAGCGCGCCCTGGAACAGAATGCCGAAAAAGCTGCGGAACGCAAGCAGGATGCGGCCCACGCGGTACCCCCTTGTCCTACCTCACCAGGATACACTGCGCTGTGGGACAGGCCTCCGGCCTGTCATGCTCACGATACGCTCTCCGCGCCCGTTGGCCTCGCCCCCGGCACAACCGTCGCGCGGCGCAGCTTGTCGAGCTCGCGCCGGGCGATCGCGGCCCACGAGCTGGCGGCATCCAGCTTCAGATAGGCCTTCCAATGCCGCACGGCCTTCATGACGTCGCCGCGCGTTTGCGAAAGCAACGCCAGGTTGTAGTGCGCGTCGGCGTAATTCGGATTGATCTTGAGCGCGGCCTGGTAGTGGTGCTCGGCGCGCTCCGGATCGCCGCGCTCGTCGAACAGGTTGCCCAGGTCGAAGTGGGCCAGCGCATAGGTCGCATCGATCTCGAGCGCCCGGAGGTAGACGCGTTCGGCCTCTTCCCACCGCCGTAGGTGAAAGTAGACGGTGCCCAGGTTTACGGCCGCGCCCGCCGAGGACGGGTCGAGTTCCAGGGCGCGCTGGTACGCCGCGACGATCTCCTCCGGCGGCGCCCCGGTCTGCTCCAGTTCGAGCCCCTTCTCGAACCACGCTTCGGCTTCCCGCGTCTTCGCGTCGGAAACGGCCGCACGCCCGCGTCCTTCGGGTGGGAACGCGAGCAGCGTCGTCAACTCCTTCCGGTCGAAATCCAGCAGGAGCTGACCCGAAACCGCCTCCATCTTCTGCCCATCGACGAGCACCGCAACCTTGCGCCCTTCGCAGAAGACCTTCACTTCCTTGAGCGGATTCTCGACGCCGTGGAGTTTCTGGCGCAGCGCGCGCACGGCGCTGCGGATGCGCGCCGGCGCCACGCGGTCCGCGCGCAGCTTCTGCAACGAACGCAGCGCGATGAGGTCCGCGAACGCGAACTGCTCCAGGCGCGGCACCAGCTCCTGGCGCTCCCACCCGCGCAACTGCCGCTCCGAGATCCCCAGGACCCGGCGGGCCTCCTCGCGCGAATACGACTGCTGTGGGCTTCCCGCAAGCATCGCAGGAATTGTAGCAGAGAACAGCCGTCAGCCTTCAGCCATCAGCCATCAGTCACCGCCTGCGGGTGGGCGGGGCGCCCTCCGGATCGGTGATCAGCACAGTCCCTTCGAAACACTCTCGCTCAGGGACATAGCGAAAGTCGTATTCAAGGTGCCGGCCGGAGTTGTACCAATCCTCGTAGCGCCAATGCAGCTGGGCGACCGGCTTCCTGGAGGTGAACCCATACATCCACACTTGCGAATCGGCTTCGCCAGGCAGATTGCTGTGAATCAGGAATTCGTAGACGATCACGCGGTCCTGGCGCTGGCTGTAGCCCAGCACCATCGTCAGGGGCTCGTTGCAGCTCTCCTTAACATAGAACGCGAATTCCAGGGCTTTTCCATCCCCGTTGAAGTCTCTAAGGGCGAGAATGTGCGGCTTCCCGGCGCCACGGATGAGCGGGCCGCGAACCTCGTAGAAATGGCCAGGCCGGATCCGGAATAGAATATCGTACTCGTCCTCGCCGTTACCGAGCGTCACCCGCACCGTATTGAGGACGCGCCTCGACTGTGTGTCAGCCAGAGAGACACGAGTCGGGGCGCGGTAGTAGTGGCCTAGCGTCTGCTCCGGACACGTGTAGGCGTCTTCCTGGTCTTCCTCCGGGGAAGCGTCCTGCAGCGGTTTGTCCGCAGGAGCCAAGACCCAGAGAACCAAGGCGCGATGCGCGTGCGCCCAAACCGGCAGAGGCTCCTCCTCTAACAGCACGGCGTTCCCCGCGAGCCTAACATAAGGCGGCCCGGGCGCGGCCAGCGTCGGCCAAGTCGAGAGCAAACCGAGAAGAAGGAACCGCACCATTCACAGCCTAGTGTAGTGCGGCATGCAGATTGACGGATATTCGCGACCGCGTGGCGCGGGCTTCAGCCTGCCGTGTCGGCACTCGGGCCGACACCTGGGCGTCGAGAAGAGTCTCGACGCGGCACGCAAGAGTGCGTGCGCCACAAGAAGCCCCTCTGGCAGCATCCTGCATATAGGTCCTTAATTACGCCGCACTACGCTTGCAGGTATCCTCGCCGATGCTGGCTGGCTGACGGCTGATGGCTGCCTTCCCCCCACCTGCAACTCGGTGTCATCCCCTAGTACTCTCGGAGTTTTCGATCTGCTTGACAGGGCGGCCCTGGGAGGGTCATACTGACCTGTGATGCAACTGAGTGGCAACGGCCGTCCGAGTCTCATGGAACTTCGCCGCGGCGAACATGGCGTGCTCGATCGCATCGATCTGCCCGCGGACATCTCGCAGCGGCTGATGGAGCTCGGATTCCTCCCCGGCAGCCCGGTGGTCGCGGCGGGCAGCGCTCCGGGAGGCGACCCGCGCGTGTTTCGTGTGGACGGCGCCGAAATCGCTTTGCGACGCGAGACGGCCTCGCGCCTGATCCTCCGCGCTCCTTCCTCCGAGCCATGAGCGGTTGCGACGATTGCGCACTGGTGGGGCTGCACCCCGTCACCACCGGCAACAGCGCCGGCGTAGTCGCGATCATCGGTCCTCCCAATTCCGGCAAGTCCACCCTCTTCAACCGGCTCACCGGCCTGCGGCAGAAGGTCGCCAACTACCCCGGCGTCACCGTCGAGCAACGGGTGGGCAGCGCCACGCTGGACAGTGGCCGCGAAATCACTCTCGTCGATCTTCCCGGCGTCTACAGCCTCTCGCCGCGCTCCGAGGACGAGCAGGTCGCCCACGACATCCTCACCGGCACGATGCCCGATTTCCCGCGGCCCGACGCCGTGCTGCTGATTCTCGATTCCACCAACCTCGGCCGCCATCTGATGCTCGCCGCGCCCGTCCTGGCGCTGGGACTGCCGACCATCGTCATCCTCAACATGGCGGACGATCTGAAGGCGCGCGGCGGCGAGATCGACGTTCAGGCGCTCTCGCGCCAGCTCGGCGCCCCGGTCGTGCTGGCCAGCGCCGCGCGCGATGAAGGCCTCGAGGGGGTTTGGGATTTCCTGGCGGAACGCAGCGCGCCGCCGGCGCCGGTGGATGCCTCCGCCCTCGAGACCGTTCCGAAATGCCGCGCCTGGGCGGCCCGCCTGGGCAAGCACGCCTCTTACCAGCCGCCCGCTCCGCCCCTGTGGACGCGCCGTCTGGATGCCGTCTTTCTGCATCCCGTCTGGGGCCCGCTGATTTTCGTGCTGGTCGTGGTCACCGTCTTTCAGGCCATCTTTGCCTGGGCGCGCCCGCTGATGGACGGCGTACAGACGTTCATCACCTGGTCGGGCAATGTGGTGGGCGCGGCGCTGCCGGCTTCGCCTTTCCGCTCGCTGCTCATCGAGGGCGTCTGGAGCGGCGTCGGTTCGGTGCTGGTGTTCCTGCCCCAGATTCTGGTGCTGTTCCTGTTCATCGGAATCCTCGAGGATTCGGGCTACCTGGCGCGCGCCGCGCTCATCGCCGACCGCACCATGGCCCGCGTCGGATTGCAAGGGAAATCGTTCATCCCGCTGCTCTCGGCGTACGCCTGCGCGGTGCCGGCGATCCTGGCCACGCGCACCATCGAGAACAAGCGCGACCGCACGGCCACCATCCTGATCGCGCCGCTGATGACCTGCTCGGCGCGCCTGCCGGTCTACACGCTCATCATCGCCGCGTTTTTGCCCGAGCGGCAGGTGCTGGGGCCGCTGCTCGGCACCCGCGCCACCGCGATGCTGGGCCTCTACCTGCTCGGGTTCCTGGCGGCCTTCGCCACCGCGCGCGTGCTCAAATCGTCCATCCTCAAAAGCGAGCGGGGGGCCTTCGTGCTCGAGATGCCGCCCTACCGCCGGCCCACGCTCCGCTCCCTGGGCCTGCGCCTCCTGGACCGTTCCAAGATCTTCCTGCGCCGCGCGGGCACGGTGATCCTCGCCGTCGCCATTGTGCTGTGGATCTTCGCCCACCTGCCGCTGGTTCACGGCAAGCTGCCGGCGGTCGAGCACAGTTTCGCTGGAAGGGTGGGACATGCGATCGAACCCGCGATCCGGCCGCTCGGCTTCAACTGGAAGATCGGCGTCGGGCTGATCACGTCGCTGGCGGCGCGCGAGGTGATCGTAGGCACGCTGGGCACGCTCTACGGCATGGAACCGGACGCGAGGTCCCGCGGCCTGCAGCAGGCCTTGCGGCGCGACCTGACTCCCGCGGGCGCCGTCGCGCTACTGGTGTTTTTCGCCTTCGCCATGCAGTGTATGTCCACCATTGCCGTGGTGCGCCGGGAGACCGGCGGCTGGAAGTGGCCGCTCATCCAGTTCACCTACATGACCCTGCTCGCCTATGGCGGCGCCTTCCTCGCCTACCGCATCGTCTCCGCGCTCACGTAGCGGGTTACACTGGAATCGGATCCCCTTTCGCCTATGCGTAACGTCGTCATCGTCGGCGCGGGCTGCGCCGGAAACACCGCGGCCGTCTACGCGGCGCGCGCGAACCTGAAACCGCTGGTCGTCACGGGGCGCCATCCCGGCGGCCAGCTTTCGCTCACCACGCTGGTCGAGAACTTCCCCGGTTTCCCCGAGGGCATCGACGGCCCGGTGCTGGTGGAGAACATACGCCGGCAGGCGGAGCACTTCGGAGCCGAGTACGTGCATGGCACCGTGGACGAAGCCAGCCTGTCCCAGCGCCCCTTCCGCCTCAATATCGACGGCGAATGGACCGAGACCCGCACGGTGATCATCGCCGCCGGCGCCTCGGCGCGCTGGCTCGGCGTCGAGGGGGAACGGGAGCTGGTGGGCCACGGCGTCAGCACCTGCGCCACCTGCGACGGCTTCTTTTTCCGCGGGAAGAAGATCATGGTGGTTGGCGGCGGCGATTCGGCCATGGAGGAGGCCAACTTCCTCACGCGCTTTGGCTCGGAAGTCACGCTAATCCACCGGCGCGACCAGTTCCGCGCCTCGAAAATCATGCTCGACCGCGCCCGCGCCAACCCCAAAATCAAGTGGCAGCCGCGCACCGTGGTCGACCAGATCGAGGACGTCGCGCTGGGCCGCGTCACCGGCGCCCTGCTGCGGGACGTGAAGACCGGAAGACAGTGGCGGCAGGAGGTGGACGGCTTCTTTGTCGCCATCGGCCACGACCCCAACACGGCGCCGTTCCGCGGCCAGATCGAGCTCGATCCCGAAGGCTACATCGTCTCCCACGGCGGCGCCCGCACCAACATCCCCGGGGTCTTCCATGCCGGCGACGTCCAGGACCGCGTCTACCGCCAGGCCATCACCGCCGCCGGCGCAGGCTGCATGGCCGCCATCGAAGCCGAGCGCTTCCTGGAAATGGAAGAAGGGTAGGTCGCGACCGTCCCGGTTGCAATCTTGTTACAGAGTGTGGCTTTTTGGTCACAGTGCCGCAAGCTATAATATACCTAGAAACAATCACTTACGTTTGGGGCGTCGATTGCTTTGGCAAGGGTGCCTTGCGATTTGAAACCACCGTTCAACGGCCCGTCCAGACAAGCGGCGTAGGCCTCCATAGCGGCGTTCCGGTGAGCATCCGGATTGTGCCCGCGCCCCCCTCCACGGGCATCGTCTTCGTGCGGACGGACCTGGACCGTTTCCCCGTCCAGGCCACCTGGGAGCACGTCGCGCGCGTCAGTTATGCCACCAGCTTGATGCGGAAAGGCGTGCTGATCTCGACGACCGAGCACCTCCTCAGCGTGTTCTACAGCATGGGCATCGACAACGCCTATGTCGAGATCGACAACCTCGAAGTGCCGATCCTCGATGGCAGCGGTCTGCCGTTTGTCGAGTTGCTCGAGCGCGCCGGCCGGCAGAACCATCGGCGGCTGCGGCGCTATCTGAGGATTCGGCGGCCGGTCGAGGTCCAGGACCGCGGCAAGCGCATCTCGATCCTGCCGGCGGACAGCTTCCGCCTGACCTGCGAGACGGATTTCGGCCATCCGCTGGCGGGTGCTCAAGCACTCGAGATGGAGGTAACGCCGGAGCGCTACGCGGCCGAGCTTGCGCCGGCGCGCACTTTCGGCTTCGAGAGAGATCTCGCTCAGCTCAAGGACATGGGGCTGATCCGCGGCGCTACGCTCGAAAATGCGGTCTGCTTCAACGGCAGCACCGTGCTCAACCCCGGAGGGCTGCGGTTCGCCGACGAATGCTGCCGCCATAAAGCGCTCGACCTGATCGGCGACCTGGCGCTGCTGGGCCGGCCGCTCCTGGGGCACGTGATCGCCGAGCGCGCGGGCCACGCCATGCACGCCGCGCTGGTCCACCGCATCATGAGCGACAGCTCGCTGTACGAGATTCTCACCTTCGATCAGCTCGCCACGCGGGTCGCCGGCGCATTGGTATCCTGAGTGTCACCGCGCCGATGCGGAACCTCAATCTCGCCAACATCCTGACCGCCGTGCGCATCGCGCTCGCGCCGCTGGCCGTGCGCGCGATCCTGGAGCAACGGTTCCGTCTGGCGCTGGCCATCTTTTTTGTCGCCGCGGCCACGGACGGCCTGGACGGTCTGGCAGCGAGGCGCCTCAACCTTCAGACCCGGCTCGGTGCCTATCTCGATCCGATCGCCGACAAGCTGCTGCTGAGCGCGTCCTATGTTGCGCTGGGCGCTTGCGGCGCAGTCCCCTGGTGGCTGGTGATTCTCATCTTCGGGCGGGACCTCGTGATCCTGGTTATGGCCGGCGCGGCGCTGATCCTCACCGCGCACCGTGATTTTCCTCCAAGCGTCTGGGGCAAGATCAGCACTTGTTCCCAGCTTCTCGCTGCGGTGACGGCGCTGGCAAAGGGAGCTTTCGCCCTCGCGCACCTGCCGCTGGCTCCCTTCTTCTGGGTCGCGGCTGCTGCAACCGTATGGAGCGGTGCAGGATACGTCTGGCGCGGGATTACGCTCGCGCGCCAGGACACTCCGAGTGTTTCCGCACATTGACGCCCACGGACGCGTGGCGTAGTCTTAGAATGGAGAAGGGGGAAGCGCAAAGTGAGCCGGTACGTACCTTCGCGCCACTTTCTGCAGGCGGGGCTGGCCGCGATTCTGCTGGGGGCTTTCACGGCTTGGTGCGGCCGTAGCTGGATGCCGGCTTACGCTGCCGTCGCGCTCTTCCTGGCCACCGCAGCCGTGCTGCTCTTCGCTCTCGCTTCGCGACCGCCCATTGAGATCCAGGAAGCGTACCTGGTGATCGGCCGCCGCGGCATTCCCTGGGCGGACATTCGCCGGGTGGACCACACCGGCTGGCTTTCGCCGCTGGTCGTCCGTCTCACGCTCGCCGACCAATCGCGCATCCTGCTGATCTATCCGGGCGACATAGATTCCGGCAACAGTCTCCTGCATCATCTGCGCCGCTATCCGCGCCAGGCGCTCATCGACGGCCATCCGTACCGGAAGTTCTGGAACGAAGAGCTGCCGCTCGCGAGCGAAGGCAGGCCTCTCGCTTCTCCGAAGTACCGGCTGCTGCTGCCCGAAGACGAAGCCGAGGTCGAGCGCCTGTACCAGCGCCTGAAGGCGGTGCGCCGCCTTGACCCGGACAACTCCGCCGACGAAGAATAGTTCTTGGCGCCCCCGAAGGTTCGCGTACTCCGCTGGGCCGTGCCCGCCGCGCTTCTGGTCCTCGTTGTCCTCTCCCACCAGGTGTGGCTGCGCGCGTTGGGCGGCTTTCTGGTCAGATCGCAGGAGCCGTTCCAGGCCGACATGGTGGTCGTGCTGGCGGGGGACGATAGCGGCAACCGCATTCTTACGGCGGCCCGGTTGGTAGAGGAGGGCTACGCTGCCAAGATCCTGGTCAGCGGCACTTCGTGCTGCTATGGCCGCCAAGAGAGCGATCTGGCCATCGAATTCGCGACCCGGCGCGGACGTCCCGCGGCGTGGTTCTTCTCGTTTCCGATCCGCGGCCACTCGACCGTGGCGGAGGCGGGCGAGATCGTCCCGGAGCTAAACCGCCTGCGCGTGCGACGGTTTATCATAGTGACCAGCAACTATCACACGCGCCGTGCGGCGGGCATCTATGCCCGGCTGGTGCCGCGCGACCGCTTCCGCGTGGTGGCCGCGCCCGACTGGGCTTTCCGTCCAGAAGATTGGTGGCGGAGCCGCGACGGGCGGAAACAGTGCTTTTTGGAATGGAGCAAGACACTCGCCAATTGGGCCGGTCTGTGATGCGGGAAACCGCGCGGCGGCTGTGGCCATACTACCGCCGTCACCGCCGCGGACTCCTGCTCGGCTTCGGCGCTCTGGTCCTCAAAGACCTCACCGCCGCCGGCCTGCCCCTGCTCGTCCGCGACGGCATGGACGCGCTCAACCACGGCTTCTCCCTGCGGGTTATCTTCGACCTCTGCGCCATCCTGGTGGGACTTTCCGCAGTCAAGGGCCTGTTCCAGTACTGGATGCGCGTCATCCTCATCGGCATCTCCCGCGACATCGAGTACGAGCTTCGCAACGACCTGTTCGGCCACTTGGTCGAGCTGTCTCCGGATTTCCACTCGCGCACCCGCACCGGCGACATCATGGCGCGTGCCACCAACGATCTGAACGCGGTGCGGATGATGCTCGGCCCCGGCGTGATGTACTGGACCGAGACCGCGCTGACCTTCGTTCTCTCCGTGACCGTCATGGCGTTCGTCGACTGGCGCCTGACGCTGATCGCGATTCTGCCCGCGCCCGTGGTAAGCGTGGCCGTGAGCTATTTCGGCCGCATCATTCACGACCGTTTCGAGCGTATCCAGGCCATGTTCTCCGACATCAGCAGCCGCGTGCAGGAGAACCTTTCCGGCGTGCGCGTGATCCGCGCCTACGTCCAGGAGGAAGCCGAGCTGCGCCAGTTCGAGCGGCTCAATCGCGACTACATCGTGCAAAACCTTGCGCTTGCCCGCGTGTCGAGCATGTTCATGCCGATGCTGCAGATCATGATCGGCATCACCTTCCTGATCGTGCTCTGGGCCGGCGGGTACGGCGTCCTTTCGGGGAAGATCTCGCTGGGCGGCTTCGTGATGTTCAACCTCTATATGGGCTCCCTGGTGTGGCCCATGATCGCGATGGGCTGGGTGGTGAACCTGATGCAGCGCGGCACGGCCTCGCTCGGCCGCATCTGCCAGATCCTGGACGAGCGCCCGTCGATCGCCGCGCCCCTCTCTCCCAAACCCGTTCCGCCGCGGGGCGGGATCGAGTTCCGGGGCGTGAGCGTCGAAGTTTCCGCCGGCCGCGCGCTCGACGGCGTCGATCTCGAAATCCGCGAGGGCGAGACCGTGGCCGTGGTGGGCCACACCGGCAGCGGCAAGACCATGTTGGTGCGCTTGATTCCGCGGCTCCTCGATCCAACCCAGGGCTCGGTGCTGCTCGGCGGCACGGACCTGCGCGAGCTTTCCCCAACCGAACTGCGCCGCCAGATCGGCTACGTCCCGCAAGAGACGTTCCTGTTCAGCGCGACGCTGGCCGAAAACATCGCCTTCGGAGTCGAGGGCGCCACGGAGGAGCAAATCCGCCGCGCGGCGGAACGGGCGGGCCTGACCGCGGACATCGAGGGCTTTCCCGAAGGCTACCGCACGCTGGTGGGCGAGCGCGGCATCACGCTCTCCGGCGGCCAGAAGCAGCGCACCGCCATTGCCCGCGCAATCCTCCGCGACCCGCGCATCCTGATTCTCGACGACGCCCTCGCCAGCGTGGACACGATGACCGAGGAGCGCATCCTCGAGGGCCTGGCGGAGATCATGCGCGGCCGCACCAGCATCCTCATCTCGCACCGCGTGTCCACGGTGCGCCAGGCCGGTCGCATCGTCGTGCTCTCGGCCGGCCGCATCGTCGAGCAGGGCACGCACGCCGCGCTGGTCGAAGCCGGCGGCTACTACGCCGGCCTGTACCAGAAGCAGTTGCTCGAAGAGGAGCTGGAAGCGATTTAGGGATGAACCCTGGCGAAGTGCACATCTGGCGCGTTGACTTGAGCCGCTGGAGCGGCGACGGCGCCGAGCTCGACGCCGAGGAGCTCGCTCGCGCCGCGCGCTTCCGTTTTCCGGAGATACGGCAGCGCTGGGTGGCGGGCCGCGCGGCCTTGCGACGCCTCCTCGAACGCTATACCGGCGTCCCCGCCGCCGAGCTGCGCTTCGCGCGCGGAGAACACGGAAAGCCGTACTTGGCCGGCTCGCGAGTGCGCTTCAACATGACCGATTCGGGCGACCTGGCGCTCTACGCCGTCACGCTCGACGCCGAGATCGGCGTGGACGTCGAGCGAGTTCGCGCCATTGACGGCGCGAGCATCTCCCGGCGCTTCCTGCCCGAAGCGGAGGCCGCCGCCGTCGCCGCCGATCCCGCCTCGTTCCTCCGCATCTGGACGCGGCGCGAGGCTTATCTGAAATGCATCGGAGTGGGATTGCGCCGCATCGACCTACCCATCGAGCCCGGCTACTGGGTTGCCGATCTCGAACCGGCTCCCGGCTACGCGGGCGCGGCCGTCTGGGAAGGCGGAGAGCGGAGCATCGCGGTCCGCGACTTCTAGCGGCCCGGGGTGGGGCAGGACTCCAGTCCTGCGGCCGACGTCCACGTCGGCCCGGCGGGTCCTGGAGGACCCGCGCAGACCTGGAGGTCTGCCCCACGTGGCGGCGTCACACGATACGGTAGGGCGTCTCTTCCGGCTGCTCGCGCGCGAGCGTGGTCACATCCAGCGGGATCAGCTCGCCTTCGACACCGCCGATCGCTTCGGCCGTGTGCTTGTAAGCCAGCACATCGCCCGTGACGTAGTGCGTGATGCGCCCCGGCGCGCCGTTCGCCGCCGCCGGCATCAGCGCCTGCTTAACCATCTCGGCCGTGACCTCGGCGCTCGAGACCAGGGACACCGAGCCGCCCGTCACACGCTGGATCACCTCGTGCAGTACGGGATAATGCGTGCAGCCCAGGATGAGCGTGTCGATCTGGGGGCGGTGGCCCAGGTAGTAGCGCGCCATCAACTCGGCCTCAGGCGAATCCGCCAGGCCTTCTTCCACTAGGTGCACGAACATGGGACACGCCTGCGCCCAGACCTTCAGGCCGCGCGCTTCCAGGCGCTTCTGGTACGCGCCGCTGGCGATGGTTCCCTTCGTACCGATCACGCCCACGCTGCCCGAGCGCGTCATGCGGCAGGCCGCTTCCACGCCTGGTTCGATCACGCCCCAGACCGGCGCCGGCGTCCGCTCGGCCAGCTCCGGCAGCGCGCAGGCCGAGGCCGTGTTACAGGCGATCACCACCGCCTGCACGCCTTTCCCGATCAGGAACTCGACCACTTCGCTTGCGAACTCCTGCACCATCTCGCGCGGCTTGCGCCCATAGGGCACGCGGGCCGTGTCACCCAGGTACAGGAAATCCTGATGGGGAAGCCTCTGGCGGAGCGCTTTCAATACCGTCAGGCCGCCGACTCCCGAATCGAAAACGCCGATGGGCCGGCCCGGCTCGTACTCGTGTTGCGTCACTTCTTCGAGTATAGGCGCGGCTGGCCGCAAGCCGCGACTGCGATAGAATTCTGACATGACCGACCTGCGCTATCCCATTGGCCCCGAGACGCTCGATACGCCCGTCGCCGAATCGCTCCGCGACCTCGAAGACGCGCCCGCCCGCTTCCGCGAGGCCGTCCGCGGGCTCGACGATGGGCAACTCGACACCCCCTACCGCCCCGGCGGGTGGACCGTCCGCCAGGTGATACATCACATGGTAGACAGCCACATGAACGGCTACTGCCGCACTCGTTTCGCGCTGACCGAGGACACGCCGGCCGTCAAGTCGTACGACGAGAAGGCCTGGGCGGAGCTGCCCGACGCACGCACGCTGCCTGTTGAAGTCTCGCTCGGCGTGTTCGAGGGACTGCAACACCGCTGGGTGGAGTTGTTCCGCAGCCTCACGCCGGAGCAATGGAAGCGCGCCTATCGCCACTCCGAGCGCGGCCTGGTGACCATGGAGGAGCAGGCCTCGAGTTACGCCTGGCATTGCCGCCACCACGCGGCGCACATCGCGAGGCTGCGGGAGCGGATGGGGTGGAAGTGAGAGGCGAAATGGGAAAGGGCGCTCGGCAACGGTGGTCACTCCGACGCAACTGGAAGTCGTTCCTGGCTGGATGCTTCGGATGTGCGCTTCTCGGTGCCACTATCGCCATCGTCGCCCTCAACACCTCCGATGCGACCAGACTGGCCGTCGTGACCGCGACGTCCAACGCAGAGCTCATCGAGCGCCTGGGTAAGCCAATAAAGACGGGATGGTTCATCGTGGGAGGGATGGAAATGACAGCCGATAACGGGAAGGCGGACCTTGAAAATCCTATCTCAGGCCCAAAGGGAAAGGGCACCCTCTACGCGCTTGCAGTGAAGACTGCAGGGGTGTGGGGCCTGACGTCGCTGAAGTTCGGCGCTAATGGAAGCTCCAATAGGCTTGACCTGTTACAGCAGTAGCTCTTGACCCCGATGCCGCCGCGCCACAATCCGCAAATGACCGACCCGCGCTATCCCATCGGCCCCGAGACCACCGGCACTCCAATCGCCGACGCCATTCGCGATCTGGACGAATCGCCTGCGCGCCTCCGCGAGGCCGTGCGCGGGCTCGATGATGCGCAACTCGATACCCCGTACCGCCCCGACGGCTGGACCCTCCGCCAGGTCGTCAACCATCTGGCGAGCAGCCACGCCCACGGTTACTGCCGCTGCCACCTGGCGCTGGTGGAGGATACGCCGGAGGTCAAGGGTTACCACCAGGAGTTGCCAGACGCCGCGACGCTGCCCCTCGAAATCCCTCTCGACCTGTTCGAAGCCCTCCAGCGCCGCACGGTGGCGCTGTTCCGCAGTCTCACACAGGAGCAATGGACGCGCGCCTTCCGCCACTCCCAGCGCGGCCCGATGACCGTGGAGCAACTCGCCGTCTTCCTGGCCTGGCACTCGCGGCATCACACCGCGCACATCACCCACCTGCGCGAGCGTATGGGCTGGAAGTGAGCGTCAAATTGTAGCGCCGCCCGGAGCCGTGAACGTCTCGTCCGTGACGTTGCCGGTATTGACCACCCCCGCGGGCTCGAAGGAGATGACCTGCGCCTCGTCGTCCGCGCACGTGCGGTGCTCCACTCCGCGCGGCACCACGATGCAGTCGCCCTCTGCGAGCTCGACCACCCGGTCGCGGAATTCGACGCGAAACCGGCCGCGCCATACCAGGAAGAATTCGTCTTCGGTATCGTGGCGATGCCAGGGAAACTCGCCCTGCACCTTGACAAGCTTGACCTCCTGGCCGTTCAGCCTGGCGATCACCTTCGGCCTCCAGCGCTCGCTGAACAGGCCGAACTTCTCGTCCAGTCTGATCTTGTCCGTCACGAGGGACTCCAGAACGGCTCGGGCGCGGGGATGAACCCGATCGGAACCTCGGTGATGAACGACTTCAGCCACTCGGCACAGTACTTCATGCCCGCCTGTTCCGATTTTGCTTGCCCGTCGTGATCATGTCCTGCGCCTCACATCTCTCGCCGGTTCTCGAACGACTTGGTCAGCGTGACCTCGTCCGCGAATTCCAGGTCGCTGCCCACGGGCACGCCCATCGCGATCCGCGTCACCTTCACTCCCAGCGGCTTCAGCAGCTTCGAAAGGTAGGAGGCCGTGGCTTCGCCTTCCACGGTCGGGTTGGTCGCCAGGATGATCTCCTGCGTCTGGCCAGATTCCAGCCGCCGCAGCAGGCCGTGAATCTTCAACTGCTCCGGGCCGATGCCGCGCAGCGGTGAAATCGAGCCGTGCAGCACATGGTACAGCCCCGAGTACTGGCGCGTGGTCTCGATCGGCAGGATGTCGAAGGGCTCGCCGACCACGCAGATCACCGACGGGTCGCGCCCCGCGTCCCGGCAGAACGGACACAGCTCGCTGTCGCTGATGTTGTTGCAGACCTCGCACAGCCCCAGCTTGTCCTTGACGTCCAGGACCGCCTGCGCCAAGCGCTCGGCGTCGTCCCGCGGGGTCCGCAGCACGTGAAAGGCGAGTCGCTGCGCGGATTTCTGCCCGATGCCCGGCAGACGTTTGAACTCCTGGATCAGGCGGGCGAGCGGTTCGGCGTAATCGGGCATGGGCGGGCCGCTAGAACATACCGGGCGGCAGACCGAGGCCCCCCAGCATTCCACTCATCTTCTGCCGCGCCTCCTCGTCCACCTTCTTGGCGGCTTCGTTGAACGCGGCCATCACCATGTCCTGCAGCATCTCGACGTCTCCCGTCACCTCGGGATCGATCTTCACGCCCAGCACGTTCTTCTGGCCGTCCATCTTGACCGCGACCATTCCGCCGCCGGCTGTCGCCTCGACGCGGATGAGGGCGATCTCCTGTTGCAGCTTCTCCTGCATCTGCTGGGCCTGTTTCATCATGGCCTGCATGTTCCCACCACCGGGCATTTTCATGGCCTCAGTCTCCTATCTCTACGGTACCGCCGCAGACTCGCTAGTGGCCTATTCTTTGAGATTCCGCGCCACGCGCACCTCGGCATCCGGGAAAGCCTCGCGGAAGCGCTGCACCTCGGGATGCGCCAGGGCGCGCTGCATGGTCTCGTCCTCGCCGGCCCGGGCGGTTTCGGCCGGCGCCGCCGGGGGCGCAACCTCACCCTTACCGACCTTGATCCGCCGCTTGCCCGCCTTCAGATGATCGAGAGCCTTCTGAATGTCGGCCGGCCGCATGGCCAGCTCGAATTCCGCCGGCGTCGTGAACTGGAGGAGCCCCGCCGATTCTTCGAGCGCGGAATGCTCCACCGCATCCGCCGTGAACGCCATGCCGAGCTCGCGCAAGGCCGCGGCGAGCCGCTCCTTCAGGCCACCCGTCGCAGCCGGAGCGGCAGCGGGCGGTGGCGGGCTCGCCTTCACCGGCGCGATCGCTCCTCCGGCGCTCGCCAGGGCCTCCTCGATCGAAATCAGCCTCCCCGCCTCCACCAGCCGGATTAGCCCCAGCTCGAAGTGCAACCGCGGCTGCAGCGAGAACTGCATGTCGCGGAACAGGTCGAGGGTGAGTTGCAGGTAACGCGTCAGGTCCTGCTCGGAAAACGCGGCCGCGATCTCGGCCAGCCGCGCCCGCTCCTCGCGCGACGCCGCGATCAGCCGCGGGTTGCCGCCGGCGATCTTGGTGACGAGCAGGTTCCTGAAGTACCGCGCCAGCTCGCGCACGAAGTGCTGCAGGTGATGCCCGTTGCGCACCAGCGTGTCGGCGATCTCGATCATGCGCGCCGAGCTCGATTCGCCGAGCGCCTGCGTCACCTGGTCCAGCGTATCGAGCGAGAATGCGCCCAGCAGCGCGCGGATCTCCGCCGCCTTGAGCGTGGCGCCGCAACAGGCGATGGCCTGGTCGAGCGCCGAGAGCGAATCGCGCACGCTGCCCTCGCCCGCCTGCGCCAACACCGCCAGCGCTTCCGCGTCCGCCTGGATGCCTTCCTGGCCGCAGATCCACTCCATGCGCGCGACGATCTCGTCGAAATCCACCGAGCGGAAACTGAAGTGCTGGCAGCGCGAGGAGATGGTGGCCGGAATCTTGTGCGCCTCGGTGGTGCACAGCACGAAGACCACCCACTCGGGCGGCTCCTCGAGCGTCTTCAGCAGCGCGTTGAAAGCCTCGCTGGTGATCTGGTGCGCCTCGTCGACGATGAAGACCTTGTAGCGGTCGCGGGCGGGGCGGTAGCGCACGTTCTCCCGCAGCTCGCGCATTTCGTTGATGCCGCGGTTAGAAGCCGCGTCGATCTCGATCACGTCCACGGCGTTGCCGGCGGCGATCTCCGTGCAGCTCGAGCATACGCCGCAGGGTGCGACGGTGGGGCCTTGAATGCAGTTCAGGCAACGCGCCAGGATGCGGGCCACGGTGGTCTTGCCGGTGCCCCGCTGGCCGGAGAAAATGTACCCGTGCGCGATCCGGTTCTGCTCGATGGCGTGCGCCAGCGTGGTCTTGACGTGTTCCTGGTTGACCAGTTCGGAGAAGTTCTGCGGCCGGTATTTGCGGGCGATGACCTGGTACATAACGCTCGTCGCTCGTCGCCCGTCGCTCGTCGCCCGTCGCTCGTCGAATCAACGGGCCACGAGCCACAAGCCACGAGCAGTTTACCCAGGCCCCAGGTGATCCGCGGCACACGGACCGCACCGCTACCGTTGCTTCCTTCCGGACCTGGCGGGGTTTGCAGCCGCCCATTGCACGGAGCCCGGAGCCTGGAATCATTATCGTAGCATGGTGGGGGGAGGCTACCCTATGTTCTGTACCATCGGTGATTTCATCAAGAGCTGGACCTACGAATCCGGCGCGACCCTGAAGGTCTTTCGCAACCTCACGGACAGCTCGCTCGGCCAGCGGGTCGACCCCGAGGGCCGCACGCTCGGCGTTCTGGCCTGGCATATCACGACCTCCGTGCCTGGGATCCTTGGGCAGGCCCGCGTTCCGTTCCCGGTGACGGCGGGCGGGGCCGCGCCGTCGAGCGCGGCGGCTATCGCCGAGGTCCACGAGAAATGCGCGCAGGCCGTTGCCGCAGCCGTGACGACGGCCTGGACCGACGCGCAACTCCCCGACGAGATCCCCATGTACGGCCAGACCTGGACCAAAGGCGCGGTGCTCGTCGCGCTCATCACGCACCAGGCGCACCACCGCGGCCAGATGACGGTCCTGATGCGCCAGGCGGGTCTGAAGGTGCCCGGCGTCTACGGCCCCGCCCGCGAAGAGTGGGCCGCCATGGGAATGCCCGCGCAGCCGTAGGGACGGTCGCCTACTTTCCTCCGCTGCCTGCGTACTCGACCCGCACGCAGCCGAGGTCGGGCAGCACTCCGGGGTGGATCTCGATGGCCATCCGCCCGCTCAGGATGGCCGGGTCGGCGTTCGCGATCTCGCGCGCTTCCTCCGCCGAGGCCGCATGGATCACGGCGATGCCGCGGACCTGGCCGTCGTCCGTGAGCGGGCCGACCAGCAGGTATTTCCCCGCCTCTACCTGCGAGCGAAGGTAGGCCGTGTGCTGCCGCATGAACGCGTCGCGTTCCTCCTTGGTTAGCGGCTGGTCCGCCTTGGCGCCCTTCACGTACAACGCAATGAAGTACGGTTTGAGGTTCTTCGGGATATCGGGAAACTGGTCGGAGGGCTGTGGGACCTGTCCGGCCATCGCGCCACAGAATAGCAACGTCAGCGCAACCGCCGCGGCGTTCCGTTTGAAACGTGGCATCCTAAATCTCCTCACTCGCAGAATACCTTGACCTTGGTCTGGCCGCGGCTCTCATCCACGTCAATGGTGAGGTCGTTGAGCTGGTCGATCAGCTCTTCCAGATTCTCGGGCTTGATCTGGCTGAGATCGAAATGCACGCCGCGCTCGCGCATGGCGTCGTTGACCTCGTCGCGCGCCTGGGCGGGGATCAGGCTCGCCAGCTTCACCCCGGCGCGAAGCAACTGCACCGGCACGCGGATGTTCACCAGCCTCGGGCCGTGGCCGCCGTGGCCGTTCTGGGAGTCCACCACCACTCGCAGGTACCTGGGTTTGGCTTTGGGGCCCGCTTCGGAGCCGCCATTGGCGGAGGCCGGCTGCTCCTTCTCGAGCGCCGCGATCAACCGCTCCGCCTCCTCGGCCGTAATCTTGCCCTCGGCCAACATCTGCAAAACCTCCATCCGGTGTTCACTCATGGTTCCTCCCTAAAAGACGTGGATCAAGACAGTCGCCCCGCGGCCGTCGAACTCAACGTTGGCGCCCTTCAGGCCGCTCAGAATCTCCCAGAAGACCGACAAGGCCCGCAAGGGATCGATGCGGCCGGCCCAGCAAGCCACGAACACTACCGGCAGCAATAGCAAAACGACCGGCAGCAGCAACAGCCACACCAGGGCCAGCGGAATCCAGAGCCGGAAGCCCCGGCTCCGTTTGTTGCGGATGCTCACTGCGGCAACCAGCGGGATCATTTCAGCGCCTCCAGCTCCCGGATGGCGTCTTGCGCGGGGATTTCTCCGCTCTTGAGCCGTTCCAGGATCTCGCTTCGCGATGGGGTCGGGTTGGTCTCGACGAACTCGAGCGCGTTTCCGAGCCGGTTGAGCCGGCTCTTGATGGTCGGGTAACTGACGCCGAAGGTCTGTTCCATCTCCTTGATCGACCCGTGAGACCGCACAAAGGCCGTGATAAAGACCTGGTCTTCCATGCTCAGCCTAGCCAATTGCGGCAGTTCGAACGACCCTTCGATCACGATATCCTTCCCGGCTAGCCTGACTCGCTCGACGATGATCGGCTGGCCCTGGGTCAGATGCGTCAGTTCCTGCCAATCCGTCATCAGCGCTCCTCCGGTTGATTCATTTAGTCAATGTATAACTCATTTTTTTGAATATTGCAATAGCTAAAACTTAAGTTTGTTATGTGCTACACGCCGATGGTGCCGGCTTAGGCTTGGCCGTCCGCCCCCCCTTTCCCTCCCTATCCTATTGAACGTAAATGGCTTGCCGAACCGGAGAGTGGGACGAAATCGAGGCCGCGCACCACATTCGCGCCGAGGAGCGACCCGCCAGCGCCCATGTCCCGATCATCGCCCTAACCGCGAACACCATGAGGGGCGACAGCGACAAGTGCCTCGATGCCGGAATGGACGGCTACATCTCCAAGCCGATCCGAATGGGAGATCTCGACCGCATCCTGTTCGAGCGCGGGTCCGCCGTGGCGCCGGCGCCCTGACCGGCGATCCGCCTCTCACTTGGCCAGCACTTCGTAAGCCTCCGCTCCGCACAGCCGCGCGACTTCGGCCTGGAATTCGCGGTCCGGCCGGACCTTTTCCGCCACGTCCAGAAGCAGCGAAAAATCGCGCGCTTTCTCCAGCCTCAGCCGGACCGACGTCTCGCCGGGCTTGCGCCGGAACAGCTCGCCGAGCGCCGCCGGCAAATCGTCCGGCCGGCCCAGCGGCACGCGAACCGAGACCAGGCTCGGAAACGACAAGCCCGCCAGCTCGAGCGGCACCAATTCCTGAATGGAGATCTTTGGCGGCGCGCCTTCCTCCGGCAGCACCAGGCCTTTGAGCAGCACCGCCTTGTCCTCCACCAGTTGCTCCGTCAGCCGCTCGTAACCGTTCGCAAACAGCACCGCGTCGATGGCGCCGGAGAGATCCTCCAGTTGCATCGAAGCCCAGATCTTGCCTTCCTTGTTGCGCCGCCGCTGGATGCCGGTCAGGATCCCGCACAGCGCAACCTCGACGCCGCGTTCCAAGCCTTCGAGGCCGTCCGTGGGGTGCGAAGCGAGGTCCGCAATCTTGGCACGGAACTGCTCGAGCGGATGGCCGGTGACGTAAAAGCCGAGCACTTCTTTCTCGCCCGTCAGGCGCTCCTCGGCGCTCCACTCGGGGAGGTCGGGCAGAGGCTTCTCGGGTGGCGTGTCGCCGAACATGGCCGCGAAAAGGCCCGCCTGGCCGTTCTGCCGGTCGCGCCAGGCCTTCTGCCCCAGCTCCATCGCGCCTTCGACGGCCGCGTATAGCTGCGCGCGCACCGGCGCCAGCGAATCGAGCGCCCCCGCCTTGATCAGGCTCTCGATCATCCGCTTGTTCAGCGCGCCCAGGTCCACGCGCTCGCAAAAATCGTACAGCGACTTGAACGGCCCGCCTGCCTGCCTCGCCGCCAGGACCGATTCCACCGCCGACTGCCCCAGGCTCTTGATCGCGCCCAGCCCGAAGCGAACCGCGTTTCCGTCGGGCGTGAAGCTCCAGTCGCTCTTATTCACGTCCGGCGGCAGCACCTGGATGCCCATGTCGCGGCACTCGTTGATGTACTTCACCACCTTGGCCGTGTTGCCGGTTTCCGAAGTCAGCAGCGCGGCCATGAAATCGAGCGGATAATGCGCCTTCAGGTATGCGGTGATATAGGCCAGGTAGGCGTAGGCCGCCGAGTGCGACTTGTTGAATCCGTAACCCGCGAACTGCTCCATCAACTCGAACTGCTTCTCGACCTTCCTCTTGTTGTGCCCGCGCGCCAGCGCTCCCTCCAGGAACCGCTCGCGCTGTTTGCCCATCTCCTCGGCCTTCTTCTTGCCCATGGCGCGCCGCAGGATGTCGGCTTCGCCGAGCGAATACCCGGCCAGGCGGTTGGCGATCTGCATCACCTGCTCCTGGTAAACGATGACGCCGTAGGTTTCCTCGAGGATCTCCTTCAGCTCCGGAAAATCGTACGTCACCGCACGCCGGCCGTGCTTGCGCTCGATGAAGTCGTCCACCATGCCGCCCTGTATCGGACCCGGCCGGTACAGCGCGTTCAGCGCGCACAGGTCCTCGATCCGGCTGGGCTGGTAGCGGCGCAGAATGTCGCGCATGCCAGAGGACTCGAACTGGAAGATCCCGCTGGTGAAGCCCTTCGAGAAAACCTGGTAGGTCGGCGCGTCGTCGAGCGGCAGGTCCTCGACCGCCAGCTTCTGGCCCCGATGCTTCTCGATCAATCCCAGCGCGTCGTGGATCAGCGTCAGCGTCGTCAGCCCCAGGAAGTCCATCTTGAGAAGCCCCAGCTTCTCGAGACCGTTCATGTCGTACTGGGTGACGATTTCCTCTTTGTTGGTGCGGTAGAGCGGGACCAGTTCCTTGAGCGGCTGCGGCGAAATCACGACGCCCGCGGCGTGCACCCCTGCGTTGCGCGCCATGCCTTCGAGCTTGCGCGCCACCTCCAGCACCTGCTTCACCCGCTCGTCCTTCTGCGCCGCTGCGGCGAAGCCCGGCTCCATCTTGAGGGCGTCCTCGAGCGAGATGTTAAGGACGTTGGGGACCATTTTGGTGAGCCGGTCCACATCGTTGAAGCTCATCTCCAGCACGCGGCCCACGTCCTTGATGGCGGCCCGAGCGCCCAGCGTGCCGATGGTGATGATCTGCGCCACCTGCTCGCGCCCGTACTTCTCGGTGACGTACTGGATCACCTCGCCCCGCCGCCGCGTGCAGAAGTCGATGTCGATATCGGGCATGCTGATGCGCTCCGGGTTGAGGAAGCGCTCAAACAGCAGCCCGTACTCGAGCGGGTCTATGTCCGTGATGCCCATCGAGTAGCTGACCAGGCTGCCGGCGGCCGACCCGCGTCCCGGCCCCACCGGAATCCCTTTCAATTTCGAGAAACGGATGAAGTCCCACACGATCAGGAAGTAGCCCGCAAACCTCATCTGCTGGATCATTCGGATCTCGCGGTCCAGCCGCTCGAGGTATTGCGGCAGCGCGTGCTTCAGGCGGCCCGCCGCGGCCAGCGCTTCCAGGCGCGTCCGCCGCGTCTCGAATCCGTTGCGCGCCACGTATTCGAAGTAGGTGTCGGTCGAGTGCTCCGCCGGAACCTCGAACTTCGGGAACGGCTCCTTGACCTTCTCCAGCTTGATGCGGCAGCGCTGCGCGATTTCCCACGTGCGGTCGAGCGCTTCCTCCACCTCGCCGAAGAGCAGCATCATCTCGGCGCGCGACTTCAGATAGAAGTCCTGCGTCTTCCAGTGCATCCGGCTCGGATCGTTGATCGTCTTGCCGGTCTGTATGCACAGCATGATGTCGTGCGAGAGCGCATCCTCGCGGTGCAGGTAGTGCGCGTCGTTGGTCGCCACCAGCGGGATGCCGGTGTCGCGCGAGAGCCGGACCGCTTGCGGCAGCAACTGCTTGTCCTGGTCCAGCCCGTGGTCCTGAAGCTCCAGGAAAAAGTTGCCGCGCCCGAAAATGTCGGTGTATTGGTAGGCCAGGCGCCGCGCGTCCTCGTAGCGGTCGCCCAGCAGCGTTTCGTTGATGTCTCCCTTGAGACAGGCCGAAAGCGCGATGAGCCCCTTCGAGTGCCGCGCCAGCAGGTCCTTGTCGATCCGCGGCTTGTAGTAGAAGCCCTCCAGATAAGCGGTCGAAACCAGATCGATGAGGTTGCGATAGCCTTCCTGGTTCTCGCACAGGAGGATGAGGTGGTTGTAGCGGTCCGACTCTGAACGGACATGCCGGCCCTGCTGGGAGACGTACACTTCGCAGCCGAGGATGGGCTCCACTCCGTGGTGCTTCGCGGCGTTATAGAACTGCACCGCGCCGAACAGGTTCCCGTGATCGGTCAGCGCGACCGCAGGCATCTTCTGCTCGGCCACCGCCTGAACCAGCTTCGTGATCTCGCACGCGCCATCCAGCAGCGAGTAGTCCGAGTGAAGGTGCAAATGGACAAATGGAGTTTCGGCCATCTGGGGTTAACAGATCATGGTAACACCCGCGGGGCTCGACGAATTCTCGTTTCGGTCAGTAGTGATCGCCGACCCCGACGTTGGGGATCGGTTGCCTCAGATCGGATCAGCGGTCACGGACCACAATGTCCAGATTCAGATGGCAGCGCGAGCTCTCTTCAGGCGTCAGCTCACCTTGGCGGAGCAGCAAGGACGCAAGCTCTGCGTAATGGTGTCGCTGGCCGGCCGCAAAGGCCTGGAGGTCGGAACGGTACTGTTCGGCTGTGATCCAGTGAAGCTGCAACACCGGACGAGTCACCAAGCCCAGCGCTTCCCGCTTCGTGCCGAGCTTGTCGGCCAGGAGTTCTAGGGCATATTCGTTGCGGTCCAGGGGGAGATGGCCTGTTGGCGGTCGAGACTCATCTGGGGCGCGCACGTAATAGACCGGGTATCTGCCAGCCGCCAGCAGAGTCTGCCCGCCCCCGACTTCGGAAACGGAAGTCAGATAGTAAGTGTAAAGCTCGGGGAAGCCATAACGAGGTCCTGGGCCGACCCAAATACGAGCTAACTTGGGGGCGGCGGGAGGCGGGGGCAGGGAGAGAGCCGTGTCGAGCACTTCGACCTCGGCCTTCACCTGCAACCGCTCCAAAAGTTCAACCGGGCCGCCTCTCTGACGCGCCAGGCATTGTGCCGCTACTACTGAGCATTCGTCATCGTACTGGCACTTGTCGAGGATATGGGCTCCCACTGCTGGGGCCGGACACGCGCCGCGATAGAGAAGAATGAGCGCTTGCGCTCGATACAGGCCGAATAGCCCTTCACTGGTCTCTTCCGGCACCTGAACCCGCAACTGTATCAGCGCATCCAGAATCCCAAGGCGCGCTTTTTCTTCATAGTAGTCTCGCGGATCAATGTGGCTGACATCGCCCAGAGCGGCGATCAACAACTCGCTGTTCAAATGCCGCACCTCGATCCGCCGAATTATGTCCGCGCCCCAGGCCCTGTACATCGGGCGCGGATCCTTGAGCCACTGTTCGGCAAGGTCGATAAGCGGCCGCTCCAGCGCAGCTTCTTGCCGATAGACCTCCCACACGTCCGGCTTTTGGCCCCACATCACCATCACCGAGCAACACGCGAGAAGGAGGCGCATCTGTTCATTCTAGTCAGAAGTCGCCGAGGCAGAGCGGCGGCGTCGTTCTCCCAGGCTTCGCACCGCTCCCCTTCCTTGGACGGGTTGACCGCGCCACGCGGGAGTGAGACCCCTCACTCGAACGAGGGCGGAAGCTCAGCCGCCCCGGTCGCCCACTCCTTGTTCGGCTGCTTCGCCAGCACGAACTCCAGCCGATTCCGCCCCGCCGCGAGCGCCGCAAGCGGCAGCCACGCGCTCGGATACGGCTTGCCGTTGAGCTTCACGGACTGAACGTAGATCCCCTCGCCGCTCGAAACGATCTCGAGGCTACGGCCCTCGCCCATCGGCATAACGGCGCGCCGGAACAAGGGCGTCCCCAGCGCCAGCCCGCCCACGCCGGGGATCACGGGATACAGGCCTAGCGCGCTCCACACGTACACTCCCGAGGTGGCCCCGAGATCGTCGTTTCCCGGCAGACCGCCGGGAGAGGTGTTGAACGCCTCGCGGCGGATGCGGTCCTCAACCTCCTGCGTCTTCCACGGCGCGCCGGCCCAGACATAGGCGAAGGGCGCGACGAAATCGGGCTCGTTAGCGACCGTGAAGTTGGGAGTGCCCCAGCCCACGACCTTCTCGAAGAACTTGTCCAGCTTCGGAAGGACTGCGCCGTTCCCGCCCATCGCCCGGAACAGCCCCGCGTAGTTGTGCGGGATCATCCACGTGTACTGCCAAGTGGAACCCTCCTCAAAGCCGATCTGGTTGCTCTTGTCCCAGGTCGTGTGGTGCGGCAGCATGCGGTCTGGGTCAAAGCCCTCCAGGAACTTGCCATCGCTCGTCCGCGGGCGGATGAAGCGCGTCTCCGGATCGAACAGGTTGTGCCAATTCTGCGCCGAACGCAGCAGGCGCGCGGCCGTTGCCTGGTCGCCCAGCGCGGCGGCGAAACGTGAGACGGCGAAGTCTGCGCTGGCGTACTCGAGCGTCACCGAGGCCGCGGATTCCCCGACCTCGCCTCCGAGCGGCACGTAGCCCAGCTTCAGATAATCGGCGAGCCCCGGCCGCTCCGCCTTCCCATGCAGGCCCACCCCCGGCTCGGTGGCGCCTTTGATCATGTAGCGCAGAGCGGACGCGGTGTCGAACGAGCGGGCGCCGAAGGCGTACGCGCTCGCAAGCAGAATGGCCGATGAGTCGCCGCCCATCACGTACGAAACGTCGTTGGCGACGGGCCAGCGCGGCAGCCAGCCGCTCTGGCCGGCGTCGCGCACCAGCGACTGCATCATGTCGCCGGTCTGGCCCGGAACGAACAGCGCATCCCACTGCACGGTGCTGCGGTAAATGTCCCAGTCGGAGAAATTCGCGTACTGGGCGTGGCCCGGCTCCACGCCGTGCACCTGCCCATCGAAGCCGCGATACTGGCCGATCGCGTCGCTGAACAGGTTCGGCGACAGCAGCGTGTGGTAGAGGCCGGTGTAGAAGATCGTGCGCTCGTCTGCCGTGCCGCCCTCGACCTCGACGCGGTTGAGGATCGCGCTCCACGCGGCCGTCGCCTGAGCGTGAACGGCGTCGAAGTCCCAGCCGGGGATCTCCAGGTTGAGGTTCGCTTCCGCGTTCGCAATACTGACGAAGGAGATCGCCACCTTCACCACAAGTGGCCCGCCGGATCGGAACGAAACGAAACTCCCGGCGGCGTGACCGGCCCAAACGCCCGAGGCCAGGACGGGCTTGTCGAATCTGGCCGCAAAGTACAGGGTGTAGTCGTCGTCCATCCCGCAAAAGCCGCCGCTATGCACGACGCCGGCCACGGCGTCGTTGCCCCGGACCTCGATCGAAGCGGAATCCTGCTTGCGCTGCGTGGCGCTGCCTCCGGCGTCCAGGTAGAGCGTGGGGGGCGCGTCCGCCGGAAACGTAAATCGCCCTATGCCCGCACGCGCGGTGGTGGTCAGCTCCACGCGCATGCCGTCCGCAAAGCCGATGGCATAGTAGCCCGGATGCGCCTCCTCGCGGGCGTGGTCGAGCGGCAGCGGCTGTCCCGTCCCCGGCAGGATCGGCACGTCGGCGTAGATGGGGCATCCCGCGCCGCTGATATGGGTGAGGCTGAACCCGCGGATCGACTTGTCGTCGTAGTGATACCAGCCGTCCGCACGCGTGTCCGGCCCCCACTGCATCATGCCGAAGGGCAGCGTGGCGGCGGGGAACGTGTTGCCGTCGGCCGCCGTGCCAATGAACGGGTTCACCGCGTCGTAAGGCCCCGCAGCAGAGAGAGAAGCGCAGAGCAGCATCGAACACAGCATCTCGCGCATGGTTAGAGCCATTCCAGAATCACCTTCGCCGCGTTGCCGGAACGCATGGCTTCGAACCCCATCTCGAACTCGGTGTAAGGGAAGCGGTGCGTGATAACGGGGCTCAGATCGAGCCCCGATTCGAGCATCACCGTCATCTTGTACCAGGTCTCGTACATCTCCCGGCCGTAGATGCCCTTGATGGTGAGCATGTTGAAGATGACCTTGTTCCAATCGACGCACATCTGACGCGGCGGAATGCCCAGCACGGCGATCTTCCCCCCGTGCGACATGTTGGCGATCATCTCGCGGAACGCGGCCTCGTTGCCCGACATCTCCAGGCCGACATCGAAGCCTTCGATCATGCCAAGTGCCTTCTGCACCTCGGCTAGGGGCGTGGTCCGGGTGTCCACGGCCCGCGTCACGCCGAACTTCTTCGCCAGTTCCAGGCGCGTGGGATTCACGTCGGTGATGACCACGAACCGCGCGCCGGCGTGACGCACCACGGCCGCCGCCATCATCCCGATCGGGCCGGCGCCCGTAATCAGCACGTCCTCGCCCAGCACCGGAAACGAGAGCGCGGTGTGCACCGCGTTGCCGAAAGGATCGAAGATGCAGGCGATGTCCCGGCTCACGCCCGGATGGTGGTGCCAGACGTTGGCCATGGGCAAGGCGATGTATTCGGCAAAGGCGCCGGGGCGGTTCACTCCCACGCCCATGGCCCGGGCGCACAAGTGCCGCCGGCCGGCCAGGCAGTTGCGGCAGCGGCCGCAGACCACGTGGCCCTCGCCGCTCACCAGGTCGCCGGGAAAGAAATCGGCCACGTTCGATCCCGTCTTGGCGACTTCGCCGGTGAACTCGTGGCCCACCACCATCGGCACCGGAATGGTCTTCTGGGCCCAGTCGTCCCAGTCGTAGATGTGAACGTCGGTGCCGCAAATCGAGGTGCGGTCCACGCGAATGAGGACGTCGTTGATGCCGGTCTCGGGGATCGGCACTTCTTCGAGCCACAACCCCGGCTCGCGCTTGCTCTTGACCAGTGCTTTCATCGTGCCAGGCATTTGACTCAATAGTAGTCGATGGTCGATGGTGGATGGTCGATGGTGAAAAGCAACCGCGGCCTAAACCATCCACCATCGGCTGTCCAGCGTCTACATGCGTGAGCAGGTGGATGGTTGATAGCCGACGCCTGTCGGCTCATTCCGTATTTCTGATCTCAATCCATTTGCGCCGCTCGTTCGCCTCCACCTCCTCGATCACCCCTGCCCTTATGTGCAGTTTCACGTCCGTCTCGGCGTTAGGCCTTCTCAGCTCCGCAAGCACTTCGGGCGGGGGTGCCTTTATGCGAACTTCCTCGTCGTTCTCCAGGACCCTCCAAACTTCAAGTACGCCTAATTCGATGAGCGAGAAGAGCGCCGCATGAACCTCCTCGTCGGAAGGACCGTCGGGGAAATTGAGCGCACTGCGTTGGACCGTGGGAAACCAGGCCTCGCCGTAATACCAACCCTCAAAATCGATCGCCCCGAGCACCTCGATCTGAGTGGCAGTCAGCACCAGATCGGACATCGACCCTCCTGGTCCAGCAGCGTACGCCAACCCACGGTCTCGGCGCAAGCGCGGCCCGTCCCCGCCCGCGCCGCCATCAAGCGCAAGCAAGTTGACGGTCGATAGCCGAAAGTCGAACCACCCACCATCGACCATCCACCATCGACTATCTTGGGTTTATGGCAAAGCTTGGATTCTTGGGTCTCGGCATCATGGGCTACCCGATGGCGCGCAATCTGCTCCGCGCCGGCCACGAGGTGGCGCTGTGGTCGCATACGGCCGCCAAGGCGCGCGATCTCGCCCGCAACGAAAAGGGCGTGTTCTGCGAGACGCCGCGCCAGGTGGCCGACTTCGCTGAGTGCGCGTTCCTGTGCGTGGGGAACACGGCCATGTCGGAACAGGTGCTCCTTGGAAACGATGGACTTGCAGCCGGCGGCCGACCGGGGCTGGTCATCGTGGACGCGAGCACCGTCTCTCCCTCCCGCAGCCGGGCCATCGGCGAGGAACTGGCCAAACGAGGCATCCATTTCCTAGGCGCCCCTTGCACGGGATCGAAGCCCGGCGCCGAGAAGGGGACGCTGACCTTCATGGTCGGTGGCGACAAGGAGGTCTTCGAGCGCGTTCGGCCGTACTTCGAGCCCATGGGCAAGCAGCTCTACTACTGCGGGGGGCCAGGGCAGGGCCTCGCCGCCAAGCTGGCTCAGAACCTGATTCTTTCCAACCTTCTGCAGGCGTTTAACGAGGGCATGGTGCTGAGCACAAAGGCCGGCGTCGACCCCGTGCTCATGCTTGAGATCCTCAACAACAGCGCCGCCCGCTCAGGCCTGATCGCCTTCAAGGCGCCCTACGTCTTCGACCGCAATTTTGAGACCAACTTCTCCGTTAAGTGGATGCACAAGGACATTGAACTGATGTTGGAGGCCGCGAAGGACCTCAGGGTCCCCCTGCGCTTGACCAATGTGACGGAGCGGATGTTTCGCACGGCCCTGGACGCCGGCCTGGGCGATGAAGACATCTGCTCTACAATCAAAGTCTTAGAGAAGGAAGCGGGCACCGAGGTCAAGCGCCGCTAAGAGCCGCTTTACGAAAAAATACAAAAAACTGTTGCAATCCGCAGAGTGATATTCTATTATTGGAATAGGCCGGGGAGGCAACTCCCACCAAAGCGAGACTAACCTCTAAATAAAAGACCCCTGAAGCAATCCTCCCCGGCACCCCTAAAAAAGAGGATTCACCCCCAAGGGAAACAGTACTTCAGCGGATGGCTCTAGCGCGGGCGGCGTGTTATGATTCCTATACTCTGCTGTCGCTAGGCAGCCATGAAGAATCTCACAATCCTCGGTTCCACAGGCTCGATCGGCTGTAACACCCTGGATGTTCTGAGGCGCCGGCAGGATTGCCGGGTCTTCGCCCTGGTGGCCGGCCAAAACGCCGCGCTCCTGGCGGAGCAGATCCGGGAATTCCGTCCCCGTCTCGCGGTTGTTGAAACGGAGCAGGTCCGGGCGAATCTAACAGACAGGCTGCGCGAATCGGGCTTGGCGCCCTCGGAGTGGCCCCGGTTGGAATATGGGCCGGAAGCCCGGGTCATGGCAGCGTCTGCCCCCGAAGTGAACTTCGTGATGTCGGCGATCGTGGGAGTGGCGGGCTTGGAGGCGACCTACGAGGCCGTCCGGCTCGGCAAAACGGTCGGACTGGCGAACAAGGAAGTTTTGGTGGCGAGCGGAGAGCTGGTGACCGCGGCGGCGCGGGCGTCGGGTACTGAACTGATCCCGGTCGATAGCGAACACAACGGCGTGCATCAGTGTATGAGGGCAGGCCAGCGGAGCGAGGTGGCGCGGGTCATCCTGACGGCGTCCGGCGGTCCCTTCCGCCAAACTCCGGCCGCCGAATTGGCGCAGGTCACACCCGCCCAGGCGCTCAACCATCCGACCTGGAAGATGGGGAAACGCATCACCATCGATTCGGCTACGATGATGAATAAGGGATTCGAGGTGATCGAGGCGTGCTGGCTGTTCGGCCTGACGCCGTCGGAGGTCGAGGTAGTGATCCACCCGCAGTCCTCGGTTCACGCCATGGTCGAATACACCGACGGCAGCGTTATTGCCCAGGTCTCGGCGACGGATATGCGCATGCCGATCCAATACGCCCTGACCTACCCTGCCCGCGAGTCGGCCCCGGTGCCCCGGCTGGATTGGACCGCCGCGCGCCACTGGGACTTTCTGCCCCCGGACTTCGAGAAGTTCCGCCTGCTGAAACTGGCGTACCAGGCGCAGGAAACCGGCGGCGCGGCGACGTGCACGCTGAACGCCGCCGATGAGATTGCCGTGGGCGCGTTCCTCGAAGGCCGCATCTCGTTCCCCGGAATCGCCGAAGTGGTGGAGGAAACGCTCGCGAAGGTCCCCGTCCGCCACCCGCATTCGATTGCCGAGGTGCTGGAGATCGACGAGGAATCGCGCTCGGTCGCCCGAAGCCTCGCGGCCCGTGCGGATCGCCCATTGGTCAAGGTCTGAAATATGATTGCCTTTGTTGAGAACTTCGCCTGGCTCTTGGTACTGATCGGGGTTATGATCCTCGTTCATGAGGCCGGCCACTACTGGGCCGCGCGGTCCTTCGACGTGCGGATCGAGGTTTTCAGTTTCGGCTTCGGCCCGCGCCTGTTCGGATTCAAGCGGGGAGACACCGACTTCCGGTTCTCGGCGATCTTATTCGGGGGCTACGTGAAGATGGCCGGCGAGCAGCCTACCGACGAGAACGTCGACGACCCGCGCGCCTTTCTGGCCAAGCCCCGCTGGCAGCGGCTGATTATCGCGTTTGCCGGGCCCGCTATGAACGTAGTGCTGGCGGTGGCCCTGTTGACCGGGATGTACATGGTGCAGTTCCCCAAGACGCTGCCTTCGGAGCAGGAAGGCTTCGTCGGCTCCGTGGATCCGAACACCCCCGCGGCCAAGGCCGGGATACGAGAGGGCGACCGCATCGTGACCATCGACGACCAGCAACGGCCGGCCTGGGAGGATATCAGAAACAAGGAGTTCTCCAGCGCGAACCACCCGCTGGCTGTGCGAATCGAGCGCGAAAAGCACGAATTCTGGACCACGGTGACGCCCGCGATGGACGAGCACTCGGGATTGGGCACCGCAGGTTGGCAGCCCGGGGGCGAGATTGAGGTCGCGGAGCTTTCGCCGGGCATGCCGGCCCAGAAGGCCGACCTCCACAAGGGCGACATCCTGCTACTCGCCAACGGCAAGCCGCTACACTCGCAGGACGGGCTGCGCAAGATCGTCGAGGCGGCCGACGGCAAGCCGGTGACCCTCGAGTACAGGCGCGACGGCCGCACCCTCTCGGCAACGATTCAGCCGATCTTCGATAAGGAAGGGGGGCCCGGCCGCTGGATGATCGGCGTGTACGCGAGTTTCCGGGTGGTGGTGATCCAGCTCCCGTTCCCGCAAGCGCTGGCGGAATCCACCCGGGAGAACATCAAGGGCGCGACGCTGATCTACCAGTTCCTCAGGGGGATCGTCGAGCGGCGTATGTCGCCCAAGTCGATCAGCGGTCCGATCGGCATCGCGCAGTACGCCGGCGCGGCGGCGCGGTTAGGGGTGTGGCCGTTCCTCAGCCTCATGGCGATGGTCAGCCTCAACCTGGCGGTCATCAACCTGCTGCCCGTCCCCATCTTGGATGGCGGCGTGATCCTGATGCTGCTGGTCGAGATGACCATGCGGCGCGACCTCAGCCTGCGCGTCAAAGAGACGTTGTTCAAGCTGGGCTTCGTCTTTCTGATGGTCGTCATGGCCTTCGTGATCTACAACGACATCGCCAAGACCCTGCCGGGGTAGAGAGCGTCCTTTCACCGTCCTCAAGCCACGGCACCGGACTCTGCCAGCCGAGCCACAAAACCGCAAGTGCTCGATGAGTCAGTGGAAAAGAGTCGTTCTGTGCGGTGACCCTCTGGCGCCACGCGCGGCTGCGTGAGAAGCTGGATGGCATATGAGCGCCCCGATGGGGATCTCGAAGGTTGAGAGCGCGAGGCCGTGGTTGTTGGGCTCGGGGATGGTTGTGGCCGCGATTGCCGCGGTCAAGCTGTTGGTCCATCTGTATGCCGGCCGGCACTACGGGTATTTCGTCGACGAGCTCTATTACATGGCGTGCGCGCAGCACCTGGATTGGGGCTACGTGGACCAGCCCCCGCTCATCGCGTTCGTCGCGTGGGCCGTGCGCCATGTCTTGGGCGATTCCCTGCCGGCGATCCGGTTGCTGCCGGCGCTGGCCGGGGCGGGCCAAGTCCTGCTGACCGGCCTGGTCGCCCGCGAGCTGGGCGGCGGGCGCTTCGCGCAGGGATTCGCGGCCCTGGCGACGCTGGTGGCGCCGGGCTTTCTTGCGTTCGACAGCTTCTTCTCGATGAACGCCTTCGAGCCGCTGTTCTGGACCGGCTGCGCCTACGTGCTCATTCGCATCGTCAACACCGGCGATCAGAGGCTGTGGCTCTGGTTCGGCGTGCTGGCAGGCGTGGGTCTGGAGAACAAACACTCCATGCTGACGTTCGGCTTCGCGCTTGTCGCGGGGGTCCTTCTGACGCCGGAGCGCAAGGCGTTCCGCGCACCGTGGATCTGGCTGGCGGGCCTGGTGGCATTTCTGATCTTCCTGCCCAACCTGTGGTGGAACATCCAGCATCATTTCCCGTTCCTGGAGCTACAGGCGAACATACGGCGCTCGGGACGCAACGTGCCTCTGTCGCCGCTGGCGTTCTTCGGCCAGCAGATCACCTCGATGCTTCCTCTGTCGCTGCCAATCTGGCTGGCGGGGTTGTGGTACTACTTGTTCGCGGCGGAGGGCAAGCCGTTCCGGGCCCTCGGATGGGCGTGGCTGATCACGGCAGGCGCGATCGTGCTCCTGAACCCGCGCACTTACTACCTGTGGCCCGCCTTTGCGATCCTGCTGGCTGCGGGCGGCGTCCAGTGGGAACGGTGGCTGGAAGGTCCACGGTGGCAGTGGGTCAAGCCGGTCTGGTGCGCGCTCATGGTGTTGCTCGCCGTCGCCGCGGCGCCGCTATTCCTCCCGGTGGTGCGGCCCGAGACCTACATCCGATATGTCAAGGCGATCCATTATGAGCAGCCGAGGATCGAAACCCACAGGCTCGGTCCGTTGCCGCAACTCTTCGCCGATGAGTTCGGCTGGGAGGAGATGGCCGTCACGGTGGCGCGCGTGTACAACAGCCTGCCGCCGGAGGTGCGCGCCAAGACCTTCGCCCAGAGCTACGGCCAGGCCGGGGCCATCGATCTGTTCGGCCCGAAATACGGTCTGCCGCGAGCCATCAGCGGGCATCAGAGCTACTTCCTGTGGGGGCCGCGCGATTACACCGGCGAGAGCATGATCGTTATGGACGAAAGGCAGGAGAAGCTCGATCAGTTGTTCGCTTCCGTCGAGAAGGTGGCGCGCGTGGAGCACCCGTATTCGATGCCCTACCAGCACTTCGATGTGTTTTACTGCCGCGGCATGAAGGAGAACCTGAAGGAGATCTGGCCGCAGGTGAAGAGGTGGAACTGAGTACTCCTATTCGCAGACACGGTGACGTATGGCCGCTCCCTCACGGTCGCGGTTCGGTGCTCCAGCACGCCACCGCTCGCGTGAGCGAGCGGAGGCCGCCGGCCGTTGCGGGTACCGAGGCACGGCGGGAAGATCGGCTCCGATTGCGGTGGTCGGATTGAGACTGGTGCGGGCCCACTGGATTCTCGGCGTCAAGTTAATCGCAAGTCGACGTTGCGCACTGATCCTTGCGAAAGTCGTCGAGATAAATCGTCATCGGTTGCTTCATGAGGTTCCGATATAGGCCCATCTTGAAGAAGAAGAACCCGTGTGCCGGATAGCCCCGCGCGGCACGATATGCCGTGACCCCACGGTATTGAACAATCCGCTGCCCGTTCATCCACCCGTCGATAGCGCCGTCGTCTCTCTGTGAAAACCGGGCCACAAAACGAAAGTCCAGCCATCGTCCGCGCATCTCGCCCTGGGATGTGTAGACCGTCGCCTCGCCTGCATCGTTCTTGCGTGTTACGAAAAGGACGCCACCGACATACCGAATCGCCAGAACCGGGTTATCCGGACGGCAGGGCCCCCACTCGCAAAGCTGTTTCCACTGTGCGATGACAAGCCGCACCTTGACTATCGGAAAATCCCTTGGAAGGTAAAGGCTGAACGCGTAATCGTAGGTCCTACCCGGCTGAGACCAGAACCGCGGAGCTTCCATCAGCTCATCGCGCTCGCTTGCGGCGCCGTCGTCACTCGCCTCTTCAAAACGATCGTTCGCCCGGAGCGTAATTCGCGCCGCACTATGGCCGCTGTGCACGATCTGACTCTGGATCGAAAGGGCCCCTGGGACCATTCTCTGCGCAGTCCAGATCGAACTTAGCTTTGGTTCCTCAAAACCATCCCGTGTGTGCACGGGCCTGTGCAGCAACCAAGCCAGACGGATGCTCCCGGCCGCAACGAGCAGCAGCACGAAAGCCCCAGCGAACAACAGAACGCGGCGGAACGGCGGTCGTCTTATCACCTTGTCCGCTTGATATTATACCCGCGGACCTCAGCGACCTACGCGCAGCGGGTCCGGTGCCAGGCGAGAAAGCGGGCCGCCTCCTGCGGAGGCATGTAGCGCGAGAGCTTCGCCAGCGGCGTGTTGCGCAGATCGACCAGCACCAGACCGTCGAGGGCGTTCGAGAACTTCGCATCCACGTTGAAGCCCAACATGCGGCCGCCCAGCTTCATGTACTGACGGATGAGGATCGGGACGCCCTTGCCGTCGGGCTCCAGGTCGGCGATCGGGTCGGTCAGGTCCTCCAGATCCGTGAGGAAGCGGCTCAGGACGTGGGCGTGCCATTTGCTCGATGCGGCGGGATGGAATGGGCGCTTGGGCCGGACCAGTTGCGCCAGGCCCGGGTCCGTATGGCGCTTGAGGAAGCTCACCAGCAAGTCGCGCGAGACCGGATTGTAGTCGTTGCTCACGCTGACCGCGCCGAACAGCGTAGGGCAGTCCGGTCTCGTCGCCACGTAGTGCCCGATGCCTCTCCACAACAGAAACAGCGGCGCGATCTGCTTCTGGTACTCCGGCCGAACGAAAGAGCGGCCCAGCTCGAGCGCCGGGCCGACGCGGCGGAAGAACTCCGGCTGGTAGTGGAACAGGCTGCTGGTGTAGAGGCCGCGGATGCCGCGCCGTGGCAGCACGTCGGGGGTCGCGCACAGGCGGTACGCTCCGGCGATTTCCTGCTTCTCCCGGTTCCACAGGAACAGGTGCAAATACCAGTCGTCGAAGACGTCCAGATCGAGGGCGCTCCCGGACCCTTCGCCCACGGCACGGAACGTCAGCTCGCGCAGTCTGCCGATTTCGCGCAGCGTATTGGGGATTCGTTCGCCGGGCGCGATGTATACTGCCAGCTCGTTCATCTCGCAGAGGGGGGCCAGACCCTGGACCTCTTCGCGCACAAGCGCCGGCCTGGGAGCCGCGAGCGGGATCGGGATGCGGCGCTGCGCCGGCGGGCGCTGGCCGCGGCTCGCCAGCATATCGGTGCGGCAGCGCAGGTACAGCATCGCGGCCTCGTCGCTGGGGAGACTGCCCAGAGTCTCCCCCGAAACCGGCCGGCCGATGCGCAGCTCGACCATGCTTCCGCGCTTGTTGAGCAGCTCGCGCGGCAGGGCCGCGGTTCCCAGCAACGGATGCACCAGGCCCAGCAGTTGGAACGAGAGGCTGTTCGCGCCCTCGAAGAAGACGGGCAGCGCGGGGCAGCCTGCCATGCGAATCAGCCGGCCGACGGACGGGTTCCAGCGGCGATCCACCGCCGCCCCGCGCGAAAAGTCGAAGCGCGCCACTTCCCCGGCCGGAAACACTACCAGCGCGCCACCGCCACGCAGCCATTCGATCGCGCGCCGCAGCGGGATCCGGTTCTCGACGGTGGCGGCGCGGCCTCCGAACGGGTTGACGAGGATGAAACGGTCTTGAATCTGGGGAATGGCGGCCAGGATGGAGTTGGCCATGAACTTCACGTCGGGCCGGGCGCGCGCCAGCATGTCGGCGAGCACCGCGGCTTCGAGCATGCCGAAGGGATGGTTGGCGACGATCGCCAGCGGCCCCGTCGCCGGAATACGCGCGAGGTCGTCCGGATTTACGTGGTACCGGATCCCCAGCTCGGCCAGCAGCGCTCCAGAGGCGTTCCCGTCCTGGAGCGACGCGCCGAACGCCTCTCTCAGCCGGTCCAGCATCAGGAGCCGCTCGATCGCGGGCGCGACAGGCGCGAGGAAGGTTCGCACGGAAGGATCGAGAAATGTTGTGAGACTAAGGGCGGGAACGGCCGATGGGGTTTGCATCAGACATAAGATGACAGGCGAATGTTACGGGACGATGAGGGCGCGATCAATTTACGATGGCGCGATTCGGATCAAGCCGCGGAACCAGCCGCAAGGCGGCCCGATGGCGCCCGGCCAGCTCGCACGTTCTCCAGCACAGGTAGGCCGCCGCGTCGGCGTCCAGCGCGAATCGGGCCAGACGCTCGGAACCGACGGGCGCGCCGAAGCGCAGTTCGATCGCCCCGCTCTCCGGGTTCTGTGTTTGGGGCCGCGTCACCGCCGCCGGCACAACTGCGGCGCCGGCAAGACGCGCCAGGCGTACGGCCGCGGTCCAAGCGTCCTGGTCCACGAAGGCGGCCAGCAATCCTCCGGAACGCAGCCAGGCCAAACCCTGACCGAGCGCCCGCACGTTCGCCGGCGCCGCCCGCCGTCGATCCCACGGGTCCGAGGCCACGAAGCGCGGTCGGAGGTTGGGCGCCACGGCGAGAAACCGGTCGGCCACAACCTTGACGTCGGGTCTGATCTCATCGAGCAGGAACGAAGCCGCCAGCGCCTCGAGCGCGCCGTATGCCGCGCCGGCCGCTACCAGGACCGGACCGACTGCGGGTATGCGCTCGAGGTCGCTTTCGCTCGCCGTGGGCCGCACGCGCGCGGCGCCCAGAAGAAGACCGGGGTCCGGCTCGTACCCGCTCGCCAGCACGTCGGCGCACAGGTTTCGAACGAGGCGATAAGTTGCCATGCAGCCGGCTCCGGCCGGATCTGCACTCAGGCTGCTGACAGGCTCGGGGATCGTCATACCTCAAACTTGGCACGCTGAGGTTGCAGGGGCGTGAACCGCAGATTGCGTCCGCGCGAAACTTCAGCCGGCTGCCTCACATGGTTCGCAGCCACACCTCGACGCGCCGGTTCTTCTGCCGCCCCTCCTCAGTTTCATTCGACGCCACCGGATTGGCGGCTCCAAAGCCGGTCACCGTGGCGGGAACGATGCCTCTGCGGCGGAACTCGTCCGCCACCACGCTGGCCCTGTTGACGGAGAGCGCCTGGTTCGTCTGGCTCGTACCGATCGAGTCCGCAAAGCCGCACAGCACGATTCCGCCGCGCCGGTGTCCCGGGGTCGAGAGGAAGCCCGCTACGCGGTCCAAGTCCGCCAGCGCTCTATTGTCCAGGCCACTGCTTCCCGTTTGGAAACGGAAGTTCAGGGAGAGCCGCTCGGCGCCGGAGATCGCGCTCATGTATTCGGGAGCGGAGTTCGCGGCGGCCGCGGCGGATTCCGCCTTCACGTTCAACTCCACAAACCCGTTCTGCGCCACGATGTCCTGGCCGTCGCTCCCCAGCGCGAACTCGACGAACCGGCGCACCAGGGGATTCGACGAAGCCGCGGTGTAAAGGAAAAGCCGGCGCGACAGTAGGTAGTCTTCGGTGGCCACCGTGAGGCGGTTGGGCACCAGAGGAGTGGTTCCCGGCTCCCAAACCGCGACCGCTTTCGCGCTGCGTATGTAGGGCAGGCCGATGAACCCGATCGCGTCAGGGTCGCCGGCGACGCGGTCGGAGAGCTCGCGGCTGTCCTCGAGGCGCACCGCGCCGGCCACAAGCTGACGCTTGCCCAGAACCAGGGCCTTGAAGGTGTCGTAGGTGCCCGACTTGTCGTCGCGCGCGAGCACCTTGATCGCTCCGGCTGCGCCCCCGGCATCCTGCCAATTCGCGATCTCGCCCGTAAAGATCTTCCCGATCTGGCCCAGGCTCAGGGCCGCCACGGCGTTGCTCTTGTTCACAATGATGGCCAACCCGTCCAGTCCCACCACATGCTCGCACGCCGGCGAGGTCATATCGCCCAACTTGGCGAGCGCCGACGCTTCCTCGGGTTTGGCCCGCCGCGAGGCCATGCCGATGTCGCACTTCCCCGCCGCCAGATCCGGAAACGCGGTTGCCGAGCCGTGGGCCTGGATCTCAATCGACTTCGGGCGCGCATCGCCGGGCATGGTCCCCAGCACGTTGAATTCGTCGGGGCGCGGTCCGGCCACGGTCCTTACCGACTGGGCGCCCTGGCGCTTGAGGAACGCCTCCGCCAGCGCGCCAGCCAGTTGCGCGCCGATCGTGTTCGAACCGTGCATACTTAAGATCGTTTCGGGCTGGGCGGGAGCGCCCGCGTTTGCGGTTTGGAAGCTCGCGGGATGGAGCCGCCACCACGCGACTCCCCCGCCAATCAGGAACAGGCACAAGGCCGCCAGTATGAGCAGGCCGGCAGAGGAACGACGACTCGATTCTCTTTCTTGTGGCATAAAGACTTATTTACCAGCCAATTGTTGCAGCCTCATTGCAGAACGGTAAATTATCGGCCTTATTATCCGTTCCGATCGGGTTCATCCACACACAACGGGGTAGTAATGAAGATGTAACCTGCACCAGCGACAATGGCACAGAACCCGCTACGAGGCGGTTCAAAAAGACCGTGGCTGGCTCCGCTGTCCCAAGCCGCACCCAACACGCCGCCGGATCTTCCGGTGCGAACAGCGCTGCCCGTCAACCCACTTCACGACGGAGGCATGGAGCAAATGACTGCTTGTGAGCTTGAGACGATCGATGAGGCCGCAACCCCTTCGGGCGACGAGTTGGAGATCGATACGGAAACCCCACCAGCGTCCGCACCTGCCCAGCGCCCTCGCCGCCGCTATCTTTGGGTGCTCGCCGCCCTGCTCGCCGCCGCCTGTCTGGCCGCGGGCTTCTTCCTGACCGGAGTCGTGGCGACGCCAACCCGCATCGAGCCGCTGCCCTTCGGATTCCAGGCCGAGCAGCGCCAGGACCACCTGCTGCTCACTTGGAACCCGGCCGCGCCGGCCGTTCGCGGCGCGACCCGGGCCACGCTCACCATCCAGGACGGTCCCGAGACCGAAGACGTCGAGCTGAACCTAGCGGCTCTGCATTCCGGCGGCCTTCGGTATTACCCTGTTTTCGGGAACGTTAGCTTCCGCCTCAGCCTGGCCAACCCTTCGCACCGAACCGTCAGCGAGCAAGCTCGCCTGAGCCTGCGGCCGTAGCGTCCGGCGCCACGTTCCCCCAGGCTATAATTCAGGAGTACGGGATGAAACTGGGGGAGCCGAGGTGCCGATTTTAGAAGAGACCGGTCCGTTTGCCGCCGAACAGGTGGGCGGACTCCTGCGCCGCCTGGCGTATCAGGCCGGCCGCACCAACAAGTCGCCGCGCGCCAGCGAAGTGCACGACCTCCGGGTCGCCACGCGGAGATTCACGCAGGCCCTGGCCGCCTTCGATACCTGCTTCTCCACCGAGGAAGTGAAGAAGATCAAGCGCCGGTTGAAGAAGATCATGGGTCTCGCCGGGGACGTGCGGGACTACGACATCGCCATAGAGCTGTTGTCGAAATTGAAGTCCCCGCCGGCCGCGGTTCTCTCGGCATTTCGGAAGCGGCGCAAGGAGGCGGAGCAGGATTTGACGGGTGCGCTCAAACGGTGGTCGCAGCGCAGGTCGTACTCCAAATGGAGAACCGTTCTCGAGAGCGCTGGCCGGGGCGGTATCAGCGACGATCCGATCGGGGTCACCGCCAAGCACACCGTGGAGCCGATGCTGCGGCAGTTCGTTAGCCGCGGCAAGCGGGCGCTCAGTCCCAAGGCATCGGTTGAGAGGATCCACCGGCTCCGCATCGAAGCCAAGAAACTCCGCTACACCCTGGATCTGTTCGCGCCCGTCTACGGGGCGTCCTTCGACGGCTGGTTGGAGCGGATCAAGGCTCTCCAGGACATCCTCGGTATCATCGGCGATTGCGAAACCGTTCGGGTGATGATCGAGCGCCAGGGCGGCGACCGCAGGATCGAATCCGCGCTCCGAAGGAAGGTGCGCAGGAGGATGGAGGCGTTCCGCCAGCTTTGGGCCGATTCGTTCTCCGATGCCTCCGTTGACGGCCTGATCGTCCAGATCAACGCGGGGGTGCCCAGGAAGCCCCCGGCTACGAGTGCGCCGCGCACGCTGCGGCTAGCCGCGAGCTAGCAATGCCACAGCATGTCCCGCCTGTCCTGTTGTAGGCTGACGGGTGGTGGCGTTCAAGATCCTGATTTCCGCGGGGGAGGCTTCGGGCGATCTCTACGCGGCGAGCCTGGCGGCCGAGCTGTTGCGGCGGCACGCGGATCTGGAGCTGTTCGGATGCGCCGGGCCGCGGATGCGGGCGGCCGGTGTGCGGGCTGTCGTGGATTCCGCCAGCCTGGCCGTGGTGGGGCTCATCGAGGTGGTGGCGCACATCCCGCGCATACGCCGGGAGTACCGCAAACTACTGGCGGCGGCGCGCGCCGAACGGCCGACCCTCGCCATTCTGACCGACAGTCCCGATTTCCACTTGCGCCTGGCGCGGCGGCTGAAGCGGATGGGAATCCCCGTGGTGTACCTGGTAGCGCCACAGGTATGGGCGTGGCGGAAAGGGCGCTTGGCGGCGATGCGGCGGACCGTCGACCGGCTGCTGTGCATCTTCCCGTTCGAGGAGCCGTTCTTCCGCGAGCACGGCATTCCGGTGACCTACATCGGCCATCCCCTTTCGAGGCTGGTGCGTCCGTCGATCGGCAGGGAGGAGTTTTTCCGGAAGCACGGGCTGGCGGAGGATCGGCCGCTGGTGGCGCTGCTGCCGGGCTCGCGGCAGGCCGAGGCGGCCCGGCACATGCCCGCGCTCGAGGCCGCGGCGGCCGAGATTGCGCGCCGGCGCCCGGTGAACCTGGTGTTGGGTAGGGCTGGACTGAGCGATTTTAGGGAACGCATTCCAGGGGGAGCCATCCAAGTAATTGAAGGTGAAACCTGGGACCTGCTGGCTCACGCCACCCTGGCGCTCGCGGCGAGCGGCACGGTAACGGTTGAGGCGGCTCTGCTGGGGACGCCGATGGTCACCTTCTACAAGGTCACGGCACTGAGCTGGTTTGCCGGCAGATTTCTGGTGAACGTGCCGTTTTACTCGATGGTGAACCTGATCGCGGGCCGGGCAGTCATTCCCGAACTGATGCAAAATGAAATGACGGGGGAGCGGCTGGCAGCGGAAGCTCTGAGGCTTCTGGACAGCCCTGCGGCCCGCGAGGAAATGCAGCGGCAGCTCGAGGCCGTCAGCCGCGCGCTGGCCGGCCCTGAGGACCCGATCGAGCGGGCGGCGGGAATTGTGGATGAGATTCTCGGAACCAACCACGGACGGCAACCTTCCAAGAATTAGAAGAGTATTGGGGAGAGACGGAGAATGGCTAAGTTCTGGTTAGCGCTCGCCTTGCTGAGCGCCGCGGCGGTATCGTCTGCCCAGCAGCGGCCCGTGCGCATCGACGTTCAGCACTACGGCATCGATGCGGAGGTGAATCCGCGGATGCAGACTTTGAGGGCGAAGGCGCAGGTGGAATTCGTCCCGCAAGAGGAAACCAGCACGGCCACGTTCGAGTTGAATAACGCGCTCGACGTTTCCAAAGTCGAGGACCAGGCCGGGCGGCCGGTGGCCGCGACACGCCAGCGGCAGAACTTCTCGGTCGTTCTGAACTTCGCGCAACCTCTGGAGAAGGGCAAGCCCGCCCGGCTGGTGTTCTACTATGATGGGCGGTTGACCGGCAACGAGGACTCTCCGGTCTTCGGCATCAAATTCGCGGCGCTGCACGACGACCACGGGTTTCTGCTCTATCCGGCGCGCTGGTTTCCGGTGACGGGCTACACCACCAGCCGTTTCACGGCCGATTTGCGGATCGCGGTTCCGGCCGGCTACACGGTGCTGGCGCCCGGGATCGAGCGGCACGAGGCGGCCGGCGACGGCGTCGCCTACAGCTTCAAGTACGACCATCCGTCGTTTCCGGGGAGCATCGCAATCGTGCAGGGCGACCCGGTGCGCGTTTCGTCGGAAGGCGTCAGCACGATGCTGTATTTCCGCGGGGCCCAGAAGGCAATGGCCAACGCCTACGGGGAGGAGACCGCCCGGATCATGGTCTACTTGACTGGCCTGTACGGCCTGCCGCCGCAAGCCAACCTGACGCTGGTCGAGACCGAGGATGGCGCGGCGAACGGTTACTCGGCGCCGGGGCTGGTGTTTCTTTCGCCGCAAGGGATCGGCAAGCAGGCGGCGGTGCGTCTGCTGACCAACCAGGTGGCGCGGCAATGGTGGGGCGCGCTGATCTCGCCCGCGGCGCGCGGCGGTCTATGGCTTACCAACGGCATGGCGCGGTACTCGGAACTGCTCTATCTGGAGCACGTCAACGGACCTTCGGCGCTCGAATCCGAAACGCACGACCTGTACGTGGACGCGCTCACGATGAACGACGTGCCGATCAGCCAGACCCCGCGGCTTGACGACTACTCGCCGGAGTTCTGGTCGCTGACGGCCAGCAAGGGCGCGGCCGTGCTGAACATGCTGCGCTACGTGATGGGCGACACGGGGTTCGAGAAGCTGGCGCACGAGTTCCCGGGCAAGTACGCCTGGGGCAGCGTGAGGACCGAAGACTTCCAGAAGATGGCGGACGCCATCTACGGCCAGAACCTGCGGTATTTCTTCCTGCAGTGGGTCGACTCGAGCGGCGCGCCCGAGTTCAAAATGGAATACACCATCTACCGCACGCAGAAGGGCGGGCCCAAGGGCGAGGGCGGCTTCCGCGTGATGGGCAAGGTCGCACAGGACCTGGACACGTTCCGCATGCCGGTGGATTTGAAGATCGAGACCGAAGGCAATCCGGAGCAGCAGCGCATCGACGTGATGGGGACCTCGACCGAGTTTTCGATAGACACATTCGGAAAGCCGAAGACGCTGACCATCGATCCCACCGCCAAGGTGCTGCGGTTCAGCGATCCGATGCGGGTGCAGGTGGAGATCCGGAAGGGCGAGCAGTTCGCCGAGATCGGCGAATTCAATGAGGCGCTGAAGGAGTATCAGAAGGCGCTGGAGGTGAACCGGGCCAGCTCGCTGGCGCACTACCGGATCGCCGAGACCTTCTTCCTTCAGGACAACTACCAGTCGGCGGCCAACGAGTTCCGGGAGGCGATCAACGGCAACCTGGACCCGAAGTGGACCGAGGTTTGGGCGCACATCAACCTGGGCAAGATTTTCGACATCACGGGGCAGAGGGAGCGCGCCGTGAGCGAGTACACGCAGGCGGTCCGCACCAAGGACAATACGCAGGGCGCGCAGGAAGAAGCGGCGAAGTACCTGAAGACGCCGTTCGAGAAGAAGAGCACGGACCAGTCGTAGGGGGGCGGGGGGCTACCGCGCCCGCCACTGCTCCCAGTCCTCGCCCACCGCGTCCGTCATCCTCGCGGCGGCGCGGGAGAGCCACTTGGCGGGCCGTCGCGCCAGGTCGCGGCGAATCGCGGCCGCCTTCAAGGTCCCCAGGTGGATGTTCGCGGTCTCCCATCCCATGGCGCGCAGCAGGCGGATCTCGTCGCGGCCGGCGGGGAGCGCCGAGAGCTCGATGCGGGCGCAGTCCGGCGCCAGGCGCCGCAGGATCCAGCGCCCTTTGAGCCTCACGAACGGATCGGCGCAGCGGATGGAGCGGTCCACGATTTTCTGGTAATAGATCGCGCCCTTCTCGCCGAGGGCCCAGACGCACGCCGATGGCGCCGCGGCTTTCGCCTCGCGGGCCACCCGGCCGCCCTGAAACTCCGCAATGGCGACGAAGCGTTGCCTGCCGAGGCTGCCCATGCCCGCGACGCGGTGCGCGATCCGCAGAGGCAGGTCCGGATCGGGCATCAGCCGGCGCAGCGCCTTTACCGCGCCGGCGGGCACGGCATCCTTTTTCAGCGGCGTCAGGGCATCGAGCTTCTGCCAGAAAGGCGCCGGATCTTTGAGCCGGTAGATGGCCATCGCGTGGAGTGCCGGGTGGTCTTCCGCCAGAACGAATGGCCGGCCGCCAGCTTCGATCGCCTTGGCGTATCCCTCGAGAATGGCCCCGGCCGCGGCCTCGCGGCCCACAGCCAGGCGGCTTTCCCGAATCGCCAGGTTGACGCTGGTGGCGAGCCGCACCAAGTCGTAAGCGTAGGGCAGCGGCCACGCTTCGTCGAAGTCGTTGATGCCCCACGCCAGGCGCCCCTCGGCGTCGCGCCAGGTGCCGAAATTCTCGACGTGCAGGTCGCCAACGGCCAGGGCTTTCGGCGCCGAGGCCAGGTCCGCGCAAACCTGGGGCCAGAGCTGCGCCCAGCGGTAGAAAGTCGCGCGGAGAAACAGGAACGCGCTCTCGCGCATGCGCTCGTGCTTGAGGTCGAGATCCTGCTTGACGAGCGCGATGCGGCGGAACAGCCAGGCTTCGAACTGGGTGGTGGCAGCGGCGATCTTCACGATCCCGCCGCCAGCTTGGGAGTGAGCAGCCACTGGAGCGTGCCGTGCGGCTCGCGCGTGGAGCCGTCCACGTCCAGCCGCAGCAGCGCGCCCTTCTTGAGATCGATGGCCAGCGCGGGCACTCCCAGAAGATAGCCGCCGATCTCGCTGAGCAGCGGCTCGTGGCCGGCCAGGAGGATTGCCTTCTCGTCGCGATGATCGCGGATCTCCCGCCACACCGCCTCCGGCAAAGAGCCCGGAACCAACCCACCCGTGCGGACGATCGTTCCCTTGTAGCCCAAGGCTTCGGCCGCCATCTCAGCGGTCTGGACGGCCCGGACGTAGGGGCTAGTCAGAACCAGAGAGGGTGCGACGCCCGCGGCCCGCGCACGCTCGAGAACCGGACGCAGCTTCCTGCGGCCCTCGTCGGTCAATGCCCGATCCTGATCGGACCGGCCGGGCCGGCGCTCTTCCGCGATGGCGTGTCTCAGGATGTAGATTTCCATGCGCGTTTCCGCCGCGTCCGTTTCGGTGGCGCCACCGGCTTTGGTTCGATGCGGCTTCCGTGGAACTCCAGCGCCCCGATGTGCTCTTGCAGCTCTTGGAAAATTGCGTCTGCCGGCCGGCCGGCGTCCACCACCGTGAAGTTGTAGCGCTTGGCCATCAGGTCCAGCGCCCGGATGATGCGCGACTGGTAGCGAATGAAGCTCTGGCACATGTCGGCGCCGAACCGCATGTCCATGCCGCTTTCCCAGTAGTCGAACGCGCCGCGGCCCAGAACCACGCGCCTCACCAGGTCTTCGACGCCGGCGCGCAAGTAGTAGACGGCGTGCGGCACCAGCGCGAAGCCGGCTACCTGCTCGATCCAGCGGCGGTCCTCGCCGCGCGCCACCGCGCGGGCCATGATCGAGAAAATGTAGCGGTCGATGAGGACCACGAAGCCGGCGCGGAGAGCGGGAACGATCTCGTTCTCCAGGCGGTCGGCAAAATCCGTGGTGTAGAACAGGGTCATCGCAATGGGACCCAGGGTGTTCCCGAGCATGGCCTCTTTGATGCCCTTGCCCGCCAGGGCGGACCGCGCCATGCCGGTGTCGAGCACCGCGTGGCCCTCCTGCTCGAGCCACTGGCGCAGGCGCGCCACCTGCGTGCTGCGGCCCACCGCGTCGGGCCCTTCAATGACGATGAGCTTGCCGTGCAATTCCGCGGGGTCTATGCCCGGCAGCGGCTCGCTATAAAACTGCAGCGGCTGTAGCGCCGGCACTGGATTCTCCTTCGGAGACGCGCAGAACTCCGGCCCTCAGACGCTGGCCCAGCGTCTCCAGGACCATCTCGCGCATCTGCTGCTGCTGCTCTTCGATGGAAAGCGTGGCGTCGATGATGCGGAAGCCCATCTGCTCGGCCATGGCCTCGTACTCGTCCAGAATGCGGCCCTGGAAGATGCGGAAGCTCTCGACCACGTCCCGGCTCAGGCCCAGGTCCATCCCGGCCTCGTAATACTTGATGGCGTCGCGGCCGCCCAGAATGCGCTGCACGGCCACGTCCAGGGGGGTGCGGAAATAGAAGCACAGATCGGGGCGGAGGGCGAAGCGGTAGAGATTGCGCACCCAGCGGCGATTCACGCCTCGCGCCACGTCGCGGGCGAAAGCGGTGAACGCGTAACGGTCCGCGCAGACGATGGCGCCGGCCTTGACCAGCGGCCGGATGTAGCTCTCGGAGCGGTTGGCGAAGTCCGTGGCGTGGATCAGGCTGAACGAGGTGGGCGTGAACATCTCTTTCTTCTTGCCTCGCCGCGTGGTCTGCCGCACCAGCGGCGAAGAGTTCCACTCGCTGAAAGCCACCGCGTAACCCTGCGAGCGCAACCAGTGACTCAGCAACGAGATCTGCGTGGACTTGCCGGAACCGTCGATGCCTTCCACGACGATCAGCCGCCCCGCGTACCGGTTCGGAAGAAAAAGAGCCATAAGAGGGCCTACCTTCACTTATCATATACAGTATATGCCCCGGTACGCCGCGGTTGACATCGGGAGTAACTCGATCCGGATGGAGGCGGCCGAAGTCGGTCCGGGAAGTCCCACGCGCATTCTCGCTTCGGAGCGGGAAGTAACGCGCCTGGGGGAGAGCGTCTTCCGCACGGGCCGGATCAGCGAAGAAGCCATCGCGCTCAATTGCGCCGTGCTGGCGCGGATGGCGGCGGCCTATCGGGCTTTGGACGTCATCGGGGTTCGCGCCGTGGCCACCAGTAGCGTGCGCGAGGCGCGCAACCAGGCCGAGTTCCTGGCGCGCGCCTCGGAGGCGATCGGCGGACCGGCCGAGGTCGTCACGGCGCGCGAGGAGGCGCGGCTCATCCATGCCGGAGTCGAGAGCCGCTGGCCGCATCCGCGGCAGCGCGTGCTCATGATCGACATCGGCGGGGGCAGCGTGGAGATCATCGGGGGCGAGAACGGCCGCCTCATCGACGCCGTCTCGAAGCCTCTCGGAGCCGTGCGCCTGCGCGAACTTTTCCTGGCCTCGGACCCGCCCGCGCCGCGCGAACTGCGCCAGATGGAGGACTACATCCGCGAACGGCTGGCCGGCGTGGCGCGCCGTTTCGGACCGGCGCGCTGGGACCGCTTCATCGCGACCTCCGGGACCGCCTCGACGGTGGCCGGCGCCATCAATGGCGCACCGCGCTCGAAGCGGGATGAGGCGGACCGCCTTCGCGCCTCCACCGCGCGGGTCAGAAAACTCTATCGCAAACTGAGCCAGTTGGCGCTGGCGGATCGCCGCCAGGTGCGGGGCGTCGGCCCCAGGCGCGCCGAGATCATCGTTCCGGGCGCGGCTGTGCTTGTGCGCATCCTCGAGGAGTTCCGGGCGCCGTCGGTCAACTATTCCGCCGCCGGCATCCGCGACGGCATCATCGCGGACCTGGCGGCGCGCGGCATAGGGCGCGAACTGGCGCAGCTCAACCGCGACCAGCGCAAGGAGGTCGAACGAATTTGCTCACGCTACGATGTTCCGCTGAAGCACGCACGCCACGTGGCGACGATGGCCTCAACGCTCTTCCATGAGCTGCAGCCGCTGCACCAGCTTTCACCGAGCTATGGAAAGCTGCTCGAGGCTGCGGCGTACCTACACGACGCCGGCCACTACGTGAATGACGTGAGCCATCACAAGCACTCTTACTATCTCGTCGCGAACTCTGACATCTCCGGTTTCACCCGGGCGGAGCTGGAGCTCGTCGCCAACCTCTGCCGTTACCACCGCAAGGCCGCCCCGTCGCCTGACCACGTCAATCTGCGGGCTCTCGGCCCGGACGAGCGCCAGGCGCTGCTCCTGATGATCCCCCTGCTGCGCATCGCCGACAGCCTGGACCGCAGCGGCGAGCAGCGCATCCAGGGCATCGACTGCCAGATCCGTAATGGACAGGCGCTCATCCAGCTTCGCGCAGCCGCGGACGTCGAGCTCGAGCAGTGGGCCGCCGAACGCACGGGCGAGCTGTTCCGCCAGATCTATGGCCGTCCGCTGGCGGTCGCCAGATCGGCGAGCTGACATGAGACGAAAAGAGCCACATGCAGCGGCCGGCCCAACAATGCGGCGCCACGCGTCGCAGCGGACCGCGACGCGCTTGCGGAGGCTTGCCTACCAGGTGGCGCGCGCGTCGAAGTCGGCCGACGTCGAATCGGTCCACGACCTGCGGGTCGCCATCCGCCGGCTGGCGCAGTGCCTGCGGGTGTTCGATCAGTTCTTCCCGCATGGCCAGACGCGCAAGATCCGGCGGGCCCTGAAGGAGATGGCGGACCTGGCTTCCGAGGTACGCGATCGGGATGTCGCAGCGGCGCTTCTAGTGAAAGCGGCGATCGCGCCGGAAGCCGAATTGCCGCTGCGTCTGGCGGAAGGACGTCGCACGGCGCTGCGGGCGCTTGTAACGGAGTTGAAACAATGGACGCGCAGTAACTTGTCGCGTAAGTGGCGTTCCGCTCTCGAGCTCTAGCATGGCCAAAGGCGACGCAATTAAGTGGGACGAGTCGGCGAGCCCCGGAGCCAATGCGCGGCGGCGTCTGCCCGAGTTAGTCCGAAGTTACTACGAAGAGGGCCGAAAAGCGGCAGACGGCGACGCGGCGCCCGACGCTCTGCACGAGTTCCGGCTTCGCACAAAGAGGCTGCGGTACACGATCGAATTGTTTCGATCGTGTTACGGCCCGGGTCTGGAGCGCTGGCTCGCCGGCCTAGGGCGGATTCAGAACCACCTCGGCGCGATCAGCGATTGTGCCACCACCGGACGCACCTGCCTGGCCGTCCTCCCGCAGGATTCGCCCGACCACGAGCGGCTGGCGTCGTATCTCGACCAGCGGGCCGCGCGCGAGGCGGCGGCATTCCGGCGGTACTGGCGGAACGAGTTCGACCAACCCGGCGAAGCCCGCCGGTGGGAGATCTACTTCAGGAGAAGGACGAAGTAGCCAGCGGCGCGGATGGCTGCATTCGGCTGGTCATGCCGTTGGATGTCGCAGAGCCGTCGCCATCACGCCGCCGAAACGGTCAGCCTCGCTCCCGCGGCGAGTTGAACCGAGGGCGTCAAACGGAGGACCAGCTCGCCGCCCTCGATGGACCCCGCCGCCGAATGCGATGCGCTGACTTTGGCCGCTGCTCCGCCGGCGAACGGCAGGCGGAGCGTCTCCAACTCCAGGCGTCCCTCTTCCACCGCGACGGCTGCGTCGATTGTTCCCGCCGCCGCCTTCTGCGAGTAGACGCCCCAGGCGGACCCGGCGCAAAACAGGCAGCGAAAATCGTCGGCAGAGACGCGGGGGCGAAACCGCAGCTCCTTCGCCGGCGCGGAATAGCCGAACCCCGAGAGCGCCAGCAGCAGCGACCAGCTCGACATCGCCCGGGCGTAGTGGTGGCCGCACTCGACCTCGTCCCAGGGATTCCGCCGCGCGCCGTTGTACCGCGCGCGAACGGCCTCGACGATGCTGAGGCCCTCCTTCACCATGCCCTCATAGATCAGGTGCGCCGCCACCTGGTACTCGATTCCGGTCCAGACCTCGTCGGAGTAAACGAAGGGAAGCGCCGGGCGCTTGTCGTGCGGCCAACTGCACAAGAGCAGGCCGGCCTCGTCGTTCAGGGCATAGACCCGCTGGGCATTCGCGAACTGCTCGAAGCCCCGCCGGAAGTTGTACCGGTAGATGGAACCGAGCGCGCCGCGAATGTGGTCCTGCGGCAGTAGCTTGCCCAGGCCCACAACTTCGGCGAACCACTGGCCGAGCAATTGGTCGGAGAGGCATCCTTCGCCATACTGATACTTGGCTGCCGCCTGCTTGGTCTCATCGACTTTTTGCACGTAATACTCGCCGTTCCAGAGCAGGCCATCCAGTTTCGCCCCACCGCCGGCCAGCACCGCCTCGTACGAAGCGGCAGCGGCGGCGGCGCCGAGGTGCCGGGCCATGCGGGATGCGGCCGCCAGGGCGCCCAAGTACAGGCTGCCCATCATCGAATTCGGGCCGTAGAAGTTGATGTCGTAAGTGTTGTGCTGCTGGCCTTCCATCACGCCGTCGCGATCGGCATCCCACTGGACCCAGGCGTACTCGAGCGCCCGCTTGACTTGCGGCCACAACCGCCTCAGCCAGGCGTCGTCTCCCGACAACTGCCACTCCCGATACACCTTCATAACGCAACCCATCTGGCCGTCGGCCGCGGGGTGGACGTCGTTCCCGCCCGGCTGCAAGGGGACGGGAGTCCGAAAGCTCATGCTGCCATCGGGCCGCATGTTGACCAGGAAATCGGTCTCGCGCATGCTGCGCTCCAGATCCGGAAACAGATGCGCCATGGCCTGCTCGTAGTTGTAGACGTGCGTGCAGTTCATGGGGCAGCACCCCTCATTGTCGCCGCAGCCCTCGAATGCCAGCGTCAGCTTGTTCTCTGCCACCATCACGGTAGAGGTCCGCAGGATCGAAGCCTGGCTCGAGACGGCGTCAATGACCGGCTCCGGCAGCGTGGACCCGCAAAGCGCGTCGCGGTAGCGCAGCGAGCGCCCGCGCAACGACGAGAGGTTGGCGAGGACGTAGGCCGCCGGCTCCCAGGCGGAGCTCCAGCGGGCACCGTACTGGTTCCTGACCAACTGGCCCTCGTGCTCCTTTCCGCTCCAGTAGTTCTCGATGTTCGGGAAGTGCCAGCCCAGCACGAAAACGATCTCGCGCGACTCGCCCGGGGCCATCGAAAAATGGCAGGCCAGCGTCGCAAACTCGGTGCTGCCGTCCTCGGAGGGCTTGGCCGGCTGGTTCTCGAAGCGGCCCTTGCCCAGGAATTCATCCCACCACCTCTGGAAGTCGTCCCACCAATCGCCGTGCTCCCAGGTCAGGCGGTAGGAGACCTCTCCGTCTCCGGTGCCGAGCGCCAGCGAACCGTAGTGCCGGGAATCGCGGTGCTGCTTGTTTGAACTCATCAGCACGCCCTGGCACGACTCCTGGCGCTTGAACTCGTTCACGTTGCCGCCGAAGAAGGGCGCGATACGCTCGGTGAGCTTCCCTACGCCGCCATAGCCGACGGGATTCATGGCGGAAAACGCCAGCGCGCATTCCAGTGGCGAGCGAGCCCGCGACACGCAGCGGTAGGCCAGCACCGCCACGGGCAGACTGGAGTTCTCGGTGTCCAGGGGCACCATGGGGTTGAACGCTTCGAGCGAAACGTCCACGGGCAGGTTGGGGTCGTGAAACTGGAGATGGGCAAACGGGTAGGAGCCGGTGAAGACGGCATCCGGGAAGTGCGGCAACCCGAAGGCCGTCGTGCGGGGAGATCCGAAGCCACCGGGAAAGGGCGGCAACGGCTGCCGTTCGACGACCCGTACCGAGGGCCGGTCGAGGCCGCCGCCCGCGATCCGCAAGGCCGCGAACGTGAAGGGCAGAGTGCTACCCTTATTCGGCCGGTTGAAAATCTCCCAGTCGCGCAGCCCTCCCAAGCCGCTCAGAGAAATCGTACCCGTCCCGATGCCGCCCAGCGGGAACGCGATCTCGCGCAACGCATCGTCGCGAAAGCAGCGACCCGGAGGCGGCGCCTCTCGTTGGGACGCGTCGCTGCCGCCCACGGCCGGCGCAGGCTTCAGCGCGGCGGTCGAGGCAGCCGTCGCCAGGAGCAGGTTGCGTCTGCTGATCTTCATCAGCCTCCCTGCGAATCGTGGCCGCCCGTGCCGCCGAGGTCCTCCACCTTGGTGCCCTTGCAGTCGATGCGCTGCGGGATCGAGCCGCGCACGTTCATCTGGTCCTCAGTGGCGCCGAGCCCGCCCGTGTGTGCGGCGGCGACGGCTGGCGCCGAGGTCTCCCGCGGCGCGGCCGCGTCTTCCATGATCCGGCGCAGGAGACCTTCGAGCGGCGTGAGGAGCGGCGCCAGGTCCGCGCGATTTAAAGGGCGGCAGAAATCGAGCGGCGGCGCGGTCGCGAGGATGGTCTGGCCTCGCTCGCTGTAGGCCGCGATGCGGCAGGGCAGGAAGGCGGAGATCCGTATATCGGCTGCCAACAAGGCCGCGTAAAGCTCTCCGGCGCAGATCGAGAACACGAACGCATCCTCGGCTGAAGCGGACTCGCGCAGGTGCTGGCCGACATGGGTGACGCTCAGCACGCTCGACCCCTCGCGTTGCGCGGCGCTGCGCAGCGCCGCCTCGATGGCCACAAGCGGGTGTTCCGACGGTACCTGGAGCATAACGGGCCTCCGGACTCAGCATACCCGATCCGCCCGGCCGTGGGGCAGCCCCTACAGCGCCTCCAGGATCAGGCACTTCAGGTAATGAGTCTCGGGAACAGTGAGAAGGATGGGATGGTCCTGCGCCTGGGTGCGGCGATCGAGCACCCGCAGCGTGCGGCCCGCGTCGAGCGACGCGCTAGCGACGATTTCGAGCAGCAGGGATTCGCTCACGTGGTGCGAGCAGGAGCAGGTGATCAGCACGCCCCCCGGCTCGAGCAATTCCAGGGCGCGCAGGTTGATCTCCTTGTAGCCGCGCGCCGCGCTGTCAACGGTCTGGCGCGACTTGGAGAAGGCGGGCGGATCGAGAACGATGGTGCCGTAGCGGCGCCGGGAAGCGCGCTCGGCGGCAAGGAAATCGAACACGTTCGCTTCGCGGAACTCCACGTTCCCGATTCCGTTCGCCTCGCGGTTGCGCTTGGCCACTTCGAGCGCCGCCTCCGAGCTGTCGATCGCCGTGACGGACTGGGCGCGGGAAGCGATGTGCAGCGCGAAGCCGCCGGTCGACGTGAAGCAATCGAGCGCGCGGCCGTGCGCGAAGTGGGCGGCGGCCAGGTAGTTCTCCCGCTGGTCGAGAAAGACTCCGGTCTTCTGGCCGTGAAGCAGGTCAGCATGGAACAGCAGGCCATTCATGCGCACCGGGACCAGCGGCGGAGGCTCCGTGCCGGCAAGCAGGCCGGAGACCAACGGCAGATCCTCGTGGCGGCGGATGCCCGAGTCGTTCCGCTCAACGATGCCGCACGGCGAGAATAGTTCCTGAAGGGCGGCGACGATGTCGCCCTTAGCGCGGTCCATTCCCTGGTCGAGGGTCTGCACCACGAGGTAGTCTCCGTAACGATCGACGATCAGCGCCGGCAGCAGATCGCCCTCCGCGTGCACCACGCGGTAGGCCTCGGCGCCGGCGGCGACACGGCGGCGGAACTGCTCGGCTGTCCGAATCCGGCGCAGGAAGAAATCCCGGCCGATCGTCTCGGGTTCGCGGCTCAGAAGCCGCAGCGATATCTGGGACGCCGCGCTATAGTGCGCCACACCGAGGAATTGACCCTTCGGATCCACGACCCGGACCGCTTCCCCGCCCTCGGCGCCGCCCCGGTCCCCCACATCCGAGGCGAAGATCCAGGGATGTCCCGCGGCCAGCCGGCCGGCGCCCTTGCGATTGGTGCAGACGGTTTTCAACGGATCGGCTTCGGCAGCGCCATCTCACGGAGCCGCGCGATGCGTTCCGCGGTGGCGGGATGGGTCGAGAACATCCGCATGAGCGGTTGACCGGTGAATGGCTTGACGATAAACATGTGAGCGGTGGCCGGCGAGGCGTCCAGGGGCACCCGCTTCGACCCCGCCTCGAGCTTCTCGAGCGCCGAGATCAGGGGATAGGGGCTGCCGGTGGTTTGGGCCGAAGACGCGTCGGCGGCAAACTCGCGCGTGCGCGAAATCCACATCTGAATCAGCAGGGCGGCGAGAGGGGCCACAATCATCATTACCAGGCTGGCCAGGGGATTACCCCGGCCTTCGTCGTCGCGGCTGCCGCCGAACCAGAAGAGCGTGCGCGCCACCAGCGTGATGGAGGCCGCGATGGTCGCCGCCACGGAACTGGTCAGAATGTCGCGGTTCTTCACGTGACCCAGCTCGTGCGCCAGAACGCCCTCCAGTTCGCGGTCGTCCATGATGCGCAGGATGCCGGCGGTCACGGCCACCGAGGCGTGCTGCGGGTTGCGGCCGGTGGCGAAGGCGTTGGGCGAATCGTCCGGGATCACAAATAGCTTCGGCATGGGCAGGCCCATGCGCTGGGTGAGGCTCTGCACGATGGGCGCCAGGCGGCGGTAAACGTCCGAGTTCACGGACTCGCTGACCGGCTGGGCGGAGTACATCGAAAGCGCCAGCTTATCGGAGAAGAAGTAGCTGAAGAAGTTCATCCCGCCGGCCAGAAACAGCGCGAGGAAAAGCCCGTTCCGCCCGCCGAAATACTCGCCCAGGCCCAGGAACAGGCCGCTGAGCAGCCCCAGCAGCAGGGCCGTCTTCAGATTATTCAAGGATTGCCTCCCAGCTTCCATTCTGTCACAATCGTTTATAGGACCCGGTTGACGGCCACGCGCAACGGGCGGGCGTCGGTTCGCGTCCGTTAAGGAAGTGCTCTTATGATTGAAGACTTGTTGCGACCCCAACACCTGCTGGTGATTCTGGTGATCGCCATCCTGTTCTTCGGCCCCAAGAAACTGCCCGAACTCGGCAAAGGCCTGGCCCAGGGCATTCGCAGCTTCAAGGACGGGCTGAAGGGCACGACGACTCCGGAAGACCCCTCCACTCCTCCCAAGGCCTGAAAGCAGGCCCAGAGGCAGGCCCGAGGGCCCGCCCCCGCCCGATGACTGCCTGTCCTTCCGTCACTCGCCGTTGACACCGATCTTGATTGTCTTCGGCTTGGCGACCTCTTTCTTCGGCAAGGCGACCGTCAGGACGCCGCTCTTGTAATCGGCCTTGACGTGGTCGGAGTCCACGGTGTCCGGCAGGCTGAAGAACCGCTGGAACTCCCGTAGCTCCGCTCGATGCGGTGGTAGCCGGTCCCCTTTCCCTCGACTCTCTCGAACTTCCTCTCGCCCTTGATCGAGAGCGTCCCGCGCTCGATCTGGATGTCGATGTCTTTCAGGTTGACGTCGGGCAGATCGGCCTTGAGGACCAGTTCGTTCTCGGTCTCGAGGGCATCTACAGCTGGGGCCCAGGGCCGGGTGGCCACCGGCTCACTGAACAGGCGGTTGACCGCGTCCTGGAACAGGCGGACGCCGGTCGGGAAATCGACTTCGGCAAAACGATCGTACTTGGCGATGGTCATGTTCTATTTCTCCTGGCCCGGCCCTGGGCTGACTCGGGGGACACCTCAGCCCTTGGCGAGTGACCGACAGCGGGCGAGTGAAGACCGCAGCTGATGGCTGACGGCCAAAGAAAAGGGGCGGGTGTTCACCCGCCCCTGACACCAACTCGAAATGGCAGAAAACGCTACTCTTCCGGCTTCTCTTCGCCGCCTTCTTCGCCTTCACGGCCTTCGTGGATCGCCTTGAGCCGCTCTTCCTTGCGCTTGGCGCGCTCCGCGGCGCGCTTCACCAACTCGGAGCCGACCAACTCAAGCATGGCCTGCTCGGCACCGTCGCCCTTGCGCGGGCCCAGGCGGACAATTCGGGCGTAGCCGCCGGCTCTCTGGCCGAACCGGGAACCCAGCGTGTCGAAAAGCTTCTTGACCGCGGCCGGCGTCTGCAGATACGCGGCGGCCTGGCGGCGCGCGGCGAGCGTGTCTTTCTTGGCCAGCGTAATCATCCGTTCGACCAGCGGCTTGGTGGCCTTGGCTTTCGGCACCGTGGTAATCACGCGCTCGTGCTCGATCACGCTGGTGACGAGGTTGCGCAGCAGCGACCTGCGCGCCGCCAAGGAGCGCCCCAGCTTGTATCCATCAACCCTATGTCTCACGGTGTCGTCTCTCCTACTCGCTCAAGCTTTCGTCGAATTGCTCTTTGTCGTCGTCGGCGGGTTCCGGACCGCCCTCGTTCTCGAGGCGATCCTCGGCGGCCTGTGCGTCCTCGTCCTCGTCGCGCGGCCGGCCGCTGGGCGGCGTCGGCGTGACGGGCAGGCCGCTGCCCGAGATCAGCCGCCCCTGCGCGTCGAACTTCATGCCGAACTGCAGGCCCATGCTGGACAGGATCTCCTTGATCTCGTTCAGCGACTTGCGGCCGAAGTTCTTGGTGCGCAGCATTTCGGCCTCGGTCTTCTGCACGAGGTCGGCGATGGTCTGGATATTGGCGTTCTTGAGGCAGTTGTAGGACCGCACGCTGAGCTCGAGCTCGTCCACGGAGCGGTTCAGGATCTCGTTCATCTGATCCATAGCGCGCTCGGCCTGTTCCTCGGCCATTTCGGGCACTTCTTCGAAGTTGATGAAGATGGTCTGGTGGTCCTTCATCAGCTTGGCGGCCTGCCCGATGGCATCCTGCGGGGAGATGGCGCCGTTGGTCCAGACTTCCAGGGTCAGCTTGTCGTAATCGGTCATCTGGCCCAGACGCGCGGCCTCGACCGAAAAGTTGACCTTGCGCACGGGCGAGTGGACCGAGTCGATGGGGATGTAGCCCAGCGGCAGGTCCTCGTCGAAGTTGCGGTCCGCGCCGACGTAGCCGCGGCCCAACTTGAGGCGCATCTCGATATTGAGTTTCCCTCCGTCGCTGACGGTGGCGATGTGAACGGTGCGGTCGAGCACCTCCACGTCCTGGTCGGTTTCGATCTGGCTGCTCAGCACCTCGCCGGGCTCGTCGATCCGCAGCCGCGCCGTGCGCAGTCCCTCGCCGGACATCTTGAAGGGCACTTGCTTGAGGTTGAGGATGATGTCGGTGGCGTCTTCGACCACGCCCGGAATGGGGCTGAATTCGTGGGCCACGCCTTCGATGCGCACGGCCGTGATGGCAGCGCCCTCGATCGAGCTCAGCAGCACCCGGCGCAAGCTGTTGCCGATCGTGGTCCCAAAACCGCGCTCGAAGGGCTGCGCCGTGAACATGCCGTAGCGGTCGGTCAGGGTTTCGGTGTTCGCAACCAAACGCTTGGGTTTCTGAAAACCTTTAAACATAACCAGTCCTATCCTCGCTCCGGACACGCCGGGACGCGGACGGTTCCCCCGCCGCGCCTCGCGCGCCCATGCGACTTACTTGGAGTACAACTCCACGATCAGCCGTTCGTTGACCTGGATCTGCACCAGTTCTTCGCGCTTCGGCAGACCGATTATGCGGCCGCGCAGAGTCTCGCGGTCCACTTCCAGCCAATTCGGGCACGGCAGGTGCGCCGTGGCGTCCCGTGCCGCAAGAATGGTCGGGTGGTTACGGCTTTTCTCGCGCACCTCGACGATATTGCCGACCTTCACCATGAACGACGGAATGTTGACCTTGCGCCCGTTCACCTGGATGTGCCCGTGGCGCACCACCTGGCGGCTCTGTGGATGCGAGACGCCAAAGCCCATCCGGTAGACCACGCTGTCCAGACGCCGCTCCAGCATCCCCAGCAGGTTGTCGCCGGTGACGCCTTTCATGTGCAGCGCCTTCTCGAAGAGGTTGCGGAACTGCGTCTCGAGCAGCCCGTAGAAACGCTTCAGCTTCTGCTTCTCGCGAAGTTGCAGGCCGTAACCGACGATCTTCGGCTTGCGATCCTTGCCGTGCTGGCCGGGGATGACGTTGCGCTTCTCGATGGCGCACTTCTCGCTATGGCAGCGCTCCCCCTTGAAGAATAATTTCATGCCCTCGCGCCGGCAGAGCCGGCAAGTCGGGCCGCTGTATCGTGCCAAATCTTCCTCCTACCCTTCTACCCTTATCAGGTGCGGTTTACAACCGGAGGAGCCGGTCTTCGTCCCGCTGTTCGCAGTGTCGATGGCCGATGGTGGATAGCCGATAGTACCGCGTCCGCCACCATCGACCATCGACCATCCACTCTAAACTCTTCGCTTCTTCGGCGGACGGCAGCCGTTGTGAGGGATCGGCGTCACATCGCGGATGGCGCGCACGTCGAGTCCCACCGTGGCCAGCGTCCTGATGGCCGACTCGCGGCCGGCGCCCGGACCCGCCACGCGCACCTCGACCACGCGCATCCCGCTCTCCTTGGCCTTGTTGGCGGCTGTGAGCGCGGCCTGCTGCGCGGCGTACGGGGTGCCCTTGCGGGATCCCCGGAAACCGAGCGAACCGGCGCTCGACCACGCGATCACGTTCCCTACGGGGTCCGTCACGGTCACGATGGTGTTGTTGAACGTGGCCTGAATGTGAACCAACCCGGTCGGGACGCTCTTCTTTTCCTTCTTCTTGAAGGACTTCTTCTTCGATGTCTTTGCAGGTGCTTTGGCCATTCCGCCTCTTTACGTCTTCGACGCCGACTTCTTCTTGTTGGCGACGGTGCCGCGCCGCGGTCCTTTGCGTGTCCGCGCGTTGGTATGGGTCCGCTGCCCGCGCACCGGCAGGCCGCGCCGGTGCCGGAGCCCGCGATACGCACCCATTTCGATCAGGCGCCTGACGTTCATCGAGATCTCTTTGCGGAGATCTCCTTCCACCGCGCCTTCTTCCTCGATGATCTGGCGGATGCGGCTTACCTCATCCTCGGCCAGATCGGCGATCTTCTTATTGGGGTCCACGCCCGCCCGGTAGAGAATCGAGTTGGACCGGGCACGGCCGATGCCGTAAATGTACGTCAGCCCGATCTCCGCTCTCTTCCGGTTGGGGAGGTCCACACCCGCGATACGCGCCATATCTTACTCCCTCACCCTTGACGTTGCTTATGCTTCGGATTGGTGCAGATGACCCGAACCACACCCTGGCGGTGGATCACCTTGCACTTGTCGCAAATCTTTTTAACCGACGCCCGAACTTTCATGATCTCTCTCTCAAGATCCGGGTAATCCGCCCACGGCCCGGATCGTGCGGAGAAACCTCGACGCACACCCGATCACCCGGACGGACCCGGACAAAATTCTTCACCGCAGCCCCGGCGGCATGCGCCAGAACCTGCTCCCTGGTTTCCAGCTCGACCCGGCAGGTCGCGTTGGGCAGCAACTCCAACACGGTAGCAACCTGCGAGCGAGTCGATGGTCGATGGTCGATGGCCGGGGGTAAAGCATCGTCTATCGGCCTTTCACCATCCACCATCGACCATCCACCATCAACACGCGGCCCATTAGGGCCGCGTTAACACCCACGGCCCGTTCGACGTCACCGCTACGCAGTGCTCGAAGTGAGCCGAATACGAGCCGTCGGCGGCTACCGCTGTCCAGCGGTCGCGCAGCACCCTGGCTTCCGGCCCTCCCGCGTTCACCATGGGCTCGATCGCCAGAACCATGCCTTCCTTGAGCCTTGGATTCTCGTTCTTCTTGTCCACGTAATTGGGAACCTGCGGCTCCTCGTGGAGCTGGGTCCCTATGCCGTGGCCGACGTACTCTCGAACCACCGAAAACCCGTTCGACTCCACGTGCTTCTGCACCGTCCCGCAAATGTCAAAGAGCCGGTTGCCCGGCCGCACTTTGTCGATCGCCAACTCCAGCGCCTCGCTCGTCACCTGCAACAACCGTTCCGTCTTCGGATCGGGCTCGCCGATGGCCACCGTGATGGCCGAATCCCCGTAGTAGCCGTCCAGGGCCACCCCGGTATCGATCGACACGATATCGCCGGGCTTCAAAACCCGCTTGGCCGACGGCATGCCGTGCACGATCTCCTCGTTCACCGAGGTACACAGCACGAACGGGTACTTGGACCCGGCCGCCGCCGCAAAATAACCCTTGAACGCCGACTTCGCGCCCGCGTCCCGCATCATCTTCTCGGCCGCCGCTTCCAGATCAAGCGTCGTGACGCCCTCGCGAACCATCTCGCGAAGCTTCTGCAGGATCTGCCACACCAGCAAGCCGCTACGCCGCATCTTCTCCAATTCCGCGGCGGTCTTGCGAATGATCATTCGTCCTTCAGCCCGTCCAGGATCCGGGCCGTCAGCTCCTCGGGCGCGCCATTGCCGCCCACGGCCTCAACCAGCCTGTATCCGTTAACCTTGAAGAAACCCATCACGGGAAGCGTCTGGGCGTTGTACGCCTCGAACCGCTTCCGCATGACCTCCTCTTTGTCGTCCTCGCGCTGGATCAGCGGGGTCCCATCCCGGTCGCAGACGCTATCGCTTTTCGGTGGATTCGAAACCAGGTTGTAGACAGCGCCACAGGCCGGACACGAGCGGCGGGCCGCAATTCGCTCAATGATTACATTGTAATCCACCGCCAGGTTGACCACCACCTTGGCTATGCCCTTGCTCCTCAAGTAGCAATCCAGCATCCCGGCCTGGTCCGCCGTGCGGGGGTAGCCATCGAGGATGAACCCCGAGCCGCAATCGGACTGGCCGAGGCGGTCCGCGACGATGTTGTTGACCAGCTCGTCGGGCACCAGTTGCCCCGCGTCCATGATCTGCTTCACCTGCTTGCCGAGCTCGGTCCCTGCCTTCACGTTCTGGCGGAAGATGTCCCCCGTCGAGACGTGTGGCATCTTCAAGGCGTCCGCAAGCAGAACGGCTTGCGTCCCTTTGCCGGAACCGGGAGGACCGAACAGCAGCAATGCGGAATTCCTCATAGGGTCTAAAACACGCTCCGGCGCCCGCGAATCCTGCCGGCGCGCGGCGTAAATCCTTCGTAGTGGCGCATGATCAACTGCGCCTCGATCTGGTTGACGGTATCCATGGCCACGCCCACCACGATCAGCAGGGACGTGCCGCCGAAATAGAAGGTGACGCCCAGGCCTTCCAGCAGAAAGCGGGGCACCCAGGTGTCGAGCCAGTTGCCGATGAGCGGCAGCGACTGCAGCCGGATGCCCGAGATCATGATCTCGGGGATCAGCGACAGCACGGCCAGGTACAGGCCGCCGACCACGGTGATCCGGCTCAGGATCTTGTTCATGTACTCGGCGGTGTTCTTGCCGGGCCGGATGCCCGGAATGAATCCGCCGTACTTCCGCATGTTGTCCGCCGCCTCGTTGGGGTTGAAGATGATCGACACGTAGAAGAAGCAGAAGAACATGATCAACGCCACGTACAGCACCACGTAGAGCGGCTGCGAGTGGCGGATGGAACCGAACATCGACATCAGCCAGGGGCTACTCTTCACCCAGGGCAGCATGGTGAACGTCTGCGGGAAAGTGAGGATCGAAGAGGCGAAAATGACCGGGATGACGCCGCCGGCATTGACCTTGAGCGGCAGGTGGGTAGCCTGGCCGCCCATCACCCGCCGGCCCACCACGCGCTTGGCGTACTGCACCGGGATGCGCCGCTCACCGCGCTCCACCAGCACGATGAAGGCGACCACCGCCACCATGACGATCAGGATGATGATCATCTGGAGCGCGTTCCACTGATGCGTCTGGAAGACGTTGATGTAGATTTCGTCGGCGGCCCGCGGCAGACCCACCACAATGCCGGTGAATATGATCAGCGACATCCCGTTGCCGATGCCGCGCTCGGAGATCTGCTCACCCAGCCACATGATGAACGCCGTGCCCGTGGTGAGCGTGAGCACGGTCATCAGGATGAACGGAATGCCGGGGTGCAATACGAAGCCGCCCTCGCTGGCCTGCAGCGCCGTCGCAATGCCGATGGATTGAACCACGGCCAGGACCACGGTCAGGTAGCGGGTCCACTGGGTGATCTTGCGCCGTCCTAGCTCGCCTTCTTTCTGCAGCTTCTCGAGGGTGGGGATGACCACCGCCAGCAACTGAAGGATGATCGAAGCGGTGATATACGGCATGATGCCGAGGGCGAAGATGGTGAGTCTCCGGAACATGCCGCCCGAGAACAGGTCCATGAAACCGAAAACCGTGCCCGCCCCGGCCGAGCGGAAGAACTGTTCGAGCTTGGTGGCATCGATCCCGGGCGTGGGGATGTGGCCGCCCAGACGATAGATCGCCAGCAGCGCGAGCGTGAACAGGACGCGCCTGCGCAGGTCCGGGATGCGAAAGATGTTCGCAACGGCATCGAAAAACTTGTTCATGCTTGACTCGTTTCCCGTGGCGCAGGCGGTCCCGCCTGCGTCTCACCACGGTCTCCTACTCGCTCGCCTTGGCTTTCTCGATCACCTTGACGCTTCCCCCGGCGGCCTGGATCTTCTCCTGGGCGGACTTCGAGAACAGGTGCGCTTGAACCTGGATGGGCCGCGCGATGTCGCCCGAACCCAGCACTTTCAGACCGTCGCCCAACTTCTTGACGATGCCGAGGGCGACCAGAACCTCGGGCGTGAACTCGTCGCCTTCGAGCGCGGCCAGCCGTCCCACATTGATAACGGCGTATTCCTTCTTGAAGATGTTGGTGAACCCGCGCTTGGGGAGGCGGCGATGGAGCGGCATCTGGCCGCCCTCGAAGCCGCGCTTCTGGCCGAAACCGGAGACCGACTTCTGGCCCTTCTGCCCGCGGCCGGAGGTCTTGCCGCGCCCGCTGCCCATGCCGCGGCCCACGCGCCGCTGCTTGTGCTTCTGCCCCGCCGGAGACTTCAATCCACTGAGATCCATAGTTAGCTCTTCCCAACCAGTCCCCTCGCTGACGCTCGGGGTTCGGTGCTATAGCGTCCCAGCACCGAACCGAGCGCGTAAGCAAGCGGTCCCTTCATTCGCTCAGCTCACCACCGCCACCAGGTGCGGCACCTTGGCCACCATCCCGCGGATCGCGGCCGTGTCCGGCCGTTCCACCACTTGGTTGATTTTCCTCAGGCCCAACCCGTGCACCACAACTTTGTGCTTTGCGGGCGCGCAGATCGGACTGCGCACCAGCTTGATCTTGATCGTGCCCGCCATATCAGAGCTTCTCCACCGCGAGGCCTCGGATATCGGCCACAGCGTGCTTGTCGCGCAACTGCTCGAGCGCCGCCACGGTCGCCTTGACGACGTTGTGGGGGTTGTGCGAGCCGATCGACTTGGTGGCCACGTTGGCGATGCCCACCGCCTCGATGACCGCGCGCACCGGACCGCCGGCGATCACGCCCGTGCCTTCGGGCGCGGGCTTGAGCAGCACCCGGCCGCCCCCGTAGCGCCCCACCACGACGTGCGCGATCGTCCCGGCCTTCACGTTGATCCGGCGCAGGTTCTTCTTGGCCGCCTCGATGGCCTTCTTGATGGCCGCCGGCACTTCCTTGGCCTTGCCGGTGGCGTAGCCGACAACGCGCGCGTCCGCGTCGCCCACCACCACCAGCGCCGAAAAGCTCAGGTTCTTGCCGCCCTTGACCACCTTGGTCACGCGGTTGATCGAAACCACGTTTTCCTTCAGGTTGAGGCCCGCCGCGTTGATCGGCTTGGTAATCGTCATCGGTGTCGTTGCCATCCGCTAGAACTCCAATCCCGCCTCGCGAGCCGCGTCGGCCAGCGCCTTGACGCGTCCGTGATAGAGATAACCGCCCCGGTCGAAGACCACTTGCTTGATCCCATGTTCCTTGGCGCGCTCGGCAATGACCTTGCCGATCTGCTTGGCGCCGGCGACGTTGCCGCCGCTCTTGGTCGCGGCGCTCTTCTCGGTCGAAGAGGCGGACACCAGCGTCCGGCCCTCCGTATCGTCGATGATCTGTACGGAGATGTGCTTGAGGCTGCGGTACACGGCCAGTCGCGGCCGCTCCTGGGTGCCCCGCACCTTGTGCCGGATCCTGTGGTGGATGCGGCTGCGAATCTCGTCTCTCGAAATGGCTCGGATCATTTGGCGGTCGCCCCCGTCTTGCCGACCTTCTTGCGCAGCGGCTCGCCTGTGTAGCGGACGCCCTTGTTCTTATAGGGATCCGGGGGGCGCAGCCCGCGCATGTTGGCGGCCACCTGGCCGAGGGCTTGCCGGTCGGCGCCGCTCAGAACCAAGTGCGTCTGCTTATCGATCTTCAAGTCCACGCCGTCCGGCAGCAGAACTTCGATCGGGTGCGAGTAGCCCAGCGTGAACGTGGCCACGCGCCCCTTGATGTCCGCGCGGTAGCCGATGCCCACGATGTCCAGCTCCCGCACAAAACCCGTGGAGACGCCTTGAACGGCATTGGCCGCCAGCGCGCGCGTCAGCCCGTGCAGCGCGGCGTACTGGTCGCCGTCGCGGATCAGCTCGAGCGTTCCCTCCGCCTGCCGGGCGTGAATTCCCTTGGGAACCGGCACCTTGAGCTTGCCCTTCGGGCCTTGGACTTCGAGTTCCTCGCCGATGGCCACTTTCACCCCTTTGGGCAGCGGAATCGGCTTCTTTCCTACTCTCGACATGTCAGCACTCCACTAACTGATCTGGCAGAGAACCTCTCCGCCCACTCCCTGCTTGCGCGCATCGCGGCCGGTCATCACGCCCTTGGGTGTCGTCAGGATACTGACCCCCAGGCCGCCCAGAACGCTGGGAACTTCCTCGTGCCCGGCGAAAACCCGGCAGCCCGGCCGCGAGATGCGCTCCAGCGCGGCAATAACCGGCTTGTTGTTGGCCTGGTACTTCAGGTAGATCTTGATGATCTTCTTGGGGGCTTCCTCGGCCACTTTGTAGTTGAGGATATAACCCTCTTCCTTGAGAATCCGCGCAATCTCGATCTTCAGCTTCGAGGCCGGCACATCCACCTTCGAGTGGCGCGCCTTGATCGCATTGCGGATGCGCGTCAGCATGTCGGCAATCGGATCCATGGTCATATGTGTCTCTCTTCAGCCATCTGCCGTCGGCTTACCAGCTCGACTTGATCACGCCCGGGATCTCTCCCGAGAGCGCCAGTTGCCGGAAACAAATCCGGCACAGATGAAACTTGCGTAGATAGCCGCGCGGCCGCCCGCACCGCCAGCAGCGGTTGCGATGCCGGATGGCGTACTTCGGCTTCTTCTCGTCCTTGGCAATCTTGGCGGTTGTCGCCATTCTGTCTCCTAAGCCCCCGTCCCCGGCGCCGCGGAACGGAACGGCATGCCGAGCTGCCGCAGCAGGGCGATCCCCTCGGCGTCGGTCCGGGCCGTCGTCACGATGCAAATATTCATGCCCTTGATCTTCTCAACCTTGTTGTAGTCGATCTCGGGAAACAGCAACTGATCCTTGATGCCGAGCGTGTAGTTGCCGCGCCCGTCGAACGACTTGGTGGAGACGCCGCGGAAGTCGCGCACGCGCGGCAGCGCCACGTTCACCAGCCGGTCCAGAAACTCGTACATGCGGTCGCCGCGCAGCGTCACCATGCAGCCGATCGACATACCCGTGCGCAGCTTGAAAGCGGCGATGGACTTGCGCGCCTTGGTGACCACCGGCTTCTGGCCGGCGATCTGCGTCAGCTCCGCCACCGCCCCGTCCATCACCTTGGGGTTCTGCGTCGCCTCGCCCATGCCGATATTGATGGTGACCCGCTCGACGCGCGGCACGGCCATCACGTTGGGATAGCTGAACTCCTTCATGAGGGCCGGCACGGCCGATTTCTTGTAATGATCCTTAAGCCTGGCCATACTATTTCTTCGTCTCCAGCGGCGCTCCGCATTTGCGGCAGATCCGGATCCGGTGCGCCTTGCCCCCGGACGTCTCCACCTTGTGCCCGATGCGCGCGGGTCCGCAAGTGGGGCACACTACCATCAGGTTCGAGATCGCGATGGGGCGCTCCCGCTCGGCGATGCCGCCCTTGATCTGCTTCTGCGGATTGGGGCGGGTGTGCCTCTTCACGGTCTGGACGCCCTCGACCAGGGCCTTGCCGGTCCGGTAATCCACACTCAGCACGCGCGCCTGCTTGCCCTTGTCCTTGCCGGCGAGCACCTTCACGGTGTCGTTCCTGTGAATGTCGATGCGGAGCTTGATGGGCCCCGCCTTCCCGCGGCGTATCTTCAACTGGTTTCGGTTTCCCACGCTCGGCATGTCAGAGCACCTCCGGGGCGAGCGACACGATCTTCATGAACCGCTTGTCGCGCAGCTCGCGGGCCACCGGCCCGAAGACGCGGGTGCCGACCGGCTCGCCTTCCGGCGTAATCAGCACCGCCGCGTTCGAATCGAACCGGATGTAGGTTCCATCCTTGCGGCGCGTCTCCTTGCGCATGCGGACGATCACGCAGCGCACGACTTTCCCCTTCTTGATGGCCGATTCCGGAGTCGCTTCCTTCACGCTCGCCGTCACGATGTCGCCCAGCCCCGCGCGCAGCCCCAAGTCGCCGCCGCGCGGCAGGATACATTGCAGCTTGCGGGCGCCGCTGTTGTCGGCGACCTCCAGCATGGTTCGCATTCCGATCATGGCAGTCTCCTCAAATCCCCGCGCCCGGCGCTACCCGCGCGAACCCGGGCCCTCCGGCTCCGACGTCGCCGTGTCCTCCACCCCGACCAGCGCGGCCCGCCGCACCACCTCGGTCAGCGTCCAGCGCTTCAGCTTGCTCAGCGGGCGCGACTCGACGATGCGCACGACGTCGCCCACGCGCGCCGTGCTCTGCTCGTCGTGGGCATAGAATTTCTTGCGGCGGCTGACGATCTTCTTGTACAGGCGGTGGGGCACGCGCCGCGACACCACGACCACGATGGTCTTCTGCATGCTGGTCGAGACCACCTCGCCGACCTTCTCGTTCTTATGACCCTTCGCGCTTGCGTCCGCCATCGCTATCCCTTCTCGGCCATCTCGCTGGCCGCGGCCGTCCGCTGGCCGAGCACCGTCAGAATCCGCGCCCGGTCCTTCCTCAGGCCGCGGTACTTCTTCAATCCGTCCATCTGGCCCATGCGCATCTGAAAGCGCAGGTGAAAGAGCTGGTCGGTGATGTCGCGAAGCTGAACCTCGAGTTCCTTGCTGTCCAGGTCCCGAACCTTTTCTGCCTTCATCGTGCTCTCCTACTCGACCCGCGGCCGCTCGACCATCTTGGTGGGAATCGGCAGCTTGTGGGCGGCCAGCAACATCGCTTCCTTGGCGATCTCCCTGGTCACGCCTTCCATCTCGAACAGCACCCGGCCGGGCTTGACCACCGCCACCCAGCCTTCGGGCGCGCCTTTGCCCTTGCCCATACGGGTTTCAGCCGGCTTCTTGGTGATGGGCTTGTCCGGAAAGACCCGAATCCAGACCTTGCCGCCGCGCTTGATGAACCGCGTCATGGCGATGCGCGCGGCCTCGATCTGCCGGTCGGTGATCCAGGCGCACTCCATCGCCTTCAAGCCGTAGTCCCCGAAAGCCAGCGTGCCGCCCTTCCACGCCTTCCCGGTGCGGCGGCCCCGCTGCTGCTTTCTGTATTTGACCTTCTTCGGCATCAACATGGTCAATTACTCCTAGAAACCTATTGCTTCTCCGGCGGCTCTGGTGCCGCTTCCGGCTTGGCCGCGGGCTCCTGCTGGCGCAACTCCTGCTTCCAGGAAGGCTGCGGCGGACTCAGCGGCGGCAGAATCGGCGCGCTCGACCGGGCCGGCTGCGGCATCTCCGGCGGAGCAGCCTGCACCGCGGGTCCGGCCGGCTCCTGCGCCACCACGGGCGGAGGCGCCACCGGCGGTCTGCGCTCGCCACGATCGCCCCGGTCGCCGCGATCCCCACGATCGCGGTCGCGACGGTCGCGCGGCGCGCGCCGCGGCTCGGGCTCGCTCGAAACTCCCTTGAGATGCTGCGTGTCGAAAATGTCGCCCTTGTAAACCCAAGTCTTGATCCCGATCACGCCGTAAGTGGTATAGGCCTGCGCGAAGCCGTAGTCGATATCCGCTCGTAGCGTGTGCAGCGGAAGCTGGCCCTGCAGGTACCACTCGCTGCGCGCGATCTCGGCGCCGTTCAGCCGCCCCGACACGCGCACCTTGATTCCTTTGCAGCCGAAGCGCAGCGCCGAATCCACGGCCTTGCGCATCGCGCGCCGGAACGCCACGCGCTTTTCCAGTTGCAGGGCGATGGACTCGGAGACCAGTTGCGCGTCCAGCTCCGGTTTGTGGACTTCCTGGATGTCGATGAAAACGTCGCGCTTGGTCTTCTTGGCCAGGTCCTGCTTCAGCTTCTCGATCTCGGCACCCTTGCGGCCGATGATGATGCCGGGGCGCGAGGTATGGATCGTGACCCGCAGCTTGTTGCCGGGACGGTCCACTTCGACCGAGCTTACGCCGGCCGCCTTGAGCCGCTCGCGCAACTCACCCTTCAACTGCAGATCTTCCCGCAGCAGCTTGGCGTACTCCTGTTTGGCAAACCAGCGCGACCGCCAGGTCTTGCTGACCCCCAGCCGAAAACCGTAAGGATGAACTTTCTGTCCCATCGTCTGTTCCTAGCTCTCCGCCGCCGTGCCCTTCTCGGAAACCGTGATCGCGATGTGGGCCATACGCCGCTGGTAGCGGAAGGCGCGGCCCATCGGCGCCGGCCGCAGCCGCTTCATGCGCGGCCCCTCGTTCACGTACGCCTCGGAAACCACCAGCTTGTCCACGTCCACATCGGACGAGCGGTTCTCGGCATTGGCAATGGCGCTGCGCAGCACCTTCTCCACCACCGGCGCGATCCGCTTGTTGGTCGAGCGCAGAATGTTGATGGCCTCGCCGGCATTGTGCCCACGGATCAGGTCTACCACCAGCCGCGCCTTCTGCGCCGAGCCCCGAACGTATCTTGCTTCCGCTCTTGCTTCCATGTCTCCGTCTCCCACTACAACCGCTTCGCCCTGGCCGCCACGCAAGTGGCTAAGCGGGCTTGGCCGTCTTCTCCGTGGCCGCCTTCGCCGAGTGCCCCTTGAAGGTCCGCGTCGGGGAGAACTCACCCAACTTGTGACCCACCATGTTCTCGGTCACGTAAACCGGGATGAACTTCTTCCCGTTGTGCACGGCCAGGGTGTGCCCCACGAACTCCGGCAGCACCGTCGAGCGCCGCGACCACGTCCGAATCACTCTCTTCTCGTTGCGGGCATTCATCGCCTGCACCTTCACGACCAGGTGGCCGTCGGTGAATGGCCCTTTATGTACGCTGCGACCCATATGGTTACTTCTTCCCTCTGCGGCTCACGATCGACTTGTCGGTCCGCTTGTTGTTCCGCGTCTTGTAGCCGCGCGTGGGCTGGCCCCAGGGCGTGACCGGGTGCCGGCCGCCCGAGGTCTTGCCCTCGCCGCCGCCGTGCGGGTGATCGACCGGGTTCATCGTGACGCCGCGGTTGTGGGGCTTGCGGCCCAGGTAACGGGACCGGCCGGCCTTGCCCAGCGAAACGTTCTCGTGGTCCAGGTTCCCCACCTGCCCGATCGTCGCTGCGCAATCCAGCTCGACCCGCCGCGTCTCACCCGAGGGCAGCTTCAGTAGCGCGAAGCCGCCTTCCTTCGAGACCAGTTGCGCCGAAGCGCCCGCGGAGCGCGCCATCTGCCCGCCCTTGCCCGGCTTCAGCTCGATGTTGTGCACCACGGTGCCGGCCGGAATATTCTTGAGCGGCATCGCGTTGCCCACCAGGATGTCGGCCTCCGAACCGGACACTACGATGCGGCCCACCTCGAGCCCCACCGGATGCAGGATGTAGCGCTTCTCGCCGTCCGCGTAATTCAGCAGAGCGATGCGCGCCGAGCGGTTGGGATCGTATTCGATGGCGGCCACCTTGGCCGGAATGCCCTTCTTGTCGCGCTTGAAGTCGATCTCGCGGTAGGACTGCTTGGCCCCGCCGCCGCGCCACCAGGACGTGATCGAACCCGTACTGTTGCGGCCTCCGGTGCGCTTCTTCCCTTTCGTCAGGGATTTCTCCGGCCGGTCCTTGGTGATCTCGTCGCGCGTCGCCACGGTCTGGAAGCGCCGCGTCGGAGTGTACGGCCGATAGGTCTTGATAGGCATCTTAGATCTCCGCGTACTCCGGAATCTTCTGGCCTTTCCGGAGCTTCACGTAAGCTTTCTTCCAATCCGAGCGATAGCCGGAGAAGCGTCCGCGGCGGCGAATCTTGCCCGTGCCGTTCACGGTCCGCACCTCCTCCACCTTCACCTTGAACAGGCGCTCGACGGCGGCGCGGATCTGGATCTTGTTCGCATCCGGCGCCACCTCGAAGCACATCGTCCGCGCGGCTTCTCTCAGTTCGACGCCTTTCTCGGTGACGATCGGTTTCCGGATCACTTCCTGAAGTTTCATTGGGAAAGCGCCTCCGACAGTTTCTTCGCCGCCGCCTCGGAGACCAATACGTTCTTGTGCCGCAGCAGCTCATACACGGAGATGTCGCGGCTCGGAACCAGCATGACGCCCGCGATATTGCGCGCACCGAGCTGGAGATTGCGGTTCTCCGCGTCGTTGTCGACCACGAGTACGGTCTTCGCGGCCTCGAGCTTAGCCAGCGCGGCCCGGACGGCCTTGGTTTTGTGGTCCCCGAACGAGAATGCCTGCACGATCTTGAGCTCGCCGTCCCTCAGCTTGGCCGACAGCGCCGAGCGCAACGCGCCCAGCAGCATCTTCCGTGGAAGCTTGTAGCTGTAGTCGCGTGGTTGCGGCCCGTGGGAGGTGCCGCCATGGCGCCAGATCGGCGAGCGGATCGAGCCCGAGCGCGCCCGTCCGGTGCCTTTCTGCCGCCACAGCTTCTTGCCGGAGCCGGACACTTCGTGCCGCGTCTTGGTCTTGACAGTGCCGCGCCGCACCGAGGCCCGGAAGTGGCGCACCGCCTCGTAGATCAGCGCCTCGTTGACCTCGGCGGCGAACACCCGGTCCGAGAGCTCCACCTCGCCGACCTTCTCGTTATTCAAATCGACAACGTCCACTGTTGGCATCGTCCCTACCTCTTCGCCCGCCGCACCACGACGTAGCCGCCGTTGGGTCCGGGCACCGCGCCCTTCACGATCAGCACGTTGTCTTCGGCATTCACGTCGATGACTTCCAGGTTGCGCACCGTGACGCGCTGCGTCCCCATATGGCCGGCCATGCGCGTGCCCGGAAAGACGCGGGACGGAAAGCTCGAAGCGCCGATCGAACCCGGCGCGCGGTGGAACATGGAGCCGTGCGACCCGTCGCCGCCGCGGAAGTGGTGCCGCTTGACGTTGCCGGCAAACCCGCGGCCCTTGCTGATGCCGATGACGTCCAGTTTTTCGCCCGGCTTGAACTGGCCGACCAGCACCTGGTCGCCGGGCTTCAGATCGTCGTCCCCAACCGACAGCCGCAGCTCGCGCAGGAACTTCACGCCGTCCACGCCCGCCTTCTTCAGGTGCGCCGTGCAGGGCTTGTTGATGCGCGCCGGCTTGACGAACTCCATCAGGCCGAGCTGCACCGCGTCGTAGCCGTCGGAAAGCGGCGTCTTCCTCTGCACCACGACGCAAGGCCCCGCCTTCAGCAGCGTGACGGGCACCACCTGTCCATCGGGGCGAAAGACTTGCGTCATACCGATTTTTCTGCCAAGAATCCCTGGGGTCATACTTTTCTCGGAGTCGGCAGCCGGGCGGCGGAATCGCCCCCGTCTCCTGTCCTCCTCCTACCTCTTGTCTTTCCCGAATGCCTTGATCTCGACGTCCACGCCCGCCGGCAAATCCAGCTTCATGAGCGCATCGACGGTGTCCTGGGTCGGTTCCAGAATGTCCAACAGCCGTTTATGGGTCCGGATTTCGAACTGCTCGCGCGACTTCTTGTCGACGTGTGGCGAGCGGTTCACGGTGTAGCGGTTCTTCATGGTCGGCAGCGGGATGGGGCCTGCCACCGTAGCTCCGGTCCTTTTGGCCGTCTCGACGATCTCGGTCGTCGATTGGTCCAGAACCCGATGATCGTACGCCTTCAATCGAATCCGAATGCGCTCTCGTAATGACATGTGCTTTCTCTGCCCGTCGCCCGTCGCGCGCGACGAGCCTTCCTATTCCAATATCTCCCCGACCGTGCCGGCCCCCACCGTGCGCCCGCCCTCGCGGATCGCAAAGCGCAGCCCTTTGTTCATGGCCACCGGCGTGATCAGCTCCACTTCCAACTGCACGCTGTCCCCCGGCATCACCATCTCCACGCCTTCCGGCATCACCGCCACGCCCGTCACATCCGTGGTCCGGAAATAGAACTGCGGCCGGTAGCCTTTGAAGAACGGCGTGTGCCGCCCGCCCTCTTCTTTGCTCAGTACGTACACCCCGCCCTTGAACCGCTTGTGCGGCGTGATCGAGCCCGGCTTGGCG
>DASWZN010000020.1:0-1550 GCA_036404435.1 Bryobacteraceae bacterium
GGACGTCAGCCTGCTCGACCAGTTGATGAACCTGGTCGGAGAACTGGTGCTGGCGCGCAACCAGATTTTGCAGTTCGCCAACAACACCGAAGAGAGCGGCCTGCTGGCCACCAGCCAGCGGCTCAACCTGATCACGACCGAACTGCAGGAAGGGGTGATGAAGACCCGAATGCAGCCGATCGGCAACATCTGGAGCAAGTTCCCCCGTACCGTGCGCGACCTCGCCCTGGACTGTGGCAAGCAGGTGCGGGTGGAGATGGAGGGCAAAGAGACCGAACTGGACAAGACGCTGATCGAGGCCATCAAGGATCCGCTGACCCACCTGGTGAGGAATGCCGTGGATCATGGCATCGAACGCCCCGAGGTGCGCCAGGCCGCCGGGAAAGATCCGGAGGGCTGGTTGTTCCTGCGCGCGTTTCATGAAGGAGGACAGGTCAACATCGAGATCTCGGACGATGGGGCCGGTCTCGATCAGGACAGGATTCGTAACAAGGCGGTACAGAAGGGCCTGATCTCGGCCGAGCAGGCTGGCCGCCTGACCGATCACGAGATCGTGAATCTGGTTTTCCAGCCGGGCTTCTCCACGGCGGAGAAAGTGACCAACGTCTCCGGTCGCGGAGTGGGCATGGACGTGGTCAAGACGCACATCGAAAAAATCGGCGGCACCGTGGATCTGCAGTCCAAGGCGGGTCAGGGGGTGATGGTCCGCATGAAGATTCCGCTCACCCTGGCCATCATTCCCGCGCTGATTGTTACCAGCGTGGGCGAGCGCTATGCCGTCCCTCAGGTCAACCTGCTGGAGTTGGTTCGCGTAGAGGCCGGAGCGGAGCGGAAGGGAATCGAGATGATTCACGGCGCGCCCGTGTACCGCCTGCGCGGGCGATTGTTGCCGCTGGTCTATTTGAACCGGGAATTGGAAGCGGGCGCGAACGCCGAGGACGCCGCGAGCGCGGCTCCCGCCGTCTCCGCCGCGAAAACCGACCTGCTCGATTTCGCCAAGGCCCGGTTGGCGCACGAGCAGTGGCTGGGGCGCCTGCGGCAAGTGCTGGACGGCTCGACCCCCATGACGGTCGAGCAGGCCGGTTCGCCCACGCAGTGTGCGCTGGGCAAGTGGCTCTACGGCCGCGGCCTGAAAGATTACAGCGGCGTCCGGGAGATCAACCAGGTGGAAGCCGCCCACAAGCGTTCCCATGAACTGGTGCGGGAAGTGGTCGCGCTCAAAGCGAAAGGCGACACGGCGGGAGCGGAGCACGGGTTCCTCGAGATTGGGCCGGCCTCGCGGAAAGTTGTCGAGCTGTTGACGGAGGTGGAACGGAAAGTCCAGCAGTGCCAGGCGGTCAACATCGTGGTGCTCGAAGCCAATGGCCGGCACTTCGGACTGGTGGTGGACGAAATCAACGACACCGAAGAGATCGTCGTCAAGCCGCTCGGTAAGCACTTGAAACACATCACCGTCTACTCCGGGGCCACCATCATGGGAGACGGCAAAGTGGCGCTGATTCTGGACGTGATCGGCCTGGCGCAACGCGCCAACCTGCTGGGCGAGGGAC
>DASWZN010000021.1:0-146763 GCA_036404435.1 Bryobacteraceae bacterium
CAGCGCATCGCTCGCGGTGTGCGCCTTCGCACTGCTGGGCCTAATCGCGAAGCGCCGGCGGCGGGCTTAAGCCCCCTTCAGCCGCTCCATCATCTCCAAACAAACCCGGCTATTGTGGTACGGGCACTTCCACGGCCCCACCAAACACGCGTCGTTCTGATCTTCCTTCTCGGTAAAGGGCACGCCCTGCGGGCTCAGCTTCGCGTGCCACTCGCCGTGCACCTTATCGACGACCCGCTCTTCGATGTACTCCCAGGCCCGCCGCGACGCCTCCAGGAACCGCTCGTCGTGCGAAAGCTGCCAGGCGTTGTAGAAACCCACAACCGCTTCCGCCTGCGCCCACCAGTGCTTGTTGGGATCGATGAACACGCCCTTCGAATTGGCCTCATAGAACAGACTGCCGTCCTTGTCCAGGCCTTGCTCGTAAACGGCGAAAGCCATTTCGACTGCCAGCCTTCGGGCGCGAGCGAACAGTTCCGGGTCGCCCAGCACCTCGGCCGCCTCGAAGATCAGCCAGCTCCCTTCGATGTCGTGGCCGAAGGAAATGTGATCCGTGAGCGAGTTCCACTGGTTGTCGAAGAACATCCGGAAGTGCCCGCTCGCGCCGTCCACGATGTGGTCCAGCGTCACTTCGAGCAGCGCCTTCTGCGCGGCCACCAGGCTCGGATCCCTCCACACGCGCAGCAGGTTGGTGTAAGCCTCCATCACGTGCAGATGCGTGTTCATCGACTTCGGGCTGTTCAGATCCTTCTCGCTCAGCCGCAGGTCGTCCAGCGCGCCCCAATCCCGGCTGCACGCCTCCAGATACCCGCCGTACACCGCCTCGCGGCTCTTCTCCTCGATCAGCCGGAATAGCTGCTGCGCCCGCTCCAGGCTTTCGGTCTTGCCCGTGGCCCGGTAGTATTCCGAAAGCCCGTAGATGGCGAAGGCCTGCGCGTAAATCTGCTTGCGCTCGGAGATGGGATGGCCCCGATAGTCCACCATCCAGTAGACGCCGCCGTACTCCTTGTCCCAGAACTTGTCGAGGATGTAGGCATACGCCCGGTCGGCCATTTCGCGGTACTCGGGATTGCCTAGCAGCCGGTACGCCGCCGAGAACGTCCACAGGATGCGCGCGTTGATCACCGCGGCCCGCGGCGCTTCCTTCACCACCTTCAGATCGCAAGTGACCGCGCCGTAGAAGCCGCCGTCTTCGCGATCCACCGTGTGGCGCATCCAGAACGGCAGGATGTTCCCGGTCAGCTCTCTCCTGAACTGTGCCGCCTCCATCATGCTTCCTCTCCGTGCAGCCGAAGGTTCTTCTCGATCAGCGCGATCCGCTGCTGCACGCAGGCCGCGCTGCTCAGCGGATCGGGCGGCGTGTTCAGGACGTAATCGAGCAGCCGCTCCACGCTCGTCGTGACCATGTTGGTGCGCGTATCGGACGCGCCATAGTAAATCAGAACGTCGTCGCCGCGCCGCACCCAGCCGTTCGAAAACGTGACGTTCGAAACGTCGCCGATGCGCTCCTCGCCCTCGGGCGCCAGGAAATAGCCGCCGGGCTTCGCAATCACCTTGTAAGGCACCTGCAAGTCGCACAGGAAGCAGTACAGGACGTAGCGCAGCCCCGCCGCGGTGTTGCGAACCCCGTGCGCCAGGTGCAACCAGCCCTGCTCCGTCTTGATGGGCGCCGGGCCGAGGCCGTTCTTGACCTCGTTGATGGTGTGGTATTCGCGGCGGTCCAGAATCGTTTCCTCTTCGATCGTTGCGTGCTCCATGTTCTTCGCCAGCCCCCACCCGATTCCGCCGCCGCTGCCGGCCTCGATGAAGCTGTCCTGCGGGCGCGTGTAGAAGGCGTATTGGCCGTCGACGAACTCGGGGTGCAGCACGCAATTGCGCTGTTGCGCCGACGGCGTCCGCAAATCGTCCAGCCGCTCCCACGACTCCAGGTCGCGCGTCCGCGCGATGCCGCACTGCGCCACCGCCGACGACAGATCGCCGGGCGCCGCCGCGGGATCTTTCCGCTCCGCGCAGAACAGGCCGTAGATCCAGCCGTCCTCGTGCGCCGTCAGCCGCATATCGTAGACGTTGGTCTCCGGAACGGCGCCTTCCGGCATCGTCACCGGGTATTCCCAGAAGCGGAATCCATCCACGCCCGTGGCGCTCTCCGCGACGGCGAAGAACGACTTCCGGTCCGCTCCCTCCACCCGCGCCATCAGGATCACGTTGCCGTTCCACTCCATGGCGCCCACGTTGAATGCGGCGTTGATGCCGAGGCGCTCCATGAGAAGCGGGTTCGTGGCCGCGTCGAGATCGTAGCGCCAGAATACGGGCGCGTGGGCCGCCGTCAGCACCGGATAGCGGTAGCGCTGGAACCAGCCGTTCGATTCGGCCAGCGGCTCGTTCCGCCGTTCGATCAGATCCTCATGCGCCTGAAGTAACCTCTCTCGTCGAAGCTCGAACTCTGCTTGCGTCATATGGATTCACCATAATACATCGCCGTGGCGCACGCCTCAGCGTGCCGTGTCCGCACTCCTGCGGACAGGTCTCGCGCCGGCCGGCCCCGAGGGTTCCGCCCTATAGGCGCTGACTGTGCGCCTACCGTTGTTCTCAATCCCTTGACGCTTACGCATCGTCGAACGGCATAGGAGTGGGGTGGGGACAACCCGTCAACTGGCCCCGATAGCGGTTTCCGGCGACCCCGTTTTGTTGCCGTTATCTTCGGAACCGCCTACAAGTACCGCATGCGCAGGATCTGCATCGGGCCATCCTTTCGCACGACGATTCATTGATCAGGAGGCGGCGGGTTCAGGTCGGGATGTCGCCCACGGCCGGCGGTGACCGCGGCGACACGAGTGCTGCCCGTTGCTAGACTTTCAACATATGCGCCACATTGTTCGTTGGCTGATCCTGCTCCCTGTGCTCGCGGTTCTGCTCTTGCCCTTCGTGGCCGAGGCAATGGATCAACCGCACTACGATCTCGATTCGCTGGCCTACATGAGCACCGACATCGTTATCGCAACCTTGTCGGTGGATACGAAGCAGCGGATTACGGTGACGGTCACCGACACCGTGTATGGGTCATTGCACGCCGGCGACAAACTGGACATGCTTTCTGAATTCCTCGCGGGCTTTTTTCGGCCGATGGAAGATGGCCAGCGGATCGTGCTATTCCTCGATGGGCGTCCTCACCAGCCGTACTTGCTGTATCCTGAGGCATCGAAGTCACCTTTCGCTGTACCGCCCTCGGGCGTCTATTTGATCGACGCCTACGAGCACGTCCATGAGTATTATCAGCGGGACAATCCGGGCCCGTACGTCGCACAAGGGTATGGGTTCTTCCTAAAAGCGTCGGTCCCAACGAAGGAGGAGGACCTTGCGCTGCCATCTTTGCAGGAGGTGAGAGCAAGGATCTTGGCTTCCTGGAAGTGGGTCCAGCCTATACGTACGTTGCTGGATAAGGTCGCTACACGAGACGATGTACCTGCGCTGATTAAGCTGACGGATGAGCGGTCGAAAGCTCACAAGGCGTGTGGTCACGAAATGGGCGACGCGATTCTCGAACGCCTTGGGGTGCAACTCCGTTCGCTGAACGACCCGGATATCGCACTGAGAAGCTATTCCCTCGCCCCTGACTGGCGAGCGCCTATCGACTTTGTACAACCCGCAAATGGCAATCGCGACACGGATTTCACTGCCACCCGAGCGAAGTACCTGGTCCGAACACTGTCCGATACCAAAACAGAGATGCCACTCCGGGCCGCCGCCGCGGAAATCCTCCTCGATTTAAGCAGGTTTCGTAGTCTTAGGCAGACCGTGCAGACCGATGCCTCGCCCTCGTCCAACCTGCCCTTTGACAATGCGTGGCTGTCGCCTTCGTCCAGCGAGATCCTGGCCGCGGCGAGAACGGTGTTCGACGATCCTTCGCAAGACGGCCACCTGCGGAGCCTCTGTCTGCGACTTCTCCCCTTCGATCAGCCGGACGTCGTTGCTGATGTGAAACAGACCTATGGCCGTGCCCGATCCGAAGAACTCCGCTTCACGATCGAAGAGGCATTTCTCCATATCGGTGATGGCCTCTACGAAAGCCTGAACCCTCCCGGCGGTCCAATAGCCAGCATGGTTGGCGCGGCACCGGAACGCGGTTGCGTCGTAGCCAGGGCAGACCACGTCGCGTTCCTGCTGAAATTTCGGGAGCGCCAAGACTCGGTCAAGCAATGGGGACTCTCTCTGAACCCTCAATTTGTACTGACCAATCTGCGCACTGGCCAGAGCTTCACTCCTAAGATTGATTTCCTGTCGGGGTCGTTGAGGGAATTCAGTGGGGAGAGGGGTCTCGAATTAAGCCAATCGCTTGACCTTCCCGTCGGAGACTACTCGATGGCGCCTGAATACAGCCGCGACGGCAAGGTCTTCAGCACCGGTCATGGACTGGTGGTCGGAATCGCCGATACGCCGCGCGGGAAAAAGCTTTCGGTGAAACCGGTGAAGTAGTCGTCAGAGTTCGTATCTGTGCGGCGCTGGCACACATCGTACCGACACGCGGCTGGAAAGTGGGATTACCGCAAAATAGCTCGTGCGCCACTTGGCCGAATCACGCCCGATCCGTAGACGTTCGCTGGCCACGCCGCCCCGGGCGGCCGCCCGCGCGGCAAACCGCCTGAGCCGCGCGGTCCTTCGCACCACGCAAACCCGCTCCCCCGACTCCCCCCTCCACGCTTCGCCCCGCCCGCTCGTCATCCCATTGAGTGTCTGTGTGTCGAATTGCGTCGGTGTGCCTGGCCGCAGCCGCGGTGCTGCTGGCGGCCGAGCCGAAGGCCTCCGATCTCTACCGCCAGGCCCGCAAGGCCGAGCGCCTCGGAGAAGTCGTCCAAGCCTATCTCCTCTATTCCGAGGCTGCTGCCAAGGACCCCTCGCACCCGGAATACCGCGCGCGCGCGCAAGCTCTCCAGATCCGCGCCGCCCTCAAGGCCCACGCCATGCCCGCCACGGACGCCTCCGGCAGGACCACGTTGGAGCCGCTCCAGGCCGCCCCGCCGCCCGGCTTTTCGACCGCCATCGCGGAAGCGGACCTGGCCGAGTTGCGCCGCATGAGGCCGCCGCCCAAGCTGGACGCCTCCCCGGGCGTCAAGTCGCTCGACCTCAGCGGCGACGCCAAGGCCATGTTCTCGCAAGCCGCCGCCGCCTTCGGCCTCGGCGCCGCCTTCGACCCCGAGTACGAAGCCGGCCCGACCCGCCGCCTGCACCTCGACAATGCCGATTACCGGCAGGCGCTGCGCGCCCTCGAAGCCGCCACCGGGTCTTTCGTTTTCCCCATCGGCCAGCACCTGATCATGGTGGCCAAGGACACTCAGGCGAAGCGCGTCGCGCTCGAGCCCACCGTCGCGGTGACGGTCCCCATCCCCGACGCCCTCACCGCCCAGGACGCTCAGGAAGTCGGCCGCGCCGTCCAGCAGGCCCTCGATATCGCCAAGCTCTCGATCGACACCGAGCGCCGCATGGTCCTCATCCGCGATCGCATCTCGAGAGTCAGTTCGGCGCGGGAACTCTTCGAGCAACTGGCGCACAGCCGCGCGCAGGTCATGATCGAAATGCAGTTTCTCGAGGTGGATCGCTCCAGTCTGCTCTCCTACGGCCTCCTCCTGCCCAGTGACTTCCCGATCTCGTTCATAGGCGGCGCGGCCCTGGCCGCTCTTCAGCCCGGGAACCTGCAACTGCAGGGCTTGCTTGCGAAGCTCGGCAGCGCCATCCCGCTGTCCGAGGTCGCCCATCTGAATCCCATCATGTTCGGCGTCGGAATCGCCAACTCGCAGATCTTCGCCAGCATGGCCAAGTCGTCCGCCAAGACTCTGCTGGACAGCTCGGTTCGGTCCCTCGATGGCGAGGCCGCCAGCTTCCACGTCGGCAACAAATACCCGATCCTGACCGGCGAGTTGATGGGGAACTCTGCAACTCCCTTCAGCTCCATTACGACCTTTACGGGCGTCGCGACAACGCAGACGCCCACTGTCTCCTCCGTGCAGTGGGCCGGCAGTCCGGGGAACTACTCGCTGCTCCTGAGCGGCAGCGGGTTCGGCAACCCCACGGTCGCGCTCACCTTCACCGGGGATGTGTCCAACTTCGCCATTGCCGACCTGGCCCAGAAGGCTGAATGGGGATACACCGGCGACGCGTTCGGACTGACATTCCTATACTGGACCGACTCGGCCATCGCGGTCTCGGGTTTCGGAGGTCAGCCCGGCGATGCAGTCGTCATCTCGTTGTGGAATTCGCTCACCCAGGCCGGCGGCACGTGGGGCGGCAATGTGCCCACTACCGCCGCCACGCCGCTAATCTCGTCCGTCCAGCTCTCCGGAACCGGCCAGGACCTCCAGATCGTTGTGCAGGGTTCCGGATTCGGTCCAGCGCCCTCAACGCTGCCGGCGGCAGGTTCTTTCGCGGATCTGAACTTCTTCCGGTTCTGGGATTTCCGCAGCCCCTGCGACGCCTCCCCCTCGCTCTTCGAGGCCGGGTTCGGATCGGACTCCGTGACCCTCGGCTATCAGTCCTGGTCGGATTCGCAAATCGTGATTTCCGGCTTTGGCGGGACATACGGCCGGGGCTGTGCGACTTACCAGAACGGCGACCCGGTTGCCATCGCCGTCTGGAACACCGCCGGCGCCGGGGTCACCGGACCGCAAACAGCGTGGGGAGGGACGAGTGCCAGCTCGACGGGCACCACGTCGACGAGCACCACGTCGGCCGGCGCTCTGGGGAACGTCCCGTCGTTCAACTTCGAGGACCTGGGACTGGTGTTGAAGGTCACGCCGCACGTTCACGGAACCGAGGAGGTTTCGCTCGAGGTGACCGCCGAGTTCAAGACCCTCACCGGCGCTTCGTCCAACGGAATTCCCGTCATCGGGACCCGCAAGATCGAGTCCCGCGTGCGGCTCCGCGACGGCGAATGGGCCATCGTGGCCGGTCTGATGAGCGTCACGGACGCCAAGTCGATCACCGGCATTCCCCTGCTCTCGCGGCTTCCGCTGATCGGGAACGCCATGCGCGACAACGAGCGCAACCGGCTCGGCACCGATGTCATCCTGCTGCTGAGGCCGGTTCTCCTCGATGCCCCTCCCGACCCATCTCTCGCGCACCGCCTGTGGCTCGGCTCCGAAACCCGCCTCGAGATCCCTCTGTAGAGCCGCGTGGCGCACGCCTCAGTGCTGAAAAACTCCCTGGGCAAGCCGAAGCATGCCCCACGTGCGGCTGCAAGTCATTGGTTTGCCATGTGGGATAAGCTTCAGCTTGTCCTCTCCCAGCTGAAGCAAATGGTTTTTATCCGCGTTGATCTGCGTTCATCTGCGGCTCAGATTGTCTTCTGGGACTTCTCTAGTTGCCGCTCGGAGTCGCCGCCGCGTTCGCCTTCACGAACGCGTCCACATTGCTCTTGTCCACCAGCGTCGCGCCCGTGTCGACGAAATTCGGAAACGGCGACCGCGTGTCCTCGGCCCAGTTCCCCGCGAGCGACGGCGGCTTCTGATGATGCAGCACGTCCAGCACTTTGAGCCCGAAGTACGCCATCGTGTACGGCCTCTGCGCCAGCGTCGCGGCGATCATCCCTTTCTGAATCCACTCCAGCGTCCGCGGATCGGTATCCATTGCGATGACGACCTTGCCCTTAACGTTCTTGCGGTCGAGCACGTCGGCCACCTCCGCGCAGGCCTGCGCTTCCAGGCACACGAACGCGTCCACCGGCCGGTTCTTCTCGATGAACTCGGTGGTGCGGTCGAACGCGATCCGCGGGTCGCCCTTGATGTCCACCGTCTCGACGACCTTGATGCCGGGGCTGCTCTTCAGCGCGTCTTCGTAGCCGTGCCACCGCTCCCGCAGGTTCGCCTGCTCCGGTATGGTGAAGAACACCACGTTGCCCTTGCCCTGAAGCTGCCGCACCAGTATGGCGCCGCCCCGCTGCCCGGCCTCGTAGTTGTCCGTTCCAATGAACATCATGCGCTTGCTCGCGGGCGAGTCCGAGTCCAGCGTGATCACGGCAATGCCCTGAGCGATGGCGCTATCGATCTCCGGTTTCAGCAACTCGGAATCGGCGGCCGAAACCAGAATGCCGGTCGGCTTCTTCTCCCGCACCACCTTCACGAATTGCTGGAGTTGCACTTGGGGATCGTACGTCTCGGGACCCACAATGTCGGACCTGACCTTCAGATCGTTTGCCGCCTGGCTGAAACCGGCGGCGGCGGCCTGCCAATACGGGATCTTCGTGTTCGTAGCGACAAGGACGTAAAACTCGGTCGAGTCGTGGGCCGACCCGCCACAACTGACCAGCGGCAGCACCAGCGCTGGGACCGCCAGGATTGAGAGGATGTTGTTCCGTTGAGACATGATGATGGCCTTCTATCGAGAGCCTCCGAACGAGTATAGACCAACCCTGCGGCGCCCGTCGAGTCGCGCTTCAAGCGAGCCAGTGCCCCTGGCGCGGGCTTTAGCCTGCCGTGTCGGCACTCGTGCCGACACCTTGGCGTCGAGACGGGTCTCAACGCGGCGCGTATGAGTGTGCGCCCTACAACGGACCGCCTCGGGAGGGTGCTCCAAACAGGACTCTAGCGACTCCTGCTCAGCGTGCCGTTGCGTGTGGCCTCCAGCACATGCGCGAGCGAAGCGCCCGGTAGCGATCGGATGATCGGGTGCAGCAGCCAACCGAGCCCGGGCGGCGCGGCGCGCGTCAGCGAGATGGCCTGGCATTCGACGTACACGCCTCCGTCCTTCTCTTCCAGCCGCCAATACGTATTCAACCTCCAGACGATGCTGGTGTCCTTGCGCGAATCCAGCTCGCGCTCGCTCGGCTTGCCTGCGTCTTTCACCTCGGCAATGCGGGTGGCGACCGACCGGCTCAGAAGGCGCGTGCTGCTTAGCGGGGTGTAGTTCGCTGTTTGGTCCGTGTTCACAACCACGGTGATGATGTAGTGCTTCACGATCCGGTAGCGGAGCTTCCAGTCGTCGCCGTCGTGGCTCACCAGCCGGGAGTCGACGACTTCCGGCCGGAAGTAATTCTTGTGGTCGGCGTAGTCCTGCAGAAAAGATGTGGCCTGTGCCAGCGTCGCCGCGGGGATAAACAAGGCGCCGATCCAGTCGTGAAGAAGCCCATTGCCGAGCTCGGTCCGCCCGCGGGCGTTCCACGGTTCGACGACTATCTCGCCCTTGCGGACGCGCTGCCATCGCTCGGGCGATCGCTCCGCCCAAAGGAAGGGCGTCAATCGCACCTCGCGCTCGATGCGGGCTTCCGTCGCGGCGATGTAGGCATCGTACTTCTGCTGAAGATCGCCTTTCAGCGGCGGCAATGCGGGAATCTCGCCAGTCTCGGAGGCGCACACGAGCAAGGCGCAAAGGAGAACTTGGGCCGCGGCCCCTCGTCGGGTTCTCATACCATCCGGCCGGACACGAAACCCGAGTGTATCGCTCTTTTCTCGTTCCCCGCTCTCCAGCCTTTATTTCTCCTCTAGTCCCAATCGCTTCCCTCCAATCGCCGCCCGGCTTCCCAGCCCTCCGTGCTCTTCTGGAGCCGGCAAAGGAGACCCATGGCATCCGACCGTCAGACCAAAGCGAATCGCGAAAACGCCCGCCGCAGCACCGGCCCCAGGACCCCTCTAGGCAAGGCCCGCGCCAGCCTCAACGCCGTCCGGCACGGCCTCTCCGCCCGCAACGCCGTCCTGCCTCAGGAGGATAGCGAGGCGTACCTCGAGCTCCTCACTTCCCTCGAAACCGAGTTCCAACCCCACGGCCCCCTCGAAACCTTCCTCGTCCAGCAGATGGCCTCCGCCCAGTGGCGCCTCCTGCGCCTCGCCCGCATGGAGACCGGCTTCCTCATGACCGGCATGGCCGACATCAAAGAAGAAGAGGAACACCCGCGCCACTGGTCCGATCCCGACCCCGACCGCCGCCCGCCCAAGCGCCGCAAAGGAACCCTGCCTGAAGACGACGAAGTCACCCGCCTTCTCGGCGTCCTTTTCCAGAAGAGCTGCGGCCACGACGCCTTTGCCCGCCTCACCCGCTACGAGAACATGCTCAACGGGGAGTACTTCCGCGCCCTCAGGACGCTCACCAACCTTCGCAACACGCCCGCCCCGCAACCGGCGCCCCGCAACAAAACGAACCCAATTCAACTCGCCGCCCCGCCGCCTAAAAGGCGCCCCGCCATCCCTTTTCCGCCTCCCAACCCCCAACCGCCGGCGACCGATGGCCTCCCGCCCGCCGGCTGAAAGCTGACGGCTGATGGCTGACGGCTGACGGCCGACCGCTGACGGCTTATGGCATCCTTGAATTACCGCCTCCCATGCCACCGGACCGCGCCACCCTTCGCCAAATCGGCTTCGAGAAGTGGGACGCCGACTTCCTGTTCCTGCTCGAGTGCTTCCGCGACGTCCTCACCACCATCGGCGAGCGCGACCTGGCCGAGCTTGTCGCAAAAGCCTTCTCCGTCCCGCCCGCGCCCGGCGACCGCCTCCCGCCCCGCGGCTCCCAGGCCCTCTCCGTCGCCTTCCACCTTCTCAACATGGCCGAGGAGAACACCACCAACCAGGTTCGGCGCATGCGCGAGAACCTGCACGGCCCGGCCAGCGAGCCCGGCGCCTGGCCCTATCAATTGCAGTTCCTCCGCGACGCCGGCTTCACCGCCGAGGACATCCGCCTCGTCCTGCCCCGCATCCACGTCCAGCCCGTCCTCACCGCGCATCCCACGGAAGCCAAGCGCGCCTCCGTCCTCGACCGACACCGTGAGCTCTACCTCCTCCTGGTCGAGCGCGAGAACCCCAACCGCAGCCCCATGGAGCAGGCCACCCTCCGCGAGCGCATCGAGGCTGGCCTCGAGCGCCTCTGGAGAACCGGCGAAATCTTCTTCGAGCGCCCCGATGTCGAATCCGAGCTGCGTAACGTCCTTCACTACCTCACCAGCGTTTTCCCCGACGTGGTCGACCTCGTCTCCGAGCGTTTCCGCCAGTCCTGGCTGTGGGCCTTCCCCGGTACCGACCCTCCGCCCGAGCCCGCCGTCACCTTCGGCGATTGGGTCGGCGGAGATCGCGACGGCCACCCCTTCGTCACCACCGAAGTCACGCGCCAGTCCCTCGAATCCCTACGCGCCGGAGCTCTGGCCGTGCTGGGCCAGCGTCTCGAATCGCTGGCCGGCCGCCTCAGCCTTTCCGATGTTCTCCAGCCGCCGCCGCCCGCGCTCGCCGTTCGCATCGCGCTCTACCGCGGCGCGCTCGATGAAACGGGCCGGGCTCTGGTGGATCGCCACGCCGGCGAGCCCTGGCGCCAGATGGTCCACCTGATGCAGCAGCGCAACTACGCGCGCGCCGCCGAGCTGGCAGACGACCTCCTGCTGCTCCAAATGTCCCTCGAACAGGTGGGCGCCGGCCGCATCGCCCTGGCCGAGGTCGCCCCCGTCGTCCGCATCGCCGCCACCTTCGGCTTTCACCTGGCCGCCATCGACATTCGCCAGAGCGCCGCGTTCCACAGCCGCGCCGTCGCCCAGCTCCTTTCCATCGCCGGCCTCGATGGCGACGGCTACCCTGAGTGGACCGAGGACCGCAAGCGCCAGCTCGTTGATCGCGAGCTCGCCTCGCCACGCCCCTTCGCCGTCGAGACCGCCACGCTACCGCTCGAGGCCGGCGCCGCGGTCGGCGTCCTCCGCCTCGTCCGCGATTGGACCGCGCTCCACGGCCACCACGGCGTCGGCTCCCTCATCGTGAGCATGACCCACGGCGCCTCCGACCTGCTCAATGTCTACCTCCTCGCCCGCGAAGCCGGCCTCGTAAGCTCCACGCCCGAAGGTCTGGTCTCGGAGATCGCCGTCACCCCGCTCTTTGAAACCATCGATGACCTCGAGCGCGCCGGCAGCGTCTTCTCCGAGTTCCTGGCCCACCCCATGGCCATGCGCTCCCTGCGCCACCTCCAGCAGCGGGGCGGCCGCCTTTGCCCGCTCCAGGAAGTCATGATCGGCTACAGCGACAGCAACAAGGACGGTGGGATTCTCGCCAGCCACTGGTTCATCCGCAAGGCGCAAATCCAACTCGCCGCCGCCGCCCGCGCCGCCGGAGTCGAGCTGCGCTTCTTCCACGGCCGCGGCGGCACCATCGGACGCGGCGCCGGCCCCACGCACGTCTTCCTCGAATCGCTCGCGCCCGGAACGCTCGAAGGCGAAATGCGCGTCACCGAGCAGGGCGAGGTCATCGCCCAGAAGTACGCCAACCGCCTCACTGCCGCACATCACCTCGAGCGCATGCTGGCCGGCGTCGCCCGCTGGACGCTGGTCCACCAGAGCGCCGCCCACGCCGCGCCGCACCCCGCCGAGGCCGTCTTCGAACAGGTGGCCCTCGCCAGCCGAGACGCCTACCGCCGTCTCATCGAGACCGAGGGCTTCGTCGAGTTCTTCTCCCAGGCCACGCCGCTCGACGCCATCGAATCCAGCCACATCGGCTCCCGCCCCTCGCGCCGCACCGGCCAGCGCACCATCGAGGACCTCCGCGCCATCCCCTGGGTCTTCTCCTGGAGCCAGGCCCGCTTCAACCTCCCCGGCTGGTACGGCGCCGGCAGCGCCTTCGAACGCATCCGCGACACCGATCCCGCCGCCTGGCGCGCGCTCGCGAACGCCGCCCGCGACTGGCCGTTCCTCAACTACCTCCTGCACAACATCGAGTTCAGCGTCGAAGCCGCCGAGCGAAGCATCATGACCGAGTACGCCGCCCTGGTCGAAGACCAGTCGCTCCGCGAGACCGTTCTCGCGCGCATCCTCGACGAGCACCTGCGCACCCGCGCCGTCCTCGGCGAGTTGTTCGGAGGCGGCCCCATCGAACAGCGCCGCCCGCGTCTCGTCAAAGCCATCGCCATCCGCCGCGAGGCGCTTCTCCGCCTCCACCGTGAGCAGATCGCCCTGCTCCGCGAATGGCGCCAGTCCCGCGCCGAGCGCCTCCTCCCGCCGCTCCTGATCACCGTCAACGCCATCGCCGGAGGCCTGAAAACCACGGGATGAAACACCAGCCAAGCCTCCTCCTCTGCCATGGTTTCTTCGTGGCGCACGCTTCAGCGTGCCGTGTCGGCACTCTTGCCGACACCTCTTTGCTCTAGAAAGGAGTTCGTCCATGTCTGACAAAGTTCGTTGGGGCGTCCTAGGCGCCGCCAACATCGCCGTTGAGAAGGTGATTCCCGCCATGCAGGGCACAGCCTCCGCCGAGATCGTGGCCATCGCCTCGCGCGACCTCGACAAGGCCCGCCGCGCGGCGTCCGCCCTCGGAATTCCCAAGGCCTACGGCTCCTACGAAGAGCTGCTCGCCGACCCCGCCATCGAGGCCGTCTACAACCCTCTGCCCAACCACCTGCACGTGCCCTGGTCGATCCGCGCCGCCGAAGCCGGCAAACACGTGTTGGTCGAGAAGCCCGTCTCGCTCGACGTGGCCGAATGCCGCGCGCTGATCGAGGCCCGCGACCGCACCGGCGTCAAGATGGGCGAGGCGTTTATGGTGCGCACGCATCCCCAGTGGATCCGCGCGCGCGACCTGCTTCGCTCCGGCGAAATCGGCCGCCTGCGCGCCATTGAGACCGCCTTCAGCTTCTACGGCCGCGACCCCGCCAACGTCCGCAACATCCTCGAATACGGCGGCGGCGGCCTCATGGACCTCGGCTGCTACGCCGTCCAGGTCGCCCGCTACTTCTTCGGCGTCGAACCGACGCGCGCGGTCAGCTTGATCGAGCGCGATCCCGAGTTCAAGATCGACAGCCTCGCCTCGGTCCTGCTCGAGTTCCCCTCCGGCCAGTCGCTGTTCACCTGCAGCATGCAGATGTTCCCCTACCAGCGCGTGCAGATCATCGGCGATCGCGGCCGCATCGAGATCGAGATCCCCTTCAACGCGCCGCCCGACCGGCCCACGCGCATCTTCGTCCACACCGCCGCCGGCCTCCGCGCCGAGGAGTTCCCCGTCTGCGACCAGTACGCCATTCAGGGCGACCTTTTCTCGAAGGCCGTCCGCGGCCAGGGCGAAGTGCCGACGCCGCTCGAGGATTCCATCCGCAACATGGCCGTCCTCGAAGCCATATTCGAATCCGAGCGCGAGGGCCGCTGGGCGCGCCCTTCGTTATCATAGAAACAGACGGGAAGTGTTATGGCTGAGGGGATCAACGCCTGGTTCCAGGACGAGTTGTATCAGGAGTATCTCCACGACCGCACCTCCGTCGACGAAAGCTGGAAACACGTGTTCGAATCCAACGGATCCCCACCGCCTGCCGCTGCCGCCGTCGGCCTTCAGCCCCTCCACGGCGCCGCCGCGCGCCTCGCCGGCAACATGGAAGCCAGCCTCGCCGTTCCCACCGCCACCTCGCAGCGCACCATCCCCGTCAAAGTGGTCGACGAGAACCGCACCATCATCAACCAGCACCTCACGCTGGTCGGCCGCGACAAGGTCTCCTACACCCACCTGATCGCCTGGGCCGTCGTCAAGGCGCTCGCGAGCTTCCCCAACCTCAACAGCTCCTACGCCGAGCGCGACGGCCAGCCGCACCGCCGCGTCCCGCCCGCGATCAACTTCGGCGTGGCCGTGGATATCCCCGCCAAGGACGGCGCGCACTCGCTGCTCGTGCCCAACATCAAGAACGCCGGCGCGCTCGATTTCCAGCAATTCGTCGCCGCATTCGACGACGTGATCGGGCGCGCGCGCACCGTGAAGCTCACCGTCGCCGACTTCGAAGGCACCACCGTCTCGCTCACCAACCCGGGCACGGTCGGCACCGTCGCCTCGATGCCCCGCCTCATGCCGGGACAGGGCGCCATCATCGCCACCGGCGCCATCGACTACCCCGCCGAATACCGCGGCGCCGCGCCCGAGACGCGCGCCCTCATCGGCCTCAGCAAGGTCATGACGATCGCGTGCACCTACGACCACCGCGTGATCCAGGGCGCCGAGTCCGGGCTCTTCCTGGCCAAAGTGCAGGCGCTCCTCGAAGGCCAGGACAACTTCTACGACGCCATCTTCGCCGACCTGCGCCTGCCCTACCAGCCTGTGCGCTGGGAACCTGATCGCGGCGCTTTCGCGCCCGGCGGCGGCGACCGCGGTTCCCAGATCGCGCAGCAGGCCGCGGTTCTGCAGCTCGTCAACGCCTACCGCGTGCGCGGCCACCTGCTCGCCGACCTCGATCCGCTCGGCTCCGAGCCCAGCTACCACCCGGAGCTCGATCCCGCCCAGTACGGCCTCACCATCTGGGATCTCGACCGCGAGTTCATCACCGGCTCGCTCGGCGAGGCCATCGGCGGCGGCTCTCCGCAACCCTTCGCCACCCTCCGGCAGATCCTCGAGATCGTCCGCCAGACCTACTGCGGCAAGATCGGCTGCGAGTACATGAACATCCAGGTGCCGGAGCAGAAGCGCTGGCTCCAGCAGCGTATGGAGCCGGCCGCCAACAACTGGCCGCTCGATGCCGCCGAGCGCCGCCGCATCCTCGACCGCCTTCTCGAAGCCGAAGAGTTCGAGCACTTCCTGCACGCACGCTTCGTGGGCCACAAGCGCTTTTCGCTCGAAGGCGCCGAGAGCGCCATGGCCATCCTGGACGAGCTGATGCGCCGCGCCGCCGCGAACGCCGTGCACGAAATGGTCATCGGCATGGCCCATCGCGGGCGCCTGAACGTCCTCGCCAACCTGATTGGAAAGCCGCTCCGCCAGATCTTCTCCGCCTTCGAGACCGAGGAGCCGCTCAGCGCGCAGGGCTCCGGCGACGTCAAGTACCACCTGGGCGCGAGCGGCGTGCGCACCTTCGAGGACGGCCACGAGATCGTGGTCTCCGTCTCGCCCAATCCCAGCCACCTCGAGGCCGTCGACCCGGTGGTCGAGGGCATCGTGCGGCCCAAGCAGGACCGCCTCGGCGACGCCAAGCGCCAGCGCGTGATTCCGCTGCTCGTCCACGGCGACGCCGCCTTCGCCGGCCAGGGCGTGGTGGCTGAAACTCTCAACCTCTCGCAGCTCGATGGCTACACCACAGGCGGCACCATCCACCTGATCATCAACAACCAGATCGGATTCACCACGCCGCCCGAGGAAGCGCGCTCGACGCCCTACTCCACCGACGTGGCGCGCATGGTGCAGGCGCCCATCTTTCACGTCAATGGCGACGATCCCGAGGCCTGCGCCCGCGCGGCGCAACTGGCCTTCGATTACCGCCAGCAGTTCTCGAAGGACGTGGTCATCGACATGTTCTGTTACCGCCGCCACGGCCACAATGAAGCCGACGACCCCAGCTACACCCAGCCCATCCTCTACAAGAAGATCCGCGCGCACCCGTCGGTCGCCGTACTCTACTCGGAGCGCCTGCTGCGCGAGGGCCTCGTGGCGCAGGCCGATATCGACGCCGTGCGTAAGCGCGCGGCCGAGTGGCTCTCGCAGAACTTCGAGGAAGCGCAGAAGGGCGAGGAGAGATTCGAGGTCCAGGAGTTGACGCCGGTGCCCGCCGAGGAGATCGTGCCCGCGCCCAATACCGCCGTCGATCGCGCCACGCTCGAGCGCATCGTCGCCTCGCTCACGAGCTTCCCCGCCGACTTCCACCTGCATCCCAAGCTGCGCACCTTCGTCGACCGCCGGCGCGACGCGTTCGTCAAGGGCGGACCCATCGATTGGGCCACCGCCGAAGCGATGGCCTTCGGCAGTCTGGTGCTCGAGGGCACGCCGGTCCGCCTCAGCGGGCAGGACTCCGCCCGCGGCACCTTCACGCAGCGCCACGCCGCCTTCTACGACTACGATGACGGCCACGAATACTGCCCTCTGCGCCAGATCGCGCCGGACCAGGCGCACTTCGATGTCTACGATTCCCTGTTGAGCGAGGAAGCCGTGCTCGGCTTCGAGTTCGGCTACTCCATCGGCGACCCGCTGACGCTCACTCTCTGGGAAGCGCAGTTCGGCGACTTCGCCAACAACGCGCAGGGCGTCATCGACGAGTTCATCGCCGGCTCGGAAGCCAAGTGGGGCCAGCCGAGCGGCCTGGTTCTACTGCTGCCGCACGGATACGAAGGGCAGGGGCCGGACCACTCCAGCGCGCGCATAGAGCGCTTCCTGCAACTGGCGGCCGAGGGCAACCTGCAAGTGTGCAACCCCTCGACTCCGGCGCAGTACTTCCACCTGCTCCGCCGCCAGATGTTCGGCGGCCCGGACCGCCGCGGCATGAGGAAGCCGCTCGTCATCTTCACGCCCAAGAGCCTGCTGCGCCAGCCGCGCGCCGTCTCGCGCGTGGAGGATCTGGCGGGCGGCGGCTTCCGCGAAGTCCTGGCCGAGACAGGGCCGATCGAGGCCGAGCACGTCACCCGCATCTTGCTCTCGAGTGGCAAGGTCTACTACGACCTCGCAGCCGCGCGCGAGGCCAAGCAAGCGGGCGACGTCGCGCTGGTACGCATCGAGCAGCTCTACCCGTTCGCCTTCGCCGACGTCCAGGACGTGCTGCTGCGCTATCCGCTGACGGCCGAGGTCGTCTGGGTGCAGGAGGAGCCGCAAAACATGGGCGCCTGGCGCTACATCCACGAGCAGGTGCAGCCCCTGATCGCGCAGACACGCCGCATTCTCGGCTACTTCGGCCGCCCGGCGAGCGCCGCCACCGCCACCGGTTCCCACCGCCGCCACCAGCAGGAGCAGCACGAACTGGTCGAGGCCGCCTTTGCGCCATCGGAAGCGCGCAGCAACATCCGTGTGATCGGCGGCCGCCGCGCCCGCTGACGCCGCCGGGGCTATACTCCATTCATGACGATCGCCCGTGCGTTTTCCGTCACCTCGCGGGTGGCGCTGCTCACCATCCTGCTTCTGGTCTACTTCATCGCTGCTTCCCTGGTGGCCGGGCTCAACCAGCAGGCGCCCGGTTCGCCACCTACGCCGAACCAGGGAGCCGCGCTCGCGCCTCTCCTGCTGTTCTGCTTCCTGCTTGCCTGCGTCTTCTCCTACTTCGTCCTACGCTCGCGCTGGGCCGGGTGGAAGTTGATCGCGGCACTATTCGTGGCCTTCTACGGCGTGGGGTTTGTGCTCCTGCAGATCGAGTCTTTGGTATTCCTGCAGACGCAGGTGCCGCGGGACCTGGTGCCGAAGCTCCTCCTGATGGGCGCGATTCTGGGCGCGCTGTTCGCTCCCACCGCCGCGGCCGTCCTGGGCCGGCTGCGCGGCGCCGCGAGCGCCGCCGCGAACCGCCGCCTCGTCATGCCTACACGCGAGTGGGCCTGGAAGCTTGGCGCGATCGCGGTCGCCTACCTGGTCCTGTACTTCGGATTCGGCTACTACGTGGCCTGGAAGAACCCTGCCGTGCGAGCCTACTACCACGGTACGGACCCGGGCGCCTTCGCGCTCCAGATGCGGAGCCTCTGGGTCACGATGCCGTGGCTGTTTCCCTTCCAGGTGTTTCGCGCGCTGCTGTGGGTGGCGTGCGCCCTGATGCCCATCCGCATATTGAAGGGCGGCCGTGTGGAGACGGCGCTCGCGATCGGAGTGTTGTTCGCGGTCTGGAGCATCGGGCTGCTGCTGCCGAACCCTTACATGCCCGAAGTCGTCGCCCGGACGCACCTGGTCGAGACGTTTTGGTCGAACCTGATCTTCGGCGCCATTGTGGGCGGACTATTGAGTCGCGGGGTGCGCCAGGATTCTGTATCCTGATGTGCATGGCGACTCCCGTAGCTCACAACATGGTTACCACCGCGTTCACGCTGGACGGTTACCGCATCGTGCGGACGCTCGGCGTGGTCCGCGGCATTATCGTTCGCTCGCGCTCCCTGCTGGGGACGCTCGGCGCCAGCCTGCAGACCATCGTCGGCGGCAACATCACCCTGCTCACGCAACTTTGTGAGAAGACTCGCGGCGACGCGTTCGACCTGATGCTCACCCACGCGGCCGAGCTCGGCGCCAACGGCGTCGTCGGCGCGCGCTACGACGCTACCGAGGTCATGCAAGGCGTCACCGAGGTTCTGGCCTACGGCACCGCCGTCGTGGTCGAACCGCAATCCTGAACCTAGGGGGGCACAGCATGCTTAAGACCAAGGGCTACGCGGCCAACGCAGCCAAAGCGCCGCTCCAGCCCTATTCATTCGAACGGCGCGACCCGCGCGAGCGCGACGTCGGGATCGACATCCAGTACTGCGGCATCTGCCACTCCGACATCCACCAGGCCCGCGACGAGTGGGGCGGCTCCATATTCCCCATGGTCCCGGGGCACGAGATCGCCGGAACGGTTGTGGCGGTCGGAAGCGGAGTCACGCGGTACAAGATCGGCGACAAGGTCGGGGTCGGCTGTTTCGTGGACTCGTGCCGCACTTGCGTCCAGTGCCGTAAGGGGCTCGAGCAGTACTGCACGGTGGGCACGGTGTTCACCTATAACTCGCGGGAACACGACGGGACGCCGACTATGGGCGGCTACTCGGAGAGGATCGTGGTCGACGAAGACTACGTTCTGCGCATGCCCGGCAACCTGCCTCTCGATGCGAGCGCCCCGCTGCTGTGCGCCGGCATCACCCTCTACTCGCCGCTGATGCACTGGCACGCCGGCCCGGGCATGAACGTGGCCATCGTCGGTCTGGGCGGTCTAGGCCACATGGGCGTCAAACTGGCTCACGCCCTGGGCGCCGAGGTCACGGTGCTCAGCCAGTCGCTGCGCAAGCGCGAGGACGGCAAGCGGCTGGGGGCCGACCACTTCTATGCGACCTCCGACGCCGGGACCTTCAAGAAGCTGCAGGGCCACTTCGATCTCATCGTCAACACGGTGTCGGCCCAGATGGATTGGAACCAGTACGTCAGCCTGCTCAAGGTGGACGGCTCCCTGGTCGTGGTCGGCATTCCCGAGAAGCAGATTCCGGTGGGGGCTTATCCTCTGGTCTCGGGCCGGCGCAGCCTGGCCGGTTCCATGATCGGAGGGATCCGGGAGACGCAGGAGATGCTGGATTTCTGCAGCCGCCACGGCATCGCCTCCGACATCGAGACGATCCCGATTCAGAAGGTGAACGAGGCCTACGAGCGCGTTCTGAAGAGCGACGTCCGGTATCGCTTCGTGATCGACATCGCCAGCCTGCGGCAATAAGAAAGCCGCCCCGCGCCAGGCGGGGCGGCCAGTGCTTCTAAGCCGATGGCTTCTTAGCCTAGTAGTCCATGTCGGGGCCGCCGTGGCCGCCGGGCATGGGCGAGGCCGACTTCTTCTCCGGGATCTCGGCGATCAGGGCTTCCGTGGTCAGCATGAGCGCGGCGATGGAGGCCGCGTTCTGGAGCGCCGTGCGGGTGACCTTGGTCGGGTCGATCACGCCGGACGCCACCAGGTCCTCATACTCGTCGGTCTGGGCGTTGTAGCCGTAGTTCGGGTTCTCGTTGTTGCGGACCTTCTCGGCTACGATGGCGCCTTCGACCCCGGCGTTGCCGACGATCTGGCGCAGCGGCTCTTCGCAGGCGCGGCGCACGATATCGACGCCGATCTGCTCGTCGCCCGCGAGCTTGAACGCGAGCAGCGCCCGTCCGGCCCTCAGCAGCGCGACGCCGCCGCCGGGAACGATGCCTTCCTCAACCGCGGCGCGCGTGGCGTGCAGCGCATCCTCGACGCGGGCCTTCTTCTCCTTCATTTCGGTCTCGGTGGCCGCGCCGACCTTGATCACCGCAACGCCGCCGGCCAGCTTGGCCAGCCGCTCTTGCAGCTTCTCGCGGTCGTAATCCGAAGTGGTCTCGTCGATCTGGGCGCGCAGTTGCTTGATGCGGCCCTCGATGGCCTTCGGGCTGCCGGCGCCGTCCACGATGGTGGTGTTGTCCTTATCCACCGTGACGCGCTTGGCGCGGCCCAGGTCTTCCAACTTGACGCCTTCGAGCTTGATGCCGGTCTCTTCCATGATGGCCTTGCCGCCGGTGAGGACCGCGACGTCTTCCAGCATGGACTTGCGGCGGTCGCCGAAGCCGGGGGCCTTCACGGCGCAGGCATTCAGGGTGCCGCGCAGCTTGTTGACCACCAGCGTCGCCAGGGCTTCGCCCTCGACTTCCTCGGCGACGACCAGCAGCGGCTTGCCGGAGCGTGCGATCTGCTCGAGCAGCGGCAGCAGGTCCTTCATGTTGCTGATCTTCTTCTCGTGGATCAGGATGTAGGGATCCTCGATGACGGCTTCCATGCGCTCCGGGTCGGTGATGAAGTAGGGCGAAAGGTAGCCGCGGTCGAACTGCATGCCCTCGACGGTGTCGAGTTCGGTGGACATGGTCTTCGACTCTTCGACCGTGATGACGCCGTCCTTACCGACCTTCTTCATCGCCTGCGCGATGGTGTCGCCGATGGTGGTGTCGCCGTTGGCGGAGATGGTGCCCACTTGGGCGATCTTGTCTTCGGTGGTGACGGGCTTGGAGAGCTTCTTCACCTCTTCGGTGACCACGGCGACGGCCTTCTCGATGCCGCGCTTCAGTGCCATGGGATTGACGCCCGCGGCGACGGCCTTCACGCCCTCGCGGAAAATGGACTGGGCCAGGATGGTGGCGGTGGTGGTGCCGTCGCCGGCGACGTCGGAGGTCTTGGAGGCGACCTCGCGCACCATCTGCGCGCCCATATTCTCGAGCGGATCCTTCAGCTCGATTTCCTTCGCGACGGTGACGCCATCCTTGGTGATGGTGGGCCCGCCGAATTTCTTCTCCAGAACTACGTTGCGGCCCTTGGGGCCGAGGGTGACCTTCACCGCGTCGGCAAGTTGATTGACGCCGCGCAGAATGGCCTGCCGGGAGTTCTCACTGTATACGATTTGCTTCGCAGCCATGAATAATCCTCCTGAAACTCTTAGGCTTTCGCCTGCTGTGCCGCGCCTTCGAGGATTCCGAGAACCTCGTCTTCGCGCATGATTACGTACTCTTCGCCATCCAGCTTGATCTCGCTGCCGGAATACTTGCCAAACAGAATCCGGTCGCCGGCCTTCACGTCGGGCGCGACGACTTTGCCGCTGTCCAGGCGCTTGCCTTGTCCGACGGCGATGACCTGCCCCTCCTGGGGCTTCTCTTTGGCCGAGTCCGGGATGATGATCCCGCCCTGGATGGTCTCTTTGTCTTCGAGACGCCTCACGACGATCCGATCGTAGAGCGGCCGAATATTCATATCAATTCCTCCAGTTGCTTGGGTGTGGTTAACGGAAAGGAAACCCGGCTTTGGGTGCCGGCACCCGCTACTTAGTATTAGCACTCTCAGGGGGAGAGTGTCAAGCCGGCGCGACAGGCTTGGAGCAGGCGTTGCCGCTTGCTTACGCGCGCGGTTCGGTGCTTGGGGGGCGCCATAGCACCGAACCGGCCCGGGGCCGGATCACGCGCGAAGCGAATCTATATTTGGCGTGATCTCAGAGAGATTGGCTTCGAGCCGGCGGCTGGCGGAGAATCCCCGTGCGATTGGTTGGGTGGGAGGAGAACGAATATGTGGACCCAAAGATTGGCCCTGGTTATCGCGATTGGCGTGTGCTTGTGCATGATCGGCTGCACGCAGTCGCAAGTCATCAACGACGTGGACATCGCCTTGAACGCGGCGCAGGTGGCGATTCCGATTGTGGCGGGAGCCGTCGGCTTGCCCGCAGCCCAGGTCGCGGAGATCCTCACCTGGATTCAGACGGCGCTGAAGGGGCTGGGTAGCGTTTCCAACCCCTGTCGGCAGGCGGCACGGCCGCGGAGGTATCGGCCGGCATCACGACGGACCTGGCGGGCGTGGTGGCGTCCGTGCCCGATTTGCAAGGGCTTCCGGCGTCCATCGCCACGGTGGTCGGGGCCTTGGCTGCCGATGTCCAAAACGTCCTGGCGACATACGGGACGAAGTCCGCGCTGGCGGCATCGTCGCATCGGGCGCTGGGCGCCAGAGTTCATTTCGGGCGCTCGGGCCAGGCGAGGATTGCCGGGTTGAAGGCCAAGGATCTGGCGGCGCTCGCAGCGGTAGAGCAGGCCCTCGCCGCGCGGAGGTAGGCCATGCGGTTCAAACTCGGGAAACTGCCGGCCCGCAATGACCCCCGCACCTTCAAGCTGAGCGACTACATCCAGTCCCTGCCGACGGCTCCCCCGCTCGTCGATTGGACGGGCAAGGTCCCCGAGTACGGGATGCTGTGCAACGACACGCTCGGTTGCTGCGTGATCGCGGGAATGATGCACCTGGCCATGCAGCAGCGCGCGGCGGCAGGTCTGGCGGCTGTTGTCCCGTCGGATGCCGACGTCATCGCAGCCTACTCCGCTATCGGAGGCTACGTTCCTGGAGATCCAGACACGGATTGCGGCTGCAACCTGCTCGATGCGCTCAACTACTGGCGCCAGACCGGGCTGACGTTCGGCGGCGTGACGCATACGATCGCGGCGTTCGCCGCCGTCAAGCTGCACAATCCGGCGGAACTGGCATCCGCGCTATGGCTGTTCGGGGGAACCCTGGACGGCTACGCGCTGCCGGCGTCGGTTCAGGGACAATCAGCCTGGAAAGCCCCTCACGGCAAATTGAAAGGCCAGACGGCGCCCGGAAGCTGGGGCGGCCATTGCGTCGAGGACCCCTGCGACAAGAGCGGCGCGCTCAAGGTTGTGACCTGGGGTTCCGAGATGCCGGTGGACTACGGATTCCGCGACGCGTACTGTGACGAATCTTATGTGGTCTTCACTCCCGAGTGGATCGAAGCGAACGGCAACTCTCCGTGCGGCTTTAAGCGGGACGCGCTTCTGGCCGATCTCGCGGCGCTATGATGCGCGGCGGGCGACGACGACGGTGATGTCGTCGGCCGGGGGCTGGCCGGCGATCCACTCCTTCACCGCTTCGTGAATGGCCTGGACTACCTCGGCGGCGCTGCGGTGGCGGAGCGCGGCGGCGAGCTCGGGCAAACGGTCTTCAAACTCCTCGCCGGCAAGGTTGGCGGCCTCGGTAACGCCGTCGCTGTAGAGGACCAGCAGGTCGCCGGGTTCCATGTGGCACTCGCGGCCCTGGTAGGTCATGGCGGGCAGGATTCCGAGAACGGGCCCGCCGCCTTCGAGCCGTTCGATCGCGCCGCCGGCGCGAACCACGAAGGGCGGGTTGTGGCCGGCGTTGCAGAAAGCGATGTCGCCGCTCGATGCGTCGATGATCGCGAAGAAGAAGGTGATGAAGCGGTTGCTGGGGCAGGTGCCGATCAAGCTGCGGTTGAGGCGCCCCACGACCGTGGCGGGGTCGCCCGGCGTCTCGGCGAGGGCCTGGACCTTGGCCTGAAGGCTGGTCATCATGAGCGCCGCGGGCATGCCCTTGCCGGCCACGTCGCCGATCACGACGCCCACGCGATTGTCGGGGTAGGGCAGGAAGTCGTAATAGTCGCCGCCCACGGTGCGGCACGCGGCGTTGTATCCGGCCAACTCGAGTCCGGGGAGAACGGGCGCGGTGGAGGGCAGGAACTGGCGTTGGATCTCGGCGGCCTGCTCGAGCTCGCTGGCCATGAGCTTTTCGGCCTGCTCGACTTCGGCCAGGCGGTCCCGCTCGATGCGAATGGCGGCCACGTTGGCCATGACCGTGAGCAGGTTGAGATCGTCGCTCGAGAACTCGCGGGGGAACTGCGGCGAATCGACGTAGATGAGGCCGATCACCTGGTTGTCGGTCTGCAGCGGCACGGCCATGAGCGCTCGCACGCTGTGCTCGACGATGCTGAGGCGCTGGCGCAGGGCCTCGTCCATGGAGACGTCGCGGACCATCACGGAGGTCTTGGCGTCCAGCACTCGGTCGCGCACGGCGGTGCTGATGCGGAAGCCTTCGCCCTTGGAGGCCTGCGTGACGAGCTGGCCCTTCTCGAGGGTCATGAGGACGCCGCGGCGCGCGCTCACCGCTTCGGTGGCCAGGTTGAGAATCACGGTGAACAGCTCGGGCAGGGGGCGGCGGGCGGCCAGCTCGCGTCCGGCACGGAGCAGGGCCGTGATGGCGCTGCCCCACTGCGGAGCAAACGGGGACTTGTCTTTGGCCTCGCCTTGCAGAAGGTGCTCGAGCGTGGTGCTGACGGTCTGTTCGGAGGGACGGGCGAGAACGGTCCCCTCGAAGAGCACGGTCTTGTTGGCGTCCACTTCGGCGGGGTCGAAGACCAGGACGACGCGGCTGGCGACGATGCGATCCCCGGGAGTGAGGCGCACCGTGCCGGACACGCGGGCGCCGTTGAGAAAGGTGCCGTTCTTGCTGCCCAGGTCGCGCAGCACCCAGTTGTCGCCGTCGCGCTCGAGCGTCATGTGCTGGCGCGAAAGGCCGACATCGTCGGGAAAGCAGAGTTCGTTGGCGCTGGAGCGGCCGAGCGAGAGGCTTTGGCTCTCCAGGCGCGTCTTGGTGGTGGTCCCATCCGGTGACGTGATAGCGAGTTCGCGAAGCATGGGTATACTACTCACGATACTCCCCGAAGACGCGGCGCAGGCGGTCCGAAATCTCGCCCACGGTGGCGTAGTGATCGGCGGCTTCGAGGAGGAAGGGCATCAGGTTCTCCGAGCCGGCGGCGGCGCGTTCGAGCCGGTCGAGGGCGGCGTCCACGGCCGCGTTGTCGCGCGAGGCCCGCAAGGCGCGCAGGCGCTCCACCTGCTCGCGCTCGAGGGCGGGATCGAGGCGGAACGTCGGAGCCGCCTGGCGTTCATCGGCCTGGAAGCGGTTGACTCCGACCACGACGCGCCTCGCGGATTCCACCTGGCGCTGCAACTCATAGGCGGAGTTTTGAATCTCTCCCTGGATGTAGCCGCACTCGATGGCGGCCAGCGCGCCGCCGAGCGCGTCGATCTTCTCGATGTATGCCCGCGCGCCCCGCTCGATGCGGTCCGTCTGCTCTTCGATGTACTGGCTGCCACCCAGCGGATCGGCCGTCGCGGCGACGCCGGTTTCGTGGGCGACGATCTGCTGCGTGCGCAGCGCCAGGCGCACGGATTCCTCTGTGGGCAGGGCCAGCGCCTCATCCCGCGAATTGGTGTGCAGGGATTGCGCCCCGCCCAGCACCGCCGAGAGCGCCTGGAGGGCGACGCGCACCAGGTTCACGTCCGGCTGTTGGGCGGTGAGCGACGAGCCGGCGGTCTGGGCATGGAAGCGCAGCGTCATGGAGCGGGGATTCTTCGCGCCGAAGCGGTCCCGCATCAGGCGGGCATAGAGGCGCCGCGCGGCGCGGAACTTCGCAATCTCTTCGAGAAAGTCCATATCGGCGCTGAAGAAGAAAGAGAGCTGCGGCGCGAAGGAATCGAGATCCAGCCCGGCCCGCAGTGCGGCTTCGATGTAGGCGATGGCGTTGGCCAGGGTGAAGGCGACTTCCTGGACGGCGGTCGAGCCGGCCTCGCGGATGTGATAGCCGCTGATCGAGATGGTGTTCCACTGCGGCACTTCGCGGCCGGCCCAGGCGACCAGGTCGGTGACGATGCGCAAGGCCGGGCGGGGCGGATAGATGTGCGTTCCGCGCGCGATGTATTCCTTGAGGATGTCGTTCTGAACGGTGCCCGAGAGCAGGCGCGCGTCGATGCCCCGCCGGCGCGCGGCCAGGACGTAGAACGCGAGCAGGATCGCCGCCGTGGAGTTGATGGTCATCGAGGTGGTGACGCGGTCGAGCGGGATGCCCTCGAAGAGGCGCTCCATGTCGGCGAGCGAGCAGATGGCGACGCCGACGCGCCCGACCTCCCCGGCGGCGAGCGCATGATCGGAGTCGAGACCCATCTGGGTGGGAAGGTCGAAGGCAAACGAGAGGCCGGTGATCCCCTGGGCGATCAGGAAGTGGTAGCGCTGGTTGCTGGCCGCGGCATTTCCGAAGCCGGCATACTGGCGCATGGTCCAGAGGCGGCTGCGGTACATCTCCGCGTGGATGCCGCGCGTGTAGGGGAATTCGCCGGGCCTTCCGAGGGCGTCGGTCATCGCAGTTTGGGGACTCGGTGAGCGCGCCAGAAGGAGTGGATGCCAAAGCCGGTCATGAACGCGATGAAGATGCCGCTCAGCAGGAGGCGGAAGAGGGATCCCGGTTCGCCGTTGAACTCTCGCGCGCTGTGAATGACCCGGGGAAGGGCGGCGACGGCGAGCGCCAGGAAGAAGAAGCCGATGACCTGGTTCCAGACTACCCGCAAAGGGCGGATGACTGCGGGCAGTACGTGAGCGACGAACTGGCGCGCGTGGGCGACGGAGAACATCGAAGAAGTCCTTTCCCATCGTAGCAAAACGGGGATTTCGGGCTCGCGGCGAAGGCGCGTTTCTGGTACCACAGTACGACGATATGAGAAAAACGATACAGAACTGGAACGGGCCGGCCGATGTGTAGTTTGGGCTTGTGAATCGCTCTCAGGTCCAATACAATCAATGCGGGTCTAGAGGCTGCCTGGCTGATTCGCTGAAACGGAGGAGGGCAGCAGGGCATCATGTAATTGAGGATGTTATCCTCAAAGAGGGCCCGCAAGAAGGGGGCGAACTGTGGACGAGAAACTAAAAGTTCTCATGCAGGAGCTCGGGAATGCGATCAACGAATCGCTGTCCGAGTCCGACCGCATCGCCGCTGCGATTGGCGACATCAGGCGCGCCGGTTACGACGTGTTCCTGGTGTTGGAAGCAACGATCGGGTTCAACAAGAGAGACGAGTCCGAGGCTGAGAGCGAGAGTGAGAGTGAGCAGGGGGAGGCAGTCGAGGCCGAGATGGAGGCTCCTGCCGAGCGTTCTTCGAGGCGGGAGACGAGGGCCAGGATCACATGGACGTCGCAGGACCAAAAATTCCTACGCGCCCTGAAGATCGCGGTAGACGACGAGGTTCGCTGAGCGAATCCCGATCCAACCGGCAGACTGCCGGGCGATACCAAGAGACGCCGTTCCCATTTTCCAATTTGAGTTGACCGGCCGGAGGCCTGTCCCACTACGAGCCGATGGTTTTCGCCTCGGGGGGTTCGCCATGCACGAAGGCGTCGATGCTCTGGATGAGCCGGGGCAGCGGCCGGATTTCCTGGGCGGCAAAGACCATCCATTTGGCGGGCACCGCCAGCAGCACGGAGCGGTTCTCGGAGGTCACGTTCATGGTGAGGCGCTTCGCGAACAGCCCATTCATGTCTTCGCGCACCGAGGGCAGCGACGCGTTGCGGTGCAGGATCGCGAGGATGGCCGGGCCGGTCCAGCGGTAGAGCCTGTCCCCTTCTTTCAATGCCTGTGCGACGTGCTGGCAGAAGAAGACCAGCACGTCGTCCCCGACGGCGCGGCCGAAGCGGGCGTTGATCAGGTCCAGCCGGTCGGTCGCGAACACCGCGGCGAACACAGGCCGGCTTTCCTTGACGACGGCGGCCAGCGCGACTTCGGCGCCGGCCCGCTCGGGCAGTTTGGTCAGAGGATCCTTGCGCGCGAGTTCCTCGGCGGTGTGCGCAGTCCTGGAGCACAGGCCCTGGACCGCGGAGTGCATCTCCGAGACCTGCTTGGCGGACTCGCTGCGATGGCGGACGATCTCCTTGCCCAGGACGTCCAGGCACTCCGACATGCGGATCTTCGCGGTGTGGAAGTCTTCGAGCTGGGAGGCCGTCTGCAAGGTGGCTTCGATTTCCTGAAGCCGCGAGATGCTGCTCTGGCTTCCCGAGGTGATGGCGGCCATGGTCCTGGTCAGCATGGCCACCATGTTCTGCAGGTCCTCGCACTGGGCGTGCATCTGTTTGGTCGCGCGCGCGTTGTATCCCTCCAAGGCTTTGAGGGCCTGGCCCGCGAGCACCAGGATCTCCGAAGCGGGGGTCCCGTCCTTGAGGTCTCCCAGGATCAGGCGCACTTCCTTGCGGAACCGGTCGTAGTCTGACGCATCCGGCCGGACCGCATGCCGCTCGATTCCCTCGAGCAGAAGGTGAGTGGTCCGCAGGAGGGCATCGGCCACCTGGTCCGAGCGGCTGTCCAGGAATCTGCGGATAGAGATCATCTACGCACTGTGAGTATCGGCAGGGCCGAGTCGGAAGTTCATGGCTCAGATGCGGTAGCTTTTGAGCTTGCGGTAAAGAGTTGTACGGCCGATGCCGAGGAGCAGGGCGGCGCGCGCGCGGTCGCCATGCGTGGTGGCGAGCGCCTCGGCGATGGCGCGGCGTTCGAGCTCCTCCATCGGTACGACGCCTCGGGGCGGGATGCGTGGCGGCGGCGCGGAGGGGCCGTTCACGGCCGCGGCCAGCCGCTCGAGTTCTTCGCACTGCGCGGCGGCGAGGGACCCCTGCACTGCGGACGGAAGGTCGCCGCTATGCAGGTACGGTCCGGAATTCACGGCCGCCATGCGCTGGATCGCGTTCTCGAGCTCGCGCACGTTGCCGGGCCAGTCGTATTGCGTCATGGCCGCGATCGCCTCCGGCGTCAATTCATGGTCGCGGCCGTAGTGCGCCAGGAAGTGCGCGATCAGCTCCGGGATGTCTTCCCGGCGGTCGCGCAAGGGCGGCAGACGGACCAGCACCACGTTGAGGCGGTAGAAGAGATCGCGGCGGAAGCGGCCGGCTTCGACCTCGCGCGCCAGGTCGCGATTGGTGGCGGCGATGACGCGGAAGCGCGCCTTGTGGCCGGTGAGAGCGCCGAGCGCGCGGAACTCCTTCTCCTGCAGCACACGCAGGAGCTTGGCCTGGATGTCGGGCGGCAGCTCGCCGATCTCGTCGAAGAACGCCGTGCCGCCCTCCGCCACCTCGAGCAGACCCGGCTTGGTCGCCACAGCGCCCGTGAAGGAGCCGCGGGTGTGGCCGAAGAGGTCGCTCTCGAGCAGAGGCCCGAGCAAGGAGCAGTCGATGGGAACGAAGGGGCCGTGCCCGCCGGAGTAGTGGATGGCGCGGGCGACGACCTCCTTGCCGGTCCCGGTCTCGCCGAGCAGCAGCACGGGCGAATCGGAGCGCCCCAGCTTGCGCACGAGCGCGTTGATTTCGCGGACGCGCGCGCAGCGGCCGATCAGGGCAGGCGGAGTGGTAGCGGGATCCTGCACAGGGGCTCCAACTTGATTAGTCCCCCGCCGAGGCGTCCACTCTCACCACAAATGCCGCCCCGGACTCCGTCCGGATGCGCGCGGCCAGCGCGGTCGCATCGGCGATGGTGGAGGCGTGGCCGGTGAGGACGCGCCAGAGGGGCGGGTCGCCGCCGCGGAGAACGAGGCGCGCGGAACCGTAGCGCTGCTGCATGTTCTGCCGCTGCCGCTCGGCGTTGGCGCGCTCGCGGAACGCGCCGGTCTGCACGGCGAAGTAGCCTTCGGGAATGGCGCTGGGAAGGGACGCCACGCGCAGCCGCACGTTGGCGGTGCCGGGGCCGAGCATCTGGATCTCGCGCGCGGCGGCGCGAGAGAGATCGATGATGCGGCCTTCGACGAACGGGCCGCGGTCGTTGATGCGCACCAAGACGGTGCGGCCGTTGTCCAGGTCGCGCACTTCGACGATGGTGCCGAAGGGCAGCGTGCGGTGGGCCGCGGTGAGCCGCTCCATGTCGTAGATCTCGCCGCTCGAGGAGGGCCGGCCGTGATAGGGATGGCCGTACCAGCTCGCGATGCCGGTCTCCTCGTCTCCGATGCGGGGCAGCGCGGCGCCGGCTTGCGGGGCGGAGGGCGGCGTCGCGACGCGCTTCTTCTTCGAGCAGCCGGTCACGAGAAGCGCGAGGGCGACGGCGAGCGAGAGCTGGCGTCTCATTTCTCCAGATCCTATACCGATGTGTGGCGAGGAAGCAAGCGCCGCTTGCTGACGCGCGCGGTTCGGTGCGAGAGGCGCAGCACCGAACCCCGAGCGTGAGCGAGGGGCGGAACCGCGAGCGAGGGCGCCGAGGCGTCCCGGATGCATCCTCCAGCGCCCAAACAATTCCACTCTTCGACGTTCCGGAGGCCGGAAGAGGGCCGAAGGACCCCTCGAATGCATTTTTCTCTTGACTTTCGGAGCGAACAACTTTATATATGAATCACACTGCAGTCATTCGTGATTGCAGATTTTGATGTCAAGGGAGAAACGATCAATGAAGAACGCAACCAAGAAGGCCGCGAAGAAGAAGGCCGCCCCGAAGAAAAAGGGCAAGTAGCCTCGCTACAGCGGCAAGACAAGTTCTCGCAGCAGGCCCCGATGGTTTCGGGGCCTTTTTAGTCTCTGTTCCCTCCCGAGCCGTCCTCCTCCCCTTCTTTCCGCGACTGCAAGAGCGTGCGGAAGGTCTCGCCCATGCCGAACAGCAGGGTCTTCAGTTGCAGGCGCCGCTCGGAGCGGGCGGCGGGAGTATCGGCCGCCAGCGCCACGGCGAACTGATCGGGCTCTCCCGCTTCGAGGAGCGTCTGGGCAAGCGTCGCCGAGCCCGCTGGATCGAGGCCGCAGCGCCGGCCGTGCTCTTCGAGCGCGGTGAAGGAGACGTGGGCGGTGATGTCGCGCTCGCCGGGATCGGCCAGGACGTCCTCGATGGCGCTGTGGCGGCGGTAGCTCATGAGAGTGCCCTGCGGGAAGCGCGCCCGCTCGCGGCGGGTGTAGCCGTAGTCGATCGTGAACAGGAAGCCGCGTTCGAGCGATCGCGCGATGCGCTCGATCCAGGCCAGCGCCTCGAGGTTGATCTCGACCAGGTCCCCCTCCTCGCACGGCGCGAGGTAGCGTTCGATGTAGCCGGCCGCCTCGGGACCGACGGGGCCGCCTTCGACCCAGGCGAAGCGGTCGCCGTCCCAGCCGGCCAGCATCTGGCGGAAGCCGCCGGGGCGGCAGACGGCCGCATCGACGGGAAGCGCGTCGAAGAACTCGTTGGCGAAGACCAGGCCGGTGAAGCGGGCGGGCAGAGCGCCGCGATCCACATCGACGGGAACGTAGTGCCACTCGGAGAAGGCCTCCCGCATCTCCCCGCGGCCCGCGCCGAGATCGAGGACCGTGAAATCCGGCGGGCGGCCGAGATCGTCCCACAGCGCGCGCACCCGCGCGGCGATCAGGATGCCGAAGACGGGTTGCAACTGGGCGGCGGTGTAGAAGTCGCCGGCCTTGCCGAAGGGATCGCGGGCGCGGCGGTAGTAGCCGTGCTCGGGATGGTAGAGCGCGAGTTGCATGAAGCGATGGAAAGGCAAAGGCCCGTCGCGCGCGATCTCGTCGCGGAGGAGTGTGGCCAGCGGACTGGGGGTGGGCTGCAAGCACTTAGGCTAGCAGCCGCTCGTTGCTCGTTGCTCGTCGCCCGTCGATCGGACTTTCCCTGCTGCGCTTCGCGGATCCGTCCGGGTGCGAAGCGGACAAAGCCCTCAGGGCCGATCAACGGGCAACGAGCCACGAGCAACGGGCAAGTTACCATGGTGCCTAGTGGCCCTGCCCGAGACCATTCGCGTCAAGATCAGCTCGGAAGAGGCGGGTTCCATCTCGCTCACCGCGGTGGTGGCGCGGGAGATGCCGGTGCGCGAGCTGATCGAAACGATGCTGGGGGCGACCGGCAAGGATGCGGCGCGGATCGGCGAGTTGCTGCGGCGCGGCAGCTTCGTCTCGGGGGCGTCGCGGCTGCGCTGGAGCGGATGGGCCGCCGATCCCGATGCGATCGCGGCGGTGCTGGCCACGTTCCCGGATGCCGACCCGGGGCGTCCGTTCGAGCGCGAGTCGTGCGTGCGCGCGGTCCTGAAGGGAACGCCGGGGCGTGTCGAGATCGAGCGCGCGGCGGGGAGCGCGCGCCGCCTGTTCCGCAGGCGCAGTTTTTGGGACGCGCTGATGGACCTGGCCGAAGCGAGCGCGCCGGCGTATGCGGGTTACTCCTACAGGCACCGCGCCGACCATTATTCCGTGGCGCTGACTCCGGCGGCGACGGAGCTGCTGCGCGAGAGCGCCGGCGCGATCCGCTACTCGACGCTCGAGGCGGCGGTGCGGCGCGCGCGCGTGGAGTCGGTCGAGCTCTACGTGGAACGGGCAGCCCGATAGATCCACACGATCCCGGCGAGCATGGCGCACCAACTGAGAATCCGCGCCAGCCACATTTCCGCGCCGCCGTCATAGCTCAGCTCGACCGTGCAGCGGCCGTCGCAGGCCGGCTCGATGACGAGCAGGCCGAGCCGGTCGGCGGTCACGCGGCAGGGGCGGCCGTTGGCGCGGGCATGCCACCCCGTATGGTAGTTGACCTGAACGGAGAGGATCTGGCTGCGCTCGAGGTTGGCGGTAATCGCCGCGCGGCTGGGGGCGAGCCAGCGCAACTCCGCCTCGGGATAGGCGGGGTTATCGAGCGCGGCGACGTACGGCCGGAGCGGATCGACGTCGAGTCCACCGGCGGGCGTGCGGGGCGCCAGGTCCCCGGGCTTCATGACGTGGGCCAGAGAGTGTGAGGGCGACACCTCGTAGATCACGTCGTCGCCATCGCGCCAGAGTTCCTTGAGGCGGCCGGCGAACTTGTGCGGGTTGTGGAAGGGTTTGTAGGCTTCGCGGGTGTGGGGTCCGCCCACCATCACCGCCCGGACGCCGAAAGACTTCAGCCAGAGCTCTCCGATCTCATCCTCGCGGTCATTCGCGCCCTCGCCGGTATAGACCTGGTAGACCGCAGCCGGGAGCAGGCTGTTCGTCATGCCCTGATCGAAACCGCCGCAAAGCTGAGGCGTATCGTTGAACGTGTTCAACCAGAAACCGACGCTGCCGGGAGCGAAAACGCGCTGCCCCTTCAGGTTGCGGTCGAACCATTGCGCGGCTTCGTACTCGATGGTGCCGTGGATGTCGATGGGGCGGTCCGAGTACCAGGCAAAGTGCCGGAACATTCTGACCTGGAACAAGCAGAACAGGAGAAAGCCGGCCAGGGCGATAGCGGTTTCGCGCCGGCCCATTCGAGCCGCCAGCGGCCGGAGGGAGAAAACGGCGAGAAGCGCGACTCCCATCTCCACTTCGAGCTGATAGCGGTCGGGCTGGGGCAGGATGGAGATCTCGAACCACAGCGAGGCGAACACGATGGCTGCCATGGGGACCGTCAGGTACAACGCGAACCGCACGATGGTGGAGAGCCTGAGCCGCTCGCACGCGGAGCGCAGAAACACCAGGGCGATAAGGCCCAGGCCCAGGTACTTGAGGTGTTGCGCGGTGATTTTGAATGGCCCTCCCACCCACTGCGAGTTGGCGCGGATCACGGCCAGCGTGGAAGGCGGAATCCATGGCAGGACCAGCAGGTAGGCGTAGACGCCGATGGCTGCGGCGGCCAGCCAGACCCTGGTCGGCGTCTCGGGCCGCGCGAGGAGGTACGCGATGACGGCCACCGCGAGCGAGACCGCGCCGAACCAGTTGGTCAGCACCACCGCGGCCAGCGCGAGCGCTGCCAGGATGTAAAGGACGGGCCGTCTTTTTGCGAGCGCGACGTCGAGGGCGACGATGGCGAGCGGGATGAGCGTCAGCGAAGAGACGTGTGGACCGTCGCCGGCATAGAGCAACGTCTCGATGCGGCGGGGGTTGAACGGGCTTCCGAGCACTTTGAGGACGGAGGGGCCCAGCAGCGCGCTCGGGGAGAACAGCGAGTAGAACATCGCCGCCACGAAACTGAAGGCGCGCGAGCGGGACAGGCGCCAGGCCAGCCAGAACAGCGTCACCGGTCCGAAGGCGTAAAGAGTCGTGGTCACCGCGTGGTAGGCGACGACGGGCGAGGCGCCGGACAGGTTGATGGCGAGCGCGACCAGGATGCGCAGAAGCGGCGGATACGTGTTCTGGTACGGCATGCCGCCATACCACAGGGGAAACCATCCCAGGTCCCGCCAGTGCTCGCTCAGATAGCGCGGGATGGCGATGTGAGCGCCGTCGATGGAGTACATCTGGTGGATGAACCCGGTCGCGAACAGGTCGCGGACGACGTAGCAGTTGACGGCGAGCAGAATCGCGGCGAGCAGGGCGGTTTTCAGTTTCTCGTTGCGCACGTTAGCGCGATTATGCACGAATCCGGAGGGGCGGCGCAAACGACAGGCCGGAGGCCTGTCCTACGCGCGCTTCACGAGGGCGGGGAGGCGCAAGGGAGGCAGGGACTTCTCGAGTTGCGGGCGGCGGGCTTCGAGCCAGGGAGGCAGCATGAGGCGCGTGCCGAGGGCCGCGGCCGGTTCGTCCAGCGTGAAACCCGGCGCGTCCGTCGCAATCTCGAAGCGCACGCCGCCGGGCTCGCGGAAGTAGATGGAGTGGAAGTAGCGGCGGTCGACCACGGGCGTGACGCGGCGGCCGGCGCGCGCGACTTCTTCCCGCCAGGCCTCTTGCGCGGGCTCGTCCGGCGCGCGAAAGGCGACGTGGTGGACCGTCCCCGCGCCGATGCGGCCAGGCTGAAGGCCGGGCAGGCTCTCGACATCGACCACCGCTCCCGCTCCTCCCGGCCCGGCGATGTAGCGTGTGCGGCCGCCCGATTCGCCGGCGACGCGGAGACGCATGGTCCCCCCGAGCAGCGCCGAGGTGCGGCCGGACTCTTCTTCCGCCAGCGTGACGCCGTAGAGGCCGCGGATGGAGTGCTCGGCCGGCACGGGGCCCTCGGTGAACGGCTCGCGGAGGTCGCTGGTGGCGACCAGCTCCAGGCGCAGGCGGTCCGGATCGGAGAACGAAATCACCTCGTCGCCGAAGCGGGCGTGGACCTCGAACAGAATCCCACGATCCTGAAGGCGCTGGACCCAGAACTCCGAGGCTCCTTCCGGAATCGAGAGCGAGACGGTGCGGGCCTGTCGCGTGCCGCCGCGGCCGCCCGGCGCGCCGGGCCAGTGGAAGAAGGTGAGCAGGCTCCCGGGCCGTCCCAGCGAATCGCCGTAGTAGAAATGATACGTGTCGGGGTCGTCGAAGTTGACGGTCAGCTTCACCAGGCGCAATCCGAGAACGCCACCGTAGAAATCGAGATTCCGCTGCGGATCGCTGGAGATCGCGGTCACATGATGAATCCCAGGCATGACCAGCCCCGTCCTTATCCGATCTTCGCACAGGCTGGGCGGATGCGGGGCCGAAGTCGGCTACCATGAATCCAGGTGATTCTGATTGAGCTGGTGTACGCGGCGGGATGCCCGAAGGTGGCGGCGGCGCGAGCCAACCTGGCCTGGGCGCTGGTCGAGGCGTGTGTCTCGCAGCGGTGGACCGAGTGGATGCTGCCGGCCGAGGGACTTCCGGCACGCGTGTGCGGCTGGCCTTCTCCCACCATCCTGATCAACGGCCGCGCGGTGGGGGCGTCGGACCCGCTCGATGCGTCCACGAAATACGCCGCTCAGCCATCGGTCTCGATGATCGTGGGGGCGCTCGAGGCGGCCCGGGCGGCGGCCCCGGACGTCCTTCCGCATCGCGCGCGCAGGTCCAGGAAGCGGCGCCGATGACCAACAAGGGAATCGTGAAACGGCAGGCGTTTCTGCCGCTGGTCTGGCGCATGTGCGGGCGCGCATTCGTCTCTTCGTACAACGACAACGTCTTCGGGAACGCCAAGGGCGCGGCCTACTCCGCGCTGCTGGCCTTCTTCCCGCTGCTGGCCACGTCGGCGGCGATTCTAGTCCGGTTCCAGGCAGAGTTCATCTCCGACGCGATCTACAACTTCCTTTCCGAGATCCTTCCGCCGGGGACGCAGGACCTGGTCTTCTACTACTTCGCCGTGCGCGGCAGGCAGCCGCTGCTCGTGCCCATCACGGGCATGCTCGTCTCGGTGTGGGCGGGCTCGGGGGTGATGGTGAGCCTGATGCAGGGATTTCACATCGCCTACCGCGTGCCGGGCGGCCGGCCCTGGGTGCGCGAACGGCTGATCGCGATCCTGCTGGTCTTTTCCGCGGCGATCCCGGTGCTGTTCGCCTCGGCGCTGATCTTCTTCGGCCTCCGCGCGGAGACCTGGATCGTGGACGTGCTGGGGCTGGCGACGCACGGAGGGAGGTTGCGGGTGGCGGTAATGGGCAAGCTTCTGCGTTACGCGATCTCGCTCGGCGCGATCATCCTGGGCGCGATGATCCTGTACTACTTTGGCCCGCACCGGCGGCAGACTTGGCGGCGCGTGTGGCCGGGCGCGGTGCTGACGACCATCCTGTGGCTGGCGGCGACGCTGATCTTTTCCTGGTACGCCCGCAACATCGCCAACTACAACGTGATGTACGGCGGCATCGCGACGGTGGTCCTGCTGCTGGTGTGGATGTACGTGCTCTCGATCATCGCGTTCGTGGGGTGCGAGTTTAATGCGGAGTTGGAGAAGGCGGGGTAGGAACGGTGCAGTTCTCCTCGCCGAGGGATTCGTAGGCAACCCTGCGCGCCTCCGCCAAACTTGCCGGACTCATCCGGGTTTTCACTACACGACGGTCCATGAGATCTAGACGGTAGACGTATCCCTTGCGCTCAGGGGGCATTCCCCCCGGGTACCAGTCTTCGCCTTCGGTGTAGAAGTACCCGGACGCGTCCTGGTACCACTCTGCCACCTGAGGAATCTCGCGGCTCCTCTCGCCGTCGATGACGATCCGGCGCCGGGCGACATCCGCCACCGCCAGGACATCCGTATCCATCGAGTGTTCACCTACGATGAAGCGCTTGTCGGGGGTTACAAAGAAGGCGCCCCCGGGCAAGTCCGCTAAGCTTCCGTCTCTGGCAACCAGCAGCAGCCTGCCGTCGTAGTCGCCTTGCTTCACCGCCACGAAGTAGTCTGGCAACGGCTGCTTTTTCGGCACGAAAATGCCGTACCAGCCGCCGAGAGCTTCAATGTCGTCGTAATAGAGCCGCTTTAGGAGCCGACCTTGCTTGCGGACCTCGAACCAAGCGCGGCACGCCGATGGGGGCGATGTGTCGTAGGTTGTCTTCCTTGCCTGGACGATCCGCACGGTAACGTCACCCAGCAGGAATCGCCCCTCGGTGACCCGGAAGGTCTCGGACGGGTAGGCCTCCGGATCGAAAGCCTGAACCTTCTGCGCCATTGCGTGCTCGCAGCAAACTCCGAGCGCGAGCAGGAGTAAGGGCAGAGGTCGCATCACGTCGATCATACCGCCTGGGAGGCACGAGCCGTCTTGCCAGCGCGGCTAAGATAGGGATTGTGCTTGATCGCGTTGCCGCCACCATCGCCCGCTATGGGATGTTTACGCCGGGGCAGCGCGTGGGGGTAGCGGTTTCGGGGGGGGCGGATTCGGTCTGCCTGCTGTTGGCGTTGCGGGAGTTGGCGCCGGGTTGGGACCTGGCGCTCAGCGTTCTGCACCTGAATCATCAGTTGCGGGGCGGCGAGTCGGATGCCGATGAGAGATACGTGGAGGACATCGCTGCCCGTTTCGGGCTCGAGGTGCGTTCGGCGCGGGCGGACGTGCTGAAGATCGCCTCCGAGACCGGCGACAACATGGAGCAGGCGGCACGGCGGGTGCGGCGGGCCTTCTTCCTCGATTTTCTGCGGCGCGGGGTGGTGGATCGAGTGGCCTTGGGGCACACGCGGTCGGACCAGGCCGAAACCGTCCTTTTTCGATTCCTGCGCGGGGCGGGGACGGCCGGGCTGGCCGGGATGCGGCCTGCGACGCGGGAGGGCCTGGTGCGCCCGCTGATCGAGATCGAACGGGCTGAAGTGGAGCAGCTTCTTAGGGATCGCGGCGTCGCCTGGCGTGAGGACGCGAGCAACCTGGACCCCCGCTTCGCCCGCAACCGGATTCGGCACGACCTGCTTCCGCGCCTCGCGGTGGAGAATCCGGCGCTGCCGGCGACCCTGGCGCGCCTGGCGGCGGTGGCCGCGGACGAGGAGCGGTACTGGGAAGGGGAGATCGAGCGGGTTGTGGAGGGCCGGCTGGTCCTGAGGCCGCCGGCGGTTTTGTTCCGGGTGGATTGGATTGAGGGTCTGGATCGGGCCGTGGCGCGGCGCGTGATCCGCCGGGCGGTGCAGGCGGTCAAGGGCGATCTGCGCTCGATCAATATGGAGCATATCGAGCGGATTCTGGAACTTACCGGGAATCGCGAAGGCAGCGCGCGGCTTCAGGCGCCGGGCCTGGACGTCTTCCGGTCCTTCGATTGGGTCCGTCTGGCGCCCCCGGCGACCGGCGGCGCCGAAGGCCGCAACTACGAGTTCGCCGCGCCGGTGCCAGGGAAGGTAGAACTGCCCGGCGGTCGTAGCTCTCTTAGCCTAGAACTGGAACCGCCGGCGGCTCCGGCCGGTTCCGCTTATAATAAAGATGGAACCGAATTGGACTGGGATCGGATCTCCGGTGGTTTGCGGATCAGGAACTGGAGGCCGGGTGATCGGTATCGGCCAATTGGGCACGCCAGCGAGACCAAGATCAAGTTTCTGTTCCAAGAGGCCCGCATCCCGCTGTGGGAACGGCGCGGATGGCCGGTTATGACCTGTGGAGACGCAATCGTCTGGTCGCGGAAGTTCGGTCCGGCGGTGGGGTACGCCGTCTCGGGCGAGACTCGTAGCGTCCTGAGGGTACGCGAACTTGGGGACATCGGCGAATTTTGAGATCGGATCGCGGCCGTTCGGCGTCTTTATAGTAGAGGGCGTTGTTGGGGCCGGCGAGAGACTTGTATGAATTCCAATCTGAAGACAGCGATTTTCTGGGTGGTCCTGATCATGCTGGTGGTGGTCTTTGTGACCGTCGTCCGCACAGGCCAGCGAGGGCCGGACAGGAACCCGATCTTCACCCAGTTCGTTAGCGACGTGAGCGCTGGCAAGGTCAAGGACGTGACCATCAGCGGAATGGAGGTGCACGGCACGTACACGGACGGCGCTGCCTTCCACACGCTGATTCCCGAACGGTACACCGAGATCTACAAGACGCTCCAGGACAACAAGGTCCAGGTCACCGTCAAGGAAGCGAACGCCAGCAACTGGGTGTCGCTGCTGATCAACGCGGTTCCGTTCATTCTGCTGCTCGGCTTCTGGATTTTCATGATGCGCCAGATGCAGAGCGGCGGGAACAAGGCGCTCAGCTTCGGGAAGAGCCGCGCGCGGCTGCACTCTTCACAGCAGAAGAAGGTGACGTTCAAGGACGTGGCGGGCGTGGAAGAGGCCAAGGAAGAGCTGCAGGAGATCATCGAGTTCCTGCGCGAGCCGCAGAAGTTCCAGAAACTGGGCGGGCGGATTCCGAAGGGCGTGCTGCTGATCGGCCCTCCGGGCACCGGCAAGACGCTGCTGGCGAGGGCGATCGCGGGCGAGGCCAACGTTCCCTTCTTCTCGATCTCGGGCTCGGACTTCGTGGAGATGTTCGTGGGCGTGGGCGCGAGCCGCGTCCGCGACCTGTTCGAGCAGGGCAAGAAGAACGCCCCCTGCATCGTCTTTATCGATGAAATCGACGCCGTGGGGCGGCACCGCGGCGCGGGCTTGGGCGGCGGGCACGATGAGCGCGAGCAGACGTTGAACCAGTTGCTGGTGGAAATGGACGGCTTCGAATCGAACGAAGGAGTCATCCTGGTGGCGGCCACGAACCGTCCCGACGTGCTCGATCCGGCGCTGCTACGGCCGGGCCGCTTCGACCGGCGCGTGGTGGTGGGACGGCCGGACGTGAAAGGCCGCGAGGCGATTCTGCGAGTGCACACCAAGAAGGTGCCGATCGCCGACGATGTGGACCTCATGGTCATCGCGCGGGGGACGCCGGGCTTTGCGGGCGCCGACCTGGCGAACCTGGTGAACGAGGCCGCGCTCATCGGCGCGCGCCAGAACCGCAAGGTGGTCACCATGGCCGATTTCGAGATCGCCAAGGACAAGGTGCTCATGGGCGTGGAGCGGAAGTCCCTGATCATCAGCGAGGAAGAGAAGCGCAACACGGCCTATCACGAGGCCGGCCACGCTCTGCTGGCCGCGATTATGCCCAAGGCCGACCCGGTGCACAAGGTCACCATCATCCCGCGCGGGATGGCGCTGGGCGTCACCATGCAGCTTCCGCTCGACGACAAGCACTCCTACAGCAAGGAGTTTCTGCAGACCGAGATCACGATCATGATGGGCGGCCGCATAGCCGAAGAGAAGTACATGCACGAGATGACCACGGGCGCGGGCAACGATATCGAGCGCGCCACCGAGATCGCCCGGAAAATGGTCTGCGAGTGGGGCATGAGCGAGCTGGGACCGCTCAGCTTCGGCAAGAAGGAAGAGCAGATCTTCCTGGGCCGCGAGATCGCGCAACATCGCGACTACAGCGAAGACACCGCCATCAAGATCGACGCCGCGGTGCAGAAGATCGTGCACAGCGCCTACGCGCAGGCAAGCCAGCTCATCGAGGAGCGCGCCGAGGCGCTGGTGCGGATCGCCGAAGCACTGCTCGAGCGGGAAGTGCTGGACGGCGAAGAGGTGCACCAGTTGATCGAGGGCCGCTCGCTTCCGCCGGTGCGGCCGATCCCGCCGGGAGACGGCGGCCGGACGCAGCAGGTGGTGCGTCCCGAGGGCCGCAGGATTACGCCGCTGGTCGAGGGAGAGCGGCCCCAGCCGGCGTGACTCCGCGCTTTCCGGTCTACCTGTTCGACGTAGACGGGACGCTGGTGGACTCCGCCGACGACATCTGCGGATCGATCCTGGAAGCGTTGAGGCCGACGCGGGTGAACGGGCTCGGCAAGGCCGACATGGTCCAATACGTCGGCGTTGCCCTGCTTCAGATGTTCCAGGAGTTGCTGCCCGAGTACACGCTCGAGCAGCACGAGGAACTGATTCGCAGCTATCGCACGATCTACACAGCGCGCGGGCACCGCTCGACTCGGGTATTCCCCGGCGTCACCGAGGCGCTGCGGGGGTTGCGCGGGCGCAAATCCACGGCGACCACGAAGGCCACTTCGACTACGCGCGCGGTGCTCGAACAGTTCGGTCTGGCCCCTTATTTCGATCACGTGCAAGGCACCGACGGATTCGCCTACAAGCCCGCGCCGGATGTGATCCTGGCGTCGCTGGCCGCGCTGGGCGCGCGTCCGGAAGAATGCCTGCTGGTGGGCGATTCCCCCGCCGACATGGAGGCGGGACGGCGCGCCGGCGTCGCCATCTGCGCGGTGCGATACGGCTACGGCGACCAGGCGCGAATGGCGCGCTTCGAGCCGGACTTGTGGATCTCGGACCTGCGCGAGCTGCTCGACTGAAGGCGCACGCGCAACTCCTTTGTTTTCATTTGTGTTTTGGAATCCACGGGGCGGCGGTGCCGAGTGCTGCCGTCCGCCCCGTTATGCGAGGAAACTGTCGCGCCGAGCAACGGCGCTAAACATATTAAAGGACTTATCCACTTCACAAGCAATACTGAAAAGGGATACTACCACCCCATAGCTGCGGGTTAGCCGATAGTTAATGCCGATTGTCAGGCAACCCGCACTCCCGTCGGCTGTTGTCCCTGTTGTCTCTTGCCAACCCCGCCCTTTTCGGCTACATTCGGGTTGGACTTCCTCTCGCAACGGGAAGGCGGTTCCGGCGCCGGTTCCCCGCGTCCTCCGCGGCTTTCAGGAACCCGGATGCCGGGCCCGCTCGCCGGTTGCCGACCGGCGCGCCGCGCGCGCTTCTGAGAGGAGGGTCGCATGCCGATTCTGAGGAAGCTGCAGGAATTCCTGGAACAGAACCAAGTGGCCTATACCCACACGGTCCATCCGCTTGCGTATACGGCGCGGGAGGTGGCTGCGGCAGAGCACGTCCCCGCGCGCGAGGTGGCCAAAACCGTGATCTTCCTGAGCGAGCACGGGTACGGCATGGCTGTGCTCGCCGGGGACAGCGTCGTGGATCTTGAGCAACTGCGGCTAGACCTGGCGCTCGCGCGCCTGCGCCTGGCGACCGAAGCGGAGCTGGCGGACCTGTTTCCGCCTTGCGAGCTGGGCGCGATGCCGCCTTTCGGCAACCTGTTCGCCCTGCCGGTCTACGTCGACAGCCGACTGGCGGGTGAGGACATGATCACGTTCAACGCCGGAACGCATCGCGACGTCATCCACATGCACTTCGCCGATTTCGAGAGGATGGTGCAGCCCTCGGTGGTGGCCTTCTCGCGGAGCGCGAGAGCGATGGCGTAGGAGGCGGCGGAAGTTGGCGCACCGAGAAGCATCGGTGGAGACGTTAATGGCGCCTCGGCGCCGCTCGCGTCCAGTTCGATCTCAGGCGGTCCCCCCGATCGGCGCTTGCCATCGGAATAGGAAAAAGTGGCGACCGCAAAGAGAGCACCGGCAGGGTTGAAGGAGCCAGTAGAAAGCGCCCTCAAGAAGGTTCCGGACGCCTACGCTTCGAAACTCGATCGATCTGCAATGTGGACAGCGGATTGAGAACAGCCCTGCCGCGGTGCGGATCATGGCCCTATCCGTCGGCTTTCGCCGTGCTGTCTCTGGCAGAGCCGGCGTGAGTTCGGATTGACGGCATGGAGTAATTCGGGTGGGGGCCGTCGCGCCGGTTTCCGGCAGGGCGGCTCGCCTCCCGTGCCGCCTTTATCTGTTCCGGTGTCCTCAGGTCGGGCTCCGACAGTCTAACCCGCGCTTTCGCGCGCGAAACCTGGCGCTTGTGTCGCTTCAGTATTCTTTTGTCCATTCGTGTCCTTTGCCCTCTCCTTGGTCAGCAAGGGAAGAATGTTCGAGGCGGAGGGCTGCCGCAAGGAGGCAGCCCCCAAAATTGAGCGCCCAAAGCCCGTTACATCGCCGCTCTGGGCGAGCCGATCTCCGAACCAATGATGTCGCCGGAGATAACGAGCTCGACCCGCCGGTTTTGTTGCCGGCCTGCGGCGGTCTCATTCGAGGCCACCGGCTGAGTCTTACCAAAGCCTCTTGAGGTAACCGAGGCTGCCGCCATTCCCTGCTCGGTCAGGTAGTCGCGCACCGACGAACCGCGGTCTTCGGAGAGCTGCTGGTTGTAGGCATCGCCGCCCACGCTGTCGGTATGGCCTTCTACGTCCAGCCGCAGACCCGGGTGCCCCGAGACGATCCCGGCCACCTTGGCCAGCTTCTCGCGCGCTAAAGGCCGCAGCGAGGACTTGCCCGTGTCGAATAGGACATCCGACATGTTCACGATCAGGCCGCGGGCTGTATCGCGGGTCTGTAGAATCGCGTTGAACTGGCTCAGTAGCTGAGCGCGCAGTTCCGTTTTCTCCGTCGCCGCGCGATCGAGCTCGGCCTTGGAGGCCGCCCTCTGCGCGTCGTTCTCCAGTTTCAGGCGATCGGCTTCATTCTGCGCCGCAGTCGCCCGCGCGTCGTTTTCCTGCTTCAGACGGTCCGCCTCGGCTTGGGAGGCGGCCGTTTGCGCGTCGTTCTCTCGTTTCAAGCGATCCGCTTCGTTCTGCGCGGCGGCCATCTGTACTGCATTGTCACGCTGGGCACGGTTCGCTTCATCTTGAACGGCGTTCAGCTTCGCGGCGTTGTCCCGCTGCACGCGGTCCGCCTCGGATTGCGCGGCAACGCGTGCCGCCAGCGCGTCCTCGGTGACACGCGCGGTGTCGGCCTGCGCCGCAGCGCGTCCGCTTTCGGCGCGCGCTTCGCGATCCGCGCCAGCCTGACGCTCGTTGGCCAGTCGCTCCTCGTCGATCTTCTTCACGGTAATGATGCGGGCATCCTCGGCCATTTGAACGGCCTCTCGTGCGGCCGTGGCGATGGGCTTCCTGCCCGCATTGCGGGTCAAGTCGGTCTCGCCCTGTTCGAGATCCTGGACCGCCTTCTGGAAGGTTTCTCCGGCGTACTGCTGGGCTCCCGTCCAGCGTGCGATCTGGACGGCGTTGCGAGCTTCGTACAGTTCGAGCGGGGTCTTCCTATCCAGCCGCACAGCTTTGATCTCGGCCGGGTTCACGTTGAGCGTGTACTGGCCCCTCTTCATGAGCTCGTACTTGGCATCGACCTGTTCAATAGTTCCGCGGGTGTCGTCCCTGATGATGTTCTCCATCACGACAACGTCGCTCGGCTGCGTCACCGCAAAGTAAGGTTCCGCGGTCACAATCAAGCCGAAAGACTGTAACTCCGTTGTAACGTCCAGCTTGCTGTTGGATCCGTTCAACAGGACCTCGCCCAGATTGGTGGTGCGGCCTTCCGGAGTAATGGCCCACATCACGTAAGTCAGGTATTCGGGCCCGTAGGTCGTGGCGGGCTGAAGCTTGCGGAACTCCGCCTCGATTGCGATATTGCCTTGCTTGCTCTGGACCCTCGCCTCGCCGCGAGCCTCCGGAAGCAGAGGGGTGCCTTCGAAGTCGATCTTCGTAGCCCCGCCGCGGTGATTGTAGTTGACCGCTTTTGTGGTTCGCTCGACCAGGCTGATGCGATAGACAGGCATCGAGCCGGCGGCCATCCTGGCCGTGTTGTCGGCCGACTGTTGAACCGGGTTCGGAGCTTGCGCCGACTGGGCCGCCACGAGTCCGCATACCGTCAGAAACGCGCTGATGAGCTTCATTGTTCTTCCTTTAGCGTTCTCGCCGATCCGAGTACTTGTCCAGGAGGCCGATCAGGCGAACGCCCGATTCGGGGGCAGCCCTGCCGCCGGTCACGATATCCCGATTCTCCAGTTTCGAGCCGTAGAGTGCGGCGTTGTCATCCAGATCCTCCCGCAGGGTCGCTCCTTCCAGAGCGATACCGGCAAAGAGGCCCTGGGACCGCGACCACGAAAGAATCTCCGCATGCATTTGGGCGTCGGTTTGAGCCGTCGCCGTCCGTCCGACGGGGCCAGCCGCAACCGAACCCTCGGCGCCCAGCGTGAACTTGCTCTCGAGCAGTTTTTCCGCTCCGCGTGCCGACATGACCAGCATAATCAGGTCCGTCTCGGAGCCACCGATCTGAAAGCCAACGCTGCCGCCCTCGATGCGGACCGTGGCGGGCGCCGACCAGCCCATCCCGCCCTTGTTACGGCAGGACAGATACCCTTTTCCGTACTTGCCGCCGACGATGAAAGCCGCCGTCTTGAGCTCCGGCACAATGACGATGCAGTGCGCCTTCTCAAGCAGATCCCGCGGAATCCCCTTGTCGGGTGTTGCCATGATCTCCGAGAAGACCGACGCAGACGATTCCAACCGCTTGGCAGGCTCATCCCTATCGGCCGCCAGCAGTGTCGTTGTGATGGCCAAACCGGCCACGATCACTAGTTTCATTGGTTGTTCCTCTTTCTATCGCACGAACCTGTCGCGACTGATGTGCCAGTGCACGATTGGCACCATCTCCGGCCGCTCGACGGACCAGGCCTACCGGCGCTGACGGGACACCGGGCGGGCTGCACCGGATGCAGGTTTTGCGGCGGAAAGTGCAGGTTTTGCTTCGCGCTGCACCCCCCACACCGCCAGGCCGCTCTTCCGCGACAGCGCGCTCTGGGGAGTCGTGCGGTTTCCGACCTCATTTGCGGCGCTCGCAGGCCGGGACTCGGCCAAGCGATAGAGTCCCCGAAAATTGCGGCGCAGCCGGACATGCCGCAGGCAGATACCACACAGCCTCTGCCGATCGGAACGGGGCGGCGGTCCGAGCAGAGAGATCGTAAGGAACGGAACGAAAAGTGCAAGGAGAAATCGCTTGAAACGAGGCTCTGAGGCACTGTGCACAGGCGCCGGAGTCCCTCGGGATAAAGATGACGGCTCCATATGGAGGCGATCAGGTGTATACTACCGGCCAGGAAGGCCAACGTGGAACCCGCGGTGAAGTCCCTGCAGTGTTTCGCAGCGGAAACTCCGAGGGCGAAGGGGGAAACATGCGGAGAGGATTGATTTGGCTGGTGATGGTTGTAGCGGCTGTTGCGCCTGCTTTTGGAGCTCCGATCCAGGTGAATCTGAACTCTGCCACCTCTTTCGGACTCCTCGGCAGCACGATTTCAAATACCGGGACGTCCTCGGTTGCCGGCAATGTTGGGGCCACAACTACGATTACGGGTTTTCCACCTGCGACCGCAACCGGTACCGTCTATCCGGCTCCAAGTAACCCGACCGTTGCAACGGCGTACTCCGACTTCGAGAGCGCGTTCAATGCGGCCGCGCTACTGCCATCCACCCAATCCCTGGGTGGTTTGACGACGAGCACTACGTTCTTGGGAAACAATGTGTACACGTTTACGTCGCCGAACATCTCGACGGCCACGGGCATTAATTTGACATTCAATGCCCAGAGTAACCCCAATGCAGTCTTTATTATCAGGATTGCCGATGCCTTGACCGTAAACGGTGCCATGACGTTTACACTGCAAAACGGAGCGCAGGCCAGTAATATCTTCTGGATCGTCGGGACCATCGCCACGATCAGCGTCGGAAGCTCCGGAGCGATCACGTTTGACGGAAACGTTCTGGCGGGACAAAGCTTCACGATGTCCGCCGCAACCGGGGGAAGCGGGGTGCTTGCCGGAACGATCAACGGCTGCGTCTTCGCGGAGACCGCGAACACCTTGGCCGGTGAAACGGACGTAGAAGGCTGCAGCTCCACCACCGCCTCCGGCATCACTCCTGAGCCGGGATCCGCAGGACTGATGAGCTTCGGCTTGCTGCTGGGAATCCTGGCGTGGCGAAAACTACGGGTCAGCTTCTAGCGTAGGACCCGCTAGGCCGCGGCTAAACTAGTCGCCGGAGCCGCCGTTCCACTCGTGCAGCGGATCCGGAACGAATGTCACGCTGTCATGGGGACGCACGGTGAGGAGCCATCCGCCGGGGATCCTGGCTCTGTAGATGATGAAGCTTGCGGACGTACTGGTAGTACGGTTCGAAAGTAGCTCAAAGCAGAGTGTTTTCTTGTCGAGAGCCGCTCCTCTCAACCTGTGCCACGTGGTTGAGTCCAGTTCGAGCAGATCCGACATTGCGGGCTCTCCCCTGACGTTCAACATTCTCTCCTCTACCGGGCATGGTTCAAGCAGATTTGGGACCAAATCTGAATAACTGCGAATAATAGTCGCCAGAACGCTAGGGGATGCACATCCTGCCGTCCACGACACTATTCCATCGCAGCCAGGACCTGGTTAAGCGGCAGCGTAGCGAAGGTCGTGGCGTAGTCGGATATCCCGTAGGGAATAACGAGTTGGCCGTTGTGCACGAGGCTGCCGCACGAGTAAACGACATTGGGCACGTAGCCATCGCGCTCGTCTATGTTCGGCTTGATCAATGGTTCGGGCAGGCGGCCGATCACCTTCGTCGGGTCGTCACGATCGAGCAGGAAAGCGCCGATGCAGTACTTTCGCATGGGCCCCACGCCGTGGCTGATGACGAGCCAGCCCGCTTCGGTTTCGATCGGCGAGCCGCAGTTGCCGAGCTGAACGAATTCCCAGGGGAACCTGGGCTCCAGGATGAGCTGCATGGTATCCCAGAAATGGAGATGATCGGAGAACATCACGTAGATGTTCTCCGCGTCCTGCCGGCCCAGCATCGCATAGAGGCCCTTGATTTTACGGGGGAAGAGCGCCATGCCTTTGTTCTCGACGGCCGGGCCGTTCAACGTGATGAACTTAAAGCGAAGGAAGTCCGACGTCTCGAGAAACTGGGGCAGGATCATTTTTCCGTCGTACGCGGTATAGGTCGCATAATACGTTGTCGTGCCGTCTTCCTGGTGGAAGAGCACGAAGCGAGCGTCTTCGATGCCGTTGCTCTGCGAAGGAGTGACTGGGAACAAGACCCGCTCGGACAAGACCGACTCCGGCGCGAACTGTACTTCGTAATTGGACTGGGCAAGCATCAGGGTTTCTCTGGCCGTGCCCTTAGTCGTTTCCAGCTCATGCTCGGGAAGCTGCTTCTCGTGGCGGCCGATGCTGGCGCGCAGTTCTTCCAGCGTGAATGATTCCGGCAAGCCGTTGAGAACGTCGCGATTGAAGTCGCCCATGAGACGGAGTTCCTGAAGCTTCCGTTCGAAGAGGGGTTTTTCAAACGTCGAGTTGGGCACTTGCATCGGCTCGAGGCTGTAGCGGGAGGGCACGTCCATTGTGATGTTGCTGCCGGCGTCCAATAATCCGCTGCGAAAAGCGATCGAGGAAACGTGCCCCTCGGCCGTGGCCCGCAAGCTCAGAATGAAGCGCAGGGAGCCGGTCGGCACGCCCGACTGATCCAGATGCGGCACCATCGAGGGATTGAACAACGCGGCGGCTTCGAGCGAATACTCGTGGGTAAAATACCCGCCCAGCACCAGTTTCCGTTCTTCGGATAGTCTCTGGCCATTGAGCAGATAGGGCCTGACCTCGTCAAACCGCCGGTGGAGGAATTCGTCGATCTTCAGTTGGCGGTCGCCGAACTCGGCCCTCATCCCGTCCAAAAGAGTGTGGACTTCGCTTTCGGAAAGGGCCATCACCCGAGCGGAGATCTTAACGGAGCGCGAGTGACTCATGAGACGAAAGGGCCTGGCCAGCACGTGAGTGGGGTCTGGGTCTAAAGTGACGGTGCTGCGTTTGAGGTCGATGGGCTTCATAGCGTGATCGGGGCCGCCACGCCGGCTCGTCGAACGCAAGTCGCGGTGCTCTGCATCAGCCGCATTTCCGCAAGCGAGAGGAGAAAGGCCAGCGTCGATTCCGCTCCCTGGTTCTCGTTGCCCCGGTCCGGGTGCAACCCATCGCGACAGCCGCCGCTCAAGGGGGCATAGAGTTCCAGGCCGAGATCGTTCCAGCCGAGGAACCAGTCGAAGGCGCGTTGCGCCTGTTCATACCACCACGGGTCGGCGGTGGCGCGGTACGCTGCCAGGCAAGCCGAGACCGTGGTCTGCGCCTCGATGGGTTGCTGATCGAAGTCCGCGCGCATGCCGTTGCGCTTATAGAATCCGTTGCTGCCGATGGGCCGCAGCTGGCCCTGTTGCGAGGTCTGGACGCCCACCAGCCAGCGCAACGCCTTTATGCCTCGCTCGTACACGCCGCTCTGCCCGGTGGCGCGTCCGCTGACGATCAGGGCGTGAGCGAGTTTGGCGTTGTCGTAGGTCAGCCCGTCTTCAAACCAGGTCCAGCCGGGCTCCGCGACATTGTCGAAGAGCGCCACCAGCCGCTTGGTCAGTTCTGCGCGGACATCCTTGGCCATTCGGTCCCCGTTCAACCGGTGCAGACATTCGTGAATGCCAATCAGGCTGAAGGCCCAAGCCCGCGGCGAGGTGAAGTTCGTCACGGCCGGCAGCGCCTGCCCGAACAGTCGTTCGGCCATGATCTGCGCGCTCCAATGCGGCGAGCGTCCCACTGCGGTGCCCAGCGCCCAGATCGCCCGTCCATGAGAATCCTCGGAGCCCTGCTCGTCGAGCCAGCAGCGGTCTTTGCTAAGGAAATTGTGGAAGCGCGTCGTTTTCCGATTGAAGGCGCGGTCCAGGAACGCGGCGTAGGTTGTGGCAAGCGCCCGGACACGCTTCGGAGTTTCGTCCAATTGGCCCAGCAACACCGCCAGAATGAGTGCGCGGGCGTTGTCGTCCGTGCAGTAGCCTTCCGAGAGATTCGGCGCGGTATAGCTCGCGTGCTGGAGAATGCCCGTCGAATCGGTCATATGGTAGAGGTGGTCCAGATTCAACTCCGGCGATTCAAGCGGCCGAAGGCCAACGGCGCTCGCAGCGACGGATTTGCGAGGCACCGCTGCCCCTTGCCGGCGCGCCAGCTCGAAGGAGCGCATGTACAGCCCCGCCGTGTTGCTCCACACCATCGTACGGCCCAGTTTGTAGGCGCGATCGCTCATGGCGTTCCGGCGCCTCTGATCGCGCAACAATCCGCTCACTTCGCGCGCAATCGCCTGCGGGTCCGCGAAGGGTACCAGCACGCCACGCTGGTCCCGCAACAATTCGGCGGCATGCCAGTACGGCGTCGAGATCACAGGCTTGCCCGCGCCGAACGCATAGGCCAACGTCCCGGACGTAATCTGGGCTTCGTCCAGATAGGGAGTAACGTAGAGATCTGCCGCTCCGATGAACTCGGTCAGCTCCTTCAACTCCACAAAGCGGTTGTGGAAGATGACGTGGCTCTCGAGTCCGTTTTTCCTGACCATGGCTTCGAGGCCGAGGCGGTAGGCTTCGCCTCGCAAGCGCACCTCGTTGGGGTGCGTGGCGCCCAGCAAGATGTAGACGACGTCGGGAAACTCCGCCACCACATCCGGGAGAGCATTGAGAACATGCTCAATCCCTTTGTTCGGCGACAGCAGACCGAAGGTCAGCAACACCTTCTTGCCGCCCACGCCGAACTGATCCTTGTAGTGCTCCGGGGCGACGAATGGCACGTCGGGAATTCCGTGGGGAATGAGATCGATCTTGCCGGGCGGCGTCTGGTAAACATCCTGCAAGATGGTTTGTGCCCGCTCCGTCATCACCACCAGCCGGGTCGAGCGAACGAGTAATTCCTGCATCACGCGCCACTGGTCGTCGTTCGGTTTGCGGAGAACGGTATGGAGCGTAGTGACGACGGGCGCCGCCAATCCGCGGAGCAGCGCCAATAAGTGGCTGCCGGCCGGCCCGCCGAAAATTCCGAACTCGTGCTGGAGGGAGACAACGTCCACGTTGCTGGTGTTCAGGAAGTCGGCGGCGCGCCGGTAAGAACCCAGGTCCTGCTCCTCAATCTCGAATCGAACGACGTCCGGATACCGGTAGCACCCTTCGATGTCATTTACCGGAACCGCGAAGCACCGGCCCTGGGGATGCCTCGCTGCAACAGCCCCAAGCAAGTCGGATGTAAACGTGGCGATGCCGCACTTGCGCGGCAAGTAGTCGCCGAGAAACGCAATGGTTCGAACGCTGGAGGCTATGTTCACAACTCGGACCCACCTTCCCCTTTCTTTGCCTTCGCGAATAGCGGGCCAGGCCCGGAACCGCTCATTCAAGCGGCATGGACGAGAGCGGCGCCCACGGATTCCGTTCTCTGCTGCCCGTCCGAATCGGCGGCCTCCTGGCACTCGATGCAACGCGACGCCCATGGCACGGCCGCGAGGCGTTTGGGGTTGATCGCCCAGTCGCAATCCACGCAGGCCCCAAAGCTGCCGTCGTGAATCCGCCGCACCGCGGCTTTGACCTCACGCAGCAGGGCGGAGTCGCGATCTACGTTGCGAATCTCCAGCTCTCGTTCCGTCGCGCACTGAATCTGGTCCATCTGATCCGCGCTGTTCTCGATGGCGATGCCGTCCCGATCGCGCAATACCCGAACCAGCTCGGCCTCTTTTCGTTCGAGGATTTCCTGGAACCCGCCCATCCCGGCGTGTGCTGTCTTCATGACAATCCCCCCTTCATCCGTACGCCAACCATTGTTCTCAGCACGGGACGGTCCAGAACGGACCGCCCGCGTCTGGAGGCGTAGGCTCCTGGATCGAGATGCAGAATCTGCACCCGGAGTGCGGAATCTGCCTCGGCTCAGAGGCTCTTATGCGAGAGAGAGCCGCCGTGGCGGTGGTCACGAACGTGCCTCCAGTCAGAGGAGAAGCATGACACGACACGAGGCAATGCGCCGGCTCTGGAAACTTCGGCACTCAGCCGCTCTTGGGCTGTTGCTTTTCTTCCCGGCCCCCGCCGCCTTCGGATACTCCGTTCTCACCCACGAAGCCATCATCGATTCGACCTGGGACGGTGCGATCAAGCCACTGCTACTCCAGCGATTCCCGGCTGCCACCCCGGACGAGTTGAAGCAAGCCCACGCCTACGCCTACGGAGGGTGCATCATTCAGGACCTGGGATACTATCCGTTCGGCAGCAAGCTCTTCAGCGATTTGACGCATTACGTCCGGAGCGGCGACTTCGTCCTCAACCTGATCCGCGACTCCCAAGACCTGAATGAGTACGCATTCGCGCTGGGAGCGTTGTCGCACTATGCCGCCGATAACAAGGGTCACCCCATGGCAGTCAACCGGGCGGTTCCCCTGTTCTACCCAAAGCTCGGACTGAAGTTTGGAGAGCTGGTGACGTACGCCGACGATCCGTTTTCCCACGCCAAGACGGAGTTCGCGTTCGATGTTTTCCAGGCGGCCAAGGGCCGCTACGCCTCCGCTGCATACAAGAGCTTCATCGGCTTTGAAGTCGCAAAGGCCTTGCTCGATCGGGCTTTCCAGGATACCTATGGACTGAGGCTGGAAAACGTATTCATGAGCGTCGATCTCGCCATCGGATCGTATCGGCGTGCGGTCGGGTCGATTTTTCCGGCCATCACGAGAGTCGCGTGGCAAATCCGGAAACAGCAGATTACGAAAGAGGCTCCCAGCGTCACGCGTAAGAAGTTTCTCTATAACCTATCCCGTTCCAGCTACGAGAAGAACTGGGGTGCAACCTACAGCCGGCCCGGGGTCCGCTCGAAGACTCTGGCCGTTGTGTTTCGCATCGTGCCCAGGGTAGGCCCGCTGCGAGCGCTCTCGTTTAAGAGGCTGACACCCGAGACCGAAAAGATGTACATGGCCAGCTTCAACTCGACGATTGACAGTTATCGGGAACTGCTCTCGGAGCAGAAGGCGGGGAGTCTTAAACTGCCGAACGACAATCTTGACGTGGGAACGTTCACCTCGGCGGGGCAATATAGGCTGATGGATGCCGCTTATGCGCAGCTACTGCACAAGCTGCAGGGCCACTACACGGAAATGCCGCAAGAGCTCCGAAGCGATATCCTCGCCTTCTACCACGACCTTGGCGCTCCCGTTTCGACCAAGGCTAACGGCAACGATTGGGCCCGGGTGCTCACGGAACTCGGTCAATTGCAGGCTGTGGACGTGGACCTGGGACAGCCTCCGGCGATGGCCGCGGCAGGGATCCCCGTTCCGAGATGATCGCTTAGTGCGAGGTTCGGCGCCGTCTGTTCATGACCAGGCCGAGGACCACGCCAATAGCGGCTCCGAACGCCACCCAGACCGGGATATCGTGTAACGCCACTCCAAGCGCAGTTCCCATGCCGGCGCCAATCGCCACTCCCAGGCCCATGTAGCTTCTCATTGTGCTCCCTGTCTCTTGACCTTCATCGCGCCGCAGTTCCTACCAGGACCTTGGCGTTTCCCAAGCCGGCCGCACCATCCTGCGGCGTTCGTCGCGGCGAGGATGCCTCTTGCCAAATAGGCGTTACCTGGTTCCATCGCCGCAACCTCTCAGGGCGTTGGGTCTGCAGCCATACGGGCGATGTCTCGGGCGTCGGCGTCGGAGGGACCGCCGCTGGCTCGCCTTGCAGGTAAACGTCGATTCTCAGTTCCATCTCGGCCGGAAAACGGGGCGCAGGTCCCACCAGCTTCTCGCCATACGCGTCGAGCGCGATTTCTCTGAACACCGGGAGCGCAACCCTGCCACCGGTCTCTGTGGCCCCCAGGGAGCGGTTGTCGTCAAAGCCTATGCGGACGGCTACGGTGATTCCTTCAGGGCCGTAAGTGGATCCCACGAAGAGCGCGTCCCTAAACCCGTTTGTCGTTCCCGTCTTGCCCATAACCGCCAGCGGGAAGCCGCGCGAGTCCAGTGCATGGGCCGTGCCGCCGGGAAGGCGCACGACACCGCGCAGGCCTTCCTGAATGAGCGAGAGGGCGTCGCTATCGACGCCGGCCGGATACGACCCGTGTCCGCTCTCGGCGAGCACTTCGCCCGAATCCAAGACGATCTTCCGGATCACATAAGGCTGGGTGAGAGTGCCCGATGCGATCGTGCGGTACGCATTGGCAAGCTCCAGCAAGTTCACTTCGGATGCCCCCAAGGCGGTTGTGACGTAGGGGTGCAGCGGCGTCTGAATCCCCAGATTGCGCGCCGTCTCCAGGACACTCGAAATGCCGATCTGCTCAGTGATCCAAATCGCGACGGCGTTTCTGGATTCCGCCAGCGCCAGCCGGAGGGGGATCATTCCCTTGAATTGACCGTCGTAGTTCGAGATCGATTTCGCATCCTGCCCTGCGCCATTGGGGACGCTGATGGGTTCGTCGGGCACGACGGTGTCGAGGTTGAACGTGCCTTGACGAAAAGCCGCGAGGTAAACGATGGGCTTCATGGCGGACCCAGGCTGTCGCAGGGACTTCGTCACGCGGTTGAAGTCGCTGGAGACGCTGGAGCGGTCTTTGTAGGACTGGCGGCCGCCCGTCTCGGCGAGAATACTCGCATCGCGGTTTCTCAGCACGATCACCGATCCCTGGACCAAGCCGCTGGCGCTGCGGTGTCGCTTCTCGTACAGCAAGAGCCCATGCTCCAGAGCCTCGTTCGCAATTCGCTGCACCCGGGAGTCCACCGTCGAGTAAACCTGGATATGCCCCTGCAACAGGTCCTGTTCGCCGAGGTCGGCATGGCGCTCTTTCAACTCCTCCAAAACGTTTTCGACCACCGCAGACGTCCCGATCGTCTTGTCCTTGTGCCACATGACCGTCTCAATCGGCCGCTGCGTGGCTTCCGCGGCCTGGTTTGGAGAGAGGAAACCGCGTGCCAGCATGAGCGCCAGTATCCGATTCCTACGGTCGAAGACTCTCCGGATGTGGCCCGCATTCGGCGCGTAGTAACGAGCCGACTTTACGGCGCCCGCCAGCAGCGCCGCCTTGTCCGCATCATCCGCGGTGAACGTGGCGAGAGGCCGGCCAAAGTAGTACTCCGCGCCCCTCGCAAACCCGTACTGGCCGTTTCCCATGTAGATCAAGCTGGCGTATCGGGCCAGAAGCTCTTCCTTCGCGCGACGTTTCGAGCCAAAACGCGTTTGCATCTCCCCTTCGAGCCACAACGACAGCCGGATCTCCTCCAGCTTGCGGAACAGCATGTTGACCATTCGCGCGCCGATCACGCACGCGAACGCGCGAGCCAGGAACTGGGTGTGCCGGAGCTGATCGCTGTCTTCTTGCGCCGTCATGGTCTTGAGAAAGTAGCCGCGCACAAGCTGTTGGGTGATGGTCGATCCGCCCTGCGGGAAGATGTTGGCGGTATTGGCCGAGTCCCGGCTCCCCATCTTCGTGAATCGGCCGATCAGGTTTCGGAGCTTAAGCTTGCAGAGGACGCGGGCAAATCCGGAGTAGTCAACGCCGCTGTGCGAGAAGAAGTTCTTGTCCTCAGCGGCGAGGATCGCGTTGCGAACGACCGGCGGAATGTCCGCGTATCTGGTGATTTGGCGGTATTCTGCAGCCATCTCAACGAGTGGCCGGCCGTCGGCATCGTAGACGTGGCCTATGGTGGGAAGCTCAAACCGGCTAAATGCATCGAGGTCGGGCAGGTTGTGTCGATCAAAACAGACGTAGTAGATTCCCCCGGCAACCAGAGTGGCCGCCACGATTGTTGTCGAAACCAGAACGCTGACGGCGCCGCGCCTCCAGGGCAGACTGCCGACGCGGCTACAGCGGATTCTCCGTACCGACGTCCGGGCGCCCGCCCGCGCGCGGCTTAGCCAGCCTCGGCCAAGAATCGCCAGGCCCGACATTTCGCGCAGGAAACGCTCCGCAATGTTCATTCTGTAATGGCGGCAGTGCCTTTGCACTGCGCGCCAACCTCGGGATAGAGCCGGGAGCGCAAGCTGCCGGCGACCGGAGCCCCAGCACCACCGGCGACGGCGATGTCCTTCTCTATGAGACCTTCAAATTCCTGTCTTCATCGCGCCGCCGGCGGCTCCTGATCCGTGGGAATGCCGGCCAGGGAGCGATAGAACGCCACCGCCCGGTTGACCGAGGAAGCCTCATGTCCCGTGGACAGGCGGCTCGCATTCAATCCCGTGCGCGCGATGCTGTAATACCGCCAGACGTTGTTGGATTCGCGGTCCAGAAAGTAGACCGACTGCATCTCACCGGGATGGAAGAGGGTCACAAGGAAATAGCGCATAACGCTGACGTTCTCGACATCGAAGACGAGCCGGTCTGCCGAAGCCTCGTCGATGTGCATCCGGTAAACGGCTTTGCCGGAAAGGTTATCGACCTCCTCCAAGTAGAGGACCTTGCCTTCCGTCATCTCATCGGGCGTGAAGTCCGCGCGGCGGTGACCTGACTTCAAACCGGTGGAAGCGTTGGCGCTCACAATCAGCGTCTGCCACTGCTTGTGAGTAGTCGACCAGTAGCGCATGCCGGCGAGTTGTGAAATAGCCCCGACGTGGCGCAGCAGGCCCTCGGATTCCGAGGTATAGCGAAATCGTGCCGCGGTGGTTACCAGGGTCGCAAAGCCGGTGCCAGTCCAGCCGGTGCACGCGGGCGGTCTCCAGTCGTGGCCGAGGTCGGAGGCGCTCCAGAATTTTACGATGGGCGGAGCATCCAGACTAGGATAGGGCGGAACTGGTCTGTTTCCGCATGGTGGCTGCGGTCCCAATTGCGCATAGCCGCGCGCCTGGCAGAGCAGCATCGCCGCGAATACAAGCCGGCTACCCCGCCCGGAGGAAGTCCGGGCAACCGTCCGGTGGTGTGGATCTGGGATCGTCATTGTCGCTGCCGAAGGCCTGGGGCGGCGGTGCATGCCGCCTCCAGACCCCTGTCAAGGCCAATGTGGATGAAGCGTGCGCCGCCTGGAACACTACCGCCAGTGCCCCTCCACAAAAACGTAGCCGTCTCTTCTGTGAACCCAGCGATGCGCTACCCAACGGGCATGTTCCCGTGGAGGCTGTTCCCACCGGCCCGGGGTCCAGACGTAAGAGTTGTTATCCCAGCGATGGTACCCGGAAATCCACACATGGTCGCGGCTGGGCCGCGGCCCCCTCACCTCGTGCACGGCTATGGGTGGCCGGATGCGAACCACAATTTCGCCCCCCAAAGCGCTGAAGACCAGCGCGCCTGCAAAAACCAATCCGATCAGTCGTTTCAAAAACATAACACTGTCTCCCTTGTTCTTAGTCGCCAAACCGCCCTTGTCCGATCGACGGCGAGATGCTCCCGACAGTGCACGTGCGTGGCCGCTTGCAAACTCGAAACGGGCCACCGGGCGGCTGCGCAGGCACCGGCAAAACCTGCACCCAAGTGCATTCGTTGCCCGCCGGCTTGAACCGCAAAAGTGCAGGCAAGGGCCTTGGGCGAGGGGCCAGCGCGCAGGCGCAATGGCCGCGCGACCGGAGAATCTTAATCGGCCGGAGGCAGGGCGAGTAGAACGTCGATCCCGCCCCAGGCGCCGACTCCATCCACATCCGGCCGCCATGCCCTTCGATGGCCTTCTTGCAGAATGCGAGTCCAAGCCCGTTCCCGGGGTGCTCTTCTCCGTGCAGCGCCTGAAACCGCTGGTCAGAGTCGCCCATTTTGAGTGCGCGCCGGGGTGCGTCGGAGTTGTGAGCCTGAATGTAGCGCTCCACCCTCGTTTCCATTCCACTCAGGTCCGTCCCCCTGGCGCTCGACCACCTTCTTGAACCGGAATCTCGCTGCCGTGCAGGCGTTTGAACACGCCGAACACCCGGTCGGAGTCTTCTACAGGAATGAAGGGCGACCTGCTTGGGCGAAGCGGCGCTGGTCCCCTTCCTCGGCTGCTGGAGTTCGCTCGGAAGAGAAAGGATCAAAAAACTTAGCCGACGGACGTGGTTGGATGTACAATCGAGGCCAGATGGGCTGGCAGTAAGGGAGATCCTGGCGAAAGTGAATACCTCGGGTGAACCGTCGACCACTCGGAGACCCAAGATAGAAATCCCGACCTAAGTCCATCAGGGAAGAATTACTGGAGCGGAAATGAAGAAGATCTTGGTTTTGTTGTTTGCCGCTTTCCTTGCGGCCGCGCCTGCGTTCGCCGGCCACCACCGGAGACACCACAGATACCACGGAGGGCACCCTATTATCGTGATCCGGCCGTGATTTCTAGCCATGTCGCCTCCTCGTTAGGCGACAAGTGGGTCCAGGGCCGAGTGTTGGCACATGGAAGCAGACTCTCACCCCAGAAGACGCGCCCGGACCTAAGGTGTACCTGAGTGACTGCGGTATTCGCAGGTTTCGATTCTTTGCTCTTCCGCAATTCCCATTCTGGCCCCATGGAGGTGGGCAGACATGAAGAAATGGCATCGTTCCCTCGCCGGATTGTGCCTTGCGCTGGCAGGCTCCCTGGCCGCACACGCACAAGCTCCGGTAGTTCCGCCACCCAACATCCTCAACATAGAAACGATCAACATAAAAGTCTACGAGGATGGACCCTACGACAGAGTCGCTTCGGAATACCCTGCCTTGTCGCAGCAACTCAAGGACCCGACGCACGTCCTGGCGATGGAGGCCCTGTCGGGCTCGCCCCGAGCGATTTACCTCTCGGGCTTCGATTCTCTCGAGGCGCTGCAAAAGAACGAGGAGTGGCTCCCCGGCGACCCGGCGGCCGACGCTAAGTTAGAGGCGCTCGATGCGCGCCAGGCCGCTCACATATCCGAGGTCCACCACACCATCTGGCACTACCGCCCCGACCTCAGCAACAACGTCGCCGCAGCGGACATACCGCACTCCCATTACTGGGAGACGGTCGTCTTCCATATGCGCCCCGGTCACGTCGCACAGTTCGACGAATTGACGAAGCTTTATCGCGACGCCAACCTCAAGATCGGCCAAAACGTCCCCTGGGCGACTTACGAAGGGCTGGCGGGTGTGACGGACGCTTACCTTGTCCTGGTGCCGATGACGTCCCTCAAGGATCTGGACACTGGCTTGGCGCACAGGAGGGATTTCGGCGCTGCGCTGGGCGAAGAAGGAGGGGTCCGGATGAGCAAGCTCTCCGGGGAGAGCGTGGCCAGCGTTGAGGACAACCTCTGGATGGTGAATCCGGAATGGAGCTACGTCGAGAAATCCTGGATCGAGGCCGATCCCAAGTACTGGGCGCCGCCTGAGCCCAGGCTGCAAAAGCGTGCTCCGAAACCCGCCGCGGAAGCCGCGCCTGCACACTAAACAAGACCCGTCGGAACATGAAGGGTGTCGTCACGCGAGGACACCCTTCGTATTTTCATTCACACAAGCGATTCGACATTAGCGCAGAACCGGCCGTGGCTCGGCAAGACCTGCACTCAAGTGCAGAGCAAGTCAATCGGCCGGCGGCAGAGCGAAGTAGAATGTCGATCCCACCCCAGGCGCCGACTCCATCCACATCCGGCCGCCATGCCCCTCGATGGCCTTCTTGCAGAACGCGAGGCCAAGCCCGTTCCCGGGGTGTTCTTCTCCGTGCAGGCGCCTGAACACGCCGAAGATGCGGGCTTGGAGTGCCGGGTCTATTCCAGGACCGTTGTCTCGCACGGAAAATACCCATTCGGAACCTTCGCGTTTGGAGGAGATGTGAACGCGCGGAGGAGACGTGGCGCAGTATTCGATGGCATTTCGAATCAGATGGTGCAAGACCTTGGCCAGTCCCTCGAAGTCGCCCATTACCGCGGGCAAAGGGTCATGAGTAACGACCGCGCCCCGTTCCGCTATTTGCTTGCCCGTCAACAGGAGCGCCTGGTTCAAGACCGCTCCCATGTCCGTCCTGGAGGACCGCCGGTCGGCCGTATTCGTCGCCCAGAAGTCCACCATGGCGCAAAGCAGCGACTCCATGCGCGCCGCCCCCTCCCGGATGTGCTCGAGAAAGACGCCGCCATCGGAATCGAGGCGGCCCGCATACGTCTCGGCTATTAGCTGACTGTAGGAGGCCACGTCCCGGAGAGACTCGCGCAGGTTGTGAACGGCCCTCGAGACAAACTCCTCGAAGTCCGCGTTCGCCCGGTCCAACCGTCGTTCAGAGTCGCCCATTTTCAGTCCGCGTGCCGGGGTGTGTGGAAACTGTGAACTTGAACGTAGCGCCGCGCCCCGGTTCCGATTCCACCCAGATCCGGCCGCCCTGGCGCTCGACGACTTTCTTGCAAAGCGCCAGCCCCATGCCAGTACCGGGAATTTCGCTGCCATGCAAGCGTTTGAACATGCCGAACACCCGGTCGAAGTCCTCCGCATCGATACCGACTCCGTTGTCTCGCACCGCGAACAGCCACCCTTCCGCGTCCCTTTCCGCCGAGACATGGATCTTCGGCCTCTCCTTGCCTCTGTACTTGATCGAATTGGAAATGAGGTTCTGGAAAAGCTGCATCAGCATGACCTCATCCGCTGCCACGGTCGGCAACGGATCGGAGGTTACGGTGGCGCCGCTCTCCTCGATGGCTGACTGGAGGTTCAACAGTGCGTTGGCCAGAACAGCGCCCGAATCGATCCAGGCGCGGCTGTCCGGTTCCCGCTCGGTGATCTCCCAATAGGCAAGCAAGGCCTTCAGCAGGGCCTCTATCCTCAAGGCGCCTTCCACGGAATAGGAAATGTACTTATCCGCGTCCTCGCCCAGCTTTCCCTTATACTCCCGGCCCAGAAGCTCCGTGAAGCTCACTACCATCCGCAGAGGTTCCTGCAAGTCGTGCGTGAGAGCGTAGGCAAAATGCTGCAGTTCGGCGTTTGTTTTCTGGAGCGATTCCTCAGTCTGCTTACGGTCCGTGGCGTCCTCAATCGCCAGAAGGATCGTCCGCGCCTGCGCATTCGGATTGAAGATCTCGCTGGCGTTGAGCAGCATCACTTTCCGTCCGACATGTTCGAATTCGTGCGTCACCTCGAAGTCCCGGAACGTCGAGTGCGCGGGGAGGATGTTCTCCAGAAGCTCGCGCAGTTTCGGGATGTTCCATTGCCGGTTACCGAGGTCGTAAATGAGGTGTCCCTCCGTTTCCTCCCGCACGGCCTGGAACGTTTCGTAGAACGCCCGGTTCGCTTTCATGACTTGCAGATTCTGATCCAGGATCACCAGCGGCTCCCGTACCGTTTCTACGATCGCTTCGGCGAAGTCAAGACCGCGCTTGGCGGCGTCGATATCGATCAACATCAGCACGGCGCCGTCCGTCTTGCCATCCGGCCCCAAAGATGGGAGGATGCGCAGCGAATACCAGCGGCCGTGCGCGTCGCGGACGTCCCGCGGCGTCCGATCGCCGCCTTCCATCGCATTCAACAGCAACCGCCGCAGGTCGGGCAGTTCGATTTGGGGCCGAAGATCGGTTATCGATCGCCCGACGTCGGAGGCGATCAGGTTCAGCATCGGTTCCATGGCGCGGGTGAAGCGGCGGATGCGCAGATCCCGCCCCACCATCACAAGCGGTATGCTGATGCTCTCGAGAAGATTGGCCAGATCCCGGTTGACCTTGCTGAATTCCACGTTGCTGATCTTCAGCTCTTCGTTAAGCGTGTTCAGCTCTTCGTTGGCCGATTCCAGCTCTTCCTGCGCGGTCTCCAGTTCCTCGTTACCCGCCTGCGCCTCTTCGTTCGATGCCCTCAGCTCTTCCAGGGTGGCCGCATTATCCTCGACGATCGACTGGAGATACTCTTTGGTCGCTACCAGCTCGTGCCGCAGCCGGGCGCTTCCTTCGCCGGCCCGTATCGCGGGCTTCGGCGTCGCCCTCGGGCCACCGTTCGCCCCAGCTTCCTCGAACAGGACCAGGAAATACCGTCCCTTGGAAGCGGACGAGCCCGTGAACGGGATGACGTTGATCGTGACGTCTTTTAACTGGCCACCGTCCTCGATCCGGAAGCCGTCTTCCTTGGCTACGGCGTTCGTCCGTCTGGCAGCTCGGATCGCCTTGCCCAGGCCCGCAATCAAGCCTTCCCGCGCTAGTTTCAGGAGATTCTGGGTCGGCTCGCCCGGCGAAAGCTCGAGGTACAGCGCCGTGCGCCCCCGGACCTGAACGAGGTTCATATCATCGTCGATGATGGCGCCGGGGGGGCCATGCTCGGACAGCACCAGGCGGTCGGCTTCTCTCACCAGGTCCGGCTCCTCCCGGCCCTCGGCAATCTTCTGCCGGAGATCCACCCGGCCTTCGGCGCGGCGGCCTTCGCTCAGGCGTGGCGCCGGCTTATTCGCGGCCGGCCGCATGCAATAGATCCTGTGGGTGTTCTCTACCGGATGAAAAGACTCGGAAAGCGTGCCGATGCTCTCCGATGGACCGAGCACCAGGAAGCCCGTTGGCTTAAGGGCGTAATGCAGGATCGACAGCACCTTGCGCTGCAATGCGGCTCCAAGGTAGATGAGCACGTTACAGCAACTGACCAGGTCCAGCTTGGAGAAAGGCGGGTCCTGTGCCACGTTGTGCCTGGCAAAGACGCATACGTCGCGGATGGACTTCGCGATCTGGAGCCCGTGTTCCGATCTGGTGAAGAACCGCGCTAATCGCTGCGGCGAGAGATTGGCCAGCGCGGTGCCCGTGTATATGCCAGCGCGGGCTTTCTCGATCGCCGTCTCGCTGATATCGGTGGCGAAAATCTCGAACGGAACGCCGACTTCTGCGTCGTCCAGGACTTCCATCAGGCAGATGGCGATCGAATAGGCTTCGTCGCCCGTGGCGCAGCCAGGCACCCAGATCCGGATCGGATCCTCGGGCCCTCTATTCGCAAGCAGAGCGGGGAGCACCCTCTTCTTGAGTTCCTCGAAGACCGCTGGTTCCCGAAAGAAGGCAGTGACGGTGATAAGACAGTCCTCGCACAGCGCGTTTGCCTCCTCGCGGTTCTGCTCGAGATGCCGGCTGTAGTCTTCCAGCGTTGCGAATCCGCGCAGGCCCATGCGCCGCTTGATACGCCGCTGGAGCGTGCTGTGCTTGTAGTAAGTGAAGTCCACCCCCGTGGCGCTCCGCACCAGCCGGAGTATCCGGGCCAGTTCCGGATCCGCCGGCCCAGGCTCGTCTGGGACCTCGGAATCTCGCGCCATGGCCACCAGTTGCCGCGCGATTCCGCCCAACGGCAGCACAAAGTCCGCTGCACCGGCCGCGATGGCGTTTCCCGGCATGGCGTCGAACTTCGCGGTTCTCTTTTCCTGCGCGAAGGTGGTGCCCCCCGCGGCCTTGATCGCCCCGAGACCGAGCGTCCCATCGGATCCGGTTCCCGACAGAATGACGCCGAGCGCTTTGCTGCCCCGGTCTGCTGCCAGGGCTTGGAGAAAAGAGTCGATTGGCATGTTGCGGCCGCTGGCTGGCCGGGGTGGGGTCTCGAGCACTCCCGCGGAAATGCGCAGATTGCATCGGGGCGGAATCACGTACACATGATTGGCCTCAGCGCGCGTCCCGCCTTTCACTTCGGAGACGGGCATTCTGCTGGCTTTAGAAAGCAGCTCCTGCAGGTGGCTCTCGTGACCCGGATCGAGGTGCTGAATCAATACGAATGCCATGCCGGTATCGTCCGGCAGATGGCTGAGCAGCTCCGTGAATGCCTCCAAGCCGCCGGCGGAGGCTCCTATGCCAACGACAACGGGGAGCGAACTGGCCTCGCCGCGCTGCCGGTCGGCCGGCGGAACGATCGCTGCCGCGGAAGGGGGCTTGCGCTTGGGGCGGCGTGAGTCGAGAACACGCAGAGAACGTCCGACCGCACCCGCCCGACTACTGCCCGTTTTCTTCGCCAAACGCCACCTAGCCTTTCCAGCCGGGAGAAGCGTAGCACGTGTCGTGCCATTCTCGCACCCGCCAACTGACCGATTGTAGCGCCGTCAGCCGGCTCTGGCTCCTGCGAGCAGATCTTTGACGATCTTGCCGATCTCCATGAACTGATCCAGGCCGGAAGGCTTGGTGATGAACTGGGTGACCCCGAGGTCCTTGAGAAGGGCTTCGTCCCGCCGGGACCGGGAAGAACTCCACACGCACACAGGAACACCGGCGAGGTGACTGGCGCTCCGGATCTCCCGCAAGATGTCTTCGCCGGTGTATTTGGAAAGGTTCAAGTCCACCAGGATCAGGTTGGGCGCCGCCGCATCCCTATAGGCCCCCTGCCTGCGGATGAAGGCGAGGGCTTCGCCGCCGCTTATCAGGTGGATCAGTTCAAATCGGAGATCCTGCCTCTTCAGCGCCCGATCGAGAAGGAAAACGTCGGAGGCGTTGTCCTCGATGGCGAGAATTCGGGCTGCGGGGACCGAAGCGTCTTTCAAACTTACTCCCAGCGGCACACCACTGCTCTTCATCATTTCACACTCGCTCGTGCCAGCGCTTGCGGCGACACCTGCCGGGCCCTTACGACGAAACGCCGGGGCGCCGCTCCGATATAGAAAAAGGGGTAACAGGTCACCAGCGTCAGCACGTTTTCTTTCGACGAGGCGAGCACACCCACACTGCGCGGCTCCACAACCCTTAGCGACTCAACCTCGTACTTGAAATCGCCCTTCAGCGTTGAGAATTGAATCTCGTCCTTGATCCTCAAATCCTTCAGCGGGCGAAAAAACGTGTCGCGGTGCCCGGAAAGGCCCACGTTGCCGGGCTCGCCCGGCAGCGCCGTGCCGGGGATATGCCCGACCCCGCGGCGGAGAGTGGTCCTGCCGATCCCTTCGACGACGACCGCGGAAAGGCCGAGCCTGGGGATGACCATGCGGCCGATCAGGCCGTTCGTCGCGGAGACAGGCGTGCCTTCGCTCGCCGCGCGCCGGTCACTCAACAGGCGGTCGAGATCCATGCCCTCGCGCCGTTGGAAGGCCCAGGCATCCACGAGAACGAACCCGGAATAACCCAAAAGCACGACGGCGCAGACCCAAAGCGCACGCTGGGCCCACTTCAGGATCCGTCCGAGCGGCTCTTTCGCGACCACCAGCTTCATTTGACGCTCGTCTCGGCAAGCCGTGGTCCGCCGCCGGGTATATAGCCGGTGCGCGTGCGCACGGACAGTTTGTCGTGGCCCTTCGCCCGGGCAGTTACTCGGATGGCACGGTAAGCGCCGTCACGAGTTGCGTTGCTGGGAACGTACCCGATCGTGTATTGATGGCGTATATCCCGGGCGATGCGCTCGCAGATGGACACCACTTCGCTGAGGCGGTCGGGAAGAAAAGCCTCGCCGCCCGTTGCCTGTGCCAGGTGTTTGAGCACACCCGGGTTCCGGTCCGGATCGTCTTGATCGAATAGGCCTACGGTGTAGATGACGGCGCTCGATTGCGCGGCCAGTTTCATGACCTCGGCCAGGCTGCGCTTGCTCGCGTTGTCACCGCCGTCGCTGACGACGATCAGCACTTTCTTATCCCGGCTGCCTCCCTGCAGTTCCTCTAGCGCCTTGGCGATCGCGTCGTAAAGAGCGGTCTGGCCTCCGGCAGGTCCGGTCCCGATCGCGCTCTCGAGTTCGGCGGTGCTATTGGTGAATCGGATCGCGGCGGGCAGACCCAACGACACCTTCTCGTTGAAGTTGACGACGAACATCTCGTCTTCGGGATTACTGGACCGCGCAAAGGTCCTGGCTGCGGCGGACACCTCCTCGAGTTTCGGCTGCATGGTTCCGCTGTGGTCGACAACCAGCCCCACGGTGACCGGAACATCTTCGTTTTTGAAGAGCCGGATGCGTTGCGCTACACCGTCCTCATAGACCTCAAAGCCCTGCTCGCCCACGTCCGAGGCGAAGCCGCCTTGCCGGTCGGTCACCGTAGCGTGCAACACCACCAGGTCAACGTCCACCGAGATGCGGAAAGATTCCGGCGATGCAGTCTGCTGGCCGGCGTAACCCACCAGGGCAATCAGGAGAAGAACCGGGAGAGCAATCGCTTTCGCCGCGCCGCGCTCTCCCGTGCCTGATAGCCGCCTCCTCATAGCCGCTCCCCTTCTGACTTCGCCCTGTCCTACGTCATCGCCTTTCCGGCTACCATCGTGCCGAGCCCCCCCACAATCATCACCACACTCACGATGGGGGACAATACTTGCGCATGTTGGGTTTCAACGGCGACCGAAACGCCGCCGGCCCGGAAGCCTTCCCGCTGGCTGCGGGGAATGGGCACCACGAGCGAGGCGACACCAAGGATCAGCACAGCCAGTCCAATCCAAAACAGAGCTTTCATATGCTGTTCTCCCCGGCCAAACCGTCTCGGAGGCGACACCACCCCCGGCCGCGGGCGCGCCGGAAAAAAGGCGCCCCGCGTGGTGAAGCTATCTCCTCACAGAAGGCGCTTTTGCACCAGCCGGAGGGTCCAGGCCCCGCCCATAGCGAGCAACCCGAGCAGTTCAATCAACGGCAATTCACTCCCCGTCTTCGGGAGTTGCGCCGCCGCAACCTGTACCGGCTCGGCCTTCACCGCTACCGGTTCCGCTGGCGGCGGGGTGACCACCTGGGCCAGTTCCACCGTTTCTCCCGTGGGCTGAGCCGCCATGACGGGTGCCTGCTTGAGCTGCACGACCGCAGGCTCGTCTGCCGTCTTGATTGGCTCCGCGACTTCCACCGGGATCTCGACCGCCGTGAAGAGAATGGGGGTGTTGGTCTCTTTGGCTAGTTGTAACGCTCTCGCTTTCGGATAAACGAATTCATCGCCCCAGTTCTTTCCGGGAAAGAACCATGCACGGAGAGCCTCCGGCTGACCTTCCGGCCGCTCCCGAAAAGTAACTACGGTCTTGCCAGTTGCGTGGAGGCGATAGTCCGGGATGGCCAGGATGGTGGCATAGACCACCGTCTCGTCCTGGTTGAAGATCTGGACGATGTGGCGGTCGGTCTGCGAATCCAGGAGCTTGAACACATAGGTCCCGGCTGGCAATATCCCCCACCCTTTCAGGTGGACGCCCGGAATCTCGACAGGCGCGCTGAAAGTCATCACGGTCTTGTTGTTCCACTCGTCCGCCTTGGCGACCGGCGAGAATACCACGCCCATCAGCCCCAGGCCGAACACGGTCGTTGTTACTGTTCTCAAGATACTCATCTGCTCCCTCTCCTTCGATCTAGAATCTGTGCGACCGACTTTTCGCTCTGTCGGGCAACTGTGCCTGCAGATTCGGCTGGCTGGCCGCACGGTGAAGGACAAGCACTCCGAGGTCCATCGGCCGCCTCTTCCTCTAAGGTGCAGCAAGCACAGCTTTGAAGCGGCAGGACATCCGGGCTCTGCATGAAGTCGTGCGCCAAAGCCGGAGCCTGTCTACCGCCTGAGCTGACGTCTCATGCAGGTATTGCCGCACGGAATGCAGGAATTGCTGCGGATCGGAAGGCAAACGGAAGGCAAACCTGGCGAGAAGAGGAAATACTCCGGCAGGAAGAACCGTGCATGCGTGCGGCGGAACGGGTGCAAGCGGGAGAGAGCCCGGAGGCTGTCCTCCGGGCTTTGGGCTTCAGGCGCACCGGCTGTCCCAAACTGTGACTGGGAGGAGCCCGTCAGCCTCCCAGATACTCGACGTGAGCGTACGTGCCTAACCGCGGGTTGTAGGCGAGGTACCAGCCGACATGGTCAGGGTCTTCGTAGATCACGATCTGATCGCCAGCCCAGTTCCAGTCCGCGACGATGTTGTAATCGTAGGGGGCGACGTCCCAGTAGAAGTTGCCAAACCAGAAGCGCTCCCGGTTTCCTCCCACAAGCACGAATACATGCTGCGGTCCAAAACCGCCGCTGAAGCGTCCGTGCGACCACGGCTGGTCGAGGTGATAGTGCGCATCGTTGGGGCCGCTGTCGTGTCCGACCCATTTATCGTTCTTGGCGTCGACGTGCGGAACGTCCGGATGACCTTTCTGGTGCACGGCAATGTGGTTCTCGACCGACGCGTTGGACTGCTGCTGGCCCTGTGCAGCCGAACCCCGTGCAGGCTTGGAAGCCTTTGCGGGCGCGGGACCGCGCGCGGGAATGTGTCCGCCGCCAACCTCCGCGGGGTGACCGCCGCGTTGCTCCTTAGCCTGCCCCTTACTGGGCGCAAAGGCAGCCACGCAGATTAGAGCTGAGAGCACTACAATCTTCTTCATGCGAATCCTCCTTGGCTGTATCTCGCCGTCAAATCGCCTGCACGTGCCGTTCCACCCTGCGTCAAAGATCGCCATGCGACGCGGGCGCTGGGTTCCGAGCCTGCCGATGACTACTGCGGCCTTGGCAAAGCCGATGCGGGATTCGACATTGGAAATGCAGGTCTTGCCCTGTGAGCGCCCGGCATCCGCTCGCTGCGAAACCAATACAAGATTCCGCCCACCACTGCCACACCGCTAAGGAGCCCCGCAATTGCGCTTCCGCCAACATCGGCATTGAAGATGAGCGGCAGATTCCCAAAGACGCTGACCAGGCAGACGTACGCCCCGAGGATGCCCAGGGTCCAGCGTGTCTTTAGGCCGGACACGAGTACAACCGCCCCAATCATCTGGAGAGGGCCGCTGACCGCCAGAGTGTGAACTCCGGGCCCCCAGCGGCCGTCGGGCGACAATTCCACGACCAGACCCGTGGCGCTGAGCGTCTCCGCGAGTCCCGCGACGCAGAAGCAGGCCGCAATGAGAAGCCGCACGCACGTTCGCAGGCTCATCGTCTCCTCTGGAATGCCGCTGCCGGACCCTACGCCCGAACTCCCCTGCACGCGAGTTGCCAGCCGGCTCGTACCGTCTCTACGAACGTGCCCGGGCGGCGACGCGCGGACGAGGGAACATCGACAGAACGAGAGTCAGCACCACGAGAACGGCCAGCACATTTACTACCAACATTGGGCCCTCGATTCGGTCGTCGTCACGAAGCCGCTGCGGGCTCGCGTTTCGCCCGACGACAGCAGCACGCGCGACGCGGCGGGGGAGGCTTGTTCCCAGCACACCCGATGCCGCCGCCCGCACGTCCGACACTGGTACTGGCCGTGCGAGGGCCACATCGGCTCCGTGTGTATCAACCTGCACCAGAGATCCGCAATTCGCGCGTGGGCCCGTTTCATCGGTTGACTTTCTAGGGGCGGGGTGCGGCGGGGCTTTCGCGCCCGGAGTCCGTCAGGGCGCGCGACCACTCGTCGGCCTGCCTCTCGGCCTCCGCTTTCGCCACGCCGTAGCGTTCCTGAATCCGGCCGACCAGCTGGTCCTTCTTGCCGGCGATCGTCTCCCAATCGTTGTTAGTAAGTTGTCCCCAGCGCTCGCGGGCAGAGCCGGTGAACTGCTTCCACTTGCCTTCGATCTGATCCCAATTCATTATGTTTCCCTATCTGACAATTCGTTCCCGTTCGAGTTGTGGGGCCGCCTAAAGGCGGACAGTTCCCAACAACATCAGCACGATCACTATCGCCAACACCACTCCCAGACTTCCGCTCGGGTAGTAGCCCCAACGCCTGCTATACGGCCATCTGGGTGTCACAGCGAGCAACAGCACGACCAGCAAGAGTATCAGCAACATAAAGTCATCTTCCTTCCGTCTTCCCGACGTACCTTGCTTCTGCACGTTGGTCGCCGTTTGACATCCGGCAGCTTCATGGTGCAACGCTGCCGGCCGCCACCCCACCCGGCCTCATCGCTCAACCAAATGTGCATTCCGGACGCAACTTCTGCACTTAGCAGGACCCTCCAGCTCGCAATCCGCGCATCGCCACGGCCTCCGGCGCGTGGCCAGCCTCGTGCACAGACACAACCAAAGGAGAACCACCAAATGGCAAGGAATACATCGGTCATTGGCATCTATGAGGATCGAACGACCGTTTCGGATGCCCTTGACGTACTGCACCGAGCGGGCTATCGGGCGACGGACATCTCGGTTCTGTCGTCTGACAACCAAGGCTCCAAGGATTTCGCGCACGAGAAACACACCAAGGCTCCAAAGGGAGCGGCGGCGGGAGCGGCGGCGGGTGCCGTGGTCGGCGCCGCCTTGGCCTGTTTCGTTTCCATGCAGAGTATGGCCATTGCCGGGTTAGGGGCGCTTATCGCGGCTGGACCGCTCGTGGCTACCCTGGCCGGTGCCGGCGCCGGAGGAGTGCTGGGTTGGATCGTGGGATGGCTGGCTGGCTTGCCGCTGTCCGAATACGTCGCCAAGCGGTACGCCGGCAGGGTCAGGCGTGGCGGCATTCTACTGTCCGTTCACTGCGACAGCCCCGAGTGGTGTGCCCGGGCGAAGAAGACCCTGAGAGACACTGGCGCCCGGGATATCTCCTCCGCCTCGGAATCTGCCGCCGACTATGGGACGTCGGATAAGCCGACCGAGAGGGCGCCCGCCGCGGTCACGAGTGACGTCGCTCACGTGGCGAAGAAATAGGCGGCCCCTGCCATGATCGAATACGTTGGACCGATTGAGAAGCTGACTCTGGAGAACGCGTACTTTCGCCAGGTGCTATTCACCGGAAAGCACGCCCAGCTTGTGTTGATGTGTCTGGGGCCGGGGGAGGAAATCGGCGACGAGGTGCACCCGAACGTCGACCAGTTCTTCCGGATCGAACAGGGAGACGCCAAATTCGTCTTCAACGAGAAGCAGGAGCGCCAGGTGCGAGACGGAGATGCGGTCGTGGTTCCGGCAGGCACGTACCACAACGTGATCAATACATCGAAGACAGTGCCGCTGAAGCTGTACACGCTTTACTCTCCGCCCAACCACCCGGACGGAACGGTGCACAAGACCAAGGCCGAGGCCGAGGCAGCCGAGGCGGCGGAACATAAGTAGGCGGACTGGCCGTCTGCGTGCACACCCAATGGCGACTTTCAACGGAGGATGATAACAATGCGATTCGATCGAGCTACAAGTACAGCCGCCCTGGTCCTGCTCTTTGCGGCGATCGTCCCTGCGTATGCGCAGCACGAAGAGCAAAAGGAACAGGGCAAGCCTGCAGGGCAGCAAGCAGCACGGCCAGCCGCACAACAGCAGCAAGCGCGACCGCAGCCACAGCAGCGGGCCCAGCAGACCCAGCAGCAACGACCGCAGCAGCAACAGCGGGCTCAGCAGACTCAACAACCGCGACCGCAGCCACAGCAGCGGGCCCAACAGACGCAACAACCGCGACCGCAGCAGCAACAGCGGGCCCAGCAGACGCAACAACCGCGACCGCCGCAGCAGCAGCCGCGGGCCCAGCAGGCCCAACAGCAGCAACCGCGACCGCAGCAACAACAGCGGGCCCAACAGACCCAACAACCGCGACCTCAGCAGCAGCCGCGGGCCCAGCAGGCCCAGCAGCAGAAACCGCAGCAACAGCCGCGGGTTCAACAGGCGCAGCAGCCGACGCAGCAACGTACCCAACAGGCCCAGCAACAGCAACCGCAGCGTTCGCGCCAGCAGGCAGTGGCGTGGCAACAGCAGCGGGGATGGCAGCAGGGCGGCGGCTGGCAAGCGCACACTACGTTCCAGCAGGGTCGCGATCAAAACTGGCAAAGCGACCATCGCAGTTGGGCGCAGCGTGGCGGCTACGGTGGTTACTTCATTCCTGAAGCCACCTTCAGTCTCTCTTTCGGCAGTGGACACTGGTTCCGGATGCACAGCCAGCCCGCAATGTACATGGGGTATCCGCGCTTCTCGGATGGCGGCTATTCGTTCATGCTCTTGGATCCCTGGCCAGAGAGCTGGGCGGCAAACTGGTATGACACCGACGATCTTTATATCGGTTATGACAACGGGTACTACCTCTACGACCGTAGCTATCCAGGCGTAGGGCTCGCGATTACCGTTGCACTGTAGGGAATGCCCGTACAAACGGAACGGCACCGCACCGGACGCGTCGGCTGGCTACGCGCTTCAGTAATGGGCGCCAACGACGGGATCCTCTCGACGGCGAGTCTGGTGCTCGGTGTCGCGGCTGCGCATGCGACTCACAGCAACGTAGTGGTTGCCGGGGTCGCCGGCCTGGTCGCCGGGGCGATGTCGATGGCAGCGGGTGAGTATGTATCCGTTCACTCGCAGGCAGATACCGAAAAGGCCGACCTCAAGCTGGAACGCGAGGAACTGAAGACAGACAACGCGGGCGAGCACGCGGAACTGGCGGCAATCTACGTCGCTCGCGGGCTCGATCCCACGCTCGCCAAACAGGTCGCCCGCCAACTGATGGCCCATGATGCCTTGGGCGCGCATGCCCGCGACGAACTCGGCCACTCCCCCTCTCTCAGTGCGCGTCCGATTCAGGCTGCGTTGGCGTCGGCCGCCAGCTTCGTCGCCGGTGCGGTTTTGCCCCTCGCGGTCACAGCTATGGCCCCGGGCGCGATTCTCATTCCCTTGGTCGCTGTAACCTCACTGGTGTTCCTGGCGCTTCTGGGAGGGCTGGCAGCGCGCGCCGGAGGCGCCGGTGTGATCGTGGGCGCAATACGCGTCACGTTCTGGGGCGCCCTGGCCATGGCGCTGACCGCGGGCGTCGGGGCCCTGTTCGGAGCCGCCACAACCGGCGCCTGAGGCGTCACAGCAACGCGTGCCGGCGGTAGAACCAGGTCTTGACGGCCTGCACCAGCATCATGTACGTCAGGGTAAGCAGCGCAATCGCACCCAGCAACGACAGCGGTAACGGTGTGAACCCGAGCGGAACACCCAGGGGCGTGTAAGGCAGCAGGGTTCCCGCCAGGGAGACGGCAACAACCGCGATCACCAACCGGCCGCTCGGACGGCTCTTGAACGGGTTCCCCGCCGTCCGGATCACAAACACCACCAGCGTCTGCGTGACGAGCGATTCCACGAACCATCCCGTCCGGAACAGCGGCGCGTTGCTAGCTGCGTGGAATAACCAGAGCAGGACCCCGAAGGTGAGGAAATCGTAAATGGAGCTGATGGGGCCTATGATCGTCATGAACTGGCGAATGAACCCGATCTGCCACCGCTTGGGCTTGTGCACCAACGTCGGATCGACGTTATCGCCGGGAACGGCGACCTGCGAAGTGTCGTAAAGAAAGTTGTTCAGCAGGATCTGAGTTGGCAACATCGGCAGGAACGGCAGGAACAAAGATGCCGCCGCCATGCTGAACATATTGCCGAAGTTGGAGCTGGTGCTCATGATGATGTACTTCATGATGTTGGCGAAGCACCGCCGCCCCTCGAGTACCCCCTCGTTCAAAACCTCCAGGTCCTTCTCCAGCAGGATGATCTTCGCGGCATCTTTCGCCACATCCACGCCATTCATTACGGAAATGCCGACATCCGCGGTGTGCAATGACGGGGCGTCGTTGATGCCGTCCCCGATGTACCCCACCACGTGCCCGCGCGCCTTCAGACCGAGAATTACCCGGTTCTTCTGTTCCGGAGACACACGGGCGAAGATGGCGCCGTGCTCCGCCTGGTAAGCCAGAGCGGCATCGTCCATCTTGTCTAACTGGTCGCCGGTGACAATGCGATCGATAGCCAGCCCGACGTCGTGTGCTACCTTCTGCGTCACGTATTGGTTGTCGCCGGTCATGATGACCACGGAAACGCCGTTTTTGTTCAGCGCGTCGAGGACCGCGGAAATCCCCTCCTTGGGCGGGTCGAGGAACGCCGCGAACCCAGCCAGCGTCATCTCCTGCTCGGCCGCGACCGCGTAAGCATCCTGCTTCTCCACCTTACGGAATGCGACTCCCAGGGCGCGGAATCCGTCGGCGCTCAGCTTCTTGAAGGTCTCCGCCGCCTCGGCTCGCCGGCCGTCGTCGAACGGCTGAGGAGCGCCGTCGATGACGACAGTCCCGCAGATAGCGAGGACGCTCTCCGCCTCGCCCTTGGTAATGAGGAGGTCCTCGCCGCCGCGGCGCACCACAACGGACAGGCGCTTTCGGTTGAAGTCGAAAGGAATCTCGTCTACCTTCGAGTACTCCGCAATGGCCGGGTGCTCGTGTTTCAAAATGGCATCGTCCAGGGGACTCTTAATGCCGGCTTCAAAGTAACTGTTCAGGTACACAAACCTGAGGACGTCTTCGTTGTCCTGCCCGTGAACGTCCACGTGCCGGTCCAGCACGATCTCGCCTTCGGTCAGGGTTCCGGTCTTATCGCTGCAGAGAATCTCGATGCTGCCGAAGTCTTCGATCGCCGTAAGTTGCTTGACCAGGACCTTCTTCCTGGCCATCCGCCGCGCGCCCTGCGCCAGCGTGATGGTGATGATCATCGGCATCATCTCCGGCGTCATCCCGACGGCAAGCGCGATCGCGAACAAGAACGATTGCAGCACCGAACGATGTTCGGCGACGTTCACCAGCAGGACGAAGAGCACCAGTAGCATAATCACGCGTGTGATCATGAGTCCGAAGTGGCGTATTCCGCGGCCAAATTCGGTCTCCGGAGGGCGCATGGCGAGCCGCTGAGCAATCTCGCCGAAGGCGGTGTCTTTGCCGGTCCGCACGAGAACTGCGGTGCCCAGCCCCGTCTGCACGGCGGTCCCCAGGAAAATGCTATTGCTAGCGTCGGCAAGCGTGTGTTGCCCGGCCGGAAGATCCTTCGCCGCCTTGTCGACGGGCAGCGATTCCCCGGTCAGGGCGGACTCGCGCACGTGCAGGTCCTTGGAGTCCAACAGGCGGGCATCGGCCGGTGCCAGGTCGCCGCAGTTGAGCCGGACGATGTCCCCGGGGACCAGTTCCGCGACCGGCAACTCCAGTTCCTTGCCGTCCCGCAAGACCGCGGCCGTTGTGGCAACCTGCTTCCGAATATCCTCCACCGCATGTCGAGCCTGAAACTCCACATAGAAGTTCACGATCACGCTGAGCAGGACGATGGCGATGATGATCGAGCCGCCGACCGGATCGCCCAGCACGATCGAGATGGCGCTGGCCCCCAGAAGAATGAGGACAAGGGGATTGGCAAAGAAGCGCAGAAAACTGAACAGAGGAGCGAAGCGAGACTCCGCCACCAGGCTGTTCGGGCCGTGGACACGCAGCCGCTCTTTCGCCTCGGCGGAAGTCAGTCCGGCCGGCGTTGCCTGGAGTTGGACAAGCAGATCCCCTAAAGGGACGTCCCAGAAGCGGTCCAGCGTCTTGTCTGGCTTGCTCATGCGTAGCCTCTCCCTTGAATTCTACATGCCGTCGGGGCGTGACAGCTGTGGGACCGGCAGCAACTGCCGCGTCGAGTGCAGATTCTGCACTTGCACCAACGGAACTCCCCGTTCCGGTAGTGCGCCGCTTGGCCCGCCGCTTTGGCCCCGCGCTTGCACCCATGCATCCCGAAGGAGCAAAAAGATGCTTTGGACAATCTGTGTGGTTCTGCTGGTGTTATGGGCGTTGGGGATGGTCACCTCCTACACCGCTGGCGGCCTGATTCACCTCCTGTTGGTCTTTGCGTTGATCGTCATGCTGATCCGCTTGATTCAGGGACGCAGGGTTCTTGGTTAGCCCCGCGACTGGCCAGCGGGGTGCTACTTGAAGTGGCGGGAGAGGGAACAAAAATGCCTTTACTAACCATCGTCGTCACGCTCGTCGTGATCGGCGTAGTGTTGTATCTGATCAACAACTACATCCCCATGGCCTCCGGCATCAAGACCCTGCTCAATGTGGTGGTCGTGGTTGTCGCTGCCGTTTGGGTCTTGCAGGTGTTCGGATTGTGGGGACGCGTGACCAGTTACCGGTTCGTGCATTGAGTTAGCGCGAATCTGTCTGGCGCTCCAAATGACAATACTGAGCGTGGTCCTGCTGTGCGCAGTGCCGGTGGTAGCCATGGCTCAGGCCGTGGAGTCGCTGGATTTGAACGGCAAGCTGCGCTTTCACGAGGAAAGCGTTTACGGCCCATGGTCCATGGCGGGATCCTCCGCCTACGCCGGACTCCTCCAGGAACTCGACGCCCCGGAGGAGTGGGGACAGGGAGTCGGCGCGTACGGGAAGCGGTTCGTCTCTACCGTCGGCTGTTTGGCGATCCATGGTGCTCTCGCTTTCGGGCTGGATTCGACCCTGCACCAGGACCCGCGGTATTTTCGATCGCGCAGCACGGGAGTCTGGCGGAGAACGGGCCATGCGCTCCGCGGAACCATACTGACACGCACCGACAGCGGCGGCGAGACGCTATCCACCTGGCGCCTGGGTAGCGCTTACGGCGCCGCCTTTCTTTCGAACCAGTGGTATCCGGAACGACTGAATACCGTTCGCCTGGGCGTGCTGCAGGGCTCTCTGCGGCTCGGGTTCGATCTCGCAAGCAACCTCGGTGCCGAGTTCTGGCCGGATCTCAGACGGAAGATCCTGCGCCGATAGTTGCTAAAATAGGACCTAATGCCCCGACTGTCGGCGGTTTCGGGCCGGATTCTCATCGTCGACGATGACGAGCGGCAGCGTGCCGCACTGGCGGCGATGCTTGCCGATTGCGACTTTGAGGCGCAGGTCGCCTCTGACGGGCAGGAGGCGCTGGAACGGCTCACCGCTTTCAACGCGGACGTCATCGTTGCGGATCTGGTCATGCCGCGCATGGACGGTTTCGAGCTGCTTCGGCTCCTGAAGGAACGCGGCGATCTCACTCCGGCAATCGTGCTCACCGGCTTTGGCAGCATGGAAAAGGCCCTGGCCGCGGTCCATGACCTCAACGCATTCTGGTTCCTCGAGAAGCCGGTGGAACCGCGCGCCTTCAGAACCCTCCTGGAGCGCGCGATCCATTACAAGAGGAGTCTCCAGAGAACGGACGAGCTCAAGCGCGACCTGAGCCTTCGCGGCGTATTCGGAGATTTGGTAGGAACCTCCCCGGCGATGCAGGAGATCTTCGCGCTCATCAGGCAGGTGGCCCCCACCTCGGCGCCCGTGTTGATCTGTGGAGAGAGTGGCACGGGGAAGGAGCTGGTTGCGCGGGAAATCCACAAGTGCAGCCCCCGCGCCGATGGACCTTTCGTCGCCGTCAATGCAGCCGCCTTACCCGAGACTTTGATCGAGAGCGAGTTATTCGGCCACGAGAAGGGCGCGTTTACGGGAGCCATGGAGCGTTCGGCGGGGTGCTTCGAGCAGGCTGACGGGGGCACTTTGCTGCTCGACGAGATCGGTGAAATGCCGCCGTCTACGCAACCGAAGCTGTTGCGCGTTCTCGAGGACTTGCGAGTACGGCGACTTGGCGGAAAGCGCGAAATCCCCGTAGACGTCCGCGTACTGGCCGCGACCAGCCAGGACCTCGGAACGCATCTGCGCGAAGAACTTTACTACCGGTTGAGCGTGTTCCAGATCGTGATTCCGCCGCTGCGCGAACATAAGGAAGACATTCCGCCGATCGCGGATGTGATGCTTCAGAATCTGAACAAGAAGCACGGCACACGCGTCACTGGGATCGATCCCGAGGTGTTGGACCTTTTTCAGCGCTACGATTGGCCCGGTAACGTGCGGGAGTTACGCAATGTCCTGGAGCGCGCCACCATCATGGCACGCGAGGGTTTGATCCGGCTGACGGACCTTCCATCCCCCGCGTTTGGCGTAAGCCCTAGCCGCCACGCCCGCCCGGCGCCGGGCTATGAGGGGCCTATCATGCTTCCGCCTGGCCAGCCGCTCATGAAACTCGAGGAGGCTTACATCAAACTCACCCTCGAGCACGTCGGCGGTAATCGCAAGCGCGCAGCCGAGATGTTGGGGATCAGCTTGCGGACGCTGCAGAACCGGATCGCCGCGCTGCGCGAAGAGGCGAAGGCGACAACTCCCGGTTCCTGAGCGGCTCATGCGTCTGCTCAAGGCGTTGCCGCGAGTGTTCTGGCAGGCCTGTATCGAATGGACCAACGACAACGGGCCGCGACTCGGCGCCTCCGTCGCGTTTTATACCTTGCTGTCTCTGGCTCCCGTTATTGTGATCGCCGTCGCTGTGGCCGCTGTTGTCTATGGGCAGGCGGCAGCCCAAGGCCGGCTCGCCTCGGAAATCCAGCGCGCGGTCGGGCCTGAAGTGGCGCGGACCGTCGAGGGAATCATCCGAGGCGCCTACCAGCCCCGGACCGGCTTGATCGCGACTCTGCTCGGCTTGATCACCTTGGCATTTGGCGCCTCTTCCGTCTTTGTCGAGTTGCACGAGGCGATGAACACGATCTGGCATGTTTCGCTTCCCCCCGACCGAACCAATGCCGCTACCGCCATTCGTCTGATCAGGGATCGCTTCTACTCGTTCGGGACGGTGCTGGCTATAGGCTTCCTGCTGCTGGTTTCCCTGGTCTTGAACGCTTGGGTCGCGGCCATGAGGATCGCCGTGCCGCCGGCTGCCGCATTCATGACGTCCTGGCTCGTAATCGGGGCGCTCTTCGCGACGCTTTATAGGATCGTTCCGAACGTCAGAGTGAAGTGGAGCGACGTCGCCCTCGGCGCCGCCATTACCTCATTGCTGTTTGTGATTGGCAAACAGCTTCTGGGGCTGTATTTCGCGCATGCCGGGTTCGCGTCGGCATATGGCGCTGCCGGCTCGCCGATCGTCGTGTTGCTCTGGGTATACCTCTCGGCGGAGCTGTTCTTTTGGGGCGCCGAGTTCAGCAAGGTGTACGCCAAGACCTTCGGATCGCAGCGCGAACGGCCCGATTGAGGGCGCGCACGGCCGGACCGGCTGGCGATACTCCCGACGCGATTTGTGGCCACAGGATTGCTGCATCGCAGTATATGGAGAAAGTCCTGCTCCAGACGCGTGCTCTGCTGCTGATTGTTGCCTCTGCGACAGCCCTGCCGGGCCAGACGGACGCGCGTGAGATCATCCGTCGTGCCGCCGCAGCCGACGAAAGCAATTGGAAGGTGGCCCGAAACTACACCTTCTCCGAACGGGAGAAGTTGCGGTACCTGGACTCCCAAGGCCGGGTGAAATCGCAAGAAGTCAGTATCGACGACGTCATGCTGCTGGACGGCTCCCCCTACCGGCGGCTGGTGGCACGCGACGACCGCCCGTTGCCGGCCGCTGAAGAGAAGAGGGAGCAGGAGAAGCTCGCTCGGAGCCTCACCGAGCGCCGGGACCAGACCGCAGCCCAGCGGGTGCAACGCCGGTCCGACTACGACTTGCGTCCGGATTGGCAGCGGGAAGCCTGGCGCGAACTGCCAAACGCCTTCGACTTCCGGCTGGCCATGGAGGAGGTCTGGGACGGCCGCACCCTATACGTGATCGAGGCCACACCGCACCAGGGATACCAGCCCCTGTCGCGCACGGCGAAGATGTTTCCCCACCTCCGGTGCAAGCTTTGGGTGGACAAGCAGGCCTACCAGTTGGTGAAAGGTGAGGTCGAGGTCGTCGACACGATCGCGGTGGGGCTGTTCCTGGTCCGTGTGGCCAAGGGTTCCCACGCAGCCTTTGAGCAGACCCGAGTTAACGACGAAGTCTGGCTGCCGAGCCAGATGCGCGCGTTTGTCTCGGCTCGTCTGGGACTATTGAAAGTGCTGCGCATCGAACAGGAGCTCAGCTATAGCAAGTGCCGCGAATCTCAGGGCGATTCGCCGATCGTGTCGGAAATGAGAGCGAGGTAGATATGGTGCGCCCGGGGTGACTCGAACACCCGACCTTCTGGTTCGTAGCCAGACCCGGTCCCGCAAGCTCCTGATTACAGGCACAATATTTCTGCAAGAAGCTTCAATTTAGGTACCAAAAACACGTGTGTGGGTGGGCGATTGGGTGGGCTGTTTTCAGCGGATGGAGAGATCGAGATTCCGATCAGCGTCGATGAGACCGCAGGATGGAGCCACCCTCGGGGATTGAACCGGAGACCTGCTGATTGCGATTTGTCAGCGCCGGTCGTAGAATCCCCATAGTGCCGGACGAAAAATCCCCCAGCCCCTGACCAGGGTCAGGACCGGCCTCACTCTGAATGGAGGAGGGCCGGATGTGTTGCGGGGGAAAGACGTGCAAGAACTGGAAGAGCTGAAGCGACAAGGGTTGAGCATCCGGGCGATCAGCAAGCTGACGGGCTACGACCGGAAGACGGTGCGCAAGTATCTGCTGCAGCCGGAGGCGCGGCCGGTATACGGACCGCGGCTGGCGCCGCCGAGCAAACTGGACTCATTCAAGGAGTACCTCGGAGAGCGGCTGAAAGCAGGGGTGTGGAATGCGCAGGTGCTGTTGCGGGAGCTGCGCGCCCGGGGATACCCGGGCGGCTACACGATTCTGAAGGACTGGCTTCTGCCGCAGCGCCAAGCCGCGACGACGGTGGCGGTACGGCGCTTTGAAACGCCGCCCGGCAAACAGGCGCAGGTGGACTGGGGACATCTGGGCAGCCTGGAGATGAACGGCCAAGAGCGGAAGCTCAACGCCTTCACCTTCACGCTGGGCTACAGCCGGACGATGATGGCCGAGGCGGCTTTGGATCAGAAGCTAGGCACGCTGCTGAAGATGCACGAGGAGGCATTCCGGCAACTGGGCGGAGTCCCGGAGGAGATCCTCTACGACCGCATGAAAACGGTGTGGAGGAGGAAGCCCGACCTGCCCCCTTTCCCTCCTCGCAAACGCTATCGAACGGTCCTCGCCGTCAAGGGTCCGCTGCGCCGCGCAAAACCAGCGCGCCCTTGACTGCTCCGGGCCGTTCGGAAACAGGTTCCTAGGATGAGGGAAAGGGGGCATCCGGAACTCGGTCTTCGGCGTTGGCCGCAGACCCCTGGGGTGGGGGATTTTTCAACCGGCGATGTGGGGAATTTTCAACCGGCGTTGACACATTTTCCGCATCCGGGCCTATGCTACTGGCCTTGACCGGCGCTCGTCGGCGTATCCGGCGTGGCAGGCTCTAATTCAACCCGATTCTGGACCCAACTGTGATCCGCGGTCCTCCCGCCGCCGTCTGGCCGTCTGCGGCATCGTGGCGAAATGAAACTGCGGGCAAAGTAGCGCCCGCTTCTCTCAGCGGAGGCGAAGGCTTCAGCTCCCTCGGGTGCGTCGGTGCCCGGCGGACATTCTTGGGGCCTTTAGCCGGAGGTCAGTCGCACCGCACGCCCCACTCGAAAAATGTTCTTGGAGCTATCCGCACGCGCAAAGCTTCGCGAATCGGGGTCCCTAGCGCTCCGTCAAATTCCCGCATGACGACAATCACCGGAACCGACGGCGCGGAGTCCCTCACCATGTCGACCGCATCCTTCCTCTTCATCGGCGTAAGGCACCATTCTGGTACGGGAGGCGGGCTATTGACATTATACGATAGTTTGATGATTATAGAAGTAGCAAACCGGAAGAGGAGTTGGTTATGGCGTCGAAGGTGAAGCATGAAGAGGTCATCCGGTACGCGGACATGTTGGCTGCGATGGGCAGTGAGCCGCGACTCCGGATTATGCGCTTGCTGTTATCCGCTCATCCCGACGGCATGGTGGTCGGTGAGATTGGCACGGAACTCGAGGTGACGGCGAGCACGTTGTCGCACCATCTGGAGAAGCTCAAGAACGAGGACCTCGTCCGGGTGCAGCGGGAGGGGACGTTCTTGCGCTACTCGGCGAACACGGCGGTGCTCGAACAACTGCTCGGGTTCTTGTACGCGGAGTGCTGTACGCGCAACAAGGCCGTTGAACCCCAGAAAATCGTTTGCTGCAAATAGGGAAAGGACTGAGAACATATGAGCGGCATCACAGAAGTCGTGAAAGAGAAGTATGGACAAGCGGCCCTGCGCGTAGTCGCGGGTGAGGGAAGCGCGTGCTGCGGGAGTAGCCCGTCGTCGTGCTGTTCGGGCGGCGACCCGATCACGTCGGATCTCTACGATCAACTCCAGAAGGATGAACTCCCGCAAGCGGCGGTCCTCGCGTCGCTCGGCTGCGGGAATCCTACCGCGCTGGCGGAACTGCGAGCTGGGGAGGTGGTGCTGGACCTCGGCAGCGGCGGCGGAATCGATGTGCTGCTCTCTGCAAAGCGCGTCTCGCCCGGAGGAAAGGCGTACGGGCTCGACATGACGGATGAGATGCTCGCGCTTGCTCGCGACAACCAGTCAAAGGCTGGCGTTGAGAATGTGGAGTTCCTCAAAGGCGAGATTGAGAACATCCCGCTTCCGGATAATTCGGTCGATGTCATCATCTCGAACTGCGTGATCAATCTCTCCGCCGATAAGGACCGGGTGTTGCGGGAGGCCTTCCGGGTGCTGAAGCCTGGCGGCCGTTTCGCGGCCTCGGACGTTGTGACCCGTGGTGAGATTCCGGAGGAGATCCGGAAGAACATTCTCTTGTGGGTGGGGTGTGTTGCCGGAGCACTCGACCAGGACGAGTACCGCGCGAAGCTCGCCGCCGCTGGCTTTGCGAGCATCGGGATTGAGCCCACGCGGGTGTACCGTGCCGAGGACGCTCTATCGTTTCTCGCGGACAAAGGCATTGACGTGGCGGCGATCGGTCCGCTCGTGGATGGGAAATTCATGAGCGCGTTCGTGCGCGCACGGAAACCGGTTCAGCCGTAGGGGCGGGGGCATGGATCAAGTCAGTCGTAAGCTCTCGTTTTTGGACCGCTATCTCACGCTTTGGATTTTCGCCGCCATGGCGGCTGGTGTTGGACTCGGTTACCTCATCCCTGGCGTCGTGCCGTTTCTCGACCGTTTCAGCGTCGGCACGACCTCCGTCCCCATCGCCATTGGGCTGATCCTGATGATGTATCCGCCGCTGGCGAAGGTGAAGTACGAGGAACTGGGGCGCGTCTTCCAGCACCGGCGCATCCTGGTGCTCTCGCTTGTCCAGAACTGGGTGGTCGGGCCGGTACTGATGTTTGCGCTCGCGGTGCTATTGCTCCGGGACAAACCCGAGTACATGACGGGCCTCATTCTGATCGGGCTGGCCCGATGCATCGCCATGGTCATCGTCTGGAACGACCTCGCACGGGGCGACCGGGAGTACGCCGCCGGCCTCGTCGCGTTGAACTCGATCTTCCAGGTCCTGTTCTTCTCCGTGTACTCGTACTTCTTCCTGGCCACGGTTCCCCGCTGGTTGGGCCTCCGGGCCGTCGAAATCGACATTTCGATGGGAGCGATTGCGCAGAGCGTCTTCATCTATCTGGGAATTCCATTCCTGGCTGGGATGCTCACCCGTTTCGCGCTGCAGAAAGCCAAGGGGCGCGAGTGGTACGAGAAGAGTTTCATCCCGAGGATCAGTCCTCTTAGCTTGATCGCGTTGTTGTTCACGATCGTTGTGATGTTCAGCCTGAAGGGCGAGATGATCGTGCAACTGCCGTTCGATGTGGTTCGGGTTGCCATCCCGCTCACGATCTATTTCGTGGTGATGTTCTTTGCGTCGTTTTGGATGAGCAAGAAGGTTGGGGCCAACTATGCGGAGGCCACGGCGCTTTCCTTCACGGCTTCGTCCAACAATTTCGAATTGGCCATCGCTGTTGCGATCGCCACGTTCGGCATCCACCATGGTGCCGCTTTCGCGGCCGTCATCGGACCGCTGGTCGAAGTCCCCGTACTGATTTCGTTAGTCAGTGTCGCGCTCTGGATCAATCGGAAATGGTACGGCGGCGTGTTTGAGAGCATCGACACGTGTCGCACGCAGAGGGAGCGTATCGGATGACGACGAAGAAGATTCTGGTTCTCTGCACTGGCAATTCCGCCCGGAGCCAGATGGGTGAGGGCTTGTTTCGCGCAGAAGGCGGCGCAGGTTTCGAGGTCTTCAGCGCCGGCACCAAGCCAAGCGCGGTACGACCAGAAGCGATAACCGTTATGAGCGAGATCGGTATTGACATCGCGGGTCATCGCTCGAAGTCCGTCGACGAGTTTTCCGGCCAGGCGTTCGATTACGTCGTGACGGTTTGTGATAACGCTCGCGACAGCTGCCCGGTGTTTCCGGCAGGCTCCGAGCGGATGCGCTGGAGCTTCGAAGACCCTGCAGCTGTCCAGGGCAGCGAACAGGAGCGTCTGGCTGCATTTCGACGTATTCGCGATCTGATTCATGAACGTGTAAGAGCGTTCGTTCTGGAGCGGGGGGCAGGGACGCAATAAGTCTCCGTTGCGAAGAAGAGGGTGGGCTGGAACTGGATTCACCACGCGTGCCTGGTACAGAGCACGTTGTGGCCTTGGAGGGAGCTGTGACACCACGACACTTCAACGTGTTGTTTTTGTGCACCGGCAATTCCGCGCGGTCGATCATGGCAGAAGCGATTCTGAATGAGAAGGGGCGGGCGAACTTCACCGGTTACAGCGCCGGCAGCAATCCCGCCGGTTTCGTCCATCCGGAGGCGCTCCGACAGATAGCGGGCGCCAAGATGCCGACGGATGGGCTGCGTAGCAAGAGTTGGAACGAGTTTGCGACTCCAGGCGCGCCTATCATGCATTTTGTCTTTACGGTGTGCGATAGAGCGGCAAGCGAAGTCTGTCCGGTCTGGCCCGGACACCCCCTCACGGCACGATGGGGTATTCCCGACCCAGCGGCGGTGCAGGGAACACCGCAACAAATCGAACGCGCCTTCTTCGATGCGTTCACGATGCTGGATCGACGGATTGGACTGTTCCTGTCGTTGCCCTTGGCGACGTTGGAACAAGAAGTCATCCAAAGCGAGATCGACCGCATCGGCCGACAGTAGAACAGGTCGGGCGCGGCGGGCGGTAACCTGGTTCTCATGGTGACGGCGGTATCGCGAATGACGGAGCGCCCGGTGCGTTGGCGTGGTGTTGTCGCCTTACTCCTGCACGCGTTGGCAGGATGGGCTTACTGCGGCATGTTGATCGGTGTGGGGAGACGATTCTTGTCCATGGGCGCCACGCTGGTGGTCCACGCCGCCGGGGCACCGATTGGGTTTGCGCTCCTCTCTCTGCTGTACTTCAAACGATTCGCTTGCACAACCCCGCTGCAAACGGCGGTCGCCTTCCTCGCCGTGGTCGTTGCCATGGATGCCTTCCTTGTCGCACCCGTGTTCGAGAGGAGTTACGCCATGTTTGCAAGCCCGCTGGGAACGTGGATTCCGTTCGCCCTCATTTTCGCGGCGACCTACCTTACCGGCCTGATTGTCGTACGCAGGTCGCCAAGTTAGTTGATGGCATACGCCTCCTGGCGCGCATGGCGGCGGAGGCGGTTCACGGCCGCTGACGGATTGGACCGCAAGGGCGTCCCCTCGTGGCTGTGGAACAACGCTTCTTGCAAGGCTGACCGAGTAGTCGAGCGTTCCGGGAATGAACGCTGATCCGGGAGGAGGCGCCTCCTGTCGAGCCCCTTCACGCAGGGGCGCGTAATACCCCGGCCGGCAGAAGGCGTGCAGATGGCGCTCACGGGCCCGCCGGGCTAGCCTAGCTCAACCCGGTGATACTTGCCGTCGGCATTCAGCGGCGCTGGCGAATAGCCGAGCACGTACTGCTGGCGGATGTCGATCCTCTTCATGATGCCAGGCTGGTCTTTTGGAGACCAGGCTTCGAAGTACCTGCCACCTGTGGCTTCGGCGAGTTCGGTGAGAATGTCGGCGCCAGTGGGTTGAGCGGGCCCCGTCGGGCGAATACTGCGGCGTCTGGATGTCCACCCCGATCGAGTACAATGTGACGTCCGTTTCGCGGAGCACATTCAGCAGCTCGCGCTCCGTGTGGCGGCTGTGGTTGTCCTCTCCGTCCGAGATGACCAGCACAACTTTCCTTGGATGGCGCCCTTTCCGCACATAGGCGGCGGCGATGTACACCGAATCAAGAAGCGCAGTGCGGCCCGCTCCCTTGATTCCACGCATGCAGTCGAGCACGTCTTCGGGGCGGGATACGAAAGGCAAGGCGATCTCGGGCCGGGCGCGTACCGTCACCACCGAAAACTCGTCGGCGGGGTTGGCCGTGTCGAGGAACTCGCGGAGCGCTAGCCCGGCGATGGGGATCGAGCGCTTCATGCTGCCGCTGGCGTCAAACACGATCACGGCCGAAACGGGGGCGTCTTCCGTCGAGAGCGTGGCGATCTGCTGCAAGACCCCGCTGTCGAAGAGCCGGAAGTCGGTCTTTCGAGGTCCGGAACGAAGCGATCGGAGCCGTCGACCACTGTCGCGCTAACCAGAACCAGGTTCGAATCGACGCGCAAAGGCCTCGGGCTGGAGGCGCTTTCGGGCGCGCCTATAGCCGTCAACAACAATCCCAGGAGGAGGATTCTGCCCATTTGCCCCCAAGTATTACTCCGCTCTGCCCAGGAGACCTATACCAGCCGCCTGGTATATCAAGCCGCCGCCATCCGGTAGCCCTCTTACCGGAGAAGGCCGAGCGCGTACTGCAGCACCGCATACTGTACCTGATAGTCGTACTTGGCGCTAAGATTCTCGACTTCCGCCTCGGTGACGTTCAACTGAGCCTGGGTCAGCTCGATGATCGAGGAGAGGCCGAGATTGTAGCGGCCCTGAGCCAGGTTCAGAGCAAGCGCCGCCTGGCGCAGAAACTGAGCGGTAACGTCGATGCGCTGGTAGGCCGTCGAGGCGCTGGCCCAAGCCGACCGGACGTCGCGGACCAGGCGCTCCTGCTCGTCGCGCAGCTTCTGGTCCGAGCCGAGCGCGCGCTGGTGGGCCGCCTCGCGGCGCGCCGCGAACAGGTGGCCGTTGAAGACCGGGAATTCCACGTTGACGGCGGCGCCCGCATAGACCTCTGGGATCGGCACATTAGGCGCCGTCAGGTTGATGAAGGGCAACGTTCCGGCCACGCCCAGGAAGCTGACGGTTGGGAAAGAGAGGTCCCGCTCGGCGGCGGCGAACTTGTAGGCGGCCTCGCGGGAGAGGCGCAGACTGGCCAGCTCCGGCCGGTTCGCCAACGCCTGCGCGATCAGCTCTTCGACGTTTTGAGACGGGCTGGGCGGCAGAGGCTCGTCCACGAGCTGATAATTGGCGGGCTGGTCGGAACCGAGCGCCCGCGCCAATTCGGCCGCCGCGGTCTCGACGCTGTCCTGCGCGCGAATCAGTAGCAACCTCGCCTCCGACACGTTGACGTCCGCGAAGCTGGCATCGAGCTTCGATTTGAGCTCGTTCTTGGCCAGCGCACCCACTTGGTCCGCCAGGAGCTGACGGGCGGTCACCGTCTCGTCAGCGACTTTCACCAGCGCCTGGGCGTGCAGATAGTCGAAGTAGCTCCGGTTGACCGCCAAAAGCACGTCGTAGCGGCTACCCTGATAGTCCTGGGCGCTGGCCTGGGCGCGCAGACGGGAGTTGGCCACCAGGTTGGGGGTGCGGCCCGAATCGGTGATGAGTTGTGAGACGACGAACCCCTGCCCGAAGCGATTGAACAGGCGCGAATCGGTCAGGGCTCCGGCGCCGATGCGCGAGAGGTGGTTGGCCGCCGAGCCGGTGATGTCGAGGGAGACGTCGGGGTAGTAGGCCGACCGTGCCTCCCTCACTTCCTGCCCGGCAGCCGCGACTTCACTCTCGGCCGCCAGCACGTGCGGGTGATTTTTCAGCGCCAGGGCCTCGGCCTCCTTGAGGGTCAGCTTGGCAGGCGGCGCCTGCGCCAGGGCGATCTGCCCGATTGCGACCAGAGCAGTCAGGAAGACTCTCCCCAAGGTTTTCGTCCTGCCTGCCGCCTCGACACTCGTGTCGAGGCCGTTCGTCGTGTCAAGGGGAGTCTCGGCGCCGCAGCCACGCGTGCTCGCGCTACTTGGGAGTGACGGGAAGACCATCACAGATCCTCCGGCTGGGTGCGTTCCCGGCGTCTGTAGATGAGCAGATACGCCGCCGGAACGATGAATATCGTCAGCGCGACCGACGAAGTCAGTCCGCCGATAATGGCCCGCGCCATCGGCGCATACTGTTCCGACCCCGTGCCCATCTTCAATGCCATCGGGATCATACCGATGATGGTGGCGAGCGAGGTCATCAGGATGGGCCGCAGGCGAACGCGGCAGGATGTGATCACCGCGTCCGTTACCGATTGCCCCTGCCCCCGCAGGCGGTGGGCGAAATCGACGATCAGAATGCTGTTCGAGGCGGAGATTCCGACCAGCATCAGCACGCCCATGAGTGACATGACATTGAGCGTCGTGCCGGTCACCAGCAGAATCAGCAGTACCCCGATGATGCCCATGGGAATCGCCAGCATGATCAGCACCGGATCGACAAAGGAGCGGAACTGCGCAATCAGGATCAGGTACAGAAGAAGGAACGCCAGCGTGAATCCGATCGCAAAACTCTTGAAAGACTCCCGCATGCCGAGCACCATTCCCCGAAGAGCCACGCGCACGTTTCCAGGGTGCGGGACGCCGGCGATAATCTTCTCGATCTTGGAGGTGACCCGCCCCAGGTCCTCCCCCTTCGTCGTCACGTAGACGTCCGTGGCCCGCTGAATCTGGTAGTGGTCGACCACCGTGGGGCTCTGGATATTGACCAGCTTCGCCACGCTGTCCAGCGTCGTCGGATCCTTGAGTTTTGGCGCCCGGATGGGAATGTTCCTGAGGTCCAGGCCATTGTGGATCGCCGGCCTGCCGTTTTCGTAATACTGGACCGTGAGAAAGTAATTGTTACCACTCTGGCGATCCACCCAGTAGTTCGGCGCGATCATCGCATTGGAATCCAGCGCCGTGATCACGTTGTCGACCACGTCCTTCTGCGTCAGCCCGAGTTCGGCGGCGTGCACCCGGTCCACCTGCATCATGACGCCTGGGTAATTCATGTCCTGGGGAATGTAGACCTGCCCGACGTCGTCCAGCTTCGAGATTCGCCCGGCCAGATCCTGAGCCAGGCGATAATCCTCCCCCAGATCGGGACTGGCCACTTGAACGTCAATCGGGGCGGGCATGCCGGTATTCAGAATGGCGTCCACCATCGAACCGCTTTGCATGAAAGTCCGTAGTTCGGGAAACTGCCGGCGGATCGCGCGTTGCACGCGATCCATGTAGGTGTAGCTGCCGACTTTATGGTCATCGGTAAGCTGCGTCTGTATGGTGGCCATATACGATCCGGCATTGGTCGTGTAGAGCGACGAAAAGTCATTCACCACGCCGATATTGGAGACGGTGATATGGAAGTCACCGGGGTCGATTGTCTGCCGGATCAGCTTCTCGATCTTTGCGACATAATCGTTGGTCAGCTCGATTCTGGCTCCCGTGGGCGCCTTGAGGTTGATTGTGAACTGGCCTGCGTCCGTTCGCGGGAAGAACGAGACACCAAGAAGAAAATACAGTCCCAAACTCAGCAGGAACACCCCCATCAGGCCGGCAACCGTCGCGCCGGGCCGGTGGAGCGCGCTCCGGACGCCGCGCTCATACACGTCCAGCATGCGATTGAATTGTCTGTTGAAGCCGGCATTGAACCGCGCCCCCCAGGACAATCGCCCCTGGTGCGCCTGCTCTTCTCCATGCGGCACCGCTTTGAGAAACTTCGAACAGAACAGGGGAATTACGGTCATCGCGACCACGAACGAGACAATCAGCGAAATGCAGAACGAAAGCGCCAGGGCCGAAAACAGGAACTTACTCACGCCGTAAAGGAACGTGACCGGGAAGAAGTCCACCACCGCCACCAGCGTCGCCGCCAGCACCGCCAGCGTGACCTCCTGCGCCCCGGCCCGTGCCGCCTCCACCGGCGCCTCGCCCAGCTCCAGATGCCGGTAAATGTTCTCCAGAGAGATAACGGAGTTATCGATGACGCGAGAGAACGCCAGCGCCAGCCCGCCCAGAATCATCGTATTGACCGTAGCGTTCATGAAGTTCAGAATCACGAACGTCGCCAGCGCCGACAGCGGGATCGAAAGCAGCACCGCCGTAGTGGCCCGGAAGTGTCCCAGGAACAGCAGAATCATGATGCTGGTAAGAACCAGCCCGATCAGGCTCTCGTGGAGAACCGTTTGAATGGCCTCCTTCACGAATGTGGACTGATCGAACAGCAACTCGGCCGACATCTGTTTTGGGATGTCGTAGAGGTGGCCGATGAGCTTGCGGACTCCGGTCACAACCTCGATGGTGTTGGTATCGCCGCCCTGCTTCATGATGGGGATATAGGCGGACTTCTGGCCGGCAATCCGGACAATGTTGTACTGCGTGGCGCTCGAATCTTCCGCGTGGCCTACGTCGCTGACGCGCACCCAGGAATCGCCCGTTGCCTTGAGCGGCACCTCGTTAAGCTGCTCCATGTTATCGACGAGGCTGTTGGAGTAGACGTAATAGTCGAACGGACCCATCTTTACGTCGCCAGCCGGCAAGATCAGATTGGAGTCGTTGACAGCGTTCACCACGTCCATTACGCTCAGTTGCCGCGAGAGTAACTTGTAGGGATCCACCCGCACCATAATCTGGCGGTACTTGCCTCCGAAGGGCCACGGAATCTCCGCCCCCTTGATGACCGCGATCTGGTTGCGGATGGCGAACTGGGCGTAATCGTGTAACTGGGTTTCGGTCAGGCCCGGCCCTTTTACCGCCACCAGGCATACTGGCAGGCTCGAGGCGTCGGACTTCAACACCACCGGCGGCAGCGTGCCCGGTGGCAGCCGTTTCAGGTCCGCCAACGCCAGGTTGGACAACTCCGTGACGTCCGCGTCGGCGCTGGTTCCCGGCTGGAAGAACACGCGGATCAGGCTGACTCCCAGGATGGAATGCGATTCGCTGTGCTCCACGCCGCTAGCCAGCGTGAAGAAGCGCTCGAGCGGAGACGTGATGTTGGTCTCTATGTCCTGCGGCGGCATTCCCGAATAGAATGTCGCCACCACCACTTGAGGAAGGTTGATCGCCGGGAACAGGTCCACGGGCATACGTGCCAGCGCGGTTGCACCGAGGATGCAGACCGCCAGGCAGAGCACGACGATCAAGTACGGATTGCGAATCGAGAAGGAAGACATAGCGGCTTAGGCCATCGCCTCGCTGGCTCCTCGGCGCCTCTCGCGGCGCCTGTAAATCAACAGATACGCGGCCGGCACGATGAAGACCGTCAGGATCACCGAGGACGTGAGTCCGCCGATGATGGCGCGGGCCATGGGCGCATACTGTTCCGCGCCGGTGCCGAGCTTGAGCGCCATGGGGATCATGCCGATGATCGTTGCAAGAGATGTCATCAAAATGGGGCGCAGCCGCACGCGGCAGGCCGTGATCACCGAGTCTGTTACTGAGAGCCCCTGCTCTTCCAGACGGTGGGCGAAGTCGACGACCAGGATGCTGTTGGAGTTTGCGATACCCACCAGCATAAGCACGCCCATCAGCGACATCACGTTGACCGTTGTGCTTGTGAGCAAAAGAATGAGTAACACACCAGTCACCCCCATCGGGATGGCCAACATGATTAACACTGGATCGACAAACGAGCGGAACTGCGCCACCAGAATCAAGTACAACAGTAAGAACGAAAGTGTGAAGCCAAGAGCGAAACTGCTGAACGACTGCCGCATGCCCTCCACCATTCCTCGCAAAGCGACGCGCACGTTGCCGGCGTGCGGCATGGCGGCCGCGATCTTCTCCACCTGGTCCGTCACGTGGCCCAGGTCTTCGCCTTTCGGCGTCACATACACGTCGGTAGAGCGCTGAATCTTGTAGTGGTCGATTTCCGTCGGGCTGAGGATTGGCACCAGCTTCACCACCGTGTCCAGGGTGGTCGCCCGGCGGCCAGGGGCCCGCAATGGGATGTTACTGAGGTCGAAGGGATTGTGTATCGCCGGACGGCCGTGCTCGTAGTACTGCACGGTAAGAAAGTAGTTGTTGCCGCTTTGCCGGTCCACCCAATAGTTCGGCGCGATCATCGAGTTTGAATTCAGCGCCGTGATGACGTTATCGACGATCTCCTTCTGGCTCAGGCCGAGCTCCGAGGCGTGGACGCGATTGACGTCCATGCGCAGGCCCGGATAATCCATGTCCTGGGGAATATATACCTGTCCAACCTCGGGTAGCTTGCCAATCCGTGCGGCAAGTTCCTGCGCCAGCGCGTAGTTCTCGGACAAATCCGGACTCGTAACCTGAACGTCGATCGGTGCGGGCATGCCAACGTTCAGAATCGCGTCCACCATGGATCCACTTTGGAAGAACGTCCGCAGCTCCGGGAACTTCCGGCCGATGGCGCGCTGGACGCGGTCCATGTATTCGTAACTGCCGACCCGGTGATCGTCGCTGAGCTGGGTCTGAATAGTCGCTGTGTACGAGCCGGAGTTGGTCGTATACAGCGACGAGAAATCGTTCACTACTCCTATGTTGGCTACCGTCATATGAAAATCGCGCGGCGCGACCACACGCTTGATGAGGTTTTCGACCCTCGAGACGTAACGGTCTGTCAATTCGATTCGGGTACCGGTGGGAGCCTTGAGGTTGATGGTGAACTGTCCCGCGTCGGTTCGGGGGAAGAACGATACGCCGAGTAGTGGAAACAGGCCCAGGCTGAGCACGAATATCCCGGCCAGTGAAGCGACGGTGAGCCCAGGCCGCCGCAGCGCCCGCCGAACCCACAGCTCGTAAGCATCGAGAACGCGATTGAAGGCGCGATTGAATCCGGCGTTGAAGCGGTGCCACCAGGACCCGCCTTCGGCGATGACGTCGTGCGCGACCGCCTCGGCGTGCGGCACGTTCTTCAGAAAGCGCGAACAGAACAGCGGGATCACGGTCATCGCGACCACGAACGAAACCATCAGCGAAATGCAGAACGCCAGAGCCAGGGCGGAGAACAGGAACTTACTAACTCCGTAAAGAAACGTCACTGGAAAGAAGTCGACGACATCGACCAGCGTTGCCGCCAGCACCGCGAGTGTAACTTCCGCTCCGCCGAATGCGGCTGCCCGCATCGGCGCCTCTCCCATTTCCAGATGCCGGTAGATGTTTTCGAGCGATATGACCGAGTTGTCGATCACGCGTGAGAACGCCAGCGCCAGTCCGCCCAGGATCATGGTGTTGACCGTGGCATCCATGGAATTCAGGATCACGAACGTCGCCAGCGCGGACAGCGGGATCGACAGCAATACGGCGGCAGTGGCCCGGACATTGCCGAGAAACAGCAGGATCATGACGCTGGTCAGCACCAGGCCGATCAACCCTTCGTGCAGCACGGTCTGGATGGCCTCTTTAACGAAGACCGATTGGTCGAAGAGCAGATCGGCCGACATCTGTTTCGGAATGTCGTAGAGGTGACGGATTAGTTTGCGAACACCGTTCACCACCTCGATGGTGTTGGTGTCGCCGCCCTGCTTCATGATGGGGATATACGATGACTTCTGGCCGGCGATGCGGACTATGTTGTACTGCGTGGCGCTCGAGTCCTCGGCGTGGCCCACGTCGCTGACCTGGACCCAGGTGTTGTCCACCGCCTTTAGCGGCACCGCATTGAGCTGCCGCATGTTGTCGACCAGGCTGTTGGAGTAGACGTAGTTGTCGTAGGGCCCCGTCTTTACGTCGCCGGCGGGCAGAATCAGGTTGGAGGTGTTGACGGCGTTCACCACGTCCATCACGCTCAGTTGCCGCGAGAGTAACTTGTAGGGATCGACTCGCACCATGATCTGGCGGTACTTGCCTCCGAAGGGCCACGGGATTTCCGCCCCCTTGATGACCGCGATCTGGTTGCGGATGGCGAACTGCGCGTAGTCGTGCAGCTGCGTTTCGGTCAGGCCCGATCCTTTCACCGCTACCAGACACACGGGCAGGCTCGAGGCGTCGGACTTCAACACCACCGGCGGCAGCGTTCCCGGCGGCAACCGTTTCAAGTCCGCCAGCGCAAGGTTGGACAGTTCCGTGACATCCGCGTCGGCGTTGGTTCCCGGCTGGAAGAAGACGCGAATGGTACTCACCCCTAGGAGGGACCGCGATTCGCTATGCTCCACGCCGCTGGCCAGCGTGAAGAAGCGCTCCAGCGGGGAGGTGATGTTGGTTTCGATGTCCTGCGGCGGCATTCCGGAATAGAACGTCGCCACCACCACCTGGGGAAGATTGATGACGGGGAACAAATCCACCGGCATTCGGACCAGGGCCGTGATCCCCAGAATGCACACGGCGAGACATAAGACCACGATGAAGTAAGGATTGCGAATTGAAAAGCCTGACATAGGCTCTAAAACCTTACTGGTCGCCCTGATCCTTACCTTTTCCCTGCCACTCCATAGCGGACGCCTGCTGAGGCCTCACCACCTCACCAGGCTTCAGGCTGCTGCGATCGCTGATGACCACTGACTCGCCGTTCTTGAGGCCTGATGTTACTTCGGCATAATTCGCGGTTTCGGCGCCCAGCGCGACTGGGCGGTCCTCGACGCGGCCGTCCGGGTCCACTACGTAGACGCCGGTTTCGGTTCCATTACGATTGATGGCTTGAAGAGGAATCGCCAGAACATTGCCATTCTGACTGAGCGTGAGGACGGCCTCGGCATAAGCGCCTGGGACGAGTTGGTGGCTGGGATTCGGTATGTCCACCTCCGTGTGCATCGTTCGCGTATCGCCGTTCACGTCCACTGAGAATCGAGTTACCTTTCCGGTGAAAGTGCGATTCAGCGCGGGCACTCTTACCTCGACTGGGTCTCCGATGTGGACATAGGGGACATACGATTCGGGTACGGGAATCACCAACCGGTACAGGCTTTCCTGGGAAAGGCGGACCAGGGGCAGGGCCTGAGTGTTCGAACTGGTCCCTGCTTGCATGAGCGCGCCCAGATTGGCATACCGCTTAGTAACTACGCCATCGAACGGCGCCGTGATCTTGGCGTAGTCGAAAAGAACCCCGTCGCGTTGTCGTCTGGCTTGAGCCTCCTCGAGCATGCTGCGCGCGGACTCGAGCGTCGACTTCGCTTCCTCGACCTGGGCCTCGGCGGCCAGGTCCTTGCCCTGGGAGTCGTCCACCTCCTGCTGTGCCACCAGACCGGGCTGCGTCTGGGCCACTCCGTGCAGTCTGTCGTACTGGAGATGCAGAACCGCATGCTGCGCCTGCACGCGGTTCAGTGCGTGCTCGGCGTGCCGCACCTGATCCGTGGCACTCTTGATCGCGGCGTCATCCTGCGCCAATTGGAGTTGGAGTTCGGGAATCTCGAGCACCGCCATCACCTGCCCCGCCTTCACGCGCGACCCGTAGTCGACATTGAGCTCCCGGACATAGCCCGATTCCTTGGCGTAGACATCGATTTCCTGGAAGGGCACCAGCTCGGAGGAGACCGTGATCTCGCGCTCCAGCGGCTTCAGCGCGACCCGGGCGACCCCGACCGTAACGATGTTGGCGTCGGGGTCGGGCGTGGCGCTTGCGCGCGCTTTCGAGGAGGCGTTGAGCCATAGCAGGCCTCCCGCCACGGCGACCGCCACAGCGAGGCAACATCCGAACACCCAGGCACGAGTCTTGGAACTCATATTCAGCGGGCCGACCTTTCCAGAGGCGCGCCACTGCGCCGCATCTGCTCCGCCAGCTCTTCGAGGGTGAAGCGCGGGGAATGGCAGAACTGGACCAGCTCGCTTTCCTGCCGCTGGATTTCGGCGGCCATCTTGGGCAACTTCGCGGCGATCGAGAGCGGAATGACGTGCACTCCGTGGCGATCCCCGTGTATCAGGTCTCCCGGCGAAATCTTCAGACCGCCGATGTCGACCGGCTCCCCGAATTCGACGATGTGGGCGTAAGCGTGGGACACCGCGACTCTGCCGGCGAACAGGTGAAAGCCCAGACGCTCAACGGCCGGCAGGTCCCGGACCGCGCCGTTGGTGACGTGTCCTACGCAGCCGACCGCCTGCGCGATTGCGGCGTGGATTTCCCCGACCAGGGCGCCGGTTCCGGGCGAATGATCGGCGTCCTGGATAACCATCACCCGCGGCGCCGGGACGGAGGCGAGGTAGTTCCACCAGTCCAGCCGGTCGTAGTAACACCGGCCGCTGATGGGGGGCGTCGAGGACCGGAAGCGAGCCGTAGCGGCGTATCCCAGCATGGGCGTGAATTGAGCGAAAATGCAACGCACGGACCCGAGGACGAACCCTTCGTTCCGCAGCCGTACGCCAAACCGCTCGATCGCGTTCGAGGCGGTACAGGTGTCCAGGGCGCGGATCTTCTCGAACTCGGCGGCTGTCAGAGCGGGCTTTGGGGTCATAGTAAGGAGCTGCGCAAACCCTCACGGCAGCACGACGCCCAGAAACTGGCCGGTTGCATGATCTATTCGCAGTGTAAGCTGGCGGCCCTGTCCCCCCCATACCGGCAGGTTGGTATTTTTAACCCAATCACTAGGTAGACGGGTCCGGACGCGGCAACCTGGGGTTAAGCTGAAAGTGGTCCTATTGGGCAGAATGAGCGCAACCATCCGTCGCCGCGCCGATCGGCTCCTGCCGACCACCCGGCTTATGCTTGCAGTCGGCTTCGGCGGAGTGCTGGCCATCATGGCCCTTTCGGGAGCGGATGCCTCGCGCGTGCTCCATCAGATCCGGCGTGAAGACGAGCAGATCCGGCGCCAGTTCCTTTATCGCAATCACGTGCTGAACAACATTCGTTCCCAGCTCTATCTGTCGGGGACGTATGTCCGGGACTATCTGCTCGAGCCGGATGCCGCCAAAGCTGAGGCGCATCGGGCCAGCCTTGAGCAGGTGCGCCGCGAGATGAGCTCTGCGTTGGCCTCCTACGCCGATCAAGCGACGCCCGGAGGGGCACCGCAGTTCGCCGCCTTGAACTCGGAGCTGTCGCAATACTGGGACACTCTCGGTCCGGCCCTGAATTGGAGCGCCGCCGAACGGCACGGCCGGGGCTACGCTTTCCTCCGCGACGAAGTGTTTCCCCGCCGCATGGCAATGCTGGGGATTGCGGGCAGGATCGCGGAGGTTAACGAAGAGCAGTTGAATGCTGGCAACGACCGCGTCGTCAGTTTGCTGTCGAGGTTTCAGACGCGTCTGGGGCTGGTTCTGGTGGCGACCCTCGCGCTGGGAGTAGGGATGTCGGCGTTCAGCATGCGCAGAATTCTCAGCCTCGAGACCGGGGCGCGCGAGCAGTATCGGGCCGTCGCCCAGGCCAGAGGTCAACTGAAGGAACTGTCCGCGAGGCTCGTGCAGGCGCAGGAGACCGAGCGGCGAGCCCTCTCACGGGAACTGCACGACGAGGTCGGCCAAGCCCTCTCTGCGGTGCTGGTGGAACTGCGCAACCTCGCGGACGGACTAGGAGCATGGCCGCTCGAAATGTCGCGTAGTCACGTGGAGCTGATCAAGGGCCTAGTGGAGGACACGGTGCGTTCCGTACGCAATATGGCCCTTCTTCTGAGGCCCTCCATGCTGGACGATTTGGGTCTGATTCCCGCCCTGCGCTGGCAGGCCCGTGAGGTCTCCAAGCGCACCTCCATGGATGTGAACGTTGTTACCGATCTCGCATCCGACGACCTGCCGGACGAGTACAAGACCTGCGTCTACCGCGTAGTTCAGGAGGCGTTGCACAACTGCTCGCGTCATTCTCATGCCACCACTGTCCGCATCCGGGTTAAGCAGGATTTGGGGCGGCTGTCGCTCTCGATTCAAGATGACGGGCAAGGGTTCGATGCGCAGCAGTCAAAAGGGCTCGGGCTCCTCGGGATGGAGGAGCGGGTCACTCGACTGGGGGGGCGGTTCGAGGTGCATTCCAAGCCCGGAACCGGGACCGTGCTGGCCGTGGAACTGCCGCTCGCCGGCAGCGAAGAAAGCGGGGACGCCGATCATGATTCGCATTCTGTTAGCGGATGACCACACTGTAATGCGCAGGGGTCTGCGCCTGTTGCTAGACAGCCAACCCGGGTTCACCGTGGTTGCCGAGGCCGCTGACGGCCGGGAAGCGATCGCGCAGGCGGAGGTAGCCAAGCCGGACGTCGTCGTCCTCGACATTGCGATGCCGAATCTGAACGGTATCGAGGCGTCCCAACGGATCAACGCCGCGCTGCCGGACACGGCGATTGTCATCCTGAGCATGCACTCGGACGAAGGCTACGTCCTGAGGGCGCTCAAGGCGGGCGCCAAGGCGTACCTGCTGAAGGATTCGGCCGAGGGCGACCTGATTGAGGCGATCAAGGCCGTGAGCGAAGGTAAGGCGTTCTTCAGCCCCGAAATCAGCAAGGTCCTGGTCGAGGACTACGTGCGGGAGATCAGGGCGCGGGGAGTCGAAGACAGCTACGAACTGCTGACCCCGCGCGAGAGGGAGGTCCTGCAGCTTCTGGCGGAGGGCAAATCAAACAAGGACATTGCCGCGTTGTTCAACCTCAGCCTCTACACCGTGGACACGCATCGCAGGAACTTGCAGGACAAGCTCAATGTGCACAGCTTTCCGGAGTTGATTCTGTACGCGCTGCGGAAGGGCGTTATTTCGTGAGGCGCAAGAGCGTCGTGTGGCGCTCCCGATCTAGGTAACTAAGCCGCTGGCGCGGCGGGACAGAGCACCCTCTCGCCATTCGTCCCCGAGTTGTCCCCAGGCTGGTCGCTGCGCGCCCCGCGGCCCCTGGAAGCGACCGTGAACTTCACGCCATCAACAGGCCGGACCGGCCGTTTCCACATTGAAGACTCCATTCTCGAAGATGCGGTCGTCTCTGTCAGGTGACAGAGAAAAAGCTGGTAACCTCCGTGACCGGTCTGCATCATTCCCCGTGACATGGCAAAGACCTTGGCTTCGTTCGTAATTGCGGTGCTGCCGCTGGCAGCCCAGAACCCTCTCTCGTTAACGGACGCGGTCCGGCTGGCCCAGGAGAACCATCCCTCGGTCGCGGCCAGCCGGGACGCCACCAAGGGCGCCGACATGCGCATTGTTGAGGCCCGAAGCGGCTACCTTCCCAAGCTCAACTACGCCGAGTCGGTGCTGCGGAGCGACAATCCTGTGGTGGTTTTCAGCTCCCTCTTGACCCAGCACCAATTCACCGCGGCCAACCTCGCGCTGGAGACGCTCAACCGGCCGGCCCCCCTTGACAACTTCCAGTCGCTGGTCACCATGGATCAGAGCGTTTATGACGGTGGGCGGACGCGGCTGGCCGTCAGGACGGCGAAGCTGGGCCGCGATCTCAGCGCCGAGGACGAGCGACTCACCCGCATGAACGCCATCGCCACCGTGGTCCGGGCCTATCACGGCGCGGTGCTCGCGGCCGAAAGCGCCAAGGTGGCCGATGAGGCGGTGCGATCGGCCGAGGCTGATTTGAACCGCGCCCAGGCCGTCCGCGAGGCCGGCATGTCCACCAACGCCGACGTGCTGTCCATAAAGGTGCACATGGCCGCGGTGCGGGAGGAGCAGATCCGCCGCAAGGCCGACTTGGACGTGGCACTGGCTGCGCTGAACGACGCGCTGGGGCTGCCCCTCACCGAACCCCACGATCTCACCACACCGCTCACAGCTGCTTCGTTCGATCGGCAGTCTCTCGACCAGTACGAGAAGCAGGCTGGCCTCTCGCGGCCCGAGCTGAAAGAGGCGCACCTGGCCTCCGACCTCGCCCAAACCCAGGGAGCCGCGGCGCGCACCTCGCTGCTGCCGCAGGTCGGATTCCATGCCGGCTTTGAAGCGGACCGCCAGACTTTCGTCGACCGGGGAGGCGCAAGCTGGCTGGTCTCGGCCAGCCTGCGCTGGAACATCTTCAACGGGGGCGCCGACCGGGCCCGCATGAACGAGGCTGCCTACGGCCTGGAGCGCGCCCGAGCTCTGGAGCGCCAGGCCAGTTCGCAAATCCAGCTCCAGGTTCGCCGCGCCTATGCCGACTTCCGGTCCGCAGCCGAGCGCATCGGCGTGGCCCAGGCTGCGGTCTCCATGGCCGAGGAAAGCCTGCGCATCACTAAGAACCGTTATGACAGCGGTCTCAGCAACGTGACCGACCTGCTCCGCACCGAGACCGCGCTGCTGGAGGCCCGCAACCGCCGCCTGGCCGCGATCTACGACCAGCGGCTCGCGGCCGTAAACCTGGAACTCGCCGCCGGCACGCTTTCCGACAAATCCGAGGTTTTAAACTAGATGAACGCTCCACTCGTCGCACTCACTTCAGCCACGCTCCTCCTCCTCACCGCGTGCGGTTCCCCCGTCTCAACGGAAACCGGAGCCAAAGCCGCGCCCGTCGCGGTCCACGCGATCGCCGCGGCGCCCGCGGCCTGGCCCAACCTCTACGAGGCCACCGGCACCGTTCGCGCCCGCACCTCGGCCGTGATCTCGAGCAAGGTGATGGGCTACGTCCGCGAAGTGCGCGTAGCCGCCGGCGACCGCGTCCGCGAAGGCCAGTTGCTCGTCGCGCTCGACGCCCGCGATCTCGACGCCGCCTACCGTCAGGCCGGGGCCGCCGAGGCCGAGGCGCGCAGCGCCGTGCCCGAAGCCGACAACGCCGTCGCCGGCGCCCAGGCCAGCGTCAACCTTGCGCAAGCCACGTACAAGCGCATGAAGGACCTGTTCGACAAGGATTCCATCTCCAACCAGGAATTCGACGAAGCCACCGCCCGCCTGAAACTGGCCCAGACCGCACACCGGATGGCCGTCTCGCGCCGCGCCCAGCTCGATTCGAAGATCGAACAGGCCATTCAGGCCGTAGCCTCGGCCGGGGTCATGCGCAGCTACGCCCAGCTCGCCGCTCCCTTCGCCGGCACGGTCACCGCGAAGACCGTGGATCCGGGAGCGCTCGCTGCTCCCGGCGCGCCCCTGCTCACCATCGAGCGCGAGGGCGCCTATCGCCTGGAAGCCACGGTCGAAGAATCGAAGCTTCCCCTGATCCGCACCGGGCAGCCGGTCACGGTCGCGTTGGACGGCATCGCGCGGCCCATCGAAGGGCGCGTCTCCGAAATCGTCCCCGCCATTGACGCCTCCTCCCGCTCCTTCACCGTGAAGATCGACCTGCCCGCCTTCGCGCAGTTGCGGTCCGGCCTCTTCGGCCGAGCCAGCTTCGCCTTCGGCACGCGCGACGTGCTCGCCGTGCCCGCCGCGGCCGTGACCGAGCGCGGCCAGCTCGCTTCGGTCTTCATAGCCGATAGCGGCCGCGCCCGCTCGCGCTTCGTCACCCTCGGCCAGCATGCCCAGGACTCCGTCGAGGTCCTCTCGGGGCTGAGCCCCGGCGACCAGGTCATCTTTCCCGCACCGCCCTCGCTTGCCGACGGTGCGCCGGTGGAGGTGCGCCCGTGAGCGATCGCCCGAAGCTCGGCGTGGCGGGCCGCTTCTCCCATATGTGGATCGATTCCAAGCTCACGCCCCTGATCATCGGAGCGTCTCTCGCCCTGGGCGCTTTCGCCGTCTGGAAGCTCCCGCGCGAGGAAGAGCCGCAGATCAAGGTCCCCATGGTCGACGTCTTCGTCGGCATGCCCGGCGCCTCCGCCCGCGAGGTGGAAGAGCGCGTCACCAAGCCGATGGAGAAGCTGCTCTGGGAAATTCCGGGCGTCGAGTACATCTACTCCACCTCCAGCCCCGGCGGCTCGCTCGCCATCGTGCGCTTCAAAGTCGGTCAGGACGAAGAGAAGAGCATCGTCAACCTGAACCAGAAGATGTTCGCCAACTTCGACCTGATCCCGCCCGGCGCCACCCAGCCGCTGATCAAGCCGCGCTCGATCGACGATGTTCCCATCCTTGCGCTCACGTTCTCGAGCGACCGCTACGGCACCTTCGAACTCCGCCGCGTGGCCGCCCAGGTGCACGACGCGGTCAAACAGGTGCCCGACGTCTCGGCCGTCGCCATCACCGGCGGCAACCGCCGCGAGATCCGCGTCACGCTCGACGCGGCGAAGCTCGCGGCCTATTCACTCTCGCCCCTGCAGGTCTACGGCGCGTTGGCCGGATCGAACCGGCGTCTCGAATCCGGCAAGTACTCCAGCGGCAACCGCGAGTTCCTGCTCGAGACCGGCGAGTTCCTGCGCTCCGCAGCCGACGTGCGCGACGTGGTGGTGGCCGCCGCCAACGGCCGGCCCGTCTTCGTGCGTGACATTGCCGAAGTCGCCGATGGCGGCGGAGAGCCGTCCGAATACGTCGAGTATGCCGCCCACGGCCGCTACTCTCCCGCCGTCACCCTGGCCATCTCGAAGCGCAAATCCACCAACGCCATCGATGTCGCCGACGGCGTGCTCCGCCGTGTCGAGGCCCTCAAGGGCACCGTGATCCCATCCGACGTCGAGATGCACGTCACACGCAACTACGGCGAGACGGCCGCCGAAAAATCCAACGAGCTGCTCTTCCACATGCTCCTCGCCGTGTTGTCGGTGAGCGTGCTGATCTGGATCACGCTCGGCTTCCGCGAATCGCTGATCGTGTTCATCGCCATCCCGGTCACCCTGGCGCTGACGCTGATGGTCTTCTATCTCTACGGCTACACGCTCAATCGCATCACGCTCTTCGCGCTGATCTTCTCCATCGGCATCCTGGTGGACGACGCCATCGTGGTAGTTGAAAACGTCGTCCGCCACGCGCGCATGCCCTCCAACCAGGGCCGTCCAGTCAAGGAGGTGGCGATCGAAGCGGTGGATGAAGTCGGCAACCCTACCATTCTTGCCACCCTCACCGTGATCGCCGCCATCCTGCCCATGGCCTTTGTGGGCGGCCTCATGGGCCCCTACATGCGCCCGATTCCCATCGGCGCCTCCGCCGCCATGATCTTCTCCATCGTTGTGGCGTTCCTGGTCACGCCCTGGGCCGCGGTGCGCATCCTGAAACTCAAGGACGCCGGCGAGCACGGCGAACGCGAAGACCGCCTCACGCGCCTCTACCGCCGCTTCATGGGCCCGCTGCTCGAGCGTGCCACGCTACGCTGGGCCTTCCTCGGCGGCGTCGTCACGTTGCTCCTGTTCGCCATGGCGCTGGTCTACGTGGGCTTCGTCAAGGTCAAGATGCTCCCGTTCGACAACAAGAGCGAGTTCCAGGTGATCGTGGACATGCCCAACGGAACCACGCTCGAGCAGACCGCCGCCGCCACGCGCGCCCTCGCGGACGAGGTCCTCAAGCAGCCCGAAGTCGTCAACCTCCAGACCTACACGGGCACCGCCTCGCCCTACAATTTCAATGGCCTGGTGCGGCACTACTACCTGCGCCACGGCTCCAATATCGCCGACATCCAGGTGAACCTCCTCGGCAAGAGCGATCGCAGCCTGCAGAGCCACGAGATCGCCAAAGCCGTTCGCAACCGGCTGCTCCCCGTCGCCGCCCGCTGGGGCGCTCGCATCAAGGTCGCCGAGGTTCCTCCCGGCCCGCCCGTTCTCGAAACCCTGGTGGCCGAAGTCTACGGCCCATCCCAGGAGGGCCGCATCGCCATCGCCCGCCAGATGCGCGACCTCTTCAAGCGCACCAAAGGAGTGGTGGACGTCGATTGGTACGTCGAAGACGACCAGCCCAAATACCAGCTCGAAGTCGACAAGGAAAAGGCCGCCCTACACGGCATCTCCGAGGACGACATCGCCCGCACCATGCGCATCGCCTCTGGCGGCGAGACCGCGGGCCTGCTCCACGTCGATTCCGAAAAGGAAGACGTGCCCATCACGGTGCGCCTGGATCGCGGAACCCGCAGCGATCTCGAGCGCATCCAATCCCTGAAGGTCGCCGGCGTCCCGCTCTCCGAACTTGTGACTCCGCACGAGGTCGTCGAGGACAAGAGCATCTACCACAAGAACCTGATGCCGGTGACGTACGTGATTGCCGACGTCGCGGGGGCCATCGAGAGCCCCGTCTACGCCATCCTGGCGCTCGCCCCCGGCATCGACAAGATCCAGGTCCCCGGCGGCTACGCGATCGAGCAGTACACCGCCCACCTGCCCGCCGACGACGCCCGCTACGCCATGAAATGGGATGGCGAGTGGCACATCACCTACGAGGTCTTCCGCGATCTCGGCCTGGCCTTCGCCGCCGTTCTGGTGTTGATCTACGTGCTGGTGGTGGGCTGGTTCGAATCGTTCGTTACGCCGCTGATCATCATGGCCGCCATTCCGTTTTCCCTCGTCGGCATTCTGCCCGCCCATGGCCTCCTGCACGCCTTCTTTACCGCCACCTCGATGATCGGCTTCATCGCCGGCGCGGGCATCGTGGTGCGAAATTCCATCATCCTGGTGGATTTCATCGAGCTCCGCCTGCGCCAGGGCTCGCCGCTCCAACAAGCCGTGATCGACGCCGGAGCCGTGCGCTTCCGCCCCATGGTGCTGACCGCCGCCGCCGTGGTGGTGGGCGCCGCCGTGATTCTGTTCGACCCGATCTTTCAGGGCCTCGCCATCGCGCTGATGGCCGGCGAAATCGCCTCGCTGGCCCTCTCGCGCATGACCGTCCCCATCGTCTATTACATGGTGAATAACCGGAGGAATGTATGACCGTCGACCGCTACCTTCGCCTCTTCGCGGGCGCGTTTGTGATGATCAGCCTGGCGCTCGGCCACTGGGTCAGCCCCTACTGGTATCTCTTCACGGCCTTCGTAGGCCTGAACCTGTTCCAATCGGCCTTCACCAACTGGTGTCCGGCCATGACCTTCCTGCGCAAGCTAGGCGTGAAACCCTGAGAGAGTTGAACTCGGGACCTCTTGCCCTGGTTCGCGCTACCAACGCGAAGTCTGTTGAAACGGATTATGAGTCCGCTGCTCTGGGCGGTTGAAGTAACGGAAGGCGCAGGCGGACGCCATCGGCAGCCGGTATGAGACTCCAGCTCGACGTCCAACTGGGAAGGTCGGGAGGCAGGGATTCGAACCCCAAAGGAACCCACTCGTCAGGCTGCCATGGAGCCGTGGGTGGGATTCGAACCCACGGAGGAGGGGAATTGGAGCTGCTGTTCCACGCCGAAAAGACGAAGACCTCGCCTCCTGCACGGGTCGCGCAGACCTCTTGCACCCCAAGCAAGTGTTCTGGAGAGCGTGCGAGCGAACTGTTTGGCGACGTCCAGCTTGGGAAAACGACGGCAAATTGAAAACTAAAGACATAGCGTTTTCTACATCTCGTTTTGGCCATTGAGAATGGGCCAGTTCTCACCCTCCGCTCCGCCGAGGAGCTAAACGGAGCACAAATGGAGCACACGGCTCGGCCGGTCTGAAGCCACTACAGGCACTGCCGCATCCCCAACCCAGCTTCCCCCCAGCTAGCCAATTAAAGCGAAGTGGCGTATTCTTTAATAAGAAGCCCAGCAATTCAAGGATCTCTTGACAAGCGATGAATGACTCTACGAATCAAAGGCTTGGCCGGTATGTGACGACCTCATGGGGCGACGAACAGGTGCGTGCCTTCGTTCCGCCACCACTTCCCCCTAAGCCGCCCGTGCGCTTGGACGCACTGCAGCTCAGCCTGGAGCAGGCGAGCCAAGCCGTTGGCCGGCTTGATGGACTGGCTTCCATCCTGCCGGACCTGCCGCTCTTCATCTACGCGTACGTCCGCAAAGAAGCGGTGCTTTCATCCCAGATCGAGGGAACGCAGTCGTCCCTGTCCGATCTGCTTCTTTTTGAAAACGACGAGGCTCCTGGCGTTCCACTCGCCGATGTTCAGGAAGTCTCGAACTACGTGGCGGCGCTCAATCATGGCTTGGCGCGATTGCGCGGCGGTTTCCCACTATCACTCCGGCTCATCCGGGAGATTCACGAGGTCCTGCTCTCGAAGGGACGCGGTAGCGAGAAGCAACCCGGCGAATTCCGCCGTAGCCAGAATTGGATCGGCGGCACGCGCCCCGGAAACGCCGCCTTCGTTCCGCCCCCGCCGGAGCTCGTCACGGAGTGTATGGGCCAACTTGAATTGTTCCTGCACGATGAGCGGCCCGATCTCCCTGTGCTGGTCAAGGCCGGCCTTGTGCACGTTCAGTTCGAAACCATTCACCCTTTTCTCGACGGCAACGGCAGGCTCGGTCGTCTGCTCGTCACGTTTTTGCTCTGCGTTGCCGGCGCCCTTCACGAACCCATCCTGTACCTCAGCTTGTTCTTCAAGACAAACCGACAGGCGTATTACGAACTGCTGGACCGAGTCCGGGTATCGGGCGATTGGGAGGCCTGGCTTGATTTCTTCCTGACAGGTGTGAGGACCACCGCAGACCAGGCTGTCAGCGCAGCGCGCCGCATCGTTGCGCTCCTGGAAGCGGATCGCCGCAAGATCGAATCTCTGGGCCGTCCTGCCGCCTCGGTGTTGCGGGTTTTTCAGCATGCCCAGACGAACCCGATTCTCTCGATCAGTGGCACGGCAGAGAAGACGGGTGTCTCGTTTCCAACGGTCGCAAGTGCTGTAGAGCATATGCAGCGCCTTGGACTCCTTCGGGAGATCACCGGCAAGCAACGTAAGCGCCTTTTTGTCTACGATCCCTACCTGGCGATCCTGAACGAAGGGACCGAGGTCCCGGCCCGCTAAGGGCACTTGCTGGACGGCTCAGAACGCCACGATCAAGGGCGCGTTGGAATTCAATCCACGCCGCCCGCGCGGGCGGCGACACACGGCGGCCCTCATTTCTTTCGGACTGGATCGAGATGGCGAACAAGGCGCTCGACCGGCAGTCGCGCTCCTGCCTACAATGGCGAAAACCCCATGCTCACGCTCCTCGCCTACCTGCTCGCGTTCCTCCGCACGCGCCATGATCTTGGTCTGGAGATTCTGGCCTTGCGCCAACAGGTCGCGGTGCTCAAGCGCAAACATCCGCGATCCTGCCTCAGCAGCCTCGACCGCCTGTTCTGGGTCGCGCTGCGGCGTTGCTGGTCGCGGTGGATGGAAGCGCTCATCCTGGTCAAGCCCGAAACCGTTGTTGGATGGCATCGCGCGGGCTTTCGGCTCTATTGGCGCCTGCGCTCGCGTGGCGGCGGACGCAAGATCGGCGCCGACCTCTTCGAGCTTGTCCGGCGCATGGCGCGTGAGAATCCTTCTTGGGGCGCTCCCAGAATCCACGGCGAACTGCTGAAGCTGGGCTTCGACATTTCGGAACGTACCGTGTCGCGCTACCTGGCGCGCAGGCTGCCGCGGCCCGGCGACGCCGCCAAGAACTGGCTTGCGTTTCTCAGAAACCATCGCGAGGCGATTGCCGCGATTGATTTCTTCACTGTGCCGACCATCACCTTCCGGCTGCTGTACTGCTTCTTCGCGATCGATCACGGAAGGCGCAAGATCCTGCACTTCAGCGTGACTGCGCACCCGACCGCCGATTGGGTGGTCCAGCAGCTCCGCGAGACGTTCTCGGACTCCGATCGTCATCGCTACGTGATCCTGGACCGCGACGCCAAGTTCAGCCGGGAGGTACTCGACTTTCTGGAGTCCTCAGGCATCAAGGCAGTGCGAACGAGCGTGCGCAGTCCTTGGCAGAACGGCGCGGCGGAGCGGTGGGTGGGCACTGCGCGCCGGGACTGTTTCGATCGCGTGATTGCGCTGGACGAGTCGCACGTCCGGCGCTTGGCCCGCGAGTACATTGCTTACTACCACGCGGACCGGACTCACGATGGGCTGGCCAAGGACAGGCCGGACGGCCGGGCAATTGAGTCGAAGCCGGTGGGCGCGGATCTGATTTCGCTGCCGCGCGTCGGCGGTCTCCACCATCGGTACACGTGGAGGGCGGCGGCCTGAGCTGGATTTGGGTCCTCGCGGGCCTGCGCAACTTGGCGGCAGGGGCCGGGCCGTCGTGTGCTCGCGATGTCCGCATTCGTGCTTCATGCGCTCTTCCGCGAGGCCGAACCCGCACCGCGTGCGCCACGTCGCCGGCTCGGCGACCACTTTCGTTCCGGAACCGGAGTACTTAACATGTCCCAAAACCCCCCGGACTCGGCCGGATTCGATTGTGGCGACCGACACCGGCGCGTAGCTCAACGTGCCGCTGACCAACGTGACGCCGTCCACGAGGTTGATCGGAACCACGCCCGAAACCGTGCTGCGGTCGGGCAGCGCGAGCCAGGAGGCCGTAGTCGGGTACAGCGCGGGATCGACCGTGACGTGTACGGTCGCAGTAGCGGTGAGCGTTCCATCGGAAGCGCCGATCTGGAGCACGTAGGCTCCCGGCGCCGTGAAGGTGGCTGCGGTGACGGCTTGCGTCGGGTCGTCGAACACCGCTGGCAGCGGACCACTCACCGTGGTCCAGGAAATCGTCAGCGAGGTCAGAGGCACGGCGGGGTCGGAGACCGAACCGTTCAGGATGGCCCGATTTTGGGGCAACGTGATGGTCTGATCCGAACCCGCGCTGACCACGGGAGGCGTGTCGGCCGGCTCGTTGTACCAGGTCACCGTGACCACGTTGGATACCAGCGCGGCGCCGTTCACGATGGCCGTGGCCTGCACGGTATCGAGGCCGTCGCCGGGGAAACCCTGATAGGTGATCGAGGCCCGCCCCGCCGTGTCTCGGCGACAGACAACCGTTATTACGGTCGCGCCCTCTTCCGGCTTCTGGCTGTTATATACGCAACGAAGGCTATGACGATCACCGGCCCAGCCAACGCCGGATAGCGTGCATTGGAGCACATAGGGTGTCCCATCTCCGTATGGGCAATTCCGTATAGACTCAGACCCGCAACTGACATGCCGCTGATTCCCAACAGCGTCATCGCTTTCTGTCGCCAATCTTGCAGGCTCTTTCCCGGCAGTAGAAAGCTTATCGACAGGCATAGGCTCACAAGGAACATAATAGAAAGATAGACGTAAAGGATTCTTCTCCGTGTGTTCGAGCCAGCCCCCATGGAATCCAAGGCCCGCTGGGCCTGAGGGACACCCTGTTCAGCGGCTTTGCGGTACCAGCGGACGGCCTCGCCGTAGTCCCGAGGCACCCCCAGGCCCTCGCGATACATGAAGCCGAGGCCGCATTGAGCTTCCGCGGAACCGTGGTCGGCAGCCATCCTCCACCAGCGGAAAGCCTCGGCGTAGTCTTGAGGGACTCCTTTGCCCAGGCGATACATGTTTCCGAGGCAGTATTGAGCCGTCGCGAAACCCTGGTCCGCGGCTTTGCCGTACCAGCGGACAGCCTGGGCATAGTCCTGCGGGACGCCTTGGCCCTGCTCATACATAAAGCCCAGGCCATGCTGGGCGTTCGCGTAGCCCTGTTCGGCGGCCTTGCGGTACCAGCGGACTGCCTCGGCAAAGTCCGGCGGAACTCCTTGCCCCCTTTGATACAGGACGGCGAGGTTGTTCTGGGCTTTTGCATCTCCCTCGTGGGCAGCTTTGCACCACCAGCGGGCCGCCTCGGAGTAGCTCTGTGGCACTCCCTTACCCTTGCGATACAGGTTGCCGAGGGCGTATTGAGCCTTCGTGTCTCCCCGCTCAGCACGGACGCGGTATTCCCTCGCGGCGTCGGCAAGCTTTCGCTCAGCCGCCCTCTCTTTGTGCGCTGACCAGAGAACTGCCACGCCGCATATCACGATTGCCGATGTTGCGGCTGACGTGATCTTCCAAACTAGCGTCATTTGGTCACCCTCCAAGCACGGAAACCGCATCCCGCGACCGCGGCGCCGGAAACTGCTAGCGCGTTGCGGTAGGCGAGATGACTCGCAAAACATGCAGCACACTCCCTGCTGATCCAACCGTAGCTGTGCACTGCGTGGAAAGATCCTGCCGGCTCACCGAGTGTTAGAGCCCGCTCTGCAGGCCGTTCCGGTGGTACCACTGGAAAATCGCCCGCTGGTACGTTGAGCGTTCGTCGAGCCGTCAGATCGTCCATTGTTACTCCCCAAAAGTTCCGGCTGGGTTTTGAGTTGGGTTTCCATTATCGAAGTATGGTACTGGTCCGTCTGCACCCTCTGGGCCGCACAGCTCCTCCTGCGGGGTCGGTCCCCCGCCCGCAGCCCCGGCGCGCACCGTCTGCCCTCCGGTCGGCCGCTTGTGTGGCAGCTCCCAGGGCAGGCACACCGCAAAGTAGAGAATAGGCCACACCAACACAATCGAAACCGTAGACACATAAGCAATTGCCAACAAGGTCTCTGTAATGGCGTTGCGCCCCGATGGATCGGTCGCGTTCAGCGGATCACCGCCCGCGTACAAGTACTTGTGTAGCGTTCGCGGGTCGATGGTCTTGCCTTCCGTCTGATCACGAGTCAGGAATCTTCCGGTGAGCGGGTTGAAGTAGCGGGCGCGCACGTAGTAGAGGTTTAGGTCCGGGTCGTACTGCTCGCCGCGGTATCGGTAGACATTCGGAGTTGAGCCGGTCTGGTTGATGGTGTTGCCCCACGCGTCGTAGTCGTAGGTGTCCGTTACTGCGCTGGTCGGGTCCGTCAGTTGGCGGACGCTGCCGAAGCCGTCGTAACCGTAGAAGCTCGTGGTCCAGGCGCTGTTCAGCGACTGCGTTTGGCTGATGCGCTGGAGGCCGTAGGTGTAGCGGCGCGTCACCGCGCCGTTGGTCAGTTCTTCGACCACTTGGGCGTAGCCGGTTGGATTCAGGTCATCCACGAGATATTGGGTCGTCGTGGCGCCGACGGTCTTCGCCACTCGGTTGCCGTCGCCGTCGTAGAGCAACGTCACGGCTCCGTTGTTCATTGACTTCAGGCGGTTCTCGAAATCGTACGCGAATGTGCGCGCGCCCGACACGGTCGTGTTGCCGTTGTTGTCGTACTGCTCGGTGGAAAGGCGGTCGTCCGCGTCATAGCCGAAATTCCCCGTGGGGATGCCGGTGATCGAAGACGTTTGCGAGAGGCGGTTGCCCACTGGGTCCAGGCCGTAGGACACCGAGCCGTAGGTCGAGTTGGTCTCGTTGGTGAGGCGGTAGATGCCGTCGTAGCTCCACTGCAATGTGCGACCGCTTGGCTCGGTGGCCGATTGGCGGCTTCCGGTCGGGCCCAGTTGATAGGAGTATCCGCTCAGCCCGGTCAGGCGGTTTAGCGAATCGTAGCTGAAGGTGGATTGCTGGCCGTTCGGATAGCTCGCGGTGGCGAGATTGCTCGCTGCGTCGTACGAGTACGTCGTGACGTTCGAGCCGTCCATCACCTTGGCGAGGCGATTCAGTTCGTCGTACCGGTATTTAGTTCGATGAGGTCATCGAGCCCACGTTGCCCGCTAGGTCGTAAGTATAACTCAGGGTGCCTTGCGGCGTGGCCTTCGAGCTCAGGCGGTCCAGGGCGTCGTAGCCGTAGTTGGTCGTGCCGCTCGCGTCGGTCATCGTGGCGCGCTTGCCGGTGGCCGTCTAGGTGAAGCTTTCGGCGGAATCGCCGGGGCTCGATCGCGAGGTCAGCCGGTTCAACTGGTCGTAGCCGTAGCTCGTGGTCTTGTTGTTGAAGTTCAGGAGCGAAACCAGGTTGCCCGCGTAGTCGTAGGTGCGCGTTTCGGTTGACGTGCCGTCGGGCAGCGTGGTCGAGCTGAGCTCGTTCAAAACGTTGAACGGGGTCTGCGTTGTGTGGCCGTTGGCGTCCTTCTATTAGTGCAGCCACCGAAGACCATCAACATTGAACTGAAGGGCCCTTACCTCTCCCGCAGAAAAGGCGACGACTGTGGCGGTCCTTGCCCTGCGCAGTTGCGGAATGAAGCCCGCCCCGTTGATTAGCAACGTCGTCCTGCTATGGTCGTCCGGTTCGTAGGCAAGGAACCTCTGGACAGGTCCGTTGTCAAACTGCACATTGACAAAGCAGTTTCGAATTCCGCAGAAGAAGCGACCGCGCTCAATGCTCAGGCCCACAGCAGTTCCCCGACGGTCAACCTTGCGAAGGAACAAGACGCCGCGCTGGGGGTGTTGGTAGGGGAAGTCGAAGGACAACTCGTTCGTTGAAACTGTACGTGCCAGAAATTCCTTCCGTCCCGTTGCATCGACCCTCTCAGCGTATTGCCATTGAGAGCCCCCTACACTCACCCCCGTTACGGGCGTGACGCTCCTTTTGGTGCTGCGAGAGACTACGACTCGGCCGATCAGGCCGAGAAACCCAATGATACCTAAAACAGCAACGCAGCGGACAAGCGTTGACGAGATCTCCCCCTGAAAACGCAGCACAGAGCGCCCAGAGCCCTTGACTGACGGCAAGCTATCGGCACCCCGCGACCGATACTTCACTTCTTCGCTCATCCGTACCGGTACCAACGTATCAGATCCTCTGCCGTCAGGGACAAATGGCGCAGCACTGGCGCAGCCAACCCCGCCGTGTTCAGTCTGCTGATTCTACCCGATTATTGGGTCGGAGAAGGACGATGAGTCCGATGAGTCCGATGAAAAGTGCACCGAGGTGAAGAACCCAGTGATGTCCCGGGTATACGACATTTGCGCGCACGTACACCGCGACATTCATCATACTCGCTGCTATGCCCCAGGCTCTGGCAGAGGCCTTCCGCTTCCAGATCTTCCACCAGGCCGTCCCGCACACAATCGCAACGCACAGCGAGAACAGTGCAGCGGTCAAGAGACCCACGGCGGATGATGACCCGATACGGGGATAAGCGGCGTATCGAACGCTCCTAGCCGAGACGATCACATGTAGCAGTGAATCCGCGACAAAGACCCACGCGATGAGTTTTCTGATGTCTTGCATCTACGATGCTCCTCCTTCGCTCTTCGCTCCCAGCCGAGGCGCACCCACGGCTGCGACTCCCGCTCGCTGCAGTGCGGGCAGCCCATCCGAACACAAGTGCCGCCGTTCCAATCCGTAGTCCTCGAATCAGCGGACCCCTCGCGTATGGACAGCGGTTCCGCCACCATGAACTAGTCCCTTCCGGGAGGCTCGTAGGGCGAAAACGGAGTTTTTGGGGGCTTCCCGGAAGCAGGCGGAGAGGACGAGGCTGGCGGTTCGGCTCCTCCCGGTTCGCCTTCATCGGGGTTGTGTTCCGGCGGTGGGCTCGCCTCCGGGCCATAGCCGTATTCAAGGTATTCGGCCAGGATTGCCGCGGTTAGGCTCCAGACCACGATCATCTTAAGCGTGATCCCGCCGGCGGCGAGCGAACCGCCGGGAATCATGACGATGGGCAGGATGTACTCCTCGTAAGTCGTACGCCCGCTCGGGTCTTTCCGGTTTACTGGATCGCTAGAGGCGTACAGATATTTATGCAGTGTCTTGGGACGTCCAAGGCCACTTTCCTTCGGATCTCGTGTTAAGAACCTCCCCGTCAGCGGGTTGAAGTAGCGGGCGCGGAGGTAGTAGAGGTTCAGATCGGGGTCGTACTGCTCGCCGCGGTAGCGGTACACGTTCGGGGTCGAACCGGTGACGTTGACCGCGTTGCCCCAGGCGTCGTAGTCGTAGGTGTCCGTCGCGGCGCCGGTGGAATCGGTCAGTTGGCGGACGCTGCCGAAGCCATCGTAGCTGTAGAAGCTGGTGGTCCAGGCGCTGTTGAGGAACTGAGTTTGGCTGATGCGCTGGAGGCCATAGGTGTAACGGCGCTGCACCGCGCCGCTCACTAACTCCTCGACCACCTGGGCGTAGCCGGTGGGGTTGAGGTCATCGACCAGGTATTGCGTCGTCGCGCCGCCAGCGGTCTTGGCCACGCGGTTGCCGTCGCCGTCGTAGACAAGGGTTACTGCTCCGTTGTTCATCGACTCCAGGCGGTTCTCGGAATCGTACGCGAACGTGCGGGCGCCCGAGACGATGGTGTTGCCGTTGTTGTCGTACTGCTCGGTTGAAAGGTGATCGTCGGCGTTGTAGCTGAACGTCCCGGTCGGGATGCTGGCCATCGTGGACGTCTGCGACAGCCGGTTGCCCACCGGATCGAGGCCGTAGGCCACCGCGCCATTGACACCGTGCGGGTCCGAGTTGATCGCCTCGTTGGTCAGGCGGTAGATGCCGTCATAGCTCCAGTTGGCTGTGCGGCCACTCGGCTCTCTCGCCGACTGCCGGTTGCCCGTCGGGCCGAGTTGGTAAGAGTAGCCATTCAGACCCGTCAGCCGATTCAGCCTGTCATAGCTGAATGTGGATTGCAGACCGTTCGGATACGCCGCCGTGGCCAGATTGCTGATCGAGTTGTACGCATAACTCGTGGTGTTCTGGTTGGCCGGAAGGCGGTTGTCCACCACCGTCGCCAGCCGGTTGAGCTGGTCATACGTGTAACCCACCGAAATCCCGTTCGCGTTCGAGGAAGCCATGGAGGCCACGTTGCCCGCAGCATCATAAGTGTAACTCAACGTGCCTTCCGGCGTGGTCTTAGAGGTCACGCGGTCGAGGCCGTCGTAGCTGTACGTGGTCGCGCCGCTGGCGTCCGTCATCGTGGCGCGCTTTCCCGTCGCCGTGTAGGTGAAGCTCTCGACGGGCTGGCCCAGGCTGGGATCGGGCGTCCTCGCTGCCAGCCGGTTCAGTTGGTCATAGCCGTAGCTCGTGGTCTTGCCGTTGAAGTTGAGGAGCGAGAGCAAATTGCCGGCCGGATCGTACGCCCGCGTCTCGGTGAGCGCGCCGTCGGGAAGAGTCGTCGAGGTCAGTTCGTTGAGGGCGTTGAACGGCGTTTGCGTTGTGTGGGCGTTGGCGTCGGTTGACGTGATCAGGTTACCGTTGTTGTCGTAAGTGTACGCCGTGATGTTGTGCGCCGGATCAGGTGCGTTGGCCTGAATCACCGAGCTCAGTTGATTAGCTGCGTCGAACGTGTACTGGACGGCGTTCCCGGCTTGGTCCGTCACGCCGGTCAGGTTGCCGGGGCCGTCGTAGGTGTTGGTTGTGTAGGTCGAATCGTTGTAAGTCGTCTTGGTCAGGCGCTTGCGGCAATCGTATTGGAACTGAGTGGTGTGGTTGTTGCCGTCGGTGACGGAGATCTGGTTGCCGGCATCGTCATAGGCGTACTGCGTCTGGTTGTTTGCGGCGTTCGCGACCAGGATGAGCCGCCCGGCCGCGTCATACGTGTAAGTCGTCGTGTTCCCGCGCGGGTCGGTCTGGGTCTGCTTCGTGCCGTCGGCGTAATAAGTGTAATTGGTGCGGCTGGCGTTCGAGGTGCCGTAGGCCTTTGTGGTCGCGATCAGCCGACCGGCGAGATCGTAGTCGTTGTGAGTGACGTTACCGGCTGGGTCGGTTGCGTTGACTACGTTGCCGCGGAAATCGTAGGTCAGCGACGACGCTGTCGGCGGCACGGTGGGATAGGTGGTCACGGAGAGCCGGTTGAGCGGATCGTACTGATAGCTGGTGGTGTGGCCGTTGGCGTCAGTGTCAGAGGTCTTGTTGCCGTTCCCGTCGTACTGCGAGCTGGTCGTCCTTCCCAGCGGTGCGCTGGTTTGCGTCAGGTTGCCGAGGGCGTCGTACGTGAACGTCGTGATAGCCGTTGAAGGGTCCGTCTGAGTGAGCTTGTGGCCCAGCGCGTCGTAGGTCCAGGAAGTCTGGCGGCCCAGCGGGTCGGTCTTGCTGAGCATGTTGCCGTTGGCGTCGTAGGTATACTGTGTCGCCATGCCCGGCGTGGTCGTCAGATCGTAGCCGACGGCTCCGGCCTGTATGGTGCCGTCGGGGTTGAAGTTGAAGCTGGCTCGAACCGAGTTTGAGCCGTCCAGGTTGTCGATGATGAGCTGCGGCAGGAAATTGCCGTCGTAGGAGTCTTCTTTGACCATTGACCCGACTTCACCGCGCGGTAGGCTTTCCACAACTCGGCAAAGGTGGTGATCGCCTCGCCTTGCTTGGCTAGCTTCCCGGTGTGCTCGGCGATGTACTCGCTGAGTTCCTCGAGGGCCTCATGCCTCGGCCTTGTCGCGGGGCCAAGGGTCTTTTCCTTTTTGCGCCGTACGCGCCTGCCGTCAGGTGTAGCCTCCCAGACGTGGAAATAGCCAACCCACACTTTTCCTTCTCGTGCGCGGTTAACCTTCTTGACCCAGCCTTCAGGTGCATCGGTCCTCGGCAGGCTTCGTCCGATGCTCCGGATCTCGAAGTCGAGAGACGCGCCGCGTTCTTGGGCCTCGTGATTCGGCTCGGCTTCGATCTCGATCGTGGCGCGACTCGCCATGACTGCAATGTACTCGCCCGTGATCGATCGGGCAAATCTGATCTGGGTGGGCAGATGGGTGGGCTGTTTTTGCGCCAACAGCCCGTAAGTGATTGATTTAGTGGTGCGCCCGGGGTGACTCGAACACCCGACCTTCTGGTTCGTAGCCAGACGCTCTATCCAACTGAGCTACGGGCGCGCGGGGTGTAGAAAAAAGCCCAGACCCCAGACTAGCGGGTCTGGCGCGAGATTTCAACCTGCGAGGCCACGATGCGGCCTTTGCGATCCAGCTTCAAGCGCGCGTCGCGCCAGACCACCGTCGAGCCGAACAGGCCCGCGGCCCAGACCCCCAGGCCCGCCAGGTCGCGGAACGGGATCAGGTACGCGCACGCGAGCGATTGCCGGTCGCGCAGCACGGCCACCGCGGCCGTGAGACCCACCGCGAGCCGCAGCGCGACGAGCGCCAGCGCCGCGCGCCACATCCCGCCGGCCGCCAGCAGCGCCGCCCAGAGCGTCGCGTTCGCAATCGGCAGGCCCAGGTAGCCGCCGCCCCTCGAAAGGCGGATGGTCCGCGCCCAGCGGACCTGGTGACGCCACATCTCGCCCCAGTGCGTGTCCGTCACGGTGGTCTCCACCACGCACGTCGAGATGACCACGCGGCGGCCAAGCTCGCCGATGCGCCGGCCCAGGTGATGATCGTCGGCGATGGTATCGGCGACGGAGGCGAAGCCGTCGATGCGCGCCAGGTCGTCCGCGCGGAACGCCATGGTCGAACCCAGCGCGAACCCGGAGATGCCTACCAGGGGCGCCACCAGCGCGCTCGGCGCGAAATCGGTGGCGATGCCCACGGCCTCGAAGCGGCCGGGCAGGCTGTGGGCGCGGGCGCGGTAGAGGCAGGTGACCATCCCCACGGTCGAATCTTCGAGCGGCGCCACCACGCGCGCCAGGTAGTCCGGCTCGACGCGAATGTCGCTGTCGTTGACCACCAGGACGGGATAGCGCGCGGCCGCAGCCAGGTCCGCCAGGACGCCCACCTTGCGGTTCGGCGTCGCGGCTTCGCTGCGGATCAGACGGATCGCCACGGCGGGGAACTCCGCTTGCAGACGCTCGATCTCGCCGAGGGCGGGGTCGTCCGGATCGCTCACGCCGAACAGAATCTCGAACTCGGGATACGCGAGCAGCGCGTGCGAGCGGACGGTCTGGTAGAAGTCCGGATCGAGCCCGTGGAGGGGCTTGAGGATCGAAACGGGTGGACGGAATGCGCCGGGCGCGATTGCCGAACCGCGCGCGTGAGCAAGCGGCGATCGAGCCTTGAGCGCCTGGCTTACCACGGCGGCCAAAGCCAGCAACTGATAAGCGGCAGCCGCCGCGCCAAAGGCCAGCAGTGCGTAGATCACAGTGCCAGGAGCGCCACGCCGCAGGCGACCAGCGCCGCGCCGGTCCAGCGCCGCCACGCCACCCGCTCCTTGAGAAAGTACTTGGCGACGAAGGTCTCGATCACGAAACTCGCAGCGGTCGCCGGGACCGCGAAGCTCAGATCGGCCAAAGAAATCAGGGTCAGGAACGTGAAGAAGGAAACGGCCATCAGCGCGACGGCGACGATCACGTACCCGTTGCGCGCCAGCGCCGCCCCGGCGCGACCGAGGGCGCTGGGCCGGAAATCGTGGATCTCGCCGTGGTGGCGCATGCCGAGCGTCTGCAAGGCGTCGCAGAGCACCGTGGCGGTCACGATCACGCCGACCAGGATCCACTTCATCGCGCTGTCTCCACCAGGCGCCGCTCGCCCGCATCGTGCGTGCGGACCGCGGTAGAACCCACCAGCGCGGTGCCCGCCATGATGAGCACGGTCCCGAGCCAGCGCCGCGCGCTCACCTGCTCGCCCAGGAACACGCGGCCCATCACGGCGGTGAGCACGTAGCCGATGGAGGTGACGGGCAGCACGTAGCTCAGGTCGGCCCAGCTCAGCAGCGCCATGCGCGCCAGCATCCACACGATCAGCAGGCAGATGCCGGCGGCCACATAGGGATGGAACATCACCCGCAGGTATTCGAGCGCGGAGGAGCCGAGTGCGCTGCCGTGGCGCCGGACGCCGAAAGTCATCAGCGAGTTGCCGAAGACGTTGGCGAGGACAACGATGGCGGTGAAGATGCGCGTCTTCAGGCGGAGGTCCCAGGTCACGGGCGGTTCTAGTTCGCCTCCCCGCTCAAGGCGGCGGAGCCGTGCTTGTGCGCGGCCACGAACTTCTTCCGCTTCGAGCGCAGCGCCAGATACTCCCGGGCTTCCTTGTAAAGCCGCCGGCGCTCGCTGCCGTTCCAGAGCGCCTTGCGCACCAGGCGCCAGATCACGCGCGGCCGGAAGTAATACTCGCCGTAGAACCGCTCGGTCCAATCCACCAGCTCGGCGCGGTCGAGGCCCGGATAAATCACCTTGGGAAGCTGGTGGCCGCCCTCGTCGGTCATCGATTCGACGGAGAGCAGGCCGTTGCGGGCGGCGTAATCGTAGAACTCGGTTCCGGGATAGGGGTGGGCGATGGAGATCTGGACGGTCTCGGAGTCCAGGCGCTTGGCGAAGTCGATAGTGCGACGCAGGCTCTCGCGCGTCTCGCCCGGCAGCCCCACGATGAAGTCGCCGTGGACCACCAGGCCGAGCTTCTTGCAGTCGCGCGCGAAGCGCTCGGCCATCTCAATGGTGGCGCCCTTCTTGATGTTCTTGAGGATCTGGGCGTCGCCGGTCTCGTATCCCACGATCACGAGGCGGCAGCCCGCGTCCTTCATGCCCTTGAGCGTCTCGTAATCGGTGGTCACGCGCGAGGTACACGACCACGTGAAATTGAGCGGCTTCAGTTTGGCGGCAACCTCCAGCGTCCGCGCCTTGCGGTAGTTGAAAGTGTCGTCGTCGAAGAAGATCTCCTTGAGCCCCGGGAAGGATTCCAGCGTGTAGCGAACCTCGGCCGCCACATCGTCCGCCGAGCGAACCCGCCAGCGGTGGCCGGAGTGAGTTTGGGGCCACAGGCAAAACGTACACAGGGCGGGGCAGCCGCGGGTGGTGTAGAACGAGACGTACGGGTGCAGCAGGAAGGGCACGTTATAGCGGGTGATGTCGAGATCGCGCTTGTAGACCTTGGTCACCCAGGGCAGCTCGTCCAGGTTCTCGATGGTGCCGCCCTCGGGCGTATGCTCGAACCGCCCGTTCACGCGGAAGCTGACGCCGGGCAGTTCCGCGAGGGGCTTGCCGCGGGCGTAATCGGCAATCTGGTAATCGAACTCGCGGCGGACCACGAAGTCGACGGCCGCAGAGGCTTTCAGCACGCCCTCCGGATCGATGGTGACCGGCGGGCCAACGAATGCGACCTTTAGCTTCGGATTGACGTCCTTCATCATCTCCGCGATCCGGATGTCCACATGCAAGCCGGGGGTGGAGGTGAACAGGACCAGCAGCTCGTAGTCGCTGGCCATCGCCACCGTCTGCTGGATGGAGATCTTGTGGGGCGGAGCGTCGACGACTTTGCTGTCCGGCAACAGGCCGGCGGGGTAGCAGAGCCACACCGGATACCAATAGGATTCAATCTCCCGAGTGGCGGGCCAGCGCGAACCGGCCCCGCCGTCGAACCCTTCGAAGGACGGGGGATTTAGGAACAGGGTTCTCATTTACCTCCCCTGAGTGTCAAGTCTTCCGGAGCCAACTAGTTGTTGCCGCCATCCGATGCCTGGGCGGCATCGCCCGCCGGCGCCGCTGCAGCTACGGCCGGCTCTCCCACCTTGACGTTCTCATACCAGATGGTGAGGTGAGCCTTGCCGAACAGCCGCGTGCCGACGTCGCTGATCAGCCGCCGCGGAACCGAGACGCCGTCGCAGATGGTGTAGTCGCGGACAAAGTACACGCTCTTGAGGAACATCGACGGGTTGCGCACCAACTGGCCCCACTGGCGCAGCGGAAGATCCGTCTGCTGATCGATCCAGAGCTCGCCCTTGTACAAGCCGAGCCGCTTCGTTCTGGGGCTGACCTGGAAGACGTACGCCGGCCTGCCCGCGTAGTCGGTCATGCCTTGATACTTGAACTTGTAGTTGGCCGGGGTCACCGCGACGGCCGCACCGTACTCGCTCCTAGCGTCCTTCTCCGCCTGGAGGTAACGGCCGATGACCTCTTTCTTGATTGTGCCATCGCCTTCGAAACGGCGCTTATCGTAAAAGATCTGGCCCACTCGCGTGATGAACCGGAAGGCGTGGAAGCGGCCGTGCTTCTTGAGCTTGGGAAGGTCGGCATCCATATCGACGTCCATGGAGACGGCTTGGGAGCGGCTCTCCTGCAACTGCATAGCCTTCACGTAGCGATCCAGAACGTCGGTAGCGGCGGGGTCCAGGGACGCAGGCGCACCGTCACCGCTTGCTGCCGCATGCAGCGGAACGAAGACAGCCAACAACCCAAAAAAGACAGTAAAGACCTTCAATGACACTCCTACCTGGATGATTCTACAACTCTACCACATGCTACGACGCGCAAACCACAATTCGAGGTTACCGACATGCCGGTCCAGGAACTGTTAAGATAGCGACATGCCCATCCCTCTGGGAGAGAATCACGAAGAGAATCTGCAAGTTACCGAGGAAATGGCCATCAGCTTCCTGGGACCCGGTGCGGCGCGGGTTCTCTCCACCCCGCACCTGATCGGGTTCCTGGAGATGACCTCCCGCAACCTCATAAAAACGTTCGTGGAGCCGGGCGAGGACTCGGTGGGAACGCTGGTCAATATCCGGCATCTGGCGGCGACGCCGATCGGGATGCACGTGCGGCTGCGAGCGGAGATCGTCTCGGTGGAGGGCCGGCGAGTGATGTGCAAGGTGGATGCCTGGGACGACCGCGAGAAGATCGGCGAGGGCACGCACGAACGTTTTGTCATCGACGTTGCCCGGTTCGGGCTACGGGTACGGGCCAAATCAGCGGGACAGTAAGGGGGTAGCACCTCCCACTCGTGGGGGTACTGTGGACATGGTACTCTCAATTTGGCCTTCCCTAGTTGACCTGGAGCCGGAAGTGGTGTAACTACGTTAGACATGAAGCGTTTCGGGATACTGCTCGCCTTGCTCCCCATCCTCGTGATCATGATCCCGCGCTTCGGCGCGGTACCAGGACTGTTCTAAGGCCTGAGCCATACCGCTCCCTGTGGTCGCGGCTCGGAAACGCGGTTTGAAACGCGGTTGTGCAAGGGGCTGCCTGCCTGTTGTAGAATAAACGGTTGAACCCTTCGGTGCGCCGACGTCTGTAGTACGCCTCCAAGGAAATCCGAACAGGAAGGTTCGTATGTACGCAGTGATAAAGTCCGGCGGGAAGCAGTACCGCGTCGCTCCCGGCGACACGGTGGAGATCGAGAAGCTGCCTTGGGAAGTGGGCTCCCAGCTTGAGTTGCACGGCGTGGTGGCGGTGGCGAACGACAGCGAGCAGTTGCTGACGGGCGAGCAGATCGCCAACGCCAAAGTGCTGGCCACGATCGTGGACCAGGGCCGCGGCGTGAAGGTCCGCGTCTTCAAGTTCAAGCGCAAGAAACAATACAAGCGGAACACCGGCCACCGCCAGTCGTTCACGGCGGTGAAGGTTACCGAGATCGTGGCGTAGGGGCTTTTCCATGGCACACAAAAAAGGTCTAGGCAGTTCCCGTAACGGGCGCGACTCGTGCGCGCAGCGGCTGGGAGTGAAGGCGTTCGGCGGGCAGGTGGTGCCCGGCGGCTCGATCCTGGTGAGGCAGCGCGGCACGGTGTACAAGCCGGGCGACAACGTCGGCCGCGGCAAGGACGACACCCTGTTTGCGAAGATCACGGGCGAGGTCGAGTTCCGCGACCGCGGCAGGATGGGCAAGTTCATTTCGATCAACGTCGTGCCCGCCGAGTAGGATCCCGCCCAATATTCTTTGTTGACGCCCTGAGCAGGCGGGTTCTGGGGGACCCGCGCGGACCAGGGGGTCCGCCCCACGATCATGTTCATCGACGAAGTCATCATTCGCGTGAAGGCTGGCGACGGCGGCAACGGCTGCATGGCCTTCCGGCGGGAGAAGTTCGTCCCGCGCGGCGGGCCAAGCGGCGGCGACGGCGGCCGGGGCGGGGACATCACGCTGGTCTCGAGCGAGCATTACAACACCCTGCTCCACTTCCGTTTTAATCCCGAGCACAAGGCCGAACGCGGGCGGCACGGCGAGGGCAGCCAGCGGACGGGCCGGGAAGGCGCTTCGATCGAGCTGCCGGTGCCCGTGGGCACGATCGTCTACAACGCCGACACGGGCGAGGCGCTGCACGATTTCACGACGGCGGGCGAGCGGTTCACGGTGGCGCGCGGCGGCCGGGGCGGGAAGGGCAACCAGCACTTCGCGACGCCGGTCCACCAGGCGCCGACCGAGCACGAGCCGGGGCGTCCGGGCGACGATAAACGGCTGCGGCTGGAGCTGAAGCTGCTGGCCGACGCCGGGTTGGTGGGATTCCCCAACGCGGGAAAGTCGACGCTGATCTCGCGCATCTCCGCGGCGCATCCCAAGATCGCCGACTATCCGTTCACGACACTGGAGCCGAGCCTGGGCGTGGTGCGGCTCGACGACGAGCGGACGTTCGTGGTGGCCGATATTCCGGGGCTGATCGAGGGCGCGCACGAGGGGCACGGGCTGGGCACGCGGTTCCTGCGGCACATTGAGCGGACGCGGCTGCTGGCGCACCTGGTGGACGTGTCGGGAGCGAGCGGGCGCGAGCCGGTCCACGATTTCGAGGTGGTGATGGAGGAGCTGGCGCGCTTCAGTCCGGACCTGGCCGCCAAGCCGATGATCGTGGTGGCGACCAAGCTGGACGCGGCGCAGGACCCCGAGCGTATCGACTCGTTGCGGCGCATGGCGGCCGAGCGGGGGCTCGCGTTCCACGCGATTTCGAGCGCCACCGGCGAGGGGCTGGAGGGGCTGATCCGGGCTATGGCGGGGGCCGTCCTCCGGTAGAACCCGTCGCTCGCGGCTCGTCGCCCGTCGAGCTGGGGTGTCCGTTCGTGGGACTGGGTTCCTGGTGAAATTTCCGATTTTCCAGCAGCGGGGCGAGGAGCTTGAGAGTCCGGCGGCATTCGGCGCTGAGGCGGGCCTCGTGGCGGTTGAGGCTCTCGAGGGCGCGGGATTCGTCGCAGAGGGCCTTGTAGGCGATGACGATGCGGGTTTCGGGGGCGCAGATTTCGAACTCTTCGAGGATCTCGGGTTCCTGGCGGTGCATTTCGTGGTCGATGAGGGCGGTTTGGAGGGCCAGGACGCGGTTGAGGCGCCAGCGGATGGCGACGAGTTGATCGACGAGGTCGCACTGGGAACGGGTTTGGGGCTGATATTCGGCCAGGTAGTCTTCGCGAAGGGCGTTGAATTCCTCCTCGGATTCGTTTCCCAGGACGAGCCGGCGGGCGGTGAGTCCGTGGGTGAGGCCGGCGGCGTGGGAGCGGGCGCGGCCCTCGGGGGTGACGGGTCCGCGGGATTTTGCGCCGTTGGCGCGCGAAGAATCGATGCGTCGTTGGGAAGACATGGGAGACTCCTGTCGATTGCGACTGCCTGAGACGAGGCTAACGCGGGTGGGCGCGGGCGGCGGGAGGCTGGGTTGGCAAGTAGTTGAGGCGAAGGAAGATGGAGTTCGGGAGTTAGAGGGACTGCCGGGCGCCAGGCAGCGCGACCGGCGACGCCAGGGTCTTCACAGCCGGCGCCGGGCGGGCAGGACCAGCCGCCTCGACACGCTTCAGAAAGGATAGGAGCGACTGCTGGTAGGCCACGTAGCCGTACTCCGCGGACCCTTTTTGGATACGCTTCTGAATCTCGGCGATCCAATCCCGGCGATCCCCGCGCTCAGCAGGGGTCTCAAAAACGCTAAAGTCCGGCCACTGTGGCGCATACGTGACCGGTTCGAGAGATAGGAGCCGGAAATCCGGCAAGCTGATTGCGCCGGCGGTAAAGAGGTCGTGGGCGAGACCGCGCAGGCCATCCCTGGACATCCTGCGGACGTCATATTTCACAGCCACGCTTTGCCAGGCGGAGCTTTCCGTTAGCAAGATAAACGTCTTCCTCGCGGTTTCGCGATGTAACTTGCGTAACCTACCTAAGCACGTTTGCGACCGTTTGAATTCGAAGGGTTTATGGGGCGAGGCTGGCGCGAGCACGCGGGCCATCAGCCGCCAGCCCTTAGCGAAGCGGGCTGGCGGCTTGAGGGCTGCCGTGCAATACGCCGGGCGGGGCCCTCGCGCGTCTTGTATCCGTGGCGCTCTCATCGCGGCTCGACCGGCCGTGGTGAGAAAAGCAGGCCAAACGTGCATTCCCAAAAGCAACTTCTGCACCAACGCGGGCTGTCCTGCCCGTATCTGCATATGGCGGCGGCTGGGACGCAGCAGGGCGATGACGATTGGGGGTTTCGGCGTCGCAGATCTCGAACTCTTGGCAGATCTTGGGTTCCTGGCGGAGCATCTGGATTGATTTGGGGGCAGGTGGGAGTCGGGGAATTGGGGGGATGGGGGATGGGCCACTTAGTCGGAGGGGGTGGACTTGGGATTCTGCGCGCGGCCGACAGACTTCCCAGAACGAGACTTCAGGGGAGCGATCGCAAGCGTCGATCCACGAGAGCTCCGATCGAGATTGCCAGCCAGTAGGCGATCAGATCCCAAACGGAGAAGAACCGGCCCAACAACACGACGCCGGCGAGTGTGTGGCGAAAGGCGTCCAGTGGAGGCGAGTGAAAGAGCTTCAGGAACTCGGTGGCTGTGGCCAATGTTGCGGCGAGCAGGGCCACTGTGCGGATGCGCCACGATGGCAACAGCGCCGAGACCACCCAGTAGATCATCAGCGCCCAGAGTGTCGAGCCGCCGTACTTGACGATAGGAGGCGGCAGGCCAAGCGGAACGAAGCGGACCGTCAGGCCGGCAATGACGGTTCCAAGCAGGAGCGCCACGGTGAGCGGGCGGCGACGAGGGAGCACCGGCTCCAAGGGTATCAGATGAGAGGCGGACTGGCTGAGATGCCTGCCACGCGGTCGGCGTTCGCCGCGCAGGTGGGGTGTGACGCGCACCGAGTAGCGTCGGCGACCGAAATCGACGGCGGGACCGGACCGCGTCCAACTGGGCCGATTTGACGATCATGTATTTCTATTCAGACAACCAGGTCCTGACATTGCGCTTCTGATGTATGCTGGATGTCGCCTGGTGAGACCGATGCGAGTTCTGCTGGCAGGACCTGATTTTGAGGAGAACCTTTCGATCCGGTATCTGTCGGCGTCGCTGCTCGGTGCCGGGCACGAAACCATCCTCGCCCCATTTAACACCGCGGCTGACATACCGGATGTCGCCGGCGCCGCGCACTACGCGGATGTGGTCGGCCTGTCCATCTGTTTTCAGGCCCGCGCGCAAGAGTTCCTGGATCTGGCGCGAAGAATCAAGTCGCGCGAGCCGCGGAAACTCATCGTGGCCGGCGGGCACTACGCTTCCTGCGCCGCCGAACCCCTTCTTGCCCACTACCCGGAAATCGACATCATCGTGATCCACGAGGGAGAACGAACCCTCGTCGAAATCGCGGACGCCGCTCCGTATCTCGAGGACCATCTGCCGGAAATTTCTGGCATCGCCTACCGGCATGGCGGGCACGTGCTGTTCACAAACCCGCGCCGGATCACGGATAACCTTGACGCGCTGCCGTTTCCCGACCGTCGCGGTCCCGTCCACACCATCGCCGGCGTGCCGACCAGTTATCTGATGGGCAGTCGCGGTTGTTTTGGGCACTGCGCTTATTGCTGCATCACCACGCTCCACCGCATGGCGCCCGGCAAGCGTTTCCGTCAGCGCGAACTGGAACGGATCGCGGACGAGATGGCGTTTCTGTACCTCGAAAGGGGAACGCGGCAGTTCGTGTTTCACGACGACAATTTCCTGGTCCCGTCGGAGGCAGTCAACCACGCCCGCGTCACGGCCTTCGAAACGGCGCTCAAGGAGCGGGGCGTGGAGAACATCGCGCTGGTTCTCAAGGGCCGCCCTGCCGACGCCACTCCGAGCATGCTTCGCCGCCTCAAGGACCTCGGCCTCGTCCGCATCTTTCTGGGGGTCGAGGCTTCCACCACCCGGGGGCTTTCGGTTCTGGAGCGGAAACAGAGCGTCGAGGATTCCGAACGCGCCCTGGAGGCTTGCGCCGAACTCGGCATTTCCGCCCAGTTCACGCTGATGGTCTTCAATCCCGACGCCACCCTCGATACACTACGCTCGGACGTGGCGTTTCTGCGGCGCTACTCCGGAAATCCCCTGAACTTCTGCCGCACCGAGATCTACACCGGCACGCCTCTGGAGCAGCGCATGATCGATGCCGGGCGGGCACGAGGCAACTATCTCGCCCGCGTGTACAGCCTGCTCGATCCCGCGGCGGACCTGGCCTGCGAAATCTCGCTCGATCTGTTCGCCGCCCGGTGTTGGTCCAACGCCAGCCTCATGCAAAACGCCATCGGCCTCGATCACACCGCTGCCGTCCTCAAACGGTTCTACAAGGGTTCGCAGGCAGAGGGCCTCGCCCGGCGCGTCGCGATCTGGCTGCGCGCCGCCAATTCGGACACCATCGATCTCCTCGACGAGGTCATCGAGCTGAGCGCATCCGCGGGATCGAGGGATGCCGGTTTCGCCCGCGCCGTGCGCGCTCTGGCGGAGCGCGAATCGGCAACGCGCCAGCACTTCCTTGCCGAGGCGGCCGGTCTGAGAGCGGAACTCGATACTGGACGGGCCGCACCGAGCGCGCGCCCAACGACCCAGGTTCCGCAACCATGGCTCCGACTGGCGAAGCACGCCGCCGCGGCCGTCATCGCCATCGGACTCCCCGTGGCCGGTTGCAGCGAGCACGCGCCGCCGCCCCTCACGTCCGGGGCGCCGGCCCCCCGTGCCGGTGGCCCGGAAAAGCCCTCGTCCTCGCTCTTCGGCAAGATCACGGATGCCACGGGAGCCGCCGTACCGAACGCGAAGATCCGTATCACCGACATGGCCACAGGAGAGGTTCGCACTCTGACGGCGAATCCCGCGGGCGAGTACACTGCACGCGACCTCAGCGCCGGTCCCTATACCGTAAGGGTCGAGGAGCCCAGCCTGGGAACCGCCGAGCATACCGGAATCGCGCTTGGTGCAGGCGCCAGTGAGCGCGTTGACCTTCGCCTGATGCCGTTTTCCGGCTGTTGCGAGTACGCGGCGCCACCCCTCAAGCCGACGCCGTCTCCCACCTCCACCCCAGGCCAAGAGAAGCCTTCGTCCTCCCTCTTCGGTACGGTCATGGACCCGACCGAAGCCGTCATACCGAACGCCAAGATCCGTATCACCAACGTTGACACCGGCGCCCTCCTCAACTTGACCACCAACGAAAAGGGCGAGTACGCCACCAGCGGTCTCTCCGCCGGCCGCTACACACTCAAAGCCGAATCGCCAGGATTCCAGAGCGCCGAGAAGACTGGGATCGTGCTCCAGGCAGGCGCTCGGCAACGCGTCGATTTCCGCTTGAACGTGGCCATGGGATGCTGCGAGTACGCCGCAGTGGCACTCAAGGTGACGCCGGATCCGAACCAACAGGAGACGCCCACCCCCGCCGCCACTCCGGAGAAACCGACGTGTTCGCTCTTCGGCACGGTCACGGATCCCGCATGGGCTGTTGTGCCGGGCGCCAAGATTGGCATCACAAACCTCGATACGGGCGCCGTCCGAGCGTTGACCACGGGCTACAAGGGCGAGTATTCGGCCAACGATCTCGCCCCCGGCCGCTACACCCTGAAGGTGGAGGCGCCCGGGTTTAACACCGCTGAGAAGGCCGGGATCGTGCTCCAGGCAGGTTCCCGCGACTCCGCGAGTCTCCAACTGACGCTCGCACGCGTGGACGTCCGCCTGACGGTCAACTCGGACGTCAGCTCGGTCGGATGCTGCGAATACGCAGCAGTACCGCTCGATATTGAGGACCTGCTTCGCCACCAAAAGAAGCCATTCCAGTATGTGGTCGGCGAGGCGAAGGATCACGGTACTCTCCAGGGCATCGCATGGCTGGTCTACGGCGATTCGAGGGCCTGGATCCAGATATTCGAGGCCAATCGCGGTGTCATCAAGAAACCCGGACCGGTCCTTTCCGGAACGTCACTATTGATCCCGCCAAGGAAACGGCTTGTCCCGAAGCTCGTCCACAGAGTCCTCCCGGCCTATCCCCCCGCGGCCAGAGAGCAGCACGTCCGGGGCGATGTGGTACTGGATGTGACGCTGAGCGATGACGGCGCCGTTGAGCAGGCCGGCTTGATCGACGGCAACCCACTCCTTGCCGAAGCTGCGACCAACGCCGTGAAGCAGTGGAAATACAAGCCTCTGCTTGTGGGCGGCAAACCCGTCCTCAAGTTCGTCGTAGTCCTCTCCTTCGGCAAACGTGGTAAGGTCCGGGCAATCTGAATAGCCGAGCCGCCGTACTTGACGATCGGACGGCAGGCCCAGCGAACGAAACGGACCGTCAGGCCGGCAATGAGGGTTCCAAGCAGGAGCGCCACGATGAGCGGGAGGCGACGAGGGAGCACCGGCTCCAAGGGTATCAGATGAGGGGCGGACTTCCGAGAAGCGGCCTTGGGAGGATGTGAGAGCCAGTTTGGCGCTTCGCCCGGAGTTCGATAGACTTGGTCAGACGATGTCCTCAATCTGCGCGGGCGCCGAGCGGATGCGGCTCGGACCCCGGAAGGAGACCCCATGAAGGCCGTTGTTTATCAGGGCTTTGGTTCCCCCGACATTCTTGGATATCAAGACATTGAGAAGCCGACTTGCGGAGACAACGAAGTACTCGTGAAGGTCCGTGCGGCCTCCGTCAATCCCCTTGACTGGAAGGTAATGAAGGGTGGGCCCTTCATCGTTCGCCTGCTACTCGGGCTGGGCAAACCGAAGATCAAGCGACCCGGCGTCGATGTGGCCGGCCAGGTGGAAGCGGTTGGCAAGAACGCAACAGAGTTCAAACCCGGCGACGAGGTGTTCGGCACGTGCTCTGGAGCGTTTGCCGAGTACGCAACTTCCAAGTCGGCGCCCGGCATGAAGTCGGCGTTGGTCCTTAAGCCGGATAATGTGACGTTTGAGGAAGCGGCTTCCGCACCGGTGGCGGGGCTAACCGCATTGCAGGGCCTCCGCGACAAGGGACGAATTCAGGCGGGGCAGAGAGTCTTGATTAACGGCGCGGCGGGAGGCGTGGGCACGTTCGCGGTGCAGATCGCCAAGTCGTTCGGCGCGAATGTGACAGGCGTGTGCAGCACGGGGAATGTGGACCTGGTCCGGTCCATCGGCGCGGACCGGGTCGTCGATTACACCCAACAGGATTTCACCAAAGGTGCGGAACGTTACGACCTCATTCTCGACTGCGTCGGGAATCATTCGTTCTCAGAGCACAGGCGCATCTTGAATCCCAGAGGGGTACTCGTCGGGGTCGGAGCACCGGCCAACGTTCCATTGTTGGGTCTTCTGGCTGGTTTGATCGGCGCGCTCGTTTTGTCACGGCTCGTCAGCCAGAAGCTGGCCGTTTTCATGGCGAGAGTCAACCAAAAAGACCTGACGACGTTGGGCGAGCTCATGGCGACTGGAAAGGTAAAGCCGGTTATCGACAGACGCTACAGGTTGAGTGAAGCCCCGGCGGCTTTCCGATACATGGAAGCAGGGCACGCTCGGGGAAAGGTAATAGTAACGCCGGAATCTTAAGACGCGGTCGCGTCGTTGGATGCGTTGTGCGCGTCCTTGGGCTAGAATTCGACCAGAGAGGGGACGTGACGGCAACCAAGACCATCGAGCAGTTGCTCCAGGCGTATCTCGGCGAGGTGCGGGCGGTTTTTTCCGGCGCGAGAGAGCTGATTCGGCGGCTGCTGCCCAACGTCGAAGAGACCGTCGATGGCTCGGCGCCGGTGGTCGGGTACGGGTTTGGGCCGGGGTACCGCGGCGTGGTGTGCACGCTGATCCTGAGCAGTTCGGGAGTGAAGCTGGGGCCGGTGCGAGGCGGCGAGCTGGCGGACCCGCGCGGGCTGCTCGAGGGCAGCGGGAACGTTCATCGGTATGTTCCCCTACGGCGGCCGCCGGATCTTCGCAAGGCGGGTTGGAGCGGGCTGGTCAAAGCGGCGTACGCGGCGTGGCGAGGGAACGGAACACGGCGTAAGGGCAACCGACACGCCGAACCGAACGGTGGCGCCGAGATGCCATCCCCGCGGAGGTATTCTCAGGGCATGGAGCTGATCTTCGAGTTCGCGACGGGGAGGAGGGTGGCTACTGCGCGCGTGCGTTGGGTCATGCCATCTTCACGGAAGCGGAGACCTGGGAAGAACTTCGCGCCAACGTTCTCGAAGCAACGTCTCTTCATTTCGAAGATGCCCCGGAGCAGCCTCGGCTTGTGCAGCTGCACTAAGGGCAGCCACGTCATGCTCCGGCACGCGGGACCCCCAGTCCAGACCATTACGGTGCCCCTTCACAACCCGCTGAAGACCGGTACACTTCATGGAGTCCTGGCGGAGGTGGCTGCGGTGAGGCGCATCAGCATCGAGTCCATCGCGGAGTCGCTGTGAGCCGATAGAGCGGGTCTGGAGACCCGCCGCAGGCGTGGGCGCCTGCCCCACCTTGGCACGAGGCTCGATCCGGGTGATAGATTCAAAGCAGCGAATGGCTGCGCTTCGGGGCGCGCTACAACCAGAGAATCAGGGGAGAGCCGAATGAGAAGGCTGCTAGCAACTTGCTGTCTGTGTGCCGCCGCGATGGTTGCGGCGCCTCCGGCGCGCGTGGCGATTCATGCCGGGCGGCTGCTGGATCCACGGACGGGGACCTACGCCACCGACGTCTTCATCGTCGTGGAGGGCGACCGGATCGCGAGCGTCGGCGCAGCGGCGCCCGCAGGCGTCAGTGCGATCGATCTGTCGTCCGAGACCGTTCTTCCGGGCTTGACGGATTGCCATGCGCATATTCTCGGCAATCCGAAGGACGAGACCAGCACCAGCGGGCTGCGCATGTCGTCGCCGAAGGCCGCCCTGTGGGGCTACCGCAATCTTCAAGTCTGGCTCGATCACGGCTTCACGTCGCTGCGCGAGGCGGGCGAGAGCGACCTCGCATACGGTCAACTGGCGTTGCGCGACGCCGTCAAGCAAGGGCTCATTCGCGGGCCGCGGATCGTTTCGGCAGGGAACTTTGTCAGCGTCACGGGCGGGCACGGCGATGCCGACGTCCTGGCGCCCGACCAGGCGCTGGCGCGGCGCCCGAACCTGGCCGATACGGTGGACCAGGTCAGCGAAGCGGTCCGGCACGACCTGAAGTATGGCGCCGACTGGATCAAGCTGATGGCGACCGGAGGCGTGATGGACCCGCTGAGCGATTTCAACGTGCAGGAACTGAGCGAAGCGCAGATGGCGCGCGCCGTGGAAGTGGCGCACAGGGCCGGGAAGCGCGTGATGGCGCATGCCGAAGGCGCCGAGGGCATCAAGGCCGCGGTTCGCGCCGGTGTCGATTCCATAGAGCACGGCACGATGATGGACGAGGAGGGAGCCGCATTGATGGAGCAGCGCGGGACCTGGCTGGTGCCGACTCTTTTCACGTTCCAGCACGGAGCGGAAAAGGGTACTTCGCTCGGCGCCGATCCGGTTTCGGTGGCGAAAACCGAAGCGATTCTCAGCGCTCAGCAACCGGCCTTCGAGCGCGCTCTTAAGCACCATCTCCGAATTGCCTACGGCACGGATGAGGATCCCGACTTCTCCTCGAAGGAATTCGGCGCGCTGGTGCGCGGCGGGCTTTCCCCGCTGGGAGCGATCCAGGCAGCCACGGTGAACGCGGCCGCGTTGCTTGGGACGACGCAAGGCACGGGCACGGTCGAGGCCGGCAAGTACGCCGACATCATCGCGGTTTCGGGGGATCCGCTGAAGGACATTGCGGCGATGGAGCATGTCACGTTCGTGATGAAGGGTGGCGAGGTCATCAAGAACGAGGCTCACCCGGCGAGGTAGCCGGTCAGCGAAACGCGCTCCCGGGCTTCACTCCCATTTTTTTGAAAATGAGCGCGGCAGGGCAAAAGCCGGTGAACGCGGACTGAAGCATCATTACGCCAACCCAAGCCGTGAGCAACAGCCAGAGCGGGGAGAATAATCGAGAAAGCGCCAGGCTGATCAGAATCAGCGAACCCGCAAAGGCGAGGACACATCGATCGAGATTCATTTCAGGCTCCTTGGTTTTCGAGCGCCGCCAACATGGTGTGCCAGGCCAGCGTGGCGCATTTTACCCGTACCGGATAGTCGCGCACGCCCGACAGCATGGCGAGCCGCTCCCGTTCGGCATCCATTCCGTCCAGCGGCGGCTCCACGCCGCCGGCAGCCAGGGCGTGAAAGCGATCGAACAGGCTCTTGGCCTGGGCAGGCGTCTTTCCGACCAGCACTTCCGTCATGAGCGAGGCCGATGCCGTCGCAATGGCGCAAGACTGCCCGCCGAAAGCGACGTCGCGAATCACGCCCCGATTATCGATTTCGAGGGACACCACCACCTCATCGCCGCACGACGGGTTTTCGCTACGGGCCATATGGCTGCGATTGGCCATAACACGACGGTTGCGCGGGTGGCGGCCGTGGTCGAGGATCACTTCCTGGTAGAGATCGCGAAGATCGGAAGGATCGCTCATCGGACGAACAGGGTCTCCACCCTTTCGAGCGCCTCCGCCAAGGCATCCACCTCGGCGCTGGTGTTGTAGAGCCCGAAGGAGGCCCGCACGGTCGCCGGGACGCCGAAGCGCGCCATCACCGGCTGGGCGCAGTGGTGTCCGGCGCGAACGGCCACGCCCCGGCTGTCGAGCACTTGCGCGATGTCGTGCGGATGGACCCCGTCCATGACGAACGAGATGACGGAAGCCTTGTGCGGGGCCGTGCCGAGAATGGCGAGCGAGTCGATGGCGGAAAGACGGGCCGTCGCATCGCCGAGCAGGCCCGCCTCGTGGGCGCCGATGCGGTCGAGCCCGAGATGGGTCAGGTAGTCAATCGCCGCGCCGAGCGCAACAGCTTGAGCGATGGCCGGCGTTCCCGCCTCGAACTTGGCCGGCAGGGGGGCGAACGTCGTCTTCTCGAAGGAGACGCTGGCGATCATATCGCCGCCGCCCTGATAGGGCGGCATGGCGTCGAGCAACGCCTCCTTGCCGTAGAGCACGCCGATGCCCGTCGGCCCGTAGAGCTTGTGGCCGGAGAAGACAAAGAAATCGCAATCGAGGGCCTGCACGTCGGCCCCCATGTGCGCCACCGACTGGGCGCCGTCGATCAGCACCTTGACCCCGGCCGCATGCGCCGCCCGGATCATCGGGGCGACGGGAAGGACCGTGCCCAGCGCATTCGACACCTGGGTAAAGGCGGCCAAACGGGTACGCGGACCGAGGAGCCTGGTGAAGTCATCGAGCGGCACTTCGCCGACATCGTTGACGGGCGCGACTTTCAGCAGGATGCCCTTCTTCTGGCGCAGAAGCTGCCAGGGCACGATGTTGGAATGGTGCTCGAGGCCGGTGATAAGCACCTCATCGCCTTCCTGGAGGAAAGCCTCGCCGAAGCTGGCGGCAACCAGGTTAATCGCTTCGGTGGCGCTGCGCGTGAAGACGATTTCGTGCTCGTGCCGGGCGTTGAGGAAGACCTTAACCTTGCGCCGCGCCGCATCGTAGCGTTCGGTAGCCCTCTGGCTCAGGAAGTAGAGTCCGCGATGGATATTGGCGTAATCCTCGGCATAGAACGACCGTTCGGCCTCGATCACCTGGGCGGGCTTTTGCGCCGAGGCGGCGGTATCTAGATAGACCAGCGGACGGCCGCGCACCGGCCGGTGCAGGATCGGGAAATCCGCGCGGACGGCTTCGACGTCATACAGCGCACCGTTGTGCGTTGGCTCGTATCCGCTATCGACGGCTCTCATTCGCGTTCCGGCGCTGCTCTGGCGACTCTCGGTCCCTTAAGATGCGGCGCGTGCCATGGCCCGCGAGGGCGCCGGCTGCTTGAAAACAACCGTCGTGAAGAACTCGATCATCAACCCAAAGATCGCATTGCCAAAGGGACTGACCAGCAGCATTCGCACTCCCACGTTCATGAAAAGGAAATAGGAGAAGATCGATCCGACCACCAGCCCCATGACGATGCCGTTCCAGGCCCAATGCAGTTTCAGTCCGGAAGTGCCGATAGCGAAGCCCATCACGGCCCTATTCAGCAAGATCCACACCAACGAGACAGCCGTGAACTTCAGCATTCCGCTGGAGAACGACACGGTGGCACAAATCGCACCCGCAACCAAGCCGAACAGAGTAGCAATCGCAATCCGCTTCATGAGTCCCTCCCGTTCCGGGCCGAGCAGAGCCGCACTCGCGCTCCGATGAGGGATACGACAGGGTGCGTTGTTTCGTTCCGCAGAGTTTTGGAGCATCTTGAGCGCTCCGATGGACGCCGATCAACGCGGATAACGGCCCGGGTCGCCGGTGATGAGGCGCGCGCCGCGGTTGTAGGTGAAGTAGGCGAATCCCCAGCGGATGAAGACGATGAGGCGGTTCTGGAAGCCCACCAAGTACATGAGGTGCACGAAGAGCCAGAGCAGCCACGCCAGAAGGCCCGTGAAGTGGAAGTGCGGGAACTGCGCCACGCCGGCGGCGCGGCCGATGACCGCCAGGTTGCCCTTGTCGCGGTAGCGGAAGGGCTGGTCCGGAAGGTCCTGGAGGCGGCGTGCGATTGCGCCCGCGGCGTAGCGCCCCATCTGAATCGCGACGGGAGCGACGCCGGGGAGCGAGGCGCCCGCGGCGGTGCGGAAATGCGCCATGTCGCCGATGACGAAGATCTCGGGGTGACCGGGAATGTTGCAGTGCTCGTCGACCAGGACGCGGCCGCCGCGGTCGAGCTCGGCGCCGGCACGTTCCTTGAGGCGGAGCGCGAGATCGGACGCTCGGACGCCCGCGCTCCAGATCACTGTGTGCGCGGCAATGAAATCCTCGCCGGTTGCGGTCTGAATGCGAACGCCTTCCGGAGCGATGCCGGTGACTCGAACTCCGGTGCGGGTGCGGACACCCAGGCGGACGAGCGAGCGCTCGGCGGCCGCCGAGAGGCCGGGGTCGAACGTGCCCAGGACGCGGCCTTCGCCCTCGAGGAGGACGATCTGCGCTTCGCTCGGTTGGATGGAGCGAAACTCGGAGCGCAAGACGTCGTTGGCAATCTCGCCGAGGGCGCCGGCCAGCTCGACGCCGGTCGGGCCGCCGCCGGCAATCACGAAGGTGAGCCAGGCGCGGCGCGTGGCGGGGTCCGTTTCGCGCTCGGCGGCCTCGAAGGCGTAGAAGATCTTGTGGCGGATGCGCGTTCCGTCTTCGATGCTCTTCAGGCCGGGCGCCAACGGCTCCCATTCGTTGTGGCCGTAATAGAAATTCTGCGCGCCGGCGGCGACGATCAGCGAATCGTAGGGCAGGTGTGCGCCGTCGTCGAGCTCGAGCCGGCGTTCGTCCGCGTTCAGATCGACGACGCTGCCCAGCAGCACGCGGGCGTTCCGCTGGCTGCGGAGCACCGCGCGCAGCGGGGCAGCGATCTCACCGGGCGACAGGGCGCCGGTCGCCACCTGGTAGAGCAGGGGTTGGAAGAGGTGGAAATTACGGCGGTCGATGAGCGCGACATCGGCCGGCGCCTTGCGCAGCGCCTTGGCGGCATACAGGCCGCCGAAGCCCCCGCCCACAATGGCGACGCGATGCATACCTTACTTACCAGCTTAGGGTAATTTGGAGACGGCAAGCGAGCAGCGAAAGGAGATCGCGGATGAGCATCGAAATGGCGCGTAGCATCCTCCTGTGGTGCACGGTGATCAACTATGCAGCGCTGATGATCTGGTTCCTGCTTTATATGGCGGCGCGCGGGTGGCTGTGCCGGCTGTGGGGCAGGTGGTTCCGTTTGACGGCCGAGCAGTTCGACGCGCTCAACTTCGGCGGGATGGCGGTGTACAAGCTGGGGATTCTGCTGCTGAACCTGGCGCCGTGCGTGGCTTTGTACATCGCGAGATGAGGCTGAAAAGCCGCTGGGCGAGCTGAAGCATGCCCTACCTCTGCCACAAGATTTGCGGGGCCTCCAAGGGCACTTTGGCTCCGGGGCGGTAGGGGACGAGGCGCGGGGTGTAGTCGGTGGCGGGGCGGTCGGCGGGGACGCGGGCGGTGTAGACGTAGCCGTTCGCCGAACCTACCAACTGCGGGCCGCGGGTCATGGTGCGGCGGACATCCGGGTCGGCATACAACTCGACCCGGATGGCCTCGGGATCGAGCTCGTCGAGGTAGACCTGCACTTCGAAATTATGCGCGCCGTCGGCGGTTTCCGCCTTGGCCCCGCCGAAGCGCACGTGCGGCCAGTGGGCTGCCAGGGCGCGCTGCCAGGCGAGCAGGCCGGCGGCGTAGTCGCTGCACGTGGCCGAGCGCTCGCGCCAGGCCGCGGCAGCGGGCAGGTAGTGCGACTCGGTGTACTCGCGCACGGCGCGGTTGGCCGAAAAGAACGGCGTCAGCCGCGCCATGCTCTCCCGCATCCGGGCGATCCAGGCGCGCGGAATGCCGTGCTCGTCGCGGTCGTAGAACTCGGGGATCACCTGGCGCTCGAGCAGCGAGTACAGCTCGTCGGCTTCGATGCGGTCCCAGTCCGGATCGTCGTGGTGCTCATTGCCATCGCCGATGGCCCAGCCCACCTCGGGCGAATAGGCCTCGGCCCACCAGCCGTCGAGCTCCGAGAGGTTCACCCCGCCGTTGACGAGGACCTTCATTCCGCTGGTGCCGCTGGCCTCCCAGGGACGCCGGGGCGTGTTGATCCAGACGTCCACGCCGTGGACGAGCCGCTCGCTCATGAGCATGTCGTAGTCGATCAGAAAGACGGCGTGCGAGAGAATATCGGGGCGGTGGATAAAGTTACTCCACTGCTGGATCATCTGCTGGCCTGCCAGGTCCTGCGGATGGGCCTTGCCGGCGAGAATCAACTGCACCGGCCGCTGCTTGTTCGTCAGGATGCGAGCCAGCCGGTCCGGGTCCGTAAGGAGCAGGTTGGGACGCTTGTAGGTGGCAAAGCGGCGCGCGAAGCCGAGCGTCAGGGTGTCGAAATCGAAGATCCGCTCCGCGGCGGCGACTTCCTGCGTGGGCGCACCTTGGCCAGCGCGCTGCCGGGCGAGGCGCTTCCGCGTGTACTCGATCAGTTTTCTGCAAGCCTTCGTGCGCAACTCCCACAGCGCGGCATCGCTGGCTTTGCGCACCTCAGCCTCGACGTTCTCCATGGCGCCCATCCAGCGTCCAGCGCCGCACGTTCCGCCCCAGAGCTCGCTCGATGCCTCCGATTCCCAGGTCGGCACGTGCACGCCGTTGGTCACGTGTCCGATGGGGATTTCGCTCTCCGGCCAGCGCGGGAACAGCGGCCCGAAGATCCGCCGGCTGACCTGGCCGTGGAGGCGGCTCACCCCGTTGACGCCGCCGCTGCCGCGCAGGGCGAGGTACGCCATGTTGAACGGCTCCGAGCCGTCATTGGGGTCGCGGCGTCCGAGGGCCAGCAGGTCGTGGAAACCGATGGCGAGCCCGTGATCGGCATAGTGCCGCAGGTAGCGCTCCATCAGATCGGGCGGGAAGCGATCGAAGCCGGCGGCGACCGGAGTGTGGGTGGTGAACAGATTTCCGGCGCGGGTGACGGCCAGCGCCACGTCGAACGGCTGCTTGCAGTCGGCCATGTAGGAGCGCGCGCGCTCGAGGACGGCAAACGCGGCGTGTCCCTCGTTCAGGTGGCAGACCTCGGGCTTTAGGCCGAGCGCCCGCAGCAGCCGCCATCCCCCGATGCCCAGCACCAGTTCCTGCCGGATTCGCAGGTCCAGGCCGCCGCTATACAGTTCGCTGGTGATGCCACGGTAGGCCGGCGGGTTCGCGGGATCGTTGCTATCCAGCAGGTACAGCATCACGCGGCCCACCCGCACCTGCCACGCTCGCACCCACAGCTTGAGCCCGGGCAGTGCGATGGTCAGGCGTAGCCATTCTCCGTTTGCTTCCCGCAGGGGTTTGATCGGCAACTGGCCGGGGTCGTTGAACGGATACAGGGCCTGCTGGTTACCTTGACGGTCGATCTCCTGGCTGAAGTAGCCCTGCTGGTAGAGCAGGCCAATGGCAACGACGGGCACGCCCAGGTCGCTGGCGGCCTTGAGCTGGTCCCCGGCCACGTTGCCGAGGCCTCCGGAGTAAATAGGCAGGGCTTCACTCAGCATGTACTCCATGCTGAAGTACGCGACCAGCGACAGCAACGCGTCCGGGTGGGAGTTCTGGAACCACGCCGGGCGATCCGCAATCTCCCGCATCTCCCGGAGGACCTCGTCCAGCCGCTGGCGAAAGCCCGGGTCGGCCGATACAGTGCGCAGCTTCTCCCGCGACACCGTCCGCAGGATCACCCAGGGATTCTCGGTCAGCTCCCACAGATCCCGATCGAGCCGTCCCCACAGCTCGTCGGCGGAGTGGTTCCAACACCACAGCAGGTTCAGCGCCAGCTCGTTGAGCGACTTCAGAGCGGCGTCCTGTTCATCCATGTTCCCCCCAGTCGGCCCTGCGGGTCTAAAGACCCGCCGCAGGCGTGGACGCCTGCCCCACTTCCTTCAATGCCTGTGTGACAATCGCCTGCGCCTCCGCCTGGATGCGCTCCAGGTGCTCTTTGCCGCGGAAGCTTTCGGCGTAGATCTTGTAGATCTCCTCGGTTCCCGACGGCCGGGCCGCGAACCAGCCTCCCGCCGCGATTACCTTGACACCACCGATGGCTCCGCCGGCGGGCGCCTGCGTGAGGACCTTTTCGATTTTTTCGCCGGCGAGCTCTGGGGCGCGGATCTGCTCGGGCGAGAGGCGCGCGAGGACGGCCTTCTGCTCCGCGGTCGCGGGCGCATCGATGCGTTCGTAGACCGGGTCGCCGAACTCCCGCGTCAGGTCCTGGTACACCTCGCCCGGATCGCGTCCCAGCCGGGAGGTGATCTCGGCTGCGAGCAGGGCCGCGATCAGGCCGTCTTTGTCGGTGGTCCAAACGGTCCCGTCCATGCGGACGAAAGACGCGCCGGCGCTCTCTTCTCCGCCGAAACCGAGCGAGCCATCGAAGAGGCCGTCTACGAACCACTTGAAACCCACGGGCACCTCGTGCAGCCGGCGGCCCAGCTTTTCGGTCACGCGGTCGATCATGCCGCTCGAAACCACAGTCTTGCCCACGGCCGCGTCCTTACGCCAGCGCGGGCGGTTCGGGAACAGGTAGTGGATCGACACCGCCAGGTAGTGATTCGGCGGCAGCAGGCCCGCGCTACGGGTGACGATGCCGTGGCGGTCGTGATCGGTGTCGCAGGCGAAGGCCACGTCGAAGCGGTCCTTCAATCCGATGAGACTGCGCATGGCGTAGGGCGAGGACGGGTCCATGCGAATGCGGCCGTCCCAATCGAGGGTCATGAAGCGAAAGGTTGGATCGACGGCCTGGTTCACCACGGTCAGGTTGAGACGGTATCGTTCGGCGATCGGCGCCCAGTAGTGGACGCCCGCGCCGCCCAGCGGGTCGACGCCCAGCTTCAGGCCAGCGGCCCGAATCGCGTCCATGTCGATGACGTTCGCCAGGTCGGCGACGTAGGCGTCGAGGTAATTGTGGCGGTGAGTGGTGGGGGCACGAAGCGCGGTGGCGTATGGCACGCGCTTCACTCCGGCCAGGCCGCTTTCGAGGAGCTGGTTGGCCCGGGTTTGAATCCAGCCGGTGATCGAGGCCTCGGCCGGTCCTCCGTTGGGCGGGTTGTACTTGAAGCCGCCGTCCTCGGGAGGATTGTGCGAGGGGGTGACGACAATGCCGTCAGCGAGGCCGGTCTTACGGCCGCGGTTGTAAGTGAGGATGGCGTGGGAGACCGCAGGGGTGGGCGTGTAGCCGGTCTTGTCGGCAATCATCGTCTCAACGCCGTTGGCGGCCAGCACCTCGAGCGCGGTGGCCGAGGCGGGCTCGGAAAGCGCGTGGGTGTCGATGCCAAGGAAGAGCGGCCCGTCGATGCCGTTGGCGCGGCGGTATTCCGAGATGGCCTGGGTGGTCGCCAGGATGTGCCACTCGTTGAAGGAGCGCTCGAAGGCGGAGCCGCGGTGTCCCGAGGTGCCGAAAACGACGCGCTGGGCCGGAACCGCGGGGTCGGGCCGATCGGAGTAGTAGGCCACGATCAGCTTGGGGACGTTCACCAGCATGGACGCGGTCGCCGGCTTGCCGGCCATGGGGTTCGGTTGCATCGTCCCAGCCACCTCGTTTCAATTATGGCGCAGTAGGACACGCCATAATGGTCCCGTGAAGGTCAGCATCTATTACATTGGCAAGGCGCGCGACGCCAGCGCCAACGCGATGGCCGAGGAGTACGTCAAGCGAACGAGACGCTATCTGGCGTGCGAGATGCGCGAGATCCGGCCGGGGCGGTTCGATCCCTGGGCGCGGCACCCGAGCGCGGCCAAGATCCTGCTCGACGCCGCGGGCCGCGGGATGGACTCGGCGGCGTTCACTGCGCTGGTTTCGAAGGCCGAAATGGACGGCCGCGACTTGGTGTTCGTCATCGGCGGGGCGGACGGCCTGCCGCCCGATTGGAAGCCCCGCGCCGGCCTGCTGCTTTCGCTCTCGCCGATGACGTTCCCGCACGAATTCGCGCGCGTCATGCTCGCAGAACAGGTGTACCGGGCGGCTACGGGGCTGCGTGGGCACCCGTATCCGCGGTGATCAGCCGCCAATCCGTTCGAGATTGGCGCCCCACTCTGGACGAGTTTCGCGGGCGGCCAAGGAGGTCAGAGTTAAAGTTTACTTTTAAACCAGATTCCTGGTCTAGTTGTGCTAAACTGGGTTACGGTATGATTAAAGTCAACATTCAGGAGGCCAAGACCCACCTCTCGCGCTATATCGGCCGGGTCGAACAGGGTGACTTGGTGATCGTGTGCCGACACAATCGGCCAGTGGCGGAACTCCGCGCTATTGAGACTGCGCTTGCCCCTCCGGCCCGCGTTGCCGGCTTGTTGAAGGGCAGCGTACACTGGGAGCCCGATGCTTTCGCCCCCATGAGCGCGGAGGAGCTTGCTGAGTTTGACGGTGCGCCGGTTGTGCCTCCAGTGGGTAAGGTGTGAAGCTGCTGCTCGACACGTGCGCTTTCCTCTGGTTTCAGGAGGATTCGACCCAGCTTTCCCCGACCGCACGCGCCCAAATCCTGGACCACGGGAACGAGGTTTACCTCAGCGCGGTGTCAGTCTGGGAGATTGCCCGCAAGTACGCACAGGGGAGAATTACCCTGCCGTCGCATCCCTCGACTCTGATCCCGGCGGTTCGGCGGGACTCGGGAATTGCCAGTCTGTCACTCACGGAAACGGACGCGCTTGCCGCTGAGAAGCTCCAACTGTTCCACAAAGATCCCTTCGACCGCATGCTCATCGCTCAGGCGCTCATGAGTGGATTGGCGATCGTCACGTCAGACAGCGCCTTCGATCCCTATCCCGTGCGCGTGATCTGGTAGAGGCTCATCGGTCGCTTCCGCCTGTTGGTGGAACGAAATTCGACGCAGTCATTCAGATCGGGCTGGCTCCCCGTTGTGGATTCGAACCCCGCGCCTTTGCTGTGCTACCGTAACAACGATGGACAAGGGGCTGCTGATGGTCTTTACCGGCAATGGCAAGGGGAAGACCTCGGCCGCCATGGGGGTGGCGCTGCGGGCGGTGGGCCAGGGCTTTAAGGTCCTCATGATCCAGTTCATCAAGGGTTCGTGGCACTATGGAGAGTTGGACAGCGCTCCGCTGCTCGGGGGCGCCTTCGAGATCCGGCCCATGGGCCGCGGCTTCGTCAAGGTAGGCGCCGAGAAGCCCGATCCGGAGGACGTGCGCCTGGCCGGGGAGGCTTGGAACGCCGCCGTCGAGGCGATGCAGTCGGACCGGTACGACATGGTGATCCTGGACGAGTTGAATTACACGATCCACTACGGTATGCTGCCCATCGCGCGGGTGATTGAGGACCTTGGCCGGCGGCCCGAACGGCTGCACGTGATCGCCACGGGCCGCAACGCCCATTCCGAGCTCGTCGAGGCGGCCGACCTGGTCACCGAGATGAAGGAGATCAAGCATCCGTTCCACCAGGGAATCCTGGCGCAGCGAGGCATCGACTACTAATGGCCTGGTTCACCAGACAGAAGTCCCCCAAAGACAAGGTAAGCGCCGAAGGCGAGCGCCGGGTGAAGACCGAAGGCCTGTGGCTCAAGTGCGATGGCTGCCGCCAGATCGTCTGGAAGAAGGCGCTGGAGGAGAACCAGAACGTTTGCCCGCGCTGCAGTTACCATTTCCGGGTAGACGCCGCTAGCCGGCTCAAGCAGCTCTTCGACGGACCGTGGGAGACCTACGATGCCGGCCTCGCCTCCAGCAATCCACTCGGGTTCGTGGATTCCAAGACGTACACCGAGCGCCTCAACGCCATGGAGAAAGCCACCTCGCTCCGCGACGCCGTGATCTCGGCCGGAGGGAAGCTGGCCGGCCGCCCGGTCCACATCTGCGCCTTCGAGCTGAAGTTCATCGGCGGCAGCGTGGGCGCGGCGGTGGGCGAGAAGATCACGCGCGCGGTGGAGCGCTCCATCGCCGAGCGCAAGCCGCTCATCATCGTTTCGGCCTCCGGCGGCATGCGCATGCAGGAAGGTGCGGTGAGCCTGATGCAGATGGCCAAGATGTCGGCCGCGCTGATGGCGCTCGACGAGGCCGGGGTCCCCTTCATCAGCGTGCTGACCGACCCCACCACCGGCGGCACCACCGCCAGCTTCGCCATGCTGGGCGACCTCAATCTCGGCGAGCCCGGGGCGCAGATCGGATTCGCCGGCCCGCGCGTCATCGAGCAGACCATCCGCCAGAAGCTGCCCGAGGGGTTTCAGCGGGCGGAGTTCCTGCTGAAGACCGGGATGCTCGACGCGGTGGTGAAGCGCAACGAGCTGAAGCAGTACATCGCCAAGTCGCTGGATTTTTTCTGCGGGCCGGTGGGGTGAGTTGGTCTGGAGACACCCGCCGAACGCATCAGCCTGGAGCGGGGCACTATAATGGCGAGCGCCAGCGCTGCTGCCGGGGGCAAGGACATCTGAGGACACGGGACCAGGGCATGCACGGAGTCTCAGCCGCAGTCCCTGCAGTTCTGACGCTGCTTTCGCTCATCGAAGTGGGCGCGGCAGGCGCCCAGGTACAGACGACTCAGCTCGGCTGCATTCCGACCCCAGCGCCCCGACCGGGCCATTTCCTTTGGTTCAGCCCCGACGGGCGCTACATCCTCGGACAAGGTCCTTCCGAAATCACGGTACTCAGCGTGCAACCTTTCGCCGTTTTGTTCCGGGTCCCTGCCAAGTATGCGGGCATGGCTCAGTTCAGCCCGGACTCACAGCAAGTCTTCTTTGTCATGTCCGCTGGGCACGTGGCTTCGCCCGCTGCTGGGGACACGCACCGGGGTTTGCTCGACAGGTCCGCTCCGTACGTCGAGCGATGGAGCATTGCCGATCGCGCACGTATCGACTCCACGGAGATCCGGCTGCAAGCGTGCCCCGTGGGCGTGCTGTCGCCGGACGCCCGCACTCTGGTCTGCGTTGACGCTGGCGGCACGCTGCGAGTCCTCGATGTCGCGTCCGGCGAGACAGTTTTCGAGAAAGCACAATTTGGTAAGCGGTTCGTGACTTGGGAGGACCATTCGGCCGACCCGTTCCCCCGGCGCGAGTCGGGCGATCCCAGTTCGGCTCGGATCAGGTTCTCGACCGACGGCCGCTTCGTCGTAGCATTGCCCGTAAGCGCCAGAGGGTCCGCCGTTGCCTTTGATCTGCGTGAGAGGAAGGTGTTGAGGCTGAGAGGGGAACTGAAGAGGCTTCGCACCGAGGTGGAGCACTTCGACATGGAGTTCACTTTTGTTGGCCTTGATCGGTTGATCATGTCGCCCCACGTGGGAGCGCTCCACAGTACCGTCGCCGCCACCGTGGTGGCTTTTCCATCGGGGGAGGTTCTTTCCAAACCGAAGATTCCTGTAGGTACGTTATTGAAGGCAGCGGATCCGCATTTCGTTGTCATCCTGCCGCGACCGACCTGCTACGGTCCACCGGGGCAGACCACGGCTGTGCAGTTAAGCACAGGTGAGGCTACAACCACCGACGCTCCAATCCTAGACGTGTTCGGTGACCACTACGTCGCCGAGCGCACACGTGGGGAGCTTGGCTTGTACGAAAGAGGCAAGCCGGACCCGGTCGCGATGGTAAGGCTCGACGCGCCTTGAGGCTTTCCGCCGGGCTAGCTGCCCCACGATATAATAAGCGTTCGTTCCGAACCGAGGTGTTAGGTGCTGAGTCTTCACACGATTGACATCGCGATCATACTCGCGTACCTGCTGTTGTCCGTCCTGATCGGCTACTGGGTTTCGCACCGGGCCTCCAAGGACATGAAGGCGTACTTCCTGGGCGGCAACACCATGCCCTGGTATGTGCTGGGGGTTTCGAACGCGTCGGGAATGTTCGACATCAGCGGCACCATGCTGCTGGTCTACTGGATGTTCGTCTACGGGCTGAAGAGCGTCTGGATTCCCTGGCTGTGGCCGACGTTCAACCAGATCTTCCTGATGGTGTTTCTGTCGGCCTGGCTGCGGCGCTCGAACGTGATGACGGGCGCGGAGTGGATCCAGACCCGCTTCGGCAAGGGCCGCGGAGCGCAGCTCGCGCACATCATCGTCGTCATTTACGCCTTCGTCAGCATTATCGGGTTCTTCAGTTACGGCTTCAAAGGCATCGGCAAGTTCGCCGCGAACTTCCTGCCCTGGAACCTGAGCCCCAACCAGTACGCGCTGATCCTGATCGCGCTGACGACCATTTACGTGGTCAAGGGCGGCATGTTCAGCGTGGTGGTCACGGAGGTCTTGCAGTTCTGCATTCTCTCGGTGGCCTCCTTCGCGGTGGGGATCATCGCCATGGCGAAAGTGGCGCCCGGGCTGCTGCACAAGTGCGTTCCCGCCGGCTGGGACAACGTATTCTTCGGCTGGCACCTGAATATGGATTGGTCCACGCTGATCCCCTCGGCCAACGCCAAAGTCGCCGAAGACGGGTACGGGCTTTTCGGCTTCTTCGTGATGGCGCTGCTGTTCAAGGGCGTGCTGATCAGCGCGGCGGGCCCGGCGCCGAATTACGACATGCAACGCGTCCTTTCGTGCAAAAACCCGCGGGAAGCCTCGATGATGAGCGGCTGGGTTAACGTTGTGCTGACCTTTCCGCGGTACTTCCTCATCACGGGGCTGACGATTCTGGCTTTGGCGTTCTATAGCGACCACATACGCGCCATGGGGACGCACATGGATTTCGAGGCCGTGCTGCCGCTGGCGCTGGGGCGGTTCGTGCCGGCCGGTCTGCTGGGGTTCCTCATCGCCGGCCTGCTGGCGGCTTACATGTCGAACTTCGCCGCCACGGTGAACGCGGCGCCGCCGTACTTCGTCAATGACATTTACAAGCGCTACATCAATCCCAACGCGGCTCCGCGCACTTATGTGCGGCTGAGCTATCTCAGCTCGTTCCTGGTGGTGGTGATTGGAGTTCTGATCGGCTGGTTCGTGGCTTCGGTGAATTCGGTAGTGATCTGGATCGTCTCCGGCCTATGGGGCGGCTACACCGCCTCCAACGTCCTGAAGTGGTATTGGTGGCGCTTCAACGGGTACGGTTACTTCTGGGGCATGGTCAGCGGCATCACCGGCTCGCTGGCGATTCCCGGAATCATGAGCCGGATTCCCTCGCTCCAAAACTGGGCGAGCCTGCACTCGCTGAACCTCGAAGTCTCCATCGGATTCGCCCTGGTGTTCATCGTCGGCATGATCGGCTGCCTGCTCGGCACGTACCTCACCCCGCCGGAAGAGGATGAGGTATTGATGGATTTCTACCGCAAAGTGCGCCCGTGGGGTTTCTGGGGGCCGATTCGGGCCAAGGTGATGGCGCAGGACCCCGCGTTTCAGCCTAACCCGGATTTTCTGCGCGACATGTTCAACATCGTGGTGGGGATGGTCTGGCAGGTGGCCCTGGTCGCTCTGCCGATCTACATCGTGATTCGGACGAACATTCCCGCCATCTGGTATTGCCTGGCCGCGATCGCCGTGACGTCGGTCATCCTGAAATTCAATTGGTACGACCGGTTGGAGAAGAGAGAAGTCTGGATGCCGGCAGAGAAGACGCAGGCTCTACCGGCGAAGTAGTTACGCAGCGCGCCCAAATGCGCTGGTTCACTTCTGTGGGGCGGACGCCCTCGTCCGCGCGGGTCCCCTGGACCCGCTGCTCGCGCCGGGCAGCAACCCGAAAGGCCGACGAGGGCGTTGGCCGCGGACCTGGGGGTCCCGCCCCACTCAGCGCTGCTGCCAGCGGTGAAGCGGGCTGAGGTCCGCCCACCCCTCACCCGATAGCGACCTGTACCGAGACTTCCGCGCGCCCGCCCGCAGGCAGCGGCACTAAGTTGCCGTCGACTGCCTGTCCATCCACCGTCAGCGAGACGCCGTTCCCCGGACCTCGCCGCTCTGCCGCGATGCGGTATGTGACCCCGCGGAAGCGGCGAGTGGCCTGAAATCCCGCCCAACGCTCCGGGATCACCGGCGCGATGCGCAGTCCTCCATGCTCCGGACGGATCCCCAATATCCATTGCGAGATGGCGTAGAAGTTCCACGCCGCGGTCCCCGTGAGCCACGAATTCTTAGCCTCGCCATGGGTGGGCGCGTCGCGGCCGGCGATCATCTGCGCGTACACGTACGGCTCGCAGCGATGCAGGTCGCCCAGCGGTTCGCGCGCCGAGGGATTGATGCGCGAATAATAGTCGTGAGCGCCGTCGCCGTTGCCCGCCATGGCTTCGGCAATCATCACCCACGGGTTGTTGTGGCAGAAAATGCCGGCGTTTTCCTTGTAACCCGGCGGGTAAGACGAGATCTCACCGAGATTGAGGTAATAGCGCGAATACGCGGGCTGCTGCAGAATGATGCCGTGCGGCGTGGCCAGGTACCGCCGTGTGGAATCGAGCGCCTTTTGCGCCATCCCGTCGGCGAGGCCGATACCGGCAAGCACGCAGAAGCCTTGTGTCTCGATAAAGATCTTGCCTTCGGCGCACTCCTTCGATCCGATCTTGCTGCCGAAATCGTCGTACGCACGCAGGAACCAGTCGCCATCCCATCCGTGCTTTCGGACCGTGTCCTCCATGCGCCGGCCTTCCGCCAGATAGCCCTCAGCTTCCGCATCGACAGCGCGGAGCCTGGCGATGTCGGCCAGCTCCTTCGACGCCAGAACGAACAATCCCGCGATGAACACCGATTCCGCCACCTTGCCTTCTTTATTAGTAGTGGTCTGGAACGATTGTCCCGGCGTGTCGGAGAAGCAGTTCAAATTGAGGCAATCGTTCCAATCGGCGCGCCCGATCAGCGGCAGGCCGTGCGGACCGAGCCGCTCCAGGGTGTAGCGGAAACTGCGCTGCAGGTGCTCGTAGAGCGGCTGCTCCGAGCCGGGCTGATTATCGTACTGCACCGGCTCGTCGAGAATACTGGTGTCGCCGGTCTCCTTGAGATACG
>DASWZN010000022.1:0-1996 GCA_036404435.1 Bryobacteraceae bacterium
GTACTTTAAAGCGAAGTTGGCAAGCGAGCGGATTTCACTGACATCGTGGCGGCGCTTTCTGTCAAAAGCGGATGTTAGACGGCCCGCGTGCCCCTCCGTGCCAACATAGTTGAGACACTTCTCGTTGCTTAATTACAGAGCAGGGCGAGAAAGAAATCTCAAACGTGAACAACAATAAGGTATTGGCTTCTTCTTCCTCCCCTGCGTTGCCGCCGGCGGGACGGAGGGAGCCCGAGCGGAGCGAGGGTGACCGGAGCGCCGCCGGCGGCAACGCAGCCGCCCACCCCGATCCCGAGGTCGTGGCACAAGCCCAGCGCCGCCACTTCACCGCCGAGTATAAGCAGCGCATCTTGGCCGAGACCGATCAGGCCAAGGGCTCCGGCAGTATCGGCGCTCTCTTGCGCCGCGAGGGCTTGTATTCTTCTCTGTTGGCGACTTGGCGCCGCGAGCGCGAAGCTGGCGTTCGCCAAGCGTTGTCTCCTCAGAAGCGCGGTCCCAAATCTAAGCGCGATCCCGTCGCGGAAGAAAACCAGCAGTTGCGCCGCGAGGCCCAGCGCCTCACCGAGGAACTGCGTAAAGCCGAGATCGTGATCGATATTCAAAAAAAAGTGGCTACGCTGTTGGGCCGCCCGCTGGCGACCGTCGATCCGGAGGAGAAGCCATAATGGATGCCGTCCTCCAACTCTCTTCCACCGTCGGCGTCGAATCTGCCTGCGACGCGTTGGGCGTGGCTCGGGCTTCCTTCTATCGGCATCGTCCGCTGTTCGGGCCGGCGCTGTCGGTTTCCCTTGCGGCTCCGGCCGTACGGCCGCTTCCCGCTCGCGCCTTGAGGCTGGAGGAACGCGAATCGGTCCGCGCCCTGCTGAATTCCGAGCGCTTCCAGGATTGCTCGCCCGCCGCAATCAACGCCACGTTGCTCGATGAAGGCCAGTATCTTTGCTCCACTCGGACGATGTATCGCGTCTTAGAAGAAGATGGCGCCACGCGCGAACGCCGCGATCAGTTGGTCCATCCGCAATACCAGAAGCCGGAACTATTGGCCACCGCGCCCAATCAACTCTGGAGTTGGGACATTACCAAGCTGCGCGGCGCCGCCAAGTGGACCTATTTCTATCTCTACGTCATTCTCGACGTCTTCAGCCGTTACGTCGTCGGCTGGATGGTGGCGCCTCGCGAGAGCGCCGAACTGGCCCGCAAGCTGATCGAAGAAACCTGCGAAAAGCAGAACATCGAGCCAGGCCAGCTCGGTCTGCACGCCGACCGCGGATCGGCCATGCGGTCCAAACCGGTGGCGTTGCTGCTGGCCGACCTGAGCGTAACCAAGACCCACAGCCGCCCCTACACCTCCAACGACAACCCGTATTCGGAAAGCCAGTTCCGCACCATGAAATACCGCCCCGAGTTTCCCGACCGTTTCGGTTGTATCCAGGACAGCCGGGCGTTCTGCCAGACATTTTTCCCCTGGTATAACGATGAGCACCGCCACTCCGGGATCGGCATGATGTCTCCGGCCATGGTGCACTACGGCCTGGCCGCCGCCGTCCGTGAAAACCGGCAGGCGGCGCTGGATGTCGCCTACGCAGCCCACCCGGAACGGTTCGTCCGGCGCCGCCCTGCGCCGCCCCCACTTCCAAAGGAGGTCTGGATCAACAAACCATTAACCTCAGACCAAGATACTCACTAAATTCCTTGAAGGAGTGTCTCAAAGTCGTTGACACGCGCCGCGCAGAGGTGGTGGACCAGTTGGTGGCATGTCTGCAGGATCCGGAACACACTGTGCGGTTCAGTGCCGCGGAGGCGCTGGGGCGGCTGGGGCCGGCGGCAGCGCGTGTGGATGTTGTGACCCGCCTGGTGGAGTGGCTGCAAGGGCCGAGAGGGGATACCGCCGAGTATGCGCTGAAGCAGTTCGGGCCGATGGCGGCGCACAGCGGGGTGGTGGGCCGGCTGGTGGAGTTGCTACGGCATCCGGACGTGATGGTGGGCGGGGTGCCCGTTC
>DASWZN010000023.1:0-33143 GCA_036404435.1 Bryobacteraceae bacterium
CGGGGGCGCGAGGGCCTGCCGCAAGGGCGACGATTCGCCCGCGGGCACCCTTAAGGACGGTTGGAAGAAAGTGCTGATCATGACCCCGATGGGCAACGGCTGCCATTGGGAGCGTGCCAATTGACGCCCGGATCTCCGGGAAGGACTGATTCCATGAGAATACTTTGCGTTTTCTTGACTTTGGCAGGATTGGCCGGCTCCCTGTGCGGACAGCAGCCGGCGCAGACTCAACCCCGAGCTCACGTCGAAGCGTCGCCTGGGGACGACATTGGCGGAGGCGCGCGCGCCTGCCGGAAGGGCGACGATTCCCCGGCGGGCACCCTGAAGGACGGTTGGAAGAAGGTGCTGATCCTGACCCCGATGGGCAACGGCTGCCATTGGGAGCGGGCCAACACGGAAGCGGACCCGCGTGCGGAAGCGAGCCCGGCCGCTGTCTCCGGGTCGCCCAAGGCGCAGCAGTCCCAAGCTCGCGTCGAAGCATCGCCTGGGAACGACATTGGCGGAGGCGCGCGCGCCTGCCGGAAGGGCGACGATTCCCCGGCGGGTACCCTGAAGGACGGTTGGAAGAAGGTGCTGATTTCGACCCCGATGGGCAACGGCTGCCATTGGGAGCGAGCCAGCACGGAAGCGGACACGCGTGCGGAAGCGAGCCGGGCCGCCGTCTCCGGGTCGCCGGGGGCGCAGCAGCCCCAAGCTCAGGTCGAAGCATCGCCTGGAGACGACATTGGCGGAGGCGTGCGGGCCTGCCGGAAAGGCGACGATTCCCCGGCCGGCACCCAGAAAGACGGTTGGAAGAAGGTGCTGCTCTCGACCCCGATGGGCAGCACCTGCCGTTGGGAGCGAGCCAACTGACCTTGATCCCGGGCCGCGCCGGGGAGGACTAGTTATATGAGAATGCTTCGTGTTTTCTTAATCCTGGCAGGATTGGGAGGCGCGTTGTGCGGGCAGCAGCCGCCGCAAACGCATGCCTCCCAGTCTCCGACCTTTGCGCTTCCGTCACACAGGCCGAGCCCGGCGCCGGCGCCAGCCGTGCAGAAGCCTGAAGCGCAGGACGCGGACGAGGATGCCGATTCGCAGAAGTCCGCCCCTCAGCCTACCGCGCCCGCAGCGCCGCACGTCCCGGGCCAGGGCAGGCGATCTGCGGCCGGCGTGATGCTCAATGTCCAGGGCGCCTCCCTCACTGACATCGTCGACATGCTCGCCAGGCAGCTCGGGATCAACTATATTCTCGATCCGCGGGTGAAGGGATCGGTGATTATCAACACCTACGGAGAGATGCGTAACGTGGACGCGCGCGCGCTCCTGGAGACGATCCTGCGCATCAATGGCGCCGCCATCGTCCAGGTCGGCGATATCTACCGCATCGTGCCGGTCGGCGAAGTGAGCCGTCTCCCGCTTGCGCCCCAGTTCGGCGCCAAGACGTTCCCGGACGACGAGCGCATGATGTTGAACCTGGTCTTCCTCAAGTACGCCACTGTGGGCGAGCTTTTCAAGCTGCTCCAGCCGTTCGTCGGCGAAGGCGGCTCGCTGACCAGCTATGACCCTGCCAACCTGCTGCTGATCCTGGACAACAGCCGCAACATGCGGCGCACCATGGATCTGATCGCCCTGTTCGACAACGACGTGCTGGCCAGCCAACGGGTCCGGCTGTTTGAGGTCCGCAACGGCCGGCCGTCCGACTTGGCCCAGGAGATGGAGTCGGTCATGAAGGCGGTGTCGCTTGGGGACAAAGAGAGCGTCGTCAAGTTCCTGCCGATCGACCGCATTAACACGATCGTCGCCATCGCACCCAACCCAGGCGTTTTCGAGCAGGTGGGGGCGTGGCTCGCAAAGCTGGACATCGCGCCGAAGGTGACCGCGGGCACCCGCAGCAACTATGTCTATCGTGTGAAATATAGCTGCGCGGACAGTCTGGCCTCCGCGATCATGCAGCTTTATGTTGGCTACGGCTACGGCATGGGCATGGGCATGGGTGGGATGGGGATGGGCAACAACTGCGGGTTGTCCAACTCGACGCTGAATCCGTCCGGACTGGGCGGCATGGCTGGTGGCGGCTACGGTGGCGGCTACGGCGGCGGCGGGTACGGCGGCGGCGGGTATGGCGGCGGAGGGTATGGCGGCGGCTACGGCGGCGGCTACGGCAGCGGGATGTATGGCGGCGGTGGGTATGGCGGTGCGATGTACGGCAGCGGGGCGGCTCAGGCCACTGCGGCCACCGCGGCGGGTCAGACCCAGACTACCGGTTCTGCCGGAATGCCAATGGCCTCCGCGGACCAGACGGGATCCTATCTAGGGTACGGAGCCCAGTTGGGGCCGAATACCAAGGTGCCGCGGGTCATTCCGAACCCGATGGACAACACCCTCCTGATCCAGGCAACCCCCCAGGATTACGCGGAGATCCTGAAGCTCCTCCTCGAGCTCGACGTGGCGCCGCGCCAGGTGCTGGTCGAAGCCAAGATCTACGAGGTCGACCTCTCGGGTGAGTTTTCCAGCGGCGTGGAGGCATACTTACAGAACAAGAATACGGCACCACCGACCGGGTTCTCGGCCGGCACGGCGCTGCAAGCCATCTCGACCGGATCGAGTCTGAACTTGACCGCGGGCATGCTGGTGGGCGCCAGCCGGCAGTTGGGGGCGGTGCTGGTGGCTTCGGAACAGAAGGGGCGCTCCAAACTCATCTCGGCCCCCAGGCTGATCGCCACCGACAGCATCGCCGCCTCCATGAATGTGGGCGACGAGGTTCCGACCATCAGCTCGCAAGCTGCGGGGGGCATTACTGTCGGCGGCAGCTCGCAGGTCTTCCAGGGGATTCAGAACGTCCAGACGGGCGTCACGCTGAACGTGCTGGCGCGCGTCACACCGGGCGGCATCGTAACCTTGAAGATCCAGCAGGACGTGAGTGCGCCAGTGGCGCCCGCGGCTAGCGCCGCGATCCAGTCTCCGTCTTTCACGCAGCGCTCCTTCAGCACGCAGGTGACCGTGCAGGATGGCGACACCATAGCGATTGGTGGCATTATCCTGGATACCGATACCTACTCAACCGGCGGCATCCCGCTCCTGAACCGGATCCCATTCATTGGCGCGGCTTTCGGAAGCAAAAGCGTCACGAAGAACCGGACCGAGATGGTGGTGCTCATGACTCCCCACATCATCTACGACACCAACCAGATCGCGGAAGCGAGCGAAGAGGTGAAGGCGGGTCTGAAGGGGTTGCGATCCATGATGAAGGAGTAGCGGCCGCGGCGAGAATTCGTCAGAAGAGGCCGGAAATACCACTTCTTGTCACCGGGCTCAACGCCAAAACCTAGCCGGTGCACCCTGGTCCGATGGTCCCGGAATTGCCCGCTGGTGCCGGTATGAGAGCATCAGGCACCACAGCCTATGTAGAACCCCATCGCGATGTGTCTTTGCATACGCGATCATGGTCCGGTTCGAGGAACGTCCAGGGTTTTGACTCCTTCCTGTCCGAACTTGGGATTCCGAGCGGCCAGTCGGCTTCCACGACGACGGCAGCCGCCGCAGCACCCGCCGCTACGACGGCGGTCGCAGCCGCCGCGGCGCCCGCCACCGGCGCTACTGCATCCGCCCTGCAGTTGGAGGTGGCGACCGCAGCCGCACCGGCTGCCGAGGCGCAGGCCAGTACCTCCACGGTTCAGACCGCCGCGGGCGCCGCTGCGGCCTCGGCGTCGACTGGCACGCAGGGGCCGCAAAGCTGCGGCGGCCCGGGCCTCACCACGGCGAGCGGCACACCTCTGATTATCCTTAACTCGCAGCCAGCGGCCGGCTACCAGGGGCCGGCGGCCTACAATCCGTATTACTGGACGGGCGAAACCCCCTATCAGGCCGGAACTGTTGTGGGCTACCAGAACTGGTTCCAGACCATCGACATCGGGACATTCGATCCGAGTTCGAATGCCGTCTCTTTCGAGGTGGACCCGAGGTGCTCCGCGAACCTGGCGGGAGGGGAAGAGGCGCTCCGCCTGGTTCAACAGTATGTCCCGAACGCCACGCTAAGGGCCCAGGACTTCCCGTGTCAGTTGCCGGGCCAACCGCAGAGCTATGACGTCCAACTCCCCAACGGCGAGCTGATGAACGCCGGGCTGATCCTGGCTAGCTACTACAACGAAAGCTACGGCGTGACGCAGGGCTCGGATGCATTCCTGCAGGAGCAATGCCAGATAGCGCTGGCCGGGGCGCCGTCCTAAGCGCATCCGGCGGGTAGAATTAAGATACGTCGGCTTCCGAAGGGGCTGGGTAGCCTCCGTAGGCCTCCGGTCTCAGTACCTTCGTACTGGACATACTACCTTCCTGTCGCAGGGGCTGCGGGGCCAGGGCGTGGCCCTGCGCGTCCACCCAAGAACTCTCGCGTTCCCGTGGAAAAGTGTTGACTTGCAACGTCTCCCGTGGTCTAATACGACACTGGCGGTGTGTGGAGTTGATTCTTCAGCGAAGGAGGGCCAACGAGCGACATCTAGGCGTTTTTGGCTTGACAAGGGGTAGCACTGAGACAATAATTAGGGTTGCACTCAGAAGTTAATGAGGTTCTGCCGCGTCTTAGGACGCGGCGGCGATACTCAGCTTGAATTCCGCGAGCGCTTTGGCGAACGAGAACAACAAGAGCACGTGACAAGATCCAGAGCGAGGGCAGGTGGCCAGCCGGTCGGGTTTTAGGAAAGCAACGACGCGACGGGTCAGGCCGGCAGTGCGTGCCTGTCCAAGTGATCGAGATCACATATCAGAGGCTCAGGTTGCAAAGAGACTTTCACCCATTCAATTCGAATTCCACTAAGGAGAAGGAAATGGCAGATTTTCGAAAATGGTTCATGGTGCTTGCCGTGGTGCTGGTTGCCGTGGCTTCCGCCAGTGCCCAGTCACAAATTACTACGATTCCGTGCGTCACCTCAGCCCAGCCGCCGATCATCCGGGCTGGCGCCATCACCGACTACATCGGTGAGGTTGACCTGAGTTGCGACGCCACCCTGATCAGCGCGACGGCCACGCCCACCGTGACGGTCCAGTTTGTCGTGGAGACGAACGCCACGGTCACGAACGCGATTCTCGGGACCGACAACTCGGTTCCGCCGGCTCCGGTCACGATGGCCGGCGCCGCTGTGGAATACACCCAGCAGCCGCAGACCGTCGTCGACACGGTTCAGGGGCGCATCTATTCGACCGGCACCCTCACGCAGAATGCGCTGCGGTTCCCGCACGTCGTACTGCCCATGGGGACGACGTTCACGGTCCGCTTCTTCGACATACGCGTGGCGCCCCTGGCGAACACGGTTACGATCTCCGGGGAGCAGCAGGTCTTAGCCTACGTGACCGCCAACACCGAGAATCCCAGCGGATACTCGGTTGGGTTCAGCAACGAGACGGTATCGGGGATCCCGGTGGCCTTTGTCGAACCGGCCCTGCTTTTCGCGGTGACGAATTGCACAGGCGCCGCAGCCAGCCCCATTATTTACCAACAGTGCATCGATTACCACCTGAGCAGCAGCACGTTTCCCGGAGGGGATCCGTCCGTCGTAAACGGCGTGACGTTCACGGAGCTGCAGCAGACCGCGTTCAAGAACATTGTCGAGGAAGACGGCGCCACGATTGGCCCGGGCACGCTCATCCTGCCGGGCGGTGGCACCATACCGACCCCCAGCCCGAGCGTGATCCCGTGGAATACGCAGATCTGCGATACGGGGCACGAAGGGACGGGATACGAGGCCGCCATCGACGACATGCCTCCGGTTCCAACCTGCACTTCGACCGCCGCCTGGGTTTCCAACGGCACACGGCTGTTGGCGACGTTCAACCTCGACTCACGGCTGGTTGGCAAGGTCACGGTCTGGGTGAGTTTTATGCAGAGCGCCGCCAGCAACGGCGGTACGGCTCAGCTCGTGACAATCACCAGCCCCTCGGGTACGGGTAACGAGGGTATCACGGCCGGGCGCAACTTTGTCCCCTGCGGGCAAGAAGGGAACACCTGGGTTGCGCTCCCCACCAACACGGCCTCTCCGGCCGCTGCTTGGGAAGTCACGTCAGACAACCTGGGCGTCCTGGAGAGCCTCACCTTCGCCTGGACCATTACCTACAACGAGGGCGCGCTGCCTTCGCTGCCCGCGGGATCGAGCTATTCTCCGCTCACAATCAGCGGCCAGCTCGCACCCACCTCCACGATTGCGGTGCCGTCTGCGATAGCGGTGCCGGTTGTGCGCTTCTACCCGAACCCGACCACAGGCACGGTGCCCATCACGATCGACCACTGCGTGACGAACATCCTGTTCCCGTACGTCGTCAACGTTCCCGGTGCTGGCGGCTACATCAGCGGCCTTGCGATCTCCAACACGTCGCTGGATTCGGCCTGGAATCTGACCGACCCGCCGTCGCAGCCCGTAGCGACTGCAAATGGCCCCGCTGCGGCCATTCCTAACTGGGGCGTCGTGACCGAACCCCTGCCCTACAACACCACGCCGCAGTCAGGCCCCTGCAACCTGTACCTGTTCGGTTCTGCTACTCCGCAGAACATGTCGGGAACTGGGACCGCAGTAGAGGCCATCGCCTCGGTCACCACGCCCAGCGTGTCTGCCGGGCAGGTCTTTGCCGACATCCTCCCGGACATCTTCAACCTCCCGGCCGGGAACTTTAGCGGCTACGTCATCGCCCGCTGCCAATTCCAGTTTGGGCATGGCTACGCTTACGTTCAGACTGCGGCCGGAGCGCCTACGTCTTACCTGGCGCTCATCATTCCGGATCGCAACGTTCTGAATGGGAATACGGGTGTTGGTGGGCTCTTTACGAGCACTCCGATCCGCATCGCTCAGCCGTTCAGCAATGCGACCTTCGACGAGCAGGGAGAAATTCTAGCTCCGTAGCTAGCCTCAGTAGTCAAGCCAACGAGGGAGGGGGAGAAATTCCCCTCCCTCTTTTTGTGTGTAGACACACACGGACCCGGCACATGCCCACGCTCGTCAATCAGCCCAGAGTCTCCCCGATGCTCAGGCCCGCCCCACTCCCATGGCGGCGAGCTTGTTGAGGCCGTCGATGAAAGCCTTGGCGCTGGCCTCGATGACGTCGGTCGAAGCACCGCGGCCCATGACCTTGCGGTCTCCCTCCTCGACGTGGACCGTCACCTCTCCCATGGCTTCGGTGCCGCTGGTTACGGCTCGGATCTCGTAACTCGAGAGCCGGGCCGAAACCTGGGCGGCTTGGCAGATGGCCTTGCAAACGGCGTCGACGGGGCCGTCTCCGATGGCAGCACCTTGCTTAAGCTCGTCCCTCGCCCGCAGGCGCACCGTGGCCGTGGGAATCGTGGCGGTGCCGCTCGAGACCTGCAGGTAGTCGAGATGGAACGTGTCCGGCACGGGGTGAAGCTCGTCATGGAGGATGGCGATGAGGTCCTCGTCGAAGACCTCCTGCTTCTTGTCCGCCACCACCAGGAAGCGCTCGTAGGTCTGGTCCAGCTCGCCCGGAGAAAGCGAGTATCCAAGCTTCTCGATGCGGTCCCGGAGGCCGTGGCGGCCCGTGCGGGCGGTCAGCACCACACGGCTTTCGGAGAAGCCCACGTCTTCGGGGCGGAGGATCTCGTAGGTCTCGCGCTGCTTCAGGAAGCCATCCACGTGAATGCCGGAGCTGTGCGCGAAGGCATTGCCGCCGACGACGGCCTTGTTGGGGGGGACGGCCATGCCGAGCATGTCCGCGACCAGGCGGCTGGTGCGGTAAAACTCGCGGGCGTCGATGCCGGTTTCGAATCCGAAGTAGTCGGCGCGCGTGCGGAGGGCCATCACCACTTCCTCGATGGCGGCGTTGCCGGCCCGCTCGCCGATCCCGTTGAGGGTGCCTTCCACCTGGCGCGCGCCGTTGACAACTCCCGCCAGCGCATTGGCCACCGCCAGTCCCAGATCGTCGTGGCAGTGCACACTGATGACCGCGCGGCCGATGTTGGGCACCTTCTCGCGGATGGACCGGATCAGGGCGCCGAACTGCTCCGGCACGGCGTAGCCCGTCGTGTCCGGGATGTTGACCACCGTGGCGCCCGCGTCGATGGCGGCCTCGAGCATCAGGAACAGGTACGCCGGATCGGCGCGGCCGGCGTCCTCCGCGTAGAACTCCACGTCGCCGACGTAGCTCCGGGCCAGCTTCACGGCGTCGACAGCCATTTGCAGGATGCGGGCGCGCTTCTCCTCGAGCGTCTTTCCGTATTTCTCGTCACGGAACTTTCCCATGACGTGAATGTCGGAGACGCCGATGCCGGTGTGGATGCGGGGCTTGCGAGCCTTGTCCAGCGCCCTCCCGCAGGCTTCGATGTCGGCCGCCACGGCGCGCGACAGGGCGCAGATGGTCGGGCCCTCGATCTCCTGCGAGATCGATTCGACGGCCTGGAAATCCTCGGGCGAGGAGTTGGGATAGCCGGCCTCGATGACGTCCACTTTCAGCCGCGCCAACTGCCGGGCAATGGTCAGCTTCTCGCCGCTTCCCAGGCGCGTTCCTGCCGCCTGCTCGCCATCTCTCAAGGTCGTGTCGAATACCGCAACTTTTTCGGGCATCGCAACTCCTGGTCGTTCTTTCGAGTGTACGACGGCGGCGCGCTTTTGTGCAGGCAAAGCAGCGCGTGGCTCGTTGCCCGTCGCCCGTTGCAAGGCCGTAAGGGCGAGTCGTGGCGCTTCGCGACCGCCGGGCTCTTGCGGTGCGAAGCCCGCGTAGCCTGGTCGGATCGACGGGCGACGAGCCACGAGCGACGGGCGTTGTGGCAACATGAGAAAGTGAAGCCGTCACCACAGGACCCGGGGAAGCGCCTTACCGAGCTGCGGAACGAACTGCTGAAGTTGCACACGGTTCTTCTCAACTCGGAGCGGGCCTTGTACGAACGCGACATCCAGCGGATTCGCTCCAGCAGGCAGTTCCTGGACCTGGCGCTGAACGATCCGGCCTTCGCGTGGCTGCGCGTGCTCTCGCAGTTGGTAGTGTTGATCGACGAGACTCTGGAGGCGGAGGAGGCTCCCAGCGGGGCCGAAGCCAGCCGGCTGGTGCGCCGGGCCCGCGAGCTTCTATCTCCAGGGGACGCGAACGGAGCTTTCGAGAAACCCTACCTGGAGGCGCTGCAGCGCGATCCAGACGTGATCCTGGCCCACGCCGCCGCGCGGAAGCTGCTGCACCGCCTGGAATGACGGGGCCCGTCGCCCGTCGGCGCGGGTACAATGGCGAGAGGCGCTATGCGGATACTTGCCTTCCACGCTCACCCCGATGACGCCGAGGCCCTGGCGGGCGGCACGCTCACGCTGCTGGCCGCGCAAGGCCACGAGGTCGTCATCGCCACCATGACGCCCGGCGACTGCGGATCGTCGGAGTACGCGCCGGAGCAGATCGCCGCCATCCGCCGCCGCGAGGCTACCACGGCCGCGGCGCTTTTGGGCGCGCGGTATATCTGCGCGGAATTTCGCGATCTGGCGGTTTTCAACGACGAGCCGGCGCGCCGCCGCGTGACCGAGATTCTGCGCCGCACGCGGGCGGAGTTGGTGCTGGCGGCCGCGCCCGAGGATGCGCAATGCGATCACCGGGCGGCCGGCAGCCTGGTGCAGGATTGCGCGTTCGCCGCGGCCACGCCCAACTATCGCACCGGCGCTCCCAACGCCGTGCCTCCACTTCCCAAGATCCCGCACCTGTACTTCATGGACCCGCCGGGAGCCTTCGACTCCGTCGTGCCGGATTTCGTGGTGGACATCGGACCGGCCTTCCCGCGCAAGCAACGGCTGCTGGCCCAGCATCGCAGCCAGCGCGAGTGGCTGCCGCAGTTCCTGGGTATCGACGATCCCCTACTGCGCATGGAGCGCTGGGCGCGCCAGCGCGGTGCGCTCGCCGGCATCGAGTTCGGTGAGGGATTTCGCCGCTGCCTGGGCCAGGGCTACCCGCAAGAACCGCTGCTCGAGGAACTGCTGGGAGGGGACGCTCGCCCGGTGGTGGCCCCGTGAGCGACGCCGCCTACGTCCACGGCTACTCGGATCGCGAGAGCCTGCGGCTCTCGGACCAGGCCACAACCCTCAGCGGTCTGCTACACCACGATACGCGCTACCCGCAGGGCAGCCGCGTGCTCGAGTGCGGATGTGGCACCGGCGCCCAGACCGTCCTTCTCGCGGCTTCGAGCCCCGGGGCGCGCATCGTCTCGGTGGATCTTTCGCCCGCCTCTCTGCGGCAGGCCAGGAGCCAGTGCGCGGGCGCTGGCCGCTCGGACGTGGCCTTCCTGGCGGCCGATGCGTTCCACTTGCCCTTTGAAGACCGGACCTTCGATCATGTGTTTGTCTGCTTCGTGCTCGAGCACCTGGCCGAGCCGGTCCGCGCTTTGCGCGCGCTGGCGCGCATCCTACGGCCGGGCGGCGAGATCACGGCGATCGAGGGCGACCACGGGTCGTGGTACTGCCATCCGCAGACGCCGCAGGCCTCGCGCACGGTCGAGTGCCTGATCGAGATCCAGGCGCGGCTGGGCGGCGATGCGCTGATCGGCCGGCGGCTTTATCCCCTTCTGGTCGAGGCCGGATTCCGCGACGTACATGTGAGCCCGCGCATGGTCTACGTGGATGCCAGCCGGCCGGAGCTGGTCGAGGGTTTCTCGAAGAACACCTTCATCGCCATGGTGGAAGGGGTGCGGGAGCAGGCGCTCGAATGGGGCCTGATCGACGCGGCCACCTGGGACCGGGGAATCGCCGACATGTACCGCGCAACGGAACCCGGCGGCACGTTCTGCTACACGTTCTTCAAGGCCCGAGCGGTGAAGTAGCTCAGGCGTGGGCCTGGCCCATCTGGGAGACGCGCCGCTTCAGTTCCTCGGGCGCGACGTCCTCGATGTGAGTGCCGATCCACCAGATGTTGCCGGCCGGGTCGCGGACACCCGCGTTGCGGTCGCCGTAGAACTGGTCGGCGGGCTCCATGAGAGAGGCAGCGCCGGCCTTCATGGCGCGCTGGTAGCAGGCGTCGGTGTCGGCCACATAGACGTAGATGGAGGCCGGCATGGACTGGAACTGGCCCATGGGTTCGCCCAGCATGATGGGCGAGTCGCCGATCCGCACCTCGGCGTGCATGATCGTGCCGTCGGGCCGGGTCGTGCGCTCATGGATCTCCTGCGCGTCGAAGGTCAGCTTGAGAAAGTCGATTACCTGGGCCACGCCCGTAACGATCAGATAGGGCGTAGCGGTATGGTAGCCTTCAGGAACGGGTTTCACTGCCATGATCGATGCATCCCCCTGGCAGCCACTATAACGCGAAGCGGGCGCGGGCCGGTAATGCGGGTTCGAAGTTACGGAGAATCGGGGCCGCTGGTCATCGTGCTGCACGGCGGTCCGGGAGCGCCTGGGTACATGGCGCCGGTGGCGCGCGGCCTCGCGGGCCGGTTCCGGGTGCTGGAGCCCTTCCAGAGCGCGAGCGGCGGCGAGCCGTTGACCGTGGCGCGGCACGTGGCCGACCTGTGCGCGCTGGTCGGGTCGCTGGGCTCGGGCGAGAGGCCGGCGCTGGTGGGGTCGTCCTGGGGCGCCATGCTGGCGCTGGCGTTTGCGGCCGAGCACCCCGATTTCACGGGACCGCTGGCGCTGGTGGGCTGCGGCACGTTCGATACGGGCGCGCGAGCCCGAATGCAGGAGACCCTCCACGCTCGCATGGGCCCGGAACTGCGGCTGCGCCTGGCAAACCTGGCTGAGGAACACGCCGGCGCGGACGAACAACTGCGGGCGAAGGCCCGGTTGATCCTGCCGCTCTATTCCTGCGATCTGGCAAGCGAAGAGCTGGAGCTCGAAGCCAGCGACGCGCGGGCCAACCAGGAGACCTGGGACGACATGCTGCGGCTCCAGCGGGAGGGCGTGTATCCCGCCGCGTTTGCGGCCATCCGCGGGCCGGCGATCATGCTGCACGGAGCCGCCGATCCGCATCCGGGCCGGATGATCCTGGCCAGCCTCAAGCCCTATATCCCCCAGTTGGAATACCGCGAGTGGGAACGCTGCGGGCACTATCCCTGGCTCGAAAAAGCCGTGCGCGAGGAGTTCTTCGCGTGCCTCCGGGAGTGGCTAAGCGCTCGTTGCCCTCTCAGCGTTCCAGCGTGAACTTCCCCTCCAGGTCGATCTTGGCTGCGGAGCTGCCCACCAGGATCGAGAATTCGCCCGGCTCGGCCGTCCAATGGTGCTGCTTGGGGTCGAAGTAGGAGAAGGCCCGGCGATCGAGAGTCAAGCGCACGGTCTTGCTCTCGCCCGGCTTCAGATTCACCTTGGCGAATGCCTTCAGCTCCTTCACCGGCCGTTCGATGTGGGAGTGCTTGTCTCCGACATAGAGCTGGGCGATTTCGGCGCCCTCGCGGCCTCCCGTGTTCTTCACTTCGAAAGTCACCGCGGCGACGGCCTCGCCGCCCGGGGCGGGAGCCACGCGCAGGTTGCTGTATTGGAACGTAGTGTACGAAAGCCCGTAGCCGAACGGAAAGAGCGGTTTGACCTTGGCGTCCCGGTCGAAGTGCCGATAGCCCAGGAAGACGCCCTCGGAGTAAGAGACGCGGTTGATGTGTTTCGAGTCGTAGTAGCTGTTGTGCGTGGCGTTGTCCTCCCAGCGCCGCTCGAAGGAGGCCGGCAGTTTTCCCGATGGGCTGTACTGACCGAAAAGGATCTGGGCCAGCGCGGTGCCGCCCTCCTGGCCGGGATACCAGGTGTGAATCAACGCGGGCGTCTGATCGAGCCAGGCGGTCATGTCCACCGCTCCACCCGCGGTCAGCACGACGATGGTCTTCTTGTTGGCCGCCAGGATCGCGCGGATCAAGCCGTCCTGGCCGGGGGGAAGCGTGAACGTGCGGTCGGCGCCTTCGCCTTCGTTCGTGGCGTCGAACCCGACGCAGAGGATCACCACATCCGCCTTGGCGGCCGCGGCCTTGGCCCGCTCCAGATCTCCGTTTTTGGCCGGGGTAATGCCGAAGTCTATGCTGACGTCGTCCGCGTACTTGAGGCACTCGATCACGATCTTGTGGGCCTCCCCCTCCTTCATCGAGTACGCGGGGGGGATAGGCATGAAGACCTGGCCGTACCATTTCTGAGCGATCAGCCGGTCGTCCACGTAAATCCGGTAGCCGTTCTCGGCGTTAATGTACAGCCCGTGCCCTCCCAGCTCGGTGGGGAAATAGTAGCCCGTCCAGCGCACTACGAAATGCTCCGCTCCGCCTTCCTTGTAGCTCTTCGTGAACCGGAAATGAATGTGGCTGTCAGTCCGCACCAGCCCCGGAGAACCATCGAAGCGGTGATCGAAGTACTCGCCCTTGAGTCCGGGCTCCAGGCGGCTCTCGTCCGTAAAGAATTCGGTGGTTTGGGCGACCTCGGACGGCACGGTGAGGCCCGAGGCGTAGAGCACCTCGGCGCGCGGTCCGACCAGTTTCTTGACGCCATCGAGAACGCTCACCGCCGAGAACGGCTGAACCTGCGAGCTCCCGCCGCCACCAGTCACCGCGACGGCGGCATTCGGCCCAATCACCGCGATCGTCTTCAGTTTGTCCGCCGCGAGCGGAAGCAGGTTGCCGTCGTTCTTCAGCAGCACCATGCTCGCGCGTGCCGCCTCCAGGGCGACTGCCCGCGATGCGGGGTTGTCGAGCGGAATGTTCTTGTCGGTCTGGTCGCGGTCGAAGAAGCCGAATTGAATCGCCTTGTGGAGGATTCTCCGGACCTTGTCGTCGATCGTGGTGGCGGGCACCCTGCCGATCTGAACCTCGGGGAGGAGATTTGCGCGGTTCATGAACCTGGCGTTAGGCATCTCCAGATCGAGCCCGTCGTCGGCGGCGGCCTCGGCATTGTAGGTGGCGCCCCAATCGGACATGATGATGCCGTCGAAACCCCACTCCTTCTTGACGATTTCGGTGTTCAGGTACCCATTTTGGGTCATGTGCACGCCGTTGAACAGATTGTAGGCATCCATGATGGCGCCGACCTTGGCTTCCTTTACGGCGGCTTCGAACGTGGGCAGGTAGATCTCGCGCAGGGTGCGCTCGTCCATATCCGAGCTGACCCTGTTCCGGTCCCACTCCTGGTTGTTGGCCATGAAGTGCTTGACGGTGGCCACCACGCCCTGGCTCTGGACGCCTTCGATATAAGCTACGGCCATCCTCGAGGCCAGGTAGGGATCCTCGCCGAAGTACTCGAAATTGCGGCCGCACATCGGGGCGCGGTAGATGTTAACGCCGGGCGCAAGCAGGAAGTTGACTCCACGCGCGCGGGCGTCCTGGCCCAGCATCGTGCCGATGCGCTTGACCAGAGCGGGATCCCAGGAGGCGGCCATGGCGATGCCAGCCGGATAGGCCGTGGTCGGCCCCCAGGTCCTTACGCCCAGCGGGCCGTCCGACATCTTGAGACGCGGGATGCCATACTTCGGGTAGCCGCGGATGAACATCTGATCCACGCCCCCGATATAGTCGATCTTCTCCTCCAACGTCATTTTGGCGAGGATGGCGTCGACGCGTTTGTCGATGGCGGCATCGGAAGGCGGCTTGGTCTGCGCGGGGGCAAGCGGACCCGCAAAGAGCGCGGCTATCAGGGCAAAGGATCTCAGAGGCAACATTTCTTTATGATACCGAAGGACGGCGAAGCCCTTCAGCTCAGCGCGCTGATGACGGCACAGGCGGTTTCACCTGGGTGGACATTGGTTATTCTGTAAGAAGGAGCGCGTTCATTGTCCGCATTGGTATCCAGAAGGCAGTTTCTCGAAGCCGCGGCCATCGGCGGCTCGGGTGCGCGATCGCTGGCCGCCGTGGGGACGATGCCCACCCGCATTCTCGGCCGCACGGGCGTGAGCGTTTCGATGCTCACCTTCGGCGCGGGAAGCCGGTTTCTCAAGTTGAAGCGCGAGCCGTCCATCGCAATGCTCCATCGCGCGCTGGATCTCGGCATCAACGTTGTCGACACGGGCGAGAATTACGGCGACGGCGAGAGCGAGAGTCGCATCGGCGAGGTCCTGCGCACGCGGCGGCGCGAAGTCTTCCTCGCCACCAAGCTCGGCCAGCGCGATGCGGACGGCGCCCTGCGCGCCATGGAGGGGAGCCTGAAGCGCCTCCGGACCGACCAGGTGGATCTGGTCCACATTCATCACCTGGATGGGGCGGACGACCTGGCCAAGGTCAGCGCGAAGGGCGGGGCTTACGAGGCCGTGACCAGAATCCGCGACCAGAAGATGGCGCGCTTCATCGGGATCACCTCCCACAGCGATCCCGAGACGCTGCGGGCCGCGCTCGAGCGGCACGATTTCGACTGCACCCAGATGGCGCTCAACGCCGCGCAGAAAGGCTACGCGCCGGGCGGCGCGCGCACCAGTATGGAGACCACCGCCCTCCCGGTCGCCGTGCGCAAGAATATGGGCATCATCGCCATGAAGGTTTTCGCGCAGGACGAGCTGACGGGCGCGGCGCCGGCGGAGAAGCTGATCTACTATTGCCTGTCGCTGCCGGTGGCGAGCGCGGTGATCGGGATGCCCTCGCTCGAGATCCTGGAGCGGAACGTGGCCCTGGCCAGGACTTTCCAACCGCTGCCTCGGGAGGAGATGGACCAGCTTTCCAGAGGGCTTTCGGCCAAGAAGAAGGCCGCGCTGGACACGTTCTTCCATGGCCACGTAGACGGCTAGCCACCCAAGAAACAAAGGGGCAGGCGAAACCGCCTGCCCACACCACAAAGAGGTCGGGAAGAACAGTGGGCGCCGGGGACCGGCCCGCTTGCGCGGGCCGGTCCCCGGCTGAAGCCTCGGTTGCGGCGATTAGCCGCGGACGGCGCGCATCATGGCCCGCAGCACGATGGAGCGCAGCGCCTCGTGATGGCTGCTCTGCTCCGGCGTGAGCTGCCACGACACGGGAAGGCCCTGCTTGGCAATTTCATCGAAACTGGCTTTGCCCGCTTCGATCTTCTTCCCGAAGTCCGATTTCCAGGACTCGTAACGAGCCTGAACGGCCTTCTCGAGGTCGCCGTCTTCCGCCACCACAACGGCGGTGCGCAGCCCCCAGGCGATGGAGTCCATCCCCAGGATGTGCGCGTGAATCAGGTCGATCGGCGCGAAGCTCGAGCGGTAGCGGTGCGCGTCGAAATTGAACACGCCGCTGCCGAGGCCGCCGGCCTTCAGCACCGGGTGCATGATCTCGAACGCGATGAGGGGATCGCCTAGGAAGCGGTCGGTGTCCCAGCCGTTCCCGAACGTGCCCTCGTTCACGTCGACTCCGCCCACCATCCCGTGCTCCTGCGCCACCGTCAGTTCGTGCAGCACCGTGAGGCCAGCGAGCTGGGCGTGGTTGGTTTCGATGTTGAGCTTGAAGTTCTTGTCGAGCCCGTTATTCACCAGGAAGCCGATGACCACCAGCGCCGAATGGTCGTACTGGAACGCGCTCGGCTCGCAGGGCTTCGGCTCAATGAGGAACTGGCCCGTGAAGCCGATCTGCTTGGCGTAGTCGACCGCCATATGCAGGAAGGTCGCCAGGTGCTTCGTTTCCGCGCCCAGCATGGTGGCGAGAAGGTGGTTGTAGCCTTCCCGGCCTCCCCAGAACACGTGGTTCTTGGCGCCCAGCCGCTTGCCGACTTCTAGCATCTTTTTGGTTTGCGCCCAGGCATGGGCGAACACGCCGACCTGGTTGGCGGTCGCGGCACCCTCGCGGTAGAGCGGCAGCGAGAACAGGTTCTGCGTGGTCCAGCCGCACTGAATTCCGGTCAGCTTCTGCAGCTTCTCCATCACCGGCAGCACCTTGTCCATGTTCTCGAAGAACTCGGGAAGGCTCGATGACCGCGGCACGCAATCGAAGTCGTGCCAGCACCAGTTGCGGATGCCGAGCAGGTACAGCATGTAGAAGAACGCCTGGAGCTTGTTCGTCGCGTTCTCCAAGGTGCCGCTTCCGTCATCCCACGGCTGGAGGGCCGTGCCGGGGCCGAACATGTCGGCCAGCGGGTTGTCGAAATGCCACTTGGCGCCCGCAAAAGGCAGGTGCTCCTCCATGGTCTTGCCGTGGAGGGTCTCGGTGGCGTTGAAGCAGCCGAAGCTCAGCGGGTTCTTGTTGCCGATTCCGCCGAATGCGATGGGTTGGGACACTTCGGGAAAGGGATTCTGCGCCAGTCCGAAGTCCTTATAGGTGAGACCTTTTGTCAGTGACATGCATATCCTTTCGTATCTGCCAAACTCGTGGGGCGACCGCATCGCGCGCAGCGCCGTGCCGCGCTGGATAAATGGACGTCTCCCTTGCCTGAGCCTTCACAGAATAGCAAGACCACGGACAAATCGCTGGGACGCCCGCCACAACTTACTGGTATCGAAATCGACTCGCTGGAGTCCGGGTGCTCGCGGCTGCTCGCCGCGATTCCAGCTCCGGAAAGAAGGACTCGGCAACAAGGGAACCGGGTTGCGCTCGGCGGAAGTGCCTGCTGACTCGGAGGCACAGGATTCACGATGGGGTTTCGCTCCTCACTAGATATTAGTACGGATCTCGATCAAATTGGGGAAGACCCTTCAGGGAGGCGCTGGCCTAAGCGCTATCTCTTAGAAAACAAGCGGCCGTAGATCTTCTCCACCTCGGGATCGGGCGGATGGGGATGGGACAGGTAGATCCCCAGCATCCGCCGGCCGCGCTCCAGGTCCTTCGCATTGAGAAAGGCTTGGCCAAGCGTGCGCGCACAGCCGCATTCTTCGGGTGCACGCTCGATGTGATAGAGGCACTCGGATTCCAGGCGGTCGAAGGCATCCGGCTTTTCGAGGACCGTCATGCCGGCCGGGGGCTGCCTCAGAAACACCATCCACTGCGCGTCCTGGTACACCAGCTTCCATTCGTCGTTGGCTGCCCTCAGCAGCGCGGTCACGAGAGGATACTGCCGGCCGTCGAAATACAGAAAGCTGTCCATGACGATCGCGCCCACGCGGTAGCGGCCGAGTGCGTCGGCGCGCGGGCCGCTCATGGCCACGGGGTTGCCGCCGCGGTTATAGAGGATGCGGCGGTAATCCTGGTAGACGGACTCGTTGAGAGCCCGGCCGTCGATAAAGACGCGCTCCTGGGGCCATAGTCGCCAGATCAGGTACCCCCCGGCCTCGTAAGGGTTGAAGAGCGGCGCCGTGATGTGGTTGTCGATCAGAAACTGCGCCGCGCCGGACGGGTATTGCCATTCGGCCGCTCGCAACTGGAAAAAGCGGCCCTGCGCGAGCCCCACGCCGAACCCCGCCGCCAGCAGAAGGGCCACCGCCATCCCGGTGAATCGGGGCCAACGCCATTTGATCGGAAAGTACGTCGCGATCAGAACGGGCGCCAGCAGCGCGAACAGTAGGATGTTCCGGAACGCCATGAGCGCGGCGGCCCCGAATGCGGCCGCCAGGAGCCAGTCGCTCACGCGCACCTTGCGCCACGCGAGGATCAGCGCCAGGGCCGTGGCGTACAGCAGAACGTCGAACATGTAGGGCGGGCGCCACAGCCCGGGCGGCCTCCACTCGACCAGCGCGCGGGTCAGCGCGCTGTGGCGATAGAGCTGCAAAACCTCGATGATCCGCCAGTGATTCGGGTTCAAGAAGGACGCTGCCACCGAGAGCAGCCCGACAGCCCACAGCCGGCGCTCCCGCGGCGATCCGGCGATGTAGGCGGCCAGCACGATCCATCCCAGGAAAAAGCCGCCATGGAAATTGGCCCAGAGCAAGGAGAGGAGCGGCAGCAGCCACAATCCGCGCCGCATCTCCAGCGCCAGCAGAAAGACGGCCACCAGCAGGAACGTGAGCAGGGCGGGTCGATCTGACGCGAACCGCGCCGCCACCGGCGCCACGGCCAGGGCGGCGGCCACGCCGCCATAGAAGCTCCTCGAGCGGCGCGCCGCCAGATATCCGGTAATGCCGCAGATCGCGGCCAGCAGCAGCGCCCGGAACAGGATGAGCGCGGGGAAACCTCCGGCGGAGTAAATGCCGTACCACAGCACTTGGCTCAGCCACTCGTGCGTCAGGTTGAACTGGCGCGTCAGCTCCTCGCCCGGATACGCCGGGGCGCCGGTGTGCGCGGTGTAGGAGAACGGGTCCGGCGATGGCAAGGCGTGGTGCTGGAGAATGTACTGGCCGGTCTTCAGATGCCACCAGACGTCCGAATCGTCGAGCTCCGTCGAGAAGAGCCCGATCAGGAGCAGAACGGCGAGGCCGATGACGGCCGGCCTCAGCCATGCGGGCTCGTTCCAAACGCGCGGGGCCGGCGCTTGCGGTTTGGGTTGCTTGCTCCTGGATCGAGGCGGCATTAAGGGCCATCATACCGTGGAGTCGCGGTCCGGACCGCCTGCCATCGCGATAAGCTGTTAAGCAATGACCCGGCCCTTGAAGTTCGTATTGCCTCTTCTCGTCGCGTGCGCAGCCGCCGCGCAGACTGCCGCGCCCCCCGCTGCCTGGAAGCCGGTGCTGGACCGTCTCCAGACCATCACCGTGCTGCCGCTTCCCGAATGGCGCAGCCACGCCGACGCGGCGCATCCCGAAGCGCCGGACCTCGACGATTCCGCCTGGCAGACCGCTAAGACCGGCGACCGCTGGAAGGGCCCGCGCGTCCTGCGCCGGTGGGTCGAGATCCCCGAGAAGATCGGCGGGTACGAGATTCGCGGCGCGCGTGTGAGGCTCGATCTGAACATCCGAAGCGACGAGGCCGAGATGCTGACGGTCTTCTCCAACGGTTCGGTTGTGGCGCGAACCGACGGCGACATGCAGCAGCCGATCCTGCTGAGCGAGGCGGCCGCGCCCGGCCAGAAGTTCCTGGTCGCCGTGCGCGTGGATGCCAACGACGTCGACACCTGGATCGAGCGCGCGGAACTGACGGTCTCGCCGCCGCCCGGCCGTCCCGATCCCGGCCTGCTGCGGACCGAGATCCTCTCGGCCATCCCTCTGGTGGCGGCGGGCGACCCAACCCTAGCCGCAGCGGTCGATGCCGTCGACCTCGGCGCTCTGGACCGCGGGGATCAGCCGGCCTTCGACAGCTCGCTACGCCGGGCGCAGGAGAGACTGCAGCCCCTCGACTCCAGGATGAAGCAGTTCACCATCGTCGCGACCGGCAATTCCCACATCGACATGGCCTGGCTGTGGCCCTGGACCGAGACCGTCGAGGTGGTGCGCAACACGTTCCGCAGCGCGCTGGACCTGATGCGCGAGTACCCCGACTTCACTTTTACGGCGAGTTCGGCGCAAGCCTACGTATGGATGGAGGAGAAATACCCGGCCCTGTTCCGCGAGATCCAGCAGCGCGTGAAGGAGGGCCGCTGGGAGATCGTCGGCGGCATGTGGGTCGAGCCCGATCTCAACCTGCCCAGCGGCGAATCGCTGGTCCGCCAGGTGATGCTCGGCAAGCGCTACTTCCAGCGGAAATTCGGCGTTGACGTGAGGATCGGCTGGAACCCGGATTCGTTCGGCTACAACTGGCAGTTGCCGCAGATCTACAAGAAGTGCGGCATGGACTATTTCGTCACCCAGAAAATCTACTGGAACGACACCACCAAGATCCAACACAAGCTCTTCTGGTGGGAGGCGCCCGACGGCAGCCGCATCCTGACCTATTTCCCGCACGACTACGCCAACGGCATCGACCCGCCCAAGATGGCGGAGGACCTGGCCGCGTACGCGCCGTCGCTCGGCGGCGAGATGATGCACCTCTACGGCGTGGGCGATCATGGCGGTGGTCCCACGCGCACCATGCTGGATACGGCGCTCCGGCTCCAGGCGCCGGGCACGGTGTTTCCGAAACTGCGCTTCGGCACGGCGGCCGGGTTCTTCGACGACATTCAGAAGAAGCTCGCCAGCCTCGACGTTCCCACCGTGCGCGACGAGCTGTATCTCGAATTCCACCGCGGCGTCCAAACTACGCAGGCGGAAACCAAGAAGCGCATCCGCCGCACCGAGGATCTGCTGCTGAACGCCGAGAAGTTCTCCTCGCTGGCGTCGCTGAGCGGCTACCCGCAGGCGTCGCTCGATGGCGCTTGGAAGCGGCTGCTGTTCGACGAGTTCCACGACATCATGCCGGGCTCCGGGATCGCGCAGAACTACGAGGACGCGAGGCTGAATCTGGAGGATGTCGGGCGCGCGGGAGATGAGGCTCTGGACGGTGCGCTCCGGGACATCACGTCCCGCGTGAACACGACCGGGGAGGGCGCGCCCGTCCTGGTCTTCAATCCGCTGGCGTGGCCGCGAACCGAGGTCATCGAGATTGAGCCCCAGTTGCCGGCGCCGGCCGCGAGCGCGGTGGTTACCGACTCCGCCGGCAAGCTCGTCGAGAGCCAGGTGTTGACCATGGACCGCGCGACGAACCGCGTGCGCTTGCTGGTCGAAGCCACCACGCCGGCGCTTGGGTACAGCACGCTCTACGTGAACGGTAGCGCGCAGGCGCCTGTGGCTCCCACCCGCCTCAAGGAGTTGTTCGAGCAGATGGGCCTGCAATCCCATTATTCGCTCGAGAACGAGTTCCTTCGCATCGGCATCGATGGGCGCACCGGCTGCATCGTCAGCCTCTTCGACAAGCGCAGCGGCACGGAGTCCCTCGCCCCGAACTCTTGCGGCAATCTGCTCCAGACCTTCGTGGACAAGCCCAAACAATGGGACGCCTGGAACATCGACGCCGATTTCGAGAAGCAGCACTGGGACCTGAACCAGGCCGACGAAGTGACGCTGGTCGAGAGCGGCCCGCTGCGTGCCGTCATCCGCGTCGAGAACCATTTCCAGAATTCGACCTTCATCCGCGACATTACTCTGTACGCCGGTGCGCCGCGCATCGACGTCAAAATGCAGGTTGAGTGGCACGAAAAGCACATCCTGCTGAAGGTGGCGTTCCCGCTCAGCGCCTCGAACGACAACGCCACGTTCGAGATTCCCTACGGCTCCATCGAACGCCCCACCACGCGCCGCACGCCAGCGGAGCAGGCGAAGTTCGAAGTCCCCGCGCTGCACTGGGCCGATCTCTCCGACGCCACTCACGGCTTCAGCCTTCTGAACGACTGCAAGTACGGATACGACGCCAAGGGGAACGTGCTGCGGCTGTCGCTGCTGCGCTCGCCCGAGTGGCCCGATCCGCACGCCGACGAGGGCCATCACGAATTCACCTACTCGCTCTATCCGCACGGTGGCGGCTGGCGCGAGGCCGGAACGGTGCGCCGCGGCTATGAGTTGAACTACCCTCTGATCGCCATGGGGGCGGGCAAGCACCAGGGCACCCTCCCTCCTGAGCATTCCTTCCTTCAGGTCGAGGAAGACAACGTGGTGGTGACGGCGGTCAAGAAGGCCGAAGACGGCGACGGGATGGTGATCCGGTTCTACGAATCGGCGGGTAAGAAGGGCGACGTGCACCTGCGGTTGCCCCAGGCGGCCGTCGGCCTCGAGGAGACGGATCTGATGGAGAGGACTGTCCGCCTGTGGCCGCTGGCCTCGAACGGGAGGAATGTGACTGTTCCCACCGGTCCGTACGAGATCAAGACGCTGAAAGTGACGTTCGAGAAAGGATACTGAAGATGAAAGCCGGGAGCCTGATACCGATGATTCTCACACTCAGCGCTGGCGCCGTGGCCGCGCCGCCCGTGGATCTGATCCAGAACGTGACCGCGCGGCAGAACATCACGCTCAACGGGCCCTGGCGCACCATCGTGGACCCGTATGACAACGGCTACTTCGATTATCGCCATCAGCCCATCGCGGGCGGCGGCTATGCGGCCAACCGGAGGCCGCAATCGAAGAGCGAGCACGTCGAGTACGACTTCGACACCTCGCCTCAACTCGAAGTGCCGGGCGATTGGAACACGCAGAGGCCCGAGCTGTTCCTCTACGAAGGCAGCGTCTGGTACGAGCGCAACTTCGATTACCAGTTGCGCCCCGGGCGGCGGCTCTTTGTCTGGTTCGGCGCGGCCAACTACGACGCCATCGTGTTTCTGAACGGCCAGCGGCTAGGCGAACACGTGGGCGGCTTCACTCCGTTCCAGTTCGAAATCACCAGCCTGGTGCGCGAGAAGGGAAACTTCCTCATCGTTCTGGTGAACGACCAGCGGCACCCCGAGGGGGTTCCCACGGTCAACACCGATTGGTGGAACTACGGAGGCCTGACCCGCCAGGTGCGCCTCGTGGACGTGCCGGAGACCTTCGTCCAGGACTATTTCTTGCAGCTCGAGAAAGGCTCCCAGAGCCGGATCGCCGGCTGGGTGCGGCTCAACGGCCCGCGGAAGGAACAGAACGTTACGGTGCGGATTCCCGGGGCCGGCGTAGAGAACAGTGTCCAGACGGATGCGGACGGCTACGCGCGGATCGCATTCGACGCCAAGCTCGCGCTCTGGTCGCCGGAGAATCCCAAGCTCTACGATGTCTCAATCGAGGCCGAATCCGACCAGGTGACGGACCGCATCGGGTTCCGTTCCATCCAGACCTCCGGGCGGCAGATCCTGCTGAACGGCAAGCCTATCTTCCTGCGCGGGGCGTCGATCCACGCCGAGGCGCCCATCCGCACCGGGCGCGTGTTCAACGAAGCCGAGGCGCGCACCCTGCTCGGCTGGGCCAAAGACCTGGGCTGCAACTTCGTCCGGCTGGCGCACTATCCGCACGACGAGGTGATGACCCGCACCGCGGACGAGATGGGCCTGCTGGTGTGGTCCGAGATCCCGGTTTACTGGACGATCCAGTGGGAGAACCCGGAGACGTTCCAGAACGCCCAGCGCCAGTTGGAGGAGATGATCGCGCGGGATAAGAACCGGGCCTCGGTGATTCTGTGGTCGGTGGGCAACGAGACTCCGCGCGTCGAGGCCAGGCTGAAGTTCATGAGCGCGCTGGCGGGGCAGGCGCGTGAGCTCGATCCGACGCGCCTGATCACGGCGGCGCTCGAGATCCACTACCTCGGCAACACCATGATGGTGGACGACCCGTTGGGCCAGTACCTCGACGTGGTCTCCTGCAACGAGTATCTGGGCTGGTACGTGGGGCCTCCGGACCAGCCGGACCGGGCCGAGTGGAAGACCGCCTGCGACAAGCCGTTCGTGTTCAGCGAATTCGGCGCCGAGGCGCTGGAAGGCCTGCACGGCGACGACATGACGGCCTGGACCGAGGAGTTTCAAGCCAACGTGTACCGCCACCAGGTGGCGATGTTCAAGCGCATTCCGTTCCTGAGCGGCACGGTGCCCTGGATCCTGATGGACTTCCGCTCGCCGCGCCGCCAGCTCTCTGGGATTCAGGATTTCTTCAACCGCAAAGGCCTGTACTCGGACCGCGGCAACCGGAAGCTGGCGTTCTACGTCCTGCGGGATTACTACCGGACGGTCGAGCCGCCGGTTTCCGAACCGCGCCCGTGAGGGAACGGCCAATGCAGGCCGGCGCGCTGAGTTAGCCTTTGACGGTCTGCGCAACCGCATCCCACGTGGCCACGTTGCCACGGAGGAACGAGTGATTCGCCATGTGGCATGCGATCGCGGTGTTGTTGCCGAAAACTTCATCCTCAACCAGATGCTCTCGCGTCTCCACCGCATGGAAGAAATTCGCGAGATGGTCGGCGGTGTCGTCGTAACCCGGCGGCGCGGAGTAGCTTTCCACTTCCCGGAGGCTGGCGGGCGGCGCGGGATGCGCCGCGTGCCACTCGTCCATGTATTGCTTCTTCGCCGCCGCAGTCCAGCCGTTCAGTGAGTAGCCCTCCGGACGCGGCGCGGTGTCTTGTGGAGTCACGGTCAGCGTGTTGCCGTTGATCGCCATGGTGGCCTCTTTGCCGTAAAAGACGATCGGTTCGCCCGCCTCATTGTTCTGGTTGCAGTGCAGGTTCACCGTTATGCCGGGGTAATCGTAGAGCGTGGCAAGCAGGTCGGGAAACTCGCGGCCGTCATGGAAGTGGGTGAGGCTTCCGCTGGAGAAAGCGCGGCTGGGAACCGTGTTGATGCCACTCACGCACTGTATGCCCGAGAGCAGGTGGACGAACAAGTCGCCCGCCAGGCCCTCGCCGTAGTCGGAGAAGCAGCGCCAGCGGAAAAACCGCACCGGGTCGAACGGCCGCGCCGGCGCGTCGCGCAGAAACGCCGCCCAGTCGATGCTCTGCGGGGTGGCATCGGGCGCGATGGGGTAGACCCAGGCGCCCGAAGGCGAGTTGCGATCCGAGTGGCCCTCGATGTAATGGACCTCTCCCAGCCGTCCCGAGGCATAGATCTCCGCCGCCTTCTTATACACGATGCTGCTGACGCGCTGGCTGCCGCACTGAAAGACGCGCTTCGCCGACTGCACCGCCTTCACCATTTCCAGTCCGTCGGCCACGTTGTGCGACATAGGCTTCTCGCAATAGACGTCTTTACCCGCTGCCACGGCATCCAGAACCACGCGGCGATGCTGGTGGTCGGGTACGGCCACGATCGCCGCATCGACGTCCTTGCGATCGAGAAGGGAACGGTAGTCGCGCGTGGTGGGGACGTCCGCCCCCCAGGCCTCCTTTCCCGCGTGCTGGTGCATGTCGTAAAGATCGGCCGTGCCCACCAATACCCCCGCTGGCGCCTGCCGGGCCGACCGCAGCAGATCGGAGCCGCGAATTCCAGTGCCGATGGAGACAAAACGGATCTTCTGGCCGGCTGCGCGGCCCGAAAAGTCCTGTGCCGCCAGAAGCGGCTCCAGCAACTTGGATTGCATGGCCGCACCCGCTGCTACGGCGCCCGCCGTGGTGCGCACCAAATCCCTGCGCGTCATGGAATATCCCCCTTGCGTACGCCATTCTCGCGCGCCGGTCAGGGTCGTGTCCAGTCGCTAGACCGGGATCCGGCGAGGGCGCGCATCCGGAGCCCGGCACAGCCGCCCTCTCTCCCGCCCGCGCTATAATCCCGCTACAGGGGGTCGGCCCATGACCAAGACGCTTCCCGAGGATGCTTACAAGCCGCTCGCGCCTGGGGCGGTCTATCAGCCGATGGTTCCGGCCGAGGCGCGCCTGCCGGAGCTGACCTGGCGCTCGGTCGTGTGGGGCGCGGTCCTGTGCGTCGTCTTCAGCGTCGCTTCGGCTTACTCCGGCCTCAAGGTCGGCCAGGTGATGGAGTCGGCGATTCCCATCTCCATCCTGGCCATCGGTCTGGCGCGCGTTTACCGCCGCCGTTCGTCCGTTCTCGAAAACGTCATCATCATGGGCATGGGCGGCGCGGCCGGCGGAGTGGTAGCCGGCGCCATCTTCACCCTCCCGGCGCTTTACATCCTCAAGCTTTCTCCGCACCCTCTCGAGACCGTCTTCATCTGCCTGGCCGGCGGCTGCCTGGGCGTGCTGTTCCTGATCCCGCTGCGCCGCTACTTCGTGCGCGATATGCACGGCAAGCTGCCGTACCCCGAGGCCACAGCCATCACCGAAGTGCTCGTCACCGGCGAGAAGGGCGGCTCGCAGGCCCGGCTGCTGCTCCAGGCAACGTTCATCGCGGGCGTCTACGACTTCTTCGTCACCACCTTTCAGGTCTGGAAGGAGAACCTGAACTTCCAATTCCTCCCCGCCATGCGCGCCCTCACCGAGCGCACCCGTGCGGTCTTCAACTTCGACGCCATCGGGTTCATTCTCGGCCTGGGTTACGTGATGGGGCTGCGCAGCTCGATGATCCTGTGCGCCGGAGGCGTGCTTGCGAATTTTGTGCTGGTGCCGCTGGTCTGGTTCATCGGCAGCCACCTTCCCGATACCGCCGTGTACCCCGCCACCGTGCCCATAGCCAAGATGACCGCCGTGCAGATCTTCCGCAACTACGTGCGCTTCGTGGGCGTGGGCGCCATCGCCACGGCGGGCATCTTCGGCATCGTGAAATCGCTGCGCATCGTGGCCGGCTCGTTTGGGATAGCCGCGCGCGCGTTCCGGCACGGCGAGGCGCCGGCGCAGGAGCGCGCAGACCGCGACATCCCCCTGATGTCCATTCTGCTCGGCGTCGTCGTCAGCGCCCTGGCGGTTGCGGTCCTGATGGGACGGCTTTCGGGCTCGCTCGCCATCGTCGCCACCGGCCTGGTGATGACGCTGGTGTTCTCCTTCTTCTTCGCCTCGGTGGCGGCCAACGCCATTGCCACCACGGCGCGCAACCCGGTTTCCGGCATGACCATGCTGACCATCATCATCTCCTCCGTGGTGCTCCTGCGATTCGGCTTGACGGGGACCGCGGGCATGTTCTTCGTCATGACCATCGCCGGAATCGTCTGTACCGCGCTCGCTGTTTCCGGCCAGTTCATCACCGACCTCAAGGCAGGCTACTGGCTCGGCTCTACGCCCGCCGCACAGGAGAAGGTAAAGTTTGTGGGCGTGCTCGCGGCCGCGCTCGCCAGCGGCCTGACCATCGTGATGCTGGCCAAAGTCTACCAATTCGGCGAGGCTGCGCCGGGCGATTTGCGAACCGTTCTGCAGTCGCCGCAGGCCTCCATTATGAAGGCGCTGGTCCAGGGATTCATGAGCCAGCAGCCGGTGGCCTACGTTTTGTTCGGCGTCGGCGGCATGATTGCTCTCATCATGGAGATGCTCGGCGTGCCCGCGCTGATCTTCGCGCTCGGCATGTACCTGCCGTTGGAGCTGAACACACCGGCTTTGGTGGGCGGGTTCCTCTCGCACTTCCTGGGGAAGCGCTCCGAGCGCGCGGGCGGCGAGCGCGGCGCGGCGATCCGCGAGCGCGGCGTCATCATCGCTTCGGGGCTGATGGCGGGCGGCGCGCTCGGCGGCGTCTTCGGGGCTTCGCTGCGGCTGTTTCATTGGTACCGTGAAGATCTGATCACGACGCCGTTCTACGACCACGACGCCGTCTCGCAACTCGTCTCCGCGGGAATGTTCCTGGCCCTGTGCGCTTACGTCCGGTTCGGGCCTATTGCGACAGACCGAGAGATTCCTAAGGGACCATCCAAGGTGAGCGAGGAACGGATGTTGGCAGGGTACACCTTCGCGATTCTGGGTGGAGTCATCGGGGTACTGATCGCCTTCAGTATCGCCTTCGGTACAGAACGCGGACGGCAGGTCTATAGATTCGACGAGGAGTCACGAACCAAAGGCAAAGTGATGCTCACTGTTGCCATCTTCGCAACGTTGTTTTGGATGACGTTGCCACTATTCCTGTTTGGCATCCACTGAGAAGTAGGTGCCACGACTTCCGGCAGCCAGGGAGTAGGTACTGTCGTCTGCCATTGTGAAGGTTTCGATCGAATTGCCTGGTCAATGTCCGTCAAAGAGGGAGCGAACATGACTTTCAACGAACTGGTTGGCAACGCCATTCTCGGCATCGACACGCTGTGGGGCGGCGATGTGATGTGCGCTTCGGGGACGGGCCGCTTCATCGCCGATTCGTGGTTCTCCGACGAGCCGCTGCCGGCGGCCTACACGGCTCCCGCGGCGGTGCTCGTGCGCGCTTCGGGCGGCGTGGCGGCGAAGGAGCTGGACCGCGCGGCGATCGACGCCTATCTGGCCGCGGTGGACGTCCGCGGCGCAATCCGCGGTCTTGCCGCCGAGGGCGCATCGGCGCCGGGACCGCGCGGCGATTACATCCGCGGCCTCGCGGCGTGCTTCGAGGTGATGTGGGACCTGGCGATGGAGGTCCTCGGCAAGGGCGAGCCGGTGCCGTACGAGCGCGCCGTTCGGGCTTCCACCGGCGCCGCGCCGTCGCCCTCCAATCCCGCGCCCAAACGCGAGCGCGTGGCCGAGCTGCTGGCTCGCGCCGGCCATCCCTCGCGCACCCCCGAGGAGCTGCTGGCAGCCGTCGATGCCTGGCGCCGGGAGCGCTTGGTCCCCATGGCCTCGGTGCGCGCGCTGGGCAACGCCGTCATCGCCGCATACGATCGGCTGTCGGTGGCCAATCTGCTGCCGCACCTGCCGGCCGCCATGGCCGGCGTCCCGCGCGCCCACATTAGCTTCCTCCCCATCAAGGACGCCTGGTTCTCCGGCTCCATGAACTACCTCGGCCGGGCGCGGACTGCCGCTGGCCTCCCCGAATACGAGGCGACTTACGAGATCAACGCCTCGCTCCAAATCTCCGTGCCCGAGTTCGAGCAGCTCGTCAGCCACGAGGTCGTGCCGGGACACGTCACCACGTTCGGCTACCTGCAGAACCTGTACGTTTGCGGCGCCGTCGGTTTTGAGGCCACGGTGCTCACCATGAATACGCGCGCCGCGACGCTGTTCGAGGGCATTGCCAACAACGCCGTGCTCATCGCGCACGGTGTGACCTCCGTCGACGAGCTAGAGGATGAGGATCTGCAAATCGGCGTGCTGCTCGCGCTGCTTCAGGATGACGCGAAGAACCAGTCGTCCTACCTGACCTGGAAGGAGGGCGCGCCGCAGCCGGACGTGGCCGAGGTCCTGCGCCGCGAGTACCTGGTCTCAGCCGAGCGCGCGGCCAAGCTTGCGGGGCCCTGGGGGCGTCACCCGCTGCTCGGCCGCATGTACCTGCCCGCTTATCGCACGGGCACCGAACGCGTGGCCGATTTGCGCCGCCGCTATCCCGCCGCGCAGCTTCTGCCCGCGCTCTACGGCCTGAAGGGCCTGGTGGACATCACGACCGTCGAGGCCGCGATCAACCCTTGATCTTTTTCCAGTTGGCCAGGCACCGCTCCACGGTTTCGAGCTCGGGGAACTGGCTGCCCTCCTGCTCGATCAAGTAGAATTCGACGCCGCCGGTGGATTCGGCAGCCGCGAAGATCCTGGTCCACGGAGCGTCGCCTTCGCCGAACAGAACCTCGTAGCCCTTCGCCCGCGTCCAGTCCTTGCAGTGAATCGAATTGATGCGGCCCGGATTCGCCTCGATCCACGCCACCGGGTCGGAACCGGCCTCGACGCACGTGCCGACATCGAGCTGCAGCATCACATCCTTGGGCGTGCCGGCCGCTATCACTTCGAGCGGGCGCTTGCCATCCAGGGGCGTGAACTCGAGTTGGTGATTGTGATAGCCGGTGCGCAGCCCGAGAGGCCGCAGCGTTTCTGCCGCCTGCGTGAGCCGATCGGCGACGGCTTTCCAGCCATCCAGCGTCTCGATCTTCCCGGCGCTCGACATCACGATGAACTTCGCGCCCAGAATCTGGTTGAGCTCGATGGCTTTCGGCAGCCCGGCGGCCGTGAGCGTCGCGGCGCCGTTGTGCGTCGAGTTGCAGCGCACTCCCAGATCGTCCAGCAGCTTTCGCACGTCCTTGGCATACTCGGGAGTCCAGTCGTAGTAAGGCGCGTAGAACTCCACCACCTGGTAACCCATCTTCGCCACGGCGCGCACCGTGCCCATCGGATCTTTGCCGAGATCGCCGCGCACCGAATAGAGTTCGAGCCCCACGGGGATGCGCTGGCCGCCTCCCACGCTCGCCGCGAGCGGAAGCGCACCCGAGAGCGCCAGGAACGAGCGCCTCGAAAAGGAATCATCGTATGCCATGCTGACGACCTTACCACATTGCGACTGGGGTACATTGAGTCTTGGCCCTCAGCCGGTTCCGCGCCGCACGACAGCACCGAACCGCGGCCGTCAAGGAGCGGACCTTGGCGTCCCGAAGGAGGTAACGGTCATGAAGAGGCTGGCAGCCGCCGTCTTGCTGCTTCTCTGTGCGCTCCCGATTCGAGCGCAAGAGCCCGTGAACCCGCATGCTTCGCCCGAGGCGCGCGCGTTGCTGCGTTATCTCTACTCGATCTCGGGGCGCTACACCTTAGCGGGCCAGCACAACTACGCCAACCACATCGCGCGCTGGACGGACCGCGCCTACGACCTCACCGGCCGGTACCCCGCCCTGTTCGGCCAGGATTTCGGCTTCGAAGCCGGCGCCGACAAGGATTCCATCCTGGCCCGGCCCGAGTTGATCGCGGAGGCCGGGCGCCAGTGGCGCAGCGGCGCCGTCGTCACGCTCACCTGGCACGCCGTCCGGCCCACCGACGACGAGCCCGTCTCGTTCCGCGAAAGCGTCCAGGGCCACCTCACGGATTTCGAATGGAGCGAGCTGCTGACCCCCGGCAGCGCGCTCTACAACCGCTGGTGCGCGCAGGTGGATGTGATCGCCGGCTACCTGGCGCAACTGCGCGACGCGCGGGTCCCCGTCCTCTTCCGCCCGTACCACGAAATCACCGGCAACTGGTTTTGGTGGAACGGCAGAAAAGGGAAGGACGGTTCGGCCGCGCTCTACCGCCAGTTGTTCGACCGGCTGGTGAACCGCCACCACCTCGACAACCTGATCTGGGTCTGGAACGCCGGCGCCCCCAGCGGCGCTTCGGGGCCGTACGCCGACTACTTTCCCGGTTTGGAATACGCGGACATCCTCTCCGCCGACATCTACGGCGAGTTCAAGCCGGCTTTCTACGATGACCTCGTGGCGCTCGCCGCGGGCAAGCCGATTGCGCTGGGCGAAGTGGGAGCGGTCCCCAGTCCGGCCATCTTGAAGGAGCAGCCCAAGTGGACCTGGTTCATGAGCTGGAGCGAGATCGTCGAACGGGCCAACTCGGTTGAGGACCTTCGCGCCACTTACACTGCGCCCAACGTTCTGACGCGCGACGATCCCCGCCTCGCCGAGCCGCTAGCGGCGATTCGCAAAGCATCCGCTGAGCCGGTTCCCGAGCTGGTCACGCCCCAGGCGTCTCCCGAAGCCAAGGCGCTGCTCGCCCGGTTGCGCGCCGTCTCCGGACAACGCACGCTGAGCGGCCAGGAGAACGACTCGCAGGCGCCCTCTGGCGCCACGGACCGCGTCTTCGAAATCGCCGCCAAGCGCCCCGCCATCTACGGCGCGGATTTGGGCGCACCGCAGCAAGCCGCCGCTATCGTCGAGGAGGCGAAGCGCCAGAGCCGCAACCATGCGCTGGTGACGCTGACCTGGCGCGCAGCGAAGCCCACCGACGACGAGCCGGCCACCGGCAAGCTCACCGATTTCGAGTGGAACGAACTGCTCACGCCGGGCTCGCGGCTTTTCGAGCGCTGGTGCGCCCAGGTGGACGCCGTCGCCGCGGATCTGAAGCAACTGCAGGAGGCCTGCGTTGCGGTCCTCTGGCGACCCTATCCGCAGTCGAATGGCACGCGATTCTGGTGGGCCGGCCGCAAGGGCAGCCGCGGCTCCGCCGCTCTCTACCGCCAGCTCTTCGATCGCCTCGTGAACCACCAGCACCTGCGCAACCTGGTCTGGGTGTGGAACGCTGCCGCTTCCGGATTCGGGCCCAATGCACCCGGCGCGTACAGCGATTTCTTTCCCGGCCTCGACTATGCCGACGCGCTCTCCATCGACATCGAAGACGGCAACTCCCGCTGGCGCCGCGACGCCGAGCTGTCCGTTTTCGGCGTGGGCAAAGTGATCGGCCTGGGCCTGACCGGCCGCCTTCCCGCCCCCGCCTTCTTCGAGCAGCAGCCCCGCTGGGCGTGGTTCCTGGCCGCCCCCGCCGCCACGGAACAGGTCGACGTCTTGCGCGCCTTGTACGGCAGCGCGCGCGTCGTCACAGGCGACAACTGAAAGACCGCGGGGGGCGAACAGCCCTCAGCCATCAGATATTGAGAACAGTAGACACTTTTCTCTTGTCTTGCGCCCGGCGTTTCTGCTACCCTGCTTTCATGCAGCGGACAGCTCACGTGTGGGTAGTGCCAGTGGTGATCCTGTTGGCGGCGATGAGCGCGCAAGCCGGCCCGGTGACCCTTTTCAGCAACTTCAACTCCGCCCCCGCGAACTTGTACGATGACACCGCGGCCTACGTGATTTCGGGTCCGAGCTCCGGGCTTGGTCAGTGGGGCCCGGCCATGGCATTTACGCCGTCCGGTACCGGTGCCTATGTGCTCACTCAGATCGACGTCGGGATCGGGTACAGCACCCCGTCTGAGTTCGACTTGACTCTGTACTCTGACAGCGGCGGAGTGCCGGGTTCCGTGCTCGCGTCCTGGACGGATATCTCAGCAACGGAGTCTTTTGGATCTTGCTGCGGGCTCGAAACCGTCACCCCCGGCACCACCATCATTCTCGCCGCAGGCACTCAATATTGGCTGTTGGCTTCTGCGAATGCCGATGACCCTGACGCCGAGGCCGATTGGAACATGAACAACATCGGCCAGACGGGCCCAATATGGTGTTCCGGTTGTGAGACGGAGACCGACAGGCAGGGCGCTTTCGACGTTCTGGGAGACCCGACCGTTCCGGAACCGGCCAGCGCATCGCTCGCGGTGTGCGCCTTCGCACTGCTGGGCCTAATCGCGAAGCGCCGGCGGCGGGCTTAAGCCCCCTTCAGCCGCTCCATCATCTCCAAACAAACCCGGCTATTGTGGTACGGGCAC